>JAUIDB010000030.1 GCA_030429235.1 Thermoanaerobaculia bacterium | reverse complement strand
GAGGGGGAGGCGAGTTGGCGCGGAGCCTACGAGTACTTGCCCTGGGAAGATTGGCGGTCGGGGCGGCCGGCGATCATCGATCGGGTGATCGAACCGGCGCTGACCCGGTGGATCGAGTCGGGGACTGGAGCCGTCGATGCCACCGCCGTGCGAAGGCGCCGCGAGCGGGGGCAGATCGCTTTTGGTCTCGGTGGCTCGACCTGGGATCCCGACCGGGTCCTCGAACGCTACGAGCTTCTGTACGAGGTCGGTTTGGTCGAGGAGGCTCGTCGAGACAGTTCCGAGCCGCACGGCCGAACTCGCCATCTGGGTCGGGCCATGGCCCTCGACCATCGACGCATTCTGGCCACCGCCCTGGGCCGGGTCCGAGGGAAGATCAAGTACCGGCCGGTGGTGTTCGAGCTCCTGCCCGAGTCCTTCACCCTGCTCCAGCTGCAACGGGTGGTCGAGGCGCTGTCGGGGGTACGCCTGCACAAACAGAACTTCCGTCGGTTGATCGAACGGGGAGGGCTGGTCGAAGGTACCGGCGTGTACGACAGCAGCGCCGGCGGCCGTCCGGCCGAGCGCTTTCGATTCCGGCGCGAGGTCCTCCGAGAGCGGTCTCGTCCCGGGATCGGTCTACCAGGAGCGTTGCGCGGGTGAAGACTCGGAACGGCGAGGGAAGGCCCGAAGGATTCCCCTGGCTGCGTTGCCTCGGCTACGGTGCTCTGGCCGCCGCAGTCGGGGCGCTGTTCTACCGCGGAGTGCTGGTGCTCACCGGCTACGAGATCGGGCTTCTGGCCTTGCCAGTGGGTCTGTGGGTCGGTTGGGTGGTGCAGCGGGCGGCGGGCCGCGGAGGCTGGCGAGCTCAGGGCTTGGCGGCCGGGTTCACCTACCTCGCCATCGTCGTGACCTATGCCCCCGATGTGGCCGAAGAGCTCCAGCGCCAGGCGGCCACGGTCGACCGGCAAGCGCCGTCGGCTAAGGGCGAACGGTCCGGTGGGGTGGAGGCCACCGAGACGGCAGAGAGCTCGAAGCGCGCGCCGCGAGAGGCGGACAGTGGAGCGATCCAAGCGGCGGGCCAGTTCGTGGTGTTGGTCCTCTCGGTCCCCCTGCTAGCGCTAGGTCAAGGCGATCTCACCGGAGCGTTGTTCCTCGTGCTGGGTATGCTCCAGGCGATGGTGATGAACCGTCGTCGGACGCCCCGAGGTTCTTCCGAGCGGAAGCCTTGACTTTTACTTATACTCAGTTGTAGCATAAGAGCCGTGGCCACTAGGCCCTTTTTCTGACCCATGAATATGCTCAGTCTGAGCATATTGGACCGAGGCAAGACGGAGGTTGTGATGAGCCTGGAGAGAACCGCAGCGACCGAGATAGCGCCGGCCACGACAGAGCTGCTGGCCGATCTGGCCCCCATCTACGACCGGATGAGTCGGGTCGTACCAGAGGTGGAGTGGAGGATCCACGCCCCCTACATCGCGGAGATCCTGCGATGGAGAGAGGAGCGCAATGCGGTCATCCTGGCCCACAACTACCAGTCGCCCGAGATCTTCCACGGCATCGCTGACTATCGGGGGGACTCCCTGGGCCTGGCGCAGTTCGGCGCTCGTACCGACGCCGAGGTCATCGTTCTGTGTGGCGTCCATTTCATGGCGGAGACCGCGGCGATCCTGTCGCCCGAAAAGACCGTTCTGATTCCCGACGTCAAGGCCGGCTGCTCGTTGGCCGAGTCGATTACCGGGGCTGACATTCGCTTGCTCAAAGAGCGTCATCCCGGGGTGCCGGTGGTGACCTACGTCAACACGTCGGCGGACGTGAAGGCGGAGTCGGATATCTGCTGCACTTCGGCCAATGCCGTCGAAGTGGTGGAGTCACTCGGTGTCGACAAGGTCATCTTCCTGCCCGACGAGTTCCTCGGCCAGTGGGTCGCATCGCAGACCGACGTCGAGCTGATCCTCTGGAAGGGGCACTGTGAGGTGCACGAGCGGTTCACCGGCGAGGAGATCAAGGCCTACCGGGCCCAGGATCCTTCGATCTACGTGTTGGCTCATCCCGAGTGCCCTCAGGATGTGCTGGCGGAGGCCGATTTCGTGGGTTCGACCTCGGCCATGATCCAGGGGGTCGAACGGTCGGGCGCCTCCCGGGTCGTGATGATCACCGAGTGCTCGATGTCAGACAACGTGTCGGTCAACTTCCCGCAGGTCGACTTCGTCCGACCCTGCAATCTCTGCCCCCACATGCAGCGGATCACCTTGCCCAAAGTGCTCGAGGCTCTACAGAACCTGGAGCACCGGGTCGTCGTCGACCCCGCGACTTCGGAGCGGGCCCGTTCGGCCGTCGCACGGATGCTCGAGGTCGGTAGGGGACCCCGCGGATGAGCGCTCCGGTCGTCCGACTGGACCCGCCCCACGCCTGCGACGTCCTGGTGGTGGGTAGCGGAGTGGCCGGGATGCAGGCCGCACTCGCGCTCGATGGGAAGCGGGTGACCTTGGTGACCAAGAGTCGCCTCGGCGAGGGAGGGTCGACCTCCTGGGCCCAGGGGGGCGTTGCGGTGGCACTCTCGGGAACGGACTCGCCGTCCGAGCATGCGGCCGATACGCTGGCGGTAGCCGGGGGGATCGCAGACCAGGACGCAGTGCGCCAGCTGACTTTGCGAGGTCCGGAGCGGGTGTTGGAACTGATCGAGCGGGGAGCCGCTTTCGACCAGAATCCCGCGGGAGAGCTCCATCTGGGGCGCGAAGCTGCCCATTCCCAACGTCGTATTCTGCACGCCGGCGGCGATGCGACGGGGGCGGAGATCAGTCGCACCCTGGCCGCAGCGGTCGATGCCGCGGATTGGATTCGGGTCGAGGAGGAGGTCTTCGCTCAGGATCTGGTGGTCGAGGACGGACGAGTGATCGGCCTGCTGGGTCTCGATCGCCACGGCGCGTGGCGCTGTTGGGCGGCCCCCGCGGTAGTTCTGGCGACCGGCGGAATCGGCCAGGTGTATCGGTACACCACCAACCCCCAAGAGGTGACGGGCGACGGACTCGCGATGGCCGCTCGCGCCGGCGCCGTGCTCGCAGACCTCGAGATGGTGCAGTTCCACCCCACGGCCTTGGCGGCCGACACTGATCCGCTACCCCTCTTGACCGAGGCTCTTCGAGGTGAAGGGGCGATTCTGGTCGACGAGGAGGGGCAACGGTTCATGCTCGAGGAGCACCCGTTGGCCGAGTTGGCTCCGCGCGACATCGTGGCCCGCGCCATCTGGCGACGGCGAGGGAACGGTGGTCGGGTCTTTCTCGACGGCCGTAGCTCGATCGGAGAGCGGCTGCCCCGTCGGTTCCCTACCGTCTTTCAGCGCTGCGCCGAGGTCGGCATCGATCCCCGAGTCGATCCGATGCCCGTGACTCCAGCGGTCCACTACCACATGGGCGGCATCGCCGTCGATCTCGAGGGACGGAGTTCCTTGGCCGGTCTCTGGGCCTGCGGCGAAACCTCTTCGACTGGAGTCCACGGCGCCAACCGGCTCGCTAGCAACTCCCTTCTGGAGGGGCTGGTCTACGGAACCGAAGCCGCACAGTCGGTGAACGACTCTCTATTGGCGGCCCCGGACAGTCCAGCCGTGTGGCGTCGGGCCCGTCAGATCGCGGGCCGGTATCGGCGCTGTCGGCCCGAGGTCGTGCGGTCGGTACACCAACGCGTGCGGGAGCTGACCTGGGACGCCGTGGGACTGGCTCGGCGGGAGGAGGATCTGGTGGCGGCGAATCGCGAGTTGACCGAGCTCCACGAACAACTCGGCGACGCCCCCTGGGAGACCGGCAACCTGCTTCTCGTGGCCCGGCTGGTGGCCGAGGCGGCGCGACGGCGACGCGAGAGTCGCGGTGCGCACTATCGAGAAGACTACCCAGAGCTCGACCCGGAGCAGGCGAGTCGTAGCTTCTGGACCGCCGCGGAGCTGTTGGACGGAGAAGAGACGGTAGCGTCGGGTTCTCAGGTGAGTGATCTCTCGTCGTGAAGGTCGAATCCCCCGAGGTCGGCCAGGAGGTACCCCGGCTGCTCCCGCTCCACCCGCTCCAGTACCGCGACGCCGTCACCGCGGCTTTGCGAGAAGACCTCGGTCATGCCGGGGATCTGACCACCAACGCGACGATTCCGCCGCACCTCAGATGGCGAGGAACGATTGCGGCGCGCCAACCGGGGGTCGTGGCCGGTCTCGAGGTGGCTCGTCACACCTTTGCCGCCGTCGACTCGTCGATTCGGTTCGACGCGCGGATCGGGGACGGGAGTCGGGTCGAAGCCGGGGACGTGGTCGCTCGCATCGAAGGCCCGGCCGGAGCCCTCCTCACCGCCGAGCGCGTGGCGCTCAACTACCTCGGGCATCTGAGCGGCGTGGCCTCGGCCACCGCTCTTCTCGTGGCGCGTACGGCAGGGACGAGAGCTCGGATCGTGTGCACCCGCAAGACGACACCCGGCCTACGAGCGCTGGAAAAGTACGCGGTGCGGGCCGGTGGGGGAGCGAACCATCGGTTCGGTCTCGACGATGCGGTCCTGATCAAGGACAACCACCTGGCCGTGGCCGGCTCGGTGCGAGCGGCGCTGGCATCGGTTCGCGACCGGGTGGGTCATCTGGTCAAGATCGAAGTCGAGGTCGACAACCTCGAACAGCTCGAGGAAGCACTGGACTGTGGAGTCGACGCCGTGTTGCTCGACAACATGACGATCGACGAACTCACGACGGCGGTCGCCAGGGTCGGGGGACGCTGCGTTACCGAGGCGTCCGGCGGAATCACCGAGCAGACTGTCGGGCCGATCGCGGCCACCGGAGTCGATCTGATCTCGGTGGGCTGGATCACCCACAGTTCGCCCTGCCTCGACCTCGGCCTCGACTTCGAGGCGAGCTGATTCGGCTAGGATAGGCCGGCTATGAGCGACCGACCGCACTCCAGTCCGCAGTTGATCCAGATCGGCAAGGGACCCGCCGGCCATCTGGATCCGACGCTCCCTCGCCAACCGCGTCCGGATTGGCTCAAGATCCGCCTCGCCACGCCCGAGCGTTACCACGAGGTGCGGCGCCTGGTAGATCGGCTCAACCTCAATACGGTGTGCGCCGAGGCGCGCTGTCCCAACATCTACGAGTGCTGGGGAGAGCAGGGTACCGCGACCTTCATGATCCTGGGCGAGATCTGTACGCGGCGTTGCGGTTTCTGTGCCGTGACCACGGGGCGCCCCAATCCGGGAGTCGACGCCGAGGAGCCCGACCATGTGGCGGAAGCCGTGGCCACGATGGGCCTGCGACACGCGGTGATCACCTCGGTCGATCGCGACGATCTTCCCGATGGTGGAGCGCGCCACTGGGCCAACGTGATCGAGGCGATCCATCGACGCAACCCCGAGACGGCGGTCGAGGTGTTGACTCCGGACTTTCGTGGTGTTCCCGACGCCCTCGATATCGTCTTGGGAGCGCGACCCGAGATCTTCTCGCACAACGTCGAGACGGTGGAGCGGATGTACCGGAAGGCGCGCCCGGGGAGCCGCTACCAGCGGACCCTCGATCTCTTGCGCGAGGCCTCCGAACGACGCGACCGGGGGGAATACCAGGGGAGAGTCAAGACCGGGATCATGCTCGGCATCGGGGAGACTCGGGAGGAGATCCGGCAGGTCCTGCACGACATCCGGGGGGCCGGAGTCGAGGTGATGACGCTGGGTCAATACCTCCAGCCGACGACCAAGCACCTTCCCGTCGACCGCTGGGTGCACCCCGACGAGTTCGCGGAACACCGTGAGTACGCGTTGAGCCTCGGCTTTGCCCACTGTGAATCGGGTCCGCTGGTGCGGAGTTCGTACCACGCCCACGAGCACGTTCCCGCTGGCGACTCGGTCTCTGCACCGCCGCCGGTGGTGCCCACTCCGGCGGCAGAATCACCGCGGCCCTGAGTCTCACGGGCCAACTTCTGATCGCACGGTCGCCACGACGGAGCCCTCCGAGTTTCTCCGTTGACGACGCCTGACGGGAGAAAGCCACCCTCGCAGGAGCCTGCCACGAGGGCTTCGCGCCGCGGCTGGTGGCGCCGAATCGGGGGCCTCCTGGTGGTTCTGGAACTCGTCTACCTCCTTGGGGCCAACCTGTTCCTGGGGACCGAACTCGGCCCTCGATGGCTCCATCCCGCCTCAGGAAAGTGGTCGGTGGATTGGCAAAGCGGCTACTCCTGGTTGCCGGGGTTGATCCACCTGACCCAGGCCGAGGTTCGCTGGGATCTCCGCCGGTCTTCCGGCAGCGTGACCGTCGACCACGCGCACGTGTACCTGGTGCTGCCGTCGCTCTGGCGACGCCACGTTCGGTTCAGCTGGATGGACCTGGCAGGAGCCGACGTCTCGGTAGAGATCGAAACCCACGATGACGAGCCGCCGGGTTCTAGAGGTTCGCCCGGATGGCGTACGACGCTGGGCGGGATGCAGGTGGAGGGTCTGCGGAGCCTGAACCTGTCGCCCTTCTCCTGGAGGGGAGAGGGCCGCTTAGACGGCGACGTGTCCTTTCAGGGGCGCGGGCCACTGCGGGTGGATCTTTCCCATCTGTCCATGGTCGGCGAGGACGATGGCCATAGGTTGGCGGAGCGTCTGCTGGTGCGAGAATTGCGCTTTGGTCCCCACGAGTTCCGGGCGGGAACGGTGTCTGAAGGCTTGAGGACTCTCGACGGCTTTATCGATTTGTCGATGCAAGCCAGCGAAATGGTGTACCTGCCGTACTACCTCTCCCGCTACGACTGGCTCGACCTGCGAGGGGAAGGCCGACTGCAGGCACTCCTGCATCTGCGGCAAGGCGAGGTCCTAGCCGGCAGCGAGCTGACGTTCGAAGGACCGGAGCTCTCCGTCCAGTACTTTGATTTCTCGGTGCGGGGCGAGGGGACTCTGGCGGCGGAGACCGTGGCTACGGGAGGAGTCGAGATCACCGCCGCCCTCGAAGAGTTCGACGTTGGGTTGGGAGAGCAGGGAGGGGTGGTGCGTGGTCCTCGCCTGGAGGTGAACCTCAGGTCGCGCTCGGCGGCGATCTACGAGCCGGTCGAAGACCTGACCATCGAGGTCGACCTGCCAAACCGCGGTCGTGCCGGACGTATCCCACTTCGGCTCGTACATCCCCCCCGGGTCTGCGTTCATCCTGCAGTCCGGTGAGGTCGAGGTTGGGCTGGCCACGACCTTCGAGCCGCAGCTCGCGACGGGTTCGGGATCGCTCTCCGTCGCCGGCCGTGGCCTCGAGGGCTCACTGGGAGGTCTCGATCTCCGCTTCGACCTCGAGCTCGAGGTTCCACTCTCGGATGCGGACTTCCAGAGTGGCACAGTGCGTCTCGACGGAAGCCGACTGCGGCTCGATGGAGTCCACCACACGGGCCGATCGGAGGGTGGCAAGTCGAAGAGCATCTCCGACTGGTGGGCCAGGGTCCGGCTGCCGCAGGCGACCGTGCGACAAGTCGAGACCACCCAGGGAGACCTCCGGGCCGAGGTCAGTGGTCGTCTCGAGGCGGAGCTGCGCGACAGTTCGTTGGTCCTCGAACTGATGACCCAGAGGGTTCCCCGTCTGGCCTGGCTCGATCACTTCCTCGAGGTCCCGGACGTCGAGGCCGGAGGCGAGGTGACCCTCGGAGCCGATTGGCTCGATCTGCGGGATTTTCTGGTGCAGGGAGGGGATCACATCGAACTGCAGGCCGAGGTGGTGCGGCGGCAGCCGGCGGCTCCCCAGGGTGTGTTCTTCGCCCGCTACCGCAAACTGAGTGCGGCCGTCGCCATGGATCTGAACGGGGAGGGAAGAGACTGGAAACTGATCCGCTCCCGCGACTGGTATCGAGACACGGTAGAGAGGTTTCGCCGACGCCCGTAGCGTTGCGCCCGGGACCGCGCCATCGGTAGAATGAAGCCAGCCGCCGGAGCTGCATCCGACCTCGGTCGAGCTACCAGCAGCGGATCGTGGACGTCCCGACATGCGGCCGATACGTACATGCAAACGCCCCCTCGGGCGCAGTGAGGACTCTAGCGATGAAGATCAGACCGGTCGAAGATCTCGATCTCGAGGACATTGCCGCCATCGACGAGAAGATCGGGGGGACCTATCGCCCCGACGTGTGGGAGCGGAGAATCGTCTACTACATCCGTCGTGATCCCGAGGTCTCGTTGGTGGCCGAGATCGACGGCAGTGTGGTGGGGTTCCTGCTCGGCGAAGTCCGATCCGGCGAGTTCGGCCTCGAGGAGCCCACGGGTTGGGTCGAGGTACTTGGCGTCGACCCCGACCACCGCGGTCAGTCGATCGGCCGCCGTCTCGCCGAAGAGATGTGGCAGCGCTTCCGGTCCCGTGGCGCCAAGACCGTTCGCACCATGGTCGACGAAGGCATGCCCCAGGTCTCCGGTTTCTTCCGGGCGCTCGGCTTCGAGCCTGCCCCCGTCACCTCCCTCGCCCTTCACCTCGATCGCTGAGGAGCCAGCATGAGCACGACCACGACCCGACTTCCGAATCGCTTCCACAGCGCGGTGGAGAGCTGGCGCGAGCGGTTTCTTCCCGACTACCAGTTCCTGATCGACAATTGGGAGAAGTACTTCCCGAAGGACGAGCGGTTCGAACTGGTGGCCCATCGCGAGTGCGGCATGTGCGGCATCATCGAGTGCGGGGAGGAAGAGGGTAAGCCCAAGTACACCAAGGCTTGCGACATGAAACCGCAGCAGGCATCGCATCTGCTCGGGGCGGTCAAGGCACAGGCGAGCACCGAGTTCGGGTCGATCCAGCAGCACCAGTTGACGCTGGCTCGAGCCCAGAGCGAGCAGGATCAGTTCTGGGTCCTGCGCATGATGGCCGAAGAGCTACGGCACGGTTATCAGATGCTCCATCTCTTGCTGGAGGACGACTGGTCGAACGTCAGCGATCAGAGCGGTGAGGAGATGGTCGAAGAGATCCTCCAGATGCGGACCGGGTCGCATACCCTGGGGGCCTTCAACATCGACTTCGACTCCTTCGTCGACAACATCGTGTTCTGCGCCCTGATCGACCGGGTAGGCAAGTACCAGCTCACGATGCAGAAGGTCTCGGCCTACCAGCCGATGGCCGAGAGCATGCCCCAGATGCTGCGCGAGGAGGCCTTCCATCTGGCGACCGGCGTCGTGCCCATGCGTCGGTGGGCGGAGGAGTCTGCCAAGGGCGAGCCCTTCGTGACGATGGAGATTTTGCAGAAGCACATCAACAAGTGGCTACCCCGGGGCGTAGAGATGTTCGGTGACGAGCGGGGTGGTGGTACCAACGTCCGCTACGGTCTCAAGCCCATGAAGAACGGAGAGGCGCAGTCGGACTACTACGACGAGTGCGACAAGGTGGTGCGAGATCTCAACCTGCGCTACATCCGCGCCCGCGACGAGAAGCTAGACCACAAGGCAGCCCGTGAGGTCCTGCGTCGGATGACCGAAGGCGGCGAAACCGTCGACGGGGTGGGACGTCCCGAGGATCTCATCAGTACGCCGGACAAGCGGTTCTTCCGGCGTCGTGGGATGCACGCGTGGGAACTCGTTGGCGCGGACGGCGAGACCTTCGAGGATGTGGAAGAGTACATTCGGCACCTCGTTCGGAACCTCCCCGAGCAGTACACCGCCGGGCGGGACTTCAAGGGGTACATCGACCTTCTGCGGAAGGTGCACGCCGGCGAGCTCGACGGCGGAGCCGCCTCTCGCGAGATGCCCAACTTGCGGCACGTCGGGGGCGTATGTCCCTGCTCGAAGTCGGTGCGTTGGGTGCAGGAAGACGCCAACGGTTCTGTGGCGGTGTGATCGCTCCCGGTTGCCTCGTCGTCCCGCCTCACCTCGGTCGGCTCGGGTACCGTAGGCGATCGCTTCTCAGTAAGATCACTCGGCGATGAGCCTGTTCAACACGATCCTGGTTCGCACCCTACCCCTGGCCCCGCGCTTCGTCGTGTGGCGGGTCGCCAAGCGCTACGTGGCCGGGCCGACCCTGGAGGATGCGGTCCGTACCGTGCGCCGGCTCAACGAACTCGGCGCCATGGCCACCATCGATGTCCTGGGGGAGGGGGTCGGCGAACAGGAGACGGCGCTCGGCTACGTCGAAGAGTACAACCGAGTCTACGATCGGATCGCCGAAGAGAATCTCGATTCGAACGTGTCGATCAAGCCGACGATGTTGATGCTCGGCCAGGACGAGATGTTCTGCCGTGACTGCCTGGACATTCTCGCCACCAAGGCGCGAGAGTTGAAGAACTTCCTGCGGATCGACATGGAAGATGCCACGACCACCGATGCCACCTTGCGCACCTACTGGGACTTGCAGGAGAAACACGGTTGCGTCGGTACGGTGCTCCAGGCCTACATGCGCCGTACCCTGGACGACATCAGCAGCCTGCCCGAGCAAGGCGCCAACATCCGGCTGTGCAAGGGGATCTACATCGAGGCCCGGAGCATCGCCTGGAAGGGCTACGAAACGGTGCGGGCCAACTTCGTCATCGCACTCGAGAAGCTCTTGCGCCAGGGGGTGTACACCGCGATCGCGACGCACGACGAGTACCTCGTCGCTCGGGCGACCGGGCTGGTGGAATCCCTGGGGGTGCCTCGGGATCGCTACGAGTTCCAGATGCTCCTCGGGGTCGACGAAGAGCTGCGCGACATTCTGATCGAGCAGGGGCATCGGGTCCGGATCTACGTTCCCTACGGCAAGGACTGGTACGAGTACTCGATCCGCCGGCTGCGCGAGAATCCGGAGATCGCCGGCCACGTGGCACGCGCGGTCTTGGGATTGGGGGGCTCGTGAGCTACGAAGTCGCCGTGCTCGGAGCGGGCAAGATGGGCGGCACGCTCATCCGAGGCTGGCTGGACGGTGGGGTGCTCGAACCGCAACAGATCGTCGCCACCGCCGCCCACCGGAGTCGTCTCGACTTGTTGGAGCAGGAACTCGGCGTGGCGGTCGAGCTCGACAACCCGACCGCGGTTCGCGAGGCATCGACCGTTCTGCTGTGCGTCAAGCCCTACCAGGCCGCTGAGGTGCTGAGTGAGGTTCGGGACGTCCTGCATGCCGACCAGCTGGTGGTTTCGATCGTGGCGTCGGCCACCACCGCACGTCTGGAGGCCTCCGCGGGCGATGGCGTGCCGGTCATCCGAGTCATGCCCAACACACCCTCCCTGGTCAATGCCGGAATGTCGGTCCTTTCGGCCGGGCGTTGGGCATCGGAAGCCCATATGGATCTGGTCGAGACTCTCTTCCGGCCGCTGGGTCGGGTGCAGCGTCTCGACGAACACCACATGGACGCCGTCACCGGCCTTTCGGCCAGTGGTCCGGCCTTCATCTACGTCGTCATCGAGTCGCTGGCAGAGGGAGGCGTGAAAGCGGGGTTGCCGCGGTCGGTGGCGACGGAACTGGCCGCTCAGACGGTCCTCGGCGCGGCGCAGATGGTCCTCGAGACCGGGCAACACCCAGCGCTCCTCAAGGACGCGGTAACGACGCCGGCCGGGTGCACCGTCGATGGGCTCCTGACCCTCGAGGAAGGCGGCTTGCGGGTCACCTTGATCAAGGCGGTGATGGAAGCGACACGACGGGCTCGGGAGTTGATCGGACCGCCTGACTAGCGCGCTGTTCGAGACAGAGATCGAGAAAGCGTCGCAGTAGACCGTCCGCGTAGCTCGTCGCCCGTAGCAGGCTCGAGAGGCTCTCGCCGTCGTCTTCGAGGTACTCGTCGGCGTACATCAAGAGACGCTCCCGAATGTGCTGTAGCGTCATCTCGCTGTGGAACTGCGATCCGTACACGGGTTTGTCGACCACGCGAATCAGCTGATTCGGGCAGCGTGCACTGTGGGCCAGTGGCACGATGTTGGGGGGCAGGTCGACCACCCGATCGTGATGACCGAGGTGGACGTCGAAGCGTCGCGGCAGTCCGAGGAGCAACGGATCGGAAGTGCCGTCGGCGGTGAGCTCGATCTCGAAGGTCCCGACCTCCTCTCGGCTCTGGTCGTGGATGACCCGACCGCCCAGGGCCCGAACCAGGAACTGGTGCCCGTAGCAGGAGCCGAAGAACGGAACTCCCACCCGGACCAGGTCTCGCACCAGCTGTTCGAGAGCGTCGGTGAAGTGCTCGTGGTCGCAGGCCGAGTGGCGCCCCGCACCGCCCAGGAAGACGAGGTCGAAGGCTCGGACCTCATCGAGGCTCGGTAGCCGATCGGTCACGACGTTCACCGAGACGAGTTGTTCCGGCGGCAGTCGGAGCCGTTCGAGGAAACAGAGGCGCTCGTGTTGGGCCGGAGCCGCTGCGTCGCGGACCTGGAGCAGGAGAGCTCGGAGTGAGGTCGGTCGTCTCATCGAGGTGATTGTAGGCGCTCGGTGCTCGGGAATGAAGCCGGTCAACCGACAGCCTCTGCCGGTGGTCACAGCCTCGCGGTACGAGGCCTGGCTCGGGTCCGAAGGGTGGCGCCACGGCGATCCCCTGGACCCCCTTCGATACCATCGCTGTGCTAAGCTCGGCCCCGGTTCGACCAAGAGGAATTCTCTGTTTTGATGAAGCCGCGCCGTCCTGGACGGTCATCGGGAAGTCGCAAATCTTCAAGGAAGTCTTCGTCCAAGTTGTCTGATTCGAGCACCGACAGTATCGAGATTTCGGCTCTCCGAGAGGCGGGGAGGACGCAGGCCTTTCAGGCCACCTTGGCCCACCGCGAGCCTCAGGTCGAGGCGCCGAGCGTCGAAGCCAACGTGATCTTGATTGCCCATCCCGAAAACCGCTTGCTCGGCACGAGGTTTCGGCTGCGTCCGGGATCGGTGATCGAGATCGGTCGGTCTCCGGCGGCCGAGATCACGCTCCCCGAGGTTCTGTCGATTTCTAGAACCCATGCCCGCCTCGAGCATCGGGGCTCGGAGGTGGTGCTCGAAGACACCGGCAGTACCAACGGCACCTACATCAACGACCGCCTGATCCAGGGGGAGAACACCCTGCGCAGTGGCGATCGATTCCAGGTGGGGGCGGTGCACTTCAAGTTCCTGCACGAGAAGGATGTGGAGAACGCCTACCACCTGGCGATCTACAACCTGGTCATGCGCGACGGTCTGACCGAGATCTTCAACAAGCGGAAGTTCCAGGAGGAGATCGAGCGCGAGGCGGTGCGCGCCGAACGGTACGGGCGCCCCCTGTCTCTCATCCTGTTCGACATCGACCGCTTCAAGAAGGTCAACGACGACTACGGTCACCTGTGCGGCGACTACGTGCTGAAGCGCGTCACCGAGAAGGTCGGCGAACTGCTTCGCTCGGAACAGATCTTCGCGCGCGTCGGCGGTGAGGAGTTCGCGGCTTTGCTACCGGAAACCCCGCGCGAGAAGGCGGTGCAGCTGGCGGAGAAGCTGCGCGCCGTAATCGAAGCCAAGCCGTTTCGCTACGCGGGCTTCGAAGTTCCAGTTACCAGTTCGTTCGGCGTCGCCGAACTCGAGACCGGATTCAAGCGCGGAGACGCACTCTACGAAGCGGCCGACCGTGCCTTGTACTTCTCGAAGCAGAACGGCCGCAACCGCACGACGGCCTACGACTCCGCGGAGCATGGGTCGGTCGCCGGGTCGGAGGAGAGGCCCTCCTGATTCCGAGGTGACCTAGTAGGACTTCGGTGCTCAGAGATCTCCACGTTCGGAACCTGGCGGTTTTGGCCGAGGCGAGCGTTCGCTTCGGCGAAGGCCTCAACGTGCTCTCCGGTGAGACCGGGGCAGGAAAATCGATGGTGGTCGACGCCCTGGCGCTGTTGGCGGGGGGACGGGCCGACTCCAGTTTGATCCGTACCGGGGCAGATCGCCTGCAGGTCCACGGAGTCTTCGAACCGACCGGCACGGGCTGGCGCGAGGTTCTGGACGAAGCTGGGATCACCGCCGATGGGAACGAGATCGTGATCCGGCGGGAGGTTCACGCTCAGGGGCGGAACCGGATCTTCGTCGAGGACCAGCCGGTGACCCAGAGACTGTTGACGCAGCTCGCCCCCTACCTGATGACCCTGCACGGTCAGCGGGACGAACTCGGCCTCGCCCAGCCGGAGCGACAACGTGAGTGGCTCGACCGCGTGGGCGGGGCCGAAGCGGCCGAACTGCTGACTCGGGTGGAGGGCAGCTATCGCTCGTACCTCGAGCTGAGCGCGCGTCTGGAGCAACTCAGCGGTGACGACCGGACTCGTCTGGAGCGGATCGATCTGCTGCGCTTCCAGCTCCGCGAGATCGACGCCGTGGACCCGGTCGAAGACGAGGAGATCGAACTGCGGCGGGATCGGGAGCAGCTTCGTCATGCCGAGGCGATCCTGGCTGGTCTGTCCGGCGGATTGGAGGCAATCAGCGAGGGCGAGGGTGCGGCCCTGGAGCGAATCGAAGAGAGCCGACGACAACTGGAATCACTGCAGCGCTGGCTGCCGGAGGCCGCCGGCTGGTTGAGCGAGATCGAGGAGGCGCGGGTCCTACTCCAGGACGTGGGGGAGTCGGTGAGTCGGCAACTCAGCGCGACTGAGCTCGACCCTGGACGTCTCGACCAAGTCGAGGAGCGGCTGGTGGAACTCGAGCGGTTGTTTCGCCGATTCGGTCAAGGAACCCGAGAGGTCCTGGAGTACCGCCACCAAGCGCGGACCGAACTCGGCGGCCTGGAGATCGACGAAGAAGGGCGCGCAGCGTTGGAATCGGAGGTGGCCGAAGCCCTAGATCGCTACCGCGAGGAGGCCCTGAAACTCTCGACCGCACGCCAGCGTTGGGGGCGGGAGTTGGCAGAGCGGGTGCAGGCGGAACTGTCGGATCTGGCTCTGGATCGCGCTCGCTTCGGTTCCCGCTTGGAGCGTCGAAGCCGTGCTGGAAGTGCGCTGGTCTTGGACGACGAGCCCGTCGAATTCGGTAGCTGGGGTTTCGACCAGGTGGTCTTCGAGTTTGCCGCCAACCCTGGTGAGTCGAGCCGGCCCCTGGCTCGCGTCGCCTCGGGGGGTGAGTTGGCCCGGGTCTACCTGGCACTTCAGGTGGCTCTGCGGGGCGACGGCACTGCCCACCGAGCCACCATGGTCTTCGACGAGGTAGATGCAGGAATCGGGGGGCGCGAAGCAGCCGCCGTGGGGCGTAAGCTGCGGCGGCTGGCGAGCGGCGGTCAGATCCTGGCCGTGACGCACCTTCCTCAGGTCGCGAGTTGTGGCCATCAGCACTTTCGGATCCGCAAGCAGGTCGAGCAGGGGAGGACCTTCGTGGAAGTCTCCCCACTCGACTCCGAGGCGCGGGTCGCCGAGGTGGCCCGCATGCTGGCGGGCGATGAGATCACCGATCTCTCGCGCTCGCACGCAGAGGAGCTGATCGGTGCCGGGGCCGTGGAGTGAGGCGCTGGTCCTGGGGAGACCCGATCGATCGAGTCCGCGAACAGCTCAACCGGAGTGACCTCCTATTCGTTCCCAGCGAGTCGAGCTACGGCATCGCGGTCGACCCCCGGAACCCGAAAGGGGTCGCTGCGGTCTATGCCGTCAAGGAGCGCGATGCGGGGAAACCACTGTTGGTCGTGATCGACCGGGCGGAGCAGTTGAAGGTTCTGGGAGTCGATGTCGAGGCGGCTCCGGTTCGGCGCTTGGTCGAGCGGGTGTGGCCGGCGCCGGTGACGGCGATCCTGCCGACGGATCGTCGCCTGGCGGCGAGCGCTGGTGGCCGCACGATCGCGGTGCGGATTCCAGCGCATGTCGGACTGCGTCGTCTGCTGTCGGAGCTCGACATGCCTCTCACGGCTACGAGTGCGAACCTAAGTGGTGCTTCTCCCGTACTAGAGCCCAGGGAGCTCGAGCGGCTCTTCCCTCGGGTCGATGGCCTGGTCGTCGATGAGGGACGACTGCCCGGAGGGCCGCCGTCGACCCTGGTAGAACCGACCGAGAACGGCTGGCGGCTGCGGCGAGTGGGCGGGGTCTCGCGGTCTCGGCTCCAGGAACTGCTCGGGCAACCGGTGATCGACGGCAAGGACTCTACGTGAAACTGCAATTCTCTCTCCTCCTTTCGGGTCTCTTGTTCGCCGGTATGGTCTCGGGTTCGTCGAACGGATCTGGGGCGTCGGCGACGCCTGATCAGGGTTCCAGCGAATACGCTCCGATCATCTCCCTCGACGAAGTGGAGCGCGGCCAACGCGGCTGGGGCCTGTCGGTCTTCGCCGGTCAGAGCCGAGAGCGTTTCGAATTCGAGGTCCTCGGAGTCGTACGCAACACTTCGCCCGGCCAGGACTACGTCGTCGCTCGCCTGAGCGGTCAGGGACTGGAGCACTCGGGCATCATCGCCGGGATGAGCGGTAGCCCGGTCTACATCGGAGACCGGCTTCTAGGCGCCGTAGCCTATTCCTGGGCCTTCGCCAAGGACCCGATCGCCGGCATCACTCCGATCGCTTCGATGCGCGCGATCGGAGCCGGCGGAGCGGCCGGGGGGGGGCTGGGGGACGCGTTGCGTTCGGCCACTCCGGCGCCATCGGTCTACGATCTGCTGCATCAGCGTGACGCGGTTTCGACGTTGCACGAGGCGTTCGAGCAGTTGCGTCCCAGTCAGGGTTCGCAGACCGCACCGGCCGTGGGGTGGGGCATCACCGGCTTTCCGACGAGCATCGAGACCCAACTGACGCGGAGCCTCGGTCCCCTGGCCCCGATCGGCGCGGCCTCCGAAGCGGTCTCCACGGACAACGGGGTCCTGTTGCCCCCGGGCAGTTCGGTGGCTGCCGTGCTCGTGGACGGCGACCTGCGCCTGGCTGCCACCGGCACCGTGACCGACCGGATCGGCGAGGACGTACTCGCCTTCGGACACCCCTTCTACTCGCTGGGCGAGATCTCGGTGCCGATGGCGGAGTCGGAGATCATCACCGTGATGCCGAGTGCGGCGAACTCGTTCAAGATCGCGAGTCTGGGGAAGACCATCGGCGCCTTCCACCAGGACCGTCAACCCGGAGTCCGGGGCACGCTCGGAGTCGAGGCACAGACCACGCCCATGGTGGTGACGGTGCACGTCCCCGAACCGCAGCGCTACACCATGCGACTGGCCAGGATTCCTCAACTCACCGCTGCCTTGGCCGCGGTAGCGACCTTGGGGGCTCAGGGCTCGGCCTCGACCACTATCGGACCGATGGGACTCGATCTCAGCGTCCGTTTCGACCTGGGTTCGCACGGTGTCCTGGCCCTGGAGCAGAGCTTCGATGGTCTGACGGCGGCCAGCGAGGCGGCGATGTTCGTGCTCGGCTATGTCAACTTCTTCCTCCAGAACGCCTTTGACGAGGTGGTGCTGCACGGATTGGAGATCGACATCTACCAGCACCCCGAACCCAGAACGGCGATTCTGGTGGGTGGTTACGCCGACCGCACCAAGGTGCGGCCCGGTCAGGAGGTGAACCTGAATCTCGAGTTCGTGCCGTACCGGGGCGAAGTGATTCGCCATCGCCTACCGATCCGGGTTCCCCAGGAACTGCCGGCGGGTCGCTATTCCCTGCTGGTGGGGGATGGGGTGACCATCGATCTGCAGCGGGCCAAGGTCGAACCGGCCTCACCGGTGCGACTGGAACAGGCCTTGGAGATCGTCGAAGGCTTTCACTCGCGACGCGATCTCGTCGTGCTCGGCTTGCATTCGGGGCGGGGGCTCGCCGTAGCCGGCGAGGTCCTGCCTCAGCTCCCGGGTTCGATGCAAAGCCTGTGGACCAGTGCGGCGTCGAAGAGCGCCGTTCCCCTGCGTCTGGTGGTCGCGCAAGAGTCGAGCCAACGGCTCGAAGTACCGATCGCAGGTGGGGTTCGCATCGACCTCGAGGTGGTGCGCCCCGACCCGGTGACGGCCCAGGACCCCGATGCGTCCGACTCCGGTGGGGAGGGCGGGAGCGAGGGCCAGCCGAGTCCGACCGATGCTGCCACCGAAACCGTGGCCCGAGGAGTTCCACTGGGAGCATGAGAGAGCAGAATCACCCAACTCGAACCCTATCGACCCGAGGAGACCGATGGAGCCAGTGAAGAGAACGGTAGTAACGAGGGCCCTCCGCATCGCTCGGCGGGTGGCTGTCTTCGGCCTGTGCGGGTTGGGGGTATCGCCAGTGGCAACTGCCTCGGAGGTCAAGATCTTTCGCCTCCAGGACCAACCGGGCTTCCTCGGCGGGACGCTCGACGGGATCAGCGTGGACAGCCTGGGAACGCTGCGTCTCGCAGCCCGGGCCGAGAGGCACAGCGGTCTCGAAGAGCCGTTCGTGCTGGCGGCGGCCAAGCATCCCGAGGGCTGGGTCGTCGGTACGGGCAACGACGGCCGGGTGACGCTGGTGCGCCCCGAAGGCGGAGTCGAGCTACTGTTCGAGACCGAGGAGCCAGAAGTCTTCGCCGTCGCGGTGGGGGCGGACGGCTCGGTGTACGCCGGCAGTTCCCCCGACGGCTCGTTGTACCACTGGGCCCAAGGCGTACTCCAGCGTCGTATCGAGCTGGGGCAGACCTACATCTGGCAGATCATTCCGCGTTCCGACGGTACGCTTCTGGTCGCTACCGGCACCGAGGGGAAACTCTTGGAGGTGCTTCCGGACGAAACGATTCGCACCGTGTGGGACAGCGACGATACCCACGTCCGCACGCTGCTGGCACGCTCCAACGGCAGCCTGGTGGCCGGGACTGCTGGTGAGGGTTTGATCGTAGAGATCGGCCCGCAGGGGACGGTACGCACCCTCTACGATGCTCCCGAGCCCGAGGTCGTGGCCCTTACGGCGGGAGAGCGAGGAGAGGTCTGGGCTGCGGTGCTCGCTTCCGAAGCCAGTCAACTGCCTGCGGCGGGAACCTCGACCAGCGGTGATGACAGCAGTGAAGAGGGGACGGCGGTGGTACTGGTGGAGGAGACCGGAGTGCACCTGGTGGGTTCTCGCCCTCCGGGCCACCGCGGTCCCCGCTCCGAGATCCTGCGCATTGCGCCGCAGGGTGAGGTCGAGCCGGTGGCACGGCTCGCCGAGGACACCGTCTTCTCGATGTACTGGGGTTCTGATCGCCTGTGGGTCGGAACGGGGCTCGAAGGACGACTCTACTCCTTGCAGGGCGGCGAACTGGTTCTCGAGAACGACATCGACGAACGCCAGATCGTCAGTCTGTTGCCGGACGAAGGGGGACTGCCGGCCCTGGCGACCTCCAATGCTTCCGCGCTCTATCGGCTCAGTAGCGGTCGCCAGCGGGAAGGCAGCTATGTGAGTCCGGTACTCGACGCCGGTCAGATGGCGGAGTTCGGCACCTTCCACCGCTTTGGCGAGGTTCCGAACGGGAGTTCGCTACGGTTTTCCTTCCGCAGCGGCTCGAGTGCCGAACCGGATGCGAGTTGGTCGGAATGGACCGAGCCTCGCGCGGGCACCGATCTCTCGTTGAGCACGCTTCCCGCAGCCCGGTTCGTGCAGTGGCGGATGTTGGCCAAGGGCGGCGCGGCCTCGCCGACGTTGTCCTCGGCGGAGCTCTCCTACCGTCAGCACAACCTTGCTCCCCGGATCAGCAAACTCGAGGTTTGGCCTCCCGGGAAGATCCAGGTGCCTCAGAGCTTCAACCCCAGCCAACAGATCTTCGAACCGGTCCATCCCAACCGAGAGGGCATCTTCACGACGCTGAAAACGACGGATGCCGACAACGTGCAGCGCTACAAGTCCGTGTGGAAGCAGGGCTTCAGGACCCTGGTCTGGGCCGCCAGCGACCCCAACGGAGACCCGTTGCGCTACCGGCTCCAGTTTCGACCCGAGGGTGGAGAACGTTGGATCGATGTCGTGGATGAGCACGAAGAGGAACACCTGAGCTTTGACGTCAGCGGCATTCCCGACGGCATCTACCGGTTTCAGCTGTCGGCCTCGGATGCGGAGGGGAACCCGAAGGGACTCGTCGATCGCCGGCAGAGCGAGCCGGTGGTCATCGATCACTCGCCACCGGAAGTCGTGCAGGCTCAGCGGAGCGGGGCTACACTACGGATCGATGTACGCGACCGATGGAACCCGATACGCCGCGCCGAGTACAGCGTCGACGCGGGCGAATGGCAGGACGTGCGTCCCGAGGACGGTCTTCTCGATTCCCGATCCGAGACCCTCCTGCTGCCGGTGCCTGAAGAGGGATCTTTCGTGGTGGTCCGCCTGATGGATGCTGCCTTCAATCGCGTGACCATCGACGTGGAGACGCTCCGACGATGAGTGGTAGCAGCGATCCGACCGCTTCTGCCGGCCCCCGGATCGCCGTGTATCCCGGTTCGTTCGATCCACTGCACGGAGGGCATCTCGACATCATGCGGCGCTGCAAGCCGCTGTTTGATCGGGTGGTGGTGGGAGTGCTCGAGAACGAAGAAAAACGGCCGCTTTTCTCGGTCGACGAGCGGGTGGCCATGATCAGTGAGGTCGTCGGCGAGGACCCGATCTTCACGGTACAGAGTTTCTCGGGCCTCCTGGTCGACTTCGTCGAGAGCCTGGGTGCGCGCGCTATCATCCGGGGACTGCGCGCGGTTTCCGACTTCGAGTACGAGTTTCAGATGGCCTTGATGAACCGCCGCCTGGATCCGGGGATCGAGACCGTCTTCTTGACCCCGCGCGAGGAGTACACCTTCGTGTCGAGTCGCCTCGTCAAGGAGGTCTTTCGTCTGGGGGGCGACCTGTCGGGTCTGGTGCCGGTACCAGTTCTTCGCCGGCTGGAAGAGCGCCTGCGTCCCGAGACGAACTGAACGCGTGAAGGCCGGGAGACGAATGAAGGCAACCGACTCGGATCTATCCGACTGGCTGCTCGCGCTGCCCAAGGTGGAGTTGCACGTACATCTGGAGGGTTCGATTCAACCCCGGACCTTGCTGCGGTTGGCCCGCCGACGAGGAGTCGAACTACCAGCCGACGACGAGGAGGGGCTGGCGGAATGGTTCCGGTTTCGCGACTTCGAGCACTTCGTCGACATCTACCTGACCTGCTCCCGCTGTTTGCGGGACCCAGAGGACTTTCAGTTGATCGCGCGCGACTTCATCGCCGAGCAGGCGCGGCAGAACATCTTCCATAGTGAGGTCCACTTCACCATCGGTACCCATCTGCAGAATGGCTGCAACGGCCAGGAAGTTCGGGAGGCGCTGTGGGAGACGGTGTGCGAGGGGGAGCGCGAGCATGGCGTCACGGTGCGCTGGATTCCGGACATCGTGCGGAACATCTCACCCCGTTGGGCCGACCGAACGGTGGAGTGGGCGTTGGCGGGTACAGACCACGGCGTCGTCGCGTTGGGGCTGGCTGGTATCGAGAAGGGCTTCTCAGTCGAGCCCTTTCGGGAGCACTTCACTGCGGCCGCGGCGGCGGGCCTCCATTGTGTCGCGCACGCCGGTGAGCACGACGGACCCGGGTCGATTCGCGCAGTACTCGAACTCTGTCGGGCCGAGCGGATCGGGCACGGGGTGCGGGCGATCGAGGACCCAGACCTGGTCCAGGAACTCGCGTCGCGGGGGATTCCGGTGGAGGTTTGCCCCTCGTCGAACGTCTGCCTCGGGGTCTTCGAGGATCTGAGCCAGCACACCTTCGATCGACTCCACCGCGCCGGGGTGGCGGTGTCGGTCCACTCCGACGATCCACCGCTTTTCTCGACCACCCTGACCGACGAGTACCGTCGGCTGGCCGAGACCTTCGGCTACCGGCGATCCGATCTGTCGCGATTCGCTCGCCGTGCCTTGCAGCACGCGTTTCTCGAGGATGCCGCGCGCCGAAGGGCGGAAGCCCGGTTCGACGCGGTAGAGGAGTAAGACGGCCATGGGCCGAGGGTCAGGGCCCGATCACTCCGAGGAGGATCGAGACCCCGACCGTCGCGCGGCTCATTCCACCGCGGCGAGAGCCTCCCGCCGGGCCGCCTCGAACTCGTCGCCGGGCGTCCACTGCGGAAGAGTGTCCTGTTCGGCCAGAATCAGCCCCGCCTTGAAGCCGAGTCGCACGTCCTCGACCATGCCATCGAAGACCCACTCGTCGTTGATCTCGTCCGACACCTGATGGTAGTGCTGGTCGAGCCACCCCTCGACCTGCTCCAAACCCCAGCCCTCCGGCCGATCGAGGAAGTCGAGTCCATTGTCCAGGTAGACGCCGGGAACGCCGATCTTGGCAAAACTGAACTGATCGGAGCGGTAGTAGAAACCCTGATCTGGGAACTGATCGGGATTGACCACCCGTCCCTGTTCGGCCGCGAGCTCGGAGATCAGTTGGCCCAGGTTCGACTTTTCCATGCCCACGAAGGTCATGTCTCGGGTGCGGCCCCAGATGTTGCCACCGTCGTAGTTGAGGACCGCAGCCATCTTGCCGGGCGGGAAGGTGGGGTGGCGGGCGTAGTACTTCGATCCCAGGAGCCCCTGCTCTTCGGCGCCGACGAAGGCGAAGAGCAGGGAGCGGCGTGGCGCCTCGGTCAGGGTCCCGAAGGACCGGGCCATGGCCAGCAGCTGCGCGACGCCCGTCGCATTGTCGAGGGCACCGTTGTAGATGGTGTCGGCATCCGGATCGTCGGGGTCGGCTTCACGCTGACCGAGGTGATCGAAGTGCGCGCTGTAGACGACGACCTCGTCGGACAGTTCGGGATCGCGCCCTCGCAGAAGGCCGAGGACGTTGGCGGTCTCGACGCGACGCACACTGTTCTCGAGCGTGAGCGAGGTGGTGACCCCCAGCGGAACTGGCTGGAACTCACGGTGGCGAGCCGACTCGATCAACTGGTCGAGGTCGTGCCCGGCGTGGGTGACGAGGCTGCGGGCGGCTTCCTCGGTGAGCCAGGCGGCGACCTGGGTCCTCGGTTCTCCCTCGGTCGGAAGCTCGAACTGCTCCCCGGTCCAGGAACTCTGAATGACCTGCCAGCCGTAGCCGGCGGACGGAGTGGTGTGGATGATGATCGCTCCGGCCGCACCCAGAGCCGCGGCAGTCTCGTACTTGTAGGTCCAGCGTCCGTAGTAGAGTCGGCGGTCTCCTTCGAAGAGTTCAGGGTCCCAGTCGGGATCGTTGTTCAGCACCAGGAGGACCTTGCCCTGGACGTCGACGCCCGCGAAGTCATCCCAGTCGTACTCCGGGGCCTGGATGCCGTACCCGACGAAAACCACCTCGGCGTTCTCGAGAGTCGAGGTGGCATCCTGAGTGCCCGACCCCGCGATGAAGTCGTCCCAGTAGTCGAAGGTGAGGCGTTCGCCAGCCTGATCAAAGGTCCAGGTAGTGGGCGACGAGGTGGTGATCCCCACCATCTCGAAGGGCTGCTCCCACGATCCGTCGGATCCTCCCGGTTCGAGCCCCAACTCCTGCAGCCTCTCGATCAGATAGGCACGAGCCTTGATGTCTCCGTCGCTCCCCGGTCCACGCCCGAGCATGTCGTCGCTGGAGAAGTCGACGACCACTTCTCGCAGGCGCTCTCCATCGATTGCCTCGCCGGCGGCTTCGGCCTGGCTCACCAGATCGACCACGGGGGGTGGCGTCTCTCCGGCTTCGGGACGGCAGCCAGGGAGTGACAGAAGCATCAGGACGGCACCGAGGGCGCCGAAGAGCGGACGGGGGTTGGGGCGAAAGGAGTTTGCCATGGGGTGTTCCTCTAGAAGTGAGTAGGTTGGGGCGCGATCAGATGCGCCCGATCTCCTGCAGGTGTTCGATGTGGGCGCGGATCTGCCGCTCGGCGAGTGGCCAGATCATGCGCGGTATCTCCTCGTAGACGCGGGGCAGGATTTCGGCCGGCTCGCGGAGGCCTACCTGCCAGGCTTCGTAGACGCGCTCCTCGCGCCAGAGACGGTGCTGGCGGGCCTTGGCCAGGAAACGTCCTCCCCGAGCGAGAATCGGTCCGTGGCTCGGAAACAGGGTGTCGGGCTGCAGGTCGGCCATCCTCTGGAGAGAGTCCAGGTACTGGCCCATGTTGCCTTCGGGAGGGTCGATGATGATGGTCGAGAGCGCCGAGACGAGGTCACCACAAAGGAGCGCACCGTGGGTCTCGGCGTAGAGCGCGATGTGGCCGCGGGCGTGCCCCGGAGTGTGGTGGACTCGGACCAGGTAGCCGGGGCCGAGTTCCTGTTCGTGGCCGTCTTCGAGCAGACCATCGAGCTCGATGCCTACCGCTCGGAGGCGCTCACCGGTCTGGGGGTGAGCGAGGACCGGGAGGCCGAGTCGGCGGCGCAGGGGCTCCACTCCGGCGATGTGGTCGGGATGGTGGTGGGTGAGCCAGATCGCGGTGGGGCGTCTTCCCAGACGAGCCTCGGCCTCTTGCAGAGCGGCCACCAGGTCGTCCTGCGACTTGGGGTCACCCGATCCCGGGTCGACGACGACCGCTTCCTCCTGGCCAAGAAGGTAGCAGTTGGTATGGGTGGCCGGAGGTAGGGTGGCCGATGGCAGCGGAAACATGAGAATCCCAGGGCGGAACTCGACCCGGCGGTAGGGGCCCAGTTCGGCCTCGGTGGGGCGTTGCAACCGAGGCAGCGCTTCTCGTGGGCCGGCCTGGGCGAGGACGGACAGGATATGGAGGATCGGAGGTGCGGCGAGAACCTCTCCGTGCAGCCAGCGCTCTTGAGCCTCGCGGGGAGAGACCCACTGGCCCGAGGCCAGCTCTCCGGGCCAGACTTCCGGCTGCTGCGACCGATCCGCCGGCCATTCGAGCAGGTAGAAGCGGTTGTCGAACCGTAGCGGCGCGAAGGGCGGTGTCAACCAACGGCCGGCAAACACGAGGTCGCGGGCATCGAGCTCGAGCTGGTGCGACTCGAGGAACCTTCCGAAGGTCGACGGATCTTCGAGTGCGGCTTCCCGGGCGGTGGTTAGCACCTCTGATGACGCTGAGGTTCCGGAGGTCACCAGGATTCCGACTTCCTCGAAGAGCTCTCGCAACGCACACCCCACCAGACCGCGGACGTCTCGACTCTCGTCTCTCTGTCCGGGGGGCAAGGACTCGGGGGCGTTCTGAGCCGCGAGCCCGCGTGGTTCTCCCGCTACCGGTAGCTGACTGTCAGCCCGAGAGACGGTGCCACCGATGAAGGCAAACCAGCCGGGCATGAACCGCACTCGTTCGGAGCGCTCGACCCAGTAGACCTGGAGTCGATCCTCCGCATCGTAGCGCCACAGGACGATCGCGGCCGACCCGCGAGGTGGCTTGGCCGCGGGCAGGGGCTCGTCGCCGCGGGCACTCAGAACTTCCTCGTAGAGATTCGGTGGGTCGAGGGTCTCGGTCACGGATGTAACTCGGCGTGGCGAAAGCAGGTCACGATGTGGTCGTTGACCATACCGATCGCCTGCAGATAGGCGTAGAGGATCGTGGGGCCTACGAAGTTGAAGCCGCGTTGTTTGAGGTCTCGGCTCAGGCGCTGCGAGAGTTCGGTTTGGGCCGGGACCTCGGCCATCGAGCGCCAGTGATTGATAATCGGCTCGCCATCCACGAAGTCCCACAGATAGCGGTCGAACGAGCCGACCTCCTGCTGAATCTCCAGGACGCCGCGAGCGTTTCGGATGGCCGAGCGGACCTTGAGGCGGTTACGAACGATCCCGGCGTCGGAGAGGAGTCGGGCCTCGTCCTCGGGGCCGTACTCGGCCACGACCGCAGGATCGAGACCATCGAAGGCACGGTAGTAGTTGTCACGTTTGTCGAGAATCGTCGACCAGCTCAGCCCAGCCTGCGCGCCGTCCAGCACGAGCTTGGCGTAGAGCGCCGCGTCGTCGTGGACAGGGACCCCCCACACCTCGTCGTGGTAACGCTTCATGGCCTCGCTACCGAGGCACCAATCGCAGCGAACCGGAGGAGAGCTCACGAAGTCGGAGTCCCCCCCGCCTGGTGCTTAGGGGCGAGCAGTTCGGGGTCCATACCGAGGGCTTCTCGCAGGGCGGCCCGGATGTATTTGCCCGCTACCGCCTTGCGCCATTGAGCCTGAAAGTCGGTGTTGTCCATCGGCGTCGCTTTCCGCCGGGCCAACTCGGATACCTGGTCGAGTAACTCGGGGGTAGGGATCTCACCGATCAGCCGCTCGACGGCCTTGTCCGCCGGTTTGGGAAAAGAAGCGACGGCTCCGAGGTAGATTGCAGCCCGCTCGACTCGACCGTGACCGTCGAGCCACAACGTCGTAGCGGTGGACATCACGGCGAAGTCGATCGAGCCGCGTCGTCGGAGCTTCCAGAAACTACTGCGGCAGTGGGCCGCATCGGAAGTAGCCGGCAGGTAGATGGTGGTCAGGATCTCGTCAGGTTGTTTGGCCAGGTACTCGATGCCGTCGTCCTGATACATCTGGGGCAGGGGAATGCGACGGCTTCCGCGGGTCGAGACCAGTTCGACTTCGGCCTCCAGGGCCGCCAGCATGGGGGCCGAGTCCGAGGCGCTGTGCGCCCAACAGCGCGGCGAGCTGGGAGCGACCCAACAGATCTCACCGGCGGCTTTCATGCAGTAGTTGATCGAGCGCCGCCACTCCTCGCTCTGGTTGTAGTAGGTGCAGCGGGTATCGACGCAGAGGTTGCCTCCGATCGTCCCCATGTTGCGAAGGGGGGGAGACGAGATGCTGTCGATGGCTCGGCTCAGACCAGGATACCGCCACCGCACGACCGGATGGTCTGCGACCGTGGAGAGGGGAGTCGTGGCGCCGATCCGTAGACCACCATCCTCGGTTTCCTCTACCCCTGCGAGGCCCTGGATCCCCATCAGGCTGATGACGGTCGAGGCTTGCTGGTGGCGTCGCTTCAGGTTCGGCCAGAGGTCGGTTCCGCCGGCTACGAGACGAGTCTCGGGGCCCTCGCCGGCGAGCATTGCGGCGGCGTCGGCCAGGTCGGTGGGGCGACGGTACGCAAAAGGGGGCAGACGAATCATGTGGTCAGGGCTCCCTTCTTGTTGGACAACGCTTCGTCGCGCGTCGTCATGGTTCCGGTCGAGGATCGCATGCCCGATCGCAGCTGCTCCTTCCAACTGTTGATCGCTCGTCCGTCTCCGCCCTGCTCGGGGGTCGGAACCAGCAGCGTTTCCCCGAAGTCGACCTCGGGGAAGGCGGTGGGGCCGTAGCGTCCTTCCTCCTCGTTGGCCTGGGCCGCCAGGGCCTCGAGGATCATGTGGGGATGAATCGGTGTCTGGTCGACCCGAACGCCCACCGCGTCGAAGATGGCATTGGCCACCGCCGGCATGATCGGCAGGAGCGGACCCTGACCCACCTCCTTGGCCCCGAACGGGCCAAGCGCATCGGGGTCTTCCACCAGGTAGGTGGTGACCGGCGGCATGTCGTGGAAGGTAGGGCTCTTGTACTCGAGCAGGGAGGGCATCTTGTGGACCAGCGAATCGGAGAGCCGTTTGGGCAACCGCCGGAAGGCCTGTTCCTCCATGAGCACCTCGCCCAGTCCCATGTAGACGCCTCCCTCGACCTGTCCCATCACCAAGGCTGGATTGATCGAGCGGCCGATGTCGTGTGCCATCCAAACGTGGTGTACCTCGTAGAGGCCAGTGTCGGGATCCACCTCGACCTCGACGACACTGGCCGAGTACGAGTAGGTGGGTGAGGGGCCCACGCCAGCCCCCCGATAGCGGCCAGGGGAACGGGGAGGAATGTACGATCCCGTCGTGGCCAACGTACCGTGCAGGGCTTCGGCGATGATTGAGGCCTCCTGGAAGGTGACGCCCTGCTCGGGATCGGCGGCGTCGAAGACCCGGTTCTCGGCGAACACCAGACGGGAGGCCGGGATTTCCAGCTTCTTCGAGACCGCCGAGGCGATCAGATCGCGCGCTCGCTGTGCGGCCTGCAGGGCGGCGTTACCCATCATCAGCGTGACCCGGGAGGAGTAGGAACCGAGATCCACCGGGGTCAAGTCGGTATCGGCGACGCAGAGCCGGATGTCGAGGAGATCGACGCCGAGGACCTCGGCCACGATAGCGGCCAAGACGCTGTCCGAGCCCTGACCGATCTCGCTCTCGCCGCAGAATACCGCGACCCCGCCGCTACGGTCGAGCTTCAACATCACTCCGGACTGGGGCATGTGGTTCCAGTAGATCGGCAGCCCCGCGCCGCAGAGATAGGAACCGCAGGCCAGTCCCAGGCCACGTCCCCGCGGCAGTTTGCCGTAGCGCTCGCGCCAACCGCTACCCTCGACCACCTTCTCGATGCATTGGCGCAGGCCGATGGTCTCGACCTTGAGCCAGTTCGCCGTGATCGTGTGGGGTGCGGCCAGGTGTTTCAATCGGATGTCTGCCGGGTCGATCCCGAGTTGGTGCGCGGCCTTGTCGAGTTGAATCTCGAAGCCGAACCGTGGCTGCGGGGTGCCATGGCCCCGCTTGGGGCCGCAGGGGGGCTTGTTGGTGAAGCACCGGACCCCGTCGAACCGGTAGCGAGGCAGGTCGTAGGTCACGGTCTGCAGGGCCCCGGTGTAGTAGGTGCTGGCCACGCCGTAGCTACCGTAGGCGCCGCCATCGAGCGCGGTCTTGAGGTGTTGGGCCGTGATTGCGCCGTCCTTGGTGAAGCCAGTGCGCAGGGCCATGAGCACCGGGTGGCGCCCTCGGTGGCAGTAGAAGACCTCTTCGCGGGTCAGTGTCACCTTGACCGGACGGCCGAGGTCGAGGGCCATGCGAGCGGCGACGATCTCGTGGTTGAAGGGATCGCTCTTGCCGCCGAACCCCCCGCCGTTGGGTGTTCCGACGACGCGGATTCTCGACGCGGGGAGTCCGAGTACCTTGGCGAGCGCACGGTGGCAGTAGTGCGGCGTCTGGGTCGAAGAGTAGAGTGTCAATCGGCCCTCGTCTTCGGGTACCGCGACACTCGAATGCTGCTCCATCGGGAGATGGGTATTGCCCTCGTAGAGGAACGTATCCTCGAGGATGACTTCAGCCTCCTCGAAGCCTGGTTCGACGTCGCCGAACTCCATCGAAACGACCTTGTGGAGGTTGCCTTCGACTCCGTAGTCGTGGATACGGGGTTCTGGGGTCGAGAGCGCCTCTTCGATCGAGGCGACGGTCGTCAATGGCTCGTATTCGACCTCGACCGCGAGGGCTGCTTCGATCGCCTGATCCTCGGTGACGGCAACCACGGCTGCCACTGGATCGCCGACGAACCGGACGACGTCAGGGCAGAGCGCGTGCTCGTCTTGGGACACGGGGAGGATGCCGAAGGTCTCGGGCAGAGCCTCGCCGGTCAGCTTGCCGAGGAAGCCGGGCACCTTCTCCGCCCGCGAGAAGTCGATCTGCCGAATCCGAGCGTGGGGCACGGTACTTCGCACCAGACGCATATGGACCATTCTCGGGAAGGAGAGGTCGTCGGCATAACGGGTCTGGCCGGTCACCTTGGCGCGGGCGTCGACCCGCCGAAAAGGAGTTCCGATCAACCGGAAGTCGCGCTCCCCTTGGGGCTTGGCGGCGACGGCTTCACTGGGTGGTTTCATGAGGTCTCCGAGGGTATCGGGTACGCGGTTTCGGCGCGAGGGCAAGCGATTCGGCGGAACCCTGGCATCGGGCTCGGGAGTCCGTCGAAGTGCGCTCGCTCGACCTGTGGCCTTCGAGATGTCGCACTCAGCCTAGGCTGCGAGGACGAGCATTCGGCCGATTGTTTCACGGTCCCGGCGCTCGAGCGAGCCGCAGCTTCATCGCGAAGGAGTACAATCTCGCCGTGAGACGCCACAGCAGTAGGTCTCGGAGGGCGGCCACCGGCGCAGTGAGCGGACTGCTCCTGCTCCTGCTGTTGTCGAGCGCGAATCAGCTGCCAGCCCTCGACTCTTCGCGCAGCCTGAACGAGTACAACCTGGCGGGTTGGCGCGATGGTTTGCCCCAGCAGACGGTGCACGAGATCGTACAAACACCGGATGGCTACCTCTGGCTGGCCACCTACGAAGGTGTGGTCCGCTTCGACGGAATTCGCTTCGTGGTCTTCCGGAGCGAGTCGACCCCGGGGATCGAGCACGACGCCATCTACGACCTGGCGGTGGGACGAGACGGCACCTTGTGGGTGGCGACGGCGGCGGGCATCAGTCGACGGCGTGGAGCCCACTTCGAGGTCGTGTTGCGCAGTTCCGACATCGACGGGCGTGCGGTCCTGGCGGTCGAGGCCGATGGGTCCGGCGGGGTCTGGGCAGCCCTCGGTCCTCGCCTGGTTCGTTGGTTCCAAGGCGAGGTGATCGCAGACCTCGTAGGCGGCGAGCAACTCCCCGAGGCGACGATTCGGACGTTGGAACTGGCTCCCAACGGAGACCTGTGGGCTGGTTTCGACAGTGGCGTTCTGACCCGCATCGTGACCGATCGGGTCGTGCAGACCAGCGCGATCCCAGATGGACGTTCGGTACTTGCCCTGGCGAGCGACGAGTCGGGTGTCTGGGCCGGCACCGAGGGGGGGAATCTCTACCATCGATCGGTAGAGGGCAGTGGGTGGACAGAGCCGGATCGGGGCTCCGATCGATCGGGGAGAGGAGCCGTGCGGACGCTGCTCCTCGATCACGGTTCGAACGGCGATCAGACGGTGTGGTTCGGTACGGATGGTGGCGGAGTCCAGCGTTGGAGCCAGGGAAGACTCGAGGTCCTCGATCGTCGGCACGGACTCGAGTCTGAACTCGTCAGGTCGCTTTGGCAGGATTCGGAGGGCAGCCTCTGGATCGGAACCAACGGAGGTGGTCTGCATGCCCTGAGGGACCTTCGATTCGCAACCTACAACGAGGCCGACGGGCTACCCCACGACAACGTGCGGACCATTCTGGAGGACGCGCAGGGTGGGGTCTGGATCGGTTCCGACGGTGGGGGATTGGTGCGTCTCGAGTCGGGAGAGGTCGTCGAACGCTTCGGCCAGGAGGAACTGGGGTCGAGGCTCGTCAAGAGCCTCCACCAAAGCCCCGACGGAGCGCTCTGGGTAGGTACCGAGGCTGGCCTGGTGTCGATCGACCAGCGCCGAGTGGTAACCCGGGTTGGTCTGTCCGATGGTCTGCCCGGAGCCATTGTCTTGGCGATCACGACGGGTGCGGACGGGACACTCTGGGTGGGGACCAACCAGGGGGCGGCACGCCGCGCCGCCGACGAGTCCTTCTCGGTTTTCGATCGCAGCTCCGGGCTGCGAGATCTCAACGTCATGGCCTTCGATGCTGATCCCGATGGATCGGTGTGGATGGGCACGCTCGATGGTCTCTACCGATGGACACCGGGCGGGCTCGAGGTGTTCGACGAGACAGATGGACTGCCGAGCGCGCGAGTGTTCGTGCTGGCGCGAGACTCCGAGAGCCGACTCTGGGTCGGCACCGATCGGGGACTCGCACTCCACCAGGTCGGCGAGGGTGGTTCGCGTCGCTTCCGCCCCTACGGTCGACAAGCGGGCTTGCAGCAGGAACGAATCTTCTCGATCGTCGACGACCATCTGGGCCACCTGTGGACCTCATCGAACTACGGGGTTCAGCGCATCGCCCGCTCCGATCTAGAGCGTCTGGAGCGGGGCGAGATCGAGCGACTGACCGTGACGACCTTCGATCGCGCCGACGGCCTGCCTGCGGACCAGTGCAACGGGACCTCGCAGCCGTCGGCATGGCGAACCCGATCGGGCCGTCTGTGGTTCGCCACGGTGATGGGCGCGGCGGTGGTCGATCCCGGAAACCTGCGTCGGAACGGAATCGCGCCGCCGGTCGTGCTCGAGACCTACTCCGTCGATGCAGTGTCTAGCGAGATCGAGGGGCGGATCGTGGTCCCTGCCACCGGCCGAGATCTCGAGATCCACTACACGGCGTTGGGACTCCTTTCGCCGGAGAATCTCACCTTCAGGTATCGCCTGGCCGGCTTCGATCCAGAGTGGAGGGAGGTGGAGAACCGACGCGTCGCCTACTACACGAACCTGCCCCCGGGGGAGTACACCTTCGAGGTGACTGCGAGCAACGAAGATGGTCTCGAGAACCCGCTCGGTGCCAGCGTCTCGGTCCTGGTCCAGCCGACGCTGTTGGAAACCCCGATGGTACGGCTGGCCCTCGGCATGCTGCTGGTCATTGTCCCCTGGGTCCTCTACCTGTTGCGGGGGTACCGCGCCCGCCGCAGTCGCCGGCGCCTCGAGAACGAGGTCCGACTCCGCACCGACGAGTTGGCGCAGGCGAACCGACAACTGCAACGACAGACCCGCCTCGATGGCCTGACCGGCGTGGCGAACCGTCGCTCCTTCGACGAGACCCTCGAACGGGAATGGCGACGGGCCGTGCGGCGCCAGTCGTCCCTCGCCGTGTTGATGATCGACATCGATGCCTTCAAGGGCTACAACGATTCTCAGGGGCATCGAGCTGGCGACCGAGCCCTCAAGGCCGTGGCGCGGGAGATCTCGAACTGCGTTCAACGGGCGGAGGACTTCGTGGCGCGCTACGGCGGCGAAGAGTTCGTGGCGATCCTTCCCGACGTTTCGCAGGAGATCGCACTCGAGTTAGCGGAGACTCTCCGGGCGGCGATCGAGGGACTCGAGATCGCGCACCCCGCGTCCCCCGTAGCTTCGGTACTGACGGTGTGCGTGGGAGTGGCGTGGGCGCCGGCCGCGGCGTCGGGGAGCCCTCTGACCCTCGTCGACCACGCGGACCAGGCGCTCTATCGGGCCAAGAGCACGGGACGCAACCGTACTGTACTCTGGGAGCGCGCCTCCAACTGAAGGCCGGTCAGAGCGCGACGACGAGGTCGATCTCGACCAGGGCACCCTTGGGCAGGGCGGAGACTTCGACGGTGGATCGGGCGGGCCGATGGTCGCCGACGAAGGTGCCGTAGAGCTCGTTCAGCCGAGGGAACTCGGCGAGATCGGTTACGAAAATCGTGGCCTTGACGATGTGCTGCGGCGTTCGCCCGGCGGCGGCTAGGACCGCGGTCAAGTTCGTGAGGACTTGACGGGTCTGGCCCTCGAAGCCCTCGACCAACTCTCCAGTCTCGGGGTCGATGCCTACCTGGCCGGAAGTGAAGAGGAATCCGCCACAGGAAACGGCTTGGGCGTAGGGCCCCAGGGCGGCAGGCGCGGAATCTGTCGAATAGCGTCGCATGGCGTCTAGCCCTCCAGAACGCCGATGTAGGGCAGGTTGCGATAGCGTTCGTCGTAGTCCAGCCCGTAGCCGATGACGAACTTGTCCTCGATGGCGAAACCACGATAGTCGATCGGGACCTCGATCTGTCGGCGCGACGGCTTGTCGAGGAGCGCACACAGCTTGACCGACGAGGCACCGCGAAACTTCAGGAGATCCAGGATGGTGCGCAGAGTGAAGCCGGTGTCGACGATGTCTTCGATGAGAAGCACGTGTTTGCCGCGCACCGCGAGGTCGAGGTCCTTCCGGATTCTCACCTCACCCGGCTCCGTGGCACTGCCGTAAGAGGAGGTCTGGAAGAAGTCGACAGCCAGGGGAATCTCCAACTGTTTGAGCAGATCGACCATGAAAAAGACCGAGCCCTTGAGCACCCCAACGCAGATCAGATTCTCACAGTTTCGGTAGTCACGGTCGATCTCCGCGGCCAGCTCTCGGATCCGCTGTTGTAGCTCTTCGCTGGAGATGAGGGTCTGCGGCATGGTGTTTTCCTTTTGTTGGTCGTTCCCTTAGAATGATTGACATCCCATGAGGAACAACTGATGTCTGTGGAAGAGCTAAACAGTCTGCATCAGCGGTACATCGACCTGTCGGCCAGGTTCAAGTCCGCCTGGACCTTTCATCAGTTCTTGCAGGGGTTGCACAAGCTTCTGATGGACGGCGAGTTTAGCCAGTCTTCGGCAGATTTTCAGGCGGTCTACGGCCTGCTGAAGGAAGTTTCCCAGAATCTCAACGCTTCCGAGACCGATCGAGTCCGCAGCGAGCTCGAGATGGCGGAACGACGGCTCACCGAACTGAACCGGCTCCTCTTGCAAGAGGACGGCAAGGTCTCCCCCTCGTTGCTGCGGCTCTTCTTCCAGCGGGTCAAGAACTACAACGACAGCATCATCGTGCAGCTGGTCAAGTTCTACCTGTACAACTTCGGCTCGGTAGACTGGTCACAGGACCACAACGACAAGATCGATTTCTTGATCACCAAGGTCGCCGAGGAGGCTCAGGGGCCGCAGGGGCCGTGGGTCCTACGCAGTAGGTCGCAGATGAAGCAGATCCTCGACAGCCTTTGGGAGCTGATGGGGCGGCAGGCGGGGCAGACCGAGATCGACCAGGCGGGCCGGACCGTGGGCGAGTTTCGGCGGCGCATGATCGAGGTCGATACCTTCGACCGACTGATCGAGCCTCGACTGATCCATCAGTATCGAGAGTGCAAGCTGGGGCTCGGCGATCTCTTCTTCCATCCGACGGTCCTGATGGCGATCGTCGAGACCAACATCGAGCTGCGAAACCACATTCAGCAACTGTACCGCCGCGAAGAACAGCGGATCGTCGCTGACTATCAGCGAATCTTCGAACTCGAACGGGAAGTCACCGTCGACGCCGAGCTCGACGTCGAACTCACGACCTTCCGACAGGAGGTGGAGAGCTTCGAGAAGAACCTCCAGAACGAGACGCTCAGTCTGGAGGAACTGGCCCGGCTCCGACAGCACGTGCGGGATCTGATCCCGCGACTCCACGGCCTCCGCGACGGGGAGGCGCTCTTCGTTCCAGATCAGGTGTTGGAGCTAGGGGGAGCGCATGCGCTGGAAGAGGATCCGGTCGCGCCCTCCGAGGACGACGAAACCGGAGCTCGCCGACTCAATTGGGACGAGGAACTGTTGGCGGACTACCGCCGGGACCTGATCGGGGCATTGGAGGGGGTCGACGAAGACATCGATCCCAAGAAGGCAGTACTCTCTCCGGAGCTCTTTCCCTATCGCCTCGAGCCGCGAGAGGTGGTCGCCTACCGGAACCTGACGACCGATGGCGTCAACTGCCATCGCAACCTCGAAGAGTTCGTACTCTGGGCGGCGGCCTTGCGTTCGCGGTCGATGGAGGAGAATGAGGAGATCCGCGGCATTCTCGACGACACGGCCATCACCAAGGAAGCACCGGTCTTCCTGCGGGCCCGTCTGACGACCCGCCTGGCGGATCTGTTCGTCAGTCGTTTCGACCATGAAATCTCTCAGGCCGTGACCTCGGGTAGTTTCGACACCGCCCGGGAGCTGCAGCTCCTCCGGATGCGTCTCATGCGCGAGTATTCGGGGCTCTGGTTGCAGGTTCATCGAAACTAGTCGCTCGCCGACGCAGCCACGGCGTGCTTGCGGCCTCGGGAGTGCGCTATTCTCCGGCGCATGAACCATCTCGTAGCTGAGTTGCAGTCCGCGGTCGACTCCTGGCGTGCCAAGGGTCGGGCCCTTCCTCAGACCATTCTCGTCTCGGGCTCCGGGTTGGCCATCGACCTCGAGGCCGAGGTGCTGGCCCAGGGCGAGTTGCAAGAACTCCTGCCCTTTCCGGCGCACGGCATCGTCGGTCATCCGATGGAGTTTCAGCTGTTGAGGACGGGCAGCGGAGTGGTGCTCTACTACCGCGGCAGAGTCCACGGCTACCAGGGGCTCACTGCGGCCCAGACGGTCTTCTTGACCCGCTTCGGCGCCTTGCTCGGGGCGCGAAATCTCATCATGACCAACGCTGCCGGAGCTGTCGATCCGCAGCACCAGCCCGGCGATCTGGTGTTGCTCGAGGATCACCTCAACCTCATGGGCAAGAATCCGTTGGAGGGTGACCCTCCCCCGGAGTGGGGACCTCGCTTTCCCGACATGACGGTCGCCTACTCGCGGCGGCTGCGCAAACTTCTGCGCCACCATGCCGATCAGCGGCAAGTGCCTCTCGCCGAGGGCATCTACGCGGGCATGGCGGGACCGAGCTACGAGACGCCGGCCGAGGTCCGGATGCTGGCCACTCTCGGAGCCACCGTGGTCGGGATGTCAACGGTGCTCGAAGTGATCGCCGCCAACCACCTCGGGCTCGAGTGCGCGGTCGTGTCGGTGGTCAGCAACCTAGGGGCGGGCTTGTTGGACGTCCCCCTCGATCACGAAGAGGTTCTCGAAGCCGGCCGTTCGGCGGCCGCGCGGCTCCAGACGCTGTTCGGCGCGGTACTCGGTGACGCCGATCTGGTCGGCTGAGTCTCCTGGCATCGGCAGACTGCGCCCCTCGCTGGGGGCCCGGTGCGTCCTCTTCTGCGTCGTCAGCCACCGGTCCTGAACTGAGCGCAGCGGCCGTCCGCGAGGAGCCCCGCCTCTGATAGGGTTCGGGCTGCCCGGGAGCTTCGGTCGACGCGAGGTGCGTCGCGGGGCTCCCGTCACTTCATGGAGTGTTCCGATGTCCGAACTCGAAGAACAGATCAGGAACCGCCGACGCAAGCTCGACGAGCTGGTCGATAGCGGCGTCGACGCCTTTCCCCACCGTTTCGATCACGACGGCGAAGCCACCGACATGCACGAGCGGTACGGCCACCTGTCGGCCGAAGAGCTCGACGAAGAGGGGATCGTGGTGCGCGTCCCGGGCCGAGTGCGAGCGATCCGGGGCCACGGCAAGGTCCAGTTCATCGACCTCGGAGAGGGCGACGAGAAGCTGCAGCTCTTCGTGCGCCGGCCGCAGATGTCCGACGAAGTGATCGCCCTGCTGGACCGACTCGACCTCGGGGACGTAGTCGGGGCGACGGGGGCGGTGATGCGGACTCGCGCCGGAGAACTGTCGTTGGCGCTCGAGGACCTGGTGCTGCTGGCCAAGGCGCAGCGACCCCTGCCCGAGAAGTGGCACGGTCTCACCGATGTCGAGATGCGATACCGCAAGCGGTACCTCGATCTTATCGTCAACGCCGACTCGCGTCGGGTATTCGAGATGCGCTCGCGACTCGTCCGTCAGATTCGCAACTTCCTCGATCAGAGAGGCTTCCTGGAAGTGGAAACCCCGATGATGCACCTGATGGCGGGAGGGGCCGCAGCCCGGCCCTTCCGCACCCATCACAATGCTCTCGACCTCGAGCTCTTCCTCCGGATCGCTCCCGAGCTGTTCCTCAAGCGTTTGACGGTAGGGGGATTTCATCGGGTCTACGAGATCAACCGGAACTTCCGCAACGAAGGGATCTCCACTCAGCACAATCCCGAGTTCACCATGCTCGAGTTCTACTGGGCCTTCGTCGACTACGAAGACCTGATCCAGCTCACCGAGGAGCTGTTCTGTCACCTGGAGGCTCAGCTGCTGGGGGAATCAGGGCTTCGCTGGCAGGGGGAGCGCCTCGATCTGAGCCGCCCCTGGCCGCGGTTCACGGTGCGAGAGGCGATCACCCACTTCGCCGGGATCCCGGCCGAGCGGCTCGATACCGTGGACGCACTCCGCGAAGAGCTGACGGCGCGCAAGATCGCACTGCCGACGACCCAGACGTACGGGTACCTCTTGATGGCCCTCTTCGACGAGACGGTGGAGAGCCATCTCGTCCAGCCGACGTTCATCACGGACTACCCGGTGGACATCTCTCCGCTCTCGAAGCAGCGCGACGACGATCCTCGGTTCGTCGAGCGGTTCGAGCTGTTCATGGGAGGGATGGAAGTGGCGAACGCCTTCTCGGAGCTCAACGATCCTCGGGTCCAGGCCGAGCGCTTCCAGGAGCAGCTGGCGGCAAAGGACGCCGGCGATGCCGAAGCCCACGGTTTCGACGCCGACTACATCGAGGCGCTGGAGATGGGCATGCCGCCGGCTGGCGGCGAGGGGATCGGGATCGACCGGTTGACAATGCTCTTCGCCGACCGGCAGTCGATCCGCGACGTCATTCTCTTTCCGCTGATGCGACCGGTAGCCGAGGAGGCAAGTGAGGAGCCCGCTCGTTCGCCCCTGCCGTCGGACGAGGAGTCGGACCGCTGACACGCTGGCCCTGGCGACTGCCGCTGGCCATACTGCTTGCCCTTCGCTTTCTGCGGAGTGCGCGCCGAGATGCCTTCGTCAACTTCCTCTCGACGGTGGCCGCCGTCGGCATCGCCCTGGGCGTCGGCGCGCTGGTGCTAGCGCTGGCGGCACTGGCGGGCTTGCAGGACGCGTTGCGGAGTGAGGTTCTGGCCCGCACGCCCCACTTGGAAATCGAGCTGCCGGAAGATCGGGCAGCCGCCGCCCAGACTCTGGTCGAGGCAGCGGACGGGGTGGTGCGCGTCCAGGAGATCGTGCGAGGACGGGGCTGGGTACGGAGTGGTGGTCTGGTCCAACCGGTCGAACTGTTGGGGTACGCCGGTCGTCTTCCTACCTTCTTCCCCGGGGCCGAGGGAGAGCAGGGTGGGCTCTACGTCGGCGATGGTCTGGCCCAACGGTGGGGACTGGAAGCCGGCTCGGCCTTGGAAGTGATCTCGCCCGAGCCTACGCTGGGTCCGCTCGGTCCCCAGCCGCGGGTTCGCAGCCTGCGACTGGCCGGTACGTTCGCCGAGGGCCGTACCGAAGAGGTCGAGCGGCTGGCACTGCCCCTGGAGGTCGCCAGGACCCTGATTCCTCGCCGCGCGGCGCGATTGGTCGTGACCACTACGGGGCTGGACACGGCCGAGGCGCTGGTAGGTCAACTCCAGACCACACTGCCGGAGGGGACCAGGATTCGAACCTGGAAGGAACTGAACCGTCCACTCTTCTTCGCCCTGCGGCTGGAGAAGACAGTGATGTTCGTGGCGGTGTCGCTGATTCTGTTGGTGGCATCTCTCGCCCTGGTGGCCGACCTGGCGCTCCTCATCGCCAACAAGCGGCACGAGGTCGGCATGCTGCGGGCGATGGGGGCTCAGGTGGATCAGGTCCGTACGTCGTTTCTGGTGCTGGGGGGACTGCTGGCCGGTGGCGGCGCGCTGGTCGGTGGTGTGGCCGGGAGCCTGCTGGCCTGGACGTTAGATCGGCAGCGCTGGGTTCGGCTACCAGACCGTGTGTACTTCCTCGACTACCTGCCGTTTCGAGTCGAGTCGGCCGATCTGTTGGCGGTGCTTCTGCTCTCCTTCCTGCTGGCTTGGGGCAGCACGTACTTCGTCGCCCAGCGCGTGGGGCAGTTGCCTCCAGTGGAGGCGCTCCGCCGATGAGCCAGCACGTCGAGGCACGTGGCCTGTTCAAGAGTTTCGTCGACGGTGAGCGCAAGGTAGAGGTCCTGCGAGGGGTGGACCTGTCCGTGGCTCCTGGTGAGAGGGTAGCGATCGTCGGACCTTCGGGGTCTGGCAAGTCGACTCTCCTGCATCTTCTCGGTGGGCTCGACGTTCCGGACCGCGGCCGGGTAGAGGTCGATGGAGTCGATCTCGCGACGCTGGGGGGCCGCCGGTTGGCCGAGTTCCGCAACCAGAAGGTCGGGTTCGTCTTCCAGTTCCATCAGCTACTGCCCGACTTCGATGCGCTGGAGAACGTCATGTTGCCGGGGCGCATCGCCGGACGAGCCCTGTCTTGGATCGAAACGCGGGCCCGCTCCTTGCTCGATGGCGTCGGACTGGGGGCTCGCTTGGACCACTTTCCTTCGGAACTCTCGGGCGGAGAGCGGCAGCGGGTGGCTCTCTGTCGCGCCCTGCTTCTCGAACCACCTCTGCTCCTGGCCGACGAGCCCACTGGCAACCTCGATCCGGCGACCGGTGACCAGGTGTTTGATCAGCTGCGAGACATGGCAGAACACCATGGAACAACATTGGTCCTGGTCACGCACAACCCGGCCATCGCCCGCCGCTGTGGTAGAGTCTTGACGTTGGATGCGGGTTTGCTGGGTGAGGTTGCCCGGCCTTCCGAAACCCCCGCTCCGTAAGGTTCTTTAAGACCCCTGAAGGCTCGCCCATCGCGTTTGCCGGCACCTGTAGCGGAGCCCTGGCCTCGGCTGAATCGGGAGTTCGGCAGGCGGCGGACCAAGAGGAGCAGACGGTATGTTCGAGAAGTATAACGAGAAGGCACGGCGCGCACTCTTCTTTGCACGCTACGAGGCGAGCAAGCTGGGGAGTCGCGTCATCGAATCGGAGCATGTGCTTCTCGGCGTCCTCCGTGAAGGCGAAGAAACCGTCAGCGAGCTGCTTCGCCACTTCGGCGTCAAACCCGAGGAGATCCGCCGTGAGATCGAGGGGGAACGGGTTTTCGTCGACCGAATTTCGTCGACGGCCGAATTGCCGCTCTCCGAAGAGTCCAAGAAGATCCTCGCCTACGCCTCGCACGAATCGGAGAGCATGCTCTCGCCCTCGGTTGGGTCGGAACACCTTCTGGTCGGACTGCTACGGGTCGACGGCTGCCTGGCGATGCGCATTCTCACCGAGCAGGGTCTCGAGCTCTACGCGGTTCGCGAGGAACTGACCAAGATCGCCAAAGAGCGGGAGGCTTCCCAGCAGAAGAAGGACCTGCCCTTTCTCAGTGAGTACGGTCGCGATCTGACGGCACTGGCGTCTCAGGGAGCCTTCGATCCCCTGATTGGTCGGGACGTCGAGTTGGAACGGATCGTCCAGATCCTGTCTCGTCGAAGCAAGAACAACCCGATCCTGCTCGGTGAGCCCGGGGTCGGCAAGACGGCGATGGTCGAGGGGCTGGCGCAACGGGTCGTCGACGGTAAGGTACCGATGTCGCTGTCGCGCAAGCGGTTGGTAGCCCTGGATCTCTCGCTGATCGTGGCTGGTACAAAGTACCGAGGACAGTTCGAAGAACGTCTGAAGGGCATTCTGAGCGAGCTGCAGGGCAGTCCCGACGTGGTGGTCTTCATCGACGAGATCCACTCCCTCGTTGGAGCCGGCTCGGCCGAAGGGTCACTCGATGCCGCCAATATTCTGAAGCCGGCACTCTCGCGGGGCGAGATCTCCTGTATCGGCGCGACCACCCTGAAGGAGTACCGCAAGTACATCGAGCGCGACCGGTCGTTGATGCGACGCTTCCAGTCCGTGCGGGTCGAGCCACCCGACCCCGGTGAGACCATGCAGATCCTCGAGGGGCTCCGCGAACGCTACGAGACCTTCCACAAGGTGCACTACTCGTCCGAGGCACTGCGGGTGGCGATTGCCCACTCGACGCGCTACATCACCGATCGCCATCAGCCGGACAAGGCCCTCGACGTCATCGACGAGGCCGGAGCCAAGGTCAAACTACGTCGAGTCCGCGATACGCAGCAGATCCGTCGCCTCGAACGCGAAATTCAAGAGGTCGTGCAAGACATGAAGAGTGCGATCTCGGCCAAGGAGTTCGAGCGCGCGGTGTACCTGCGAGAACGCGAGGTCGAGCTACGAGAGGACCTCGAGCAATTGACCCGCTCGACCGAGGAGGGGGGCAGGCTCACCGTGACGACGGGGGACGTCGAGGAGGTGATCGCCTCCTGGACCGGTGTCCCCGTCGCCAGTCTCGAAGCCGAGGAGGCGGAGCGGTTGATGGATATGGAGGCCATTCTTCGCCGCCGAGTCGTCGGCCAGGACCGGGCGATCGCCTCGATCAGTCGTGCCATTCGGCGCTCTCGGCTGGGCGTCAGCAATCCGCGGCGCCCTGTCGGTTCCTTCATCTTTCTCGGCCCTTCGGGCGTCGGCAAGACCGAGGTGGCGCGACAACTCGCGTCCTTCCTGTTCGGCTCGGAAGAGGCTCTGATTCGCTTCGACATGAGCGAGTACATGGAGAAGCACGCCGTATCGAAACTGATCGGTTCGCCTCCCGGCTACGTCGGCCACGAAGAGGGAGGCCAGTTGACGGAACGGATTCGCCGTCAGCCGTACTCGCTGGTCCTCTTCGACGAGATCGAGAAGGCTCATCCCGACGTGGCCAACCTTCTCCTGCAGATCCTCGACGACGGTGTGTTGACCGACAGCTATGGCAATCGCGTCGACTTCCGCAATGCAATCGTCCTGATGACCTCGAACGTCGGCAGCAAATTGGTGCTGCACAAGGGACGCATGGGTTTCGGTGACGGCTCGGAGGAGGAGGACTTCCGATTTCTGGAGGAGGAGATCCTCAGCGAATTGCGACGGCAGTTCAGTCCCGAGTTCATCAATCGTCTGGACGAGGTGATCGTATTCAAGCCTCTGTCGTCGGTCGCCCTGCGCAGCATCGTCGATATCCTGCTCGACGACGTCAACGAGACCCTGGCCGAGCGCGATCTGACCGTAGTGGTCAGCGATTCGGCGCGGGACTGGCTCCTCGAAAGGGCGGGGATCGATCCTTCGACGGGGGCGCGTCCGCTGCGACGCACGATCCAAAGGCATGTACAGGACGCGGTCTCCGAGGTGTTGATCTCTCGCCGCGGTGAGACCATCGGTCGGATCGAGGTGACCTGTCAGGACGACGCTCTGCAACTCGAGGTCGTCGACGAGTCGGAGACGCCAGGACCGGAACCGAGCCAGCCTACGGATCAGAGTCTGGTACCCGGCTGACTCGGCCTCGGCGCGTCCCGGTGCGTCAGGGAAGAGGGGATGCCGGGTCCTCGGTGAAGTGCGGGCGGTGCAGTCGAGCCCGACCCCGGGCGGGAATGGAACCGAGGTGAAATGGGTTGAGGGGGACAGGCGCCCTACTTTCGGAGGTCCCTGGGCGAGCCGGCTACGAACCATGATGGCGCTCGGCTCGTACTGAGGGTATATTTGGGCGTCCGGCGGCCGCCGGACCCGATCGGGGTCTCCCGATCGAACCCAAGTCAAGCAACGGAATCTAGACTCTATGACGAACCACGGGCAACGGGATTCAGGGAAACTGCGCACAGTTCGAGACCGAACCGAGCCCGTCGGGATCGGCCGGCGCACTACCGCCCTGATCGGGCTGCTCCTGTTGATCTCGTCTACCGTCTTGCCAGCTCAAGCGCCAGCGACCGAGGGCCCGGTGGTGACGGCGATCCAGTACGAGGGTCTCGAAGCGCTGTCCGACGAGACGCTGAGCTACTACCTGGGCCTCGAAGTGGGCCGGCCCCTGAATCGGGCGGGACTGAATCGCGCCATCCACGACCTCTGGTCGCGAGGACTGATCGATGACATCCAGGTCGAAGAACAGGCGACCGACGGCGGTGTGACGGTCAGAGTGATCTTGCGGGAACGTCCACTCCTGCGCTCGGTCGAGTACGAGGGACTCAAGAAGCTGAACCGGTCCGACGTCGAAGATCGCATCGACGAAGAGCGCATTCGGGTTCGCGAAGGGGTCCCGCTGGAGTCGGGCGAGCTTCGGCGGCTGGAGCGGGCCCTCGTCGATCTCTACGCCGAGAAGGGATATCGCTTCGCCGAGGTCAGCCATACGTTGGAGGAGGTGGGAGTCGGTGAGGTGCGGGTCCAGTTTGCGGTCGACGAGGGGGACAAGGTCAAGATCGAGGACGTCAACTTCGAGGGCAACACGGTCTTCTCGGACTTCCGCCTGGGCTTGGCGCTGCGCAAGACGCGCCCCTCGGGTCCGCTCAGCAAGATCCTGAAACGGGATCTCTACAACGTAGCGACGTTCGAAGAAGACATGGAGCGAGTCCGCGAGCTCTACCGGGAGCGGGGCTACAAGAACATCCTGATCGGCGAACCGGAGCTCGAGATCCGGGCGCTGCGTCCTGACGCCGACTCGGTGAAAGAGCAGAAGCGACGGCTCTTCCTGACGATTCCGATCGACGAGGGCGAGCGCTGGAAGTTCGGCCAGATTTCGGTCGATGGCAACGAAGTCTACGCCGACGAACTGCTGCTTCGGGCGTTCGACCGCCCGCGGACCCAGTGGCTCAAGGCCTCGGCGATCGACAAGGGCGTCGAGTCGCTGGGAGACCTGTATCGGAACTCTGGCTACATCTACTCTACGGTCGACGTGGAACTCCGCGAGCGGCCCGACAACGTGGCCGACGTCCTGATCCATGTCGACGAAGCCGACCAGTACTTCGTCGGCCGACTCGAGTTCCAGGGCAACGATCGAACTCGGGACCGCGTGCTGCGCCGTGAGTTCCGGATTCAGGAGGGTCGGGTCCTCAACATGGGGGCCCTCCGCAGCAGCCTCTACAAGCTCAACCAGCTCGGCTACTTCCAGCTCGACGAGGACAATCCGGTCGAGTTCGAGAACTTCGACACCGAGAAGCACACCGTCGACCTCCGTGTGCGAGGTGAAGAGGCCGACCGTACCGAGCTCCTCTTCGGTGGTGGATGGAGTGAACTCGACGGCTTTTTCGGGCAGTTCTCGATCCGGACGCAGAACTTCCTCGGCCGCGGCGAGACCCTGTCCGTCGCCATCCAGACCGGCGGCACCTCCGACCGCTACGACTTCTCCTACTTCGTGCCCTGGATTCGCGACCGGCCCCAGTCGGCCGGCTTCCAGATCTTCGATCGCTCCTTCGACTACACCTTCCTCGACCAGCGGCAACAGCAGGACGAGACCGGAATCGTCTTGACCTATGGCCGTAGCGGAGGACTGTTTACGTCGACACGACTGAGCTACTCGCTGACCGATCTGGAGTCGCGAATCGAAACCCTCAACGCCGCGGGCGAAATCGATGCCTTCGTCGACTCCTACAGCAAGTCGACGCTGCGTCCGAGCTGGCTGTACGACAGCCAAGACAGCCGTATCGAGCCGACCCGGGGGATGCGGATCGACGCTTCGCTCGAGTACGCGGGCGGCTTCCTCGGCGGCGAGGTGGAGTTCTGGCGCCCCGAACTCTCGTTCACCTACTACAAGCCGGTCACCCGGGCGCCGGCCCGTACCGTGCTCGGCGTCAACTTCGAGCTGGGGTACCTGGATCCCTTCGGCGACAACGACCTGCCGCTGCTCGAGCGCTACTACATCGGCGGTTCTCGCAGCGTGCGGGGCTTCGCCAACCGATCGCTCTATCTCCGCGACTCCAACGGCAACGCGATCCGCGATCAGTTCGGCAACATCCTGGGTGGTACCGAGTACGCCGAGATGGGACTCGAGTACCATGTCTTGCTGGGAGGACCTTTCCGCCTGGTGTTCTTCGCGGACGCCGGTGGTGTCTTCGATCCCAGCCTGGGAGTGGACTACGACCGCCACAACATGAGGTACTCGGCAGGAGCGGAGTTGCGGATGTTCGTTCCGGTCTTCGGCCTGCCCCTGCGCTTCATCTACGCCAGCAACCTCGACGAGAAGCCGGGCGACCGCTTCGAGTCCTTCCAGTTCGACGTCGGTACCAGCTTCTGATGCCGGCGATCCAAAAACCCTGAAACCTACAAGAGATTCCAAGGAGCCTTTCAGCATGTTTGGCAAGATCAAGACCCTCGTCGGAGGAACTGTCCTCCTCGCCAGCCTCGGTGCCATCGCCGCCGTTCCCGCCGCCGCCCAGTCGAAGATCGCGGTCATCGACTCGGACCGGATCGTGATGGAGTCGCAGCGCGGCAAGACCGCCCTCGAGTCGATCAAGGCCAAGCAGGACGAGAAGCTGGCCGAGGGACGAGCCATGCAACAGCAGCTCGCAGATCTCGCCAAGCGGATCGAAGAGGGAAGTCTCTCGTTGGCTCCCGAGCGTCTCGACGAGCTCAAGAAGGACTACGAGGATCAGGCCATCGCGTTGCGTCGGTTCCAGGAAGATGCCGACAAAGAGCTCGGCAAGTTGCGCGACCAGGCGCTCTCCGCCATCGAGAAGGACGTGATCTCGATCATTGACACGATGGGCAAGGAGGGAGGCTACACGCTGATCTTCAACAAGTTCCGGAGTGGCTTGCTGTTCGCCGACGACGCGGTCGACATCACCGCCCAGGTGATTCAGCGCTTCGACGCCTCGAGCAACTAGCTTCGAACGGCGGTCGGAGATGTACTCGCTCGGCGAGCTCGCACGCTGGATCGGAGGCGAGGTCGTCGGGGATCCCGACCGCCAGATCCGGGGTCTCGGCGCGCTGGGGACGGCCGGAGTCGAGGAGATCGCGCCGTACACCGATCCTCGGTACCGCGATCAACTAGCGTCCTCACAGGCGGGGGCACTCCTGGTTGCCTCTCCTCAGGACGGCCTCGGGGTCGATCAGCTGGTCGCACCCGATCCCGGTTGGGCTCTGGTCGTCTTGCTGCAGCGCTTCTATCCGGGCCGGGCGGAGGTGGCTGGAGTTCACCCCTCGGCGGTTGTCGACCCGGCTTCGACCGTCGACGGTACGGCTTCGATCGGTGCCTTCGTTTCGATCGGTGCGGGAAGTACGATCGGCTCGGGAGTGGTTCTCCATCCTGGCGTCGTCGTGGGCCCGAATTGTCAGGTGGGTGAGGGCACCGTTCTGCATCCGAGGGTCGTGCTCTACGCCGATACCGTGGTGGGAAAGCACGTCATCGTGCATGCCGGAGCGGTGCTTGGCTCCGACGGCTTCGGCTACGTGCAGCACGACGGACAGTTGGTCAAGGTTCCGCAGGTCGGTCGACTCGTGATCGAGGATGGCGTCGAGATCGGAGCCAACACCACGATCGACCGCGCGACCCTGGACGAGACGCGCATCGGAGCGTCGAGCAAGCTCGACAATCTGGTGCAGGTGGGGCACAATGTCCGGGTTGGCGCAGGGTGTATTCTCTGTGGCCAGGTAGGAATCGCAGGCAGCACCACGTTGGGTCACGGCGTCGTCATGGGCGGCAAAGCCGGGGCCGCAGACCACTTGGAGATCGGTGACGGAGTCCAGGTCGCCGGTGCGAGTGCGGTGCTGCAGAGCGTCGCCGCGGGTACGAAGGTCGGAGGTCAGCCCGCGCTGGAACTGAGCATCTGGAGGCGGGCCGCTCTCCTGATGCCACGGCTTCCGGAACTGTTCCGCCGTCTCCGGAAGGTGGAGCGCCGACTAGACAACGAGCGAGGGTCGGAGGAGATCAGTGAGTAACGAAGAACATCGCCAGTCTGCCGACGCGTCGTCGGCGTCGAACGAGAGTTCCACCGAGGTCCATTGGGATTCCCGTTGGATCCAGCAGATTCTCCCGCACCGCTACCCGATGCTGCTGGTGGATCGTGTGGTCGAGATCGTGCCCGGCGAGTCGATTCGCGCCCTCAAGAACGTCACCATGAACGAAGAGGTGTTTCAGGGGCACTTTCCCGACCATCCGGTGATGCCCGGGGTGATGATCCTCGAGGCCCTGGCCCAGGCCGGAGGCCTCCTGATGCTGCACGATCGCGACGATCGTGAGGGCAAGCTGATCTACTTCACAGGCATCGAGCGGGCTCGCTTTCGTCGCCCCGTCGTACCGGGGGACCAGCTGATTCTCGAAGCCAAGATCCTGGCGATTCGGCGGACCTTTGCCAAGATCGAGACCCGCGCCCTGGTCGACGGCAAGGTGGTGACCGAGGCCACGATGTCCTCGGCCATGGTGGATCGCTAGGACCACGCTGGTGGAGACCCGTGTACATCCTTCGGCCGTCGTCGATCCGTCGGCGCAGCTCGGCGAAGGGGTGACCGTCGGTCCGTTCGCGGTGATCGGTCCGGACGTCGTCATCGGCGACGGCTGCGAGGTGGGCGCGGGAGCCAAGATCGAGGGGCCGACGGTTCTGGGGCGAGAGAACCGCATCTTCTCGCACGCCTGTATCGGCTTCGAACCGCAGGATCTGAAGTTCGCCGGCGAGGAGACGCGCCTTGAGGTCGGCGACCGCAACCACTTTCGCGAGTTCTGTACCGTACACCGGGGAACGGGCAAGGGCGGAGGGTTGACCAAGATCGGAGACGACTCGCTGTTCATGGCCTACACGCACGTGGCCCACGACTGCATCGTCGGGTCGCGGGTGGTGTTCGCCAATGCCGCCACCCTGGCCGGGCACGTGGAGGTGGGGGACGACGCAACGATCTCCGCCTTCTCGTCGATTCACCAGTTCTGCCGGGTGGGGCGGCACGCCTATGTCGGCGGGTACTCGGTGATCACTCAGGACGCGCTGCCGTTCGTGAAGACCGTCGGGGCGAAACCAGCCTGCTACGGGCTCAATCGGATCGGTCTCGAGCGCAAGGGATTCGACCGCGAGACCTTGACCGAACTCGAGGCTGCGTACCGTCTACTGGTACGCGGTAGCCGCAACCTGGCGAGCGCCCTCGACGCCCTGGCGCAGTTGACGGCGCCGAACCCAGCCGTGGTCGACCTGATCGAGTTCGCCGAGAGTTCGGAGCGAGGGCTGATTCGACATCCCCCGGGACGCAAGGGGGGGCAGCGAGGTGGCTGAGCCGCAGGTCCTGAGAGCGGGCGTGTTCGGCACCGGAGCGCTGGGGCGACACCACGCGCGCATTCTGTCCCAGCTGCCGGGAGTCGAGTGCGTTGGGATCTTCGATCGTGACCCCGCAGCGTCGGCACGGGTCGCGGAGGAGCATGGAGTGCGCGCTTTCTCGAGCTTCGATGAGCTCGCCAGCCAGCTCGACGCGGCCGTTCTCGCCGTCCCGACCACCGAACACCATCGCCTCGGCCTCGACCTCTTGGGCCGTGGCTGTCACGTCTTGATCGAGAAGCCGATCGCGGCGACCCTCGCCGAGGCAGATGAGCTCATCAGCGCGGCTCACGCCGCCGAGCGGGTGTGCGCCGTCGGTCATGTGGAGTTCTACAACCCGGCCGTGCAGCGCCTGCTCGATCAGCCGGGGACCCCTCGGTTCGTCGAGGTCGAGAGGTTGGGGGTCTTCAGTCCCCGCAGCCTGGATGTCGACGTCATCCTCGATCTGATGATCCACGATCTCCAGATCCTGCACGCCCTGGATCCGAGCCCGGTGCGCGAGATTCGGGCCACGGGGATCGACGTTCTCTCTCCCCGCATCGACCTGGCTACCGTGCGGCTCGAACTCGAGTCCGGCTGCGTCGCCAATCTCGCGGCCTCGCGCGTCTCGTTCGAACGGGCACGCAAGCTCCGGGCCATCCTTCCGTCGACCTACCTGTCGTTGGACTACCAGGCCCAGGAGATCAAGGGCTACCGCCTGCATCGCGAGGAGACCGGTCCCCGGATCGAGTCCCTGGACCTCGTGGTGGAGAAGGCGGAACCCCTGGTGCGCGAGCAGGAGGCCTTCTTTGCCGCCTGTCGGGGCGAGGCTGTTCGCTGCGTGCGGGCCGACGAGGGTCGGCGAGCGTTGGCCACCGCTTTGGAGATTCTCGACGCGATCCAGGCGGCCTGATCACTCGGTGCCCAATCGGGGCACTGCCCAACAGAAGAACGACCCCCCACCAACCACGTCAGAACAACTACGACCACAGGAGTCTGCAATGGAGCCATATCGCATCGGAGTACTCGGAGGGAGCGGCCTCTACGGAATGGACGGCCTGGTGATCGAGGAGGAGCGCAAGATCGAGACGCCCTTCGGCGATCCGTCCGACTCCTTCATTCTCGGTACTCTGGAGGGGCAGAAGGTCGCCTTCCTGCCTCGGCACGGGCGCGGCCATCGTCTGCTGCCCTCGGAGCTGAACTTCCGGGCCAACATCTGGGCCTTCAAGACTCTCGGGGTCGAGAGGATTCTCTCGGTCAGTGCCGTGGGTTCGATGAAGATCGAGTACGCCCCCACCGAGATCGTGGTCCCCGACCAGTTCTTCGACCGCACCCGACACCGGGTGGACACCTTCTTCGGCGACGGTCTCGTGGCCCACGTCGGGTTCGCCAACCCGGTGTGCCCCGACCTGATCCCCGTGTTCGTGGCCGGAGCCCGCGCCGCGGGTGCCACCGTGCACGAGGGGGGGACCTACATCTGCATGGAGGGCCCCACGTTCTCGACCCGCGCCGAGTCCGAGACCTACCGGTCGTGGGGCATGGACATCATCGGTATGACCAATCTGCAGGAGGCCAAGCTGGCTCGCGAGGCCGAGATCTGCTATGCCACCCTGGCCATGGTGACCGACTACGACTGCTGGCACGAAGAGGAAGAGGACGTGAGCGGCATGGCGGTGATGGAGGTCGTGCAAGCCAACGCTGCCATGGCGCAGCAGGTGGTCAAGGAGGTGGTGGCCAAGATCGGGAGCCGGGAACGGACCTGCGGGTGCAAGGACGCTCTGGCGCACTCTCTGATCACCGATCGGTCCATGATTCCTGAGCAGACCAAGCGCAACCTCGCTCCGATCGTCGGGCGCTACCTGGACTAGGCACCGCTTCGGCCACCGTGACTCGTCCCATGCGCCGCATTCTCGTCACCAATGACGACGGTATTGATTCCGTCTTTTTACACGAACTCGTCGCCTCGCTCCAGCGCGCTGGACACGAACTCTACATCGTCGCTCCTGCGATTGAACAAAGCTGGAAGGGTGCCTCGAAGACTCGTGATCGTGCAGTGAAGTCTCAGGCCG
>JAUIDB010000029.1 GCA_030429235.1 Thermoanaerobaculia bacterium | reverse complement strand
GGGATGAAGCGAGTTTGTGGCAGGCACGTGTTGGGTCCGGTTCAGCGCATGGTTAGGCTGAATTCTCACGAAACTTGTCAAGCATGAGCCGCAATGCTGAGTTCATCGAACCGCGGTGTAGCTCGAGAGACAACCCACGAGCAACGCACTCGAAGGTGGAATCGTGAAACGAGAATACATAGTGACGAAGTCCAGAGAAGGCTCGAGGAAGATGATACGGATGCACTGAGTTCATGCGCTCAAGCGAGTCGATCCAGGAGGAGTTGTTGATCTGGCTTACGGAATATGGCTTCAACCCGCGAGATGCCAGCGGGTGGCCCGAGAACGCCTCGTCGTTTGGCGGTCCAAAGACGTGAGCATACGGTCGGTCGAAGCGAACGATCGCGATGGGTTGGTCGTCGGAGTTGCTCGAGACGACGCTGACATACGTCCCGTCCCAGTTGGGATCCGGCTCGGAGACAATATAGGCAATCGACAACGCAGATTCGGCAGCGATCATCGCGGGGAGCGGTGCTCCTACGTTTGGTCGAGGAGCGCTCTGGATTTCGACTACTTCGTCGTCATGAACGTCGTACATGTTGCCGAATCAGCCTAACGTACGGGAACTAACCGGCCCCACCGGCGAGGGAGCCTGGCGGAGTCGGCGGCGTGGAGCCTGAAGGTTGAAAGTGCTTTAATGGCAGGCACTTGTGGGGTCCGGTTCAGTGATTTGGTTGGGCCAGCTGGAGAAGATCGTACCGTGGACCTCTCCAAGGGTGGCCTCAGCCGAGCGTTCAGGACCGCGTTCATGCTGCTTCGCTGGGGAGGGCCGGGCGGTGGAAGGCTTCGAGTGGCCGTTGCCCTGGTGAGGCCAAGAACGTGGCCAAGGTTGGGATGCCACTGGCGATGGTTGCGGTAGTCGATCTTGCTGCCAACTCGAGAGAGTGGTCCGGTCGAGACGTCAGGGCCGAAGGCCCTAGCTAGATTCTGCCCCGCCCCAGCGGCCCAACGGACGGAGCTAACCGGCCCAACTGGCGACGTCACCCCGGCAGGCGGAAGATCGATCAGCCGAGCGGGATGAAGTGAGTCTGTGGCAGGCACGTGTTGGGTCCGGTTCAGTGGTTGGTTGGGCTGCAGCTCGAAGACGGCCCGGCAGGGAACGGACCGACCTACAACAATGAGACTATTCATCTTCCAGAACTATGACTGAAACGTCGAACGGCACGTCGAGAGCCTCAAAGATCTTCAGTGCTTGATGCTCAACTGAGAACCCAGCAGTCGCGCTGTTACTTCGATAGCCGCAGAAGATGTCTACGGCCGCTGATTCCTTCAAGGAGATCAGGTAGTCGAACTTCAAACTCAGGTTCTCGTAGAGCCACTCCAGGTGGCGACCAAGTGGTTCGTCCTCTGAAAGAGGCGATTCAAGACACCACATGTCGTGTTTGAATTCCGGGCTGCGAGGAGACCTGCGTTCGCCCTTCCGGTGGAAGCTTGTCGGGGCCGTTTCCAGCGCTGACGTGATTGCGTCGAGGTCTAGCTGATCACCAAAGACTCTAAGAGTTGCCGAGAAACAGAAGTACGGCTGCTCCGGCCCAGCAAGATAGGTTTGGTCACCCGGGCGGAACGAAAGGAGGTTGTCTCGATTCTCGGTCATCGCGCCGACCTCGAAGCCGGTGCCGCTGCAGCCCAACGGATGGAGCTAACCGGCCCAACTGGCGAGGTGAGCTCGGTAGGCGGTAGACCGATGAGCCAAGCGTGACGAGGGGAGTCTGTGGTAGGCACTTGTTGGGTCCGGTTCAGCGGTTGGTTATGTTGCGAGTCAAGGGCGTTTCAGGCAGGACGTTGACACCCCGCCTAGCTATTCTGCTTGGTGGGCGCGAGAAAGCTCGGAGGACAGACAAGACCCCTGGAGTCGACATAGTCGTTGAGGCCCGCATGAGCTGCCTCGACGACCGCAAGTGGAACGTCAATAGAACCCGTCGTCGCTACCTCGCCAACACGCAACTGAACTGAGGCTGAGCCGAGACCGTAGTCGTCTAGCAGTTGGATCTCGACTCGGTAGCCAAGTGCATAGCCGTCATCGCTCTCGTCGAGCTGCCGAACGAAGAAGCGAGGTTCCTCGTGAGTTGGCGTGAAGTTGGCCTCGATTCGCACCCTCATCTACTTTCCCTACGCAACATAACGGACGGAGCTAACCGGCCCAACTGGCGACGCCACCCCGGCAGACGGAAGACCGATGAGCCAAGCGGGATGAAGTGAGTTTGTGGCAGGCACCTGTTGGGTCCGGTTCAGCGGTTGGTTAGGCCGCGCCATGAGTAGCCACAACCATGTCGGCTTCGCAAGCCCATAGGCCTTCCGATTGTCGAAAGCCAAAGATCCGTCGTTGCTTCACTTTCGGATTGACGGGAGAGCCTGGCGACCAGAGGGTGTGAACGGCGGCCTGACTGTGGCGTGCTGTCCGCGTTGGCACGGCGACCCGCAGAACGAGCTTCTTCTTACCTTCTAGCCTGGCTGCGGGAAGCCAGGTACTGGAGCTCCGGTCGAACTCGACCAGGATTGACCAATCGAACTCTGGTAGGCCAGCTCGGCTGTACCCGCTAGCGCCGTAGCCTGAGGGCCAGGCGAACCCCCCGGCTGCCGACCACCTCGTCTGATGGGGCCGGAGCCAGTGCGAGCAGGCCCCAACCTGGGCGAAGACGCGGTGCCGCAGCCGGCCTACATCCTCAGCACCGTGGACCGAGAGTCTGAGTACATCAGGCACGGCTTGCGCCCAGAAAGCCGGGTCGTCCTCAGGGCCGAGCTGCTCATTGATGAGTTGCTGCATAGTCATAGGCTTCTCGCCAAGCGGCCTAACGGACGGAAGCTAACCGGCCCAACCGGCCACGCCGTTCGACGTTGCCAGCGGCGTTGAGCCCGGGAGAAGAAAGTGAGTTTGCGGCGAGCAACTGTTGGGTCCGGTTCAGCGGTTTGTTATGTGGCGAGCCAACTACGCCCCGTCGGGAATCGGTGCGTAGCTTCGAGCGCCTACGTAGGAATCGTAGGAAGCTCGCTCAGCCTCGGGAAGGGAGTCGCGGGCTACGCGCATTGTAAAACCACCGTCAAGCTCGCCATCGTCGAGGACAAACCAATCGAAGATGTCCTCGGCCGAGAAGGTCAGTCGCCGGCCAACGTGATGCCACTGCGCCAACTCCGGTGGTACCTCGAAGAACTCGCCCGAGAACAGGCGCTCGGCCGCGTGGTAAACCACGCCAGAGAGCCATAGGTAGACGAAGCGATCTTCGCCGAGCGAGTCAGAGAGGTCGGGATCGCGGAACTTGAGTTTTGCACAGCAGAAGTGGTCGCCAGTGCGAGTAACCGCGACGAGAAAGCGATCGACCGTGCGCGCAGCAAGGGAATAGGCTGCCACCATACGAGGGTCGTCATCAGCGATCGCGATGAAGAGCGGTTCATCGTCTGGAGAGTCGAAACTATTGGACATCGTGACATCTCCCCTTCCACAGGGTAGTCAGGTTCCTCCGCCACCTAACGTACGGAAGCTAACCGGCCCAATTGGCGAGCGCGCTTCGCGAAGCCAGCAGCGGTGAGCCTAGAAACGAGATTGTTGGCTTGAGCCAGCATCCTATTGGGTCCGGTTCAGCGGTTGGTTAGCCGGCGTAGAACGATGGTCGGCAGGCGAGTGTTGAGGCTGGCATTTCATTGAACCCTAGACCGGAGCCTGTCTCACCGCAACAAGGGACAGCCCTCCATCTAGGAGTCGCCACCTACACTGCACAGTCGCACCACACTCAAACTCCCATCGTTCGTCGTCAGGGTCTGGGTTTGGAGTCAATATCCGAAAAAGTTCGTCCTCCAGCTTTTCGGCTTGGACTGGGCGCCAGCAATCAACGCCTTCATCGAGCAGGTAGATATAGATCGTCTGAGACATGAGGAGGAGTTGAAGTTGCCAAAGACGGCTAACGGACGGAAGCTAACTGGCCCCATTGGCCACACTCGACCGCCGGAGCGAAACGCGATGAGCCGAATGAGACGACGTGAGTTTGTGCCAGCATCCTATGGGGTCCAGTTCAGCGGGTGGTTAGGCCGCTCAGCGCAGACTTTGACTGAAACGAACAGCCGCGCTCCATGCAGGTACCTCTTGCCAGGTGTCGTGAACGAACCGTTCAACGGCTTGCCAGGACGACGATGAAACCTCACAGAATGACGCTCGCCATCTCGTGACTTCAGCACCCTTGGCGAGCTGATCAGCCATCTCGACACCGCAACCCGATATGCGACGCCAATCCTCCCAGCTGTGAGGCGCTGCCTTGGGCATGATTTGGAAGCGCCACCGTTCTGAGAACCAGTCAACCGTTCTGACCGGAGGCTCCGCTGCCTTGTTCTCCCACTCTTCGGAGTAGCTAAACCAGGCCGCTGGTTTCTCGACTCCATCTGTCTGATAGCTCAAGCCGATTCTTCCCGAGTAGAGGATCGCTGCGGCGTAGAAGCCATGGGTGTAGTGGTAGAGCTTCATTCTGATGAATAGGCTGATCCCAGAGCGGCCTAACGGACGGAAGCTAACCGGCCCAACCGGCCACCGCTTTCGACAGACACAAGAACAGTGAGCCATGAGCGTTGAAGTGAGTTTGTGGCAGGCACGTGTTGGGTCCGGTTCAGCGGTTGGTTGGGTGTTCCGGGAAGGACGTTGTTTGTCTTGTCGCTTCGATCACTAGTCCAGCGCTTGTTCGAGACGCTTCTGTTCAATCGCCAGGTCCCGAAGTAGTTCGTTCCAAGCAGAGTCTAGACAGTTCTCGGAGTTGTCTGATTGAGACTTGCCCGATCGGAGCCAGGACAGGACTTTGGATAGGGAAGCGACTGCGGTTGCCTGCTCTAGATGTGGGAAGCACCGAACCGGAACGACCTTGGAGAGGAAGTCGTTCCTCCAGTCAACTCGGATGGCAGGGGTCTCTTCAATCGATGCCTCGATTGGCCAGTAGCTTCGACCATAGACGGCCTCGAGCCAGACGCCGTTGGTTCTCTTCGGGAAGAACAGGGCTTGTTGCCCTTCAACGGGATGAGATGAGTGATACTCAGCGTAGAGCCTGAGTGTCATCGACTCCATACTGGGGCACCCCTGCCCCTTCTCCAGAGTCAACCCGGTCAGGACAGCGTGGACTTCGCGAATCACACTGTTGGTTCTCGAGGAGGTCTCCTCAATAACTGAAGAAACCGTGCCGTAGTAGGCACACGGCGCGGCCAAGAGAAACTCGTCGGGCGCTATCCCGGGAAGTCGTGCCTGCGCAGACTGCGCGAGAGCGAACAAGGCAAGGGGGACGAGTATTCGGAAGGCAAGGTCGGTTGGGCGGGGCACCCAACGGATGGAGCTAACCGGCCCAACCGGCGAGGTGACCTCGACATGCGGAAGACCGATGAGCCAAGCGGTATGAAGTGGGTTTGTGGCAGGCACGGGTTGGGTCCGGTTCAGCGGTTGGTTGGGCCGCACCGGTAAAGAGTTCAGTCTAGCAAGACTAGCCCAGCGCTACAGGTATTGCGGCGAACATGGCAATGGTGCCGACCACGACCACGAAGACCCCCGAGATGATGCCATCGGTACGACTGAACGAGAGAGTCGAGATGGTGGCGACGATCAGAAAAGCGACACTCTGTCGCCAGAGGATCGCAGAGCTGCCGGACTCGATGACCGAGGCAAGGCAAAAGCAGATACCGACAAAGATGCCGAGGGCGACGGCCCTTGCCCTCGTTGCGTCCACTGAGAGCTTGAGAGCAACACACCAAGCCAACACAAGCAGGGCGACCAAGGGGTCTAGCCTCGGGCGCCTGCGGAAGCGAAGTCCGAAGCGAATGCAGCGAATCGAGGTGCCATGAACAGAGTACGTGAATGCCCCCGGTCACCTTCCCTAGTAGCCTTGAAGCTAGGTAGCCCGGCCAGTGCGGCCCAACGGATGGAGCTAACCGGCCCAACTGGCGAAGCTACTTCGGCAGACGGTAGGTCGATGAGCCAAGCGGGACGAAGTGAGTTTGTGGCAAGCACGTGTTGGGTCCGGTTCAGCGGTTGGTTGGGCCAGCTGGTCAACATCGTACCGCTACCACCTGTTGACAGCGGCTCTGATTCGAAGGTCTTGGACCGCGTTCATGCTGTTCCAGCCGAGGGGGCCGGGTGGTGGAGCGCCACGAACAGATGTCGCACTGGCCGGGGTGACGACGTTGCCACCGCTGGAATGGTGGGGCGGCGGTCGCAGTCGTCGACAACGCTGCCAACCCGATCGAACGGTCTGGGCGAGACGTCATGGCCGAAGGCCCGGCCTAGATTCCGCCCCGCCCCAGCGGCCCAACGGACGGAGCTAACCGGCCCAACTGGCCAGGCCATCTCGGCAGGCGGAAGGCCGATGAGCCAAACGGGTTGAAGTGAGTTTGTGGCAAGCACGCGTTGGGTCCGGTTCAGCGGTTGGTTGGGCGGCCGCAGTTACCAGTCAAAGCCAAGTAGGTTGAACTCAACCGTTGCCTCGTCGTAGCCAATTGGAGCATTCCGGCTCCGGAATTCGAACGCCGCTTGAGAAAAGAACTCCGCTAGAGCGGTCTCATCGAGAGTATCGAGAGCACTCAAGCTGAGGTTCAGGGACTCCTCAAACTCCTGAGGTTCCATCATCATCGCGAGCTCGCTCAACTCGACCTGGATGAATGGCGTTGCTAGTGCCGACAGCGTGTCATCCCAGCGCCGAAGATAGGTATGGAGTTCTTCAGGGAGAAAGCCCTCCAAGACCCCACGCCGCTGGCCCCAATTCTCGAGTGCGTTAGACAGCGACGTGTGGAGAGTGGGGAACTCCTCGAAGAAAGACTGCCCTTCCGCGTCGCAGACCTCTAGGGATCTCGATGCCCGGTTGCGGTCTTTGAAGAGCGCCAACCAGAGTACCGGCAGAGAGTAGTTGGCCGCCTTCAAGACGGCGAAGCGGTCGAGATCATTGACCCCTGGATCAGAGCTAGTGTGCGGAATCAAATAGGTTCTGTTAGCCATTCGTCGTGAATACCGTGTCCACGGCCGCCCAACGGATGGAGCTAACCGGCCCAACTGGCGAGGTGACCTCGGCAGCCGGAAGACCGATGAGCCAAGCGGGATGAAGTGAGTTTGTGGCAGGCACGTGTTGGGTCCGGTTCAGTGGTTTGTTGTGCGGCCTGAGGAAGCGGGTCGCGAGTCAAGAGGAGGAGCTAGAAGAGGGGATCGCCTTTGAGGCCACCCAGGATCGTCACAATCCCGTAGGCAACTGGCACAACCGAATAGGCGATGAAGTGAATAGCGGCCCCGGCGGTTCCGAAGCGTTCTTTCATCGGTTCCAGTTTGCCCAATTTGGCGGGATTAGTAATCCGCAGGAAGGACATGTAGAGGCCAAACAGGATGGCAGCGGCACCAACTGTGACGGTTACTGGATTCAACTAGGACTCCTTAGTTTGAGCTTGGACCTCTGGCAGGACGCACAACGGATGGAGCTAACCGGCCCAACCGGCGGGGTGAACTCGGCAGGCGGAAGATCGGTGGGCCAAATGTGACGAGGTGAGTTTGTGGCAGGCACGTGTTGGGTCCGGTTCAGCGGTTGGTTGGGCCAGCTGGTCAACATCGTACCGCTACCACCTGTCGACAGCGGCTCTATTCGAAGGTCTTGGACCGCGTTCATGCTGGTCCAGCCGAGGGGGTCGGGTGGTGGAGCGCCACGAACAGATGTCGCACTGGCCGGGGTGACGACGTTGCCACCGCTGGGATGGTGGGCGGCGGTCGCAGTCGTCGGCAATGCTGCCAACGCGATCGAACGGTCCGGACGAGACGTCAGGGCCGAAGGCCCTAGCCAGACTCTGTCCCGCCCCAGCGGCCCAACGGACTGGAGCTAACCGGCCCAACTGGCCACCGCCTTGGACAGACACGAGGCTGGTGAACCAAGGGCGATGAAGTGAGTTCGTGGCGAGCACGTGTTGGGTCCGGTTCAGCGGGTGGTTAGGCCGCTGGTCTAGACAGTTCAAGGTGCCTCTCCGATGAAAGGGAAAGCGCACCAAGCAAGAGCGAAGAAGACAAGCCACAATGCAGAAGGTGTCGCCCAGGAGTTTCTGGTGCGTCGGCCAACGATCGCCAGGCCCACCGTTGCCCCAGAAAACAGCAGAGTAAGGGAACTGACTTGGACCGTATGGGAAAGCCCGTGAATTGTGACACCCCATGTCCAAGCCCAGGCGATGTAGACGACTTGGCTGGCAAGTAGGAGAGATGCCAACTGGAGAACTACTTTCGGCCAGTTCCGCTCGGAACGCCCGAAGTAAACGAAGAACAGGTAAACCACGGGAACAACCACGACAACCGCCCAGCCCAGAACCCATTGAAGAACGAACAGGGGCAAAGGGAAGGGCGTCAACAGCGAGAAGTCGTTGTTGAGCAAAGTCAGAACGGAAGGGACAGCTAGCCCGAGGGCTGCGAGAAGGTGAGCAAAGCGCCTCGTGACTGCGTGCATGTCGATTCGTCAGCGGCCTAACGGATGGAGCTAACCGGCCCAACTGGCAAGACCACCTCGGCAGGCGGAAGACCGGTGAGCCAAGCAAGTTGAAGTGAGTTTGTGGCGAGCACGTGTTGGGTCCGGTTCAGCGGTTGGTTGGGCGGCCGCCCGCTATCCTTCAAAGGGCTCGACTACGGCCACAAGTCCGCGCACTTCCGCAATGCGACACCTGTCGCCTTTCAAGAGGGCCGCCTCAGATACGGCATTCCAGCGTTCGCCACCTATCATTACCTTGCCCTTAGCTGAGTTGCCACCGGGCGATTGACTGAAGTCTCGAACCACAATGGCAAACCTGCCTGCGAGATCTGCTTGCCCCTCGTAGGGCAAACGGTCTCTAGAAACACCGCCGACACTGTGTTCGATGAACTGCAGCGGGCTAACCAGAGGCTCGACAACTCGCGGTGCAACTCGCCTGACCAACACAAGCCACAGCCCTAAGAGGCCACCGATGATCACCGACAGCGCAGCCGCGACTAAGGCGTAGGCCAAACTACTCATATCGTTGCACGGCCGCCCAACAAGTGATTAGGTGGAATGGGAAGGGGAATGGAGCACCGGTGGCCCCGGTAGGGTCGGCTGCTGGATTCTCGCCATCGGTCACGCTCATGGAGTCATTATGCCTTGACTCGACTTGAATTGTAAGCGTGCGGAGAGCCGCGGGCTCGACGGTGCGGGGGCGTGGTTTTGTACCAGATTCTCGCTTTCCGAGAGTGTTAGGCGGAAAGCGGGGGCGCGCTTCGGGAAGGGGAGGTTTCCGTCAACTGGCTGTTGGGGCTAGGGATAGGTGGGTTGGCAGAGGTGGGTTAGGCGGAAAGTAGGGGCGCGTTTGTATTGTGGAGTCGATTGCCTCGGGCCGGTGGGGGCGGTGCGGGGCGGCGATCGGGCGGGCCTCGGCTAGAGGAGGTCGCGCGTTCGGGCGGCGAGGAGGGGGGCCAGGAAGACGGTGACGGGGACGAGGATCCAGACGCGGCCGGCGAGTAGGTTGTAGTCGGCCAGGAGTTCGCTCCAGGGTTTGTGGACCACGTAGTGGCCGAAGCCGAATTCAAAGGCGAGGGTCAGGACGAGCCAGAGGGTTCCGAGGGCGAGGGCGGCCGATGGGGTGGGCGGAGCCAGCCAGGGGATGGTGGTGTAGCTGGTGACCGCGATCAGCAGGCAGAGCAGGAGGGTGCTGACGACGTGGGCGGCAGGGGCTCCCAGTCGGGGGGTGAGCAGGGCTTCGCGGAATCCGCCGTTGGCGATGGCCAGGACCATGAGGAGCAGCCAGAGGAGGAGGGCACGGAGGTACATGGGTCAACCCTACTCGATGAGTGGGCGGTGCGGCGGCTCGTCGATCGGGGGTGCGAGCAGTGGCTGCGAGAGGGTTCGGCCGGTACCTGTGGCTGGTGGGGAGGTGGTCCAGCGTCAGCGCGGGCTCACCCCGTTGGTTCTGGCCCGCCAGTTCCCGGGGGACCTCGGGCCTCACCGGAACCAGAAGTCGGCGGCGACGGCGAGGAAGAGCCAGGTGGAGAGGATGCCGTTGGCGGTGAAGAAGGCGGCGTTGAGCCGCGACAGGTCGTGGGGGCGCACGATGGCGTGTTGGTAGGTGAGCAGCGCGGCGCAGCCGGCCCAGCCGAGCCAGTAGAGGGGGCCGAGGCCGGGCGGGTAGAGGCGGGGGAGCAGGGCCAGGCAGAGCAGCATGACGAGGTGGAGGAGGGCGGAGATCCACAGGGCCCCGACGGTGCCGAAGCGGGCGGGGATGGAGTGGAGGCCGCGCTGGCGGTCGAACTCCTGGTCCTGGAGGGCGTAGAGGATGTCGAAGCCACCGACCCAGCAGAGCACGGCGCCGCCGACCAGGACCGGGGGCCAGGTGAGGTCGCCGCGGACCGCGATCCAGGCTCCCAGGGGAGCGCCGGCGAGGGCGAGGCCGAGGATCAGGTGGCAGAGGGCGGTGAACCGTTTGCTGTAGGAGTAGAGGAGCAGGATCCCGAGGGCGACCGGCGAGAGGGCGAGCGCCAGGGGGTTGAGCTGCCAGGCGGCGAGGACGAGCAGGGCGGAGCTGGCGAGCACGAAGAGGGTGACGAAGCGCGGGCTGACCAGGCCGGCGGGCAGGGCGCGGGAGCGGGTCCGGGGGTTGGCGGCATCGATCTGTCGGTCGACGAGGCGGTTGAAGGCCATGGCGGCGCTGCGGGCTCCGACCATGGCGACCACGATCCAGAACAGGGTGTGGAGCGACGGCCAGCCCTCGGCCGCCAGCAACATGCCGAGAAAGGCGAAGGGCAGCGCGAACAGGGTGTGCTCGAACTTGATCATCTCGAGCACCACCGCCAGGCGGTTGCGGGTCTCGGGGGGTGCCGGGAGGGTGGTGCTGGACACCGTCAGCGCCGTCGCAGGCTGGCCCAGCTGTGCTCGCCGCCGTCGCCGGTCTCGGTGGGCAGGCCGCTGTCGGCCCAGCCCGGGGTGATCAGCTCGCCGCTGGGGGTGCGCCGGCCGGAGAAGCCACCCCGCAGGTTGCTCAGCTGGTCGTAGCCGAAGTCGGAGAGGGTGACGATCGCCTGCTGCGACCGGATGCCAGAGGCGCAGCCCACGACCATGGGAGTCTCGGGGGGCAGCACGGCCTGGCAGACCAGGGTGAACTCGGGGTTGGGGGTCATCTGGCCGCTGGCGGGATCGGCCAGGAAGATGGGAATGTTCCAGGCGCCGGGGGCATGCCCCTGGCTGAACTCCTCGGGGGTGCGAACGTCGAGGTAGATGCAGTCGGAGTCCTGGTCGAGGCGCACTGCGGCGTCGCCGGGCGTGAGTTCTGGGTGGTTCATCGGATCAGGTCTCCGCGCCAGGGTCTTCTCCCCAGCGTAGGTCAGGCGCGGCCGGGGCGAGGCCGAGGTGGTCGAGCAGGCGTACCACGTACGCCTGGAGGAAGTGGTCGAGGGACTCGCCCCCGAGGTAGAAGGCGGGAATCGGCGGGATGACGGTCGCTCCCGCTCGCGCCACGCGGGCCAGATTGTCGAGCTGGATCGAAGAGAGCGGCGTCTCGCGGAATCCCAGCAGCAGGGGCCAGCGCTCCTTGAAGGCGACCGCTCCGGCGCGGTGGATGAGCTGGTGGCCGGTACCGGTGGCCAGGGCGCCGAGGGTGGCGCTGGAACAGGGCAGGATGATGGTGCCGTCGAGGCGGTAGGAGCCGGAAGCGATCGGAGCATCGAGGGCGTTGTCGCGGTGGACGACGATCCGCGGGTCGTCGTCGGAGATGTCGGCGCAGTTGAGAAGGGCTTCGGCTCCCGGTCGCTCCCCCGGGATCTCGTGTCGGAGGACCTGGCTGGCGCCGGCGCTGACCACCAGGTGGAGGCGCTCGAGCGACGGTTCCTGAGCGAGCGCTCGCAGCAGGAAGACCGGTAGGCGCATGCCGGAGGCTCCGGTGACGAGGAGGGCAAGACGTGACACGGCCGGATCTTAGCCCGAATGCGTTGCCGTTCCGGGTGGTAGACTCGATCGATCCGACGCTTCCCGGTCGCGACCCGCCCCTCGGCGGAGACCGCTCGACTCGGGGGGTCGTCGCACCCACACCTAACAGTGAGCGGATTCGAACCGATCCGAGAGAGGAAGTCGATGGCACCATGGTGGCTGCGGCCCACGGCCGACGGGGGAGACGAGAGTGAAACCGGGGCGGCGCCCCGCTCGGGACGGCGCGGTCGCCGAGCTCGCAACGGCAGCGCCCCGGCCGAGCCGGCCAGCCTGGTCGAGGTCGTGTCGCAGGCGGCGGCCGAGCCGATGCCGGAGCCCAAACCCGGGGAGGCAGGAGACGATTCCTCCTCCGCCACGAGCGACGAGTCGCGGCGACGCAGCGGCCGCGGGCGCGGTCGCCGCGGCCGGGGTCGCACCGAAGAGACGAGCGCCGGAGAAGCCTCCGAGCGGCGCGACGAAGGCCAGCGCGGTGCCTCCGCTTCGGACCCGCCAGAGGCCAGTCCCCCGCGCCGCCGGGCGCGGCGCACCCGGGACGAGGCGGAGGTGCAGGTTTCCGCCGCCGGCGGCAACGTGACGTTGCCCGAAGCCGACGCCAACCGCGAGATCGTGATCTCGATCCCGGACCTGCGACCGTCGAACGACGACGAGCGCAAGCTGGCCTTGTTCTGCGACCTCGAGAACGTCGCCCGGGGCGCCAAGGACACGGGCAAGACCTTCGACATCAACATCGTGCTCGAGCGCCTGCTCGAGAAGGGCAAGATCATCGTGCGCAAGGCCTACTGCGACTGGTCGCGGTACGCCGACTACAAACGCCCCTTCCACGAGGCCGGGATCGAGCTCATCGAGATTCCCCAGAAGCGCTACTCCGGCAAGAACTCGGCCGACATCCGCATGGTGGTCGACGCCATGGACCTGTCGTACTCCAAGGAGCACCTCGATACCTTCGTGTTGCTGTCGGGCGACTCGGACTTCTCGCCGCTGGTCTCGAAGCTCAAGGAGAACAACAAGTACGTGATCGCGGTCGGGGTCAAGGGCTCGACCTCGAAGATCCTGATCGACGCCTGCGACGAGTTCATCTACTACGAGGACATCTGGCGCGAGGCCGAGGCGGGTCCCAAGATCGACGAGATGACCGACAAGGAGCAGGAGATGGTGACGCTCCTGACCGATTCGATGAAGGCGCTGCTGCGCGAGAACAAGGACGTCCTCTGGGGCTCGATGATCAAGCAGACCATGCAGCGCAAGCGCCCCTCGTTCAATGAGGGGTACTACGGCTACTCGAGCTTCTCGGAGCTCCTCGAGGCGTGCGAATCGATGGGAGCGATCGAACTACAACGCGACAAGCGTTCCGGCTCGTACATCGCCAGTCTGCCCGGGGGGCGCTCCAGGGGGCGCCGGTGATACCGGTCAAGCCGGCGATCGCGGCGGCGGCCGAGGTCGGATCGCTCGAGCAGTACCGACGGCGGCACGCCGAGTCATTGGAGCAGAACGAGGCGTTCTGGCGGCGCGAGGCCGAAAGCCTCGACTGGATCCGCGAGCCCGACTCCGCGGTACGCGGCGACTTCCGGCAGCTCGACCTGGAGTGGTTCGGAGGGGGCCAACTCAACGTCACCGCCAATTGCATCGATCGCCATCTCGCCACCCAGCCCGACAAGACGGCCCTGATCTGGGCCCAGGACGAGGTCGGGCAGTACCAGCGGATCAGCTACCGCCAGCTGGCCGCCGAGGTCGCGCGCGCCGCCAACGTGTTGCGGCGACTCGGGGTGCGCAAGGGCGACCGGGTGGCGATCTATCTGCCCATGGTGCCGCAGTTGGCCTACGCCATGCTGGCCTGCGCGCGCATCGGAGCCATCCACTCGGTGGTCTTTGCCGGGTTCTCGGCCAACGCCCTGCGCGACCGCATCGTCGACGCCGAGTGCCGCGTCTTGATCACCGCCGACGAGGGGCTGAGGGGTGGGAAGACGATCCCCTTGAAGACGATCGCCGACCAGGCGCTGATTGGTCAGGACTCGGTCGAGCACGTGCTCGTGGTCGAGCGCACCGGCAGCGAGATCGCCTGGAATCCTCGCGTCGACCGCTGGTGGCACGAGGAGACAGCGCGCGAGCGACCGGTGTGCCCGGCCGAGCCGATGGAGTCGGAAGATCCCCTGTTCGTCCTCTACACCTCCGGTTCGACCGGCAAGCCGAAAGGCGTACTGCACTCGACGGCGGGCTACCTGCTCTACGCTTCGTTGACCCATCGCCTGGTCTTCGACCTGCACCCGGACGACGTCTACTGCTGCGCGGCCGACTGCGGTTGGATCACCGGCCACTCCTACATCGTCTACGGGCCGCTGGCCAACGGCGCCACCACCGTCCTCTTCGAATCGACCCCGATGTACCCCGATGCCTCGCGCTACTGGCGCCTGGTCGACGATCTCGAGGTCGACATCTTCTACACCGCGCCGACGGCGTTGCGCGCCATCGCCCGCGAGGGCGACGAGTGGTTGGAGTCCAGTTCGCGCCGCAGTCTGCGGGTCCTGGGCACGGTCGGCGAGCCGATCAACCCGGAGGTCTGGGAGTGGTACCACGACGTCGTGGGTCGCGGGGATTGCGCCGTGGTCGACACCTGGTGGCAAACCGAGACCGGCGGCATTCTGATCACCCCGTTGCCGGGGGCGACGCCGACCAAGCCGGGGTCGGCGACCCTGCCGTTCTTCGGGATCGAGCCGATCCTGGTCGACGACGAGGGCCACGAGTTGGAAGGCAACGGGGTCGAAGGGAACCTCTGTCTGCGGCGCCCCTGGCCGGGGATGGCGCGGACCATCTGGGGCGATCACCAGCGCTACTTCACCACCTACTTCGAACGGTTCCCCGGTCTCTACTTCACCGGCGACGGGTGCCGCCGCGACGAGGACGGCTACTACTGGATCACCGGCCGGGTCGACGACGTGCTGAACGTCTCGGGCCACCGCATGGGCACGGCCGAGGTCGAGAGCGCCCTGGTGGCACACTCCTACGTGGCCGAGGCGGCGGTGGTCGGATTCCCCCACGAGATCAAGGGGACGGGGATCCAGGCCTTCGTCATCGTCACCGACGAGGCGGCGGCTCTCGATGAGGTGGAGCTGGTCCGCACGCTGGAGACGCAGGTTCGAGAAGAGATCGGACCGATCGCCAAGCCGGACCGGATCGTGGTGACGCCGGGGCTGCCGAAGACCCGTTCGGGCAAGATCATGCGGCGCATTTTGCGATCGATCGCGGCCGGCAAGACCGACGACTTAGGCGACACCAGTACGCTGGCCGACCCGTCGGTGGTCCAATCGTTGGTGGAGGCGGGAGACCGCGAGAGCTGACCGGACCATGAAGCGGTGGGGGATCGGGCTCGGGGTACTGCTGCTCGGGCTGGGGCTGGTCCTGAGCTGGTGGGTGCGTCGCCCGGCGCCGGAAACCGAGCTCGGCGAGGTCCGTCCTCCCGGTTGGTGGGTGCTCGACAGCCGCCGCCTGGTGCCCGACCGCGAGTTGCAGGGGCGAGAGCTGTCGTTGCCGTACGCGCGCTCGGCGGGTCCGCCGGCGGCCGACGAGGGGGTCCTCTTCGCGGCCCCCGAGCAGGTCGCGCCGGGTTGGAACCTGGTGACCTCCGGGCACGGGCCGGAGGTATTGCTGCTCGACGCCGAGGGCAGCGCCGGCTGGCGCTGGCGGATGCCGTACGAACGCGCCTTCCCCGGCTTTCCCGTCGACATCGAGACCGGATCCTTCCGCCGGGCGCGGCTGCTCGACGACGGGTCGATCATCGGTCTCTACCAGGGCGGTGGGTTGGTGCGGCTGGCGCCCGACTCGAGCCTGCTCTGGGCCCAGCCGGGGGGCTTCTACAACGACGTTCGGCTCACCGAAGGGGGCCGGCTGTTCAGCCTGCTCAAGGAGGTCAGCGAACGCTCCCTGCCCGAGCGGGAGGAGGCCTTCCTCGAGGACTCGGTGGTCGAACTCGACCCGGCTACGGGGGAGATCCTGCAACGGTGGTCCCTGCTCGAGCCCCTGCTGGCCTCGGACTGGAGCGAACTCGTGCACCAGTCGGCGGGGGTGCGCGCCGACATCCTGCACAGCAACACGGTGCAGCTGATCTCCTGGACTCCGGATCTCGCCTCCGACGAGCCTCCCCGTGACTACCTGCTGGTGTCGTTGCGCGAGATCGACTCCCTGGTGCTGCTCGATCCCTCCACCGGCGAGGTCGATCGACTCCTTCGTGGCGGCTGGCGGCGGCAGCACGAACCGGTGGTGCTACCCGACGGCCGTTGGTTGCTGTTCGACAACCGCGGCGGCACTGCAGGTTCCTCTCGCGTGCTCTGGATCGATCCCGAACAGGGCCAGGTGGTCGATCAGCTGCCGCCGCGCGACGGTTGGTCACTGCGTTCGTCGCAGGCCGGTAGCGTGCAGCCCTTGGCCAACGGCAATCTGCTGGTGACCTCTTCCTACGAGGGAACGGCGCTCGAGATCAACCCCCAGGGCGAGATCGTGTGGCACTGGGTGTCGCCCTTTCGCCACGGTGATCTCGGGGAGTATCAGGCGGTCCTCTTCGAGATCGCCCGCGTCGACTGGCCGGCGGGTCTGACCGCGTCGCTCCCCGCCTCCACGGGGGACTGAGAGGGAGCCGCGGCCGGTACCGATCAGGATCGTTCTGCGGTCGGCAATGCGATATCCTCGGTGGCGATGAATCGTGCCCCCAAGGTCCTTCTACCCCTCGCCTCGTTCGTCGTGGTGGTGGCGGGACTCAAGGCGGCGGCCGCGCTGATTCAGCCCTTCCTCCTGGCGCTTTTCCTCGCCATCCTGACCCTGCCGCTGATGACCTGGTTGCGGCGACGACTGCCGAACTGGCTGGCCATCCTGCTGACCGTGTCGGCGGCGCTGGCGGTGATCATCGGGGCGGGAGTCCTGCTCAGCGAGTCGGTGGCCGGATTCGTCGAGCGGGCGCCGGGGTATCAGCAGCGGCTGCGGCAGGTGGCGGTCGACCTCGACGAGTGGCTGGCGGACCGGGATCTCGTGACGCTGGCCGAGCTCGGGCTGGGGCGGGCCGATCCTTCGGCGATCCTCGATCTCGCGGTCGGTACCCTGCGCGGCCTGGCTACGGTGGTGACCAACCTGGTGTTGGTCTTCATCACCCTGGTGTTCCTGCTGCTCGAGGTGATTCGACTGCCGGCAAAGCTCAGCCTGGCCCTCGACGACTCGGAGCGGACGCTGGAGCGCTGGGGCCACGCCGTGGAGCACGTCCAGCGCTACCTGGTGATCAAGACGGCGGTGAGCGCGGCGACGGGGTTGATCATCGGCCTGGGCACGGGCCTGCTCGGCCTCGACTTTCCGATCCTCTGGGGCATCCTGGCCTTCCTTTTCAACTACATCCCCAACCTCGGCTCGATTCTGGCCGCGCTGCCGGCCTGCCTGCTGGCCCTGGCGCAGCTCGGGCCTGTCCTGGCGCTGGGGGTGGTGCTGCTCTACGGCGGCGTCAACCTGCTGCTCGGCAACATTCTCGAGCCGCAGCTCCTGGGCCGACGGCTCGGCCTGTCGCCGCTGGTGGTTTTCGCCTCCCTGGTGTTCTGGGGGTGGGTGTGGGGACCGGTGGGTATGTTCCTTTCGGTGCCGTTGACGGTCATCGTCCGCATTGTGCTCGAGAGCAGCGAAGAGCTCGGCTGGGTGGCGACCCTGCTGGCGGCCCAGCCGCGCGCTCGCCCGGTGGTCGCGACCCCCAGCGGGGTCCAACCACCGCCGGAACCGCCGGCCGCGGTGGGCTAGAGCTCTGCGCCGCCGTCCGAGGGGGTCAGGGGACCGGCGTCGCCACCGCCTCGAGGGCCTGGCGCAGGCTGTCGACCGTGATGCTGTAGTGCGACTTGCTCCATACGACTTTGCCGTCGACCAGGAGGAGGGCCTGAGGGGACTGGTGGCGTACGCCGCTGCGTTCGGCGATGGCGTTTGACAGCGGGCGGTGGGGCTGGATCTCGACCAGGGTGAGTTCCGCCGCGTCGTCCACCGCCTGCGCGAACTGCTGATACTGCTCGAAGGCCACCATCGAAGTACCGCAGATCAAGCTGTGCTTGAAGAGGAAGACCGGGCGTTGGTGCGACGCCGACCAGGCCTGCTCCAGGGCGTCGTCGGTGGTGAGGTGGCGGACCGCGTGCATACCTCGGATTCTGGACCATGAAGGGCGGCATCACAAGGGTGGGAACGGTGGTTGGGACGCCGGAGGAGCGGTCGGTCGAGCGGCTGACAAAATCTTGACAATTCCAGGTCCGCTGCTATCATGGAGAAAATAGTACCGATATGGTTCTATTTACCAGGAAACCCACGTGCTACGCATCACCAAACAGACCGACTATGGCATCGTTCTTCTGTCGCATATGGCGGCCGAGCCCGAGCGTCTCTTCAACGCTCCGGAGCTGGCCGAAGCGGCGGGACTGCCGCTTCCGACCGTGAGCAAGATCCTCAAGATGCTGGCGCGGGATGGACTGCTGGACTCCCACCGCGGAGCCAAGGGTGGGTACTGCCTGGTGAGTGCTCCGGAGGAGATCTCGGTCGCCGAGATCATCTTCAGCCTCGAGGGTCCCATCGCCATGACCGAATGTATCGACGATGGCCCCGGAGAGTGTCAGCAGGAGGGTTCCTGCCCCCTGCAAGCCAACTGGCAGCTGATCAACACCGCCGTGCGCCAAGCCCTACAGGGCATCAGTCTCCGTCAGATGGCGGGACCGATGGGACCCCAGTTGGTCCAGCTCGCTTCGCGTTCGGCCCACTCCAGCCTTCAGCCTTAGCAATACCCCGGGGCCGTCGCCGCGAGCGTCCGCCCCCCGATCGAATCGATAGGGAGATTTCCCATGCCCAGTACAGCCACCGAGACCATCGAACAGCTTGCTTCACGCGAGTACCAGGCCGGGTTCGAGACTCTGGTCGAGCAGGACACCCTACCGCCGGGGCTCGACGAGGATGTGGTGCGCGCGATCTCGGCCAAGAAGAACGAGCCCGAGTGGATGCTCGAATGGCGGCTTGCTGCCTTCCGGCACTGGCAGACCCTGACCGAGCCGACCTGGGCCAAGGTCGAGTACGAGCCGATCGACTACCAGGCGATCAGCTACTACGCCGCTCCCAAGAAGAAGGGCGACGGGCCGAAGAGCCTCGACGAGGTCGATCCCGAGATCCTGCGGACCTACGAGAAGCTCGGCATTCCCCTGCACGAGCAGAAGATGCTGGCCGGAGTGGCGGTCGACGCCGTCTTCGATAGCGTCAGCGTGGCCACCACCTTCCAGAGCAAGCTGGCCGAAGCGGGGGTGATCTTCTGCCCCTTCTCGGAGGCGGTGCAGAAGCACCCCGAGCTGGTCAAGAAGTACCTCGGCAGTGTCGTACCTCCGAAGGACAACTTCTTCGCGGCGCTGAACTCGGCAGTTTTCTCGGACGGGTCCTTCGTCTACATCCCGAAGGGCGTCCGCTGCCCCATGGAACTGTCGACTTACTTCCGCATCAACGCCAAGAATACCGGGCAGTTCGAGCGCACTCTGATCGTGGCCGAGGAGGGCTCGCACGTCTCCTACCTCGAGGGTTGCACCGCTCCGATGCGCGACGAGAACCAGCTGCACGCGGCGGTGGTCGAGCTGGTGGCGGCCGAGGATGCCACCATCAAGTACTCGACGGTGCAGAACTGGTACCCGGGCGACCCGGAGACCGGCAAGGGTGGCATCTACAACTTCGTCACCAAGCGTGGGCTGTGCGCCGGCGATCGGTCCAAGATCTCCTGGACCCAGGTCGAGACCGGCTCGGCGATCACCTGGAAGTACCCCAGCGTCATCCTGCGTGGCAACGACACCATAGGCGAGTTCTACTCGGTGGCGGTGACCAACGGTCGCCAGCAGGCCGATACCGGGACCAAGATGATCCACGTCGGCAACAACACCAAGAGCACCATCATCTCGAAGGGGATCTCGGCGGGTCGCGGTCAGAACACCTACCGCGGTCAGGTCGAGATGCTCAAGGGAGCCCACAACGCTCGCAACTACTCGCAGTGCGATTCGATGTTGATCGGCGAGGATTGTGGCGCGCACACCTTCCCCTACATCGACGTTCAGAACCCCTCGGCCCAGATGGAGCACGAGGCTTCGACTTCGAAGATCGGTGAGGACCAGATCTTCTACTGCAACAGCCGTGGCCTCGACGAGGAGACCGCGGTGTCGCTGATCGTCAACGGCTTCTGCAAGGAGGTCTTCCGGGAACTGCCGATGGAGTTCGCGGTCGAGGCCCAGAAGCTGCTCGAAGTGAGCCTCGAAGGCTCGGTTGGCTAACCAGGCTCGGTTGGCTCTCCAGCTCGGTCGGTTGATCGTTCGAGCGTCCCCGTCCCTTTCCGTACCGTTTCCAAAGAGTTGTCGCCGGGTCGTAGCCCGGCTCCCCCGATAGAAGGAGCAGTTCCGCCATGTTGAAGATCCAGAACCTACACGTTTCGATCGAGGACAACGAGATCCTCAAGGGCCTCGACCTCGAAGTCAAACCGGGCGAAGTGCACGCCATCATGGGGCCCAACGGGAGTGGCAAGAGCACTCTGGCCCAGGTGCTCGCCGGTCGCGACGAGTACGAAGTGACCGAGGGCTCGATCGACTTCCAGGGTGAAGACCTGCTGGAGATGGATCCCGAGATCCGAGCCTGCGAGGGTATCTTCCTGGCCTTCCAGTACCCGGTGGAGATCCCCGGCGTGTCGAACACCTACTTCCTGAAGGCGGCGCTCAACGCCGTGCGCAAGCACCGGGGCGAGAACGAGCTCGACGCCGTCGACTTCCTCCGCCTGGTGCGCGAGCGCATGAAGATGGTGGAGATGGACGAGACGCTCCTCAATCGCCCAGTGAACGAAGGGTTCTCCGGCGGTGAGAAGAAGCGCAACGAGATCTTCCACATGTCGGTGCTCGAGCCCAAGCTCGCGGTGCTCGACGAGACCGACTCCGGTCTCGACATCGACGCTCTGCGGATCGTGGCCAACGGCGTCAACAGCCTGCGGGCCGAAGATCGCGGCTTCCTGGTGATCACCCACTACCAGCGGCTACTCGACTACATCGTGCCCGACTTCGTGCACGTGCTGGTCGACGGTCGGATCGTGCGCTCGGGAGGCAAGGAGCTCGCTCACGAACTCGAGGACAAGGGCTACGGCTGGCTCGAGGCCGAACTCGCGTCCGAAGCGACCTCCGCCGCCCCGGTTGGAGCGTGATCCGATGAGCAACGTGGTAGCTGCTGCCGAGAACTCCTACCTCGCGGCGTTCGACCAGCCGGGTCGGGCGACCGTGGAACCGACGCCGCGTCCGGGTTGGCGCCAGGCGGCGCGGGATCGATTCGCCGAACTCGGGTTCCCCACCAAGCGGGACGAGGACTGGCGCTTTACCAACGTCGGCCCGGTGGCTCGCACCGAGTACGAACTAGCGGTGGCACCGGCGGCGGTGACGCTCGACCAGCTGGAGCCCTGGATCTACCCCGAGATGGCGCGGGCCGTGTTTGTCGATGGCCACTTCGTGGCGGGACTCTCCGACCTCGACGGGTTGCCCGACGGGGTCCGGGTGGGCAGTCTGGCCGCCGCGCTCGAGGGTGGCGACGTGACCGCCCACGACCATCTGGGACGGTACGCTCCCTTCGATCGGCAAGCCTTCATCGCGTTGAACACGGCGCTCTTCGCCGACGGCGCGTTCGTCGCCGTACCGGCCAAGACCGTGGTCGAGCGACCGATCCAGTTGCTGTTCGTGGCCGGTCCCGGCGAACGCCGGATGGCCTTCCCCCGCAACCTGATCGTGGCCGGCGAGGCCGCTCAGGTGACGCTGGTCGAGAGCTACGTCGGCCTCGGCACCGAGTCGTTGACCTGTCCGGTCACCGAATTGGCGGCCGACCCGGCGGCGGTCGTCGACCACTACCGGCTGCAGCAGGAGCGCACCGACGCCACCCACATTGCGTTGCAGCACTACCACTGTGAACGGGCGGCCAACGTCTCGACCCACTCGCTCTCCTTCGGAGGCGGGCTGGTGCGCAACGACGTCTGGGCGGTGCTCGACGGTGAAGGGGTGGAGTGCACCCTGAACGGGCTCTACCTGACGCGGGGTCGGCAGCACGTCGACAACCACATGTGGGTCGAACACGTGAAGCCGAACTGCAACAGCTACGAGCTCTACAAGGGGATCCTCGAGGAGCAGTCGCGAGCGGTCTTCAACGGCCTGATTCACGTGCATCCGGAGGCCCAGAAGACCGACGCCAAGCAGACCAACCGCAACCTGCTGCTGTCGAGCGACGCTGGGGTGCACACCAACCCCCAGCTGGTGATCCACGCCGACGACGTGCGCTGCACCCACGGTTCGACCGTCGGTCAGCTCGACGCCGACGCGGTGTTTTACCTGCGCTCGCGGGGGATCGGCGAAGAGGCGGCCAAGAGCCTGCTGATCTACGCTTTCGCCCGCGACATCGTGGACCGGATTCGACTCGAGTCGGTGCGGACCGACCTCGAGGAGTTCCTCTTCTCGCGCCTGCCAAAGGGCGAGATCGTCCGTCAGGCCGTCTAGCCAGCGCGCCGGCGACAGACTCAACCAACGACCTAGAAAGGGCGGCTCGATGACGACAGCGACGCAGCAACGCAGCACCCTGGACGTCGAAGTCTGTCGTCGGGACTTTCCGATCCTGGCCACCGAGGTCCGGGGCCGGCCCCTGGTCTACCTGGACAACGCGGCGTCGTCGCAGAAACCGCGCCAGGTGATCGCGGCGATCGAGACCTACTACCGGGAGAAGCACGCCAACGTGCACCGGGGAGTCCACCACCTGGCGCAGCTGGCGACCGATGCCTACGAGGGGGCTCGCGATACGGTCGCGCGCCACCTCGGAGCGCGAGATCGTCGCGAAGTCGTGTTCGTCCGAGGGACGACCGAAGCGATCAACCTCGTGGCGCAGAGTTTCGCCCGTCCCCGCCTCGGCGCGGGCGACGAGATTCTGCTCACCCAGCTCGAGCACCATTCCAACATCGTGCCCTGGCAGCTGGTGGCGCAGCAGACCGGGGCTCGCATCGTGGTGGCTCCGCTAGATGCCACCGGACAGCTCGATCTCGAGCAGTTCGAGGCGCGGCTCAGCCCCCAGACCCGCATCGTCGGTCTAGCCCACGTCTCCAACGCACTGGGCACCGTGTTGCCGGTGGCCGAGGTGTGCGAGCTGGCACGGCAGCGCGGCGCGGTCACCGTGGTCGACGGCGCCCAGGCGGCACCGCATCTCCAACTCGACGTCGCGGGCCTCGGATGTGACTTCTACGCCGTCTCGGCTCACAAGGCGTACGGACCCACCGGGATCGGTGCCCTGTGGGGGCGCGGCGAGCTCTTGGCGGCGATGCCTCCCTACCAGGGCGGCGGCGAGATGATCCGGACGGTGAGTTTCGAGGGTACGGATTTCGCCGAGGCGCCGGCCCGTTTCGAGGCGGGGACGCCCAACATCGCGGGCGCGGTGGGCATGGCGGCGGCCTTTGACTATCTCGACGCGCTCGGACTCGAGGCGATCGCAAACCACGAGCACGATCTGTTGGAGTACGCCACCCGGCAGGTCGCGGCGATCGAAGGGGTCCAGCTGGTCGGTACCGCCGCGAACAAGGCCTCGGTGCTCTCCTTCCTGCTCGACGGTGTCCACGCCCATGATGTCGGGACCATTCTCGACACCGAAGGCGTCGCGGTTCGGGTCGGCCACCACTGCGCCCAACCCCTGATGGACTCCCTGGGCATCGCGGCCACTGCGCGCGCGTCCTTTGCGCTCTACAACACCCGTCAGGAGATCGACGCGCTGGTCGCCGGCCTCGAGCGGGTCCGGGAGCTCTTCGCTTGATGCGGTCGCCCGACTCCAGCCCTTTCCGAAACGAGGCTTCGTCACGATGAGTGATCTGCGATCCCTGTACCAGGAAATCATCCTCGACCACTACAAGCGGCCGCGGCACCGCGGCGTGGCGGCCGAGGCCAACCGAGAGGCCGAGGGGTACAACCCGCTCTGCGGCGACAAGGTGCGCGTCACCCTCTCGGTACGCGATGGTCGGATCGAGGATGTGGCTTTCGACGGAGAGGGCTGCGCGATCTCGACTGCCAGCGCCTCGCTGATGTCCGAAGCACTGGCCGGGCTGGAGGTGGAGGAGGCGCGCCAACTCTTCGAGCGCTTCCATCGGCTGCTGACCGGAGATGCGGTGGCGGACGAAGAGGAGCTGGGCAAGCTGATCGCCCTGTCCGGGGTGCGGGAGTACCCGATGCGGGTCAAGTGCGCCACCCTCGCCTGGCACACGCTGCAGGCGGCCCTCGATGGTACCGACCAGGCGGTGAGCACCGAATAGCGGTCGCGCGCGTCCCCCGATTGGGCTGTGCCCCCTCGCCTATAATGGCGCCACGAAAGGTGGCGTGAGTGGAGGCAAAGCAGCGGTCGTCCCCCCCAGAGCGTAGAGCGCCGGGCTTGCACGGCGCCTGGAGCCGGTTCGGCTTTCCGCCCACCTATCTCGGCAAGTGGCTGGTCCTGGCGCTGCTCGTGGTCGGGGGGCCGGTGATCGCGGCGGGGCTGCTGGCGCCCGCGGATCTGCTGCGTCCTGCCCTGTGGTCGGCCTTGGCCGGCGGTGCGGTCCTCTTCGTGCTGTTGGGCAGCGGCCTGGTCCGCCCCCTCGACCGGGCGGACGAGGCCCTCGGTCGTGTGTTCGAGTCCTCAGAGCCGGGTCCTTCGCGGCGCCGTGACGTCGCGGCGCGCCTGGTCTCGTCCGCCGTGGTTTTCGAAGAGCAATCCGAGCTCCGGGCTGGTTTCCTCGCCGACCTGGCGGGTCAGGACTACGTCACCGGGCTCCCCAACCGCGCTTCGGCCGTGGAGCGGCTGCGCCAGAACCGGAGTCTGGCCGAACGGGACCACCTTCCTCTCACCACGGCCCTGGTCGACGTGACCTCGTGGTCCGAAAACGAGGAGCCAGCGGCGACCCGCGAGTTGATGGCCGGGGTCGCCCGGGTCGTCGACCAGCAGCTCCGCGGCAGCGACTGGGCGGCACGCTGGAGCGAGGATCAACTGCTGCTCGTCCTCTTCGCCTCGGTCGATGGAGCCGACCGCGCGCTGCGTCGTCTGGTCGCCGACCTGTTGGGTCTGCGGGTCGTGGTCGGCGAGCGAAGCCTCGCCTGGCGCGGGGTGGTGGGAGCGGCGCAGCTGCGCTCGGGCGAGTCGTTCGCCGACTGGCTGCAGCGCCTGCGCGTGGCCCACGGGGCGGCGCACGGCAGCGATGCCGGTCTCGTGATCCACGACTGACCGGCCGGCACGCGCCCGCCCTAGGAACCCGGTGGCGGGTCGGGAAGTTGCTAAGATGCAGCTTCGAGAACACACCCCGGAGGATCCGTCGATGAAACTGCACTCTAGAGTCCTTGCCAGCCTTGCCACCACCAGCCTGCTCGCCCTCGTGGCCTGCGGCGGGCCAGCTTCGGAAGAGGCCGTCGTGGCCACCGAGGAGACCGCCGACGCGATGGAGCCCTACGAGCCGGAAGCGGTCGTGCCGACCATGGCCTACGCCGTCCTGACGCCGGCCGAGGGGATGGACGTCGCCGCCACCGTGACCTTCACCGAAGGCGAGGGCGGGGTCACCGTCCACGGCGAGGTCAGCGGGGCCGAACCCGGCCACCACGGTTTTCACCTGCACGAGGTCGGCGACTGCAGCTCGGCTGACTTCAAGTCCTCCGGCGGCCACTTCAACCCGGCTGGCGTCGACCACGCCGGTCCCGAGGCCGCCACCCGCCACGCCGGTGACTGGGGCAACCTGACGGTGGGAGAGGACGGTACCGGCACCCTGACCCTGACCACGGACCTGCTCACGGTCGGCGAAGGCGAGCACTCCGTCGTCGGACGGGCGGTGGTGTTGCACGGTGGCGAGGACGATCTCGAATCGCAGCCTTCGGGAGCCGCGGGCCCGCGGATCGCCTGCGGGGTCGTCGCGTTGGGCGCGCTGCCCGCGGACGACATGGGCGACATGGAGGAGATGGCGGACGAAGCCGCCGACTCCGACGCGACCGAGTGAGGACTCGATGAGCCGACCGCTCACCCTCCGCCGGGCCGAGAAGTACGGCTTCTGCGCCGGCGTGCGCATCGCCGACCGCGAGGTCAAGAAGTTCGCCGCCGCCGGCGGACGCGGGGCCATTCTCGGCCAGCTGGTGCACAACGAACGGGTGGTCGAGGAGATGGAGGAGCTGGGGGTGCGAACGGTCGACTCCCTCGACGAGGTGCGAGACGGCACCATCGTCTTCTCCGCCCACGGTGTGCCGCGCTCGTACCTCCAGACCGCACGACGCCGAGGCCTGCGGGTGCTCGACGCGACCTGCCCTTTCGTCTACGACGTACACGACGACGCCGAACGGGCGCGGCAAGAGGGGCTCCACCTCGTCTTCATCGGCGACTCGCGACACCGCGAGATCATCGGCTACGTCAAGGACCTGGAACCGGGGAGCTTTCACGTGCTGTCGACAGTCGAGGCGGCCGCGGCGATCGACTGGTCCGCCTATCCCCAGGGAATCCGCATCCTGTACCAGACCACGCTCAACGCCGAGGAGTACGAAGAGGTGGCGCGGGTCATCGAGACCGCCAACCCCGCCGCGTCGCGCACCGACACGATCTGTTACGCCACCAAGGAGAATCAGGACGCGGCGGTGGCGCTGGCCCGCGACCCCGAGATCGATGCCGTCCTGGTGATCGGCGGCAAGCACAGCGCCAACACCCGGCATCTGTGGGAGATCTGCGAGCGCCACAAGCCGAGTTACCTGGTGCACGATGTCGACGACGTGCGGGCCGAGTGGCTCGACGAGGTCGAGATCCTGGGGGTCACCGCCGGAGCCTCGACCCCGGACTACTTGATCGCCGAGGTCGAGGCACGGGTCCAGGAGCTGGCCCAGCGCCGGGTGACCGCGAGTGGGTAAGGCCCTGCAGGCGCTCCGGGTCCGGGCGCGCCAATTGCCCCGGACCCTGGGCAGACCACCCCGCATCGTGCTTCCCGAGGGGCAGGATCCGCGCGTCCTGACCGCAGCCCAGCGGCTGGCCGAAGAGGGCTGGGCCCAACCGATCCTGGTCGGAACGAGCACCGCGCCGCCGGGAATCGAGGTGGTCGAGCCACGGGACCACGCGCGCTTCGAGGCCTGGGTCGAGTCGTACGGGCGGCGTCGTGGCGTGAGCGATCCCGAGGCCCGCGAAGCGGTGGCCGATCCGCTGCTCTTCTCTTGCCTCATGGTGCGCCATCGGGTCGCGGAGGCGGCGGTGATGGGCGCGGTCGCTACCACTGGGGACACCGTGCGGGCCGCGTTGCGCGGCGTCGGAGTCCAGCCCGGACTCTCGATCGTCTCCTCCTGCTTTCTCATCGAACCGCCCCGCGGTGACAGCCTGATCTACGCCGACTGCGGCGTGGTACCGGATCCGACTCCGGAGCAACTGGCGGACATCGCCTGTGCCGCGGCCTCCTCCTGCCGACTCCTGCTCGGGGTCGATCCCCGGGTGGCCTTGCTCTCCTTCTCGACGCTGGGCAGCGCGCGACACCCACGGGTCGAAAAGGTCCGCCAGGCCGTCGAGATCCTGCGCCAACGCAACGTCGACTTCGCCTTCGACGGAGAGCTGCAGGGCGACGCGGCCCTGGTGCCGGAGATCGGGGCTCGCAAGGCGCCGGACAGTCCGGTGGCGGGGGCGGCCAACGTGCTGGTCTTTCCGGACCTCGACTCGGGTAATATCGCCTACAAGCTGAGCGAGCGAGTGGGGGGTGTCCGAGCGGTGGGTCCACTGCTGCAAGGCCTCGCCGCCCCCATTCACGATCTCTCTCGCGGTTGCTCGGCCGAAGACATTGTCGATGTGATGACGGTGGCCGCCCTTCAGGCCGCCGATCGGAGGAAATGATGAAGGTATTGGTCATCGGCGGCGGAGGCCGCGAGCACGCCATCTGTTGGAAGCTCGCACAGAGCCCAGAGCTGACCGAGCTGTACTGCGCTCCTGGCAACCCGGGCATCGCGGAGTTTGCCGACTTGGTGCCGCTGGCGGCGGACGAGATCCACCAGCTGGCGGACTTCGCCAGCGAGATCGGCATCGACCTGACCGTGGTCGGCCCCGAGCTGCCCCTGGCGTTGGGGATCGTCGACGAGTTCAAGCGCCGCCGATTGCCGATCTTCGGGCCGACGCGCAAGGCGGCCGAGATCGAGTCGAGCAAGGTGTTCTCCAAGCAGTTCATGCAGGAGCACGGGATCCCCACCGCCCGTTTCACCGTGGCGCACGATCGGGCCGAAGCTGAACGCGCCGCAGCGGAGTACGGATTCCCCGTGGTGCTGAAGGCCGACGGCCTGGCCGCCGGCAAGGGGGTCATGATTCCGATCGGTGAGCGCGAGCTCCACGAGGCGTTGGACCTCTTCTTCGACGAGCGGCGCTTCGGGGCGAGTGCCGACCGCGTGGTGGTGGAGGAGTACCTCGAGGGCCAGGAGGTCTCCTTCATCGTGCTGTCCGACGGGCGCCACGCCCTGCCGTTCGCGGCCTGTCGTGACTACAAGCGCCTCGGGGAGATGGATGACGGACCCAACACTGGCGGCATGGGCGCCCATAGCCCCTCCGGAGTGCTCGAGAAGGAGACGGCGGCGACGATTCTCGAAGAGGTGATCAAGCCGACGATCGACGGCATGGCGGCCGAAGGGCGCGAGCTGCGGGGCGTGCTCTACGCCGGACTGATCCTGACCGAGGACGGACCCAAGGTCCTGGAGTACAACGCCCGGCTCGGTGACCCCGAGGCACAGGCGCTGATGCTGCGGCTCGAGGACGATCTGTTGCCCATCCTGGCTTCGGGTGCGGCCGGCAACTTCCACCTGTCGCGAATGCAGTTCAAGAAGGAGGCTTCGGCCTGTGTCGTGCTCGCCAGTCGCGGCTACCCCGTCAAGCCGGTCAAGGGCGAAGCGATCGAAGGCCTGGAGGCTGCGGCGGAGGTGGCCGGAGTCACCATCTTCCACGCCGGGACGGCGGCGGTCGACGGCGAGATCGTCTCTGCCGGTGGCCGGGTACTCAACGTGTGCGCCACCGGCCACACGCTGCGCGAAGCTCTGCGCCGCGCCTACGGAGCGAGCCAGTTGATCGACTGGCCGAGCAAGATCCTGCGCCGCGATATCGGTCGCGCCGTGCTCGACCCGAGTTCGGGCTCCGGGATCTGGAGGGTTCCGGCCGATCTGCGCGGCTGAGTCGCCCACTCGCGACGTGCTCCTCAAGACGAAGATCTCGACGCCGCGCTACGAGGAGACCATCTCCTTCTACCGCGAGCTCTTCGGGATGCACGAGGTCGAGCGCTGGGCGGGAGACGACGACACCGGCGTGATCCTCTCCTTCACGTCGCAGGATCATGCCTCGTTGCTTGAGATCTACCTCTGCGAGCAGCCGCACGACTTCGCTGGACTGAGCCTTCAGTTCCGCGTCGAGGACCTGGCGGCGTTCGTCGCGGCCCTACCCGCCTCGCTCGAGCGGCAGGGGCCGCGTCCCCGGCCCTGGGGTTCGACCTATCTCTACCTGGTGGATCCCAACGGTATCCAGGTCATCGTCTACGAGGGCGGATTCTAGCCTTCGGGGGTGGCTTAACGGGCCGGGAAGCGGGACCTTGGAATGCGGCGGGCCCGCATCGCGTTGACACACTCGAGGGGCGGTGCGATACTGCCTTCAGCGTCGCTAAGCACTATGGTGATGAGCGGTTTCCACCGATCGTGGTGGATCGGTATCGACCCGTTTCCCGGCGTCGGGTCCTCGTCCTCACGTCGCTGGCGGTGGCGCGAGTCGAGTCTCGAGGCTCGAGCAGACTGGATGGAGGAACGGAACGACAGATGGGTGGCTGCTCCGGATGTCAGTACAAGGGAATGTCGACGGCGGTCGAGGAGACCTTCGTCGGGGTTCGCTTCGACGAAGAGACCAACCTCACGCTGTGTGCCACCGGTGGTGTCCGGTTCGGGTACGGCGATCAGGTGGTGGTCGACGGTGACGATGGCGCCCTGTTCGGTCGGGTCGAGAAGTCGCCGATGCCGGTCTTCAAGCCCTGTCAGAAGTCCTCTGCCCTCAAGATCCTGCGCGCCGCCAACGAGAACGACCTCGAGGCCCGGCGGCGCCAGAAGAAGAACGAGTTCCTGGCCAAGCGGTTCTGCCGCGAGCGGGCGCGGGACCTGCGGCTCGAGATGAAGGTCTCGAAGGTGGTGTTCCCCCTGCACCGCGGACAGGCCCTGTTCTACTTCACGGCCGATGGCCGGGTCGACTTTCGTCAGCTCGTCCGCGATCTGTCCGATCGTTTCTCGATCCGGGTTCGCATGATCCAGATCGGTTCACGCGACGAGGCCGCCCTGCTGGGGGGGATCGGAATCTGCGGCCGTACCCTCTGCTGCTCGACCTGGCTGACCGAGTTCCAGCCGATCTCGATCCAGATGGCCAAACGACAGAACCTGTCGTTGAATCCCTCCAAGATCTCGGGGCAGTGCGGCCGGCTCCTGTGCTGTCTCGCCTACGAGGATGATCAATACCAACGCCCAGTGGAGACGAGGTCGAGCGCGGCTTCGTAGTAAGTACCATGAGCAACCGGAAACTGATTCGACCCGACATGGCTGAGCTCAAGAAGGACGGACCGCGGACCGTGCGCCGCAAGCAGAGTCCTCCCGAGCAGACCAACGCCGAGGAGTTCTACTACCTCAAGCAGATGGCGAACAAGACCGCGATGATTGTCGTGCTGCAGGACGGCGAGGAACTCAAGGGCTGGATCGAGTGGTACGACAAGGGTGCGATCAAACTGAACCGCTACGACGGGCCGAATTTGCTGATCCCCAAGCACAACATCCGCTACATGTTCAAAGAGGAGGAACTGAAGCGCCAGCGGCGCAAGAGTTCCAACTCCTGAGTCGACGACCGCGGAACGAGAGCGTTGGGGAGCTCGCTGCCGAGTCTGGTGTTCACCCAGGGCGACCCGGCCGGCATCGGTCCGGAGCTGCTCCTGCGTCTGGCCCATCGGCGGTCCCCGGCGTACCGGCCGCTGTTCGTCGCCGAGCGCGCCGCCTGCGAGGCGGTCGCGGCCACCGCGGGCGGCCTCGACGGACTGCGTTTCGTACCGATCTCGTCGGTGGACGAGCTTCCGCCGACGCTAGGGAGCGAAGACGATACGGTCCTGGTACTCGATCCGGTCGATAGGCCCCGCTCGGTCTCCCTGGGGGCGTCGGGACCGGCGGACGCGGCGGCCGCATTGGCCTGTCTCGATCTAGGAGCGAGCCTGGTCGAGCGGGGGCTGGCCGACGCCCTGATCACGCTGCCCGTCAGCAAGGCCTCGATCGCGCTCTCCGAGCGCTCCGATTTTCGGGGGCATACCGACTACCTGGCCCAACGAGCCGGTCGAGCCCGCTACGGTCGCGACTACCTGATGGCCTTCGTCGCCCCTCGCCTCAAGGTCGCGTTGCTGACGGTGCACCAACCGCTGCGGGACGCACTGGAAGCGATCACGACCGACAGCACTCTCGAGGCGCTCTTCTGCCTGCACCAGCACGGCGCGCAGCGAATCGCTCTGGCCGGACTGAACCCGCACGCTGGCGAAGGGGGGCTGCTCGGATCCGAGGAGCAGGAGGTCCTGCTGCCGGCGGTGGACGCGGCGCGGGAACGGGGCGTCGACGTGGTGGGACCTCTGCCTGCGGACTCTCTCTTCGCCCGGGCCCAGGCGGGAGGGTTCGACTGGGTCCTGGCGCTCTACCACGACCAGGGTCTGATCGCGGTGAAAACGGTGGCCCCGGCCGCCGCCACCAACTGGACGCTCGGTCTCCCGTATCTGCGGACCTCGGTCGACCACGGTACGGCATTCGACATCGCGGGTCGCGGTCTGGCCGATCCGACCAGTCTGGAGGCCGTGGTGGCGACCACGCTGGAGCTGCTGGCGGAGCGCCGACGAGAAACCTGAAGCGCGGCGGGTCGTAAGAAGCCTTACGACGATCAACCTGTCACGACTTTGGAGTTTCGCCATGGCCCGAACGAGGACCCGCTGGGCGGCGGGATGGATGTTGACCCTCTGCGCCTTGAGCGGCCCGTTGGCCGCCGATCCGCCGGCGTCGAGCCTCGGAGAGGGACCCCAGGGACTGAACCTACTGGTGGGGAGCTGGCGCGTGGAAGCGCAGATCCGCAACTCTCCGATCTCGACTCTGGCCGGCGAAGGCACGATGGAAGTCGCCTGGTCCGAGGCCGGGGATGTGCTGGAGGCCGACATGCGGATCGCCTTCGAGCGCTTCGCTGTCAACGGCGTCACGCGGCGCAGCTGGGACGCCGCGAGCCAGCGTTGGAAGGTCAGCTGGCACCCCACCGAAGCCGGGCAGTCCGAGGTGCTGGACATCGATGGCGCCTACCTCGCTGGCCGTTTCCTCGAGATCGATACCGGCCGGGACGACTACGGGGCCTACATCGGTCGACTGGTGATCGAGGCGCGTTCGGCCGACCACCTCGTGGTACGCAAGGACCGTCTGTACGACGATGGAACGCTGCTGCCCGAGACCTGGAGCTACCAGGCGTTTCGGGTGGAGGACAGCGCGCCCCAAGAGTAGGGCCGTCGGGGCGGATCGGGGGAACTGCGGTACCATGAGGTCCGACGTTCGATCCGCGGTACCGCACCTCGGAGCTGGAGCCAGGGCTCTCCCCCGCCTCTTCAGCCGTCCGGGGAGCTGGTGGCTGACTGGCCGCGTAGCGGCACCGCGTTGCCATCGAGGACCACCACGAGGCAAGGAGAATACATGAGTCGATGCTCCTCCGTCCTGGGCACCATCGCCCTCTGGTTTCTCGTCAGTGGTCCGATCGCGGCGGGCAACTTCAACGTCACGGCGACGGGCAACAACACCTTCGTGCCCAAGGATCTCACCATCGATGTCGGCGACTCCGTGACTTTCGTCAACGGGGGTGGATTCCACAACGTGCAATCGAACGACGGCGGGTTCCGCTGCGCCGAAGGTTGCGACGGACAGGGCGGTGATGGAGATCCCTCCAGTGCTCCCTGGTCGTTCACCCTCACCTTCGACCAGGTGGGGCTGATCAACTACGTCTGCGAAGCCCACGTCGGTCTCGGCATGGTCGGTAGCATCCTCGTCGAGCCTTCCGGCGGCGGTGGTGGGGGGGCAACGATCCTGGCGCGATCCGGCTGGGCAGTGCCACCCTGACCGTGGGGGAGGCCGACGGTCTGGCTCGCCTTACCGTCCGCCGTGTGGGCGGCGACGATGGCGCGGTATCGATCGACTACACCACGATCGCCGGCAGCGCCACCGAAGGTCTGGACTACACCGCCCTCGCGGGGACCCTCCACTGGGCCGATGGCGACGACGACAACCGCTTCCTCGACATCCCGATTCTCGAAGATGCCGAGACCGAGAACCACGAAACCCTGCGACTTCGGCTCTCGAATCCCACCGGCGGAGCCACCCTCGGAACGATCTCGGAAACGCTGGTCACCATCGTCGACGACGACGTACCCACGGGCCTCTGCGTCGAAGACGACCGCACGCTCTGTCTCAACGACGGTCGCTTCCAGGTTCAGGTCGATTGGCGGGGCTTCAGGGATCGCACCGGGGTGGGGCACGCGATTCCCTTCACCGCTGATACCGGCTTCTTCTGGTTCTTCAGCGAGGATAACCTCGAGGTGATCATCAAGGTCCTCGATGCCTGCGGCAACCCCGATTTCAACCGCTTCTGGGTCTTCTTTGCCGTGGCCTCGAACGTCGAGTACACCATTACGGTAACCGACACGGAGCACGGAGTCAGTCGGGTCTATCCGAACGATCTCGGTGTCTTCGCGCCGGCGACGGGAGACACGGCGGCTTTCGACACCTGCCCCTGAGACGGCAGGATCTTGGTGTCCCTTCGGGCAGCGGGGTCAGCTGGCGCCGCGCCCGGTGAGGACGACCGGGATCGTCTTGGCGAGGATGCGCAGGTCGAGACCCAGCGACCAGGTGTCGATGTACTCCAGGTCGAGTGCCATCCAGCTCGAGAAATCGACGTCGTTGCGCCCGTTGACCTGCCAGAGACAGGTCAGGCCCGGCTTCATCGACAGCCGGCGTCGTTGCCAGCGCTCGTACTTGGCGACCTCTTCCGGAATCGGAGGCCGCGGCCCGACCAGACTCATGTCACCCCGCAGCACGTTCCACAGCTGGGGTAGCTCGTCGAGGCTGAACTTGCGCAGGAAGCGGCCGAGGGTCGTGACGCGCGGGTCGTTGGCCGCCTTGAATACGGGGCCGTCCATCTCGTTGAGGTGCTCTACTTCGTGGCGGCGATCCTCGGCTCCCTCCACCATGGTGCGGAACTTGTAGAGCGTGAAGCGGCGGCCGTTGAGTCCGCACCGCGTCTGCCGGAAGAGGACGGATCCTCCCGAGGTGATCTTGATGGCGAGACTGACGGCCAGCACCACGGGCCAGCCGAAGAGGAGGAGGAAACCGGACACCACCACGTCGATCGAGCGTTTGGCCAGCAGGAGCAGAGGGTTGCCCGGTCCGGTGAAGAAGGTGAGGAAGGGGATGCCGTCGATTTCGGACAGCCGCACCTTGGCCTTGGCGTGGGGGAAGAAGTTGAGGGCCAGCATGGTCCGGATCCCCTGCTCCTCCAGCGCCAGGAAGACGTCCTCCATCTGGCCGAGCTGGGTGCGGCTGACGGCGAAGACGATGTCGTCGACCACCTGGTCGCGGACCAGGTTGGGCAGGTCCTGCACCTGGCCCAGAATCGGGTAGCCGTCGACCAGCCCGATCGGTTCGCCATCGGTCTCGACGAAGCCGAGCAGCTGGAACCCCCAGTGGGCGTGGCCCTCGACGCTGCGGGCGATCGAGCGTGCGGCCGGGCTGGTGCCGACGATGAGCAGCGTCCGGTAGTTGAAGCCTCGACTGCGCACGTAGTGCGAGGCCGAGCGCACGAACAGCTTCTCGGCCAGCAGGAGCGTGCAGGCCAGGGTGCCGAAGAGGATCAGCCAGGTACGGCTGACCCGGTCGCTCTCGAGCACCTGCTCGTCGAGACGCAGGGTGTAGAGCAGCAGGGTGAAGAGGATCGCGGCAGCTCCACTGGCGCGCAGGATCGACCAGGCGTCCTCGAACAGGGGAACCGTCCGGTGCGACCGGTACTGCTGGCTCGACAGCAGGAAGAGCGCCCAGACCACCAGCGCCAGCGGCAGCAACGGCAGATAGGCGCTCAGCGGATAGAGGTGGGTGGGGAACGCCCCAGAAGCCATCCAGGGCAGGACGAAGTCGCGCAACCAGTGGGCAGCGACGAACGCCAGGGCCACCAATCCGAGATCCACCAGGAAGGTGGCGGTGTTGATGGCGCGAGCGCGTTCTTTGAGCATGGTTGGTTAGTTCACACCGATCGATTCGCGGGAAGACTCCGTGGCAATCCCTCTTGCCTACGAGTCCGGAGGCCGGTTCGTTGGACTCATTCTACCTCTGGGCGGGGTAAAACCGCCCTTCTGGGCCCGAGATCGTTAGCTCGCCGCCAACTCGGCCAGCAGTTCTGCGTACTGGTCCGCCACCCGTTCCCAGTTGTAGTGCTCGGCCGCCCGAGCCTCCGAGGCGCGTCGCAGACGCTCGGCTCGCGAGGGGTCTTCGACGGCTTCGGACAGCGCGGCGGCGAGCGTCGCGGGTTCGTGGGCGCGGAAGTACAGGGCCTCGGGGCCGGCGACCTCACGGTTCTCCGGCGTGTCGTTGACCACCAGGCAGTTGCCGTAGCCCATGGCCTCGACCAGGGCGGGGTGGGTTCCCCCTACCTCGGTGGCTTGGATGTAGGCGTAGGCGTGGGACAAGAGCTGCCGGTACCCCTCTCCGTAGATGGCGCCCGGGAAGAGCACCCGCCGGTCGGCATCGGCCTTGAGTCGGGCGATGAAGTCGTCGGCATAGGGGGCGTCGCCCACCATCACGAGGGGCAGTTCCGTGGCGGTGGCGGCGAACCCCTCGACCACGCGGTGCGGGTTGTTCTCGGGCTCGAAGCGGCTGACGTAGAGCAGATACCCACGCGAGCGGAGACCCAACTGCTCCAGGGTTTCCGTGCCTGGGGGAAGTGCCTTCTCGACCCCGTAGGTGATCATCGCCGAGTCGGCTCCGTAGCGCTGTCGATAGTGCTCGCGGATGACTTCGGCGTCGGTCAGCAGGCGGGTCGGCACCCAGCAGGCCAGACGCTCTGAGAGGGCGTACACGGCGCGCCCGAACCAGCCCCATTTGGCCCGCCGTTTCTCGATCCCGTCGACGTGGAGGGTGACGGGAATCCGACCGAGGCGAAGCACCGGCACGAACAGGGCGTTGGCGGAATTGACGACCAGGGCGGCGTCGAACCTCCGGAACACAGCGTCGAAGACCGAAAGCAGGGTGTGCACCGGAGTGTCGAGGTGTTTTCCTCGCAGGGTCGGCAGGGTGACCAGCCGAGCCCCGCGATACTCGCGGAGGTCTCGCGGCGTGTTGTGCGAGCGGCAGTAGACGGTGACGGCGAAACCCCGGTCGACCAGACGGCCAGCCAACTCCTCCATCAGGGTCTCGTACCCACCGTAGCGAGCGGGAATCCCCCGACTGCCCAGGAGGGCTACCCGCAACGGCTGGTTCGTGTCGCGGTCAGTCATCGATCCCGGCTTCCGGATCGGGCAGAGGCAGGGCGCGCCGGAGGAACCAGCGGTCGAGCGCCCGGCCTGGGCGTCGACGCCGTTTCCGAAGCCACCGGCGCCGCGCGAGGATCGAGGTGCGGTGCTGCCAGAGCCAGTGGTAGGCGGCGAGGGAGGTTCGTTCCCGTAGCAGTACCCAGACCAGGGCGGCCAGGTCGCGAAAGAGGGTGGCGGGTAGAGTCCACAGGAAGTTGCCGAAGGTCTGGTGGTAGGCGCGGATCAGGTAGCGGTTCTTGAGCGAATGGTAGTTGAAGCGCGCCGGGATGGCGGATCGACGTTGCGGTAGGTTGAACCGCCGGTGTTCCGCCCGGGCGGCGGGGGCGTAGAGGACGTCCCAGCCCAGCACCTGGAGTCGGAAGCAGAGTTCGGCGTCCTCGCGGAAGGTGTGGAACGAGCCGTCGAAGACCTCTCCTCCCGGGAAGCTCACGTCGAGGAGGGCGTCGCGGCGGAAGAGGGTCGCGGCACCGGTGCCCCCGAAGACTCGCTGCGGGGTCGAGAACTGGCCCTGATCCACGGCGCCAGAGCCGCGGTCGAGGTGTCGCCAGGTCGGGGTCAGGTAGATTCCGCAGGCGTCGAGGCGGCGCGGTTCCTCGGGTACGGCAAACCGTACCAGGCGTCCGGTCACCGCTCCCGGCTGGAGCGTGGGTTGCGACTCGGCCAGGGCGAGCAGACGCTCCAGGTAGTCGGGGGCCGGCCGCGCGTCGGCGTTCAAGGTCAACACCCAGTCGCAGGTCGAGGCTGCAAACGCCGCGTTCATGCCACCGGCAAAGCCGCGGTTCTCGCCGAGTTCGAGGACCTCGCCGGCGATCCCGGACGGCCAGTGGGCTCGGGCCGTGGCCACACCGTCGTCCGAACTCGCGCAGTCGGCGATCCACAGCTCCTCGGGGGCCGGGTCGAGCGCCGCGACCGCGGCCAGACAGGGCGGCAGGTCGTGGGCATCGTCGTGGATCACCATCAGCACGGCGACCGAGCGAGTCGACGGTGCAGGGGTCAAGGGGCCCACCTCCAGCCGCTGAGAGCTCCGAGCAGAACTCGCGTCAATCCCCGGGCTGCCACCCGGCGGCTGGTTGCGCGGGCGGGCTTTCGAACGGGCAGTAGCGCCAAGCGCAAACCCATGCCGAGCGCCAGAAGGGGAGGAAGCAGCCGCCGCCATCCCCCGCCGTGACGCTGGAGGTAGCGAGTCAAGTTCCGGTAGTAGGCCCAGAGGAACCGATCGAAGCCGAGAGGGGCCACCGAACCGCCCTGACCGTGGGTGAACTCGGCCGCGGGGTAGTACAGCAGCTGGCCGCCCCGGTCCGCGAGTCGTCGGGCCAGGTCGACATCTTCGAACCAGGCCGGCTGGAAGCGGGGATCGAACCCGGCGACCGCCTCCAGGGTGGGGCGGCGGAGCAGGAGGGCCGCTGCGGCCGGCTGTGCGATTGGTGTGCCCGCCGCGGGCTCCTCCTGCGGGCCGCGCACCGGGTCGACGAAGAGTGCGTGCGCCAGGAGCTGCCAGGGAGTCGGCAGTGCTTTGAGCTGCCAGCGCCACTGTGGTTCGTGGGTGGGGCCGTGGAGGCGGGGCACCAGGCCGGCCGCCTCGGGGTGCTCTCGCAGCCCCCGTCGGAGGGCGTCGAGGGCTCCCGGTGCGGGGCGGGCGTCCGGATTCAGGATCAGGATCGCGCTGCCGCGCGCTGTGGAGACTCCGAGGTTCGCACCACCACCGAAACCGAGGTTGGTGGACGGAGTGACCCAGACCACCTGGTCCGACCGGGAGGCAGACGAGCCACTCTGGCTGTTGTCGACCACGATCCACTCGACCCCGTCGTCGGCTTCGATCCCTGCGGCCAGCAGTTCGGCCAGGGCCGCCTCGTCGTGCCAGTGGACCACCACGACCGAGAGTTCTGGCGCCGTCACGGGGTACCTCCGAACCGAGCGAGCTCGGAGGTCGAGAGGACTGGCGGGCCGGAGTGCCTGAACTGCGGTAGCAGGCGTCGAGCTCGGCGCCAGCCGCCGACAATTCCCGGGAGCCGTAACGGGGAACGGGCGAGATCGCGCAGATCGCGCCGCCACATCGCCGCGCGCGCGGCGCCGAAGTCGCGCCCGAGCAGTCGCGCGACCACCAGGTAGCGGTTGCCGTACAGGAAGGTCAGCCGGCGTCGACCCAGCGAGGCGGCGCTGCCGCCGCCGAGGTGCCGGGCCCACGCCTGCGGTTGGCAGATCGCCGACCATCCTCGAGCGCGCAATCGCACCGCGAGGTCGACATCCTCGTAGTAGGTGTCGAGTCGTGGGTCGAGCAGGCTGCCGTCGGGCAGGGCGGCGGCCTCCAGCGCCTGGCGCCGCACGAGGCAAGCGGTGGCCGAGACGCCGAACAGCTCGAACGGTTCGTGGCCCGGCGCCGTGTCTCGGTCCCGGCCGAGCTGACGCGCCTGCCAGCCCCGGAGGTTCCAACCGATGCCGTAGCCGTCGATCCGGGATCGTTCCGCCGAGCCGGGTCGGGCGAGCCAGTTCACCCCCTGGACACCGGCGGCCTCTGGAGCTGCCGCCAGCTGCTCGAGGCAGAGCGCCAGCCAGTCGGGTTCTACCTCGGCGTCGTCGTTGAGCAGCACCCAGTACGGGACGTCTCGGTTGGCCGCCAGGCCGAGGTTGTTGGCGGCGGAGAATCCGAGCCGGTCGGGGACCTCGATGCCGTGGTCGTAGAGCGGTCGCAGGGAGGCGTCGAGTGGCTCGGGTCCCTGGTGGACCACCGTGACCCGGACCGGTTCGGTCGAGGCCCGCAGGCTCCGTAGGGCCCGCGCCAGTCGTTCTCCCCCCTGCACGGTGGGGACGACGGCTGCGACCTGGTCCGTCATCGCCAGCGGATCTCCGCCCGGTCGAGCAGAATCCCATTGACCGATTCGGTCTCGGGTGGCGGTTCCACGGTGAGAATCAGGGGCTGATCTGGTACCCAGGGCAGCGCCTCGAAGAGTACCCGTTGCCAGGCGTCGGGTTGATCGGCGGTCCACTGCGCCAGCGTCCGGGGGCCACTGGCGATCGTCAGCGAGGTGGCTTGGGGCAGGTTCTGGATGAAGCGCAGTTCCAGCGCCAGGTCGATCGACTCCGAGCGGTCGATCACCGGTACCAGCAGCGAGTCTCCCTGGCGGAGGGTGCGGCCGCCGCGGAATCGTTGCCGATCGGGGGTCCATTGATCGGGATAGAGGCTCCCGGCGCGGGCCTGTACGTGGGGATCTTCGAACTCGATGGTACCGGTGGGGAGGCGGGCTCCGGCCACCAGGAAGAGGGCGCTGGCCGCCAACAGGCCGCTGAGGGCGACGGTCGTCGGTTCGACGCGGTGCCCCCTCCGCCGCGGGAGGGCGTACCACAGGCCGAGCGTCGCCAGGGTGACGAGCGGAGGCCAGAGCCACGCCGCCGCCGCGGTGCGCACGTAACTCGGCCACAGGAGGCGCAGGTCGTTGGCGGTGCGCCGCGATAGGTGGTCGATCAGATGGTTTCCACCGTCCGCCAGGTTGTAGGTCCAGCCGGGCACGACCAGCCAGGTCAACGTCAACAGCGCGGTCAGGGCTCCGAGGGCAGAGACCAGCAGCCGGCGGCTGGGAGAGTCGACCTTGCGCACCACGGGCACCAGCGCCAGGGCGAGGAACGGCAGGGCGGGCAGCGCGTAGCGGAACGGAGGGGACCAGCCTCCGAACCACTCCTGACGCGAGGCGACCAACAGGAGGTAGGGCGCGAGCAGGAGCAGACCCTGACGCAGCGCCGGATTCTGCCGCACCGTGCGGTCGAAGAGGGCGGGCAGGAGGAGGATCCAGAGGGGGGCGGCCGCAAAGAGACCGAAGGCGCCGTCGAAGGCCAGGCCGAGCGTGGCCCGCACGTAGCTGATCAGGGGACGTTCGTAGAGTCTCAGCTCGTCGACCGAGTAGTGTTTGAGGATGCCACCGAAGAGGTGGAGGTTGACTCCGGCGATCAACCCGCCGACGGCCAGGAGTCCGAGGCCGAGGAGGACGAGCCGTGTTCGGTCGAGCCGACGTCGTGCCGCCCCGATCAGGAGCATGCCCGAGAGCAGCGCGTAGCGGAACTTCAAGAACGGGAGGAGCAGGACGGCGGCGCCCAGACGCAGGGTGGTACTCGGACGCGGTCGGCCGAGCAGAGCGTCGCAGGCCACGAGGAGCAGCAGAGTGGCGGGAACTTCGGTCCACACCTGATGCCCGTAGAGCAGGAGCGGCGGCGTCAGGGCGAGGAGACCCCAGGCGGTCGTCACCGCCGGCACGAACTCGGGCTCGGGGTAGATCCTGCGCAGGAACCGGAGGCTCCACCAGGCCAGCAGCCCACCGAAGAGGGTCATCGTCAGCAGGACACCGGGGCGCCCCCCCAGTCGGTAGGGCAACGTGAGCACGACTCCCAGCAACGCGTTGTGCCGCGAATAGAGCGAGCCGTCGCGATCCACCGGGTCGCCGAGCTGTGGCTCCAGGGCCCGGTCGAGGAAGTGGAGCGAGTCGTTTTGGGCGTAGTTGTTCGACAGGTCGACGTCGAGGTCGTAGGCCAGACTGTGGGCGATCAGCATGTAGTACGGCTCGTCGCCGTCCGGCGGTCGCTGCACCGTCGACCAGGGCATCAGGAGGACGTAGACGATCCAGGGCAGGGCAAAGGCGACCAGCGGGGGCCGGCGGGGTTGCGATTGGCCCACCGTCTGGCGGAGTCGGGGCCACAGGACCAGGACCACAGACCCGAGCAGCGCGTAGAGCACGGCGATCGCGAGGTGCGAACCCCAGGTCAGGCCTCCCTGGGTGACCGACGTCGCCAGGGCGCACCAGCCGGCGGTGCCGCTGGCGAGCCGCCGCAGGGTGACCCCAGGGCACTCCACCCGACGAGCGATCCACCAGCACGCTACCGCTCCGAACGGCAGCCAGCGGGCGGTCTGGGCCAGGCCGTCTTCGGGCAGAGCGAACAACCAGGGTAGAAGCGGGGCGAGGCAGGCCGCCGCGACGAAGGCGAGGGCTTCGGCTCGGTCGAGCAACCTCACGGTGCCACCTCGATGCGATCGACGACCAGGACCACGCCCGGGGGCAGTTGGGGGGCGCGCGCCACGCGAACGCGGGAGATCTGGACCGGTGCCACGCCCTCCTGGTCCGGCCAGCGCTTTCGGTAGAGGTGGTAGCGTCGTCCGTCGGGACCGATGCGCACACGCACGGCCTCGGGGCGCGGGCCTGCGCCAGACCAGTCGCCGGTATCGCGACCGAGCCGAAGCACGAGACGCTCGACCGAACTGTCGCGGTCGTCGAGCAGGTCGACGAAGGCGATCGTGGTGCCGGGAGTCAGCAGACTGCTGTGGCTGGTCGTCGAGTCGATCGCGAGGCGCAGGGCGCCATTCTGGGTTGGTGTCACCGACACGATGGTGGCCGGCTGTAGGTGATCCAACTGGAAGGGTGGGCCGTCGATGGCGTGGGGAAGCGGCCGTTCGATCTGGATCAGGGCGGCGGCGAGGAGGACTCCTGCCGCCAGCTCCGGCGCTCGCAGTGCCCGCAGCGGAGCTGAGGGCAGCGAACGGTGGAGCCACCAGGTGGCGAGCGCAAAGGTCGCCCCGAGTGCGACCGAGGAGGCGAAGGTCGGGCTCAGCCCCAGGAGTTCGAGGAGACTCAGCAGGGGGCGGGGGCGCGACCAGGGCAGGGCGGCCAGCAGGCTCGCCCACAGCATCGCGCCGCCAGTCCATGCGGCCTGGAGCTGCCAGCCGCGAGCCTCGCGGTCGAGGCGCAGAGTCGTCCAACCGGCGGCGAGAGCGACGCCTCCGACGCCGGGAAAGAGGTGGAACCCCAGACCGGCGAGGCCCAGGCCGGTCAGCAAGTCGGTCACCGGGAGGGCGCGCGGCAGAAGCCCCAGCGGTAGCAAGAGCGGTAGCAGCCAGAGGAACCCCAGAGGCATCCTGCCGAGGACGGTGGGTACCAAGAGCCAGGCTGCGAGCGCGACCGTGGGGGCGAGAAGCCAGGACCAGCGGCGGGGGAGGAGCATCGCGGCGGTGGCCACCACCCCGACCACCGCGAGTCGGGTCTGCCAGATTCCGGGAGCAACCAGAGCGCCCAGGTAGAGCCAGAGCCGCCAATCACGGCCCCCTCGAGCCTCGGCGGGGGCCGTTGCCCCCTCGGTCAGGGGACGCAAGGTGCCGGCCAGACCCTCGCTCGCGGCGAGCAAGACCAGGATCAGGGCGGCGGTACGGGTGGGGCCTCCGGCGAGCAGACAGACGCTCCCGGCGGCGAGCAGAGCCTGAGCCGTCGAGCGGCGAGCCACCAGCACCCTCATCGCCCAGGTCAGCAACAGGACCGGCCACACCAGGTCCCACAGGGCCTGCCCGGTCGGCAGAGGAGCGAGGAGGTCGGGTCGCCACAGGACTCGGACCCCGAGGAGCCACAGGCCCCAGCGCAGCACCGCGGGGCCGGGTGGTTGCGGGTTGCGGACCAGGTCGTGGAGACCGAGGGCCAGGCAACCCAGCAACAACGCCGACGCGGCGGCCAGGCGGGATCCTCCCGCCGGCAGGAGCCAGAGCAGGGCGGCGTAGACGAACCCGGCGATCGGCGCCACGGGGAGACGCCCTCGTGAGCCCACCAGCGCCAGCAAAGGGCTCGCCCCGAGGGCCGCCAGGAACAGACTCTCGCTGGCGGCGACGGGTCCTTCGGCCGCCGCCAGGGTCACGATGCTGGCCAGCGCCAGGGCGATGGCCAGTAGGTCGGTCGGAGCGGCAGGCACACCCCAGCCGACGGACCGGCGGGCAGCGAAATCTGGAACTGGAGGGCTCGGCATGGACGGCTCGGCGGGCGCGGGGTTCCGGCGCGCACACGGTGCGGCGCCGAGGCGGCTCGATTCTACCCCGCCGCGGGGGCTTCGGCCCGGTGAATTGACCCTTCCAGACCCCACCGTTAGACTGCCGCCCATGCTGGCTCGTGAACTCCTTCGCCAAGATCCAGACCGGGTTCGCCAGGCGCTGACCGACCGGGGAGCCGAGGCTGCACTGGTGGACCGCTGGGGAGACCTCGACGCCGACCGGCGGCGCTTCCTGGTCGAGGTCGAGCAGCTGCAGCACCAGCGCAACGAAGCGAGCCGAGCCATCGGTCAGGCCAAGCGCGCCGGCGAGGACGCCAGCGAAGCGATCGCCGCGGTGGGTCAGGTCAAGCAGCAGATCGAGGCGTTGGAGGCTCAGCTCGCCACCACCGACGAGGAGCTGCGGCAGGTCGAGTTGGCGCTACCCAATCTGCCGGTGGCCGAAGTGCCGGTCGGGGCCGACGAGGCTGCCAACCGACTGGAGCGCCAGGTGGGCGAGCCGCCCCGGTTCGATTTCACCCCGCAAGCGCACTGGGACCTCGGTCCGAGTCTCGGCATCCTGGATTTCGAACGCGGCGCCAAACTGGCCGGGGCGCGTTTCACGGCCTATCTCGGGCTCGGCGCCCGGCTGGAGCGGGCCCTCATCCAGTTCATGCTCGACATCCACCTCGACGAGCACGGCTACACCGAGGTGTTGCCCCCCTTCCTGGTGGCCAGCGATTCGTTGGTCGGCACCGGGCAGCTACCGAAGTTTGCCGAAGACCTGTTCCGCATCGCCGACCACGATCTCTACCTGATCCCGACGGCCGAGGTGCCGCTGACCAATCTCCATCGGGAGGAGATCCTCGAAGAGAGTGCCCTACCGCTGCGCTACACCGCCTATACGCCCTGCTTCCGGGCCGAGGCCGGTTCTCATGGTCGCGACGTCCGCGGTTTGATTCGTCAGCACCAGTTCAACAAGGTGGAACTGGTGCACCTGGTGCACCCCGAGCGCAGCGCCGAGGCGCTCGAAACCCTGACCGGGCACGCCGAGACCATCCTGCAGCGCTTGGAGCTGCCCTATCGCCTCGTCACCCTGTCGACCGGCGACATGGGTTTTTCGGCTTGTCGGACCTATGACATCGAGGTCTGGTTGCCGGGCCAGGATGCGTACCGCGAGATCTCCTCGTGCTCGAACTGCGGTGACTTCCAGGCCCGCCGAGCCGGGATCCGCTTCCGCCCGGCGGAGGGCGGCAAGCCCCGTTTCGTGCACACGCTCAACGGATCGGGTCTAGCGGTGGGGAGAACGCTGATCGCGATTCTCGAGAACTACCAGCAGGCGGATGGGTCGGTGGTGGTCCCCGAGGCGCTACGTCCCTATCTGCGCACCGACCGCATCGTCGCGCCGGGCTGATTCGGGGAGCCCGAAGCTAGTCGAGTTCGACTCGGTGCCCGGCGGCTTCGAGCGCGCCGCGGCTACGAGCGAGATCGCTTTCTCGCACCAGGATGTAGTCGGTGTCGTAGGTCGAGATGGCGAAGACGCTCACCTCGGCGTTCGCCAGCGCTGCGGTGAGCTCGGCGAGGATCCCGACCCAGGAGAAGTCGAGCGTCCCGACCACGCCGAGGGCGCGGAAGCCGGTCTCGGCTTTCCAGTCTCGTCCCACCCAGTCCTCGGGCACGATCAGCGAGAGTTCCTGCGGGGTGCGGGTGACAGCGTAGAACTCGGCGCGCGCCAGCCAGGCGGGCAGGGACTGGTTCGGCTCGAGGCGGCAGACCGCGAGTCGCCCGGGGTGGAGCTTCAGCGTCAGCTGGCGGGGGCGTTCGGGTGGGTTCGAGTCGGACATGGTGCTCTCCTCTCGGCGCGGCGCCCTGCACTCTGTCACAATCGGCCGACCATGTCGTCCGTACTCCGTCGTCCCACTGTGTCCGCCCGCCGGACGGTCCGCGCGTAGGAGCCCAGCGGCATGGGGAAGAAGCGGTCGGGGCGCCGCCGATCGAGACCGTCGGCCGGGAAACGAGAAACCACCCCCGGGACGACCGCCGCGGCTCGTCGCGGCCGAGAGACCACCCTTCACGAGGGGTGGTGGGCCCTCGGAATCGCCCTGCTGGCCGGCCTGCATCGGATCCTCTTCCTGCTGGCGGACCACTATCGCGACTGGCCCTTCTCCTTCTTCTACGAGGGCGACTCGGAGACCTTCTTCCGTTGGGCTCGCGCCATCCTCGCCGATCGGCTCTACGACTCGGGCATTCCCTTCCACCCGCCCGGGTTTGCGTACTTTCTGGCCGGCGTCCATCGGCTGGTCGGCGCCGGTGGTGCGGGAGCCGAGGTGCCCCACTTCACGGTGCGCTGTCTGCTGGCGGTGATCGGCGGCGCCACCATCGGTCTGCTCTATCTGCTGGTGAGGCCCTACCTCGGGCACGTGTGCGCCCTCCTCACGGCGCTGCTGGCGACCTACCACTTTGGGCTCTACATCCTGTCGGTCGCTCCCGTGACCGAGGTGCTCTACCTCGCGCTGCTGATGGTCACGTTGCTGCTGTTCAGCCGCAAGTTGACGCACCCCCTGGCGGCTCACGAAGGAGCTGGTTCGCGACCCTGGGGGTGGGGTCTGGTCCTGGGGCTCCTTCTCGGTTGCCTCGCCTTGACCCGGGCCGAGTCGATGCTCCTGGTGCCGCTGGTCCTGGCGGTGGCGGCCTACGGAGTCTGCCGTCGCGCCGAGCACCGGCAGCCTCGAGTCTGGCTCCCCTGGGGACTGTTGGTGGTCGGTTGGCTGCTCGTGGTCACCCCGTGGACCTTGGAGAACCGACGCAACCTGCAGGAGCTCAACCGTACGATGGGGCCGCGCATGAGCGAACCGCTTCCGACCTTCGTGCCGGTGACGCTCTACGCGCCGTTGAACCTCGCCCTGGCCAATCACGGTGACGCCGACGGTACGTTTTCCCGCGACCTTATTTCGTCGCAGATGAAGACCGGTCGGCTCGAGCTGACCGACCCTCAACACCTCGAGTTCCTGCTGCACGGCGATCGGCTGGCCTGGGCTTGGATCAGCGACCACCCTGGGGAGTTCGTGGTGTTGGTTCTGCGCCGTTGGCGGCTGGCCGGTCGCGCCTGGCAGCTCGGCTGGACGCAGTGGAACTGGCCCGGTGGCTGGGTCGGGGAGCGGGGTGCGGTCGACCTCTTCGTCCCAGACTCCCGTCGCGGGCTCTGGTTCCTGCCGCTGTACCTGGTGGGTTTCGTTCAACTGTGGCGCGCTGGCGGTCGGTCACGGCGGTTCCTCGGGTTGATCGCGCTTCCGGGGCTGGTGGTCCTGGCGTCGACCGCAATGTTCTTTGGCTACGCTCGGCAGGGTCTGCTCTGGCTTCCTTTTTCCCTGGCGGGTCTGGCTGTCTGCCTGGTGGCCGGGGCGCAGTGGCTCGAGGCCTGGCGGCGCCGCGAACCACCGGCGTGGCGTTTCGATCGCGCCCCGAAGTGGCTGCTCTACGCTGTTGCGGCCACGGTCTGCTTGCTGCTGGGGATCGAGTTCGGGGCGCGCCACGCCGACCGCCACTTCAAGGCGACGGGAGTCACCATCGAGGGGCGATCGACGCTGAACCGTGACCTTCCGGTGCGACTGGAACCGCTGCCCTAGCGTCGACGAAACGCTATTCCTGCAGGCGGCGCACCAGTTCCAACGCCCGGCGCGACCCGGAGTCCTCCTGCAGCTTGCGGCGTAGCTCCTCCAGGATCGCCAGACGGCGCGTCGGGTCCTGCGCGTCCGCCACGGTTCCGTCCAGATCCTCTGGTCGCACCACGCGGTACTCGTAGGCCGCGATCAAGGCACGGTGTTCGGGTCGACGGTCGAGAAACACCATGGCAACGTCATCCCAGTGGACGAGCGCGAAGTGCGAACGGGGGAAGAGGACTTCGTTGGAGGTCAACCATTCGACCTCGGCCTCCTGGCCTTCGGGTTGGTCGGTCGCGAGATCGACGACCGGTCGTCGTCGCTCGTCGTAGCGCACCAGCGCGCCGACGAGCTGGTACCGAGCGAACAGTTGGTGCCACTTCCGACCGTCGGAGCGGGCGTCGGCGATCTCCCGCAAGAACCCGGGGTTGAGTTCGTTGCGGCCATCGTTGAACACCTGACGGGGTGGATAGAGGCGCCACAGGAGGTAGCCACCGTAGGCGACGTTATTGTAGAGACGACCGATCTCGGGGTGCGCGACCACGAAGTCGGCCGCCGCTTCCGGATACCGGTTCTCCAACAAGCCGAGGCCGCTGGCGTAGCGTCCCTGACGTGGTCGTAGCGGCCCATCCTGTGGCGGGAAGTGCAGGTAGGCGAGGCCGACCAGCGCCAGGCACCAGAGCAGGGCTCGTTGGTAGCGGATTGCTAGCGGTGGGCGATCGAGCCACGCCAGAGTGCGGGCGAGGTGCAGGACCGCTCCGATGGCGAACGGAGCGAGCTGTCGGACCGAAGTGGCGCCGAGGCAAGCCAGCGCCAGCGCTACGGCGGCGGTGCCGAGGTCGATCCGCCGAGTGCGGCGCCACACCCAGCTGGTGAGCACCACCGAGGTCACGACCAGCAACCAGTAGCCGGCGAGCGGTTGCTTCCACTGCGGGAGCCACTCGGGATTGGTTCCGGGGAGCTCGGCCAGGGCGCCCGAGATTTCGACGGGAACCCACCAGAGGTGGTAGCCCGAAGGGTTGATCAGGGTGGTCAGGAGGAGGGTGGCGGGGAGCCCGATCGCCTGGCTCCAGCGGTGGGAACCGCTCTGCGACCAACGGCTGGCGACGAGAAAGGCCGCCGCTAGCACCGGAGCCATCAGCACCGCGGGATGAGCGTTGGCCCAGATCAGGGTCAGCCCGACCAGAGCCAGGGCCGTGGAGCCGCGGGGCTGGACTCGGTAGCGGAGGAGGAGCCACAGAAACAGGCTCAGGAGCACCAGTGTGAGGAGCTCTGGCCTCAAGAAGAGTCGGGGGCGGGCTAGGAAGATCGCCAGCCCGGCCCAGGCGGCGGCCGCGGTGGGACCAGCGCCGGCTCGTCGGCAAGCGGCCCAGAGGAGGAGCGCGCAGGCCACCGTGGCCACGATCCGAAAGAGCGCCAGCGCCGGCAGGCCTCCGACCGCCTCGATCGTCGCCAACAACAGCTGAAAGAGCCACTCGTGATCGATCCACTCGTGGCCTTCGGCGGTGAAGCGCAGGGGATCGGGGTTGGGTAGGCGCTGGTGCTCGAGAATCCAGCGTCCCGCCACCAGGTGCCAGAAGACATCGTACGAGCGGATCTTGAAGCAGGCCGCGACCGCCGCGAAGAGGGAGAGTGGAAGCAGCGCCTCCCAGACCCGCCGCCGCTCGGAGACTTCACCCTGATCGGGCGGGTGCTCGCGAGGGCCAGGGGCGTGTTTCACCGTGGATCAGCTTCCGAGCAGACGGCGCGCGTCCTCGACCACTCGCTCGACGGTGTAGCCGAAGTGCTGCTCGAGGTCGGCGGCCGGCGCCGAAGCACCCCAGCCGTCCTGGCCGATGATGCGACCCTGCGGCCCGACGTAGCGCTCCCAGCCGAGCGGCAATCCCGCCTCGATCGCCAACCTCGCGGTCAATCGGGGCGGCAGGACGCGGTCGCGGTACTCGGCGCTCTGGGCATCGAACAGCTCCCAGCTGGGGAGGCTGACCACCCGGCTTCCCACCCCTTCGGCGGCCAGGCGCTGCTGCGCGGCCAGCGCCAGGTGCACCTCGGAGCCCGTGGCCAGGAGCACGAGCTGAGGCTCTCCGTGGTCGGCCAGAACGTAGCCGCCGCGGGCCACACCGGGGTCCGCATGGGCCGCGGTCTCGGCCAGGATGGGGAGCTTCTGTCGGGTCAGGCAGAGTGCGGTGGGCCCCTCCGACCGCTCCATGGCGATGCGCCAGGCTTCGCGGGTCTCGTTGCCGTCGGCCGGGCGCAGGACCGTGAGGTTGGGAATCGCCCGCAGTGACAGCAGCTGGCTGACCGGCTGGTGCGTCGGGCCGTCCTCGCCCAGAAAGATCGAGTCGTGGGTGAAGACGTAGGTGACCGGTTGGTTCATCAGCGCGGCGAGACGGACGGCCGGCCGCATGTAGTCGGAGAAGATGAGGAAGGTGCCGCCGTAGGGCCGGAGGAGACCGGATAGCGCCATGCCGTTCATCATCGAACCCATGGCGTGCTCGCGGACTCCGAAGCGGAGGTTGCGTCCCCCCCGGTCGGCCGGGGAGTAGTCGGCCTCGCCGGCGATCAGGGTGTTGTTGGATCCCGAGAGATCGGCAGAACCGCCGATCAGTTCGGGCAGTGTGTCGGCGATCGCGTTCAGGACCTTGCCCGAGGCGGCGCGCGTGGCCAGCTTGCTGCCGACTTCGAAGGATGGCAGGGCCGTGGTCCAGTCGGTGGGGAGCTCACCCGCCAGCCGCCGATCGAGGTCGGCCGCCAGCTCGGGATGGCTCTGTCGGTAGCTCCGCAGGGTTTCGTCCCAACTCGCGGCTGCGGCTGCGCCACGTTCCCGAGCCCCGGAGAAGGCGCGTCGCGCTGCCTCCGGAACCAGGAAGGTGGGTTCCTGGGGCCAGCCGAGGGCCTCTTTGGTCAGCCGGACCTCGTCGGCACCGAGCGGCGCGCCGTGGCTGGCGGCAGAGTCCTGCTTGTTGGGACTTCCGAAACCGATGTGGGTCGTCACTACGATCAGCGAAGGTTGATCCACGGTGTCCCGCGCGGCTTGCAGGGCTCGGCTGAGTTCCTCGACGTCGTTGCCGTCGGCGACCTCCTGCACGTGCCAGCCGAGGGCGGCGAAGCGCGCGCCTGCATCCTCGCTGTAGCTGAGATCGGTCGAACCGTCGATCGAGATGTGGTTCGAGTCGTAGAGGACGTTCAGCTTGCCGAGCCGTAGGTGGCCGGCGATCGAGGCCGCTTCGGCACAGACACCCTCCATCAGGTCTCCGTCACTGGCGATGACCCAGGTGTGGTGGTCGAACAGTTCCGCGCCTGGCCGGTTGAAGCGGGCGGCCAGGATGGTCTCGGCCAGGGCCATGCCGACGGCGTTGCCGAAACCCTGACCCAGGGGGCCGGTGGTGGTCTCGACGCCCGGCGTGTGGCCGTACTCGGGATGACCCGGCGTCTTGGATCCGAGCTGGCGGAAGTTCTGCAGCTCCTCCATCGCCAGGTCGAACCCGGAGAGGTGCAGCAGGGAGTAGATCAGGGCGGAGGCATGCCCAGAAGAGAGGACGAAGCGGTCACGGTTGGGCCAGTCGGGTCGCGCGGGGTCGAACCGGAGGAAGCGACTCCACAGGGTGTAAGCCATCGCGGCCTGTCCCATGGGCGCTCCGGGGTGGCCGGAGTTGGCCGCCTCGACCATGTCGATCGAGAGGCAGCGGATGGCATTGATGGCGATGTCGGCGTCGTCCCGACCGGCGAGCGGATCGGTCGTGGTCTCAGTCATGGCGGCGGAAGTCCTAGCGGTCGGTGCGGATGGAATCGTATGGAGGTGGGTGGCCGGCGGGCCTTTGACTCGCCGGGAGGCCGAGTCTACAATGGGGCGCCCCAAAACGGGCTGCGCCGATCGCTGATCGCCCCGCAGCCGCCCGCTGACGGGGTCTGCGGAGAGGTGCTGGAGTGGCCGAACAGGGCTGCCTGCTAAGCAGTTGCCCGGGGTGACCTGGGCCGGGGGTTCGAATCCCCCCCTCTCCGCCAAACAGGCGCGTTCGCGCCGGTTTGTCGGCGAGGGGGGGATGTCGGCGGCACCACCCCAACCTTTGGTTGGGGTGTTGGCGAGCGAATCTCTGTACGGCTCGTGCCGCCGTTGGCGTCACATCGTGCGTGACGTTGGTCGTGTTGGGAGCGTCGGAGGGGGTGTTGGCGAGCGAATCCCGTTCGGCTCGTGCCGCCGTTGGCGTCACATCGTGCGTGACGTTGGTCG
>JAUIDB010000028.1 GCA_030429235.1 Thermoanaerobaculia bacterium | reverse complement strand
ACTCCCAGGGCCACTCCGGCACACGCGGGGAGGCCGGCTCGCAGCGCCGCCAGCAGATGCTGGTCCGGCTCGACTCGGGGCAGACCGTGAGCTCCCCTGGCCTCGAGGTCGCAGCGGAAGCGGTGTTCCTGCTCGTCGGGATCTCTCAATTCGTGGTACCCGTTGGCCAGTTCGACCCCCCGAACGTAGACCTCGAATCGTTCGGCGACCGAGGGGGGACCGGGACGGATCCGGGCGAGTGCGGCCTGCGAAGGCGGGAAGTCGTACACGAACGTGGGACGGTCGGAGGGCAAGGCGGGTTCGATGACCTGGCTCATCAGGACCTGCAAGAGTGTGTCGCAGTCCAGCGACTCGGGGTTGGCGACCTCGATCTCAGCTCGGGCGAGAGCCAGGCCGAGGTCAGCCTTCGTGGCGCGGTGCGGGTTCAGAGCGAGGTGACGATCGAACAGCTCGGCGTAGGTCAAGCGCTCGGCCGCGGGTTCGCCGAGGATGTCGGACAACAGGTCGTCGATCTCGTTCATCAGAGCCTGATGATCCCAGCCCACCCGGTACCACTCCAGCAGGGTGAACTCTGGGTTGTGGAGGCGGCCCGATTCATCGTTGCGGAAGGCGCGCCCGATCTGGTAAATCGACCCTGAGCCGGCAGCCAAGAGCCGCTTCATGGCGAACTCTGGCGACGTCTGTAGATACCAGGAGCGGCCGTCCCCCGTCTGGGTTTCGAGACTGCCGAGATGGAGGTCCGTGGAGCCACCACTTCCCAGAAGAGGGGTTTCGACCTCGAGCACTCCTCGCCGGGCGAAGAAGTCCCGCAAGGCGCGCAGCAACTGCGCCCGGGCTCGGAGGTTTTCCTGGGGAGCGCTCGGGCGCCAGGCTTCGGCCGGGTGTGGGTCGGTCACGGCAGGCGCGGCTGCGCCCCAGGGCGGCCGCGCTACTCCTTGGCTCGGGAGGCGTACTCGGCCGTGCGGGTGTCGACCTTGATCAACTCACCTTCGTCGATGAACAGCGGAACCCGAACCACGGCTCCGGTTTCCAGCGTCGCCGGCTTGCTGCCCCCGCCGGAGGTGTCTCCCCGGACTCCCGGGTCGGTCTCGGTGACCTGCAGGTTGACGAAGTTGGGCGCTGCGACCGCAATCAGGTTGTTGTTGAACAGGGTGACGGCGCAGGAATCCTCTTCCTTGATCCACAACTTGGCGTCGGCGATGGCCGCTTCGCCGGCGGCGTATTGCTCGTAGCTGTTGGGGTCCATGAAGTGCCAGAACTCGCCGTCGTTGTAGAGGTACTGCATATTGGTCTCGACGACATCGGCGCTCTCGGCGGTTTCGTTGGAACGGAAGGTCCGCTCGTTGACTCGACCAGACATGAGGTTTCGATACTTCACCTTGACGAACGCCTGGCCCTTGCCCGGTTTTACGAACTCCGCGTCCATGATCGAGCAGGGGTCGCCGTCGAGGAGCAGCTTGACGCCGCTCTTGAACTGGTTGGTGTTGAGTGTGGCCATCGACGATCCTCCGGTGCCCCGAACTCGGCTCGGGCGCTACGGGTTGTATTGCGCGTAGTCTGAGACTACGGGAGTGACGTGGTGAGGTGGGGTTGAACCATACTCCGCGGCGGGAGTATCGTGAGCCGATGATACCGCGAACGCAGGCCACAGCGTCAACGGTCGAGAGCGACCTTCCGGCTTGGCAACAGAGCCTGCGCAACGTGGTGTCGAGCCTCGAGGAGTTGCTCGAGCTACTCGAACTGTCCCCCGAACTGCTGGATCCTCGGGTCGCTGACTGCGGCGACTTCCCGTTGAGGGTGCCGCGCGAGTTCGTGGCCCGGATGCGGCCTCGCGATCCACGGGATCCCCTGCTGCAGCAAGTGCTCCCCACCGCCGCCGAGTTCGAGGTTCGGCCAGGGTACAGGGAGCAGCCACTCGAAGAGGAGTTGTTTGCGCCTCGTCCTGGCTTGATCCAGAAGTACCGGGGGCGTGTCCTGGTGGTGACAGCCGGTAGCTGTGCCATCAACTGTCGCTACTGTTTCCGCCGCAACTTCCCCTATGCCAGCCAGCATCCCTGGGCCGGAGAGGCGACCGCGGTGGTGGACTCGATCGCGGCGGACCCGTCGATTCGCGAGGTCATCCTGTCCGGCGGTGACCCGTTGGTCGCCAGTGATCGCAAGCTGGCCGGCCTGGTGGATCGGTTGTCCGAGATCGAACACCTCGACACCCTCAGGATTCACACCCGTTTGCCGGTGGTGCTGCCCTCTCGCGTCGATCAGCGGCTCCTCCAGTGGCTGGGCCACACCCGTCTGGCCACCGTGGTCGTTCTCCACGCCAATCATCCGCAGGAGATCGACGGAGAGGTGGGACGAGCGGTCTCTCGACTCCGGGGGACCGGGGTCACGGTCCTCAATCAGTCGGTCCTGCTGGCTGGCGTCAACGATCGGGCCGCGGATCTGATCACGCTGTCGCGGTCACTGTTTGCGGTGGGTGTGTTGCCCTACTACCTCCACCTGCTCGACCGCGTACAGGGGGCGGCGCACTTCGAGGTCGCGACCTCGGTGGCGTTGCGACTGGTCGAGGAGATGCGGCAGGAGCTTCCCGGATACCTGGTACCGAGGCTGGTGCGTGAGGTTCCGGGAGCGCCGAGCAAGGTACCGGTCACCGCTCGTTCTGGCCTGTAGTGTTCCGCGTTCCCGGCGGGCCTGGTCCTTCGAGCCGAGCGAGGAGCCGCTCGGCGGCTGGTGTCAGGAGGTGGCCGAACCAGGATCCTCGCACCCGACCCCTCCGGTGCTCCCGTCGTCGTCGCGGTGCCTCGACCAGGAACGCCAACGCAACTGCCAAGAGGAGGACGTCGAACACGTGGACCGCGCCGACGAGACGGGCCAGCGTCACCGTCGCGACCAGGGTGGCAAAGACCGATGTCACCCGGTAGTTGAGTTGGGTGGCGGGCAGCGGGTCGTGACCAAAGACCCGTTCGAGGCGCTGCTGGTGCCCCTCGTCCAGGAATCCCCATACGAAAGGCAGCGGCTCGACCCAATGGGCGCGGCGCCGGCGGACGATCTCTCGGGCTCGGAGGGCGGGGTCGGACGTGGTGTATTCGTAGGGCGGTCGGGCCAGAGCGAGAGTCTCCACCGGTTCCAGTCGAAACCGGTGGCGCACCGCCGGCCCGGTGCCGAGAACCTCTCGGTCGGTCGGTAGGTAGCAACTTCCCTCGATGCGGACGAGAGTGTGGCCGAGAACCCAGTCGGGTTTGGGCAGGGGCGAGAGGATCTCCAGGGCCTCGGGTGAGTCTGCAGTGGCCGGCAGCGGGTGGAGTCGATCCCGCGCCTGGAGCAGGGAACTCGCGTCTGGCGGGCGATGGGTCCGATTCTCGGCCCGCTGAATGCTCTCGTCTCGGTGTTGACGAACGGCACGGGGGATCCCCCACAACAGAACCAGGGGTAGCGTCCCCAAGGGCCGGTGCAGCGCGAGGGAGACCAGGAGTCGCACCAGGGATTCGATCAGGAGGTAGAACCAGACCAGGCAGGTGCGACGAATCCAGCCCAGTTCCGGGTGTTCGGCGCCGAAGGTCCAGGGGTCGACCAGCAGGAGAACGGCGGCGGCAGCAGTCGGAAGTGCCACCGCGAGTCCAACCACCGAGGAAGCGATGGTGGCGTGAGTGGCGGGAACCCCGTCGTCGCTTTCACGGCGCAGCTGGTCCTCGGCCGGAAGGGCTCCATACCAGGGCAACCAGAGAATCGAAGGGACCGGGCGCTGGTCGCGGCTGAACTCCTCGGCGAGGGCCACGAGCGCGGCTTCGTCGAGTGTCTGAGGGGCTCGCAAGAGGTGACGGTCGTCCCACGGGGAAAGGGTGTAGACGACGCCTCGCCCATCTGCCGTCGCTTGGACCGCCGTGACCTCGTAGTACTCGTCGCGGTAGGCGATGGCGGTTCCGGGAAACTCGGCGTGGGTGTGCGAACCGGCAAGCCTGGCTTTCCAGCGCGGCTTTTCGATCGGGGAGTGGAGGAGGAGTTGGCCTTCGACTCTACCGGCCGCTTCGAGCCAGTCGCCGGTGGAGAATCGGTGTTCTCGCGGACCGGCGCTCGTCGATGGGGTCATCGGGCCGTGGGGGGAGCCAGCGGTCGACAGCCAAGTCGACCCAGTAGGTCGTCGGTCATCCCCAACGTGAGTCCCCAGATCCGGTGCTGCCCCAACGGCACGCTAGGAAGGGTGACGCGGAGGCTGTCGCGTTGGTAGGTGAACGGTTGTCGCCGGGCGGGATCGGCGAGGCGATCCATCGAGACCCAGTGGACCTCATCCACTTCGTGGTTCAGGCGGAGCGCGACCTCTTGGGTCAGTTCGAACACGAAGGGAGCAATGGTTCGACCCAGTGCGCGACCCTTCGACATGATCGGCATTGGATCGAGGCACCCGAGTGGGTTCGCATGGCGCATCAAGTCGAGGTCGAGCTCTTCCCGGGTCTCTCGGTAGGCTGCGGCCAGCGCGTTCTCGTCGCCAGGATCGACCCGCCCGCCCGGAAAGGCGATGTGACCGGACCAGGGGTCCAACGGGTGTTCTGCCCGTCGGATGTACAGGATCTCCGGTCCCGCGTGACGCTCCCGGACCACGACCGCGACCGCGGCTGCGGCATCGAGCTCAACCGCCGGGGTGCGCGGTAGAGCCTGGCGCAAACGCTCGAGGAGGATCGACGGTGGCGACTGAATCGTCATCGCGGCGCGGTGGAGTCGCTCACTCCCGGTAGAAGTCGAGGCTCAGTTCCAGCGTGGTAGCACGTTCCAGACCGTAGCGCAGGGTGGAGAGGGTCACCGTAGCGTCGTCGTACCGTTCGTCGTTGTCGAGGTCTTCTTCGTCGTGGTAGCCGTCGATCGTTCGGCCCGCCTCGTCGACCCACCGAAGATCGATGTCGACCTCCCAGTCCGATCCGGATTGGTTGCTGTACTCGAGTTCGATCCGGACGGTTTCGAGGAACTCGTCGTTCCCCGGTCGGAAGAGCTTGGACTTGGTCATGCCTCCCGAGACGCGATGGAGGCGGATCCGGTGCAGTGTCACCGGGCCGTCCGTCGCTTCCAGTTCGACCCATCGATCGAGTTCGAAGGGGACGGACTTCGACACCTCGCCGGCCTGACCCGGGACGCTGACCAGGACGAGGACGACGCCCAGGCAGAGAGCTCCAATCGGCGTGGCGACACGAGTGACGGGTAGGCGCATGAAGATTCTCCTCGGGTGGTTGGGGAACGAGTGCTCGACCCGATCGAGGGCGACGCACCCACCAAGACTGTACACCAAGCTCCGGTGATGAGGATCCAACGACGCAAGGGCCACCCCCTACGGGGCGGCCCTTGCGATCAATCGGTGGTCGACCCGTTCAGAGGTCGCCGAGCGACGGGGGTCTTACTGGTCGCCGTAGTGGTAGGTCGCTTGGACCTCACCGTCCAGTTTGTAGACCACGAGTTGGGCCGGCTCCTGAGATTGAGCGAGTTCACGCCCGGCCACGAGTCCCTTGTCCTTGGTGGGGTGCTCGCTGAGGACGGTGTCCGTTCCTGCACTCTTCAGGGCCCAGCCCTGGGGTGCCGGTACCAGGTGGAAGACCACCGGAACCTCGTCTTCGATCACCGTCGAACCGGTCTGGAATGCCTCGACCTTGCGCGTGAGTTCCTCGACGCGATCACTCAGGGCACGGATCTGTTCCCGGTTGGGGAGGCCCAGGCGCTCGGCCACCTTGGCCAATCGCGCGTCGACCCCGTCCTGCAGGCCTTCGAAACGCTGCTCGGCCTTGTCGGTCGCCTTGTCCACCACCTGGTCGAGGTCCTTGCGGGCGGCTTCGGTCTTCTGGTTGAGCTTCTTCTCGAGCTTGGTACCCCGATCCACGAGGGTATCGAACGACTTGCGCCCGTGGGCACCGAGCTTCTTGCCCTGCTCGCCCAACTGGTCCACGACCTTGCTGGTGTTCTCGCTGACCAGAGAGACGGTTCCGAGGCTGGCGAGCCAGACGCGGCGCGCCGACTGGGTGAGGGTATCTGGAATCTTGGGGAGGCTGATCTGGGTATTCATCGAATCTCCTTCGAGTGTGCGGTCGGTAGGGTCGGGTCTTTCCGAACCCGAGACGATGATACCGCGATGCGGCAGACCTTGTCAAGGTGCGGCATGCGGTTCTTGACGCGTTGCGGCATAGGCGAGGAAGAGTAGACTAGACGGGCCATGAGTGACTCCTCCGAGCCCGGAGCTACGACCCGGGAGTCTCCCTGGGCCGCGGCGCGAGAACGACTCGAACTGCAGACGGCCCGCGAGGTTTCGGTCGTCGACGCGGCGCCGGATCGAGAACGAGACTTTTTCGCCGTGGTGCCGCGAGGGGTCGAAGACCTGGTGCTGGGCGAACTCGAGGAGCTCGGCGCTCGGGAAGTGCAGACCACAGCCGCCGGGGCTTCGTTTCGAGGGACTAAGGAAACGGCGTATCGAGCGTGCCTGTGGTCGCGGTATGCGAGTCGAATCCTGCTCCCGTTGGCGACGTTTCCAGCCGCCGACTCGGACGGCCTGTACCGGGGTGTGGCCGCTGTTGCCTGGGAAGAGCAGATGCACCTCGACTCCACCTTTGCGGTGGGAGTCAAGCTGAGAAACGCCGTGTTCGACCACAGCCAGTTCGTAGCGTTGCGGACCAAGGACGCCATCGTCGATCGCTTTCGCCAGCGACGAGGGGCTCGTCCCGGAATCGACCTGGAGCAACCGGATCTTTCCGTCTACTGCTTTGTGGACGGCGACCAGGCCACGGTAGGAATCGACCTGTCGGGGGCGCCACTCCATCGCCGGGGGTACCGGGTCCGCGGCGTGGCGGCTCCGCTGAAGGAGAACTTGGCGGCGGCACTCCTGGCTCGCGCCGGCTGGCCGCGCCTGGCTGCAGCGGGGTGGAGCTTGCTCGATCCGATGTGCGGGTCGGGGACCCTGGTCATCGAGGCGGCGTGGATGGCCGCGGATCGGGCTCCAGGGCTCGGGCGGGAGAGCTTCGGCTTCGAAGGCTGGCTGGGCCATCATCCTCAGCGATGGAGTCAGCTGCGCGAAGAGGCGCGGGCTCGGTATCGGCGCGGACGGATCGCCATGCCCGGCATCGCGGGCAGCGACTCCTCCCCGGAGGCAGTCGAGGCCGCTCGCCAGAACGTCGAGGCCGCGGAACTCGGCGAACAGATTTCTCTGCGGGTCGAAGGAGTGTCGCTCGCGGCCCCGCCGACGGGAGCCGATCACGGCTTGTTGATCACGAATCCACCGTGGGGACAGCGGCTGGGTGGAGGCGACGGGCTGGACGGACTCTACGGTCGTCTGGGAGAGCGGTTGCGTGAAGCCTTCGACGGCTGGCAGGCCTCGATCCTCGGGCCGGACGAGGACCTGCTTCGAGAGGTCGGCCTGCGGTGGTACAAGGTAAACAAGCTGTACCACGGTCCGTTGCCGTGCCGCCTAGCCCACTACCGGATCGGGCGCCGGCCACGGGCCGGCGAAGAGACGGCGACGGATGGTCCCTCGGATCCGTAGAAAAGGGAACAGGTCGAGAGCCTGGTGCGTAGGAATAAGTGAGCTGCGGGAAGGGTTGCAGATTGCATCCGATCTGTAACCGATCGCTCGCGAGCGCGTTACTACATGTAGAGGGGGTTCTCCCCATCACCAGAAGGACACGCCAGATGGCGGCCGGCAGCAGCCGAGGCAGGACGAGGTGGAACGAGGCACGGTGCCAACCCTGAGTTATCGCGACTTCGAGGCGTACCGTCTCGCTCGGCATCTCCTGGTCGACTCGGGACCAGAGGGTGAGGTCGAGGCAGGCCCAGAGACCGCGCCGGACTCGTTGAGTCGGACCGCCTTGGCCGTGGCCATGAACCTCGTCGACGGCACGACCTGCACCGACAAGGTGGCGCGGCGCGGTCACCTCCAAGCTTCGCTCGAGGCAACCGCTCTCCTGGGCCAGTTGATCGCGGAGGGCCGGCGGGATGGCCGAATCGATGCTTCGGCGGCGGAGGAGCTCCTCGCCATGCAACGGCGCGCCGTGGCTTCCCTGCAGGCCTCGCTCGCCGGCTGACCTCCGATCGGATTCCGTCGTCAGTCGATGACGAAGGTCACTTGCATGTGCACGCGGTAGCTGGTGATGGCGCCGTCGTTGATGACCACCTTCTGTTCCTTGATCCAGGCTCCCTGGATTCCCTGGACGGTCTCGCTGGCCTTGGCGATTCCCTTGCGGATGGCGTCGTCGAAACTGGTGGAAGAGGAGCTGCTGAGTTCGATCACTTTGGCTACGGACATGGTGGTCTCCTGGTGATGGCCGGCACGCCCCTCAGCCCGGTCATCGGGCGGGTGGCGAGTCGTGGGTGGTTCTGTATCGCGAGCATAGCAGGGCACGTGTAAGCTCTGGAAAGAACTGAAGGGCAGGCCTCGAGCACACTCGCGGGCTCTGCTCGGTCCCGGTGGACTACGAACGGCAGTCAGGAGCGCAGGTGTCGAAACGAGCGACCATCGAAGGCACGGTCCCGGTGGCGAGCCTTTGGACGGCAGACGATCTGCACCTCTTCGAGGAGGGGCGGCACTACCGACTCTGGGAGAAGCTCGGCTCTCGCGGGACCACGCTCGATGGACGCTCCGGAGTCCATTTTGGCGTCTGGGCTCCGGCCGCGTCGTCGGTGTCGGTGGTGGGGCCCTGGAACGAGTGGAGCGGTGACTCCCATCCGCTCCGCTCGAGGGACGGTGGGATCTGGGAGGGGTTCGTTCCGGGTCTCGAGCCGGGCGCCGTCTACAAGTACCGCGTGGTCTCGGCGGACGGGAGCAAGTGGGGTGACAAGGCGGATCCCTTGGCGTGGACGGCCGAGCTGCCTCCGGCTACCGGGTCGCGAGTCTGGAACCACGAGTTCCAATGGAACGACACGGCCTGGGAGGAGAAGCGGACGGCCGCGCCACCGGTCGAGGCGCCCATCTCGATCTACGAGCTCCATCTGGGATCGTGGCGCCGTCCGGGAGGGGAATGGCCCAACTACCGGACGATCGCCGACCCCCTGATCGAACACCTTCGGGACCATGGCTTCACCCACGTGCAGTTTCTCCCACTGATGGAGCACCCTTTCTTCGGTTCCTGGGGATACCAGACGACCGGCTACTTCGCCGCCACCAGCCGCTACGGTACTCCCCAGGACCTGATGGCCCTGGTGGACAGACTGCACGGGGCGGGCATCGGCGTCCTCTTCGACTGGGTGCCGTCGCATTTTCCGAGCGACGAGCACGGTCTGGTCTACTTCGATGGCACCCATCTCTTCGAACACCAGGACCCTCGGCGCGGTTGGCACCCAGATTGGAAGAGCTGTGTTTTCGACTACGGCCGGCCGCAGGTGAGGAGCTTCTTGATCTCGAGCGCTCTGTACTGGCTCGAGGTGTTCCGCGGCGACGGTCTGCGCGTCGATGCCGTCTCTTCGATGATCTACCTCAACTACTCGAGGCGCAAGGGAGAATGGTCTCCCAACCAGTTCGGGGGCAACGAGAACCTGGAGGCGATCGGTTTCCTCCGCGCCTTGAACGAGGCGGTTTCCGCCGCCCTACCCGATCGGCTGATGGTGGCGGAGGAATCGACCTCCTGGCCCATGGTCACGCGGCCGACCTACGTGGGAGGACTGGGGTTCGGACTCAAGTGGGACATGGGTTGGATGAACGACACCCTCGCGTATCTGCGGCACGACCCACTCTTCCGACGCTACCGTCACGACCGTTTGACCTTTCGCATGATGTACGCCTTCACCGAACGGTTCTGTCTCGCCCTGTCCCACGACGAAGTCGTGCACGGCAAGCGCTCGCTCTTGAGCAAGATGCCGGGGAGTCGGGAACAGCAGTTCGCCAACCTGCGACTGCTCCTGGGGTACCAGTGGATGCAGCCAGGGAAGAAGCTCCTGTTCATGGGGGGAGAGTTGGCGCAACCCTCCGAGTGGAACCACGACGCCGAGCTACCGTGGGAGCTGCTCGAAGCTACGCAGGACGAGGGCGAACGGCATCGGGGGGTCGGCCGCTGGGTGGCCGACCTGAACGCCCTGTACCGGCGCGAGCCGAGCCTGTACCGCAGCGAGGCCGATGCCGATGCGTTCGGATGGGTCGACTGTTCCGACGCCGAGCATGGTGTGGTCTCCTGGTTGCGTCGCGGGGTGTCGTCGAGACCGTTCCTCGTGGTGTGCAACCTCACGCCCGTCGTCCGTCGTGACTATGCCATCGGAGCGCCGGCGAACGGTGTTTGGCGCGAGGTCCTCAACAGCGACGCGACCCACTACGGAGGGCGTGGTGTCGGCAATCTGGGACGGGTGCAGGCGGAAGACGAACCGGTGCACGGTCAACCGGCTTCGTTGCGGCTAACCCTACCCGGCCTGGCCGTCCTGGTGTTCGAAGAGGAGGACCCTGGCTCGGTTCCCGCGGGGCTGGTGGTCGACCAGGCTGAATCGGCTCGTCAGGTCGAAAGCGTTCAGGCGGTCGTGGGTCGCCAGGACAGCTCCGAGCCTGGGGCGGAGGCTGCCGTGCGAGCCGAGGGTGCCGAGCGTTCCGTACCGTAGGATGTCGTCGGTCGTTTCCTCGAGTCTGGCGGCGTTGCGCCCTCGCTAGCGAATCATGTAGCGGTCGGCAAGGCTTTCGTACTCCCCCGAGGACCTGAAGTCCCGGATGCAACGGTCTACGGCCTCCAGGAAGGCCCGAGGGTCGGCCACGCGAGTGGAGGCTCGGGATACGACCACGAAGTACGGGCTGGTCTTGATCTCGAAGTCCAACACGCGAATCTCGTCCGATGCGCCGAAGGAACCGGCGAGCCATTTGGCCGTGGCGACGGTGTTGACGAAGACATCGATGCGGTCGGCCAGAAGCATCCGCAGAACGCTCTCGTTGTCCGGAGCCCACTCGATGCTCCCCTCGGCGTCCCTACGGTCGAGGTACTCCTGGTACCAATCGATGTAGTCGACCCCACGGATGGCGCCGAGTCGAAGCCCGTCGAGGTCTTCCAGGGCTGCGACTTCGACGGTCGAGGACCTGGCCACGATCGGGCGGTAGCTCGACTCGAAGAGCGGTTCCTGGCCGTAGAACAGGAAGGCCTCACGCTCTTCGGTGTGCGAGACGACATGAACATCGATCTGGCCACTTCGGAGGTAGTTGAACATCCGCACGATCGGAAACGAGGCGAACTCGAAAGTGAGTCCGCCCGCCGGTAGGCAACGCTCGAGAACCTCTTTGGCAAACCCTTTCTGTAGTCCTTCGCCGCCGAAGTAGTAGGGGGCCCATTCGGCGTCCTGGACGGTCAGGGTGGTCGAACGCTGGCCCGGGGCAGGCGCACTCGAACCGAAGATGGCCACCGCCAACAGAAGCATCGAAGTTCGTGGGAACACGGTGGGGTCACTGTAGCATGACGAGCGCCGCGGCTTGCGGGACGGAGACTGTGGTAGCTTTGCTACCAAGTCAAACTGCCCCCTCAGTGACGGCCCGGCTTGCTCGGCGGTCCTTCCCGCTCCATCGAACTTCTGCTCATGAAGATACTGAACAGATTTCGCTCCCTCCGGAATCGCTTTCTCGCTATTTCGGTCGCCGTGGTGAGTCTGCTCTGCATCCTGATCTTCACGCTGGTCGAGACGTTGACCTATCGCTCCCTCGAGCGCCAGTTGGAGTCTCGTATGGGGCGCGAGGCCGAAGTCAGCGCCGAGGTGTTGGCAGTTCCCTTCTGGAATCTGGATATCGGCAACATCGAGTCGGCGATGAACGGACTCCTCAAGGTCGAGGACGTAGTTGCCGCCGTGGCCCGGGGCCAGGACGGAGAGGTATTGGCTCGAGCCGGATCGCCGATCGGAGACGGTTCAGGATCCAATCTGCTCACCGTGCGTCCGGTGGTGTACCAGAGCCGTGGTGTGTCACACGCGGTCGGCCAGATCGAGCTCTACTTCACCTCAGCGGGAATTCGGCGCCAGTTGCGGCAGCGGATCCTGGTCGATCTCTTGCTCTCCACCGCCCTGCTCGGTGCCCTGCTGGTCGGGGTTCTGGTGGCGGTCAGGACCTCGCTGAGCGAGCCTCTGAATCGGCTCCTCGAGTCGATGCGTCAGGCCGCACCGACGGGACCGCGCCGTCAGGTGGACTGGGAGAGCCCAGACGAACTCGGTCTCCTCGTGCGGGAGTACAACCGGATGCTGGTACAGCACACGGAAGCCGAAGCCGAAACGGCTCGCAAGTCCGCCCTGCTCGAGGCCACACTGCAGAACATGGGTCAGGGGATCTGTGTGTTCGACGGTGAACTCGTCCTGGTGACTTGCAACCAGCGCTATTTCGAGTTGCTGGGGGTCGAGCCCGATGCGGTTCGGGTCGGGATGACCCTCGAGGAGATTCTGCGATTCAACGCCGAGCGAGGTGAGTACGGCGAGACTGACATCGAGTCGCTGCTCTTCGATCGCCTTTCGATCGCACGATCGGCTCGTTCGGGTGGCACCCACCGCTACGAGCGCCAGCGGCCGGACGGCACGGTACTCGAAGTGCATTCGAATCCCATGCCCGGCGGCGGCTTCGTTTCCACCTACACCGATGTCACCGAACGGCGCGAGTTCGAGGGGCGGATGCGACATCTCGCGCTCCACGATGTGCTGACGGGACTGCCCAACCGGACCCTGTTCCACGACCGTCTCGAACAAGCCCTGGCCGGTGCGAGTCGGAACGACACCGGTGTCGCAGTTTTGTTCATCGACCTCGATCGGTTCAAGGACGTCAACGACACGTTGGGGCACGACTTTGGCGACAAGCTCCTGGTCGAAATGGCGGTACGTCTGCGCGATGCGACCCGCGGTAGCGACACGGCTGCTCGCCTGGGAGGAGACGAGTTCGGGGTGATCCAAACCGACCTCGAGGGCGCCAAGAGCGCGGCTCTGTTGGCGCAGCGGGTCATCGACTCTCTCGGCAAACCCGTGCAACTGGGCGGCCGGACTCTATTCGTCACCGCGAGCGTCGGGGTGACCCTGTACCCCGAGGACGGCAGCGATCCGGAGGCCCTCCTCAAGAACGCGGACCTCGCGATGTACGCAGCCAAAGCGGAGGGCCGCAACCGCTACCGCTACTTCCTGCCCCGCATGAACGAGGTGGTCCGCGAGCGTCGACAGCTCGAGGAGGAACTCTTCAACGCGATCGAGCGCAGGCAGATGGTTCTGCACTACCAGCCCCTGATCGACCTCACCCTCGGGCGGCTGGTCGGCGTCGAGGCCTTGGTGCGTTGGGATCATCCCCAACGGGGCATCCTGCCTCCGGCCGAGTTTCTACGGGTGGTAGAGGAAGCTGGCTTGATCGACCGCCTCAGCGAGTGGGCCCTGCGAGAGGCTTGTGGTCAGGTGAGAGACTGGCAGGCCTCTGGTCTCGGGGACCTTCGACTCTCGGTCAACGTTTCACCGCACTACTTCGGGCATTCGGGTATGGTGCGGACCGTGGCACAGGCGATCGACCGCTCCGGTATCGATCCCCGCTCGGTCCAGATCGAGATCACGGAGAGCGCGATCATGGTCAATCCCGACCAGGCGGTCGAGACGTTGGGGGCGCTACGGTCCCGCGGGTTGGCCATCGCCGTGGACGACTTCGGGACCGGCTACTCGTCCCTCGGGTACCTCAGGCGCTTTCCGGTCGATACGCTCAAGATCGATCGTTCCTTCGTCGCGGACCTCCCCGAGGACCAGGACGCAGCGGTCCTGGTACGGACCATCATCAGTCTCGGGTTGAGCCTCGGTCTCGAGGTGGTCGCGGAGGGAGTGGAAACCCCTCAGCAGGTTGCTTTTCTCGAGCAGGAGCATTGCCACCTCGCCCAGGGTTTCCACTACGCTCGGCCGTTGCCGCCGACGGAGCTCCTGATCTGGGCGCGGCAGCGCCGTCTCCACGAGTCGGGGGAACTGCCGGCCCTCAGCTAGGTCGGGGCCATCGAGTCTCTTCGCCGCTCGCGGACCCCTGAGAGAAGTTTCTGGGCCCGAAGCGCTGGATTGCGCCACCGCCACCCGCGGCGCCTCCGCTGCGGAGTTGCATCCCCAGTCGAAACGCCTGGCCCGCTAGGGGATGCTGAGATCGCCGTCTTGGTAGATCGCTGCCATGGCCGGGTTCACCGACCCGACCTCGGACAACAGCTGGTCGGCAGCGGCGGTCTCGCCACTGCGGCGCAGGGCCTCCACCAGCAGCAGCCGGTTGTAGACCTTGTACATTCCAGCGCCCAGGCCCCAATAGTCGAGCAGATCGTCCGCCTCGCGCAGTTCCTCGACGGCCGACTCGGGCTGTCCTTCGGCGAGGAGGCGAGTCCCCTTGAGGCTCAGGAGGTCCGCCGACTCAGAGTACTCCTGCTTCATCCGCATCTCGCCCGCGGCCGCGATCGGTTCCGAGTCCTCCAAGCGACGCGCTAGCTCGAGGTCTCCGAGGTGCAGTGCTCCCAGGTGGGGCAGCCAGGTGGCGATCAGTTTGGAGCGGTAGCATTCGCCCTCGACCGCTTCCACCAGCTCCTGCCACTTCTCCTCCTGGTACAACACGAAGGTGCCGATCTGGCAACGCAGGCGAGCCCGGTACCCTGGGGAGCAGCCGTTCTCCTTCGATTGGTCGGCTACGTCGTAGGCCTCCTCGATCTGTCCCTGGTAGAGGTTTGCGGTAGCGAGGTTGAGATAGGACGCACAGAAGTCGGGTCGCACTTCGAGTGCCTCTCGCAACTCCCTCTCGGCCTCTTCGTAGCGACCCTGGAGGACGAAGAGTTCGCCCAGAGAGTCGTGCGGATTCGCCTGGTCCGGCGCTACGTAGCGGTAGTTCCGGAACCGCTCTTCGGCTTCTTCGAAATGTCCCTGGGCCATGGCGAGATAGCCGAGGCGGTTTTGGGCCAAGACCCAATTGGGGTCGACCGTCAACAGATGCTCGTAGCACCGCTCCGCTGCCTCCCATTGACCGGTTTCCCAAACTCCCTGGCACTGGAGTTCGAGACCGTAAGGATCTTTGGGATGATCGACGAGGTACTGGTCGAGTAGCTGGATCGCCTCGTCGACCTGACGGTCGCGGTGCAGGAGGAAGAAGCGGGTCAGGAAGGCCTCGCGAGGCGTCAACTGATCGAGATCGGCGGCCTCGAGGTGTTCTCGCAGTTCGGCGTAGCGCGGGTCGCGATGGTACGTGCGGGCGAGGATCTTGACCTGTGCCATCACGAAGTCCGGATCGGCCTCGAGCGCTCTCTCGAAGTGCTGCCGGGCGTCGACGCCGTACATCTTCATCTCGGCGGCGAGACCCTGTTCGAACTCCTGGCGCGCTTCGGCGGAGTCGGTCGTCCACTCCGGGGCCGGAGGATCGGGGCAACCGAGCAGGGCCAGGCCGAGACAGCTTAGGGCACTCCAGGCCAGACGGCGGGTTCGTTTCGAGGTATTCATGAGCGCATCTCCGGGTGGCGTTGCAGCGCCACCAGTGTGAGGTCGTCGTAGGGTTCGGAACCGGCGGTGAATCGTGAGATCTGGTGCAGGATGTGTTGCACCGCGGCGGCTGGTTCGGAGGGTCCGGAGGCCAGGGCCGCGACCAACCGTTCGTGGCCGAAGAAGGAGCCCCCGGCCGATTGGGCCTCGAGAACGCCATCGGAGCAGCCCAGAACGAGGTCGCCGTCGTCGAGGTCGACCTCGAGGGTGTGGTATCCACCGACTTCGAGGGCACCGAGGGGCAGGCGGTGTTCAGCCAGCGGCAGTTCCTCTACCTCGCCGTTGCGACGACGACAGAGGAGACTCGGTTGGCCCGCGACCAGGTACTCGATGCCGCGTCCGTCGGGGCGCGCGGTGAGGTAGGTGAGGGCGACGAAACTGCGTCGTTGGAGCCGATAGAGGCGCTGATTCGCCAACTCGATCAGCTGGCGAGGTTCTCGGTGGGTCATCGACAGGGAGTGCAGGACCTCCTGGGCTGCCATCATCATCAGAGCGGCGGGAATGGACTTGCCGGCGACATCGCCGTAGACCAGGGCCTTGGATCCGTTGTTCGGCGCCGGGATCTCCGAAAAGAAGTCCCCGCCGACGTGTTTGGCGGGTTGACAGACCGCCGAGACCTTCCAGCCGTGAGCGAACTCGACCCGAGTCGGCAGCAACCCGGCCTGGATCCCCGCCGCGATCTCGAGTTCGCGCTCGAACTCCGCTTGCTGCGTACGTTCGGCCAGGAGCTGGCTGGTCTCGAGCGCGATCGCGGCCTGGGCCAGCAGCCCGCGCAGAATCTCCAGCTCCGAAGGATCCCAGCCCAGGTGCGCGTCCTTTTCCGAGAGCAGCATGACTCCCACGCGCCGGCGAGGTGAGGCGAGTTCGCCGATCAGCGAAACGCCGTCGTCCTCCAGTTCGGCGAGCAGGTCGTCGATCTCGCCTCCGAGCTCCTGCCGTCCCTCCAACGGGGCGAGGACTCCTAGTTGCTCCGTGAGGGGGTCCAAGACCTCGGGAGGCCCCAGAAAGGTAGGAAGGTGGTGGGGGCCAGCGACTCGTTCCAGGACTCCGTCCTGGACCTGGTAGAGGGCGGCGAAGTGGATGCCCAGGCGTTCCGGTAGCTGAGCCACGAGGTCGCGGACGAGCTGCCCAGGGTCGGCGTGTGCCCCCAGAGCCTCTCCCATCTCCACGACTGCGTCCTGCAGCCGCGACAGATCTCCGAGAAAGAAGCGGTCGACCGGTCCCTGCAGGCGCCGCCGCAGGGGTTCGAGTCCCAGCACGACCGCCAGCGCGAAGACCAGGGGGAAGAGGGGGTGTTGAGTGAATCCTGCTCCCTGGAGGACCCAGTTGAACGCCGTCATGCCGGCGGCGTAGATCGCCGTGATCGCGGCGGTGGTGCCGGTGTAGAACAGGCTTTTGCGCAGGATGACACGGATATCGAGCAGCTGGAAGCGCACGATCGAGTACGCGAAGGTCAGCGGCACCAGGATCAGGGGTGCGGCACCGTAGTACAAGAACTGCTCGGTGTGGCGGAAGGACGGAAACGCCACGGTGAACACTAGGAAGGGAACCAGGCCAAAGAGGGTACCGAGGAAGACCAACACGGCGCCCCGGCGTTCGTTCAGGCGGCGGATCTGGCTCGCATTGGTCGCCAGTACGGTGAGTCCCAGCAGCATGTAGGCGCCGAGGGTCCACCAGTTGGCCCGAGGAGCGCCGCTGATCAGAAACAGCGGTAGTTCTTGCAAGGAGTAGACGTAGATGACGGTCAGGAAGATCGCGACGGGCAGGAGGTAGAGAGCGGTGAGCAACACCACGCGCAGGCGTCGACTGCGGTCGAGTGCTCCGAGGACACCACCTCGGTCCCGCCACACGGGACGCGGGAAGATGAGGAAGAAGTGCAGGAAGCAGCCGGGCAGGAGCAGGAGAGCTACCGTACCCATGCGCAGCACGAATTCGTCGACTCCCGAGTAGGAGGCGGGGCGCAGGCGGCATACCAAGAACACCAGAAAGGCACTGGAAAGCAGGTAAAAAACCTGGGCTACCCGCAGGTGGGGCCGCTGGCGGAGGACGAAGGCGCCGACTCCAAAGAAGGCGAAGCCGAGCAGGCAGGCTCCTAGGTAGGCCACGCTCCCGATCCGGCGCGTACCGAGACGCACCAGGGTCTCCCAACGACGACCATCCGATTCCACGAGGTAGGGCACGATCTCGCCGATGCGATACCCCTGCAGGAGGCGGGAAGCGTGTTGGGTCGACTGCAGGAGGTCACGACCGATGCCGACGATCCGATCGCCGGCGCGGATCCCGGCTTCGTCTGCTCCCGATCCCTCGACCACCTCGGCGACGATCAACTGTGCGGGAGCGTCGGCTTCGAGGACCACCCCATCGTAGGGCTGGGGGCGGAACATGTCGATGATCGAAGCGAGCGCCAACCCGAAGGCCAGGAGGCCTACGGCGATCAGAAGGCGTACGGAGGCTCGTTCGACCCGCATTTGTCTAGATACGCTCCATGGCTCGACGAGTTTAGTCGGGGCGCGTTGTTCGGTGCCGGTCGGCGGCCGTCAGTCCGGCGGACGGGGGTGGTGGAAAACGCGGAAGGTCCCGGCTACCGGGCCGAGGTCCTCCCCCTGGCGCGCGGAGTTCCACAGAGGTCGCCAGGCGACGGCCAGCTCTCGAAGTGCTTCGGCGCCCCGGAGTCCCTCGGCGGGCGAGGTCTCGACCGCCGGCAGATGCGATTCGAGGAGGATCGACGTGACCACCCATTCGAAGTCGAGTTCCTCGCCGGGCCGGACCACTACGGCACGTTCCGAGTAGGCGGCGACCTCGTGGGCGGACAGCAGGGGGTAGAGCAGGGCGTAGCGATCGATTCCCTGCTCCTCGGCCCATCGTTCCAGAGCGATGAAGTTCTGATGGTACTCGGTATCGCCGCTCACCATCGCGAGCCGCGCCGGATCCTCGGACAGCCACCAACTGCCGGTGGCACTCATCCAGAGGGGGGCTAGGAGCCAGCCTTCGGTGGCCAGGATCGCGAGGAGCAGGAGACTCGTCCAGGCTCCGCGAGCGGCCCAGCGGACGGCGGGCAGGTAGATCAAGGGCAGCACGGGGAGCAGGTGTCGTACTCCGAGGTTGTAGGAGGAGGTTGCCGCCACTCCGAGGTAGATCACGGCGGTCGCCGCGAGCAACCACCGGGCGCGGCGAGCCGGACCCTGGGCGGGCAGAGGGAGTGGCCGAGGGGGCGCGAGGACGCGGTGGATCGCCGCGGCGACGCCGCACAGCAAGAGGACCCACGGGGTGCGCAGCAGGAGCAGGGCAGGGAAGTACCACCAACGACCTTCCGTCGAGAGAGTGCCGAACGCCAGGGTCGGGTAGATCCCCAGGTCGTTCTGAGCGTGGACACCGAGGACTCCCGTGGCGTACTGCGCCAGGCTCGGAGAGAGAGTCTCGAGGCGGAGGAGGTTCTCTTCCCACGGAAGCAGCCGGTCTTCGGTGACCAGAGCATCGCCTTGGCAGTAGGCGCGGATCGTCTGTCGCCCGGCCTCGGAGTCGTAGGCGTGGTTGGCCACGGCATAGCTGGCCCAGGGAAGACCCACCGCGGGCAAGAGAACCAGGGCAGCGCGGGCGAGCCGCCGACCGAAACTGAGCCCCGACGCCAGCCCTAGGGCCAACGCGACCACCGGCAGCAGGAGAAGCGCCGAGAACTTGCTGGCCAGAGCCAGTCCCAGTCCTGCTCCCAGGGCCAGGGCGGCGCCTGGTGTGGGTCCTTCGACGAAGCGCAGCGCCATCCAGAGGGTGAGGACGAAACCCAGAGCGACGGCGGTGTCGGTCTGGATCACCGAGAGGAAGGGTAGGGAAGCGAAGGAGAGAGCGAGCGAGAGCGAGAGCAGGTGGCCCACCCGCCTCGAGACCAGGTGTCGGCCCAGTCCGTCGACAGAGAGGAGAAGGGGGAGTCCGAACAGGAGGAAGAGCAGACTGCGACTTCGCAGTCGGATCCGTTCCAGCTGGCTCGGATCGTCGAAGAGCCGATGGGCCGTCGTCAGCGCGTCGTCGATGCGCGACGGGGGTGCCACCGGTTCTTCGAGCAAGAGGGGCAGGGCCGCGACGAGCTTCACCAGGGGTGGGTGCTCCAGGTTCAGGGTGTTCTGGCCGTAGCGCAGCGCCTGGTGTCCGGCCACGAGGTGGTACGGAGCGTCTCCGATCAACGACTGCCCGTCGATGGCTCGCTCTTGTAGGGCCAGCGCGAACCCGAGTCCGACCAGGAGCGCGACCCCGAGGAGCCTGGTTCCGATGCGCTGGCTCACGGCTCGTTCCCCACCACGGCCGGCTGGTAGACCGTCCAGCCCTCTGGCGAGCGATAGCGGAAGACGAACTCGTGGTCTCCCGGCCAGCGCAGTCCACCCTGCCGGGGGATGGGGATCGGCACGCTCACGGCCGGAGCCGGCTCGGGGTCGGTGGAGAGAGTCGGGCCAGAGGCATCCAGCAGCACGCTGTACTCCCCAGTCGACCACGGACCCAGCTGCCAACGCAGGTAGTCGGTGCCGGGGTCGCGCTCGAGAGAAACCTCGAATGGCCGGGTCGATCCGGTCATTCGGCAATCCACGGTGGTCAAAGACTCGTCCAGCTCAGAGACTCCGTCGTAGGCGAGCCAGCTCGAGCTTTGGTCTCCGCACCAGCAGGGATCGCCACAGTATCCGGGGGCAGGGCCCATCGGGCTTGCCACTCGGGGCCTGAGGTCGACCAGGCACTCGAGAAACGACGCGTCAGCCAGCGTCGTCAAGAGGGGTGCCCCCTGACCGCGGAGCATCCACTCTCCCTCGGCCCGATGGTGAGCGACCCGAGCCGCCTGCTGCTCGCGCAACGGGGCCTGGAGAGCGAGGGCGGCAACCGCCAGCGCCGCCAACCCGGCCCCGACCACCTTCCGGGGAGGGGTGATCTCGAACTCCGCGATGGCCAACGCCAGGGCGATGCTGGCCGCCAGAGCGACGACGAGGAGGTGGCGAGCCTCGAGATCGGGATAGACGCCGAGCCAGGGCAAGGTGACCGCAAGCCCGATGGCCGAGATCAGGGGCCACCGATCTGGACGGCGCCACACCACCCGCAGTACGGCCACCCCGAGGACCAAGAGGTAGAGAGCCGAGGGCCAGCCTACACTGGGGAGCAGGGCCTGGCCCGCTCTCAGCAGGCCGTCTCCCAGAGACGAAGGGTCGTCCAGACCGGGGCGACCACCGTAGCGGGTCAGGATCTCGCCTCCGAGCATTCTGGTTCGCCAGGCCAGGTAGACGATCGAGAGGGTTAGATGGGGTCCCAGCATGGCGAGGCGGACCCTCCACCCTGGGCGCAAGGAGCGGCTCGGCGGCAGCGTGAAGAGAAGAAGAGGAAGGGGGACGAAGACCTCTTTGGCGGCGGCAGCGCAGAAGTACAAACCCGCGCTGGCCAGATTGCGCGGAGATCGCCACGACGAGCCTTCGAGACCGTCCGGTCGGTAGAGCAGCATGGCGGCGAGACTGAAGCCCAACCCCTCGAGGTAGTGTCGGTTCATCAGCTGTTGCCCGACCCCGTAAAAGGGAGCCGAGGCCGCGAAGAACCAGACCGCGAGGCCGCTGACCGGGCCCGGCATCCAGCGACAGAGCAGTCGATGTGCGAGGAGCACCACCAGGCCGACGGCCAGGAGTTGGTGGAGATAGAACCCACGGGGGCCGAGGCCGAAGAGCTGGTAGTCGAGTCCCAGCGATAGAAGCTGCCATGGCATGAAGACGTTGGTGGACAGCTGTTGCCAGACCGCGGGATCGGTTCCGTGGGCCAGGGCCCCGTGGGCCTCGAGCGACCGGAGGAGGCAAGGGTCGTCGCGGGTCCACCAGGCGGCGAGGGCAGGTGCCTGCAGCCAGCCAGTCAGGAGCAAGGCGGGAATGGCGAACCGCAGGTCGGTGGGGGTGCGCCCGCCGCGTGTCGGTGTGTCCGACAGGGAACTCGAGGAGGGCGGGGAGGAGGGGCTGAGCTTCACGAGTGGAGGTTCGAACCGCGGGTTGAGGATGCCGAAACGCCGGCAGTGTAGCAGCCGGGGGAGCCGACCCTCGGGTTCGTCAGAGGGCACTTCGCGAAGCCCTGCCGCCGGCTATACTCCGGCCGATGTCGGAGTCGGTTGTCAAAGCCAATGCGGTCAGCAAGATATACAAGGTCTACTCGCGTCCGGCCGACCGCTTCCTCGAACTGTTTGGAGGCAAGCGCCGGCACCACGAGTTTCCCGCTCTTCAGGACATCAGCTTCGAGCTTGCGGCAGGAGAGGGACTAGGTATCGTCGGAGAGAACGGGGCCGGCAAATCCACTCTTCTCAAGATCTTATCGGGCGTCACTACGCAGACCTCGGGGGAGATCGAGGTACGTGGCAAGGTCGCTTCGATCCTCGAACTCGGCTCTGGGTTCCACCCCGACTTCACGGGACGGCAGAACATTCGGCTGAATGCGGCGATGCTCGGCCTCGACGAGGCCGAGCTCGAGGCCCGGATTCCGGAGATCATCGAGTTCAGTGAACTCGGCGACTTCATCGACCAGCCGGTGAAGGTCTATTCGACCGGAATGTCGATGCGGCTGGGTTTTGCCATCGCTACGCAGGTCGAGCCGGAGGTTCTGGTGATCGACGAGGCTCTGTCGGTGGGCGACGGCTACTTCCAGAAGAAGTGCATGGACCGCATGACCGAGTTCACCAACCACGGGGGTACTCTGCTCTTCTGCTCTCACGCGATGTACTACGTGAGTTCCTTCTGTCAGCGGGCGCTGTGGATGCGCAAGGGACGGATCGAGCGCCTCGGTCCCGCGGCCGACGTCGTCCGTGAGTACGAGAACTTCCTGCTGGAGAAGGGCGGAGAAGCGATCGAAGTCGATCCGGAGGACGAAGGGCCGGGCGAGGTGGAGCGCCCGGGAGTCGGGCGGATCACCGACGTCGTGCTCAGCGGTGGAAAGCCGGGCGAGTCGACCGAGGATCCAAGGGTGTTTCGCTATGGAGATCCGCTCGAGCTCGAAATCACCTGGCAGACGGCAGATCCTCGAGTTCCCTTTCACGTGGCCGTCGGAATCGACCGGATCGACAGCGTACAGGTGGCCTCGTTCTCTACCTGGAAGGAGGGTGGCGATCCGTTCGAGGGCCGGGCCGACTACCGGCTTCGACTCTCGTTGCACGAACTGCCGATCGTGAAGGGAGAGTTCACGGTGTTCGTCTACCTGATGGACGAACGAGGGTTGCACCCTTACGACCTACGCATCGTCCGGCGGGCCTTCGTGGTGCACGGCGACGAGTACGAGATCGGACTCACCCGGATCTCGCACCGCTGGGTGCGGGCCGACGTCGAGGTCGGGTGAGGTGAACCGGTCGCGAACCGCGTGGCTCTGGACTCGCCGCGCTCTCGCCAGCTCACTGCTGATTCTCGTCGGCTTCGGGTGCAACGGGCCGGGTTCGGAGGAGACGGCCGAACCTACCGGCATCCTGATTCTGTCGGTGGACACCCTGCGCTACGACGTCCTGGGGTTTGCCGGTGGAACTGAGACTCCCGTGCTCGATGGCCTTGCCGCCGCCGGAACCTCCTTCTCTCATGCGATGGCACCCATGCCTCGGACCACGCCGGCCCTCGGTTCACTTCTGACGGGCTTGTGGCCCCAGAACCACGGGTCGCGAGAGGTAGGCGATCCGCTGGTCGCACACGTCGAGACGCTAGCGCAGAGGCTGCAGGCCGCAGGCTGGACGACGATGGCGGTGAGCGTCAACGATTCAGCCGGTCCGAAGCAGGGACTCGATCGTGGCTTCGAGCGCTTCGTCAGCTACCGTGATCTTCTGACCCGGGTGGGCGATGATCTCTACCACGAGAAGAGTCCCTCCGGCCCCAGAGGGACGGGCTGGGCCACGGCGACGACCGACGCCGCCCTCCGGCTGGTCGACGAATCGGTGGCCGACCAGCCTTGGTTCCTTTGGACCTTCTACTTCGATCCACACTTCGTCTACCGGCCTCCCGCGCCCTGGCAGGACGACCTCGAGGCCCAGGGTTGCTGGGAGCTTTACGCCTCGTACGCCGAGCGAACGCATCGAGGCGGCGAGATCTTCGCGGACATCGGAGGCGTGGCCAGCGCTGCCTTGGAGGATTGCTGGAAGCTGTACGAGGCCGAGGTGCGGTACACGGATCACGAGATCGGACGTCTCCTGGCCGGGCTCGAGACCCGCGGCCTCCTCGAAGACACGTTGATCGTTTTCACGGCCGACCACGGTGAGAACTTCGGCGAGGCCGGACTCTTCTTCGAGCATGGAGACAACGGGCACGATGCCGGTCTCAGGGTACCGTTGGTGTTCAAGGGACCCCGGGTCGCGGCGGGCCGCGTCGACCCGACCGCCGTCAGTTTGGTCGATGTCCTGCCGACCCTCCTCGGCCAGGTCGGCTTGACCACCGACTCGGCCGCGGTCGACGGCGAGGACCTCGGGCTGCGGCTCGCGCCGAGCGCTTCCTTGCCGCCCGACGCCAGCCGCATCGTCTTCGCCGAGAGCGCTTCGGCCCTGCTCAACGAGGCCCGGGAACCCTTGATCACCGGACGGCTAGGGAGCCGAGTCTGCGTGAACTCCGAGACGACGACGCTCTGTCGCCAGCACGGCGAACTCGAACTCTTCGATCGCACCCTCGATCCCGGGCTGGTTGATCCTCAACCGGCTCCAGCGACGGTCGCCACGGAGAGTCTGGTGGCGATCCTCGACCGTTGGCCGGCCGAAAGCGCTCGCGAGCGGGTCGCCCGGACCACTCGATTCAAACTGATTCAGTTCCCGCGTCCCGAAGGGGGATACCGGAGCGAACTGTACGACCTGGCCGGGGCCGGCGAGGGCAAGGATGTCAGTGCCGAACACCCTACGGTGCTCGAGGGACTGACGGCAGCACTCGAAGACTGGGCGGCAGGGATTCCTCGGCAGGTGGAGCGGGAGCCGGACGCCGAACTCGAGGAGTCTCTACGCAATCTCGGCTACGTCGGTCGAGAGCGTCAGTCCAACCGAAACTGAATCGACAGGCGCGCCGTCATCTCGGTGGCAACGCCGTCGCGAGTCCCTGGAGAGTAGCGGGCGGCGAGCGCCGCTTCGTGCGCCGCTTGATCGAAGCCGAAACCCGCCGGTTCGTCCAGCGCACGGGCCGAGAGCACCGAGCCATCGGGAGCGACGACGACCTCGAATCGGAGGGTGGCCTCACGCCGCAACTCGAGGGCGCGTCGGGGGTAGTCGGGAGGGGCGAGGTCGCGCAGGCGGGGAGGCTCGAGCACGATCTCGCGCGGAGTGGGAGTCTCGATCGGGACCGCGGGCAAGTCGAGTCCCGGCTCGTCCGGGGTCTCGGACGAGCCGGCTGGCGGCGTCGACGCTTCGGCTGGGGGACTCTGCGTCGGCTCCGGAAGCGGCACGGAAGTCGGTTCCGGCGGCGGGCTCGCCGCCTCGTTGCGTCGTTGCAGGTCCTCACGAAGTCGTGTGATGGTGGCTTCGAGGGCATCGATGCGCGCTCTGTCGGCGCTGGCCTCGGGCGACTCCCTCTCGGCGGTCAGGGCGGCCCGCAGCGTCCGGACGCTCTCCTCGAGGGCGGCGATCTGCCGTTCCAGGTGAGCGGTTGCCCCGTCGTTGACGGTCGGGTCTTCGGTCGCCTCCACCACCGGAGTCGGAGCCGGTTCGGACCGGGACCACCAACTCGAACCCAGGATCAGGAGCAAGAGACCGAACAACCCGATCGTGAGTGCTCTGCCGTATTTCGTCCGGTGGGGCCGGCGCTTCTCCTTTTCGGCGTATAGTCGCTCATCGGCGGTCGCCATGAGTTCGGACAGGTCGACGCCGTCCGCCGGGTGGGTGGCGCGTCCCAAACTGAAGGAAACGGGGATGTCGATCGTCGTACCGCCGGCCTCGTCGGCGGTGTGGTGCTGCGACGACAGGGCTTCCCTCGCGCGCTCCGCTAGCGTCTGCGCCTCGATCTCTCCGGCACCCGGCAGGATGACCAGGAACTCGTCACCACCGTATCGGACCGCGATGTCGCGCCGCCGGAAGCTGTCGCGAAGGGCATCGGCCGTAGCCCGGAGAATGCGGTCGCCGGCCAGATGGCCGTAGGTATCGTTGACCTCTTTGAACAGGTCGAGATCCACCAGGACCAGGGAGAGCGGAGCACCCTGCGCCGTCAGTTCCGGCCAGTGGTGCCGCTCCAGATGGTCCAGGACGCGGCGGTTGTACAAACCTGTGAGTTCGTCGCGATAGGCGAGATCGTCGCGCAGACTCGCCGCGAGGATCGGAGCCCGGTCGCGGTCTGGTGGCACTGTCATCGTCCCGTGGTCCACGCTAGCACAGGAGCACTCTCCGGCCGGGTCGCCGCGCGATACGGATCAGTGTTCTCGCTTCGGAGCGAATCGCCCGGCCGACTCCTGCCGCGAGGAATCTCCAGGGAGTACCGCCGCTGAAGGCCGATCCGATCGCGTAGAGATCGCCCAGGCCGAGGCGGCGCCCGCGACACACGGCGTAGATCGGCTCCCAGTGGTCGGGCTTCAGCTTGTCCTTGAAGAAGTCGAGCCCATCGAAGTCGTAGAAGCGCCGCCCGTGGGCGCGCACCCACCCCAACAGGAGCCTGATCCACCAGCGGTCGGGAGGTTCTTGCAGGCCCGACCGGTGTGAAAGCGGGGAGAGTCCGAGCGTCACGTAGCGGCTCTCCTCGGCGTCGAGTCGATCGAACAGGGCATCGAGCAGGAGTTCGGCCGTACCGTTGGGGGCAGCGTGGCCACGCACGATCTGCTCGACGAGCCAGCCGTTTCGGTTCTGGATCGGAGAGGCGACCAGAAAGGCCACGACGGTGGCTTGGCGCCGGGCGACCAGGACCCGCCGATCGAACAACCGCTCCAGGGTCTCCGGTTCGACCAGGAAGTGCATCGGGGGAAGCCCCCGAGTGGCCAGCCATTCTTCGAGGCAACGGTTCAGCTCGGGGTGTCCGGTGGCCCGATCGACATCCCATTCCTCGATGAGGACGCCCTTGTTGCGGGCGCGAGCGAGCTGACCCCGGAGGGAGGCCTTGCTTCCGAGGATCCTCTGCCAACTCCGTGGTCGCCAGCAGGGTTGAGCGCCGAGCAGGAGGCGATCGACCGGTTCGGCATCGGCGAGGGGCGCCTCGGCGCCGAAGTAGCAGACCGCCACTCCGTCCCGGCTGGCCCGCCGTTCGAACCGATCGGCGAGTTCGAGGATACTGCCGGCCGGACCGATCGGTTCGCCGGCCACGACTCTTCGCCGTTTGGTTTCGACGAAGCCGACCACTCCACTCGGCTCGACGTTGAACCAGAGCTTCAGCCCGGGATTGAGGATCTGATACGCAGTGGCGTTGTGGCCGAACTCGAGGACGAGCTGTCGGGCTCGTCGGAGATCGGAGTCTCCGGCATCCGAGAGGGTGCTCTGATCAGCCAAGCGCTTCCAAGGCCTCGACGACCTTGGCGTCGTGGCCGTCGACCCGAACCCGCTTCCAGACCTTCTGGACGACGCCCTCGCGATCGATCACGAAGGTGGACCGCTGGATCCCGATCGACTTCCGACCGTAGAGGGTCTTCTCTCGCCAGGCGCCGTAGGCCTCGGCGACCTGGTGGTCGGCATCGGCCAGCAGGTGGAAGTTCAGTCCGTACTTGTCTCGGAAGGCTCCGTGGCTGTCGACGCCATCGGGGCTGACTCCGAGCACAACGGCGTCGAGTCGATCGAAGTCCTGGCGCCGGTCTCGGAAGGCACAGGCCTGTTTCGTGCAGCCGGGGGTATCGTCTTTGGGGTAGAAGTACAGCACGACCGCCCGGCCGCGCAGGCTCGACAGTGTCACGTCCGTGCCGCGATCGTCGTGCAGCGTGAAGTCGGGGGCCTCCTGGCCCGCTTCGATCCAATCGGTCATGGTGATTCCTCGCAAGAAAGTGGAGTCAGGGATGTGGGGTGGAACTGGCCAGCTCGTCGAGTGCCGGCAAGAGGTCGTGGCGCAGTTCGCGCAGCGAAGCGTAGCGTCGCTCCGGTTCGTAGTCCAGCGCGCGTCGCAGGACGGTGGCGAGTCGCCCGCTGCCGGCGGGGAGAAGTTCGGAGTCGAATCCCTGCTGGATAGAGTTCAAGAGGCGGGGTGGCGCTTCGCCGGAGAACGGGGGTTTACCCACGAGGGCCTCGACCAGGAGCACGCCGACCGCAAAGAGGTCACTGCGTTCGTCAGCCTCCTCGCCCCGTAGCTGCTCGGGAGCCATGTATTGGAAGGTGCCGACCAGCAAGCCTGGCGTCGTGTGGTCGGCGTCCGAACGAACCTGGTCGAGTACCTTGGCGACTCCGAAATCGAGGACCTTGACCATGGGGACACCGTCGCCGATCGCGAGGAAGATGTTCGACGGCTTCAGATCGCGATGCACTACCTGCTGCTGATGGGCGGTCTGGACCGCGGCCAGAATCTGCCGAACCAGCGGTAGCAGATCGGCGGGAGTGAGCGGGCCCGATCGGGCGATGCGATCGGCCAGCGTCTCACCCTCGAGGTACTCGAGGACCAGATAGGCCGCTCCGGTTTGGGTCATGCCGTAATCGTGCAGGGTTACGACGTTCGGATGTTGCAATCGAGCCGTCAGGCGAGCTTCGTTCTCGAAACGGCGCCTGGCGTCGCTGGTAGCGAAGTCCCCCAGGAGCACCTTGATGGCCACGGCCCGCTCCAGTTGCTCGTCGGTGGCTCGATAGATAGCTCCCATCCCTCCTCGCCCGAGACGTCGCTCGAAGCGGTATCTGCCCTCCAGGTGGAACTCGATCGGGCGGGGCGGGGGGAGATCGTGGCCGTCCTCGTGGCATCGGTCGGTCGAGGCGGGGTGGCATCGACCACAGTCGGGACACTCTCTGAGCAACTCCGCTTCGTGGTCCACGAGGTAGTCGTTCTGGATCTGTTGGCTTTCGACGACCCGTTCCTCGAGGCGCGCGTTCTCGTAGATCAGGGAGATCTGATGGGTCAGCGCCCGCAGGAGATTGCGGTCGTGCGGTGAGTAGGGTTCTTCGGACTTCTTCTGGCCGAGGATCAGAAGGCCGAGGAGGGTCTTGTCACGACCGCGCAGCGGAACTACCAGACTGGCGCCCAGCTGGTCGAGCCAGGCGGCGTCCGGCGGGTCGAGTCCGACCAACTCGTCCGGGTAGTCAACGGCTCTACCCGCGGCCTCGACCAACCGGAGCAACGAGCTGTCCCGGGGGATCGATTCCTCCGGGAGGCGGGGACCACTGGAATGCCCCAGCCTCAGATCGCGTTCCTGACGTTGGCGATAGAACACGTGAGTGGCCTGGGGGTGGAAGGCCGCGGCGAGGTCTTCGCTGACGATGCGAGATACCTCCACGAGCGAGGTGGCGTCGTGGACTCGACGAGTGAGGTCGAGGAGAATGCGCTCCTGGGTCGTAGCCTCCTGGTAGAGCAGCAGGAGAACCGCCAGCGGATAGCAGAGGAGCGCGAGATTCCAGACCAGCTGTTCCCAGCGGAAGGCAACCCACGAGGAGAGCCAACCGAACTCGCTGGCGAGCAGGACCAGGGCCCAAGGCAGCACCCCGAGGGCGACGATCCCCGCTTGCTGTCGGCCCTGAGCCTCGGGATAAAAGAGAGCCTGTCGTCCGAGCAGGAACAACACCCCGACCGCCCACAAGGGGGAGACCACGGTCAGGAAGAAGCCATAGAGCGCGTTGGTATCCCAGAGGAGCAGGGCTCCGAATCCGTAGTGGTCGAGCAAGAAGCCGCCCGCGATGGCAAGGCCGAAACCGAGACCCACCAGGTAGTAGGACGGGATGACCCAGGGGTGTCGCCGGATCCAACCCTGTCGTTCGGGGATCACCGAGGCGAGGTGGAACTCTAGGGCGAGTTGGATTCCGCTCAGCAGTACCCCGAAACCGGCCCAGAGGTCGATCGCGGTGTGGACTCCGGGCAGGGCGATCTCGAGAGCGATCGCGATACTCAGAAGGAACAGGATCCGCGATCGCAGGTAACCGGGGCGCTTCCGTAGGGCCAGCGGTCCGATCAGTAGGTAGGCGAGGACCGTGAGGGCGGTCGCCGAGAACGAGAAGAGCGGGAAGGGCATGCCCGGCTGCACCCCGACATCGATCCGACGCCCGTCGCGTTCGACCTCGATGAGCGTCAGACTGCCGGGTTGGCGAGACCTGATCGCCGGGTCGTAGTCGAGCATCGACTCGACCGGCATGCCCTGCACCGAGCGGATCACGTCGCCGGACTCGAGACCGGCTCGCGCGGCGGGTCCGGCCGGGCGGACGGCGGAGACGGTCAGCCCCTCGTCCGAGTCGGCGATCACGAACCCGATCTGGCGCTGCGAGAATCGGGCTTGCTCCCAGCCGTAGAGGCCGAGGGCGAGCAACACCAGTGGTGTCAGGAGCGTAACAAGACGGAAATCGTCACGCCACCAGGGGCGAGAAGTAGCGGCCATCGGATCGATTATAGGCCTGCTCCCGGGCCCGGTCCTCGCTCGGAACCGGCCTCGGTGCTCGCGTCGCTCCGCGACCGAAAGGGCTGGACGGCGTTGCCAACCGTCCAGCCCCGGGTGGTCGAGTTCGACCTAGTAGCGGTACATCTCGGGTTTGAACGGACCGTCCTGCGGGATCCCGAGGTACTCGGCCTGATTGTCGGTGAGCTTGGTGAGCTTCACTCCCAGCTTGTCGAGATGCAGCCGGGCCACCTCCTCATCGAGGACCTTGGGCAGCACGTAGACCTTGTTCTCGTAGTTCTCGGTGTTGACGGCGAGCTCGATCTGGGCGAGCACCTGGTTGGTGAAGGAAGCCGACATCACGAAGCTCGGGTGGCCGGTGGCGCAACCGAGGTTCAGGAGTCGTCCCTCGGCCAGGATCAGCACGCCGTGTCCATCGGGGAAGATCCACTCGTCGTACTGCGGCTTGATGTTGACTTTCTGGATTCCCTCGATCTTCGCCAGGCCAGCCATGTCGATTTCGTTGTCGAAGTGGCCGATGTTGCCGACGATCGCCTTGTCCTTCATCTGGGCCATGTGGTGGGCCGTGATGATGTCCTTGTTGCCGGTGGCGGTCACGAAGACATCCGCCTCGGAGACTACGTCCTCGAGGGTCTTGACCTCGAAACCCTCCATGGCGGCCTGCAGCGCGCAGATCGGATCGATTTCGGTGACGACGACACGGCAACCCTGGCTCTTGAGGGCCTGAGCACAGCCCTTGCCGACCTCACCGTAGCCGCACACCACGGCGAGCTTGCCCGAGAGCATGACGTCGCTCGCCCGGTTGATTCCGTCGATCACGGAGTGACGACAACCGTAGATGTTGTCGAACTTGCTCTTGGTAACCGAGTCGTTGACGTTGATGGCGGGGAACAGCAAGGAACCAGCCTCTTCCATCTGATAGAGACGGTGGACACCGGTCGTGGTCTCTTCGCTGACCCCGATCATGCCGTCTGCGGTTCGTTGCCAGCGACCCGGGTTGCCGACCAACTCGCGGCGCAGCAAGTCGAGGATGACGCCCCACTCCTCCGGCTCGTTGTCGGCGTCGAAGTCGGGAACGACGCCGGTCTTCTCGAATTCGACGCCCTTGTGGATCAGGAGCGTGGCGTCGCCGCCGTCGTCGACGATGAGGTCGGGACCACTGCCATCGGCCCACATCAGGGCCTCACTGGTGCACCACCAGTACTCCTCCAGGGTCTCACCCTTCCAAGCGTAGACCGGAACCCCTCTCGGGTCCTCGATCGTTCCGCCCGACTCCGGTCGGCCGACGACCACCGCGGCAGCGGCGTGGTCCTGGGTCGAGAAGATGTTGCAGGAGACCCAACGGACATCCGCCCCGAGAGCGGTCAGGGTCTCGATCAGAACGGCGGTTTGCACCGTCATGTGGAGACTGCCCATGATCTTCTTGCCGGCCAGAGGCTTGGCATCGCCGAACTTGTCGCGCAGCGACATGAGGCCGGGCATCTCGTGCTCGGCCAGTGCCAGTTCCTTGCGGCCGAAGTCGGCCAGCGAGAGGTCGGCAACCTTGTAGGGGAGGCGCCCCACCGCCTCGACGGCGGTAAACGGGCTGTGCTGTTCGAGAGTAGCTACGGTCATGAAAGACTCCTGCAGTTTGTTTTGAGTTGAAAGCGTTGCAGCGTGGTGTCGCCGACCGTCAGGGGCATGCGACTGTGGATACGAAAAGAGCGGGACCAGTAGCCGAGGTCGCCTCGGGCAGAGCGGCGTAGCGTTGTCGACTGCCGTCGAAGCCGGCCAGAGTCAGCTGCTCGGCCAGTTGCTCGGCAGAGAATCCCAGCCAGACGTGTCCCATGTTCTGTCGCAACTCCTCTCGGCCGTGGGGGAGAAGGTCGACCACCAGGAGTCGTCCGCCGGGACGGAGCACCCGTCGGACCTCCTCGAGGACGCGCACGGGATCGCTCGAGAGGTGAAGCGCGAGAAAGAGAGCGCCGAGATCGAGGCTCTGGTCGGCCAGGGGGAGCGCTTCGAGGCGCCCCTCGCGCACATCGATGTTCTCGAAGTGGCCCAAGCGCTGGCGAGCGGCTTCGATCATCGGGACCGACTGGTCGATGGCGACGACGTGGCCGACGGCGGGAGCCAGGGCCTCCGCCACCCGACCGGTTCCGCAGGCGAGGTCACCGACCACCAGGGTCGGATCGAGGAGCCAGGTGAGGGCCTGCAGGTCGAAGCGGCTGCCGAAGAGCTCGTCGCGGAGGAGATCCCAGTCGCCGGCGCTTTTGGCGAAGAACTGCTCAGAGCGCGACAGCCGTTCCGCCAAGACCTGTCGGAGTCGTTCCCGATCCCGTCGACTGGAGCGCTCTTGGGTCAGCTGCTCCCGGATCAGGCGCCAGAGGCTGCCGTCGGCACCGTTGCGCCCGGTCTGCCGATAGAGATTGCTGGTCCCCTCCCGGCGGGCTTGGACCCAGCCTCCGGCATTGAGGGTCTTGAGGTGACGACTGACCGTAGACTGCGGCATCTGAAGCACGGCACACAGCTCGGACACGGTCAACTCGTGCTCGTCGAGGAGTTGGAGAATTCGGCACCGCGTAGCGTCTGCCAACAGAGCGGCAGTATCCAGAATGCTCGGCGGTTGATTTAATCCGTCCATCCGGATGAAGGGTTTCATAGCAGCGGCGTGTTGTCAAGTCCGTCCGGAACCCTGGGGGCGTCTCCTCCGTACAAGGACACATGCAACGACGGACCGGGAGTTCGGGGAAGCAGAGTTCGACGTGGATTCGCCGGGTGTCGGGTCTAGTGCTCTCGGGGCTCGTGGGGGTGGTGGGATCGGTGCAGGGGCAGGGCTCGAGCGAGATCGCGACCGAGGCTAGGGACCCGTCGATCATCTTGATCGAGAGACTCGACTCAGAGATTCGGATCGACGGGGATCTTTCCGACCCGGCTTGGGAGCAAGCGGTTCGGCTGGAGGAGTGGTTCGAAACCAATCCCGGCGACAACATCGAACCTTCCGTCGCCAACGTCGGCTATCTGACCTATGACGACACCCATCTCTACGTTGGGTTGGAGTTCCAGGATCCAGAGCCAGAGAAGATCCGGGCCCCACTGGGGGATCGGGACAACGTACCGTCCTACACCGACTACGGGGGCCTGATCGTCGACACCACCGGTGACCTCACCACGGCCCAGATGTTCCTCGCCAACCCCCGTGGAATCCAGTACGACGCTCTCTCCTCCGACGTCGCCGGTGAGGACTCGGCGCCGGACTTCTTCTGGGAGTCGGCGGGCAGGGTGACCGAGGACGGTTGGGTCCTGGAGATTCGGATCCCCTTCTCTTCCCTGCGCTACTCGGAAGCACCCGAGCAGAACTGGAATCTCATGCTCTATCGCAACCGACCTCGGGAGTACCGGTATCAGATGTTCTCTAGCCGGCTCCCGCGCGAGAGATCCTGCTTCATCTGCAACGCCAGTCCAGTGCGCGGGCTACGCGGACTTCCCAACGGCAGTCACTGGGTCGCCGCGCCGTACGTTACCGGCGCCCAGACCGAGCGCGCCGTCGATGGAGCAGGCACACCTCTGGACGATTCCTCGACCGACTCGGAGGTTGGATTCGACGTGCGCTGGGTTCCCTCGCCCCACACGGTGATCGATCTGACCTACAACCCGGACTTCTCTCAGATCGAGTCGGATACGGCGCAACTCGGAACCAACGAACGGTTCGCTCTCTTCTTCGAGGAGAAGCGTCCCTTCTTTCTGGAGGGGGCTGACCTCTTCGATACCGAAATCCAGGCCCTGTACACCCGGACCTTCACTTCGCCCCGCTGGGGGCTGCGCTCCACCGGCAAGGTCGGCAAGAACTCCTACACCGTTCTGGTGGGCGAGGATCGCGGTGGAGGCAGTGTCATCATTCCCGGCCCCCGGGGATCCTCCCTGGCCCGGCAGGACTTCGAGTCGCTGGTGGCGGTCGGCCGTTGGCGTCGTGAACTGGGTGACGATGCCCTGGTGAGCATGATCTACAGCGGGCGCGAGATCGACGGAGGAGGCTACAACCGCCTGGTGGGCCCGGACTTGCGATGGCGACTGGGGCCGAGCGACGAGATTACGGCCCAGGTACTGGGCAGTTGGAGCGAGACGCCCGACCGGACGGATCTGGCCACCGAGTGGGACGGCCGTTCACTGTCGGGACACGCTGCCGACATCTGGTGGAGCCACCGTGCCGAGAAGGTCGACTGGTTCGTCGAGTATGAGGAGGCCTCCGACGGCTTCCGAGCCGACAACGGTTTCGTGCCGCAGGTCGGCTACCGTGAAGTGTTCGGGGAGACGGGGTATACCTTCCGACCGCAGAAGAGCCGAGTCAAGCGGATTCGGGTCTACACCTTTGGCGGGCACACCGAGGACCGCGACGGAGAACTGATCGAGAGCTACTTCTCCAGTGGTTTCGGTTTGGACGCGCCCTGGAACTCCTTCGTCCGCATTCGAGGCTCGTTCGAAGACGTGACCAGCGGCGGTCGGCGGTTCGACCGCAATCGCATCATCTACACTTTCGACGTGCGGCCGAGTCGGCGCGTTTCACGGATCCGGATCGACGGTGACTACGGAGATCAGATCGACTTCTCCGAGCACCGCAAGGGCACCGGTGGTTCGCTCCAGGTGCGATCGAATCTGCGCTTCAGCGACCAGATGGAGGTCCAGCTCGATGCGGTTCGTCAGTGGCTCGACCTGGATCGGGGAGCCACGATGGGGCGGTTGTTCACCGCCGAACTCGCTCGCCTCAAGGCGGTGTATAACTTCAACGCCCGCTCCTACCTTCGTTTGATCGGCCAGTGGACGGCGACCGAACGGGATCCAGACCTCTACTCGGCCACGGTGACGCCGATGCAGTCTGACCTCACCGGGTCCCTCCTCTTCGCCTACAAGATCAACTGGCAGACCGTTCTCTTCGTCGGTCTGGGAGAGGATCGCGAGGAGACGACGGCCGGGAATCAAGAACCGGTGCGACGGAGCGCGTTCGTCAAGATCTCGTACGCCTTTCAGCACTGAGCGACCTGGCCTCACCAAAGCCATTCCCTGGCACAAATCGTGCTTCTCTTTCTCAGTGCCTGGCGGCTCGTCCCACCCGTCGGACCTGGGTGGAAGGGATCTCAGTTCTGATGCGCGGCGTAGGCACCGGGAACGCAACACTTCGAGGACGATCGTCGTCCTGATCATGCGACACTAGCCTTTGAAAACAGTACCGGAATCCACTGAGGGAGCAGCAACGTGAAACGAATCTTCTCGATCTTTTTAGTCCTAATGGTCTCTTTCCTGTCGGCCAGCACCCTGGCCGCCCAGGAATCCGAAGCCGCGGCTCAGGATGCAGAGGTGGCCGATTCGTTTAGCGAGACCCTCGACGTGACCATCGTCGAGCTGATGATCGATCCTCATGACAAGAAGGGCAACCCGGTGCTCGGCCTGACCGCCGAGGACTTCAAGGTCTGGGAGGACGGCGAACCGGTCGAGGTCATCGGGCTCGACTATCCGTCGGCTTCCCCCGCCGCTCCGCGCAGCGAGCGGAGCCCGTCTCCAGCTACCGCGACCGCGGCCACGGCCGCCGTACCGTTGGCTCGTCCGGCAACGGCGGAGTGGCGCTTCCTGATCTACTTCGACGCGCCCCTCACTGGACAGCGCTCGATCCGACGAGCGATCGACGGCCTCGAGAACCGTGTCGAGGAACTGGTCGCTCGCGGTCCGGTCGAGATTGTGATGGCCAATCCTGCGCCGCGCCTAGTACAGCCCTTTACCCGGGATCCCGGCCTGGTCCGCCAGGCCCTCAAGGAGGTGGCGAAGGAGCCTGCCAGAAACGACCTCCTGGACGAGCGCCGAGCCCATATGCGACTGCTCGATACCCGACTCACCGAAGGCAACGGTCCCGATGCCGAGGCCTCGGCCCGAGCCTTGATCGGTCCGATTCGGTCCGCGGTGCAGAGAGAGTACAACCTGATCGATCGTCGGGTGCGGACCTTCAGCGAGTGGATGGCAGCCTACGGTGACGTGCCCGCCTCGGCTGCGATCGTGGTCTCCGATGGCTTTGACCTCGAACCGAGCAACTTCTACCTCGACTCCACCTCAACCCTGGGGGTCCAAGCGGCGCTGAGCGCCGAACTGCAGGAGTACCAGCTATCGAATGTGATCGATGGTCTGGGGCGACAGCTGGCGGCAACCGGGTGGACGACGATGATGATGTCGGTGGGCGGTAGTTCGGTTCCGCCGGTCTCTTCCGACGCTTCCTTGGCCCAGCGCGACCGCTTTCGATCGATCGGTGCGATCGGTACGGCGGGTCCCGACTCCGCTTCGACCAACACGGTGGTGGGCTTTCCCATGGAGCCCCTCAGTATGGTTGCAGAGCAGACCGGGGGACAGGTGATCACGACTCGGAAGAAGGCCGGCCCGGCGATCGACCGCTTGGCCCAACGGCCGCGCCTGATCTACCGCGCTCCGCGGGCTCGGGATGGCCGAGTACACGAAGTACGGGTCGAGACCACGCGTCCTGGAGTGCAGCTGCACTCGGCGCGCTGGGTTCGGTCCCCGACGCTCGAGCAGGTCATGGCGTCCCGAGCGCGACGACTTCTGGTTCTCGACTCCGATGCCGGTGAGATGCCGGTGCGGCTGGAGTTCCCGACGGTCGGACCCAAGACGAACAAGGGAGCTCGCACGATCAGTGCCGAGGTGTCGTTCGATCTCACGATGCTGAAGGAGGTACTGCAGAACCAGCAGGTACCACTCTCGCTGACGTTCGGAGTGGAGATTCCCAACCGGCCGCCTTTCGTTCACCGGGTCGAGCAGGCGTTCAACCTGCCCTCGGCGGACACGCGCTCTTGGCCCGAGCTGCTCTACCAGACCATCATCGAGGTTCCGGCCGATACCGAACGACTCTCGGTGGTGGTCGAGGAACCGTCGACCGGAGTCTGGGGAGGCGCCGTCTCCGCGCTGTAGTGGGACCCTCCTGGGGCGAGGCTACGCGATCCCTTGGTACGTGCTCTTAGTACGTGCTCTCGTAGCTTCGCCGCAGGACCGACCAGGTCCGGCCGATCTCGTCCCAGACTCCGACCGCAATCAGTCCGGCCCCGGGGCGGACGAGGAGTTGTACTTCTTGGTTCCAGCTCTGGGTCCGGGCGCGATCGATCGCCTCGTTGGGGATGCTGATCGGAACCGTAACCTCCTCTGGCGTGCTGCTCTGACCCTTCTCGTCGAGGACGGATAGGTAGATCTTGACGCGCCCCTCGTGGGAGGTCTCCCGAGGCACGAGGACGAGTTGTGCCATGGGGATGCCTACCGTGAACGGCTGGATCAGCGTGTTTCCGCGTCCCTCCTCGCCACTGGGTCGGGCAGCTCCCGTCCGGATGGTGACCTCGAAGGGGTTGTCCTCGACGCCGTGTTGCAGCGAGGCGACGACACTGTCCTTGAGACGGTTGGCGAGGGAACGGTCGCGATAGCCGCGGCGATGTCGCACCTCGAGGTCCCTCCGACCCTTCACTCTGACCTCGATGGAGTGGTATCGCTCGTCCCGCCCGTGCTTCGGGTGGTAGCCGAGAGAATAGTGGGTGGAGAAGTCCTGGAGCATGCGGGCCAGGCCGGCGGAGAAGTCGTTGGTGTTGAGGATCGCCAGCCCTCCCGTCTCGCCCGCCAGGAGACGGCCGGAACCCTGGAAGTTGGCGGTCCTCACCGAGTCCACGGTAGGCCGGATCTCGTCGATCCCTGATCCGGAGATTTCGGCCGAGGAACCCAGAGGTGCCTCGAGACCGGCGGCGTGGACTGCGTAGAACGCCACGTCGGCGGTGTTGGCGTGTTGGGCCAGGACGTGAAACTCCCGTGAGGCGTTGAAGTTCATGATCTTGCCGAGGATCGACACGTCGCTGAATCGAATGCTGAAGGCGTTGAACAGTTCCTCGGCCGGGGTCAAGGGTAGGCCATCCGCGGCGTAGACCAGCGCTTTGCGTCCTGGGAGCCCGGACAGGGACTCGATCAAGAGTCGGATGGAATCGAGGCCGTTCTGGACGTTCTGTTGGAGTTCCTGGGCGTAGCTGATGAGTTGGTTCTCGATTCGATTGGGCGGCGTCCTCGTGTCCTCGATGTCCCGCAGGAGATCCATGAAGCGGTTCTGGGCGTCGTTCCCGAACGCTGTGCGCAACTCCATCGCGTTGAGGGCATCGGTGACCCGGGAGGTGTCCGTGGTGAAGGGCAGATCAATCTTGAGCGATCTCGCGTGGGAGGCCACCAGGATCCGGGTTTCGGGGTCGACGTTGCGGGCCAGTTGCCGCAGATCGCGGAGGACGCGGTGTCGGTTGGTCGAACGCAAGAAGGCATGGTCGACGTAGAGGATCAGGTGGAACGGCTCGCGTTCGGCCACGGGCTCGGGGTCTTCTTCGACGAGAACTTCGGCGGGTGGCTCGGCCTCAGGAGTCTCTGGCGTCGGCGCCGGCACGACCCGCGTGCGAACCTCATCACCAATGTAGCGGAAGTTCGTCACCTCGACGGGCTGGCCGTCCTCCAGGACTTCGAAGTCTTCGGGGCTGAGGTTGGGGACGGGCCGCCCCTGTTTGTCGGTGACGAACACATCGACGTTCACGACCTCGACCTCCAGGATGTCGCCAAAGAGCGAGGTGATGTCGTCGTTTGGGTCTTCCGGCCGAGAATCGTCCTGGGTTGGTGCCGGCGTGGTGGTACTTGCGGCTGCAAGGCCAGTGGTCGCGACGAGGAAGAGGCTGGCGAGCAGGATGCGGAAGCGCTTCATGGGGCCGATCCTAGCTGATCGCCGGGGAATCCGGGCACGAAAAAGGGGGCCCGAAGGCCCCCTTGGTTCATCTCGAGATCTCTAGGAGATCAGAAGGTGAACTTGGCTCCCAGGCGAACGGTACGACGTCCCTGGAACCGGTTGGGCATTCCAAAGAGGTCATCGCGCGGGATGTTGTTCTGCTGGATCACCTGCTCGGCGTTGAAGCCGGCAAAGAACTCAGCATCGGTCAGCGGGAGGTCTTGGTCGACACCGCTGTTGTAGATGGCGAGCACGTTCTCCTCGTCGAACAGGTTGGACACGTTCACCGAGAACTCGAGTCCGTAGTCGTTGCCGAAGGTGAACTCGTGCGACAGATAGAGGTCCGTCTGGGTGAAGGTGTCGGTGCGGCCGAGGTCGCCACGACCGTTCGGGAAGAACGGCAGACCCGGGGACACGTCGTACTCGGTCGAGACCGGGGTACCGGACGAGATCCGCTGGTCGACACCGACGAAGGTGCCCCAAGGCAGCGAGTACAAGAGCTGCGCCTTGAACTGGTGGGGACGGTCGGAACCGAGCTCGCCGATCACCGCATTGCCGTTCTGGTCGAACGAGTTCTGGAGACCGTCGAAGAACCGGTTGACGTTGGGGGAGGTACGACCCAGCTCGTCAGAGCTCGACAGACCGGAGTAGTTACCCTCCAGCTTGCTGTAGGTGTAGGTCATGTTCAGACCCCAGTTGTTCGTCAGGTTCTTGCGGAAGGTCAGGGTCAGACCATCGTAGTCACGCACGGCGCGCGGCTGGTCCGGGAAACCAGCTCCCAGGATGCTCTTGGCGATACCCTCGCCGGGGTTGGCGATGTAGTAGACCGTACCGACGCCCGGAACGTTGACACCGACGTCTTCGATCGTCCGCTCGAGCTCCTTGTGGACGTAACGGGCACCCACGGTCATGTTACGACCGATCAGGTGCTCGACACCCAAAGTGATCTCGTTGGACTCCATCGGCTTGAGGTTCGGATCGATGGTCGAGTCGTTCGGGTCGTTCGACGGGTGCCGTTGGTCGACCAGGAAGAGGAACTCACCGGGGCAACCCTCGGGCAGCACGGCGGAGGAGTTCTCCACGATCCGGCAGCTGGAGATCACGCTCTCGAGGTCGAGAGTCTCCATGCCGTAGAAGTAGTCGACCCACTTGTCTCCACCAAAGGAACCACGAGGCATCTCCAGCTTGGTGATGTCGTAGAACACACCGTAGGAACCATAGGCCTTCCAGGTACCGTCACCCTTGATGTCGTAGGCGAAGCCGAGACGCGGAGCGATCTTGTCGGAGAAGCCGAACTCGATCGCGGTCGACGGAATGCCCGGGGTGGCGGCGAACGACGGAACGTTCTCCTCTTCCGAGCGGACACCGATGTTGAAGGTCAACCGATCCGTAGCCCGCCAGGAGTCCTGGAGGAAGAGGCCGATGTTGTCCGAGCTGACCGGATCCACAGTCTGGGTCGCGATCTGCAGCACACGGTAGGTGCCGAAGGTGCCTCGGACCGACTCACCGAAGAGGTTGGTGAACGAGCGATCGATGTAGAAGAGAATACGGGTGTTCGAGTAGCCGCTGAGAACATGGTTCTCGATGTTGTTCTCTTGCACGCCGAGCTTGAACTCGTGGTCACCAGCCAGGTCTTCTACGAAGATCGTGGTGTCGAGTCCCAGAGTCTCGCGCTCGAAGTAGTCGTACACGTTCCCTCGGTTGTCCGGATGGTTGGGCATGGTACCCAGCGGAGTGTCCGTCACACAGTCAGCCGGGAACACCTGGCACGGCGTACCTGCCGAGGAAGTCGACGGTCCAGCCCAGGTTCCGGTGGGGAAACCACTGTCCATGGTGTCGTACTCGAAGTGCCCCCCCCGGAGACTCGCCGAGACGTTGGCGGTGGCCAGGTAGTCGAGGCTTGCCGAGTAGGAGAGACCGGGACGATCCGAGTCGGTGTCATAGTCGGCCGGATCCTGTGAACTCGTTCCATTGCGGCTGGGCAGGTTAAAACCTCCGGCAGAGGTGGCGTTGTCGATAGTCTGATCATCGAGGTTGCCACCGAGTCGGAAGTACACTTTTCCGTACGAACCGGTCAGGTTGGCGGTTGCGTACTCGTTCTCGGAACTCGCCGTGTAGGTCCGGGTGGCTCCGTCGCTGAGGAAGGTCACCGTCCGGGAGGTATCAACCTCGGCCGGCGAGTAGCCAGCGAAGAACCAGAGATGGTCGCGCTGTAGCGGGCCACCAATGGTGAATCCGGGCTCGAGTCGCTCGCGGTCATCATCGGCGAAGACCTTGAGTTCCGGGTTACCGTTGGTCGGGTTGTGCTGCAAGACCGGACGAACGTCACCGTTCCAGCTGTTGTCCTCGGCGTAAACGTGCAGGTCGCCGGAGAAGTCCGAACCGCCCTGCTTGGTCACAGCGTTGATGACGCCGCCGGTGGAACCGCCGAACTCGGCCATGTAGCCGCCCTGCTTGACCTGAACCTCTTCGATAAAGTCCGTGATCACACGCTTCTGGGAGACGCCTTCCTGGATGTTGGTGGTGTCCATGCCGTCGACGATGAAGCGGTTCTCGGAACCGGAGGAGCCGTCGATCGAGATACCACCGAGGTGGGTGTCTTCGCTATTGGCACCGGCGGCCTGATCCACCACGGAGGTGAAGTCCCGGGCGGTCGGCATCTTTTCGATCCACTCGTCGGCGATGGTCGCCGAGGTGTCGCTGGCCGTAATGGAGAACAGCGGAGCGTCGCCGGTGACGACGATCGCCTCTTCCAGGGCCTCGAGCTGCATGGCCATGTTGATGGTGAGCTCGGAACCGAGGTTCACGCGGAAGGCGGAGACCTGGGCGTCGGCGAAGCCATCGAGGCTCGCCTGCAGGGTGTAGTTGCCCGGGGGAACCGCCGGGTAGCGGAAGCGACCACGCTCGTTGGTCTGGGCGGGCTGTCCGGTGGGGAAACCGTCACCGGTCAGAGTGACGGTGACGCCGGGTAGGGCGTTGCCATCCGGACCGTTCACCGTTCCTTCGACCGATCCACTGGTCTCCTGTGCGAAGGTAACCGGCGCGATCAGGGCGAGGAGGATAGCGGTGATGGTCGCTACCTTCATGCCGAGGCTGAAGTTCTTCATGTAGTGAGTACTCCTTCAGTACCGTTCTGGTGTTCTTCGTCGGAAACGCTCCGACGAAGGGCTAACGTGAAACTTGTGTGGCTGCGCAGCGGGCTCGATCTTCTGGGTAGAGCCGTTCGACGTTCGAGAATCTAGAGAGCAGAAGGCGTGCCAACTCGGTTTCAGTGTGAAACCCGCGCGACAGTGGCGCGTATACAGCAGTAGTCGCCTCTGGGAGCGGTCTTGGCCTCGCCGTACTTCATGGAATTGGTTTCTAGATTCAAGAAAATGGATTCCTGGGTCTTGGTGTAGGTCTTGATGATCGACCACCAGCGACAGCGCTTGGGTGGCGCGGCACGCCGCGTCCGGTTGTTGCCTCGGGCCAGCGGGCCTACCAGGCCGCTGGACCCTACGGAGCCGATTCGACTGTGCTTCGGCTTCTGTATGAGGTGGAGAGACGTCCGCCACCTACTCGTACTCGAAGAGAATCAGAAGTGACCGCGGGTTCGCCGACTGGCGTTTCTGCAGTGTGCGATCAAGAATCTCGAGCATTGTAGCGAGTGCTGGCCCGGTTCGGCAAGACCTGAGCTGGCCCCTGTGGGTGCCAAGGGAAAACGTCCGGGCTAACTGCCAAGCGACTATGTCCGAATGGAGATGGTCACATTGGGCAGACAAGAACAACGTCGGTTGAGACTGCTCACCGAGGTGATGGACGGTCGGTTGTCGCTAAGCGCTGCGTGCGAAGCGCTTCGGCTGAGCGAGCGCCAGGGAAGAAGGCTCCTGGCAGGTTTGAGACGAGACGGAGTGCAGTCGCTGATTCACGGCAACCGTGGTCGTGCTCCGGTGAACCGCTTGTCTGATGAGACCCGGGAGCGGATTCTCAGGCTTGCAGTCGGGAAGTACCGTGACTTCAACGACTGCCACTTCCAGGAGCTGCTCCTAGAGCGCGAGCAGATTCAGATCAGTCGCGAGTCTCTTCGCCAGCTGCTCAGGGCGAACGGAAGGAAGAGCAAACGTCGCAGGCGTAGCCCCAAGCACCGACATCGCCGCGAACGCCGCGCAGCTCGCGGCGAGCTGATCCAGTGGGACGGAAGTAAACACCACTGGCTAGGAGAAGACCTGCCTCAGATGGTTCTGATGGCCGCTGTCGATGACGCCGATACTTCAGCTGTAGCAGCCTGTTTTCAGCCGACGGAGAGTGGGCTTGGCTACTTCCGCCTACTCGAGCAAATCCTGGAAACTGAGGGGATACCTGTCGCCATCTATCAGGACATGCACGGATCTCTGCGCCGCAACGATGGACACTGGAGCTTGGAAGAAGAACTCGCCGGCGAGCAGAAGCCCACTCAGCTCGGTCAGATTCTCGAGGATCTCGGGATTCACCCCATCTTCGCTCGAAGCGCCCAGGGTAAGGGGCGCATCGAACGCTTCTTTGCGGTCGCTCAGGACCGCCTCGTCGCTGAGCTGAAGCTGGAAGGCATCAAGACGATCGAGCAAGCAAACGAGTATCTGGCTGGGTGGATGGCGGGCTACAACCGCCGCTTCTCGAAGACTCCCCGATCAAAGGAATCCATGTACTGCCCGATCGAACCAGCCCAGCTGCGGCAGGCTCTGTCCTTTCGCTACGAGCGAACCGTCAAGCGTGACAACGTCGTCGAACTCGGGAACCTGACGATCCAGATTCCTCCGGGACCAAAGGGTCGCACGTATGCGAAGCAGCGTGTCCGCATCCGGCAGCACGCCGATGGCGCCTGGACCGTCTCCACCGGAGGCGACGTCATCGCCGACCATCCGCCTACCCAGCTTGCGACTCCCAACAGCATCAGGACCAAGGCATCTGGAGGCGGACGAGTCCGAAAGGTCAAGGAGACGATTGAGGTCTACTTCATACCGGAAGCCAACCAGCTGCCGGAGGAACTCGCCAGGCTATGAGGACGGGAGACGGCTGTCTTTCGCAGAGCCGCTCTCTCCCCGTCGCCGCACAAACATTGCCGTGGGATCCTCGGAGTCGGTCAAGGGCGCTAAGCGGCGACCGGAGGAGCGAACCCTTGACGGACTTCGAGGATCACACGATCATCCAACTCCGACGGGCACGACGCGGGCCTACTAACCAGGAACTGCTGCGGACATTTTCCCCTGGCAGTTAGCGGTCATTTTCCCTTGGCAGTGACAGACCTGAGCTGGCCCCAACGCCGTCGTGGGTATCGAGAGGAGTCTTCGTGCCACCAGATCTCTGTCGCAGGAGTCGGGGATCCTGCACCCTCGCAGCTGTACAGCGAGGGCGTCCCCGAGGCCAGCCAGATTCGGGCCGCAACTTCCTCCTGCTGTGATCCGGGGATTGAGAGCAGGGTTCTTTCGCAGTCTGAGGCACGACACGAGCCTACCGGTGGTCTGGATTGGGCTCGAGCCACGCGACAGGGCTTGGCGAGCTCGCCGCAGAGTGTCGTGATGTCGCGGCCTGGACCTCCTCTCTGGAGGCGCCCTGACACGGGGGTCGGAGAAGTTCCATCGGCATCAAAAAAGGAGGGGGGCCGAAGCCCCCCTCCTTTCGGGTTCGAGTCGAACCCTCCTAGCTGATCAGGAGATCAGAAGGAGAACCGAACGCCGAGGCGGACGAACCGGGGGTTCTGCCACGTCGTTGCGGTATTGAACGCCGAGTTGGTCGGCGGCTTGGCTGGATCGCCAGGCTGAATGGTATAGATCTCCGCAGTCTCCCAATCGAGAGGCTGGTAGTCCTCGTGAGCTGCGGTGTAGCGGTTGCTACGAGTCAGCTCACCCTGGCGGTTGAGGACGTTGAAGATGTCGAAGAGGATCTTCACTTCCTTGTCACCACCCAGGTTGATCGGATAGTCGAGGTGGAGGTCCGCCTCGTACTGGTCGTCGACGCGACCGAAGGCACCACGTTCGGACAGGTAGTACTCCCAGTTGGAGTAGCCATCGGAATAGCCCATGGCGGTTACCGGAGTTCCGGTGCGCCAGTAGGCAGACAGCCCAGCGGTCATTCCGAAGTCGAACTGGTAGGAACCGTCGAACTTGAACTGCCACGTCCGATCACCGGACAGAAGCCCGTAGTTGTTGACCGAGAAGTCGTAGTAGTCGAAGGCCGAGTTGAGGTTCGGATCCAGCTGGCCCGTAGAGGCCTGGAAGAGACCGTCGTAGCTTCCCTCGAGCTCGGACCAGAGGGCCGAGGCCAGGAATTGGAAGTTGTTCGACAGGCTCTTGCGCAGCGTGACCTCGACACCGGTGTACTCACGTACCGGCTCATCCAGGAGATGAAGCGTCTCGTTGTAGCCGAAGGCGTAGCCGAGATCGTAGGTACCGATCATGAGGCCCTTGCCGGGGTTTCCGATGAAGTAGTCACCGTCGGCCGAGAGGGCGTCCTCGATGACGCTGTTGAGTTCGCGGCTGATGTACTTCAGACCCACGGCCATGTTGTCGAAGACCTCCATCTCAGCACCGACGATCAACTCCTCGATGTACTGACCTTCCACTCCGGGATCTACTCGAGAAATACCTCCGCCCAACGTGCGGCCAGCGGTCTGGACGCAGTTTGGGTTGGTATCGGTGCACAGCTGAGTGACGTCACCGACGTTGTCAGAGTAGTTGTAGGAGAAGAGGGAAATCTCGCCGCCGAAGGAGCGAATGACGATGTCCATCGGAATGGTCTCGTAGAAGTATCCCCACGATGCGAAGACCTTGGACTGGCCGTTGTTCATTGGATCCCAAACGATCCCGAGACGTGGCGCTGCGTTGTCGTCGATGTCCGCACTGACCTCACCGAGGGCGTTGTAGAGCTTCTGAATCTCCATCCGGTAACCGAAGTTCACGGTGAAGTTGGAAGCGGGCCGCCAGGTGTCCTGCAAGAAGTAGGCATAGTTGTCAGCCTTGGTGTCCACCGTCAACGGGTTGTTCACATCCGCAGCAGTGACCTGCTCCGGAGCAATCTTGTCGTTGAGGTAGAAACGGTGGCGATAGTAGTAGTCGTGGACGCGGTTGCCTGCTGCATCGAAGCAGCGGGACGCGCTAGTACAGTTGAATCGGTAGATTCTCTCGCCGCCACTGTTGAAGTTGGCGTTGACCACTCCGATCTCCTCGTACTCGTAGCCACCCTTGAACTCATGCTGGCCAACGAAGTCCTCGACGAACAGCGTGAGGTCGCCCCGGAGTTGGTCCCGCGTGAACTCCTGGTTCTGGAAGAACCCGATACCGGAGTCGCCGGTTCCATCCCAGCCGAAGGTGATCGTACCGTCACCAAGGGGATTGGAGTTGTCGATGTAGGAGACGAGGTTGATCCCAGGACCACCGGTGGTGGACTCTTCCTGGTGCTGGGCAATCCTGAGATTCCCGATCAGGCTCGACGTGAAAATACCGTCGTAGTTGACGACGTAGTCGAGAGCGCCCGTCTCGAGACTCTGCTCGTAGGCAGTCCTCGGAGCGGCGAGTGAGCCAAGGGCTCCTTCACGGGTCGAAGGATCACCGAAGGCGGAGGCCGATAGGGTATGGCTGGGATGAGCCAGCCAGGTCAACTTGCCGGCGTAGAGGTCCCGCGTGGTGTCGTCGGCAAAGGTCTCGCCGAGTCCGGGAGCTCCCGGTACGAACGAGAAGTCTTCGATCGTTTCGAGATCGTTGGTGTTGTCGACTCGGTCGTAGGCCGCGAAGAACCAGACCTTGTCCTTGACGAAGTAGCCGCCGAGGTCGAGGCCGAAGTCGGACCGCACGAAACCGGTGGTCTTGGTCGAACCCGAAACGGCGCCTTCAGCGGCTCCGCCCTTGAGGCTGTTCTGTAGGCTGTCGCTGTCGTAGTAGCCGAACACGTCGCCGTGGAATTCGTTACCACCGGACTTGGTGATCACGTTGAGGATACCGCCGGTGGACCGACCGTACTCAGCGTTGTAACCAGCCGTCTTGACCTGGACCTCTTTGATGAACTCGAAGTTCAGGGTCTTGCCCTGCTGGCCGAGCTCGACACCGGTGGTGTTCACACCGTCGATGTAGTAGGCGTTCTCGGCTCCGGTGGAACCGTAGAAGGTCTGGCCGGCACCGTCGGACTGCGCGCCCGGAGTCACGTTGGCGACCGCGGTGTAGTTTCGTCCGGTGGGGAGAGCCTGGAAGAACGAAGCGTCCAGAGCCACACCCAACTCGGTCGAGTTGGTGTTGACCGTGGGGCGCTCGGCGGTGACGACGATGGCCTCGGTGAACGAAGAGGTCAGCTCGGCGTCCACTGAGGTGGTGCTCGAGATGTTAACCGCGATGTTCTCCTTGACGACGGTCTGGAAGCTCTCCAGGGCGAACTCGACCCGGTAGATACCGACCGGGATGACCCGGAAGGCGTAGCCGCCGCTACCATCGGTAACCGCAACCTTCTCGCCGAGCAGGTCGTCGGAGGTCGCAGTGACGGTGACGCCGGGGAGAGCGGCTCCCTGGTCGTCGGTCACGGTTCCGATGATGGAACCGCGGGTGGTCTGGGCGGAGGCCGCCGGGACCAAGAGCAAGGCCGCGAGGCCGAGCGTCAGAAACAGTGCGCTGAAGCGCCCAAAGTTTCTCATGTAGAAGTACTCCTTCAGTACGTTCTCGTGATCTCTCCCGGAAACGCTCCGGCGAGAGGACTTGCAACTCGTGAATTGGATCCGATCGATGATGCAGAGTTCGGAACCCAGACTGTGGATTCCGAAACCCGAACTCGATGGGCGCTGGGGGACATGTGCTTACTTCAAGAGCAGAAGTCATGCCAACTCAGGGCATGGCGGTAGGTTCGAAACTTCTGCTGCCTTCATGCGTATTTAGGTTGAGTTGGTTGTCGTGGGAGCCGGCCCGGGAGAGTCTTGATCCAAGTGTTTGGGTTCTCGATTCAAGAAAATGAATACTCGGGGCGGTGGTCAACCCCTGGGCGCAAGGCCCCCGGAATCAGAGGCTGTTGATCATCTCTTGCGCGACGGCCGCGTCAGGGTCGTTGGGAGCGAGTTCGATGAATCGCCCGAGGTGGGTCTTGGCGCCCTCGATGTCGCCACTGTTGATGCGGCAAACTCCCAGCAGGTAGTGGGCCTTGGCGTGGTTCTCCCTCAGTTCTACCACTTGCTGCAGTAGAGGTTCGGCGGCCGCCATGTCGCCGTCGTTGTAGAGCGCGGCCGCTTCTTTGAAGAGTTCGCCGACTGCCGCCTGCGGATTGGCCGCCAGGAGTGCTTCCTTGGCCTTGGCGGCTTTGCCCATCTCGCCTAGCGCCTCGTAGGACTCGACCAGGATCTTCAGGGCCCGAGTGTCTTCGGCATCGATCGCGGTGGCGGCTTCGGCGGCCTCGATCGCTCCCGAGAGGTCACCCATCGCTTTGAGGGCGGTGGCCAGTCCAGAGTGGGCCGCGGCCAGCGTCGGGTCGAGTTCGATCGCTTCGCGGAACTTCACCTGGGCTCCGTGGTAATCACCCATGTTGGCTAGGGAGCCAGCTTCGTTGAAGGTCGCGATGGCGGCAGCGCTCGGGTCGCTCGCGTTGGCCTGGGCCATGGCGGCCGCTTCCGACAGAATCGTGTAGTCCAGGCGCGTGCTCGATCCCGCGGGGATCTTCAGAGGTGCCTGAATCGTCTGATAGCCCTCTTTGGAGAACTCGATCTGATAGCTGCGGGTCGCGTCGACGAAGAGGATCTTGTACTTCCCCTTCTTGTCGGTGAGATCCTCCAGGCGGAAGTTGGTCAGTTCCGGATCGGTGACTACGATCTGGGCACCGGCGACGGGATCGCCGTTTTCGTCGGTCAACTGTCCGAACGCCCGCCCTTTGACCTCCGCCCAGGCCGTGGTCGCGATCGAGAGGATGAGGACCCCGAGGGCCAGGGAACGAATGGGTCGGGAGATGGCCATGCTACTCCTTTTCACAGATCATTGGATCTCGTGGAGAAACGCCAGGTCTGATGAGACCTCGCGAAGAGTGTCGGGCGTGTCAGGTTGTAGCTTCGGAAGCAAAGCGGGCGCAATGTACCGAGCTGTCACAAGACTGTCAAGGGTACTCGATCAGGCCTCGTGGGCAGCAACTGTGGAGCGTGGCCTCGCGTTTCCCGAGGCTCAGGAACCACTCGGGACCTTGATCACTCCGCTGGCGTAGGACTGGAGACCGGCGAGTTCATCGAGGATGCCCACCGTGATGCGCTGACTTCCGGGGCGCATCATGAGTTGGACCTGGTGGATCCAAGACTGCTGCGTAGCTGTCGGGAGGTCCTCGTCGGGGATCTCGAGCAGCAGGGGAGTCCCCTCGATCGGAGATTGACGACCCTTGTCGTCGAGGACGCCGACGAAGACGCGCAGTCGGCCGAGGTGCCGGCCACCAGAGGGCACCAGGGTCACGCGTCCGATCGGGATGTGGACCTCGACCGGAACCAGGAATCGCCCGTCCTCCCCGGACTGCGTGGGCAGAGCCGTGAGCTTGGCCCCGATACGGTTGTTGGCCTCGCCGTAGAGTAGCGCCGACTTGGTACCGTCGATCATTCGTTGGGCCGCGCTGCGATCCCGGTACCCCTGCCGATGGCGGACGTCGACTCCCTTTCGCCGGACCTTGACCTCGATACCGTGGTAGCGGCCGTCGCCCGGGTGTACCGGTCGGTACCCTAGCGAGTAGTAGGTGTAGAGGTCCTGGCTCGCTTGGGTCAGAGCCGGGCCGACGTCGTTCTGGTTGAGGATCGCCCGCCCGCCGGTGATGTCGGCGAGTTGTCGCAACGGCGCCTGAAGGTTGTGTTGGTTCCGCTCTTCGACCGCGGGGGAGGGGCCCTGGCGGCCGTGCTCGGCCGCGATCGCGGTGGGAGCGCGGAGACCGGTCGCGTCGATGGTGTAGAAGGTGACGCGGTGGGTGTTGGCTTCGATGCCCACATTCTGGAAGTTTCGGGCCATGTCGAACTCCTTGGCCCCTCGGATGGCCGAGGTGTCGTCGAAGTTCTCGCCGGCGGCCATGAAGACATCCTCGCCGGCCACCATGGGCAGACCGTCGGACACGTAGAGCAGCGCCTTCCGCCCCTCGAGGCCGCCGAGACTGACCACCAGGTCGCGGAGGGCACTGATCGTAGCTCGGGTGTCGTTGCGGTACTCCAGTGAGTACATCCGGGCCCGACCCATGGCCGAACTGATGCTCTCGGCTCGTTTCATCGCCTGAAAGACATCGGTGCGTTCACCGTCGCGGCCAGGTCCCCCCGTGGTCTCCTTCTCGATCTTGATGAGAGTCGAGTTGATGCGCGTACGATCGGTGGTGAACGGCTCTCGCACCTTGAAATTGCGGTTCATGGTCGCGAGCAGGACCTTGTCTTCCGGTTGGACCTGATGGCGCAGGAAGTCACGGATCTGGCCGAACACGCGTTTACGGTTGAAGGGGCGAATGTTCAGGTTGTCGACCACGATGACGATGTAGTTGGGGTCTCGAGTTGGTGCGGCCCGGGCCGGCGGCGGCGTGCCAGACGGCTCCGGTCGAGGGCTCGAAGCCTCCGATACTGGATCCCGGGGGATGGCATCTACCACCGCTCGGAAGTGGGTGATGGCCACCGGGCGCCCGTCTTCGAAGACCTCGAAGTCGGCAGGCTGCAGATCCGTAATGGGGTTCCCCTTCTTGTCCGTCACGAAGACATCGAAGTTGACGAGTTGGACGTGAACGGTGTCGAGGAAGAGCTGGTCGGGATCGGGGCTGGCCTCTTCGTCCTGAGCCCAGGACATCGAACCGAGAAGCAGGAGTGCGACGAGGAGGGAGGTCGTTCTGTGGTTCACGATGGCTAGGCTCTCGAGTTTGGTGCGATTGGGATGATGCGTCGCGTTGGCCGGGAGGGCGAGCCAGCGGCGAAAAGGGTCGGCAGGTGACGGTGCCGGAGTACCTGCCCGGAACTCTAGTTTAGTGCGACGGACGAGAGAGCGGCGGGTGGGGTTGCTTTCGGTATACTGCCGGCTCCGCTCGGGCCGAATCCCGGCCCGCAAATCCGAGCCCCGCCGACCGTGAACCGCGTCCATCGATCGATCTGTCTGTGCTTCGTTCTCTTCGTCCCTTCCGTGGTCGCGGGGGACGATCCCTTCGTCGACGCCACTGCGGAGAGCCAGCTCGACTACCGGCACTTCAATGGCATGTCCGGCGAGATGTATTTCTCGGAGGTGGTGGGTCCGGGCGTGGGGTTGGTGGACTACGATCTCGACGGCGATCTCGACTTGTTCATTCCCCAGGGGGTGATGTTGGGAACCGGCAAGTCGTTGGACGATGCGACCTTCCCGCCGCCTCCCGGTCACGAACTAGGTGACCGGCTCTACCGCAACGACTCGGTGCTCGGAGCCGACGGTGTGCGACGGGTTCGATTCGTCGACGTGACGCAGCGCTCCGGGATCGCGAGTCAAGAGTACGGGATGGGGGTCGCAGTGGGAGACATGGAAGGCGACGGTGATCCGGACCTCTACGTCACGAACTTTGGCCGCAACGAGCTCTGGAGGAATCGGGGCGACGGGACGTTCGAGGAGGTCGCGGCAGTGGTCGGAGTCGACGATGCGCGTTGGAGCATCAGCGCCAGCTGGCTCGACTTCGACGGTGACGGCGCGCTCGACCTGTTTGTGGCCGACTACGTGGATTTCTCGATCGCCACCCACAAGCCCTGTTTCTCGACCTCCAGTGCTCGGGACTACTGCGGACCCCGTTCCTACAATCCGGTACCGACGCGGCTCTATCGAAACCGCGGCGACGGCACCTTCGAAGACGTCAGTGCTCGAAGCGGTATCGCGGCCGAGGCCGGCGGCGCGCTCGGAGTCATCGCGGCGGACCTGAACCAGGACGGGCTGGTCGACCTGTACGTCGCCAACGATCAGTCGCCCAATCAGCTCTGGGTCAACCTGGGAGATGGACGGTTCGAGGATGACGCATTTCTGGCCGGCGTCGCGGTCAACCTCGACGGGGCGCCGGAAGCCAGCATGGGAGTCGATGCCGGAGACTACGATCGCGACGGTGACGAGGACCTGATCCTCAGCCACCTGAATCGGCAGAGCAACACCCTCTACAACAACGAAGGCGGTGGCATGTTCGGGGACCAGACCCTGGCCGCTGGCTTGGCCGCGCCGAGTTTTCCCTTCACGGGATTCGGAGCCGGTTGGTTGGACTACGATCAGGATGGTCAGCTCGACTTTCTGGTGGTGAACGGCGAGGTCCAGGTGATCGGCGCCTTGGCGTTGGCTGGGGATCCGTTTCCACTGCACCAGCGCAATCAGCTCTACCACAATCTCGGCAACGGCCGTTTCGAAGAGGTCAGTGAGCGCTCGGGGGCCGCGTTCGAAGTCTCCGAGGTGAGTCGAGGAGCCGCGTTCGGAGACGTGGACAACGATGGCGATCCCGATGTCGTCATCAGTTCGAATCAAGGCCCCGCTCGGTTCCTGGACAATCGCTCCGACCAGGGGTCGTGG
>JAUIDB010000078.1 GCA_030429235.1 Thermoanaerobaculia bacterium | reverse complement strand
CGGAGCGCTCGAGTAGCTGGGAGAACTCCGACCAGCGGGCGTGCGGGCTGGAGTCGATCCGATCGCGGTGCCGTGGGTCGTGCGCCAGCACCTCCATCGAGAATCCCGTCGCCCGTCGTGCCACCGCCTCGCCGATGCGACCGAACCCGACGACGCCCAGCACCTTCGGTCGTCCGTCCGGGCCGGGACCGACGTCGGCGCCGAGGAGGAGCTCGGCTCCCCAGCGCTCGAAGCGACCGGCCCGAGTGAAGTGGTCGGCCTCGGCGATCCTGCGCGCGATGCCGAGCAGCGCGGCCCAGGTCAGGTCGGCGGTGGTTTCGGTGAGGACGCCCGGAGTCGTGGCCACCGGAATGCCGAAGTCGGTGGCGGCGACCAGGTCGATGTTGTCGTAGCCGACGGCGAGGTTGGAGATGCCACGCAGGCGGGGACAGCGTTCCAATAGGGATCGATCCACTCGTTCCGTGAGGTGGGTCAGCACGACGTCGGCGTCGGGAAGCAGCGCCCTGAGGTCGCGCCCCGCGGCTTCCGATCCGTCGGGCAAGACCGTGGTGAGGGCCTCGAGTTCGGCCAGGCGGCTCGGTCCGGGAGGCGGGAGAGGACGCGTCACGAGGAGTTGGAGCATCAGTCGAGTCTACCGCCCGGACTCGGAGACGGACTCATCGGCGGTCGGTCGGGTTAGAGTACGCGTTCGCGCCAGAACGCGGCGCAGAACACTGACTACGAGGAGACCAAGATGCGACGACGACTCGAGATTTTCTCTTTCGCCCTGCTGTTCCTTTCGAGCCTTCTGGTGGGCTGCGCGAATCCAGCCGCCGATGCCCCGAAAGCGGAGGTCGAGGACTTGGCCGAAACACCGGCCCCCGAAGAAACCGCCGCCGCGGACGACGCTATGGCCGCCGGGGTCGAATACGGTCTGGCCGGAACCATCGGGTTCGTCGGCTCCAAGGTCACGGGTTCGCACGAGGGTGGTTTCGAGGCCTTCGAGGGAACGGCGACCGTGGTCGATGGGCAGATCGTGGGGTCCAAGGTGGAACTGACGATCGACACCACCTCACTCTGGGCGGACAGCGAGCGCCTGACGGGTCATCTCAAGAGCGCGGACTTCTTCGAGGTAGAGACCTATCCGACGTCGTCCTTCGCTTCGAGCTCGATTGCCGCCCAGGAAGATGGTACCTATCTCGTCACCGGTGCTCTCGACCTCCACGGAGTGGAGAAGGAGATCAGCTTTCCCGCGAGCATCGAACTCACGGCCGAGGGTTTCCAGGCCAAGGCCGAGTTTTCGATCAACCGCTTCGACTTCGGGATCGAGTATCCGGGCAAGAAGGATGACCTGATCCGCGAGGAGGTCTTGATTCGATTCGACCTCCAGTCGGCCGCCGACGAGGCCGCCGCTCCCGCCGACGAGGCCGCTGCTCCCGCCGCCGAGTGAGCCGACCCGTTCCTCCGAGTTCTCGCCTCTCGACGGCTCGCTGACTCGACCTGCGTTTCAGCGGGCCGTCGTGGGGCCCACGGGCTCGGTACGGGGTGCGGCGATCTCGCGTAGGAGGTCGTCGGCCGCATCGAGCGGCTCGAGCTGTGGGTAGCGAGCCCCGAGCGAGTAGGGTAACTCGGCTCCCTCGAGTCGACCTTCGATGTCGAGCAGCAGGTGCACCCCACCCTGCTCGGCGGAGTCGCGGACCGCATCCCGCAGTCGTTCCGGCGAGTAGCGCCAGCCGTTGACCCCGACCAACTCGGCATCGTGCGGAATGCCGGCCAGATCGGCGAGGCCACCGGGGACCAACGAGGCGACCGCCCCGTCGTCGACCCGCAGTCCGAGGGACGTGCGCAGATCGACTCGGGCGGGGTTCTTGGCGGCCAACGCCTTCTGCAGTGCGCTGGGCTCCGAAGTCCAGTTCCATTGGTAGCCGAGGAGTTCGACCAGATAGTCCATCGATAGGGACTCCACCGGGTCTTCGATCCGACGACGGATCAAGTCGCTCCAATCCTCGCCGTCCCAGACCTCCGCCAGGGTGTCGACCAACGTCTGCCGATCGTACGGTTCGAGCGCCCCCACGGGCCGGACCGGAACGTCGAAGAAGCGGTGGACGAAGTCGTCGAGGCTCTTGGCGCCCGCGGTGCCACGGCGGATCCGGGCGTCCGCCTCGAGCCAGAACGCGGCTCCCTCCGAGTAGTAGTCCTGTCGCCGCCGGAGGTCCCCCCAGCGCGGGCTTCCGCCGCGCAGCCTTCCGCTGTCTCGAGCGGTATCCTCCACCGAGCGCCACCGTCGACCCTCCTTCTGCTCGAAGGCCAGGAGCGAACGGACCAGGTTGTTGCGGTACTCCTCGAAGGTGATCCATCCGGCTCGTACCGAGACCAGGTCGTCGAGATAGGACGTGAGACCTTCGTAGACCCAGAGCAGTTCGGAGTTGATCGGTTCGTTGAAGGTGGGCGGCACGAGTCCGATCGGGGCCCGCAACTTGCCGCACCAGGCGTGCACGTATTCGTGGGGGATCACACTGATGGTGGCCCCTCCGGCCTGGATCTCGTCGTTGGGTTTGGCGTCGACCAGAGTGTCTTCGGGGTCTCCGATGAGGGTGGACTCTCCATGTTCCAGGCCCGCATCGATTCCAGGAGCCAGCACGAAGAGAAAGTCGAAACGGCGACGCGGGAAGGGGCCCATCAGCAAGGTGCTCTGCCGCACGACCTCCTCGAGGCTGGCCTGGAGCCAGTCCGGCGGCGTCGCGTTGTCAAGTTCCTTCGACAGCGCCGTGAACGTGTGCGGAGGATGTCCAGGGAGGTCGAGTTCGAGCGTCACGGCGTGTTTCCCGGCCACCACGGGGGCGTCGACGAACTCGGCCAGGCTCGCGCGCTCGAAGGTCGAGGTGACGGTGCCCTCCTGGGGGGCGGTGGTGTGGGGAAGGCTGGACACCACGTGGGACCAGTGCCCTGGGAAGAGGACGCGTCCCGCGAAGTGGAGCTCCTGGTGCGACCGGCCGGCGGGAGCCCAGAACACCGTGTTGAAGCTGATGGCGCCGAGGTCCTGCCAGCCATAAGAGTCGATCCCCTTCGAATTGACGCTCGGCTGCGAGGCGAGATAGGTGGTTTCGACCTGGATCTTCGAACAGTCGGGAGGCACCTGGACCGTCAGCCGCTCGAGCTGGTGGGGATTGCGGTCCCAGCCGAGGGTTCGACCCCGGCAGTCCTCGATCTCGATACCAGCCACGTTCTGCACCGGACCCGACGAGGTGTGGGTACCGGGGATGTAGAGGGGGTAGTCGAGGACCAGGTTTCGCTGCTCGTCGAGCCACTCGGCCGGGGTCGGAATCGAGAGTTCGGAGGTCAGAATCTGGTCGCCGAGGCGTCGGGCGTCGATGGTGAATTCGACCGTCTGACCCTCCGACGCCGGGACCGCAGTGGGATCACCGATCGCCAGCAAAACGAGAGTGATTATGGGGAGTAGGCGTCGGGATTGCATGGGCTCCTCCTGGTGTGCGGCGTGATCGGCGGGCTCGACTACTGGATCTGTTCTCGGGTCTTCAGGAATCGAACCTCAGGATGGTCCTCGATGGCCCGGTCCAGTCGCCACTGGTTGGTGGGCAGGAAGACCGGTGCATCGTCGTGGTCGTCGGCCATGTTGCCTTCGTGGGATCGGGTGAAATGCTTCAACGTGGTCACGTCGTCGGCCTCGACCCAGCGGGCGGTGAAGGCGTTGGTGTTCTCGAACCGAACCTCGATGTCGTATTCGGTGCGGATCCGGTCGGCGAGCACCTCGAACTGCAGGGGGCCGGCCACGCCGACGATCCACTCGTTTCCTAGCCGAGGACGGAAGGCCTGCGCCGCTCCCTCTTCAGCCAGCTGCTGAAGAGCTCGACCCAGATGTTTGGCCCGCATCGGGTCGACCGGGCGCACTCGCTTCAGGAACTCGGGGGCGAAACTCGGGATCCCGGTGAAGCGCAGTTCCTCGCCTTCGGTCAGCGTGTCGCCGATGCGGAGGTTGCCGTGGTTGGGAAGGCCCAGGATGTCGCCTGGCCAGGCCTCCTCGGCGCGTTCACGGTCGCGCGCCAGGAAGAGGAGTGGATTGTGGACCGCCAGCGTCTTGCCACTGCGCACGTGTCGCAACTTCATGCCACGCTTGAAGTTGCCGGAGCAGAGGCGGAGGAAGGCGATGCGGTCTCGGTGGTTCGGGTCCATGTTCGCCTGGATCTTGAAGACGAAACCGCTCACCTTGCTCTCGGCGGGTTGGACGGGGCGGGGCTCGGCGGGTTGTGAGCGCGGCGGTGGAGCGAGCTCGGCCAACCCGTCGAGCAGCATGCGCACTCCGAAGTTGTTGATCGCACTGCCGAAGAAGACCGGCGTCATGTTGCCATCTCGGTAGGTGCCGAGGTCGAAGGGAGGGCAGAGGCCACGGCTCATCTCGACCGACTCCCGAAGCGCCCCGAGTTGACGGCCGTCGATCTCGCTGGCGACCGTCTCGCTCTCGATGCCGCCGATCTCGCGGCTCGCTGCGGTTCCCGACTTGGCGCCGCGCGTCATCAGCACGACCTCGTCGCGGCGCAGGTCGTAGCAACCGCGGAACGACTGCCCCATGCCGATCGGCCAGGTAGCGGGCGTGACCTCCAGCTGAAGGTCCTGCTCGATCTGGTCCAGGAGTTCGAAGGGGTCGCGCCCCTCGCGGTCCAGCTTGTTGACGAAGGTAATGATCGGCACATCGCGCAGGCGGCAGACCTCGAACAACTTGCGAGTCTGCGCCTCGATCCCCTTGGCGGCGTCCAACACCATCACCGCCGAGTCGACCGCTGTCAGCGTACGGTAGGTGTCTTCGCTGAAGTCTTCGTGTCCCGGAGTGTCCAGGAGATTGAAGGTGCAGTCGGCGTAGTCGAAGGTCATCACCGAGGCGGTGACCGAAATCCCACGCTCCCGCTCTACCTTCATCCAGTCGGAGTGGGCGCGCCGTTGCTGGCCCCGCGCCTTGACCGCTCCCGCCAGCTGGATGGCTCCACCGTAGAGCAAGAGCTTTTCGGTGAGAGTGGTCTTTCCGGCGTCGGGATGGGAGATGATCGCGAAGGTGCGTCGGCGGGCGATCTGCTGGTCGAGTTGTTTCATGGGGTAGGGGTATTCTTGTGGCGCGAGGAGGTATGTCGCGCAATCCGGGAAGTTTTGTCGCTGGGAAGTGTCGCCGGCTGGCGAACGACGTCGAAGGCTATCAGATTCAGGTCGAATCGGTGCGTGACTTGGGTTACAATCCGGCCGACCGTTTCAGTACCCAGGACGCCGTGGGCGTCAGGAGGCCCCAGTGGCTCTCCGGCCGGCCGAACGGGTTACCGGTCCCGGTGGATCTCTGCGAGTACTGCGTGGTCACGGCCGGGTTGTGGATCAAGTGCAATCGAGGCCTCCGAGTGAGGCGAGGGAGTCGATTCGAATGAAGACGAGGGCTAGATTCTCCAGTTTGGGGTTCGTGGTGGCGGCCGCCGGTTCGGCGATCGGCCTAGGCAATATCTGGAAGTTTCCTTACATCACCTACGCCAACGACGGAGGCAGCTTCGTCATCGTCTACTTGATCGCCATCGCTCTGATCGGCCTGCCGATCATGCTGGCAGAGATTCTCGTCGGTCGGCGAACGCAGCAGAGTCCGGTGACGGCCTTCCTGCACTTCGCCAAGGACGTTCCCGGTGGCAAGGTCTGGTCCGGAGTCGGCTACCTGGGGGTAGCGACGGGGCTGGTGATCCTCTCCTACTACGCCGTGGTGGCCGGTTGGACGGTGTACTACTTCGGAAAATGCCTCTCCTGGTCCTTCGGCGGATTCAGCGATGAGATCGCCGCCAACCTCGGCAGCGACTTCGGGGCGTTCCTCGGCAACGGCCCCGTACAGATTCTCTTCCACGGCCTCTTCATGGCGGTGACGGTGGGGGTCGTGGCGTCGGGGATCAAGGGTGGCATCGAGCGGGTGACGAAGCTCCTGATGCCGATCCTGATGACGATTCTGCTGCTCCTCTGCATCGTCTCGGTCTTCTCTCCCGGCTTTGGCGAGGCGATCCGCTTCCTCTTCCACGTCGGACCGATCCACACCGAGGCGATTCTCGAAGCCGTGGGGCATGCCTTCTTCACTCTCTCGTTGGGAATGGGCGCCCTGATCACCTACGGCTCTTACCTGGGTAAGGAGCAGTCGATTCCCCGCGATGCGTTCCTGATTACGCTGCTCGACACGGTGATCGCTCTGATGGCTTGCGTAGTGATGTTCTCCATCATCTTCGCCGTGCCGGCCGCCGAGCGTGCCGGAACGTTCACCAAGAGCGCGACGATTCTGTTCACCACGTTGCCGCGGATGTTCTACGACCTGCCGGGCGGCGTGATCATCGCCCCGGTCTTCTACCTGCTGGTCGCGTTCGCCGCCCTGACCTCGACCATCTCCCTGCTCGAGGTGGTGGCGTCGTTCTTCATCGACAAGTTGGGCTGGGGGCGCAAGAAGGCAGCCCTGGTGGCGGGCAGCACGATCTTCGGCTTCGGGGTCCTCGCCGCGCTCTCCCTCGGAGCGAACTCGGCGCTGACCAACTGGGCTCCGTTCGGGCAGCGGGACGCGGGGGTCTTCGGAGTGCTGGACTACTTCGCGTCCAACTGGATGTTGCCGGTGGGGGGTCTGATGACGGCGCTTTTCGTCGGTTGGGTTCTGGACGCCAAGCTGACCCGGGCGGAACTCGAAGAGGGGCATGGCGCCTTCAAGTTCTTCGGGCTGTGGCGCTTCCTGCTACGGTTCGTCTGTCCGGTCGCGATCTGCTGGATCATCGTCGCCGTCATCGGCGGCCGCGCCTTCAACTAGGTCGAGCTTCGACGCCGCCCCAGACAGATCGAGGTCGAGCCTCGCCCG
>JAUIDB010000077.1 GCA_030429235.1 Thermoanaerobaculia bacterium | reverse complement strand
GGTTTGCCGATCGCCGCCAGCAGCGCGGTGACGCAGGTCCCGATGTTGGCGCCGAAGATCAGCGCGATGCCCGCCACTAGCGAGATCAAGCCCTGACTCGCCATCACGATCACGATGCCGGTGGTCGCCGACGACGACTGCACCAGGGCGGTGAACAGGGCCGCCACCGCGATCCCGAGGATCGGGTTCTCCATGCGGACCATCCAATCGAGAAACGGCTCGTAGCTGCGGAGGGGGGCCATCGCGTCGGCCATGACCCCCATCCCGAAGAACACCAGTCCGAGACCCATCAGGCCGGTACCCCGGTGCCGGGTCTCCTCTCTCTTGGCGAAGAACAGCATGCCGAAGCCGACCGCGATCATCGCCAGCGCGTACTTGGTGATCTTGAAGGCGATGATCTGCGCGGTGATGGTGGTGCCGACGTTGGCTCCCATGATGATGCCGACCGATTGCGACATCGACATCAACCCAGCGGTGATGAACCCCACCACGAGGACGGTGGTCACCGAAGAGCTCTGGATCACCGCGGTGACCAGGGCGCCGGTCGCAGCCCCCGAGACGCGGTTGGTGGTCAGCCGGGCCAGGATGCCTCGCATCCGCTCGCCGGCCACTGCTTTGAGCGACTCGGCCATCTGTTCCATGCCGAACAGGAAGAGTGCGAGACCGCCGACCAGTCCCATGATCAGGGCTACGGTATCGATGGCGGACTCCCTGCAGGGTCGGAGCTCGGCGAGGTGCGGTCGCCCCTCGGGAAGCTCGTCGGAAGCGGCGTCAAGAATCCGGCTCCAAGGGCCACTGTTTGACGATGGTCACAGGCATCGGAGCGAGGCGTACGATCCGCTCGGCCTTGGAGCCCATCAAGAGGTGGGGGAGCCCGGTGCGACCCAGGCTCGCCATCACGATGTGGTCGACCTCTTCGAGCTCTGCCACCTCGAGGATCCGCGCCACCGGTAGGCCGACCACGATCCGAGTGCGGTAGGACCGCTGGTCGAGACCGATCGCTTCGACGTAGAGCGACTCCAGGTACTCTCGGAACATCACTTCGGCTGCTTCCTCGAGGCGCGTGATGTGGTGACTCTCGGGGTTGCTTTGCGAGTAGTAGCCGGGGGCGGCGCCCGGATCGTGCACCACGTGGAGAAGGATCAACTCGGCTTGCTGGGTGAGAGGTGAGGATAGAGCCCAACCGACCGCTCGTTTCGAGGGTTCGGAAAAATCGACCGGGACGAGGACGCGGCGAGGAGCAACTCCTCGGCCCGGCTCGGCGTCGTCGCGGTTCATCGGCGCTTCGGGTCCATGCCGAGAGTATCCCCTGCCGCGGCTGTCGAGTTCCACACCCGTTCGGGTGGGGGGCGATCTGCTTCGTTCCTTGGGATCGTCTGGGATTCCCGAGGGGTACCTGACGAGCGTCATATGGGCTCGGCCCGGTAGCCGGTACGGTTCCTGTGGATTCTCCGGAATCCCCTTTCCAACGAGCCAAGCACCGAGGAGGCATAGATGCTCGACCAGATGAGGAGCAGCCCTTCTCTCGTTCGATCGGAGCCACTCCGCCGAGCGAGCCGAGGCTTGGTGCGCACACCTCGGCGAGGCGGCGAGGGGCCGCCCGGCACACCCGACGGTGCGCTTCGCAGCAGGTGCCGCGCGGGGGTGTCGGATCAGGTCGCTGCCTGACGGACCCTCCCTTCTTTTCTTCTACCGAGCAAGGAGTCTGCCGATGTCAACCTCTCCCGTCGAGCCCCCCACGGAGGAGCCCGTCCCTCTGGGGCAGAGGCTGTTCGACTCGCCCTTCTGGCTGCTGGCCGCCGGGTTGGTCGTCATGTTCCTGTTCTACACCGGCTGGGGACTCTGGGAGATTCTCTCCCTGGGTGATGCCCCGCTACCTTGAGGAGAGCCGATGAGTTTGCATTCTGGAGTGGTACCGCCGCAGGGAGTCTGGTGGAAACCCGCCGGCCGACAGGAGCGGCTGTGGATCCAAATCGCGTTCGCGTGGTGCATGGTGCTCTTCGCCATGATGCCGCTGTGGCATCTGAAGGGCGGACAGAACCCGTCGGGTATTCGGGCCAAGGTCGTACCGACGGAGTTCTACGAGCGCACCCGCGAGTTCGTGGCCGAGTATCAGGTCGGTGAAGTCGACGGGATTCCAGTGGTCAAACCACCACCGGGAGCCGACATCTACATGATCGGCAAGATGTGGGAGTGGTACCCCGCGCTGATCCTCGAGGAGGACACAACGTACACCCTGCATCTCTCGGCTCTGGACGTGAACCACGGCTTCAGCCTGTATCCGGCCAACGTCAACTTCCAGGTCGTACCTGGGTACGACTACGGGCTCGAGATCACGCCGAACCAGCCGGGTGAGTACCGCGTGGTGTGCAACGAGTTCTGCGGTATCGGGCACCACGTGATGCTCGGCAGCATCACCGTCGAGTCCAAGGGCGGCGCGGTCTCCGAGTCGACCGGTGGTCCCAACATCACAACAGGAGCACGGTAATGGTCGAGATGGTAATGGACAGACTCTTTCGCAAGTGTCCGGTGACCGGCCTGCGCGTGCACCAGACCTCGGAAACCCTGGTGAAGTTCAACGCCGTGGCCGCGATCGTGGCGTTCCTGGTTGGCGTGGTCGCCGCGTTCCTGCTGGCGATGACCCGCTGGCAGGCGGTGCACCTGCTGCCGGCCGACTGGTACTACCGGATGTTGACGGCCCACGGTCTCAACATGTTGATCTTCTTCATCATCTTCTTCGAGATGGCGATCCTCTACTTTGCGGGTCCCATTCTTCTGGGCTGTCGTCAGCCGGCTCCCAAGACCGCCTGGGCTGCGTTCGGGCTGATGGTGGTCGGGGCGGTCCTGGTCGACGTGATGGTGTTCGCCGGACATGCCGACGTCCTCTTCACCTCGTACGTTCCCCTGCGGGCGCATCCTCTCTACTATTTGGGGATCATCCTGTTCGCGGTAGGGGCCTTGATCGCGGTCAGCCTGTTCTTCGCGGCACTGGTGGTGGCGCGACGGGAGAAGACCTACGAGGGGTCGATCCCCTTGGTGAGTTTCGGAGGACTGGCCGCGGCGATCATCGCGGTGATCACCCTGTTGCACGGCGCTGCGATCTACGTACCGACCTTCCTCTGGTCGCTCGGCAAGATGGAGGTCGATCCCCAGGTCTACCGTATGGTCTTTTGGGGACTCGGACACTCCTCGCAGCAAATCAACGTGGCGGCGATGGTCGCCGTCTGGTACCTGATGGGCGGACTCACCATCGGCGCGGTCGTGGTCAACGAGAAGATCAGTCGCTGGGCCTTCGTGCTCTATGTACTGTTCATTTCGATGGCTTCTGCCCACCATCTACTGGTCGATCCTGGAATGGGACCCTCCTGGAAGGTCTGGAACACCAGTTACGCCATGTACCTCGCGGTACTGGCCAGCATGATGCACGGGTTCACCGTGCCGGCCGGCATGGAGATGGGGCAACGGCTGCGGGGATTCCGCAAGGGCAAGTTCGAGTGGCTACGTCGCGCTCCCTGGTCCGATCCTGGCTTCTCGGGGACCTGGCTGTCGCTCGTCATCTTTGGGTTCCTCGGTGGCATCACCGGAGTGACCCAAGGTACCGAGCAGATCAACATCATCTCGCACAACACGTTGCGGGTTCCGGGCCACTTCCACGTAACGGTGGTGGGCGGCACGGCGTTGGCCTTCATGGCCCTGACCTACTACGTGATCCCCCTGATCTTCCGCCGCAAGGTGGCGTTCTGGGGGTTGGCCCGGTGGCAGCCCTATCTGTTCGCCATCGGCATCGTGTGCATGTCGATGAGCATGACCTTCGCCGGCGCCTTCGGGGTGCCGCGGCGGCACTGGGACATCTCCTTCACGAACGCGCCGTTCGGATTGGAGTTCCCGCCGGCGGTGGACATGATGATGGCGGGCCTCGGTCTCGGAGGTAGCCTGGCCGTAGTCGGTGCCCTGGCCTACATCGCGATCGCCGTCGTGTCGGTCTTCTTCGGGCAGCGCGTCGACTTCGACAAGTTGGAGCCCGGGATGGCCGGCATTCCGCAGGGGATCATCCGGCTGCCGGCGCAGGCGCATTCCGAAGAGGCCTCGGCGAAGGCCCACGAGGAGGGTGCTCCCGGCACCATGGTCCTGGTGTTCGTGTTCCTCGCCGTCTTCATCCTCTACTACTTCACCAATTGGAAGCTACTTTCGCTCGTCTGGAAGATCGGATGAGCTCGACCGGAATCGTGGTCGATGCGTTCCTCCTCGGGCGCGGCCGCGATTCCGGTTTTTTGTTTTTCTCGTCATGACCCAACACCCTCTGGCCGCTCGTCCGGCTCCCTGGTTGCTGCTCGCCCTGGCCGTGTGGGCGCTCGTCACCCTGGCGTTGTGGTTGCTCGCCTTCGCCCCCCTGCCGGTCGAGGAGCAGTGGCTGAGCTCCGCCCGGGCGATCTGCTTCGGTTCGACCGAGGACGGGCTGCCGAGTGCCGAGGGCTGGCTCACCCTGATCGGGGGACCCCTGACCATGCTCGCCTTCATCGCGGTGCTCTTCGGGCGGGAACTGCGCTCGAGTTGGCGGTGGATGGTGGCGCGGCCGGTGGGCCGGTGGCTCGTGGTCGCGATGGCGGCCGGCGTGGCGATCGGGCTGGCCGGCGTGGCCGATCGAGTGCGGGCGGCACAGCCGGTGGTCGATCTCGGGCCGCAGAGCACTCTCCCCGAGCACTATCCGCGGTTGGATCGGGCGGTGCCCTCCTTCCGCCTGATCGATCAGACGGGCAACGAACTGAGTGAAGGGGATCTGGTCGGCCGTCCGACCCTCCTGACCTTCGCTTTTGCCCACTGTCAGACGATCTGTCCGGTGATCGTCGATCGCGCGCTCGAAGCGGCCGATCTGAGCGCGGGGGAGACCCGACTCGTGGTCGTTACCCTCGATCCCTGGCGCGATACCCCGTCGTCACTGCCCAGGGTGGCAGCGGGCTGGGGGTTGGCGGAACGTAGCGGCACGCATGTGCTCTCTGGTGAGCCCGACCGGGTCGTCGAGGTCTTGAAGGCCTTCGACGTTCCCTTCGAGCGAGATCTACAGACGGGGGACGTCTCGCATCCCGCTCTACTGTACGTCCTCGATCCCGACGGCCGCATCGCCTTCGCTCTGAACAATCCGTCGGTCGGCTGGATCGAGGATGCTCTGGAACGACTCTCCCCACGACCGACCGCCTCGGCCCCGGCAAACCCACTAGAGACCACTTCATGAAGGTACCCAAGAAAGCCGCTACGCCGCCCGCTGCGGCCGCGACCCTACGTCGACTGCTGGGGCCGATCGATCGGTTCTTCGATCGGGTCTTCGGCTCGGCCTACAACCCGCTGTATCAGAGCGGAAACCTGGCGGTGCTGTTCCTCGCCGTCGCCGTGGTCACCGGCGTCTACCTCTTCCTCTTCTACCAGATCGGAGAGGCCCACGCGTCGGTCGTTCGGATCGAAGAGGAGGTCTTCCTGGGTTCTTTCATGCGGTCGCTGCATCGTTACAGCGCGGACCTGGCGCTGGTAGCTCTCGGCGTCCACATGCTGCGGAAGTTGGTACAGGGACACACCTGGGGACCGCGGGCCCTGGCCTGGCGGTCGGGGATCCTCCTTCTCTTCGTGGTGCTGCTCTGCGGTTGGACCGGTCTGATCATGGTCTGGGATCGGCAGGCCCTGCAGTTGGCGGTGGTGGGAGCCGAGTTGATCGACCTTCTGCCCCTCTTCTCGGAACCGATCGGGCGCTCGTTCAGCGGTGAGGTCGACATCCCTTCGTCGTTTTTTTTCATGAACCTCTTCCTCCACGTGGCCCTGCCGCTGGGTGTCGCCGCCGGCCTCTGGCTACACGTTGCGCGCGTGGCGCGCCCCGCGGTGGTTCCCTCTCAGCCGATGCGGCGCTTCGCGCTGGTGAGCCTGGGACTCTTCTCACTGTTGGTTCCGGTCGCCCTGCCGCCGGCGGCCGATCTGCTGGAACTTCCCACGCGGATGCCGGTCGACCTCTTCTATTCCGGCTGGCTCGTACCGGCGCAGCATTTGCCGTCGTGGGCGGTGCTGCTCTTCTGGCTCCTGTTCTTCGGGGTGTTGTGGCAGGCTCCGGTCTGGTGGCGCCCCCGAGACGCCGAGATCGAGCCGTCGTTCGTCGACGAGAATCGATGTACCGGCTGCTACCAGTGTTACCAGGACTGCCCCTACGAGGCGATCACCATGGTCGAACGCGAGGTTCCGTCGAGTCTGTCGGAGCTGGTGGCGCGGGTCGATCCCGCCGTCTGTGTGGGCTGTGGGATCTGCGCCGGTTCCTGTGCGTCGATGGGCGTCGGCCCGCCGGGTAGGGTGGGCAGGGAGCAGCTTACGGCGGTGAAGGGCCTCTCCGGTGAGGTGTCGGTCGGACCGGATCAGGTCGTGCTGCTGAGCTGCGCGTTCGGCCTCGGTTTGCCCGACGAGCTAGCGCAGAAGGATGGCGTCGTGGCCTTCGAGAGCGGCTGTAGCGGCTCGGTCCACACTTCGGCGATCGAGGGGTTGCTGCGCTCTGGTGCCGGCGGCGTGTACCTGCTCAGCTGTCCTGGACGCGACTGCCTGTTCCGGGAGGGGCCAAAATGGCTCGAGCAGCGGATCTACCACGATCGTGAGGCGGAGTTGCAGGCCCGTGTCGATCGGCGCCGGGTGCGACTGGGGAGTTTCTCCCGTTCCGAGGCGACACTCGCGCACCGCGACCTGGACGACTTCGTGGCCGCGGTGCGGGAATTGCAGCTCGGGACGGCGGAACCGACGGACCCAGAAGATCCCCTCTGCAAGTCCCAACTGCGTCGGGCCGCGGCAGAACCGGGAACGGACGACCGAGAACAGGAGCCCGTCGGTGTCGGCTGAGGCTCGCCCCGAGAAGGGGCTGGGTCGACTGGTCCTCCAGCTGCTGGTCGCATTCGTCTGCTACGGTCTCGTCG
>JAUIDB010000076.1 GCA_030429235.1 Thermoanaerobaculia bacterium | reverse complement strand
CTTCATCCGTAATGCCCAGCCGCTCTTTGATCAGCAGCGCACCGTAAGCAATACGCCCACCCTTGGCGGGAGCACCTTGTCCGGTCCCGGCAAGACTCGCCGCATAACAAGACTCAACCACATCCCACGGAACCATCTCCGCTAACTTCGCTCAACGGTTCGAGCGGTTCAGGCGTCCGTAGATTCGCTGCATCGCTCTGGACTTGGGTCTCGAATCGTCCGACGTGAGCCTCCTCCTCACTCCGTTGGTCCCTGGCCCCGTGGTGGCGACGAGCGCGACTCGGCGAAGGATTTCTCGCCGATCGACCCTCATATGCTGTAGAAGGCCCGAACACCCTCAGCGACATGACTCTGCACCACCTCCACGACCGTTCCCTCGTAGACCGCCTCCTCGCGGGCGACGAGGCCGCGTTCGGCGAGTTCTTCGACCACTACTTTCCCGGGCTCTTTCGGTTCGCCTTGACCAGGGTAGGTCGCGATCGGGAGTTGGCCGAGGACATCGCCCAGACGGTTCTGTGTCAGGCGATTCGGAAACTGTCGACCTATCGGGGCGAAGCGGCGCTCTTCAGTTGGCTGTGCACGTTCTGTCGGCACGAGATTCACGCTCAGATGAAGCGCCTGCATCGCCGTCCGGACGTCGTGGTCCTTTCGGAGGAGATCCCGGAGATCCGTGCGGCTCTGGAGTCCCTCGGGGCCGAGGTCGGCCAGGGTCCGGAGGAGGACCTGCGACGGCGGGAACTCAGTCGCTGGATCCAACTGACCCTCGACCATCTTCCGCGCCACTATGCCCAGGTTCTAACGCTCAAGTACCTCACCGAACTCTCCGTCAAGCAGATCGCGGCCCGCCTCGAAATGGGTCCCAAGGCGGTGGAGTCACTTCTGACGCGGGCCCGTGCCTCCTTCCGCGAGGCCTTTGCGGCGCACCAGGATGTAGCCCTACTTCCCGAGGAAACCCGATGACCGACTCCGAAACGCCCCGATCCGACGACGAGCTCGACGACATTGGTCGCCTCCTCCGCTGGATGGAGCCGCCGGAGTCCGTGGCGCCGGCGCGGCAGGCCGCAGCGCGGGCCGCAGCCTACGAAGTCTGGCAGGACGTCGTCCGGAGCGAGCGACGCAGACAACGGACGCGACGACTGCTCGCCTGGGCGGCGGTCCTGGTCGCGGGCATGGGACTAGCTCTGGCCCTGGGTCTGAGTCGGGGCTGGCTCGGTTCCGGCAGCTGGTTCGATTCGAGCCACCAACTGGGGCAAACTCCGATCGTCGCCGAGGTGTTGCGAGGTTCGGTCGAGGTGCGATCCGGAGCCGGCGTCGCGTCGTCTCTCTCCTTCGGCCAGGAGTCGGTCCCCCTCGGCAGTAGCGTGGCGACCGGCAGCGACGGCCGCGCTGCCTTTCGCCTCGCCGCGGGCGAGTCCCTGCGTCTCGACCACGACACGCGGGTCCACTTCGTCGCCGACGGAGTCTTCGAGTTCTCGCAGGGCGCGCTGTACGTCGACTCCGATCGGCGATCCGATGGCGGCGAGTCCCTCGAGATCCGAACCCCTTTCGGGGTCGTGCGGGACATCGGTACCCAGTTCGAGCTGCGGATCCTCGACCGGGGCCTACAGGTGAGTGTGAGAGAGGGCAGGGTGCAGCTGAGCGGTTCCGGTGGCGCGCTGGAGGCCCGAGCCGGAGAGCGCTTGGAGGTCGCCTCCGACGGTGGGACCGCCGCCACGGAGGTGGTCCTCTACGGCGAACCGTGGGCCTGGAGCCTCGCGGTGGCACCGCCGTACGAACTCGAAGGCAAGAGCCTCGAACACTATCTGACCACCGTGACGCGCGAGATGGGATGGCGGCTCGAGTACGAGGATCCTCGACTGGAACGTAGTGCCGCCGAGATCGTGCTGCACGGTGACCTGGGATCTCTGCAGGTTCAAGAAGCCCTGGTTTCGGTGCTCGAGGCTTGCGGCCTGGTGCCTCGGTTCGCCAACGGCGTGTTGCGGATCACCGAGGGAGATCCGTCATGACCTGGGGATGTCGGCGACGACGCGCGCTCCCTGTCCACCCACGGGGCCAGACCTCGTTTCCATCCGTCAGGAGATCCAAGATGCGGCGTATTCTCGAGCTCTCACGGCACACCTTCGTGCTCTGCGGCACCTTGGTGTGCCTCGTCTCCGCCCCGGGAACGGCGGCTCCCTCGGAGACCGGAGGCTACCTCTGCTGGGCGCTCGAAGACGCAATCCAGGATCTGCGGTCGCAGGGGCTCAAGGTGATCTACAGCAGTGAGCGCGTACGACCCGGCATGCAGATCACCGAGCCCCCGACGGGACATACGCTGCGCGAGCAACTGGTCGGGATCCTCGAGCCCTTCGGCCTGTCAGCCAAAGAGGGTAGCGATGGGGTCCTTCTGATCGTCGGGGACGGGCCACAGGAGACCGTCAGCCGGCCAGACGGCGTTGCCACCGACGGCGTCTTGCCGCTTTGGGCCCGACGGTCTGAGGTGGCGGAACTGACCTTCCCAGAGCTCACCGATGCCCCGGACCAGGTGGTGCACGCGTCGACCCGCTTCCTGACGGTTCGACTGACGGCGGTGGAGTTCCGTGACTGGACCGCGGCGGCCTTCGAGCTGAAGAATCTGATCGTCGCCGCGCGATCTACCGGCTCGAATCTGGAGGTGGCGGTCGACGGCCCCAAGTCGACGGTGGCACGCCTCGTGACCGAGGGTCTCGCTCAGTACGTCGACGCCTACCTCTACCATGACGAACCGACGGTGCCGCTCACCGATCCGACCGCTCGGAGTTGGAAGCGGGTCGAAGGAGACGAGGGTTCGGTCCTCGAGGCCTTGCTGCTGGCCGGCCAGCGGGGCGACGAGCTCGTAGTGTTCGACGATGCGCGACTGGACCCTCTGCACGAGGTTTTCCTCAACGCGATCCAGGCCACGGCGAGCGCTGACCTCCACGTCCAGCCGCCGATCCAAGGCATCGAAGCCTCGGCGGCTCGGTTCTTCCTGCATCCGTCGACCGGGAACCACTACCTGGCTCTGTACGCCGATGGCCCCACGGAACTGAGTTTCGGGCTTCCATCCCTCCAGGAGGCTCAGCTGATCTTCCCCCGCGACGAGGAGTTCGAGTTTGCGAGCAGTGCGGTGGGTTCGAGCCTGGCGGTCGGAGGCGAGTATCCCTACTACCTCTTCGAGTTGCGACTCTTCGGTCCGGAGGCCGAGGCTACGGAGTTCGAAGTGACGACGGATCTCTTCGTCGACCCCTACGAAGAAGTGGTGAAGAACCAGGTATTCCAGGAGCGGCAGGACGAGCGATTCGAGTCGCTCGACGTCATGGAGTACATCAACACCGTCGGTCAGTACGCCGGTGGGGTGCGGACCCAGTGGGAGCATCGGATCATCCAGCGCAAGGGACGCTACACCGACTACCACCATCTGGGGTACTCGATCAACGGTGCTCCCTACCCCCGGAAGAAGTTGCTGAAGGGCCGGCTGTACCGCAACGAAGCGCTCCTGCGATTGCGTCCGCTCGAGGTCGAACTCGATCAGACGTACCACTACGAATACCTGGGCGAGGAGATCGTCAACGGTCGGCCGACCTACAAGATCGGGTACAAGCCACGCAACGACACCCCCGGGCCGGGCGGCAGCTATGTCAGCGGCGTACTGTGGCTCGATCAGAAGACCAACGCCCACCATCGCGTGCGCACCGTCCAGCGGGGCACCCAGGACGGCGTGATCAGCGACGAGGGGATCTACCACTACCAGTGGATTCCGAGCGGTGGGCAGTGCTGGTGGGATTGGACCCGCCGCGATGGCTCGGCCTCGTTCAGTAGCTCGGGAGCCATCTACGGCAACGAGTCCGTCACCACCCGCCAAGACTTCGAGTTCAACCGCCCGGATATCGAACAGGTCGTGGCCGAGGCGTACGCCAGCGATGTGATGATCCACGTCGAGACTCCTCCCGACGGACACCGCTGGTTGGTGAAGGACAAGAAGAAGGGACGACGACTCGGCGGTCTGACCGAGATCTCCGAAGCCGAACGCCAGCAGTTGGCGTCCACTTCGCTGGCTGCGGTCGGTGAGGTCACGCCGGTTGCACCGCCCACGAGCGACGCGGACTACGGACCCCGAACCCTGGCCGATGTCCATGCCTACTCGACGCACAGTTCGTTCTCCATCTTCGGTATCGAAGACGGGAGTGAGAGTTTCGACTTCTACCCCGGCGTCGTCGTCAGCAGCCAGGACCTGTGGCGCACCGGCGCCTCGGGTTACGTCGGTTTCTTTCTCGACGATGCGCGGGTCGGATTGGGGGTTCCCAACTTCCTCCACGACAGCTGGAGTCTCTCGGTCGACCTCTATCTGCCGTACGAGTCGAAGCTCCGACGCAGCACGAGCTACGTAGGCGGCGAGCGTCTCGACGGTACCGTCGACCTCGACGAACAGACCCTGAGTCTGAGCCTGGGGCTTCCGCTGACGCGTCGGACCGCGTTCGCGTTCACCTACTCCCTCACTCGACTGGACTTCGAACGAGCCGAATCCAGTTCCCCCCGGTTCGTTCTGCCGCAGGACACGATGGAGCACTCTTTTGACGTGGGCCTGGCGGTTCGCTGGTCGCACTACACGGCCGAAGTGGGCCTGGAACACGGGCTCCGACAGGAATGGGAGCCGTGGGGGATCGACGGGGCAGCCGAGACGACCGACGAGTTCGAGGTCTTCCGATCCAGTATCGGGGGTTTCTGGAAGGTCGGAAAGAGCGACAACCTCAGCCTGGCTCTCGCCTACTGGCAGGGCGAACAGCTCGACCGGTTCTCGCGGCGACGCAATGGCCAGTCCCGCGTGGGCATCGCGGGATTCGGCAACTTGCAAGGCTACGACGGAGCGGTCGCGGTCAGTGCGACCTGGGGGACGCATCTCTGGAAGGTCCCAATCAACCTGCGTGTGACCAAGAGCAGCGAGTGGCTGGACAGCTGGGACTTCTCGGACGAGCGAACCTGGGTTCGGTTCCGATTCCTGGTCAACGGTCCTTTCAAACTCGATATCTGGCCCTCGGTGAGCTATGTCCTGGAGTCCAACATCCCGGGTGAGGTCGGCGACACGGTCCTCAGCTTCTCGCTCAGCCGTAGACAGTAGAAGGGCTGCGATCCGTGGGCTGGGGAAGGGCCTCGCATGGGGCAGGCAGGAACCTCTGGGCTCGGGGCCGCGTGCTCGCGACGGTGCTGGCCGTGGTGTTGGGAACTGGTGCTCCGGCGGGGGCGGTACCGAACGACGGGGTAGCTGACGCGGCCGTCGATCGCCTGTTCGAAGAGTACTTCGAGGAACTCCTCGCACTGAATCCAAGCCTCGCCTCGACCCTCGGCGACCGTCGCTACGACAACCGCTGGGAACTCACCGCGAGTGACCGCTATCGAGAATCGAGCCGCCGTTTGGCCGAGGCTACCCTCGACCGCCTGCACGGGATCGATGCCGCGACCCTATCGGCCGATCGGAGACTCAGCCGGGACCACCTGATCTATCAACTGGAGCAGCGGTTGCGACTGCTGGCGTTTCCCTCACATTTACTGCCTCTGGACTCGATGGAGTGCTTTCCGGACACCTTCGCGACGATGGGATCCGGCCGCGGAGTCCACCGATTCGAGAGCCTGGACGATTTCGAGAACTTCCTCGGTCGGGCCGAGGATCTCGTCCGCTGGGTGGATCTGGCGATTCGGCGGATGCAGGAAGGGCTCGATCGCGGATACGTCCTGCCTCGTCTCGTGACGCAGGAGACGATCACGCTGGTCGCACGCCACGCGGTGGCCACGCCGGCTGAGAGCGTCTTCATCGAGCCTCTCGAGAGGCTGCCCGAGGACCTCTCTCGTCGGCAGCGCCGCCGGCTTCGGCGGCGCTACCTCACCACCATCGACGAGCAGATCCTACCGAGCTACCGCAAGCTTCTGAGGTACTTGGAGACCGACTATCTGCCGCAGAGCCGCGAGTCCGTGTCGTGGGGTGATCTGCCCGCGGGTCGCGAGTGGTACGAGGCGCTGGTGGCCTATTGGACGAGCACGGATCGATCCCCGGAGGAGATCCACGCTCTCGGCCTCCGAGAGGTGGCTCGCATCCGAGAGCAGATCGCCAGCTTGGAACGAGCCGAGGACGCGGGGAGCGAGGCGCAGGGGAGCGAGGAGCGCTATGGCACGGTCGCGGAACTGATTCGTGCCTACGAAGGGCTGGGGCGAACGGTGGAGTCGAATCTCGCCAGCCTCTTCGGTGACCTGACGGCTCCGCCACTCGAGATCGCTCCGACCCATCTCGTTTCGCACTATCGACCTGGGACGCCCGACGGTCGACGTCCAGGACGCTTCATGGTGTCGGTCGATCGACTGGCTGAGTATCCGCGAAGGCCCAGTCGACCTCTCTACCTCCACGAAGCGACCCCTGGCCACCACTTTCAGTTCTCCGTGCAGCAGCAAGCTCGGCTGCCTCGTTTTCGGCGTTTCGGCTGGGAGTCCGCCTACGGAGAGGGATGGGCCCTCTACGCCGAGAGACTAGGAGAGGAACTCGGGATTTACGTCGACTCCGACGACGTATGGCAGAGGCTGCACTCCGAGCTCTTTCGGGCCATCCGCTTGGTCGTCGATACCGGGATTCACCGCCAGGGCTGGAGCGCCGACGACGCTCTCGACTACTTCGAAGCCCAGGCTGGGTACCGGCCGGTGAGTGAGGTTACCCGCTACGTCGCGCTGCCGGGACAAGCCCTGAGCTACAAGGTGGGAGAGCTGAAGATCCTGGAGCTGAGGATGGCGGCGCAACGAGCCCTGGGAGCCAGATTCGAGCTTTCGGAGTTCCACCGCATCGTCCTGGAGTCCGGCTCTCTCCCTCTGCAACTCCTCGAACCACAGGTCCAGAGCTGGATCGCGGCTGAGTCGAGAGGTCGCTGAACGGAACCGAGGTCGCTTCCGGACCGCCCGGTGGACTCGAGCG
>JAUIDB010000002.1 GCA_030429235.1 Thermoanaerobaculia bacterium | reverse complement strand
GGCAGAGACTTCAGGCGATCCAACGCGTCAGCTCGGTCGTCAACAGGCAGCCCGGCCCCATCAAAGAGACCACCAGCAACAGCGCCCCGGCCAAGGCCCTCGCCAAAGGCACCGCGCAGCTAGCCGCCGGAACCGCCTGGCTCTGGGCGCGAGAAGAGATGGCCGACTCGGTCGATGTCCTCGTCGTCGATGAGGCCGGGCAGATGTCACTCGCTGCCGCGCTCGCGGTCTCCCAAGCCGCCCGAAGCCTGATCTTGATCGGCGACCCCCAGCAACTCGAGCAACCAATTCAGGGTTCCCATCCAGACGGCACAGACCGCGCCGCCCTCGACCACCTCCTCGATGGCCGCCATACCGTACCGCCGGACCTCGGACTCTTCCTCGGTACGACCTGGCGTCTCCACCCATCGATTTGCACCTTCACTTCCGAGCTCTACTATGACGATCGACTCGAACCAAGGCCCGATCTGGTCCGGCAGAGCATCCAGGGCCCGAACCCGATTCACGGCGCCCGCCTGGTCTACCTTCCCGTCGAGCATCGAGGCAACCAGAGCTCGGCCACCGAAGAGGTCGAAGCTATCGGCGAACTCATCGACAGCACCCTGGCCAGCAACCCCAGCTGGACCGACCGGCAGGGAAAAACCCACCCTCTAACCCTGGCCGACATCCTGATCGTGGCCCCATACAATGCGCAGGTGATGCAGCTCTCTCAGCGACTTCCCAACGCTCGGGTTGGCACCGTCGACAAGTTTCAGGGCCAGGAAGCTCCCGTCGTCATCTACTCCATGACCTCATCGTCCCCAGAGGATGCCCCCCGGGGCATGGAGTTTCTCTACAACCCAAACCGCCTGAACGTCGCAACCTCCCGCGCCCGCTGCCTCTGCATACTCGTCGGCAGCCCCGCTCTCCTCGAACCGGAGTGTCGTACGCCGAGGCAGATCGAACTCGCCAACGGGCTCTGTCGCTACCGAGAGCTTGCATGAGGTACCACGCCGGACTGACCGCCGGGGCCCTCAAGGTCCGCGAGAGCCGCATCCTGGCTGGCCTCCTCCTCGAAGGCTACGACGAAGCCCAGTGGAAGACCGCCCTTCTAGAAGAGAATGTCCTGCAGACCCGCACCCCCAAGAGCGCCCAACGACTCGCCCTGCTCATCCGCCGGCGGCTCGAGACCATGGGACCCGACCTTTGGCGCATCGTGCGGGACGGTCCCCTCCCAGAAGCAACCCATGCCTGCCTCGCCGCTGCGGTCAAAGAGAGCGCCCTCCTCGGCGATTTCCTCGACCAAGTGGTGCGCGAGCAGTACCGCCTCTTCAACCCAACGCTCTCACGCAATCTGTGGCAGGACTACCTGATCGACTGCCGAGGCCGCGACCCCGAGATGCCGATCTGGAGCGAGGCGACGGTCGAGAGACTGCGTTCTGCGGTCTTCCAGATCCTCGCCCAGGCGGGCTACCTCGACGGCGTCCGAACGCTACACCTCCAAACGGTCCACTTCTCCGCGAAACTGTTGACGCTACTTCGCGAACACGATGAGCAGTACGTTCTCCGCTGCATTCAGGTATCCCCATGACTCCCAACCTCACCCTCCAGGACCACGCCCTGAGCCCGGAGTTGAGGCAGCGTCTCAACCAGATTCTCCGCAAGGTCTCCAAGAGAGAGTTCTTGAAGGGCCACGGGATTGGCAACGAGATTGCCTTCCATATCTTCGACTACCCGCCAGAAGCAGAGCTTCACGTCAGACGCCACATCCAAGACCTTCTCCGAGAGATCCCAAAGGAGCAACCGGGCACCCGAGTCGCCCACGTCGACCTCCTCGACTTTCTCGTGGACTACCTGGAGGACCGTGGGCTCCTCGACAAAGCCCTCGAGCTTCAGCGCACCCAAGGCGACGAGAAGCTCTTGAAAGCCCTACGCGGTGTCCTGCACGAGGAGAAGATCGCCCAGCGTTTCGCTAAGACCACCCGACCGGAAGACCACGACCTCGTCCTCATCTCCGGTGTCGGCAGCGTCTACCCGATGCTCCGATCGCACACCCTCCTCAACAACCTCCACGCCATCATGGGGCAGACACCCTTGGTTCTCTTCTACCCCGGCCAGTACGACGGGACCAGTCTGCGCCTCTTCGGCAAGTCCGGCCTCGTCGGAGGCGCCGCCGGCCAGCGCACCAAAACCGCCAACTACTACCGAGCCTTCCGCCTCGTCGACTGAACCCGAGGGACCCAACATGCTGATCCGCAACCTCTTCGTGAAGGACATTTCCCGCCCGATCAACGGCGTCGTCAAGGCCGACCAGCTGGACGAGCAGGCGATCTTCCAAGAGCTCGACGAGTTCGTTGTCACGCGCGAGCTCGACGGTCACCTCGACCGCTTCTTCACCCGCTACTGCGAGGCCCTCGACGGCAATGAAGAGCAGCGCGCCGACATCGGGGTCTGGATCTCCGGCTTCTTCGGTTCCGGTAAGTCCCACTTCATCAAGGTCCTCTCTTACCTTCTCGCCAACCAGACCCACCGACACGACGGCACCGAACGACAGGCCGTCGACTTCTTCGAAGACAAGATCGAGGACGGCCTGCTCCTGGCCAACATCAAGCGAGCCGTCGCGGCCCACACGGACGTCATCCTCTTCAACATCGATAGCAAGGCCGACAATCGCGCCGGAAGGGAGGCGATTCTCGCCGTCTTCCTGCGGGTCCTGAATGAGATGCAGGGTTACTGCGGTGACTTCCCCCATGTGGCGCACCTGGAGCGCCACCTCGCCGGCCGCGGTCTGCTCACGACTTTCCACGACGCCTACCGCAAAGTGGCGGGTGCGGAATGGGTGAAGGAGCGTGATGCCTACGAGTTCCATCGCGATCAGGTCGTCGAGGCCCTCTCGACCACGCTTGGTCAAAGCAAGGAATCCTGCGAGAAGTGGGTGGATGGGGCGGAAGACAACTTCGCCCTCACCATCGAGAACTTCGCCAAGTGGGTTCGCGAATACCTCGACTCCCAGGGCCCCGAGCAACGCCTCATCTTCCTCGTCGACGAAGTCGGGCAGTTCATCGGCACCGACGGTCACTTGATGCTCAATCTCCAGACCCTCACCGAAGAGCTGGGCACCCTCTGCGAGGGGCGGGCCTGGATCGTCGTCACCTCCCAGGAGGACATCGACGCGGTGGTCGGTGAGATCGGCGGCAGCAAGGCCAACGACTTCTCCAAGATCCAGGGCCGCTTCAAGACCCGACTCTCCCTCTCCAGCGCCAATGTCGACGAGGTCATTCAGGGGAGGCTGCTCGCCAAGCGCCCCGAGGCCCACGAAGAGCTAGAGCGTGTCTTCGGCAAGAAGGGCGACGTCATCAAGAACCAGCTGACCTTCAAGAACACCGGCATGACCTTCAAGTCGCTCCGTGATGCCGAAGACTTCGCCCGAAACTACCCCTTCGTCCCCTACCAGTTTCAGCTGCTACAGAAGGTCTTCGAGTCGATCCGCAAGGCCGGAGCCACCGGGCTCCATCTCGCCCAGGGAGAACGCTCCCTACTCGACGCATTCCAGTCCGCAGCCAAGGCAGTAGCCGGACTGGAGATCGGGGCGGCGGTTCCCCTCTACCGCTTCTATCCGTCCATCGAGAGCTTCCTCGACAGCTCGGTCAAACGCACCATCGACCAGTCCCGCGAAAACCCCTCCTTGGAAGAGTTCGACACCCACATCCTCGAGGTGCTCTTCCTCATCCGCTACGTGGACGAGATGAAAGGCAACCTCGACAATCTGGTCACCCTCTGCCTCGACCAGCTCGACGCCGACCGGCTGAGCCTGCGGGAGCGGATCGAGGCCAGCCTGCGCCGGCTCGAAACGGAGAGCCTGATCAGCCGCAACGGGGACAACTACTTCTTCCTGACCAACGAAGAGCGCGATATCTCGCGCGAGATCAAGAACACCGACCTCGTCAGCGGTCAGGACACCCGCTTTCTCGCCGAGCTGATCTTCCAAGAGGTCTTCGGCGATCGACGCAAGTACCGCTATCCGGTCAACAAGAAGGACTTCCCGATCAACCGGTTCTGCGATCTGCACCCCTTCGGCAACCGCCAGGATGGCGGCCTCGTCGTCACCGCCATTACGCCGCTCGCCGACGAGTACGGCACGTACCAGGAAGGCAAGTGCATCCTCGAGAGCTCGGAAGGGGATGGCAAGGTGCTCTTCAAGCTCCCGGATGATGAGAGCCTGGGCCGGGAGCTCCGCGTGTATCTCAAGACCGAGAAGTTCCTCAAGACCAAGGACGACGGCACACTCCCTCCGTCGACCAAGCGAATCCACCAGGACCTTGCCGAAGACAACCGGGGTCGTAGAGCCCGCCTGGTCGCCCTGCTCGAGAACCTCCTCGGTGAGGCCGAAGTCTACGCTTGCGGTCAGCGCCGACAGAGCCAGACCACGTCCCCCTCCGCCGCACTCGACGCCGCGCTCGAGTACCTCATCGGGAACTCCTTCGGCAAGATCAGCTATCTGGAGCACCTACGGGACAACCCGTTGCCCGAGATCCAAGCCGTCCTTCGGCGTGAAGATGTCACCCAAAGCGCTCTCGATCTCGATGGCCCCACCAGCAACCCCAAGGCCATCAGAGAGGTCCGCGACTACATCGAGCTCGCTACCAAGACCAGCCAACAGATCCTGCTCGGCGATCTCCTCGAGAAGCGGTTCGGCCAGCGTCCTTTCGGCTGGCCCGAGTATGAGACCCTCCTCCTCCTCGCTCGCCTCCACGCCGTGGGCGAGATCCGCTTCGTCCTCGGTGGGAGCCTCATGCCCAGTGACCAGGTCTACGAAGCGATCACCGCGCGGAACAAGTGGTCGAAGATCCTCATCCGCCAGCGGGTCAGTACCCAACCGGAAGACCTGCAGCGGGCCCGGCGCCTGGGCAAGGATCTCTTCGCTCAAATGGGCCCCGACGGGGAAGAGGCGCTCTACCTCTTTCTGCATAGCAAGTTGCAAGACCAGCGGTCCAGGCTCCACGAATTCAAGGCCCTCGTTGCCACCGGCAACTACCCGGGCCGCGATGAGATCGAGACCGGCCTCGACCTTGTGGCCCCTCTCCTGGCCATCGAAGATAGCAACAACTTCCTGGCCCGCTTTCTCGAGCAGGCCGAGCCCCTCCGCGGCTTCGTCGACCCTTACTTCGACCTGAAGAACTTCTTCGAGAAACAGAAACCCACCTGGGAAGCCCTGCGCCACGCGGCACAGCGCTTCGGGCAGAACCGGCTCCAGCTGGACCGCTATCCAGAAGCCCAGTCGGGACTCGAGAGGATCCAGGAGATCCTGGAAGACACTCAACCCTACGACCGGATCCATGAAACGCAGGGTCTCATCGAAGCCGTCTCCAAGGTCAACGAGGAGCTGCTCGCGGAGGAACGAGCCCAGACTCATGCGACGCTCGAGGAACACCTCGACGCCATCGCCAAAGACCTTTCGGAGGTCGAGGCTCCGGATTCCTTCCGCAACGCCTGTCTCCACCCGCTGGAGTCCCTCCGCGACCGTTGCGCCAACCTCGAGAGCATCCCTCATCTTGCCCAAGCGCGGGCCGAAGGCCAACGCCTCAAAGACCACGCCCTCTCCAAGATCGAGGAGTTCGCTAGCGAACGGGCAAAGACTGCGGCGGCCACCGACGCAACGAAGCCACCACCCTTGAAGCCACGCCGAGTCATCAAACCCGCCAGGTTCGCGAAGGCGGTTTATCTGGAAACCGAAGCCGACATCGACCGGTTTCTCAACGACCTCCGAGAGGAGCTGGCCAAGGCCATCGCCGACGGTGCCCGCATCGAGATTCGCTGATCCAGATGGAAACCAAGCAACTCAAAGCCTACGCTCCCAAGGCGCGACGCGAGTTCATCGCCGCCGTCACCGCTCGCGCCGCCCTCTTCGGTCTCACCGCGAACGAGATCACGCCGGCGACCCGACAGGGCGACCTCACCCTGATCCAGGGCACCGCCTTCCCAAAAGCCGTCGGCGAGCAGAGGGCTCAGCTGGCGAAGCGGATCCAACAGGACGGCTTCGACCGCGTCATGGAGGCCATCGCCTACACCTGGTTCAACCGCCTCATGGCCATCCGCTTCATGGAGCTCCACGGCTACCTCGAGCACGGCTACCGCGTGCTGAGCCATCCCAGTGGAGCCGGGAGCCAAAGTCCCGAGATCCTCGAACACGCGACCGAGGTGGACCTACCCGGCCTCGACCGGGACGAGCTGATCCAGCTCAAACTCGAAGGCAACCGCGACGAAGAGCTCTACCGCCGCCTCCTCCTCGCCCAGTGCCATGCCCTGCACCAGGCGATGCCCTTCCTGTTCGAACGCCTCGGTGACGAGACCGAGCTTCTGCTCCCCGACCGTCTGCTCCACACCGACTCCCTGGTTCGAAGTCTGGTGACCGAAGTCGACGAGGAGCTGTGGCAGGAGATCGAGATCATCGGGTGGATCTACCAGTTCTACATCTCGGAGAGGAAGGACGAGGTCATCGGCAAGGTGGTGAAGTCGGAGGACATTCCGGCAGCGACCCAGCTCTTCACTCCCAACTGGATCGTCAAGTACATGGTCCAGAACTCGTTGGGAGCTCAGTGGCTCGCCACCTATCCTGACTCTCCTCTCCGAAGACAGATGGAGTACTACATCGAGCCGGCCGAGCAGACCGAGGAGGTCAAGGCTCAGTTGGCGGCGATTACGCCAAAGAGCCTGAATCCCGAACAGCTCACATTGATGGACCCTGCCTGTGGCTCCGGGCACATCCTGGTAGAGGCCTACGACCTGTTCAAGGCGATCTATCTGGAGCGCGGATATCGACAACGAGACGTCCCGCAGCTGATCCTTGAGAAGAACCTCTTCGGCCTCGAAATCGATGAGCGGGCGGCGCAGCTGACAGGCTTTGCCCTGACAATGAAGGGGCGGGCGGATGACCGGAGGCTGTTTGAGCGGGGGGTGAAGCTCAACGTGATGGCACTGGTGGATAGCGCGGGCTTCGATGCGGAGGGGCTGACGAAAGGGGTTGAGCTCTCGGAGTACGGGCTGAAGCCGGAGGATCTCACTGAGCTGAAGCGGCTGTTCGAGCACGGATCGACGTTTGGGTCGTTGGTGCAGGTCCCGAAGAGATTGGAGGTGTGCTTGCCAGCGTTGAAGCAGCTGAGCGGGGCGAGATGCGAGGGCCTCTTTGTCTCGGAAGCGATCAAGCGATTGAGCCCACTGGTGCAACAAGCCGACTCGTTAGCGGCGCGCTACAGCGTAGTCGTGGCAAACCCACCTTATATGGGCGGCAAGTTCTTGAACGCACGGGTAAGAGAGTTTGCCAGGGACTACTTCCCGAAGTCGAAGGCAGATCTGTTCGCAGTCTCGGCAGAACGCTTCTTCGACTTGGCAGAACCCAGTGGGTTCGTCGCCTTGATGACGCCGTTCACCTGGATGTTCCTAGCATCCTATAGGTCGCTACGTGACCTCGTTCTCGAATCGAAAACCTTGCGTTCGTTGATTCAACCGGAGTATCACGCGATCTGGTCGTCGGCTGCCGTCCCAATCTGCACCTTCGTAATCCAGAACTCTCCCGTTACAGACTACACGGCAGCGTTCATCAAGCTGACTGAGTTCCGTGGTGCCGACCTTCAGCCTCTGAAGGCGCTCGAAGCCCTGGGAGACCCCCACTGTGCCTGGATGTATCGGGCGAAACCAGACGACTTCACTGGCATTCCCGGCAGGATCATAGGCTTCTCAATTCCAACCCCGGTCCTAGAGATGTTTACCAGTGAGACACCACTGCGTGACTCCTATTCGCCAAGACAAGGCCTGATCACTGGGGACAACGACAGGTTCTTGCGACTGTGGCATGAAGTAGGGAGCGCGTCGTTCTCTAGACCGAACTGTATCGAAGACAAGAGGCGGTGGTTCGGATACCAGAAGGGAGGACCCTATCGTAAGTGGTATGGGAATCACGAGTTCGTCGTCGACTGGGCCGACGATGGCTGGTCGATCAAGAACCTCACGGACTCAAAGGGCAAGTTGCGATCCCGTCCGCAGAATCTTGACTATTTCTTCAGGCCAGGTGCCAGTTGGACGAGTCTAACCATCGGACCGTTCGCATTTCGAGAGGTGCCGGAGGGATTCATCTTCGATCAGAAGGGCCCGATGTGTTTTCCGGTCGGCACAGCACGGATTACGTCGCTGATTGCCTTTGGGAACTCGATCGTCATGCAACGTATCCTCAGCGAGCTTGCCCCTACTTTGGATTACTCACAGGGCCCGGTCGGGAATGTGCCGTTCCTGAACGCGGATGCGGATCTCGCCATGACAAGACGGTTAGTAGCCTGCGCCAAGAGAGACTGGGACTCCTACGAACGCTCCTGGGACTTCCAATCTCTCCCCCTCTTGACGGCCTTCACCGACCCCACCCCTACCCTCGAATCCAGCTACGCCGCCTGGATCACCCAGAACCGCGATGCCATCGCGGAGACGAAACGGCTCGAAGAGGAAAACAACCGCCTCTTCATCGATGCCTACGGCCTGCAGGACGAGCTCGCCCCCGACGTCCCCATCGAGCAGATCACCCTTACGGTGAACCCCGCCTACCGCTACGGTGGCAAGCTCACCGAAGAGGAGCAGTGGACCCGCTTCCGCCAGGACACCATGCAAGAGCTGGTCTCCTACGCCATCGGCTGCATGATGGGCCGCTACAGCCTCGACGAGCCAGGCCTCATCTACGCCCATAGCGGCAACGAAGGCTTCGACACCAGCCGCTACCCCACCTTCCCCGCCGACGCCGACGGCATCGTGCCCATTACCGACCTCGCCTGGTTCGACGACGATGCGGCCCACCGCGTCATCGAGTTCCTCACCGTCGCCTGGGACGAGGCACATCTCGAAGAGAACCTCACCTTCCTCACCGAGAACCTCGCCCCCAAGAAGAACGAAAGCAGCCGCGACACCCTGCGCCGCTACCTGGCTACCCAGTTCTTCAAAGACCACCTCAAGACCTACAAGAAGCGCCCCATCTACTGGCTGTTCTCCAGCGGCAAACAGCGCGCCTTCCAAGCCCTCGTCTACCTCCACCGCTACCACGAAGGCACCCTCGGCCGCATGCGCACCGAGTACGTCATCCCCCTCCTCAGCCGCATGACCTCCCGCATCCAGCACCTCGACGAGGACATTGCCCAAGCAACCTCCACCAGCCATCGCAAGACCCTCGACAAAGAGAAGGACCGCCTGACCAAACAGCGCGTCGAGCTCCTGGCCTTCGACGAGAAGCTGCGCCACTACGCCGACCAGCGCATCCACCTCGACCTCGACGACGGCGTCAAGGTTAACTACGGCAAGTTCGGCGATCTGCTGGCCGAGGTGAAGAAGGTCCACGGGAAGCTGCCACAGTCATGAGGCTGGCCGACGCCTCATGACGACTTTCACGCTCGAAGACCTGATCGAGTGGTCATCGACTCTTCCCGACTGGAAACGGGATGCCCTTCGGCGAATCCTCGAGAAAGGCGATGTGACGTCAGACGACGTCACGGAACTAGTGGAGCTTGCCAAGGCACCGTACAGGGACGCGTCACCCACTCAGGCAATGCCGGCGGAAGTGCCCTCCAACATGGCAAACAACAGCCAATCGGAGGCGGTCTCGCTAGCGGCAGTCCGAGACATCAGTCGAGTCAATGCCCTCTCCGAGGGGCCGATCAGGTTCAGCCCCAGCGGGCTCACCGTCATCTACGGTGCCAACGCCTGCGGCAAGTCAAGTCTCACTCGGGTTCTGAAAAAGGCCTGTAGATCCCTAGTTCCGGGGGGCCCGATCCTGCCCAGCCTCGATGACCCCGAAGGCGACCAACCCCCTTCAGCAACCATCGACTTCACAGCTGGCGGCAAACCCGCATCCGAAACGTGGACCCAGGGGCAGAAGCTCACCGGCCCTCTGAAGTCTGTCAACGTGTTCGACGCGGAGTGCGCACTGGCCCAGGTCTCGAGGGCGAACGAGATCTCGTTCAAGCCAGCGGTCTTGAGGGTTCTCGAGCTGATGGTGGCTACCGCCTTACGGGTATCAGACCTGCTAAAAGCCGAGAGAAAGGCGCTCGGACACCCGGCCCCTGAGATCGTCGATCTCACCCTACCGTCGGGGACGGCCGCTGCGACCCTGGTAGGGCGACTGTCGCACCGGACACCAGAGACCGAGATCGTCGCCCTCTGCTCGGTGGGCCCGGAAGAGAGGGAGCGCTACCATCTACTGCGCCGCGCCTTGGGCGATGAACCGGCCGATCAACGGCGGAGACTCGAATCTCGGATCTCAAAGATAGAGGGGATGAGGTCTCTGGTCGCGGAAGCGACCCACCTCCTCTCGGGCACCGAGTTCCAGGACCTCAGGGCCAAGGTCGCTGACGCAGACCGAGCAACCAAGGCTGCAGAGGCGGCCCGTGTATCGCTCTTCGAAAGCGCCCTCCTGCCGGGCATCGGAACGCCAGTCTGGCGTGAGCTCTGGGAATCGGCGCGCCGCTACTCGACGGCCCAGGCCTATCCCGATTATGGCTTCCCAGCGACCCAAGACGGAGCGCGATGTGTACTCTGTCAGCAGGAGCTTCAGCCCTCGTCCTCCGAGCGACTCCGTTCGTTCGAGCAGTTCGTGACGAGTGATCTGCAGCAACGCGCTGACCAAGCGGTGGCCGCCAGCGGCACCAAGATGGCGGCGCTCCGAGCTCTCGTACTACCTAGGGCCCGCCAAGCCACCCAGGAGCTCGAGGTTTCGGGGCTCCCGTACGGGGACCAGCTGCGAGAGTTCTTGGTACGCGCCAAGCTCCGCCGCAGGCATGCGCTTCGTCAGCTCGCCGGTCCAGCACCGCCCCTTCCTACGGCCCCCGGGTTGGATGAACTCGTCGGCGATCTTCGGCGCGAATTGACAACCCTCGAAAAGGCCTCGACCGGCGAGGGGCGCGACGCCCTGGTTCAAGAGCTCAACGAGCTATCGGGACGTCTATCCATCAGCCAACTAGGTCCAGCGCTGACCCGTGAGGTCGAGCGGCTAACGCAGGATCAGCAGCTTGATCAGGCCATTCAGGATTGTGATACCCGCGGTCTAACCCGGAAAGCCGGCGAGGTGGCTGAGATCATCCTCTCCGGGAAACTGAGGAGCGAGTTCTCACAGAACCTCAGCCGGCTGCGATTCTCCTCCACCGGTGTCCAAGTCACTCTGGGAAAGGGGAGCTTCGGTTCGCACCCCTACGAGCTACAGCTCATGGAGGACCCTCAGCAGTCACCCGACCGAGTTCTTTCCGAGGGCGAGGCGACTTGCGTGGCACTGGCTGGGTTCTTCGCAGAACTCGACGCCACCAACAATCGGTCGGGAGTTGTCCTCGATGACCCGGTGACGTCGCTCGATCACAACTATAGAAGCCATGTAGCCAAGTTGATCGTCGAGAAGGCGCAAGATCGCCAGATTATCGTGCTAACGCACGACGTTACCTTCCTTTGGTTGCTCCGGAAGCACTCATCGGACGCAGGGCTTGGGATAGCGGAATCGACTCTGGAGCGCGGGCACAAGCGACACGGCGTCCAGAAGGACGGTCCGCCGTTCGTTGCCATGACGGTGAGCAAGCGCATCAAGTGGCTCCGGAACGAGATCGCCGAAGCAAAAAGAACCCTTCGAAATGAAGGCCGCCAAGCGTACGAGCGACGGGCCGAGTTCATTTATGGTCGGATGCGCAAGACCTGGGAACGCGCCGTCGAGGAGCGGCTCCTCAACAAGGTGGTCGAGCGCTTTGGAGTATCAGTCCAGACGCAACGCATGGGGCCCATCACCGATATCACCGAGCAGGACATTCGACACGTCACCGAGCAGATGAGTCGCTGCTCGGAATTCATGCATGATCAGTCCGGTGAGATCCACTCAGAGATCCCTGATCCAGAATGCCTGGAAGAGGACCTCGAGGAGTTGGACAAGTGGGTGACTGACCTTCGCAGCCGAGGGCGCCGGGGTTAGGTGAGATTCTCAACGCCCGGGGAACAACACATGACCTCCAAACTTCCCATCAATCTCGAAGACCTCCTTCGGCAGCGCACCGTGGAGGGTGACCGTATCGAGTACAAGGCGGGCTGGAACCCAGACCCCATCGTGCGCACGCTCTGCGCCTTTGCGAATGACTTCGAGAATCTGGGAGGCGGCTATGTCGTCGTCGGGCAGAACTGTGATGGCGATGGGCAGCCGATCTTTCCGCCGAAGGGCCTGAAGCGCAACGAGCTGGATCGAATCCAGCGGGAGCTCCTCGGCTACTGCAAGCTGATCCAGCCGCCCTACTACCCGATGCTGTGTCTGGAGCAGTTCGAGGGGAAGGACTTGATCGTTCTTTGGGCCCCGGGAGGAGAGAATCGCCCGTACAAGGCCCCCTCTGCAGTGACCGCGAAGCGAAAGGACCATCGCTACTACATCCGGCGATACTCCAGCACTATCGAGGCCAAAGGCCCGGACGAGCGAGAGTTGATCAGCCTGACCGCCAATGTGCCCTTCGACGATCGCTATCGCCAGCAAGCAACGGTCGACGATCTTTCGGTTCGGCTACTCGACGACTTCCTTCGCGACATCGGGAGCGGGCTCTTGGAAGCCAGGCCCAGCTTGACGGCCGAGACGGCCTTTCGACAGATGAATGTAGTTGGCGGGCCAAACGAAACCCCCTTGCCAAAGAATGTGGGCCTGCTGTTCTTCAACGAAGACCCTGGTCGGTTCTTTCCGGCTACTCAGATCGATGTCGTGGCCTTTCCCGATGGGCCCGGCGGGGATCGGTTCGAGGAGAAGGTCTTCAAGGGTCCTCTCTCCCAGATCACGCGAGATGCGATCTCTTTCATCGATCGCAACTACCTCAAGGAGACGGTGATCAAGCACGGAGACCGCCCCGAGGCGGAGCGCTTCTGGAACGTTCCCCTGGCTGCGGTGGAAGAGGCGATTGTCAACGCGGTCTATCACCGTTCGTACGAGATTCCAGAACCGATCGAGGTCCGCATCACCAACACTGAGATCTCGGTGCTGAGCTTCCCTGGGCCGGATCGGTCGATCAAGATGGACGACCTACGGAAGGGTGCTGCGGTCAGTCGGCGCTATCGAAACCGGCGAATCGGTGAGTTCCTGAAAGAGCTCGACCTCGCCGAAGGACGGTCGACAGGCATCGCGAAGATCCTGCGGGTCATGGACGACAACGGTTCGCCGGGGCTGGTGTTCGAAACCGATGAGGAGCGTTCCTACTTCCTGATTCGGTTGCTGGCCCACTCGGCCGCCGCACCGCTAGCAGGCATGACTCCGCAAATTACCCCGCAAGTTACCCCGCAAGTTACCCCGCAAGTCGAGAGACTGCTAGAACTGTGCGATGGCGAGCTGAGCCGCGAAGAATTGCAGCAGCTCTCAAGGCTCTCGGATCGCGAGTACTTCCGCCGAAAGTACCTACGTCCCGCCATCGACGCTGGCCTGATCGAGATGACGATCCCCGGGAAGCCTCGCAGCAAGAACCAGAAGTACCGACTCACCGCAAGAGGGCGAGAGTACCGGGCACAGCTTGACCATGGTGCAACCTAAGGTGCAATCGTGGTGCAATTGCGGTGCAATACAAGCCACTTAAGCCTGCTTTCACAACAACTTACTTTCCCGACAACCCCGATCGCGATGAACTCCCCCCAATGAACCTCCAACAGATCGAAGAAGCCATCACCCGCCGCTTCCAGACCGACGGTCACCGAATCGTCTTCTGGAACGACCCCGACGGGGAGTTCCGCGAGCTGGTCCCTGAGTTGGCCCTCGAGGACATCACCGTGGTCGACACGTCCACGGTGGGCGCCCTGGAGCTAAAGCTACGCCTCGAACGGGAGGATCCTGAAGGGCACTACCTCCTCTACTCTGCCCTCGAAGAGCCCGATCTCGAGTGCGATTGGCTGCTCGACATTCGTCTCTACAGCGGGAGTTTCCGGGCTGATCGGCCTTCGATCCTTCTGCAGGAGCTGGGTCTAGCCAGCCAAGCACTTCGCAGCCACATCGCACTGCGACGCAAGTTCTTCGACAACAAGCAGCGGGTTCGGAAGCTGAAAGGCCTCGTCCAACCGGACGACCCGGAGAAGGACCTGGACCGCAAGATGATGGCCGTGATCGCCGGGGCCGAGCACGCGGACTTCTACGGCCTCTTGCGCACCCTCTTCCATTCCCTGGTCAACGAAGACGGCACCATCGACCTCGCAGCAGTGCCGGAAGTCTCGCGCCAACTGGAGTTGTACGACCTCGACGAGCCCTTCTGGGAGCTCTGCGAAGACCACTTCGGGTTCCAGGCGGAGACCCCAAGCCAGCGGACCCTGGCTAATCTGCTACGGCGTCTTCTTACGTCTGACCTGTTGCACCAGCTTCGAGGGCCAGAGTCGACCGAGCTGCTGCACCTGAGGCTGCCGCCGGCCGGAACCCGAAGCGCCGTGGTCTTCCTGGATTCGTGGCGTGACAGCAGCAGCAAAGCGGAAAGCTACCGTCGCCTAGCTACCCAGGTCGGCCATGAACTGGGCATCCGTCCCCTTCTGAAGGCGCTTCAGGTTCAGGATCTCATCAGGGTCGAGACCTTCCCCGAGGTCGACGAAGTCATCGCTAGGGGTCTCGTTCAGCAACTCAACGCGCTTTCCCAGGAAGCCGGCACGGTCGAGACGTCGGAGATTCGGGACGGTGCGGCGCAGCGGCTTTCGACCTTCTGGGTGGAGTCGAGTTCGATCCCAGAGCCGCAGCGCACAGCCCGCAGTTCCGCCTACGAAAGCATCCGTTGCGCGGCGGGGTTCTTGGAGCTTCGCGGCGAGGCCGCCCCTGGTTTCGACTTCAGCGACGCCGCCTCGATGTACCGCGCCTACGAAACGAGCCTCTTTCGCTTCGACCAGCTATATCGCCAGTTCTGCTGGCACGCTGACCGCACTGCCCCAGGGTGGGCCGACGATCTTCGGGCGACGATCGAGGCGCACTACGAGAACGGGTTCCTCACCCCGATGGCCCTGACCTGGGGCAAGCTCGTCGAGTCTGAGCTCTTGAAGACCTGGCGGCTCCCCAACGTCTCGAATCAGTACCACTTCTACGAGCGAGAGATCGGGCAGCGACTGAAGGGGCATGACAGGCGCCGCTCGTTCGTGATCATCAGCGATGCGCTGCGCTACGAGGTCGCCGAGGAGCTGACCCGACGTCTCAACGGGACCTATCGGCTCGAGGCGGAGCTCGGGTCTCAGCTGGGCGTTCTTCCATCGTATACGGCCCTCGGGATGGCGAGCCTTCTTCCTCACGAAACGATCTCGTACACAGACAAGGGGGAGGTCCGGATCGACGGCAAGCGCGCTGCGTCGTTCGAACAGCGCGATCAGATCCTCGATTCGGTCGACGGGATGGCGGTGCGCGCGTCGGACCTCCTCGAGCTGAAGAAGGAGGAAGGCCGTAAGCTCATCGGAGACCGCAGGGTGGTCTACATCTACCACGACCGTATCGACGCGGTGGGAGACAAGGCAGCGACCGAAGGGGACACCTTCCAAGCGGCGGCGGTCGCGCTGGACGAGCTGGAGGCCCTGGTGCGATACGTCGTCAACAGCCTCAACGGGAATCATGTCTTGATCACAGCAGACCATGGTTTCCTATTCAGCGCTTCGTCACCTACCGAGGTCGACAAGAACAAGATCGGGAAGAAGCCCGCCGGGACGGCGATCGCCAAGAAGCGCTACCTTCTAGGTAAGGAGCTCCCTGCGAACTCCGTGGCCTGGTCTGGCCAGACTCGAACGACCGCCAGGGCCGACGGCGACATGATGTTCTGGGTGCCGAAGGGAAACAACCTCTTCCACTTCCAGGGCGGGGCTCGTTTTGTCCACGGGGGTGCGATGTTGCAGGAGATCGTGGTCCCCGTCGTCACCGTCAAACACTTCAAGGACAAACGAGCTCGGGAGAAGACCAAGACGAAACCTGTTGGGGTCCAGGTGCTGGGGACGCGCCACCGTATTACCGCTCCGACCCACCGATTCCAGCTGATTCAGGTCGAGCCGGTCGGGGATCGGGCGAAGCCCGTCACGTTGAAGGTCGCGGTCTACGAAGGCGAACAGCCCGTAACCAGCATCGAGACCGTGACCTTCGACAGCAGCTCCGAGAGTATCGATGATCGCCAGAGGATGATCTCCCTGACGCTCGAGGATCGGGACTTCGACAAGAACACACCCTACCGGCTGGTGCTCCGCGACCACGATACGGGCATCGAGCATGGCAGCATAGAAGTAACCATTGATAGGGCCATCCACGATGACTTCGACCTCTGATTCCCCGCTGGACGCCACCCCCCCCCTAGGACCTGACGGCGACCTCAACGATCTCCTGAACTACCACTTCGCGGGCAAGGTGGTGCGCAAGGACCTGACCAAGCTGGTCAAGGAGGGTGCGAACGTCCCAGTCTTCGTCTTGGAGTACCTGCTCGGCAACTACTGCGCCTCGAACGATCCGGTAGTGATCGAGGAGGGCATGAAGACGGTCAAGAAGGTCTTGACCGACAACTACGTGCGCCCCGACGAGGCCGAGAAGGTGAAGTCGACGATCCGCGAGAAGGGCGGTTTGAAGATCATCGACAAGGTAACGGTAAAGCTGAACCAGCGGCGGGATGTATACGAGGCGACCTTGACCAACCTGGGGACCAAGGGCGTTCATGTGCCCACGAGTATGGTGAGGAAGTACGAGAAGCTGCTCGCGGGTGGCATCTGGGCCATCATTCGGATGCAGTACTTCTACGAGGAGGGGCAGAAGGGCTCGCCATTTCTCATCGATGACATCAAGCCGATCCAGATGCCCAACATGGACATGGAGGAGCTGTTCGAAGGGCGGGAGCGGTTCACGGAAGAGCAGTGGATCGACGTGCTCCTGAGATCCTGCGGCTACGAACCAACCCAGTTCGAGCCGCGGGTGAAGTGGCACATCCTCTGCCGGCTGATCCCGCTGGTCGAGAACAACTACAACGTCTGCGAGCTGGGACCACGAGGGACCGGCAAGAGCCACATCTACAAGGAGATCAGTCCCAACAGCATCCTGATCTCCGGCGGGCAGACTACGGTGGCGAACCTCTTCTACAACCTCGCCCGCAGCACGGTGGGTCTGGTCGGCCTGTGGGACGTGGTGGCCTTCGACGAGGTCGCGGGAATCCGGTTCAAGGACCGCGATGGTGTCCAGATCATGAAGGACTACATGGCCTCCGGATCTTTCGCCCGTGGGCGCGACCAGGTCGCCGCCTACGCTTCGATGGTGTTCGTGGGCAACCTCAACACTGCCGTCGACACGCTAGTGAAGACCGGGCATCTCCTTGCCCCCTTCCCCGAAGCCATGATCGACTCCGCGTTCTTCGACCGGTTCCACGCCTACATCCCCGGGTGGGAGATCCCGAAGATGCGACCGGAGTTCTTCACCGGTGAGTACGGCCTGATCACCGACTACCTCGCCGAGTTCCTCCGCGAGATGCGCAAACGCAACTTCGGCGACGCCATCAGCAAGTACTTCAAGCTCGGCCGCGATCTCAACCAACGCGACTCCATCGCCGTGAAGCACACGGTGTCGGGTCTGCTGAAGCTCCTCTACCCCAACGAGGCCTACGACAAGGAAGCCGTGGCCCGCTGCCTCGAGTACGCCCTCGAGACTCGGCGACGTATCAAGGAGCAGCTCAAGAAGATCGGAGGGATGGAGTTCTACGATGTCCACTTCTCCTACATCGACCAGGACACCCACGAAGAGAAGTTCATCTCGGTCCCCGAGCAGGGCGGCGGCTCGCTCATCCCAGATGGCCCACTCAACCCGGGAACTCTCCACACGATCGCAACTGGCAGCAGCGATCACCTGGGGCTCTACCGGCTCGAAACGCAGGTCACACCCGGGAACGGAAAGCTGAGCCTCTCGGGCCTCGGCTCCAACACCGCCGCCAAAGAGGCCATCCGGGTCGGCTACGACTACTTCAAAGCAAACGTGAGTGGTGTGACCTCATCGGAGAAGGCCGGGGACCACGACTACCACCTTCACGTCGTGGAGCTCCACAACAGCGGGCCAACTACCGCCATGACCCTCACCAGCTTCATCGCTCTCTGCTCCGGCCTCTTGGGCAAACCCGTCCAGAGCCAGCTCGTGGTCCTCGGCAGTATGAGCCTGGGGGGTAGCATCATTCCGGTCCAGAACCTGGCGGAGTCACTGCAGGTAGCTTTCGATGCCGGGGCGAAACGGCTCTTGTTGCCGATGGCCAGCGTGACGGACATCCCATCAATCCCAGGGGAACTTTTTGCGAAGTTCCAAACGGGGTTCTACGCCGATCCACGGGATGCGGCCTTCAAGGCTTTGGGGGTCGAGTGAGGCCTCAACTACCGGTTGCTCCGTAGCGACTTCAATGCAGTGAAGACTTCAGCCCTACCACCACCCGAACCGAAGATCTACCACATTCTCCACGTCGATCGACTGGAGTCAGTCGTCAGCGACGAGTTCCTTTGGTGCGATCGGGAGATGGCGGGCCGCACGGGCACGGGCACGACAGTTGGGATGTCGCATATCAAGGAGAGGAGATTGACCCGGAAGCTCAGGAGTCATCCTGGCCTCACGGTGGGTAGCTGCGTTCCCTTCTATTTCTGCCCCCGGTCGGTCATGCTCTACATCCTCCACAAAGGCAACCACTCAGATCTCGCCTATCGTGGAGGCCAAGGTCCGATTGTCCACCTCAAAGCCGATCTAGCCAAGGTCGTTTCCTGGGCCGACGAGGAAGAACTGCGATGGGCCTTCACTGACTCGAACGCCGGCAGTATGTACTTCGAAGATCGAGTGGATCTCTCGCAGCTCGCAGATCTCGATTGGGCTGCCATAAACGCCACCAGCTGGCAGGAAAAACGCGACGGGAAGCAAGCGGAGTTCTTGGTCGAAAACCGATTCCCGTGGGCCCTTGTCGAAGAGGTCGGAGTTCAATCGGGAGCCATTCACCAACGGGTAGAGGAAATCGTCAAGAGCGCTGATCATCAACCTGCAACGATGGTTCGAACTCGGTGGTACTATTAGAGTTGGAGCTACAGGTGATTGAGTTCAAGACCGGCGATATCCTAGCTGCGGACGCTGAAGCCCTAGTCAACACCGTCAATTGTGTTGGGGTAATGGGCCGAGGCATTGCACTGCAGTTCAAGAAGGCGTTCAAGGAGAATTTCAACGCCTACGCCGCTGCTTGCGCCGAGGGCCAAGTCCGCCCCGGGAAGATGTTCGTAGTTGACACGCACCGGCTTACGGGGCCTCGGTGGATCATCAACTTCCCCACCAAGAGACACTGGAGAGCGGGGAGTCGCCTCGAGGACATCGACTCTGGCCTCGACGACCTAGTTCGCGTCATCGAGGAGCGCGGCATTCGGTCGATTGCGATACCACCTCTGGGCTGCGGGCTGGGTGGTCTCAACTGGTCTGACGTGCGCCCTCGCATCGTCGCTGCGGTGGACCGAGTGCCAGGCCTCGAGACCACGATCTTCGAGCCCGGTGGTCGACCCAGTACTTCTGTCAGTGAATCGAAGAGGCCACGGATGACCAATGGCCGGGCCGCCCTCATCGCCCTCTTTGACCGCTATCTCGGCGGCCTCATGGACCCCTTCGTCACGCTTCTCGAACTCCACAAACTTCTGTACTTCGCCCAGGAGAGCGGACTGGCCTTGAGGCTGAAGTATCAGAAGGGGCCGTTCGGGCCCTACTCTGAGAACCTTCGCCATGTCTTGAACAAGATAGAGGGCCACTTTGTGCAGGGCTACGATGACGGCGGCGATGCACCGCATAAACAGCTGCATCTACTCGACGGTGCACTCGACCAAGCCCGCGCTCAGATCGTCGACGACGAGGCGACCAATCGTCATCTACAACGGGTATCCGAACTGGTTGACGGCTTCGAAAGCCCGTTTGGCCTTGAACTCCTGTCAACCGTCCACTGGGTTTGTAGCAGAGAGACAGTCGCCTCGTTGCCTGCAATCGAGGACCGCGTCTATGGATGGAACGAGCGGAAACGTCGATTCACGCCCCGCCAGATCAAGGTAGCCGCCGAAGTGCTCGTGCAGCAGGGATGGATATCTGCCTTTATGGAGTGAGTTGGACGATCTCGGGCCGGCTGGCGCTCGGTGGCATTGAGAGAAGTGGAGACTTCACCCCTTCATCGCGTTCAACACCCCACTGCTGCTGCTATCGATGACCAGAGCGAGGCCCAGCCTTGCCGCGATATCCTCTTCAGGAACGTCGCTCAACGCACGGACACTCTGGCCTGGAGCTGCCCGCTCCTCGGCCCCACCATTCGAACAAACCGCTCCCGATCCAACCCCTTCAGCTGAACCTTCCTGATGGTTCCCTTGTCCTCCTCAGCCTGGAAGGACTCTTGAATCTGTCCGTAGCTCCTCGGGCTACCCCGTCTACAAGCGACATCGGTTGGGGCGCGCAGTGCGCTTCGCCACGTCAGCGCCGCGTTGAGTCGCCCCCCACGCAGAGGCGTGTCCCTGACAGCTTCTGACACTGCCCCCCTCCACACTGGCGCGTGAGCCAACGCTCACAACACCAACGGCGAGCTCCTGCGCCCCGGAGGCTTCTCTCCTGGCGCTTCCCGCGAGTTCGGCCAAGAGGAGGACTCTGCAGATGATCTCGAACCCTGCGTCTATTGAAGACACCGCAATCTCCCGCGCGCTCACTTCGATCCGATTCCCCGGCCGGGCGCTGGCCACTCTCTGGCTGGTACTGTCCTGCTTCTGACGTGCTCCCCATGTTGATACCACGGGCAAATGGACACTCCCATCCTACCCAGCTTCTTCTGACAGCGTTTCAAAGGCCTGGGTCCTAGCGTACTCCTCGGGTGTGAGATCACCGAGCGAGCCGTGCGGTCGGACCATGTTGTAGTCGATCCGCCAGGCTTCAATCTTGCGACGGGCATCGGCGAGGCTGAGAAACCAGTGCAGGTTCAAGCACTCGTCTCGGAACCGACCGTTGAAGCTCTCGACGAAGCAGTTCTCGATCGGTTTCCCTGGCCGGATGAAGCAGAGCTCCACACCTCGTTGGTAGGCCCACAAGTCCAGTGCCTTGCTCGTGCATTCGGGACCGTTGTCGAGCACCAGGCGGCTCGGATAGGCCCCGCGAGACTCGGCGATCCGATCGAGCACGCGGGCGGTGCGAAGCCCTGAGAGCGATGTGTCCACCTCTATGGCGAGACTCTCCCTCGTAGCGTCGTCCACTACGTTGAGCGTGCGGAAGACTCGACCACTGGCGAGGGTGTCCCGCATGAAGTCCAAAGACCACTGGACATCCGCTCGAATCGGTACGACTCGAGGCCGGCGATTCGCCTGAGAAACGCGCTTCCGCTTCTTGCGCCGCACCGCCAGGCCAAGCTCTCGATAGACGCGGTAGACCCGTTTGCGGTTGATCGACCAGCCTTCCCGCACCAAGAGTATGTGGAGTCGGCGATAGCCGAAGCGAGGGCGCTCAGCGGCCAGCTCCAACAACCGGTCTCGAAGCGCTTCGTCGGCTTCAAACACAAGCCTTCGGCGTCGAAACGACGATCGGCTGTGGCTCGCCAGATCGCAAGCTCGACGCTCACTGAGACCCCACTGCTCCCGGAGATGTCCTACCGCCGCGCGCCGGGCCGCGGGCGTCACCATTTTCTCGACAGAGTATCTTTCAGCGCCTGCTCTCGGAGCGTCAGATCAGCGACCGCCTTCTTCAAACGACGATTCTCCAGCTCGAGCTCACGCAGCCGGCGGGCATCGTTGACCTCCATCCCACCGTACTTCGATTTCCAGTTGTAGTAGGTCGCGGTGGCCACGCCGTATTCCCGGCAAACCTCCTTGACCGTCCTACCTGATTCGACCTCCTGGAGCACTCGAATGATCTGCTCCTCGCTGTACCGACTCTTGCGCATCTGCTCCTCCAAAATCTCCGGCCTAGTCTAATTTCGACTGGACCGAGTTTCGGGGAGCACGTCACTTCGTACCCAGGGCGAACGCTGACACCGAAGTCTGGGTGGACCCATCAGAGGTGCAGATCACGCCCGCCATACTGCAATCGGTCGAGGAGCGAAGTGCGGTGCCGGGTGAGGTCCTGGTGCTGCGGGCTGACCCGACCTCGGTCGAGAGCCGCGTGCCGATGCGGGAGGGAATTCGCTCGCGGGTCGAAGCAGCGACGGTGAGTGCGAACATCGAGGTCACCTACAACGGCTTCCCCTCGGAGGCTCGGGATGCTTTCCAGCGGGCCGTGGACATCGCGGCTTCGATGATCTCGTCCCCGGTGACGATTCGAATCGATGCGAACTGGACCCCCCTCGAACCCGGCGTTCTCGGGTCGGCGGCGGCGGCCGGCTACGTCCGTTTCCTGAGCGGGCCGATCGCCCATATCTGGTTCCCCCGGGCTCTCTTCGATTCGCTCTCGGGCAGTGATCGCAACCCGGGCGATCCAGATATCGTGGCCAACTTCAACTCCGATTTCACCAACTGGTACTTGGGCACGGACGGCAACGCCGCGCCGAACGACTACGACCTGACGACGGTCGTACTCCACGAGATCATTCACGGTCTGGGCTTCTCGGACAGCTTCTTTGCGCTCGGCAACCTCGGGTTCGTAGGCATCCTGGGGTCGCCGTTCATCTACGACCTCTGGGTCGTCGACGGTTCCGGGGCGCCCCTCGCGGCGCTACCTGACGGCTCCCTGAGCCTCGGAACTGCCCTGACGAGCGGCAACCTCTACTTCGACGGACCAGGTACGGTCGAATCGAACGGGGGGACGCTACCCAGACTGTACGCTCCCTTTCCCTTCGAATCGGGTTCGAGCATCGCGCACTTCGACGAGGCCACCTACCCCGCTGGCCACGCCGACTCCCTGATGACACCCTTTTTGGCGATGGGAGAGGCGATCCACGACCCTGGCCTCGCGACCTGCGTGCTGAGCGACATCGGTTGGGATGCGCAGTGCGCCTCGGCCTACGGCTGCGTGGCCGACGACGACACGCTCTGTCTGCTCGACGGGCGCTTCCAAGTCGAAGTCGACTGGCGAGACTTCCAAGAGCGGACCGGGCGAGGCCAGGTTTCCAACGCGGACCTGCCCGGCGATAGCTCGGGGCTCTTCTATTTCTTCAACGCCTCCAACATCGAGATGCTCTTCAAGATGGTGGACACCTGCGGCTCGCAGTTCGACAACTTCTGGGTGTTCTTCGCGGCGACGACCAACGTCGAGTTCACGGTGACTGTGACCGATCTGGCGGTCGGTCTGACGAAGGTGTGGACCAACGATCTGGGACACTCGGCGGATGCGGTCACGGACACGGGAGCGTTCTCGACCTGTCCCTGATCGGGATCACGGCTCTCTACCTCAGGGTACCGCTGCCCCACGCTCGATCCGGCTGAACCGAAACCGAGATCGCTAGAGCTACGAGGGCAGCGTCTACCCGGGGCGTTCGGCAGCGTTTGCGCCGCCCACTTTGCCAACTGGGCAGTTGGCGTTCCAAACGATGTGAGGGCGCTTGTCGGAGCCGGGGACACCTCGGTGGTCGAGGAAAGGTGTAGCGGCGTGCCTCACGGCCGGCAAGCAGCCGAGGGCGGCTTCGGGAACCCGCCGGGTCCGGTGGGTTCGAGGCCTCGGAGGCTCCAGGCCTCGCCGCTGTCCACTGCCCCACGCTGGATGACGTTGAGCCGAAATCGCTGGAGCAACAAGGGCGGTAACTACCCGGGCGTTCGGGAACGATTGCGCCGCTCACTTTGCCAACTGGGCAGTTGGCCTTCCAAACGATGCGAGGGCGTTTGTCGGAGTCGGGGACACTCGGTGGTCAAGGAAGGGTGGAGCGGCGTGCCTCGCGGACGGTATGCGGTCAACGCGGGCTTCGGGGACCTGCCGGTCCGCTGGGTCCGGAGTGGCGGAGTGGCCGGATCCACAGAGCGGCGGATGGTGCGCCAGGGAGGACTCGAACCCCCAACCCCCAGATCCGAAGTCTGGTGCTCTATCCAGTTGAGCTACTAGCGCAAGTGATCGACCGTGCGGTCCGCCGGACTCAGGGTCGTCCGCCAACACCTGAGAGGGCGGCCCCTTGGCCGCCCAGTCGTCGGATTCTACCACGCTGGAGGGCTGGCGTCGGGGGTTCGGGTCAGGGGCGAGTGCGCGTGATCGCGGCGACGTCGATGCGGGCGTCGGCTCGGACGGCGAGGGCGACCCCGCGGCGTACGGCGTAGTGGGTGGTCTGATCAAGTAGGGGCACGACCGGGACCTCCTCCAGGGCCTGGCGCATGATCTCCTCGTACAGCTGCTGGCGAGCCACGGGGTCGATTTCGGTGAGGGCGGCGTCGATCCACTGGTCGAGAAGCGGGCTGGAGAAGCCGGGGTTGAGCAGACCGCGGCCGAGGTCGGGGTCGCGGGTGCGGAGACAGTCGCGGAGGAACCCTCCGGCGTCGCCGTCGTCGTAGGTCCAGAAGGAGAGCAAGGGGTCGCCGCCTTCGGTCTGGAATCCGTGGATGATCTGGTCCATGCCGACGACGCGGGGTTCGAGCTGGATGCCGATCTGCGCCAGTCGGTCGCCGGCGAGCCGGGCGACTTCGGCGTGCAGGGGCGAATCGTGGTGGAGGATCGGCAGCGTAAAGCCCTCGTCCCAGCCGGCTTCGACCAGGAGCTCCCGGGCTCGAACCAGGTCGGCGGGGGGGCTCTCGAGGCCGGCGACGTGTCCGAAGATCAGACGCGGCACCAGCTGGTGGGCGGTCAGTGCGCCCTCCCCCATCACCGCTTCGACCAGGGCGGGCCGATCGAGGGCCAGGGAGACCGCCTGGCGGACCCGGGGATCCTGCGTGGCGGTAGGTTCGCCGGTGAACCAGAGGAAGAGTCGCCCCAGGCTCGGCCCCGTGATCACCTCGATCTCCGATTCCGGGCCGACCTCGATGGGAGTGACCAGCGCCATCAGGTCGATCTCCCCGCGCTCGAGGGCGGGCAAACGCTGCTCGCGGTCGAGCTGTACGAACTCGACCGCCGGGAGTTCGGGCGCACCGCCCCAGTAGTCTTCGTGGGCTTCGAGTACCACCCGCTCGCCGGGATCCCAGGCGCCGAAGCGGTAGGGTCCGGTGCCCGCCATCCGCTCGATGACCTCGACGGAGGTCGCGCCGAGCGCGATCCGAAACTGGGCCAGGCGCTGCAACAGTAGGGGGTCGGCCGCGGAGGTCTTGATCTGGATCTCCATATCGCCCGCCACCGAGACCCGGGCCACGCTGTTCAAGAACTGGCGCCCGGGCGCGTCGGGATCCTCGAGCACGCGGTCGAAGGCCTGTTGGACCACGGCGGCGGTGAGGGGTGAGCCGTCGTGGAACCGCACGCCCGGTCGCAGCCGGAAGGACCAGGTCAGGTCGTCGAGGCTCGACCACTCCACCGCCAGCCGGGGTCGCAGAGCCATCCGATCGTCGTGGGCGACGAGCCCTTCGAAGACGTTCGACATCACGTCGACGGTGAAGAACTCCGAGGTCATGGGGTCGAGCGAGGCGAGATCGCCGCCCCGTGCGATACGGAAGACCGGTTCGGATGCCGTCGGCTCCGCCTCGTCCTCTGCCACCGGTGGCGGACCACAGGAGAGCAGCAGAACCAACAGGGCGATCCAGGCCAGCCCATGGCCGAACCCCGGAGCCAAGCCCGCGGGCCGGGTCCGCGGGGGGATCCTCAGACCAGACGATCTACTTTCCAAGAGGCATCGATCATACCGTCCCCGGCACTAGATCCAACTCAACGCTCGAACTGGGTGGTCATCCGATCCGCCTCGGTGGTGACGAACCGACCGACGGAACAGCTCTTGGGGAGATCCGCGCCCTCGAGGATCGCCGCCGCCACCAGTTCCCCCAGTGTCGGGGCGAGCTTGAAAGCGTGCCCCGAACCCGCGCCGAGCAGCCAGACGTTGTCGGCCTCCGGGTGGCGATCGACGACCAGGTGACCATCTGGACTGTTGGTGTAGACGCAGACCTTCGAGCGAACGAAAGGAGCCTTGGCCAGCCCGGGGAAACGTCGCGCCAGAACCCGTCGCACGGCTGAGACGTCTTCCGCCGTGACCGTGCGCGGATCGGTGTCGGGATCGATCGAGGAGCCGCGGCGGTCGCTGGCGATCTTGAACCCACCGCCGGCGGGATCGACCATGCCGTAGAGGAACTCCGCCCCGAAGTCGCACCAGACCGGCAGTTCTGCGAGGTCCTCGCCGGCGGCCCCCGTCGGGAGTTCGAAGTAGAAGACGTCCTGTCGGGTGACCCGGAGATAGGGACCGAGGATCCGGGGGAAGAGGGAACCCAGCCACGGGCCGCAGGCGAAGACGAAGGCGTCCGCCGACAGCGCGGTCCCGTCGCGTTCTACCACCTCTCGGAGCCGGCCCCTTACCCAGGCGCCGGGTTGCACCGACGCCTGGTGGTATCTTCCACCCGCGGCCTCCAACTGGGCGAAGAGTTGCAGGCAACAGTCCCGCGCTGCGAGCACGCCGGCCTCGGGCTCGAAGACCACCCGCGACACGTCGGATAGGTCGAGGGCCGGCCAACGCCGCCGGGCCTCAGGGAGCGAGAGCTCCTCCAGCCGGGTGGCCTCCTCGATCCCCACGGCCCGCGCCCGGCCGAGGTACTTCTCCCCTTCGGCCCGGAGCAACCAGAGGACACCGGTGGGACGAAACAGCGGAGTCGACGTCGACGAGTCGAGCGCCAGCCAGGCGGGCTTCGCGCGCTGGGCGAGCTCCTGGTAGAGGCGGTCGCCGCCGTAGACCGTGCGCCAGATACGCGTCGAGTCTCCGGAACTACCGAGGTCGTTGCCCGGTCCTCGAGCGTCGACCAACGTCACCTCGGCCCCGCGCAGCTGCAGCTGGCGCGCCGTCCACAGGCCGAGGATCCCTGCCCCCACCACCACGATGCGCGGGCTCGCGCCGAGGGCCGCCATCAGCTCCTTCCTCGACCACCTGATCCCAAGGCAGGCTCCCTCTCGGTGCGCATCGATCCGAGTCTATCCAAGGCACCGCGTGTGCGGTTTGGGCTCGCCGGACGTTTCAATGACCAGGTACTTCCCATCTCCATCCAGAGAGCTTCCTCATGGTCCACCGCTGTATAGATTCCACCTTCACACTGTCCTTCGACCGCCTACGTACCGAGGTTCGTACCGGGCTGGGCCTTGGCCTGCTCCTTCTGGGTCCGAGTTGGCTGGCTGCACTCACCGGCCCGGCCCCTGGGCAAAGCATCGGCGAATCAGAGCCTGTTCTCCTCGGAGGTGCCGGCATGAACTTAGAAATCGAAACGAGCTTTCCAGCAGCCGACGCCGAGACCTGCTGCCCCGGACCCGGTGGTTCCAGTCCCAGCCAACCCGACATCGCGGTCGGTCCGAACCACGTCGTGGTGACGACAGTGCGCTCGGTCGAGGTCTTCTCGACCGATGGAGAGCCCCTGCTCTCGACCGACCTACCGGGGCTCTTCTTTGGGGCGCCTCCCTGCCAGAACCACAGTTTTCCCGAGGCCCTCTACGACGAACGCAGTGATCGATTCGTAGTCGGCGCCTCGGCCGGAGACTTCTACTGCATGGCCGTGACCGCGACCTCGGACCCTACCGCGACCTGGTACGGCTACGTCTTTCCCTTCGCCGAAGGCTACTGGGAGTTGATGAGAGCGGGAATCGGTACCGAGGCCATATTCATGGCTGGTATCGATCTATCGGCTGGCCGCCCCGCCGTCTTTGCTTTCGACAAAGAGGAGATGTACGCCGGGGACCCAGCGAGCTGGGTGCAGAAGGAGATCCGCTCGACCACGGACTTCCCGGTGCCCCTGCATCTCCACGGATGGCGGGACGGTAGCTGGCCGGAAGGCGACCAACACTACTTCCTGCTGATTCCATCCGTGGATTCCCCTAGCGACTTGGGGATCATCAGCTGGACCGATCCCTTCGGTAGCAACATCCTGAGCCTCCAGACCAACCTCGACCTCGAGGCTCTCCACGGCATCAGCCTCTCTCCCCCTCTCGACAACCCTCAAGCAGGAGGGACCGGCCCGATCTCGGGGGGCGATTCCCGCCTCACCGACTTCGAGTACCGCCACGGCTATGGGTGGACCGTCAACCACGCGGCCTGCGATCAAAACGGGCTTCCGATGAACTGCTTGCAGTGGGCGAAGATCGAGCTGGCCACTCGGACGGCGATCGAGGCTGGAGTCTTCGGGAGCGAAGACAGCTCGAGGGCCTATGGGGATCTGGCCGTCGACGCCTGTGGCAACGTCGCCCTTGGATACACGCGATTCTCACCCTCAGAGTTCCCCTCGACGGCCGTGGCCGGAAGGCTGGCCACTGATGCCCCGGGCACACTGCGACCAGAGATCCTGGTCCAACCGGGAGAGACTCCGTACCGCAACCCCAATCGCTGGGGTGAGTCCACGGGGATGACGATCGATCCCGCGGGCACTACCTTCTGGTACGCCGGGATCTACAGCAAAGATCTTCCCCCTGCTGTGCACTGGAACTGGGCCACCTCGGTCACTGCCGCCTCCTTTCCCAGCTGCAAACCCCTCTTCGCCGACGGCTTCGAAAGCGGTACGCTCTCAGCCTGGAACTCCAACCCTTGATCCCGTGTCAAGCCACCAGTGCGTGGCGACCGTCGGCCAGCCGAGCCGAAGCCGCTTTGGAGCGACCTGACCTGGCCTCCTCAGGTAGCTCCCCAACTCCGAGGCCCTCGGAACAGCCCCAGCCCCTGGGAGACCCGACCATGCGCCGACCCATTCCACTCTTCGCAACCCTGATCCTCGCCGGTAGCCTCGTCCTTGGCTGTGGCCCCGAACCCGTCGAGCTGACCGGCGACGTGGTCATCGCCGACACCACCGTGATCGACACCCGGGATGGCAGCCGGCTGCCACATCAGACGGTCGTCATCGACGGCAGCAAGATCACCGCCATCGTCCCCACGGATCCGAGCCACGTGGTGCGAGCCGACGAGGTAGTCGACGGAGCGGGTGGTTTCCTGATCCCCGGGCTATGGGACTCCCACGTGCACGCAGCGTCGACGCAGTGGCTGGAGTCGTACTACCTGCAGCTCCTCGCCCACGGCGTCACGGGGATCCGCGACACCTGGGGCAACCTGCGGTTCGATCGCAGCCGGGCGGACGAGATCGCCCGGGGGGAGGTGCTCGGACCACCGCGGAGGGTGATCGCGGGCAACCTGGTCGACGGCCCGAATCCAGTGTGGCCCGGCTCGAACGTGGCCGCCGATGCCGAAGAGGCCCGCGCTCTGGTCGACCAGCTGCACGCCGACGGGTCCCCCTTCATCAAGGTCTACGCCAAACTCTCGCGCGAGGCGTACTTCGCCATCGCCGAGCGCACCAAAGAACTCGGGATCCCTTTCGCTGGGCATATCCCCTTGGCCGTGACCGTGGAGGAAGCGGCCGAGGCCGGTCAGCGGTCGGTCGAACACCTGACCCAGATCGCCGAGGCCTGCACCACCGAACCGGCGGAACTGCAGGAAGCCTGGTCTGCCTATTACCGCTCCGACCGCTCCGCCGGGCAGCGAGGGTTGCTCGATCGAGTTCGAGCAGGGCATGACGAGCCGACTTGCCGCGCCCTGTTCGAGCTCCTGCGAGAACGGGAGGTCTGGCAGGTGCCAACGCTCATCACTCTGCGCGGAAACGCCTTCTTCGAGGAACTCGCCGCGGCCGGCGACGAGCGTCTGCGCTACCTCGCCTCGTCCGACACCCTCTCCTGGTATCCGCCCCCGGGGTACGAACACCCCGAAGCCGAGATCGCCGCCGCTCATGCCTTCTACGCCCACGAGATGAAACTGGTGGGGCTGATGGCCGAGGTCGGTGTTCCCATCCTGGCGGGATCCGACACCCCGAACCCGTGGGCGTTCCCCGGCTCGGGCCTGCACGATGAACTCGCCCTGCTGGTGGAGGCGGGCCTGACCCCGCTGGCCGCACTCCAGGCCGCTACCCTGGCCCCCGCCACCTTCTTCGACCGGGAGGCCGAACTCGGGACGGTGGAGGTCGGGAAACTGGCGGATCTCGTGCTGTTGGACGGCGACCCGCTCGACGACATCGAAAACGTTCGCGAGATCCGCGCCGTGGTCGCCGACGGTCGCGTGCACCGGAAGGCCGAGTTCGACGCCGCGCTCGAGGCCCTGGCGACCCAGATGGCCCGACCGTCGATCGCGGCCTGGGTCCGCGAGGCGCTGGAGAGCAACGGGACCGAAGCCGCCCAGGCACGCTGGCAGGAGGCGCGAGAGCTGGGCCCCGAAAGCGTGAACCTCGACCCCTCGGAGCTCAACAACCTGGGCTACGAATACCTCCAGACCGGCCAGCCCGAGCGCGCGGTGACGGTGTTCGAGCTCAACCGTGATCTCTACCCGGAGAGCGCCAACGTCTACGACTCGCTCGGCGACGGCCTCAAGGCCGCCGGTCGCACCGCCGAGGCGCGGTCGATGTACGCCAAAGCGATAGAACTCACCGAGGCGGCCGGCGACCCCGAGGGCTACCTGTCGGTGTTCCGTGCCAATCTCGCGTCGGTCTCGGAGGACTGACGGGCAGCGGCCGCGCACGGCCTGTCGTCAGGACTTGTCCACGCGGAGCCAGTACTGACTGTCGCAATCGATCCCCGGCAGCTCGGTCACACGGAGCTGATGGTGAACGCAGGCAGAACGGATCCAATCCAGCGAGTGGCGCACGATCCCGGGGATGGTCGACTCGTGGCTAGTTCCCACCCAGTGATCCCCCTGGTAGTCCTCCTCCGGGTCGGTCGCCGGGAGGTAGGAGGCTAGGAACACTCCGCTCGGCCCGGTATGGCGGGCAAACCCCTCGAGCTGGGTGGCGATCTGCGCCTTGCCACAGTGCGTCCAGATCGAGCAGGCGAGGAAAAAGTCGAACTGATCCTCGAACCCCGAGCTGTCGAAGACGGCGTTGTGGTCGAAGCGGGGTCTCTTTTCGGCCAGGAGTTCCGGGCTCAGTAGGTACCGACAGCCGAGTTCCACCCGGTCGCGGGCGGGTTCGATCCCCGCGTAACCACCAGGTTCGAGAAAGCGAATCAACCAGCTGCCGATCCGGAGGACACCACAGCCGATGTCCAGGACCTTCGAATCGGGGCCTAACCCGTGGGCCAGGAGCCGCTGAAAGTGGGCCGATCCGCCCTCCTGGAAGGTCTCCCGCGGCACGCCGAGGAAACCGTGTTGACCGATCATCTTCTCGGCTTGGACCTGGACCCAGCGATTGGGCGGGCTCCGTCGACCGGAGCATTGCGGAGCGTGGCTCCGATCCGTCATCGGGGGACCTCGGTCAAGGCACCGACTGGGACCAGGCCTCGGTCGATCCCGTCTCGAAACCATCCCGGAAGAGGAACCGTTCCGGATTGCCGATTTCGATCAGGAAGGAGAGACCCAGGCGGGCGAACTTGAAGGCGTGGTCCACGTTGTGGCCGAGCGTCGCCAACGTGTCGGAGGTGGAGTGGATGGCGGGGTTGTGCTGCCCGAAGCGGGCTTCGGCCGACATAGAGGCGGGATAGCCGGCCCGATGCCAGGCCGCGTGGTCCGAGCAGCCGTACCCACAGGCGCTGGTGGTCCAGGCGAGTACCGGTTGGTAGGTGTCGACCAGCTGCCCGAGAAAGGCGGTGAGATCGGCGTTGGTGTAGTCGCTGAGGAAGGCCATGTCCTCCACCGATCCGAAGTAGTCGGTCATGTCGAACTGCAGCACCGCCACCACGTCGCGGCCGGCCGCCTCGTAGCCGTCGGCGATATCTTGCGATCCCACCAGACCGATCTCCTCCGCCGCGTAGCCCATGATCTGGACCGTCCTCTGGGGTCGGAAGTCCGCCGCCAGGACGACGCGCGCGATCTCGCCGAGCACAGCGATGCCGGAGGCGTTGTCGTCGGCCCCCGGCGCCAGGAAGTTCGGGTTGCTGGTCCCCGGACTGACGGAGTCGAGATGTCCTCCCAGCACCACGTGCTGATCGGGGAAGGTCGAACCGGGGATCGTCAACACCACTGACGGCTGATTGATGCCGGGGTGGGACACCAGTTCCACCGTGACCTCGGGTCGCGTCTCTGCGTAACTCCGCCAGAGGTCGCGGATCCACTCCGCCGCCTCGGCCCCCGAAGAGTAGGCGTGGTATCGGTTGTGGTAGGCAGTCGACAGGTGATCGATGGTGGCCAGGATCGAGGGTTTGTCCAGATCGGCCTCGAGACTCGTGACCCATTCGGTCTGGTTGATCGAGTACGACACGCCACCCGCCAGGGAGCTCCTGGTGCGCGGTACCGCCAGGGCGGCGCGGGCCTGCGCCAGCGTGCGGTGAGCCAGGAACCCGGCGCAGCGGCCGGTCGATTCGTGGAGCGAGGCCGAGAGACCCGCTAGATCCCCGAATCGGACCTGCGTCAGCACCACCCCGTCCTGCTCCTCGAGGCGCTCCAGGCCCTGGTGGTCGGCCTGACCGGCCAGAAGATCGAAGGCATCAGCGCCGAGGGTGATCCAGAGTTCGGTACCGGGTCCGAGCGGCGAGGCCGCGGCGGGGGCCGCTGCCGCGGCCGACAGCAGAGCCACACCCACGGCCACCCGCGAGGCGGCCAAGAGAAGCGGACGGTGTCGTCGGTGGTGGTTGCGTGCTCGCATCGTGGATCGTCTGGTTTGGTTCCGACGCCGCGGAGGATAGCAGGAGTCCGCTCCGCGAGCCGTTCGTGATGGAGGCACGGGATCGAACCCCGCGAAACGGCTGAGGTCTCGGGAAAGTCGATCGATCCCTGCGAAACGGCTGAAGCCTCGCCAGCTCTGCCTGAGGCCTCGCCAGCTCTACCCTGACGACAGCACGGAGCGGATCCAGTCGGCGACCTGGGGCACCGTGGTGTAGACGCCGTACTTCTTGGCCCGGCCACAGCCTTCGCCCCAACTGATGATGCCGGCCAACCGCTCCTCCCCCTCGACGGTGACCGTGGCGGGGCCCCCGCTATCACCGCGACAGGCGTCCTCCCCTCCCTCGCGGCGACCGGCGCAGAACATCGCCGGGGTGATCGCCTGGCCGTAGCTGTCGGGTTGGGTGCAGTCCTCGTGGCTGACCAGGGGGAGCTGCACCTGCAGAAGGCCCCGGGACTTGAAGACGACGAACTCGTCCGTCTTGCCCCAGCCGGACACCTCCAGGGTTTCGGCCGCGGTCAGCTGCTCTAAGGCGGCCAGCGCGAGCGGGGGTTGGCTGCGGACGGCGCCCGAGAGTTGGAGTAGCGCCGCGTCGTGGTCTCGGGTGGCGGGGTTCCAGGCCGGATGGAGGCGGATCTGACGAACGGCGATCCGATTGCCGCTCTGATCCAGCGTCGCGCTCCCGAAGAGGACCTCGACCTCCTCGGTGGTGGTGTCGCCGTCGACGCAGTGGGCCGCGGTCAACACCCAGTCCGGAACGATCAGGGTTCCACCGCAAAACTGCCCTCGGTAGTCGTCCGTCAGCTCCGAAAGCACCAGAGCTACCTGCCAGGGGCGCTCTTCCAGAGGGACCGGTTCCCCCAAGACGATCTTGGGTTCTAGGTTCTCGCGCGCCATCTGCCGGGCCTTGGCGATCGGTTCCGATTCGGCGCCGGCCGGAGCGGTCAACGCCACCAGCAGCAGCCAGCCGAGGCCACCGCGCAGCCGCACCTGGGAAAGCGGTCCCATCACTCGCAATGGACGCTACCTTTCAGCGGCTCGTTCTGGTCCAGAAGCCAGGCGCGGGCGGCGGTCGAAAACTCACTCGCGGGATCGGAAGCGAGATACGAGCGCACGCACCCCGGTCCACGCAGGGCGGCGAGAATGAGGGCCGTAGACAGTTGTCCCCTGAGAGCGTTCCGATGCTGGGGCGTCAAGGCAAAGTAGTAGTCACCGAAGAAGTCCTTGTGTTCGTGGGGCACCTGACGCTGCTCGCTGAGGTTGGCCACTTCCTGACGGACCCCTTCGAAGAGACTGTGGAGTTCGACCCCCGGCATCGTCAACCGAGTGGCCAGCGACCTCGCAAAGGGACTGTTGGCGTCCCCCTCCCGCACGAAACTGAAGGAGGGTTTGCCGTAGCCGCTGGCGAAGCCGTAGTAGGTGTTGTGCCGCACCAGCGGCTCCGCGAAGCCGACCTCGAGTTCGAGTTCCTGCAAACTAGTGAGCTCGGTGCGGCAGGCATCGATGAAGAAAAGGGCCAGGGCCACGTTCTTGTCCACGATCCGCTGCACCACGTGGGAGAGGGGCACGGCCTTGTCGACCAGGCTCTCGCCAGTCGCTGCGGCATCGGCCGGTACCAGCATGTTGTCGTCCCCGAAGCGAAAGCCGTGGCCGGAGAAGTAGAAGACCACCACCGCCTGTTCGGGAAGCGAGACGGCGAGCGAGCGATCGACGAAGTCGTCGAGGTGTTCGAAGAACTGGCGCCGGTTGAGGTCGGTGGCCGGGGTGACCGCGAACTGGAGGTCCTTGAGCGCCAGCGAGACTCTCGTCGCATCGCTGGTGGCGTTGGTCACGTCGGGGAGGTCATCGTAGCTCTCCACCCCTACCACCAGGGCGCGCTTCGGCAGCTCCGAAGCCTGCAGCAGCAGCTCCGCCAGGTAGGCGACTTCGTCCTCGGGCTGCGCCCACAGGACGGTGGGCGCCAGCCAGAACACGAGCAGTACGGCCCCCGTCTTCACTCGGCGGCTCGACCAAAGGCCGCCCCGAGAACTTCCTCGAACTGCTCGGCCGGTAGGGGAAGCAGGTAGTAGTCCCCCGACTCTCCGGGGTCACCATCCTCCCCTTCCACCCCGTCGCCCCCCCTCTGCCCGGTCTTTCCATCGCGACGAGCCGATCGGCACGGGGGCGTGGCTCTGCCTTCTCGTCCGGCACGTCCTTCCGTGCCCCCAATGCCTGGCGCGCCGCCTTCGCCCGCGGCCCCGCCATCGACGGTCACGTCGAGCAGTTCATCGATGGTCGCCGCCTGCTCTTCGGGAGCGATCACGATCACCGTGCCCCCCAAACCGCCGTTGCCACCGCGACCCCCGCGGCCTCCTAGGCCGCCGTCACCACCGTCGCCTCCCGCCCCCGGTCCTTTCCGGCAGTCGAGCAATCCGGGGACCGCCGCGCGGCCGCTGGCCCCAGCTCCACCCGGGCCACCGCTCTGCCCCACTCCTCCGGTGCCTCCATCCTGTCCCCGCAAGTCGAGGCTTAGCGGGCCTGTGAGCTCCCCCAGGATGACCAGGAGATTGGGCGCGTGCGCGCCGTCGCGGCCCGCGTTGCCGGGCCCTCCGGGAGAGCCGTCGCTGCCGTCCTCGCCCGGAGCCACGCCTCCCGCTCCCGCCGGCGCCCAGCCACGGTCGAGCGGAGGATCGGCCGGGAACGCCCGATCCCAGGTGATGGTGGCCGCAGCCGCCTCGTCGCTGGTCAACCGATCCGCCACCACGAAATAGAGATCGGCGCAGTGGGAGGGTCCCCGTTTGGAGTACTCCATCCGGGGGAACACCAATCGGCTGTCGGCCCCGAAGACGATCTCCGAAGCCACGATCGCATCGCTGCGTGCGAACTGGTCGTCCAGCACCTCGTAGGCCGTGCCGAGCTGCGAGAAGAGTCCGCGCTCTTGCGAGTAGGTGAGACACTCGACGGCGGCGAGGGACGGCGTCGCCGAGAGGTCGGAACGAGCGGCCTCTCCCGCCGCAGCCCGACCTCCCAAGGACACTCCGATCAAGGCCAATGCGGTCAGACCCACTGCAAACCTAGTCCGTTGCCGATCCGATCTCGAACTCTCTGCTTCCGTCACCGTTCCTCTCCTCTCGCGGTTAGTGGGTCAGCTGTTCCCCGAACCCCGCCACCTCTCGAGCGCGCAACGACCAAAGACAGGCGACATCGCTACTCTCCTTGACGCCGGTGGCGCGTCCGGCGTGGGGCACCGCCGGGTTGGACCAGGCGAGCAGTCGTCCCACGCCGCCCGGACAGGAGTTCGAAGCGCCCATCACGGTCGAGAACGGGTTCTCCGAGCAATCGACGAAGCCGTGGGCGAACCGCGGGTCCTTGGGCAACGGACTGGTGATCGCTTCCTGGTTGTGCCAGGCCCCGATGAGGTGACCGACTTCGTGGATGAACGAGAAGCGATCATTGAGGCACTGCCAGTTGACGACAGCCAGGGCCTGACCGGCCTCGACCCCGATCCCCGAGGCCCAGCCACAGTTGGTGTCGTCCTCCTCGTGAAGGACCAGGATCACCACGTCGGCCTTGGTCTCGCGACGTCGCTCGATGAGATTCTCCAGGCTCTCGACCGGTCGTGCGAGGTCCCGCGCGCACTGGAAGAGCTGGGAGCACTCTTCCTCGTAGTCGACCGATTCGATCCCGACGAGGCGGACGGTGACCGGGATCTCGCTGTTGCTGAAGGTGGTGTCGGCGACGAACTTGGCCAGCTGGATCAAGGTGTCGAGGTGGCGTCCTCGGCGGCGGGCCTGCTCTCGAGCGAGCGCAGTCGCGCCGACCAGAATCTCGATCTCCACTGGTGGGCCGACCCAGCCGGCCGCGCAGAGATCGGGCGCATCGTCCGCCACCGGGGCCTCGTCTCCTTCATCGTCCGGTGCGGTGGCCTCGGCCCCCGCCCCATTCTCGCCGGGCGGAGTCTCGGCCTGATCTCCAGAGTCGACATCGCCCGCCTCGCCGCCGGGCGGTCCAGCGTCGTCGAGCGAGCGCAGTCCGACCGCGGGCTCGGAGCTAGTGATGGCGTGCAGTTCACGACCCATCGGCACCACCGAGTAGAGGGTGGAGCCGCGCCGGATCAAGCCGGAGACCCCCGCCTCGTCCACCACCAGTACGAGATCGCCGTCGTTCTCGCCGGCCAACGAACCCTGCCAGGCCACGGTGTGGTCGTCGACGGCCGAGAATCGGGGGTCGAGAACCTCGAATCCCAGCAGGCTGGCGGTATTGCCGAGGTCCCGCTCTTCGATCAACCCCGACGGCTCGCGGAGCGCCGCGAGGTCCGCTCGCACCAGCTGCAACTCCGACACCGCCGGATCCTGCAGAATGGCCAGGACCTGCAAACCCTCCGCCGAATCGAAGAATCCCCCGACCTCGGCCCGATCCAGTGGCACCTGGGAGAGGATCTGCTCTCGCGACACGGCCTCGGTCAGGGCCTGAAAGACGGCTCCGTCGACCCGTTCCAGACTGCGTTGGCGGAGCTCGACCGCTACTTCACTCTGCACGCGTTCCAGAGAGATGAGCTCGCGCTCGGCCTGCTCCGAGGCGGTGGTCTCCTGGGGTTGCGCGCAGGCCGGGGCGGCCAAAAGCACCGACAGGAGCATCCCGAGGCACGCCATCGATTGCCCCCACGATCGACTCTCGGAACCGACCCCTGGGGGCGAAGTGACCGCGGCGTCTGTCGGCGGCGGCGCGGGACGCCAGAACCAGACCAGGAGCACCACTGCCAGCATCAAGGACCGAAAGAGGACCTCGTGCGCGAAATCGAACCAGTGGGGAGCGAACAACCCGAGCCAGAAGAGAACCACCAGGCGCAGCTGATTGACGGCCGCGAGAACTCCCGTGCCCACCAGCAGACGAAGCCAGCGCGAGCGCCCCGTCAAGCGGAGCCCGAGGAGGCCAGCCACCAGAAAGACCCACTGGAAGAGCCCGGTACAGGAGTAGGCGACCTGATAGCCGAACCCGGAAGGGTGGCTGAGAACGTCGCCCGCTCGCAACGTCTCGATCCCCGACAGCGCGAGGATCCGGCCGGCGATCTCGGCCGTCGCCACGCCCAGCGGAGCCAGGAACGGCAGCTCGACCCGGGCCAGGTAGAGCCCGACCAGGGCGAGGGTCACCGGCCCTACCACCAAAGCGAAACGGCGCCACTCGGGGGCGGGTCGAGGGCCGGCCTTGGTCATCGCGCCGCGAGCGTCTGGTCCCGCCTCCACAGGAAGAGCAGGGCCAGTAGCAGCCCCAGCGACAGGCTGACCAGGGACGCGCCGGGTACGACCTCGACCTCCGACCGAGCCGTACTCCCCTGGATCGAGGCCTCGACCGCGGTCTCACCCTTGCCGACCGCCTCCACGGTCCCGGAGGCACGTCCGCTGGCATCCGTCGTGCCCATCGCCGTCACCGTCGCCACGCCGGGATCTCCACTGGAGAAGGAGACCGACTCCCCGGCCAGAGGACTCCCACCGTCGAAGACCGTGGCCACCACCGTCGCGCTCTCCGAGGAGCCCAGGGAGAGGCTGTCGGGCGCCAGCGTGACCGTGATCCCGGCCAGCGCCGTGCTCCTGAACCCTGCGATCGTGCACGCGGTCTCGTCGAGGACTCGGGCGTTGTCGTTCCCCGCCACCGTCCCGGTGGGCGTACCCTGGTAGTCGACATCGGGATTCGACCACTGCGTGACGCGCGTACAACCGCCGGGGCAGTTGTAGGACATCACGGTACGCCAGCTGTCGGGGGCGTGGAACAGGCCGTGACCAAACGGGAAGGGGGTAGGAGTGGGATCGGCCTCCGGGTTGTGTCGTGCACCCTGTAGGTGCCCGATCTCGTGGCCGAAGGAGTAGTAGCCGGTGGCGCAGTTCTGGCCCACCACCGCAAAGGCGGTCGAGGCCACGGCACCGATGTCGGCGGCGATGCCACAGAAGCCGCCCCGCCCTGTGACCAACACCGCGACATCGGCGCCGTGGGTATCTCGCAATCCGTGGATCTCGTCCATGTGGCCATCCCCTACGATGCGGAAGCGGTCACGATCCTGGCTCATGCTGCCGGACTCGGTGTAGTTGGTCTCGTAGCTGTGGACCAGGTTCAGACGGGGTTGGATGGCACTGTTGGCGTACGAGAGGTTGGTTTCGTCGATCGCCAGCTGGATGAGACCGCCGATGTTGCCGGCCTGCGCTTCGGCGACCGGGGTATAGGCCACGATGACGTCGATCGGTGAACAGGCGTCCGCCATCGCCGCGTCCCCTTGATCACCCGCCGGCCCCGGGTCCATCTGCTGTGGGTCCAGCTCGTCGTACTCCTCCGGGTGGTCCGGCGGCAGTTTGTCCTGCTCGACCTCGATCACCGCGTGGATGCCGTCCCCCAGGGGGCGCACCTGGAAGAGTTGCCCGGAGGACCGCACGGTGCCCACGATCTCGTCGCCCTGCACCACCAACATGGCCGAACTCCCGCTGTCTCGGTCCTCGGCGAACCAACTGTAGTCGCCGGCCTTCCGCTCATCGCGACGGGTGGTAGTCAGGGGAATCTCGTGACCGGGAATGAGATTCAGATTCATCGAGTCCGCCATGTCGGCCAGTCCGAGGTCGATCAACACGAGTTGGACGTCGCCGGCAGTCGGGTCCTCCTCGAACGCCTGCAGCCGGCCGGTCTGGTCCTCGGTCAGTTGCACGTCACCGGCATCGAGGAACTCGAACAGGTTCGGAGCCTGACCACGGGTCTGCGCCGCCACCAGCGAGCTGGCCAAGGTGAGAAGCAGTAGGGTCGGCCCGAAACGCAGCCTGCTTCGGTTCGTCCGGGTCGGGAGGGTCGAGAGCGTCGGGAGAGAGAGTCGTTGCTTCTTCATCGATGGGACCTCCTGGGTTGAGCTAGGTCATTCGGTCAGGTTCAAAAAGCGCTCGACATTGCCCACGAAGAGCCGGTCACGCCACGGGCGGAGTTGCGGCTGATCGAAGAGGTCGAGGAACTCCGTGAGCAGGCGGCGGCGGTCGTCGAGCTTCGACACCATGTGCCAGTCGGTGCCGTAGAGCATCTTGTCGCCGAGGCGGTAGGGGTCGCCGGAACGGTCGATCAACCGCTCCAGCCGGCGCTGCAGGTGGCCGCGGTAGTCCTTCGCGGGGTCGCCGTCGAGGATCTCGTCCCAGTAGCCGACCCCGAGGTAGGCATTCTCGTACTGGGTGACCAGGGCGTAGACCTTCTCGCCGTAGGTCGCCGGACGTGCGAGGTCCCAAGGCGCCTCGGCGAACCACCCCTCTCCCCCGCCCCCGTGCCCAAAGGCGATGCGAAGGTTCGGGTACTTGTCGAGGACCGGTTTCCAGTGGTCCGGGTCGCTCATCTTCCCGTACCCCTTGGAGGCCTCGAACCCGGCGGGGGTGCAGTGGGTGAGGATCGGGACCCCTCGCTCGGCGGCCCAGGCGAAGAGCCGGTCGTTGATCCGGTCGAGGTCCGCGTCCCTCAGATCACGATAGCGGGACTTCCACTGCTTCCTCTTCGCGCGTTGGTACCAGCGCGGTTTCTTCGGGATGTCGTTGTTCGCCGCGCGGTAACCGCTGGGGGGATAGAACTTGATCCCCGCGGCCCCGCCCCGGACTGCGGCCTTGACGATCTCGAGTGACTGATCGCGTCGGAAGGGATCGAAGGCGACGAACCAGACCAGTTCGTCGGGGAAGATCTCGCCCAATGCCTGCATGCGCGGAATCTGCTCGTCGCGGAACTCCAGGATCGGCCGGTCGTCGTAGGCCTTCTCCAGGTCCATCATGTGGTGGACGAAACGCCCGATCGGGTACTCGTCCCGCAAAGTCCGCACGATGGTGACCTCGTCCCGCAGCAGTAACAGCAGGAAGCGGAAGGTGTTCTTACCTCCGTCGGCCGTCAACGGCGCCTCCTCGAGCCCGCGGGCGACCAGCTCTTCGTCGGAGAGACGATCGAGGTCCTGATCCGCCTCGGGACTGGCCTCGAGCAGGTAGCGGCGCAGTTGGCGGCGCTGCCGTGAAGTCAGGTCGGGCAGGTCGCCGCGGTTGAACAGCTCGGCCTTGGCCTGCGCTTCACTGAGTTCGAGCGGATTGAGCAGGTCGGCGGCAAACAGTTCGTCGCGGCTCTGCGAGAGGTCGGCGAATTCGACCCGCGACTCGAGGAAGCGAGCCAGCAGCCGAGCCACCACCTTCGGCACGCCCCGGGACACCATGATCCCCTCCACGGGGAGGTACCCCGCGTTGAAGACGTGGGTGTGGAGATCGACCGCGGACGCGGGCAGGTCCGCCCGGACTTCGCTCTGGGCCCCGGAAGGACCGGCGAGTAACAGTAGCAAGGCGAGCAGCAGGTTCGTCCGCACCGCGCCCCGCCCGATCCGCGGGCAGACCTCGAAACGGCACTCCAATCGATCACCGACCATGCTTCTTTTCACCCCCCACCCCACTTGCTGGTACCTCGTCGCTGGTTCGCTACGTTGTGGCTTCAGGATAGCGACTTCGAGACGGTCGCAGGCGGCATTTGTTACGGAGATCCACCCTCGGCCGGGCTTCTCGGACCGGGCCAACTCGCCTCAGGGAACGTACGCCGTAGAATCGGCACTCATGACCTCGGAGACCCCATGAACGAATCAGCGACTACCCCCCATCCGTTGACGCGAGCCCACTGGCACGACCTCACCCAACCGCTCAGCATCTTCACCCCACCCTGGCCCGGCGAGATGCCGTTGCAGGTTCACTTCTTCAAGCGCCTGACGGGATCGTGGGGAGGCGGACAGGGAGCCAACGGGCAGCTGATCGAATGGTCGAACAACACCGGTACGCACCTGGTAGGGCCGCGCGCCTTCCACTCGGGCTGCGAGTCGATCGCGGAGATCTCGCTCGACCGGCTCTGCGGCCCGACCGCGATCGTCGATCTTTCGGACGCGGTTTCGGACTACGGTTTCTACACCCCCGAGATGATCGAACAACGGGTCGAGGTGCGCGAAGGCGACATCCTGGTCATCAACACCGGCTACCACCGCTACACCTGGGATCATCCCGACGTCGCCAACCCCAAGGCCCAGGGAGGGGTCGAGAACAAGGAGTTCGGCTACTACCTGCGCCACCCCGGCCCCTCTCCCGACTTCTTCCCCTGGGCCCTGGAGCGGAAGCTCAAGCTCGTGGCCGTCGACTGCGGCAGCGCCGAGCATCCGATGAACACCAACCTCCGCTTCCTGCATCCGAACGAGTTCGACAAGGCCGAAGCCGCATTGCGCGCTGCGACCGGCCAGAGTTGGGAGGAGGTCTTTCCGCCCCACGAATACCAGCGCCTCACCCACACCACGCTGCCCAAGGCCGGGCTGCTGCTGGCCGAGTCCCTCGGCGGTGACCTCGCCAACCTGGGCAGCCGCCGGGCCTGGGTCATGGTGCAGCCGATCCCCTTCATGGAGGTCGAGTCAGCCTGGTGCCGGGTGGTAGCGCTGACGCCTCCCGACGACCACGACGAGGAGTCGTTCTACGGCGATCTCGACCACTGCGAGGCGATGGACCTGACCCTGCCCTTCAGCGTCCAGACGCCGCAGTGGGCCAACTACGAGCCGTTGAGTTTGAAGTACACCAAGCGCGTCGGCGGCCTCGATTTCGGCCTCGGGCGCAACAACGCCCACTGCCGCGCTAGCTTCCACCTCGCGACGCACATGGACGGCGAAAAGCACTTCTGGGCCGCGGGCCGTACCCTCGGTGAGGTACCGCTCGACCATTGGCACGGCGAAGGAGTCATCGTCGACATCTCCGAGGAGGTCAGCGACTGCAGTGTCTACACCCCGCAGATGATCGAGGATCGGATCGAGGTGCGACCGCACGACATCCTGCTGATCAAGACGGGTTGGCACCGCTTCGGTTGGAACAGCCCCGACTCGGACGAGTTCCGCTACATGATCCGGCACCCCGGTCCGTCTCCCGACTTCGCCGCCTGGTGTATCGAGCGGCAGGTGCGCTGGCTCGGCATCGACTGCGTGGCCATGGAGCACCCGATGAACACCATCCAACGGCGTATGCACCCGAAGACCTTCGCCGAGGCCAACCAGAAGCTGATCGATCAGTTCGGTCAGGACTGGGACAGCATGTATCCCCTGGACCAGTACTACCAGGACATGCACCTCAACCTTTTCCCCAAGGGCATCGTCCACGCCGAGAACCTCGGCGGGGCGATCGCCGAGGCTTCGACCGGCCGCTACTACATCGCGGCGTTCCTGCAGCGCGGCATGGAGCTCGCCTCCTGCTGGGGCCGGTTCATAGCCTTCGAGCTGTAGGGAGCTAGACCGGCTCGGCGAGCGGCCGGTCCCGCGGTTCGCCCCGGTCGCACTTCAGGCAGTCCAGGAGCAAGCCGAGTTTGTCGCGGCGCCCGGCGGCGGTGACCACCCACGGCCGCAGGGTCCAGGGCGGATCGTGTCGCACGTGCTGGTGGTGACCACACTCGAGCTGCGCCACCCAGTGCCCTTCGTCGTCCTGGTGGTAGCCGGTGATCGCCCGTTCCATGCGCGCTCCTGACGGTCGCTGCGACCGATCACCCCCTCAGGGCAGGTCGCGGACGGCCTCGACGAGTTCCTCCGCTCGGGGTCGGACCCTGTAGTCCTCGTCGACGCGCAGATAGCGGATGACGCCCTCGCGGTCGACCACAACGGCCCTCGGATGGGGCACCTTGCCGGAAGCTTCGTTGAGCAGACCCCAGGCGCGAATCACCCCACAGTCCGGATCGACCAGAACCGGGAAGTCGAGTCCCTCGCTCTCCCGCAGCTGGCCGAGCTTGGTCGGGTCGTCGGGAGCGACCGTCCAGATCTCCGCCCCGAGGGCGTCCAACTGATCCTTCACTGCCTGCAGCTCAACTAGCTGCTTGCGGCAGTGCGGTCACCAGGAGCCCCGAAAGAAGATGATGATCCGCGGTCCCTCCCCGGCCTCGCTCAGGGTATGCGACACCCCGTCGGTGTCGACGAGTTCGAGGGCCGGTGCCGAGTCACCGACCGCGGGGCGCTCGGCCTGGGCCGCCAGCGCCCCGAAGAAGCAGGCAGTTCCGAGGATCAGCGCCGAGAGGTGGTTTCGTTTCATCTACCCAAGATAGCAGACTCAGGATCGATCGTGTTCCGCCAGGTCGTGCAGTGCCGCGAAGGGCTCGAGTCGGTGGGCCGCGAAGAAGAGTCGGCGCAACGGATCAGCCTGGACCTGGCGGTGGAACTCAGCCACGGCCCGTCGACGACGGAAGTTCCGCAGCTGCTTGCCGATCAGGTAGCGAGGCTCGTCCGGTTCAGCTAGATCCAGCACGAGCGTGGCACCTCCCCGCAGGGTATGACGGGGTACGCCGCGATCGGGTTCGGCCGCCACCGTCTCGGACTGGGTCACCGACACGAAAACCTGCGGCATCGCCCGTCCATCCAGACGGAACCGCAGGGCGCGGCGGAGGGAGTGCACCTCGAAGCCACGCTCGGCGTCGAGCCCCAACGAACGGGCGAAGCCAGGCGCCGCCGCAAACGCCTTCTGCAGGCGGGCGTGGAGCACGATGCGCTGCCGACGGGTCTCCTGGAACAGCTCCTCCCGGTCCCCGAGGTAGAGGCAGCGGTCGGCGTACTCCTTGAGTTGCTCCACCATCCTGCCGTAGTGGCCTAGGATCTCGTCGCGCTCCTCGGCGGCGATCCGAGACCGGTCGAAGCCCGGCCAGCGCAGAGTGTCGACCGACAGGGCCGCCGCCGCGTCGGAGTGCTCGTCGTGTTCCCCCGGCCGGATGCCGCGACGACTGAACGCCTCGACAAAAGCGACGCGGTAGTCCCGGCGGTCGTCCGGCACGATCTCGAAGTCGGCCGTGATCAGGGCGCGCAAGAAGTCGAAGAAGGTCACGTCGACCGGCGGCAGGTAGTCCAGCGCCCGCACGCACATGCCCAGCACATGGCCCGCGGCCTTCGAGGCCTCGGCCGCCAGGCGCTTGACCAGGTCGGGGTGGATCGCTCCACTGGGGAGGACCCCGGTACCCCCGGTGGCGATCCGCAGGAGGTCGGCGATGCGGCGCCGATAGATCGCCAGCAGGGCGTCGAAGACCGCAGCCACCAACACCCCACCGCGGCCGTGGGGCGTCGTCTGCCGGTCGAGCGCTCCCGGATCGGGTGTCGAACGTTCCCACTCGCCATCCCGCACGGTGCCGATGGCACTGCGGAGCCCCTCGCGGCTACCGATGCCGCGGCCGAACTGAACCGCCAGCTTGCCGAGCAGCGTTTCCGCCTCGAGATCGCCCCGGGTGCGTCCGATCTCGTACTCCAGAAGCTCTGGGATCGTGAAGTGTTGGAGCAACGCCACCAGGTCGGCAAACCCCTCGTGGAAGGCCAGGACGTCGAAGTTCGAAGGTTCGTTGAACCGACGGTGCATCCCATCGAGAATCGCGTGCGTCGTCTCGTGCACGATGATGTCGTGCGACAGACAGGTGTAGACCGGCGCGTTCCGGGCTCGTCCCCGAGCCTCCGAGGGTTCGAAGTAGCCAAAGAGCAGAGCGATCTGCTGCGGACTGTAGTAGGCGTTGGCCTCCTCCAGGGCGTGGGGATGGACGGTCAGCCGACGCACGAACTCGCTGTCGTCATTCGGGTCGTCGGGCCGCGGCCGAGGCCGCCAGAGGATCGGACGCCCCAGCGCTCCTTCGAAGTGCTCGATCGTCTTCATCGCCACGGCATAGACCATCTGCTGGTGGAACTGAGGGTTGCCTTCCGAGGGCGTCCAACCGTCCTGCGCCAAGAGACTGCGGTGGTTGAGGTTGACTCCCTCGTACCGCCGTGGCCCCGTGTCCTCGACCGCCAGGTATTCCCCCACCGGACCCTTGCGCAGGTTCTCCCAGCGCACCCGCAGCGTCACCTCTCCCACCGCGGCCGTCTCGAAGGCCGCCGACAGACCAGGATCGGTGGCGTAGACCCGAATTCGCCGGTGGGCCGGCGTCGGAATCTCTGGCCGGGCCACCGCGACCGGAGGCGGCTCGGGCCGCAGGCTCTCCACTTCGGGGCCGCGCGGCGGTCTGCGTCCGGTCAAGACCGCGTAGCGCTTCAGCAGATGGCGACGCAGCGCCCGAGAGGCCGCCGGGTCCTCGATCACCGCCTCGGCGAACTGCGCCAGCCGGGCTCGCGGCAGGTCCCGCGCGACTTCCGGATCCGGCACGATCTCTTGCAGGGTCTCGCTGAGCAACCAACGCTGCGCGAGTTCCAGGTTGAACATCTCCTCCCGGGTGGTGCGACCGTCGAGCCCCAGGCCGGTGAGTACGCGGAGAAACCCGAAGGAGCTGTCGCTGCGCGCCGACTTGGGTCGGGTCAGGTCGGGCCGCACCGACAGCGCGCGATGGGCCTGCAGGATGCCCTGGCCGAAGTAGCGAGTCTTCGCCTTGGTCTTGGCGCTCGTAAAGAGGGCGTGCCGCACCGCCTCGACCCGACGCCAGTCGCTCGGCAGCAGATCCTTGTACTTCTCGATCCAGAGCGCAGCGGCCGCCGCCACCTGCGGCGTGGCACTGGAGGTGCCCTCACCGTTGAGGCGGACCGCTTCGGGGCAGCCGAAACGAGCCCAGGGGATGTTCGGGGTGTAGGCCGCCAAGGCGAAGCGCATCGCCGACTTGGGGCCGAAACAGCCCTCGAGGGCGCGCCCTCCGAGGTCCTTGTAGGGGCGACCATCCGCCATCACTCCACACACTGCGATCACGCGCTGGTAGCGGGCCGGGTAGACCAGCTTGCGGGGTGGCAGGTTGCCGACATGGTTCCCAGCCGCCGCCACCAGACAGAGCCCGAGTTCGTAGGCCTCGTCTACGGCATCTCCCCAGGCTCGGGTGGGAACTCCCCCCATGCTCAGCGTCGCCACGGCACACCCGCTCTCGCCGGCGTAGCGCAAGCCGCGGGCCAGGGAGCTGGTTCGGAGGAGGACGACGCTGTCGCTGACCCGAATCGGCACCACCTCGGCCTCGGGGGCACCGCCCATGACGAAGTCGTCGTGGGCGGAGACCGCGCCCCCGGCCAGGATGGAGAGGGTCCCGGTTCCGTGCCCCGAATTGTCGAGCAGCAGCCGCCAGTTGTCGGGATCGCTGGCCGACGACGGATCGAAATCCCGGGCCACGAAGTTGCGCTCCAGCGAAGGCAGCGCGTGCCTCGGGGCCGTCTCGTGGCTCGGATAGTAGCCGGTGTCGATGTGAGCGATCCGGGTGCGAGGCGCGGCGAAGGAGACCGCCTCGCGGGCACGGCCCAGATCGCTGTAGCGCCGTCCCAGGTGCCAGGCGAACTCGTCGGGTCCCTTCGCCTTGCGGTTCCTCCCATCCTGAGGTCGAGGAGTACAGTCCCCACCCACCGCTCGTCGATCGGCGTCTCGTCCTCCGATCTCGTCCGGGGCGACGAAGACCGAGTGCACCAGATCGGGCTCGACGAAGAGCAGATCCTCCGCCGCCACTCCGAGCTGGCGGGCCACGCGACCGTGGGCCTGATCCCAGGGCGACTCCGCCGCCTCGATCGCATGAGCGAGGTACCAGCGCGGGGTTTCGTCCAGGCCGAACTCCGCTGCGGGACCCGACGAGCGGTGGAGGGGTTCGAGTTCGACCCGCGAGGGACGGGCCGCCCGTTGCGCCGAGGGGCGTAGTTTGACCAGTACCACGTCGGATCCCGTCACCCGGGCTGGTGCGCTCATCGTTTTCTCCCACCCAGCGGATCACCACCTGATCGTGGACCCCGCGGGCATTCGACAATCTGAAGGTGGCACCACTGTAGCGGCTCACGCGCCGGAACCCAAGTCCGCCTGGCCGGCAACCTCCAGCACGCGAGGACCGTACAAGACCCATGCCCTACGCACCCCCGCGGCCGAAGCCGGACGGGGCCCAGCGCTTCACATCGACCCGCCGGTGGCGCCGGCCCTTCGCCACCCTTCTGATCAGCCTCTGGGCCACGTCGTCCCTGGCCTCGGACTCTCCCCGGGTCGCTGCGAACGGCATCGTGGTCGACGCGAGTTGGGAGGACCGCTCCCCGCCCCCTCCCCTCGCCGAGCTTCTCTCCGAGGCGGGCCGCCATCGGATCATCGCGGTGCGGGGTGAGGCCGACTTCACGGCCCACCGGCGGTTGGTAGTGGCACTGGAGCGCGCCGTCGATCTCGAAGCACTCCTCCTTCCCGTCGGGATCTTCGAGGGCCACTGGATCGATCGATCCCTGCGCCGCGGAGCTCCCCCCGAAGAGGCGGCCCGCACGGTCTACCGGGTGTGGCGCGAGGACCCTGCCTTCCTGACCCTGCTCCGGACCCTCGGCACCGAGACCGACCTCGAAGTCCTGGGGACCCTCTGCCGTTTCCACGCCGTGGGCAAGTCCCTCTACCCCGATCACCTCGAGGAGTTCCTCGGCGACGCACTCCCCGCCCCGATCCTGGACGAATTCCGGCAGGCGTTCGGTGGCACCGAGCGCCTGAGCCGGGCCTCTGCCGACGATCGGAAGCGGGCTGCGGCCGCCTACGAGCGCCTGGCCGAAGCCTTCACGCGCCAGCGGCAGGTTCTCGTGGCCCGGCACGGCGAGGCCCGCGTGAGGTTCGAACAACAGCTGCTCGACAACGTGCCGACCTTTCTCACACTCGAACAGATCCGGGCTGGGGAGCTTCCCGAGGATCCCGGCTTCGAAGCCCGCGAGGTGACGACCAACCTCGACTGGATCCTAGAGCAGCGGCACCCAACCGGTACCGTCCTGCTGTGGATCGGACGCGGCCAGGAGGTACTCCCCCTGCCCGAAACCGGGGTCTTCACCCTCGAGTTCACCGCGGTTCCCTGAGTCGCCGTCGCCCGCAGCGCGCCCTGTCAAGTCTCAGGCTCGGTAGCTCGCGGTTCCGTGAGCTGAGGCGTCCACCGACAGGTGCGGTTGCGCCCACTCTCCTTCGCCTGGTACAGCGCCCGATCGGCCCGCGCGAGGAGGTCGCTGACCTCGTTGTCCTCGGCGGGCCTGAGCGAGGCCACGCCGGCACTCAGGGTCACGAACTCCGACACCGTCGAACTGGCGTGAGGGATCTCCAGTTCGGTCACCGCTCGCCGGGTGCGGTCGATGAAGGCCTCCGCTTCCTCGAGCGGAAGACGGGGCATGACGAAGGCGAACTCCTCGCCGCCGTAGCGGGCCACGAGTTCCCCGGCGCGGACGGCGTGGGATCGCAAGCAGGAGGCGACCCTCCTCAGACACTCGTCACCCGCGGGGTGGCCGTAGGTGTCGTTGAACGCCTTGAAGAAGTCGACATCGAGCAGGGCCAGCGTCAACACCTCGCCGTGCCGCTGGGCTCGGCGGGATTCGTCGGCGAGGCAGCGGTCCAGACGCCGGCGATTGGCCAGGCTGGTCAGTTCGTCGACACCGGCCAGCCGACTGAGTTCCTCGTTGACCAGACTGAGCTCTCGGTTGGCGTCGGCCAGCTGGCGTTCCTTCTCGCTCAAACGCCGATTCGAAACCGCGAGTTCGATCGCGCCGGCGACCTGGTTGGCGATCGCCTCGAAGGTGCCGATACTGGCCTCCGACAGATGGGTTGCGTCCCCCATCTCGACGTTGAGGGCGCCCAACACGCGCCCGCCGAACTTCAGCGGCACGACGACCTCGGCGCGGGTCTCGTCGTTGAGGGCGATGTACTCGGGATCCTCCCGCACATCCTCGACCACCACCGTCCGTCCCTGGGTCACGGCCCGACCGACGATGCCGGCGCCGATCGGCCACTGTCGACGATGGATCGGCACCCTCGGAATCATGGAGATCGCACGTTCCTGCCAATACTGGCCCTCGTCGTCCGAGACCATCACCGCGGCCAGCAGTAGTTCGAAGCGAGAGCGAAGGTAGTCGACCAGATCCTCGAGTCGGTCCTGCAGCGCCCGACCGTCTACGACCCGGCGAGAGACCTCGGCCAGGGTCTCGAGGACCTCGGACCGGGCGCGCACCTGCTCGTAGAGCAACCCTCGGGCCACGGCGCCCGAGATCTGCTCGGCCACCGCTTCGAACAGGAGCTGCTGTCCCGCAAAATGGGCCGGCTGCGAACTCTCGGCGTTGAGTACCGCCACCACCCGACCCTGGTGACGCACCGGCACGCAGATCTCCGATGCCGTCCGATTCAGGGTCTCCACGAAACCGGAGAACTCGCTGACGTCGTCGAGACAGATCGTCTCGCCGGTCAACGCCACCCGACCGACCACTCCGCTGCCCAGAGGACGGGAGTACCCCGCCCGTACCGGGGTATCGAGGTGCGTCGTCACCGCCTGGCACTCGAAGCGATTCTCTTCGGGAAGAATGCGAACCAGGGCCACGAGGTCCCAGCCGAAGCGTCGGGCCAGGCCGTCCGTGATGCGTTGCATCATCGGTTGGAGTTCGAGATCCTCATTGGCGAGGCGCGCGATCTCCCAGAGCGCCTCCAGCTGCTCTTGCGGCAGCCCACCGTCGGCAGCTCGGGACGCTCCAAACTCAGGGGGCTCGGCACCGGCGTTCGTCATGTGAGGACCTTGAAGGTCGATCGATCAAAAGCACTTCGACACCGTCTGATTGTAGCTCGACCGCCCGAAAGCCCCGGCGCCCCGCCGCAGGGGGTAGCGCGATAGAGTGTGCGGCATGGCGCACTTCTCGGCTGCTTTCCTGGCTTCGGCCTTCTTGATCGTCTCGAGCTCGGTCGCACCACTCGGTGCTCAGACGGTCGCCCCGCACGCCCCTCTGCGGATCCTGATCGTGAGCGACGAGGTCAACCCCCACGGGCTGCCTCCGGCGGACTTGACCCAGCCCGGCGAGATCTCGACGGCCCTCCTCGCCTTGAGCGGGCTCCAGCTCGCCGGGCCCGACCCCGTGTTGGAGATCCCGACTGACAGCCTGGAACTCGCCACCGCCTGGCTGGAACTTCCCCCGGGAGACCCTCTGGCCTACGACGTGCTGATCTACTTCGCCCACCGAATCCCCAACGGCGCCGACGCGGCCCAGCGGCAGGCGGACTTCGTGGCCGCGGTCGATCAGTTCCTGACGGACGGAGGCAGCGTCCTCTCCTTCCACCACGGGATCTACCGCACGGCGGGCAAGGAGGCGATGCAAGCTTTGCTCGGGGCCGAGGCCACCGGAGCCGTGCCCTGGAACACCGTCGAAGGGCAGAACGTCATCGCCGTCGCGCCGCAGCACTTCGTCGCTGCCTACGGAGTCGCCTACGGGGACTCGGTGCTGTACGAAGATCCGGCGAACGGCATCCCCCTGGCCAACTACCCGATGTTCAACAACACTCCCGACGAACGGTATCCGAACCTCGACCTGCTCCCGGGCGGCGGTCTGATCGAACCCCTGTTCGCCAGCGACTACGACTCTGGCACCCACCTCCTGGGCTACGTGCAGCGGCGCCCCGAGTGGGATGGCATCGTGCTGATGTACCAACCGGGCGAGCACGAACCCCACGCTCTCGGTCCCGGCGGACCGAACTTTCAGATCCTGGTCAACGCGGTGCTCTTCGCCGCGGCGGACGGCGACTTGCTGTTCGCCGATGGTTTCGAGAGCGGCGACTCGACGAACTGGTGACGCGCGACCGGGTCGATCAGTCGACGGAGTAGGTCTCGAGTTCCACCGGAAGAGCGCCACAGCTGCTGGCCACGGCGTTGATCTCGAGTTCCAGATCCAGCCCCGTCCCCGCTTCGCAGACGAAACAGTAGGTCACGCCGGCGGTGAGCGCGAGTCCGCTGATGGTCCCCGACCCGGTTCCGCCGTCGCTATCCAGACAGCTCGCCGGAGAGGTGCTACAAGAACCCTGGAAGGCATTGACCGCCACCTGCAGCCCCGAAGTCTCGGGTTTCGAGAAACCGTCGCGGCAGGTCGCGTTGACGGTGCAGGAATTGGCCGGGGTCAGACAGGTCACGTGGTCCTCTCCCTGCTCGGTGCACCCGGTACCCGTCATCGTGAAGTCGTCGCCGGTGACGTTCAGCGATCCGAGGAAGGGCAACATGTCGGTTCCGCCCAGGGAATCGCCAACACCACAGGTCTCGGCCGGAGGCTGAGCGCCTAGAGGAAGGCACCAGAGAAGAAGGCCTAGCCACAGGCCCGGAGTACGCTTGACAGATCGCAGCATCGCTATCCCTCCAGAGAAAATTCTGGCGGATTGTACCTGAACCGTTCGGTTCCTCTCCGGTCGGGTCGGGAAGCCGGTCCGAAGGGGACTAGTCCGAGGTCTCGAGGCGACCGGTATCAATCTTCTTCAAGGCCTCCACCAGATCGCGCAACAGGTCGAGATCCTTGAGCGAGCGATCCATCAGATCGCTCAGGCGCTTGCCCGGCTCGACACCCTGCTTGGCGAGTTCTTTCTCCACTCCCCGCACGCTGGGGATCAGTCCCTTGGAGATCGAGTCGACCAGCTTTCGCATCAAGTCGTGGACCCCCGGAGAGAGCGTCTGCACCACGCGGGTGCCGGCGACCTGACTGGGAGCCGCCGCGATGTGGGCCGCCATCTGCCCGAGGACCGACTCGAGCTTCTCCAGGTACGGGCCGAGTTCCTGGCTCGTCTCCGAACGAGCCCCACCGGCCGTGGCCGCGGTGGCGGAGACCCCTGCCGCCACTGCCTCGACCCCTGCGATCAGCCGAGGGAGCTGCTCTTCCAGCTCCGTGGGCAGAGTCAGTGCGATCGGCTGCTTCTTCTGGGCCGCCAGCGACCTGCCGACCTTCTCGACCGTCTTCAGGAGAGACGCTCGGTGCGCTGCTTCCGCCTCGGAGTCCGACGCGCCAGCCTGGGTTCGGGCCTGCTCCTGCGCTTCGACGAGGGCCTTGCCGATGCCACCGACTCTCTCCGAGAGCGCACTCAGTCCACCGACGATCCGGGTGGTGGGGTCGTCGTCGGAACCCCCGACCAGCTGGCGGCGACGATACTCGGTCCGGATGCTCTGCCAGCGCGCCGCTTCCTCCGGCGTCGATCGCCCCCGCAACTCCGCCAGCTTGAGCAGGTTCGCTTCCGCGCCGCTGGTCAACGTCTGGGCTTCGCCCACGTAATGGTCGGTGATCACCGACTGCAGCTCTTCCGCGTTCATGGCGGGCACCACCTGGGCCGCGATCTTGACCATGTTGCGGTAGCTGCCCTGGAGCAGGAAGGCCGGTTCGGTGCGGTAGGCGTCGTCCTGGGCCGCCGAGGCGATGTACTGCTGGTTGACCACCAGCAGCAGCTCCTGCACCACGAGGAGCTGACTCAGGACCGACTGAATCTCCTCGAGTTCCACCGCGGAGTAGCTGTGGGTCAGTTGATCCGGCGAGATGTCCCGGCCTTGCGCCATCTGGATCAGCGGTAGCACGTCCTCGGGCCCGCGGCTGGCCAGCGTGGCCAGGGCGGAGTTCGCGGTCAATGAATTCTCGAGGTAGCTCAACGCAAAGAGCTCGTCCTTGCCCTCGAGGACGTCCCCCAGGTTGTAGATATCGGCGCGGTTCGCCAGCATGTCGGGAACCTGGAACCGCTCTCCCGACTCGGTGTACGGATTGCCCGCCATGCAGACCGCGAAGCGCTTACCCCGCAGATCGTAGGTCCTCGTCCGCCCCTTCCAGACCCCTTCGACGCGGCGCTGCGCGTCGCAGAGACTGATGAACTTCTGCAGCAGCTCGGGATGGGTGTGCTGGATGTCGTCGAGGTAGAGCAGCACGTTGTTGCCCATCTCGAAGGCGAAGTTGATCCGCTCGACCTCCTGCCGTGCCGTGGCGTTGGGCGCTTCGGCCGGGTCGAGCGAAGTCACGGCGTGGCCGAGGGCCGGACCGTTGACCTTGACGAAGACGAGTCCCAGCCGACTGGCCAAATACTCCATCAGGGTGGTCTTTCCGTAGCCGGGAGGCGAGACCAACAGGAGCAGACCCGAGCGATCCGAGACTTTGCCCTCGCCCAGGGAACCGATCTGCTTGGCGAGGTTGTTGCCGATGAGGGGAAGGTAGACCTCGTCGATCAGGCGGTTGCGGACGAACGACGTCATCACCCGTGGTTGCAGCTCGGCCAGGCGGAGTCGATCGCGCTCGGCGTGCAACACCTTGCGGCGAGCGTCCAGGTAGGCCCGGAACTGCGGTACCTGGTGGGACCGGAAGTGGTCGAGTCGGGTCAGAAACTCGGCCAGACGCAAGGGCATCGTGCCGCCCTCGATGCGGGGATGTTGTCCCAACAGTCCTTCGATTTCGACCTCGGTCAGGGCGTTCGAGACTTCGACCTCCTGGCGCCCCTCGACCAGTAGCAGAGCGATCACCTCGTCGACGTAGGGTGCTTCCTCTCCCGGAGAGGAGTCGCTGCGCGCCACGAACCCCTCGACCCAGGCCGACGCCAGACGGACACTGGCCGCCAGGTCCTCGCGCAGATTGCGCAGGTCCTCTTGCAGCCCGCGCGCCAGGTCTTCGGCCTCGAGATGGGACCAGAGCGCACTCCGCAGGGCCTCCGCCGGCCCGGAAACGACGAATCGGCGCCCACCCCGGGCGAGTTCCTCGAAGAGGTAGCGACCGCCCGATGTCGACAGACCTTCGTCCAGCTCTCGCCCCACCACGTCGCGATGGAACGCTGCGATCTTCGTGGCCAACTGGCGCTCGAACGCCAGCGCGGCCGGAGCGCGCTCGAAGGTCTGGCGCAGGCGCCCGAGGCTCTCGGCCTGGCGCACCCACGATCGTCGCTGGTTGCTGTCCGTTTCGTAGGCCCAGTACAGCAGCGCCGCGGCCCGCACCGACGGGGCGTAGGCCAACAGATCGGCGGTCTCTTCCAGACCCAGGATCTTCTCGAGGATCAACGCGGCGTCGGCGTCGTGCACGCCCCGTTCGTACCCCTCGTCGTAACGCTCGAGTGCGAACTTCCGCACCCGCTCGAGCAGCCCTCCGTCGTCCAGGGCAGCCCGGCGGAGCTCTTCGCGCGTCGCCGCCCCCGCCGAGGAACCGGCCGCGGCGAGGATCTCGGACGCCAGGTACTCGCCCCGGTAAACGTCGGGAGTCTCGGACACCAGGGTCTGCTGCCAGAGACTGGAATCGGCGTCGAGCATCCCCTCCGGCACGGGATCGAAGTAGTCGGTGCCCGCGAGATGGAATACCAGTCCCTCGTCTCGAGGCAGCAGCGAAGGCTCTAGCGGCTGGGTGTTGACGGCGAACCGGTGGCGGCCGAGTTTGAGGACCGCGGCTCCATCCTCGAACAGGTCGAGGCGGTCGCGCAGGGAGCGCGTCGCTTCCTCGCGGCTGGCCTTGAGGCGAGCCTCGAGTTCGTCGGCCCGAACATGCTCTTCGAGCGTCCGCAGCCGTGCGACCAGGTCGCGAACCTTGACCGCCATCGGATCGGCGGCGAAGTAACTGTTGAGTTCGTCGATCGACCCCAGACTGCCGGCCCGCCGGACCATGGCCTGCAGGATCCGATCTGCCGCCCGATTGACGTGCTCGGCTTGCCGCCCCCGCTCGTCCCGCAACTGCTGCTTACGGGCCTCGAAGGCCTCGTACACCTCCTCGCGCTTGATGGCGAGCTGTTCCAGGAACTCGTCGAGTTCCGAGAAGCGGCCCTCCAACTCTTCGAGCTGGATCATCGAGCGCGCCAGCTGCTCGTCACACTTGTCGGGAGTGTCGGCGAGCGCCAGGGCACTGGCTACGGTCTGCCCGAACACCTTGAACTGGGCCGCGAACTCGGCCACTCCCTCGTGGCGAAAGAGTTCCTTGCGGCGGGCGGTGGCCAGGGCTCGGGTCCGATTGAGACTCGCCAGGGCCTCGGAGATCGCCTCCAGGATATCGGTACGCTGGGTGGCGTCGTCGATCTCCAGCGTGCCCACCACCTCGGTGAGCAGTTCCAGAGCGTCGCCCGTCGATTCGATCTCGGTGAGGATCTCCCGCAGCTCGGTGTTCTTCTCGACCGCCCCGACCCGTTCCTCGAGGGCCAGAATCCGCTCGCGATAGGGCTTCAGGGCATCCGGTTGCAGCAGGTAGCCGACGGTATCGCCGCTCAATTCCTCGAAGCGTCGGACCGTCTCCGCTTCGAGTTCGTCCACTCGCTCGAGATCGACGTACCGCAGGTCACGGAGCGAAATCAGATGTCCGCGCTGGCGCCGCAGGGACGAGAGGGCGTCGACGAACGGCTCCACCTCGTGCCAGGCATCGGGCTGGAGGTGCCGAACCAGCTCTTCGAGCTCGTGGCTCGCCGCCGCCACCGCCTGCGCGGCCTCGTCGCGGAGCACGACCACCTTCTCGTACTCGTCGAGCACCAGACCGGCGGTGGTCCGAATCTCCTGCAGCGCCGGGGCCAGGGCGACCTCGTCGTGCCCCAGCCAGGGAAAGGCATCGAGCATCCGCGTGGTCTGCGCCACCAGGTCTTCGTAGGTGTGGCGCGACGGCTCTCCCTCGGTGGCTTCCCGGCGGATGCCCAGCGCTTCGCTGATGCCTCGCACCAGATCGGCGTTGCCGACACCCTCGAGGTAGCTGCCCGAACTCGGTTGCTGCGCCGCGTGCTCCGCGCTGACGAACGGGGTCTGCCAGAGTTGGACCGGGTGCACCCGGGTGGGCTCCTCGCTGGTCGAGCGGAACACCAGGAGACGGCCGTCGCCGAACAGGCTGTAGCCGTGGCAGTGGATGGGGTTATCCACCTGCCGCCGGATCAGGTTGTAGGGCAACAGGAGGTACCGTCCCTCGTCGCGTCGATGGAAGACGTAGAGCACATCCTCCCCGTTCGGCGAGCGAATCGACCGACTGAACTCGAGACCCTGTACCTCACCGTCGAACTGCTTGGAGACCCCGGTCTGGAGGAAGTAGCCCCCGGGGAAGACGATGCCGTGGTCCTCGGGCAGCTGTTGGCAGGCGTGGGCGATGGCGTCGATCCGTTCGACCCTCTGCGAACGGGTATCGAAGACCAGGTAGCGCCGCTGGGTCTCCCCGAAGGGGAGGACCTCGATGAGGATCAGCCCTCCGAGCTTGGCGTAGCGGATCTCGCCGTCGTCCAGCCCCTGGTCCGGATCGTCGACCGGTTCGCGGTAGATTCCCAGTCCGTCTTCGGTGTTGTTCTCGACCTTGACCGTCAGGTCTCCGCCGACCGCCTCCACGAACACCTCGTCGAGAATCGACACGTGGGGGTGTCGTCCCAGGACGAAGTTCTCGCGCGTGGCTCGGATCCACTCGAAGTCGTGGCTGGGGGGAAACACGTGGTCGCGTTCCCCGCGGTTGTCGATGTAGGTGGCGGTACCGTCCGGAGCCACCGACCAGCGCAGGACCTTGATATCGCCCACCAGCTGCCCGGTCTGGAACACCGCCAGCAACTTGCCATCGACCTTGCGGAGCTGGAGAAGCCTGGCTTCCTTGTAGTACTTGAAGAGCTCACCGAAGTCGCGCCGGAACTCCGCGCCTCCCAAAAGATCCTCGGTCTCCGAAGCTGGCACCTCGACCAACCGCATCTGTCCCTCTTCCTCCACCAGGGAGTGCACCGCGAAGACGTCGTCGACGTCGGTGGTCTGCCGAAGTCCGAGAAAGACGTTGTAGCCAAAGAGGAACCGGTGGCCGAGGGCGACGATGTCACGGGGAACACAGTTGTTGACCGTGCGCAGCCGCTCGGTGCCGAGGATCTCACTCTCGGTACCCCCGAAGAGTTCGATCCTGCGACGATTGAGGGCCTCGGCTCGTTCGGCCAGTCCCTCGGCCTGCTCGGCCAAGCGGGCCAGGAGCAGATCGTAGGAAGCGGTGGGAGCGACATCGGTCATCGGCAGTGGGTTCCTCCAGAGGGAGTTCGAGACGAATGGGAGGTCCGGCCCGGCCTGCGCTGGGCCGGACCCCGACCGGCGGGAACCGAGATCAGAGGCCCAGCTCGCGAGCCGACTCGATCAGCTTCTCGAGCTTGTCCCGCTTGTCGGCGCCGCTCGACAGGGCCAGCTTGCCGAGCAAGGTCGAGATGGCAAGATTCTGCACGTCCCCGGCGGAAAGCGCCGGATTGGACAGGACCTCCTTGATGTCGTCGGGCAGGTTGGCCTGCCCGCTCAGGTAGTCGCCGACCAGGGCCTGGGCCGTCTCGCTACGCCCCATGAAGCTGTCGACCGACTTGCCCATCGAGATCGCGTTGACGATCTTGTCGAAGAAGACGCTCTCGCCGCCCACGATGTCGATGTTGGCGTTCTTGAGAGCCTCCGCCAGCACCATCGCCTGCTGTTCGGCCACCGCCCGGTGGGCGTTGATCGCCTCCAGCTCGACCTCGCGGTCCTTCTCGAGGTGCAGACGGTACTCCTCGTGGTCGCGGGTCGACTCGTCGAGGAGCTTCATCGCCTCGGCCTTCTCGGTGATGCCGGCCGCTTCGGCCGTCATCGCCAAGCGTGTCGCTTCCGCTTCCGCCTCGCCCTTCTCGCGCACCACCCGCGCTTCGGCCAAACCGACCTTCTCGACGGCGGCAGCGCTGGCATCCTGTACTCGGACCTGCGCCAGGCCGGAGGCGGCTTCGTGGGCCTGGATTCCCTCGGCGAGCCGGATCTTGGCCTTGGCCTCCTTGTCGGCGGCCTCCAGTTCGGCCTCGGCCAGGACCAGGCGCTCCTTGGCTTTGAACTTCGACGCTGCCTCGGAGGCCTCGGCCGCCTTGATGTCCTTGATCAAGACCTCTTCGGCCTCGGCTTCGGCCGCGATCACGGTCGCTTCCTTGGTGCGGCGTGCCTCTTCGACCACCCGCAGCTCCTTGATCCGCTCCTCCTCTTCGGCCACCGTCTTCTCGACCGCGATCTTCTCGCGCGTGACCTCGGCGATCAGCCGCCGCTCCTCCTCGAGCTGCTTCTCCATCTCGATGCGCTGCAGTTCGACTTCACGGGTTCGGTCGACCTCTTCGAGGGCTCGGGCCTTCTCCACCCGTTCGGTCTCGATGGCGACCACCCGCTCGCGGTTCTTCTCCGCCACCTCGACCTGCCGCTTGCGGTTCTCTTCGGCGATCTCGAGCTCTTCGTCGGCGGCGATGCGTGCGGTCTCGGACCGCAGCCGCTCTTCCGCCGCCACCTTGTCGATCTCGGCCTGCTCGCGCGCCTTCATGGTCTGGATCTCGCGCTGCTGCTTGGCTTCGGCATCGGCGCGCTGCCGTTCGAGTTCGAGGATCGCCTCCTCGGCCTCGACGTCCTGCTTCTTGATCAGTTTGCGCTCGTTGTTGGTGTACTCGTTGGTCCGCACGTGCTCGATGGTGGTGAGCTCGGTGATCTTCCGAATACCCTGGGCATCGAGGATGTTGCTCTCGTCGAGCGAGCTGAGGGGGGTCTGCTCGAGGAAGTCGATCGCCGCGTCCTCGAGGACGTAGCCGTTGAGATCGCGCCCGATGATCTCGACGATCCAGTCGCGGAACTCGTTGCGCTTGGTGTAGAGATCGACGAAGTCGAGCTTCTTGCCGACCGTCTTCAGCGCCTCCGAGAACTTGGCGCTGAACAGCTCCTCGAGGGTCTTCTGGTCCGAGGCGCGGGCGCAGCCGATCGCCTGCGCTACCTTGATCACGTCCTCCTGGGTCTTGTTGACCCGGACGAAGAAGGTGACCTTGATGTCGGCCCGGATGTTGTCCTGACAGATCAAGCCCTCTTTGCCGCGGCGGTCGATCTCGATCGTCTTGACCGAGATGTCCATCACCTCCGCCTTGTGGATGATCGGCAACACCACTGCCCCGGTGAAGGTGACCTCGGGGTCCTTCTTCATCTTGTTGACGATCAACGCCTTGCCCTGCTCCACCTTGCGGTAGAACTTGGCGACCGCCACCGCGGCGAAGATCCCGAGCGCAACGACGACTACGACCCCAACGATCGCTATAAATCCTAGGTTACCCATCTGTTCCCCTATTCCTTTCAGTTGCTGGAGTTACGGCCGTTCAGGCCGACAATCCATCCTCGGCCGGTTTGACGAGAAAGACATCCGCCTCGCGGTCGTAGTCGTAGACCAGGGCGTAGTCGCCCCGGGACAGCGTGTTCTCTTCGGCGCACCGCACGTCGACCAGGAGCCCGGCGCCCCCGTCGTCGATCTCGGCCCGACCGAAGTCACCATCCACCCGGGTGCTGACCACCGTGCACACCCGCCCCGTGAACGAGCCCCGAGAGGGCGCGGTGACGGTGGCAAAGGCCGGCCGCAGCGGACGGATGATGCGGGCCGTCAAGAAGCCCGCCACGGTGAGCGTCACCAAGAGGACCGCGAACTGCAGTGGGATGTTGGCGACCCACTCGGGAGCCTTGAGGCGTACGCCCTCGATCAGGAGCATCGACAACAGCCAGGCGAGGCCGAAGAGAATGCTGAGCGAGATCGTCAGCGGCACGCCGTGCAACCCGACGGCATGGATCACACCCGCCAGCCCAGACGGTGTACCCTCGCCGGCGCCCTCGGCTCCCCCCTCCAGTCCGTCCGCCGCCTCGAGGCCGCCCTCGATGGCACCGTCCAGGGCACCGTCGAGCGCCCCATCGATCGCCTCGGTCACCCCGTCGAGATCGAAGAGATCGACGTCCAGAGTCCCCAGGATCACCAGGATCCAGTAGAGAAAGACGACCGCCATGATCGCGCTGAACAGTACGACCGGGAACGTGGTGAGGAGAGTGAAGAATTCCTGCATCGGTTGACCTTTCGGGTGGGGTACGGCTGGGCCTTGCAGTTTATTCGACCGACGGCGCCATGACCGAGGATCTGGGGGTGTCGAAGCTTGTGCCTGCGTGGTACAATCTCGCCGTCCGGAGTCACCCAAGGGCACTTTGGACGCCCCCGTCCGAGACGAGTTTCAGGGAGATCACAGCTAGCGCACTTCGGGCCGCGCCGTCAGGCCCCCGTTGCGCATAGGGAGAGTACCGTGGCCCACAACACTACCGCCCGAGAGATCATGTACCGCGACTTCGTCGCTGCCGGCCCCGAGGCGCCGGTCACCGAACTCATGCGCCTGTTCCACACCTACCAGATGCGCGCCCTGCCGATCGTCGAAGAGGGACGTCTTCTCGGGATCGTGACGGACGCCGACCTCTTCCTGAAGAAGAAGGGGCTGCCACACTCGCGGGCGAAGGCGCCGTCGCTCTTCGGCGAGTTCGTCAACTCGGACCATCTCGATGGTCGCGAGGACCTCGGCACGACGCCCGCCCGGGAGGTGATGTGCCGTCGCGTGGTCACCATCGAAGAGGATCTGACCGTGGCCGAGATCGCGCTCCTGATGTGCGACCGGCATCTCCACACCGTGCCGGTGGTACGGGGCGATCAGATCGTGGGATTGGCTCGGCGCTACGACGTGCTCGCCCAGATCTTCGGAATCACCGAGCCCGAGCGACTCGTCGCCGCCGGCTGAACGAACCCCACGGGCGGCTGACGCCGACCCGCAGGGCTCCAGGGTGTCTCAGCCTGGGAGACCCGGCACTCAGCCGAGCGTCCCGAAGCGACCCGCTCGCAGGTCGTCGATCGCCTGCACGATCTCCTGGCGGGTGTTCATCACGAACGGTCCATGGGCGGCGATCGGTTCGTCGAGCGGCTCCCCTCCCAGGAAGAGGAACTCACTGTCGGCGAGCGCCTCGAGGTCGACCTGCGAACCGGAGCGTTCGAAGATCGCCAGCTCGCCGGCGGCCACCGTGGAGTCCGCGGCCAGCCGCAGTTCCCCCTGACGCACGTAGACGGCAGCGCTGTGACCCTCCGGCGAGGGTAGCGACGCCCGGCCCCCCGCGGCCAGCCGCACGTCCCAGAGCGTCACCGGAGTGACGGTGGTGGCCGCGCCCTGGACCTCACCGAAGGCACCGGCGATGAGCCGGATCTGGCCGGCTCCGTCGCCCAGCGGCACGGTCGGGATATCGTCGGCCAGCAGCTCCTGGTAGCGGGGGCTCGTCATCTTGTCGCGGGCCGGCAGGTTGACCCACAGCTGCACCATCTCCAGCACCCCACCCTGCCGGGTGAACTCCGCCGAGTGTTTCTCTTCGTGGAGCACCCCCGAGCCGGCGGTCATCCACTGCACGTCACCCGCTGCGATGCTTCCGGAGTTGCCAGCGGAGTCGCGGTGCTCCAGTTCGCCCTGGAACACGACCGTCACCGTCTCGAAGCCGCGGTGGGGATGGGAATCGACCCCGCGCGGTCGCTCGGCCGGCGCGAATTCCGCGGGGCCCGCATGGTCCATGAGCAGGAACGGATCGACGCCGTCACGCCCCGGCTGGGGCGAGAGCACCGAAGCCACCGGGAAGCCGTCACCGACCCAGTGCCGCGAGGGCCCCTTGCGTACGGTCTGCCAGGCCTTGCTCTGGGGGTTCTCCGTCCGGTCGGTCCTCCTGTCGTCCGTCATCGTGCTGTTCGTCATCGTGCTGTTCGTCATCATCGTCTCCTTTCCGGACCAGAATAGGGGACGACTCTCCACCCGTCGAGTACGCACAACGACGTAACCTGGTATCGTCGCTGTACGCATGGCGGGATCGGATCCAAGGACCGAAGAGGTCGTCCAACCCACTTCCGAAGCGGACTTCGGCTGTCCGGTCGAGGCCACGTTGGCGGTCATCGGGGGCAAGTGGAAGGTCCCCCTGCTCTACCACCTACTCGAGAGTACCAAGCGGTTCAACGAACTCGAGCGCCTACTGGCTGGCATCTCCCACCGCACTTTGGCAAGGCAACTCAAGGAGCTCGAACGCGACGGCATCGTCCATCGGCGGGCCTACCCCGAGGTGCCGCCGCGGGTCGAGTACTCACTCACTGCCCACGGTCGGAGCCTGGAGCCAGTGCTCCGCACCATGGACGCCTGGGGGCGAGCCTCGACCGCACGCCAGCCCCCAGAGGCCTGAGTTTGCGACTCAGGGTCTGAGGACGATCTTCGAACAGCCCGGTTCGCGCGCCGCGAACCGTCGGTAGGCCTCGACCCCCTCGTCGAGAGGGAGTTGATGCGATACCACTTCCTCGAAGGGGCGCCGACGGGAAGCGAGCAGGCTCAGGCCGGGCTCGACAAAGCGTCGGGCCGAGCAGCGACCGGCGCGATAGGTCAGATTCTTGTCGTAGAGCTCGGCAGGACTGACCGCGAGATGGGGTTCGGTGTGGACCCCGACCGCCGCCAGCGTACCCCCGGGGCGTACGGCGTCGAAGGCCGAACGCGTGGCCGCCGCGTTTCCGACCGCTTCGAGCACGACATCGGCACCCCGTCCGGCGGTGGCTTCGGCCAGCTGTGCCGCCACCTCCCCCGGGGCGAGGCCCAAAGCGCCGAAGCGCTCGGCGCGTGCCCTACGATCTTCCAGGGGATCGATCGCGTAGACGCGCTCGGCGCCGCGCTCGAGCGCTCCCACCGCCGCCATCAGGCCGACGGCGCCACAGCCGACGACCGCTACCGTCTGCCCCACCATCACCCCGCCGAGGTCGGCCGCGAACAGTCCCGTCGCCAGCACGTCGCCGGCCAGCAGCGCCAACGTCTCGTCCAGCCCCTCGGGGACCTTGACCAGCGTGGCGTCGGCGCAGGGGACGCGCAGGTATTCGGCCTGCGCTCCGTGGAGACCCTGGCCCTTTTCCACCCATCCGAACAGACCACCCCGTTCACAGCGCGCGGTAAGTCCCGCCACGCAGTAGAAGCAGTCGCCGCAGCTGGTGGTAAACGGCGCCACCACCCGGTCCCCTCGGCGCAGGTGTCGGACCTCGGGCCCGGCCTCGACCACCTCGCCCACCACCTCGTGTCCCAAGACCGTGCCCGAGTCCAGACCGGACTCGCGTCCGTGGTAGACGTGGAGGTCGGAGCCGCAGATCCCGGCCGCCACGACCCGCAGCACGACATCCGTAGCCGCGAGCAGCCCGGGATCGGGCACCTGCTCCAGCCGTACCTCTTCGGCACCATGGAAGGTGATCGCTCGCATGGCCCGAGTCTAGCCGTTCGGCGCGACGCCGCGTCCCCTTTAGAAACCCCAGGCCGCCTGCAGCCAGAGCTTGGTCACGTCGACCGAGTGTTGGTCAGCGTCGTAGAGCGCTCCTTTGAGCAGGAGTTGCGGACCCAGGCTGGTCTTGTAGGAGACCTGCCCGTCGAGTTCGTCGCCGTAGTGCCCGGAACCCGAGGCCGGATCGAAGCGGTGGTAGACCACTCGACTGGCCCAGGAGCCGCTCTTCCAAGCGGCAAAGGCCTGCAGGTCCTGGAGTCCGTGGCTCGGGGTGCCGAGAAAACGATCGGCCCAGCCGTTGAACTTGTGGAGTGTGGCCAACGGCGTGGTGAACCTGCCGTCGCCTGGCTCGCCTCCGAGTTCTTCGAAGCCGAGTCCAAAGGTCCACTCGCCCGTCTGCACAGACCCCTCTCCCATCAGGTAGGTTGCATCGATCGAGAACGGATTGTCCGCCGCGTCCTCCTGCTGCGCCGCCTGCAACTTCCACCCGAAACTGCTCTCGGTGCCCACCGGGACCTGGCCCGATGCCCTCAAGCCGACCGTCAAGGTCGACAAGGCCTGATCACCGGGCCGGTCGTAGTCGAGAAGGTAGGCGTAGGCGCCGAACTCGGGAAGGCCTTCTGGTGTCCAGGTGACGTCCAACGCGTGCGAGCTCATCGGTTTGCGGTCGCCAAAGATTCGATGCGCCCGGTCGATATAGAGGTAGGTGACTCCGACGGCGTCGTCGGCCAGGTCGAGATTCAACACGGCGCCGTCGAAGGTCTGGTGGTGTTGCCGCCAGCCGACCGAACCCACGAAGCGCTGGTCGGCGATCGAGACCTCGATCCGTCCTACCTTGATCGCCCCGGACGCCAACCGGAAGCCGAGATAGGCGTGGTTGAGTTCGGTGACGCCCGGATCCGCCACCGTCGGGCGGTCCGTCACGCCGTTGCTAAGCGATCCGGCGCCCGCGTTACGGTACTCGTCCGAGAACCCGATCTCGGACACGTTCTCGGCCTGCACTCCCATCCATAGACCACGCCAGGGTGCGCTCGTATACCCCAGCGTCGTGCGCAGGGTGGACGCCAGAGCGTCCTCGTCGAATCCATCGTCTTCGACCCGTTCGAAGCGGTACCGGAGGTTGAGGCTGAACTCTCCTCCCCCGAGGGCCTCGATCCAGGTCCGCGGCTCCTCCTCGGTGGGCGCGTCGGTCGGCGGCTGCCCCCCAGGTTCGAGAGACGGCAGGGCCAACCCTGCCGAGGCCAGACTCCCCAGAACGATCGTCGTCAGTATCCATCGGGTCATATCGACTGCACTCCCTAGATGTTGTGAAGGTGGCTCGAGTCGCTGTCGGCGGACGGAGCCTCGGAGGGCTGCCAGCGCAGCACCCCCATCTCGATCGGAATCGCCGCCCGCACCAGCACCGTCATCACGAACAGTCCCATGGCCCAGATCGCCACCGTGATCATCATCTCGATCCCGGTCGGGGCGTACTCGACCACTTCGCCGAGCGGCGAGGGAATGAAGCCAGGCACGATGAGTCCCATCCCCTTCTCCACCCAGATGGCTCCGAAGAGCAGGACGCAGAGTGGCATCAGGAACCGGTGGTTGCGCCGTACGGGGTGGAAGCTCAAGAGGGCGGTACAGAGGATGTTGAGCCCGATGGCGGTCCACATCCAGGGAATCAACTTGCCCTGACCGTCGAGCCCGAAGAAGAGGTAGATCGCGCTCTCGCTGTGGTGTGTCGGGTGATAGAACTCCTTGAAGAGTTCCGAGATCAGCATGATCAGGTTGACCTGCGCCGCCACCGTGGTGATCAGAGCCAGCTTGCGGATGGTGTCGTCCGGTATCGAGTACGGCGTCTGACGGCGGATGATCAGCAGCAGGACGATGATGAACGCCGGCCCCGCCGAGAAGGCCGAAGCGAGAAAGCGTGGCCCGAGCAGGGCGTTGTTCCAGAAGGGGCGGGCCGGAAGGGCGGCGTAGAGGAAGGCCGTGACGAGGTGGATGCCGAAGGCCCAGGCGACCGACAGGAAGACGAACGGGACGTACCACCGCTTGTTCGGCTGCCGACCGCAGTAGCGACTGTAGAGAATGTAGGCAGGGATCAACAAGTTTAGGGCCAGATACCCGTTGAGGACGATGACATCCCAGGTCAGCATCGAGTCGGGCCAGTTGAAGTAGCCGATCCCCGGCAGCATGTGCCACAGCCGCTGCGGCCCCCCCATATCGACGGTCACGAAGGCCAGACACATGAGGAGAGCCGAGACGGCGACCCCTTCCCCGATCAGCACGGCGCGGGGAAAGTCCTCGTCGTGGAGGACGTACGCCGGCAGCACCAGCATGACCGCGGCGGCGGCCAGCCCGACCAGGAAGGTGAAGTTGGAGATGTAGAGCCCCCAGCTGACGTGGTCGTTCATGCCGGTGACCGCCAGACCGTGACGCAATTGCTGCACGTAGGCCCAGGTTCCCCCGAGCATCAGCAGGGTGAGGGCCCCCATCCACAGGTGGTACAGCGGCCCGCCGGTGGTGACCTCCCGGAGAGCGTCGCGGAACAGGCCGAGCGCCGGATGTCCGAGCCGCGGGCGGTTCTCGTCGTGGACCTTGGTTCGAGCTGACATCGTGCTTCCTCCGCTCGTCCGTCAGTCCATGAAGTACCAGAACTTCGGCTCGGTCCCGAGGTCCTCTTTCAGCCGGAAGACCTTCTTGTTGGCCAACACCCAGCGGATCTCGCTGTCCGGGTCGAGGAGGTTTCCGAAGATCCGGGCACCGGTGGGGCAGGCCTCGGCACAGGCCGGGTTCCGCCCCTTGCGGGTCCGCTGGATGCAGTAGGTGCACTTTTCCATCACACCCTTCTTGCGCAGCCGATTCCCCAGGTAGTGCTGTTCCTGGTTGACCTCGTCCTCGGGCACGAACGGTTCCTGCCAGTTGAAGCGGCGCGCCCAGTAGGGACAGGCAGCCTGACAGTAGCGGCAGCCGATGCACCAGTCGTAGTCGACCACCACGATGCCGTCTGGTTCCTTCCAGGTGGCTCCCACGGGGCAGACCTTGGTACAGGGCGGGTTGTCGCACTGGAAACACTGGGTGCCGAGGTAGAAGTGTCCGGCCGCTGGCACCTCGTGGTAAAAGCGGCCGTCACCGTCCCCGAGTTGCATCGTGCCCTCGTCCATCTCGAAGATCCGGATGTACTGCATGCCGGACTCGCGGTCGAGGTTGTTCTCCTTCACACAAGCATCGACGCAGTCCATGTAGCCCTGGCACTTGGAGATGTTGAAGGCGTAGCCGTAGAGCACGCCGGGCACGGCGTTCTGGTCGGAGATCTCGACGCGACTTCCATGTTCGAGTTCCCAACGGCGCTCGAGGCGCTCGACCGTGGCCCGCTTCTCCTCGTCGGTCATCACCTGGTAGTTGCCCTTGAAGTACTCCTCCCAGTCGAGGCTGGCCTTCTCGGCCGCCTCTGCGGACTTAGTGCCGCAGCCACTGGAAGCCACGGCGGCCACTCCCGCCGTCAGGGAACCAAAAAGACCGAAGAACTGCCGGCGGGAGACATCGGTGTCGAGCCTCTCTTCGACGACCGGCGGTGCCTCGGACGAACAGCCACAGGTTCCGCTGCCGCAGCCGTGGTTCGGAGCTTCCTGGCCCAGAATCGGTAGACGTGCACTCATCGACGGGCTCCTTCGCTCCCCGGGTACATGGTGGTGGGCAAGCGGGTCTCGAACCGGGGCGCATGAGGATCGTGGCACCCGGTGCAGTTCTCGATCACGCGCGGACCGCTCCAGGTCGCCAGTCGCTTGCCGTGAGCCCCGGCTTCCCAATCGCGTCGTTGCTCGAAGTGGCAGGTCCCGCAAAGGTCGTAGACTCGATCGAAGTCGACCGGCCCCTTCTGGCCCACCAGCTGGCTCGGATCCTCCCCGTCGTGGCAGTGGGCACAGGCCAGTCCTTCGGCCACTCCGTGCGGTTGCAGGATCTGCAGGTGGGCACTCTCGGGCAGGTCGCCGTCGGTCCGACTCGCCGCGAAACCGGGCTGGTCGTGACAGCGGGCACAGGGAAACTGCACCAGCTGGTCACTTCGCGTCCGTACGAAGAAGTCCCCCTCCCCGTACGGCTCGTAGCGCAGCCCGTCGAGCCAATACTCGACTCCAGAGATCTCGACCTGGTCGGGGCTCTGTTCGTGGTCGATCCGTTCCCGTACTCCGTGATGAGAAGGGCCGTGACAGCCGGAGAAGAGCAAGACCGGCAGCAGCAGGAGGAGGGAACGACGGATCATGGCGCACCTCCGCCGCGGGACCAGGTACCGGCCGGCGCCTGGGGCACGTGACACTGCAGGCACCCGGGGCGCTCGGGATGGGTGGTGCGCAGCTCCGGTACCGCCGAAGCCCCGTGGCAGCCGAGGCAGTTCTCGCGCATCTGCAACTCGTGCGGAATCGGAGGGGGGCTCGTGGGCAGGGCGGCGAGGTGGATCTCGGGGGGAGATCGCCGCTGCCAGGTAGTGGACCGGAAGAGCTCCTCCGTCCGCTGCGGCACGTGGCACTGGCGGCAGGCGCTCAGCTCGGGATGAGGGGTGCGCGGCGCCTCGGCCGCGAACTCCGGAGCCCAGCCCCCGTACTGGTGGCAACCCGAACAGCCGTCGTTGGCGGCTTGTTCGGTGGCGACCGGGTGGGGGATGGCGGGTGGCGCACCGTCGTAGGCCCGCAGCTCGTAGTAGCGGTCGAAGTCGCGCGACGAACGTGGACTCGGGGCGGTGCGCAGGGGTTGGCCGAGCGGAATGAACTGCCCCTCCTGGTGGCTCAGGGGCGCGGTGGTCACAGCCTCCGACGCCGCCACCGTCACCCCGGCGCTCGTCGCCTGGCCGGTGATCTCGCCGACCACCCAGACGCCGGCAGCCATCAGGCAGACCGCGATCCCGATGATGCCGTAGCGGCGGCCCTCCTTCACACCTTCTCCACGCGGACGGCGCACTTCTTGTAGTCGGGTTGCTTGGAGATCGGACAGAAGGCGTCGAGCGTGAGCTCATTGATCAGGAAGCCCTCGTCGAAGAACGGGACGAAGACCTGACCCGGGCTGGGGTTGCCACGCCCACCGACACTCGCCTCGAGTTCCAACGCTCCGCGCCGTGACGTCAGACGCACCCGCTGGCCGTGCCGCACCCCGAGCCGCGCGGCATCGTCCGGATGCAGTTCGGCGTAGGCCTTGGGCATCGCCCGGTGCAGGATCGGCACTCGACGCGTCATCGAACCGGTATGCCAGTGCTCGAGTACCCGCCCGGTGTCGAGCCAGAACGGGTAGTCGTCGTCCGGTACCTCGGGCGGTACTTCGTAGGGGCGCAACCAGAGCCAGGCGCGGTGGTCGGGTTTGCCGTAGAAGTCGAAGGGTCCCTGCTCGCAGGCCGGATCGTAGGTGGCGTTGTAGCGCCAGAGCGTCTCTTTGCCGTCGGGACAGGGCCACATCACGCCGGGCCGTTCCCGCAGCATCTCGTAGGTCGCCATCTCGTGCTTGGGCCCGGCGTGGAAGCGGCGGTATTCGTTCCAGATCGACTCGATGTGCTCCTCCTCGGACCACGGGAACTGCTTCTCGTAGCCGAGACGCCGCGCCACCTCGATCAGTTGCCAGGTGTCCGACATCGCCTCGCCGGGGGGCTCGAGCATCTGTTCGAAGTGCTGGGTGCGTCGCTCGGAGTTGCCGTAGAACCCCTCCCGCTCGATCCACATCGCGGAGGGCAAGACCACGTCGGCGACGTCGGTGGTCGGGGTCGGGTAGACGTCGGAGACGACGAGGAAACGGCCTTCCTTCTCGGCACCGCTCCGATAGCGACCCAGCTTGGGCATCGTGACCATCGGATTCGTCACCTGGACCCACAGGAAGGTGATGTCACCGCGGTCGAGGGCCCGGAACATCTCGACCGTGTGATAGGTCGGCTTGGGCTGGATGTTCTCGACGGGAACCTGCCAGATGTCGGCCGCCTTCTGGCGGTGCTCCTCGTTCATCACCACGCCCTTGGGCAGCTTGTGGGTCAAGGTACCCACCTCCCGCACCGTGCCGCAGGCCGAGGGTTGTCCGGTGAGCGAGAAGGGGCTGTTGCCGGGGCGAGAGATCTTGCCCACCAGCAGGTGGATGTTGTAGATGAGGTTGTTCATCCACGTGCCCCGCGTGTGCTGGTTGACCCCCATGCACCAGAACGAGACGACGTTGCGGTTGGGGTCACCGTAGAGCGAAGCGAGATACCGGATGTCCTTGGCGGAGATACCGCTCAACTCGGCCACCGCCTCTGGCGTGTAGTCCGCCAGGAACTCGACCAACTCCTCGAAACTGGCCGGCGTCGCCTCGTCGGAGAAGGAGAACCCGTCCTCGAGGCCGTAGCCGATGTCGGTCTTGCCCCGATGGATCGAGACGAAACGCTCCATGAAGCCCTGGTCGATCCGGTCCTGGGCGATCAGTTCCTGACAGATGGCGTTGGCGATCGCCAGATCGGTCTGCGGGTTGAAGAGCATCGACCGGTCGGCGGCCAGGCTGGTGCGCGTCGATCGCGTCGCCAGGTCGATGATCCGGACTCGGGGATCCGCCTGTTTGCGCTCGAGAATCCGCGAGAAGAGCACGGGGTGCATCTCGGCCATGTTGTTGCCCCACAGCACGAAGGTGTCGCCGTGGTCGATGTCCTGGTAGCACCCCATCGGTTCGTCGAGGCCGAAACTCGACAGGAAGCCGGTGACCGCGCTCGCCATACAGAGCCGTGCGTTGGCTTCGAGGTTGTTGGTACCGATGCACCCCTTGACGAGTTTGGAGGCGACGTAGCCGTCCGGGATCGTCCATTGCCCCGAGCCGTAGACGGCCACCGAGTCCTTGCCGCGCTGCTCGATCGACTCCTTCATCTTGCTCGCCACCAGGTCGAGCGCTTCCTGGATCGGAACTTCGACGAACTTTCCGTCGCGTCGTACCAGTGCTTTCTGCAGCCGATCCTCACCGTAAAGAGCCTGCACCACGTGGTAGCCCTTGACGCAGAGCAGGCCCCGGTTCACGGGGGAGTCGGGGTCGCCCTTGACGGCGACCGCCCTCCCACCTTCGATGCCGACCAGCACTCCACAGCCGGTACCGCAGAAGCGGCAGGGAGCCTTCTTCCACTGCAGTGCAGCTGGCCGAGCCTCAGCGATCGCCGAGAACCGGACTCCGGGTACCAGCCGTGCCGCCATCAACATGGCCGCCTGCGCCGCCATCCCCCGAATCATCGTCCTTCGCGTCAGATCCATCACAATTCCCCTTCGACCGCTGCGCCGTCGGTTTCTCGATGCCCGAAGACGAGAGCGAGGCACTGAAGATCCTCGATCCCTTCGAGGCGCACGCGCAGGTCCTTCTCGGCCTTCTCGTCCGGCGTGTCGGTGACCAGGACGAGGACCTCTCCGCCCCCTGCCTCCGGCGCGTGCACGGTGCACTCGGGCAGCGAGTTCAGCTGGTGCTTCAGTTCGGCCTGGCGCCCGGCGGCCGGGTAGGCGAGGTAACTGAGTATCGGCATCGCTCCTCCTCTGCGTGGGTGTTCGCCCCGTTTGGAGAAACCCTACCTCGGCTTCCCGCAGCGCAGACCGCCCCAACGGGTAGTTCCGGGGCGCAACCCTGGATAGGCCAGCACCGTACCTACTCCCGTCAGTACCCCAGAACGGCCAGGCCGGCCCCATCCCAGAGAGGACGACACCATGTCTCGACCCCGTATCTCCCCTCGACTCTCCCTCCTCGTCTGCCTCGCTCTGTGGTTCTGCTCCGGGATCTACGCCCAGGACGACGCCGGCGCGGAACCCGGCATCCAGTCGATGAGCGTGCTGACCTTCGCCGCCGACGGCACCCTCTTCGTCGGAGACAGTAAGGCAGCCACGATCTGGGCCCTCGACCTCGGCGAGCGACCAACCCACACCCCGAGCGAACGGTTGGTGGTCACCGACATCGAGACCAAGATCGCCGCCTTGCTCGGCACCCGAGCCAGCGAGGTGTTGATCCACGACCTGGCGACGGACCCCGTCTCGGCCGATGTCTACCTCGCCGTGTCCCGCGGTCGATCGACCTGGGACAACCGCTGGCAGCTGCCCAACGATCTCACCGATGCCACGCTCCTGATCCGAGTGGACGCGGCCGGGCAGCTCGAGGCGGTGGAGCTCTCCGCCGTCACCTGGACCTCGGGCCGACTCCCCAATCCGGTCGCACCCGACAAGCAGCACCGCTGGAAGCAGGGCACGAGTCTGCGGGTCGACACCATCACCGACATCGCGATCCAGAACGCGACGGTCTACGTCAGTGGACTGTCGAACGAGGAGTTCGCGTCGACCCTCTGGAAGCTCCCCTACCCCTTCGACGGGCAGGCCACTGCCTCGACGCTCGAGATCTTCCACGGAGCGCACGGCGAGTACGAAACGCACGCACCGATTCGCACCTTCCTACCCTACCGACTCGAAGGGCGAGACCATCTGCTGGCGGCCTATCTCTGTACGCCCCTGGTGACGTTCGAGAGCGCCTCGCTCGCGGCCGGAGCTCACGTCAAGGGTCGGACCGTGGCGGAGTTCGGCTCCGGCAACTATCCGCTCGACATGGTGGTCTACCGCAACCAGGGAGTCGAGAAGATCGCGATCGCCAACAGCAATCTACCGCTCATGCTGGTGGACCCGCGTGACATCGAGGCCTACGAGGGCAGCATCACGCGGGAGACGCCGGGATACACCGAGGGCGTGCGCTACGAGATTCGATCGGGCAATGGAATCCAGCAACTCGATCGCTACGGAGACGAGATGCTCGTCGCCCTGCAGCGGCTGCCCGGAGGCACGTTGGACCTGGTGTCGATGAGCGTTCGTCGCCTTTGAGGGCGCTCCTCCTGCTGCTCGCCGGGAGCCTGTTCTGCTTCCCGGCCCACCTCGGCGCCGCCGAGCCGCGCCTGGAGACCAACCCCGAGCATCCCTGGTTCGGCCAAGTGGTGGTCGAACCCCTACCGCCCGCGATCGTCCGGGGCCTGAGCGACCACGGACCGCTCGACGGGGCCCGCTACCTCGTCGTTCGGGTGGCGGACGAGGGCGGCGAGCTCCCACCCATTCTCGGGCGCACCGTGCTGGAGGCAGACCGAATGCGCTTCGAGCCTCGGTTCCCCCTGGCCGCTCAGTTGCCGATCTCGATGGAGTTTCGGGGCCGTCGCCTGGCGCGGGATCTCGGCCTCCCGGGTCTGCTCGACGACTCACTCCGAAGTGCGCAGCTCCCCGCTGCTCCCGCGCAGGCCCCGGCCCAGGTGGTCGAGCTGCAGCCAGCCGAGAAGCAACTTCCCGAGAACCTACTGCGCTTCTACCTTCAGTTCTCGCGGCCGATCCGTGGTCACGACCTGCACCGCTCGATCCGGCTGGTCGACGCGGTGACCGGGAGCGAAGTCCCTGATGCCTTCGTGGAGATCCCCTCCGGCCTATGGGATCCATCCGGACAGCGGCTCACCCTCCTGCTGCACCCGGGACGCATCAAGCGCGGAGTCGGCCCCCACCAGGTCCAGGGGCCTCCCCTGCGCGAGGGCCAGTGGTACCGGCTGGAGGTGGGACCCGGCCTGGTCGATCGTTCCGGACGTCCGGTGGCCACCTTCGAACACCGATTCCAGGCCGGACCCGCCTTGCGCCGGAAGCTGGTCCCACAGCAGTGGACGATCGTAGTCCCTCGGAACGCGGGGGATGCGGTGACGATCCGCCCGACGGTACCTGTGGACTCGGCTCTGATCCGGCGCAGCCTCGAGATCGCGGGTCCGCAGGGCGCAGTGGCTGGTTCACTGGAGGTTCAGACCAGCTCACAGATTCGGTTTCGCCCCGCCGCCGGGTGGCTACCGGGGCGCTACGAGATTCGCATCGACCCGGGTCTCGAAGACGTCGCCGGGAATCGCATCGACCGGGTCTTCGACCTCGCAACCCACGGCTCGGTCGGCGATGCCGGCGAGCCGGCCGGAGCGGTCGCCACGACCCTGGAGTTTCGCGTCGCTCTCCCGCCAGCCGACTAGGCCGGCTTTCGGCTATCCTCGCGCCCCATGGCGCGTTCACGAACCCGCGGAGGCGGAACCGGCACCCGAAAGAGACGACGCTCCGCCGGCCGCAAGCAGGTTCCGCGCGGCGACGAGCCGGCTCTCGCCCTCGGATTCGGTCGGGCGCTGAGCCTGATCCGAAGGTTCGTCGGCCTTCCCGGACTGACCGTTCTCCTGCTGTGGGGGAGCCAGAGTCCCCGGCTCGCCAACCCGCCGGTCGCCCTCGATCTGGCTCCGATGTGGGCCTGGCTACGGGGCCGAGACGACGAGTTGGTCGTCGGTCTGCTCCTCCTCCTGGTCGCCCTGGCCCTGCTGCTCAGACAGGGGCGGGTCGCGCTGACGGCACTGGTGCTCGCCTGGCTGGCGTTCTCTCCCGAACGCCCACCGCTGGGCGTGGCTCTGGTGCCGGTTCTACTCACCGCGATCGCCGCCCTGCCGCCCCGACACCCGTGGCGACGGCGTAACCTCACCGCGCTCGTCGGCCTGCTGGCCGCGGGCTGGGTCGTCCAGACGACCTGGGCGCGTCGGGTCGAAGACCAGATCGGGGAGCATCTGGCGCCGATCGAAGCGTGGAACAGCTGGGGATTCTCGATCGCGGCGGCGCTCGTTCTGGTGTTCCTCACGCGACGACCCAGCCCCCTGCTGCGGGCCGCCCTGTGGAGTCTGCCGGTGCTCGCGGCCGGGCTCGGCGAAGTCGTGGTCGCCTCCGTCCCGTCGCGTCTCTCCCTGGCGGCCGTGGCATTAGTCTGGATCCTCGGCACGCTCAGCGAGGCCCACGCTCTCTCGTTTCGAGATCCCCTGACGGGACTTCCCGGGCGGCGAGCCCTCGATCGCGAACTCGCGGAGCTGGGTCGTCGATTCGCCGTCGCCATGGTCGATGTCGATCACTTCAAGCGAGTGAACGACCGGCACGGCCACGATGTCGGCGACCAGGTTCTCGCCAAGGTGGCGGCCCATCTCGCCCGCGTGCGAGGAGGCCGGTCCTTCCGCTACGGTGGCGAGGAGTTCGTGATCGTCTTCCGCGGCCGCCACGTCAAGGCCTGCGAGCCACGCCTGGAACGACTACGTGAGCGTATCGCCAACAGCCCGTTCGGTGTCCGCGGCACGAAGAGGCGTCTGCCGGTCACCGTCAGCATCGGCCTTGCCCGCTCCGGCCCGGCTCTGAGCTCCAGCCACGAGGTGCTCGCGGCCGCCGACCAGGCCCTCTATCGAGCCAAACGCAACGGTCGCAACCGCCTTTCAGAGGCTCGATCAGGCTGAGTTCCGGGTCGAGCGCATCGATCGAGTAGACTCTTCGCTTCCAACCCGAAGGAGTCTCACCATGCCCCACTCCCTGCGATCCCTGTCGATTCTGGCGCTCGCCACCTGTTGCGGAGCGTCCCTATGGGCCCAACAACCGACGCCTCACCGGATGGTCGCGTACCAGCTCGATTCCGGCGAGGTTCAGGCCCGAACTTCCGATCCCACCGAGGGTGGAGGGCTCGAGGTGATCTACGACGAGACCGTGCAGTTCGACGGAGCGCCCTGGCTCCGACTCTTCTTCTCCCAGGCCGAGCTCGGCGCAGTGGCCGACGGCGAGGGCGCCATCATCCGTCTGACCTCGATCGAAGACGGTGCCGTGCAGACCCTCGATGCGACCTCGCTGGCGCAATGGAAGAACTCGAGCGCCTTCTTCAACGGGGACCAGGTGCGGGTGGAGATCCTGTCGCCCCCCGAAGCCGGCTCCAGCCGTCTGGCCATCGCCGAACTCATGGTCGGCGAACCGGCCGCCATCCCGGAGTCGATCTGCGGTCCTACCGACGACCGAATCCTGGCCGCCGACCCGCGCAACGCCCGCGTGGTGCCGGTGGGGTGTACGGTCTGGCTGATCGACGACGCCGAAGGCTGCTTCCTCACGGCGGGCCATTGCATCTCGGGCGGCAGTCTTCATGTCGTCGAGTTCAACGTGCCCCTCTCCGACGCCGATGGCACCATCAACCACCCCGCCCCGATCGATCAGTACCCGGTGGACCTCTCTTCCGTCCAGGGAACGGATGGAGGGATCGGCAACGACTGGTCCTACTTCGGCGCCTTCCCCAACAGCCAGTCCCAGCTCGCTCCGGTGGAGGTCCAGGGTTCGACCTACGTCCTCACCTCCCCCTCCGGGCTTCCGTTGGGTAGCGAGATCCGGATCACCGGTTTCGGCACCACCACGGGCACACAGGGGACTCCTCTTTCCTGGAGCCAGGTCCAGACCACCCACGTGGGGCCGTTGACCGTCGTCACGCCGTCCAATCTGCAGTACGCCACGGACACCACCGGCGGCGACTCTGGATCACCCGTCATCGACGAGGCTTCGGGGAACGCGATCGGAATCCACACCCACGCCGGTTGTAGCGCCGGCGGAGGAGCCAACAACGGAACCAACATCGATCTCGCGGCCGTCCAGAACGCCCTGGCCAACCCGTTGGGAGTCTGTACCGACGGTCAGCGCCCACTGCGCATCGAGGCCGTCAGCCCGCTCGAGGCTCCCATCGCCCCGGACGGCAGCACCTTCCAGGTGGCGATCCTCGACCGGGCTGGCAGCCCGGCGGCGCTGAACTCCGCGACCTTCACCTACGATGCCGGCGCCGGCGACCAGGTCGTGCCGCTCGTTTCCCAGGGTGGCGGGATCTGGCAGGCCGACTTTCCGACCCTCGGCTGCGGCACGGAGGTCAGCGTCCGTATCGACGCGGAGTCGACGACCGGCACCACGGTGTCCCATCCCTTTGCGGCGGACCCGACCACCGACCGACGGTACCGTCGTTGGGTCGGCTTCGGCTACGACGTCCTCTTCCGCGACACCTTCGAATCCGATCAGGGGTGGACCGTCGACGACGACCCGGGCCTGACTGCGGGCAGCTGGGAGCGCGGCCTGCCGTCGGGCTATGGCTTCCGTCAGGACCCGCCCTGGGATGCCGACACGGAAGGTGATGGACTCGCCTTCTTGACCGACCCTGCCGGCGGCAACACCGACGTCGACGGCGGAGCGACACGTCTCGTGTCTCCCACCCTCGACGCCAGCGGCGACCCCGATGCCGAGATCTCCTACTGGCGCTGGTGGGACGACGGCGGCCCAGGGGACCCCAGCGACGACACCTTCCTGGTCGAGATCTCCGATGACAATGGATCGAACTGGACGACCCTCGAGACCATCGGCCCCGGGGTCGATGGAGCCTGGGTCCGCCAGTCCTTCCGCGTGGCAGACTTCGTCTCCACCACGAACCAGCTCCGCATCCGCTTTACGGCGGGTGACGTCGGCGGTGGCGACGTGATCGAGGCGGCAGTCGATGGGGTGACCCTTCGCTCCGACGACACTCCGCCCGTGCTCTGTTCCGGGATCTTCTCAGATGGTTTCGAGAGTGGCGACACCACAGCCTGGTAGAACGAGAACCCAACGGGATGCTGAGCTGGCGTAGAGCCGTCCAGGTGGCCTACCCATGAAGACTGCTCGCAACGGCAAGCGCAAGAACCCCTAGCCAGTCCGATCGCACGGGCTCTGGAAGGGTGCCGACGAGCCGACGAGCTCGGGGCCACGGTACCCTCCTTCAGCGACGGATTCGAGAGCGGCAACACAGCAGGCCGGTCCTCTTCCACCTCCTGAGAAAAGAACTCACCACCCCATGCGCGCTCGGAGGGCAGTGATGTGCGCTACGTGGTGTGGGCCGTGCCAAGCGTACTGCGACAGAAGGGCATCGAGCCTGAGGCGACCGATCTCCGGATGATCGATTTGGCGCTCCCAGTGGGCGTCCGAGAAGCGGAGCAGTAGCCCGACCCACCGCTCGTGCACGGCGTCGAGGAGACGGAGAGAGACCTCGATCGGACCCTGCGAGTCCGGGAGTTCGGCCCACGCGGCTTCACGGTAGGGACGAATCGTCGGGAGGTCCTCAGTGACCCCCAGTTTGAAGCGAACGTAGGCATTGAGGTGACTGTCCGGAAGGTGGTGCACGACCTGACGCACGGTCCAACCGTCGGGACGGTACGTCGTGTCGAGCTGCTCGTCGTCGAGACCCGCTACGGCAGACCGCAACTCGGCTGGTGTGGCCGCGAGGGTTTCGATCGCCGACGCCCGTTCGACGTCCGTCAGGGCCACGGGCTGCTTCCACCTTCCGATCGGGTAGCTGAGATTCTTCACGTTCACTCCAATCTGTAGCCTCCTCGGCGCATCCTATGACAGGAAGCTGAGACTTCGTCGTGTGAGGTCGGATAGTCTCGCAACCACGTGACTCCCGAACCGTGACGCAATCCGAGGAAACCACCGCTGAACAGATCATGCTCTGATGCTCCAAGCCGCGTCGTCAGCCTAACCTGCTCCAATACCGAGATCGTGGCTGCACTCGGCTGTGGACATCTCTTGGTGGGGGTCGACGACTTCAGCGACTACCCCCCCGAAGTTCTGGCCGGCCTGCCCCGGGTCGGACCGGACCTTGGAATCGACCTCGACGCCGTGGTCGCCCTCGAACCGGATCTCGTGCTGGCTTCGCTCACGGTGCCTGGGCACGAACGCGTGGTGGAAGCGCTGGACCAGACGGGGCTGCCCTATCTGGCCCCGGCCCCGACCTCCCTCGCCGACGTCTACGCCGATATTCACCAGATCGCTGACTCCCTCGGCCTACCCGATCGCGGGCGTGAGGTCGCGCGACAGATGGCAGAGGCACTGGAAGGCGAAGCTCCGCCCAGCGGTACACCGCGCCCGAGAATCGCCGTGCAGTGGTGGCCCAAACCACCGATCCTTCCGGGTCGTCTCAGTTGGGTTCATGGCTTGATCGAGCGAGCAGGAGGAACCAACGCACTCGACGAGGAGGTCGCGAGCCGTCCCCTCGAGCCCACAGAACTCGCTGCGCTCGACCCCGATATCCTGATTCTCGCCTGGTGCGGAGTGGAGGTCGAAAAGTACCGACCCGACGTGATCTACCGCCATCCAGCGTACGCCGCCACGGAGTTCGTGACCCAGCGTCAGGTCTTCTCGATCAGCGAGGCGTTCCTCGGCCGCCCCTCCCCGCGTCTGGTGGACGGCTACCAGGCCCTGCGAGGAATCATCGAGCACTGTACCGCTCGGACCAAGTAGTGCCAGAAGAGTGAGGACTCACCGAGCGACGAAAAAGGTGGGGCCGTAGTTGTACCCCTCTGTGGTCAGCTGCTCGACATGGCCATCGTCGACGCGCAGGAGGAAGATCTGACTCCCTCCGCTGCGGTCCGATTCGAACACGACCCAACGACCATCAGGAGAGACGTTGGGCCGCTCATCCTGGTGGGCTGCCGTGATCAGGGCTCCCCCGTCACCGTTCTCGATGTCGAGCCAGTAGAGACCTGACCGCTCACCGAGCAAACACTGAAAAGCGATTCGGCGGCTGTCGGGGAACCAGGCAGGCTCCAGTGCCTGTCCCTCACATCCGTTCAAGGCGCGCTCCGAGGTACCGTCGGGACGGATCAAGTGGACCTTCCAGTCGCCTGAACTCTCAGACGAGAACGCGATCCACCTCCCGTCGTCCGACCAGACGGGATGATTCTCTCCGGCCGGGTCGGCAGTCAATCGCCTGAGCCCGGTACCGTCCGCAGACACCACGTAGAGGTCCCCGCCACCCGAGCGGCTGGAAGCGAAGAGGACTTCTTTTCCCGACGGCGACCAGGAGGGAAAGTAGTCGGCGCCGGAAGGTGGCTCGGTGAGCTGAACGATCTCCCCTCCCTCTGGCGGGCCGCTCGCTGACTTGATCCATACCTTCCACCAACCGCGACGCTCCGAGTTGAAGACGATCCGCTGACCGTCAGGGCTGACCACACCATGGCTGTCCTTGGCCCGGTGTGAGGTGTGCCGTTGGAGATCGCGCCCCTCCAGATCGATCGATAGGAGGTCGTCCTGGCGGTTCTGTTGACGGCTGAACAGCACGCGCAGTTCGTCGGCCGGAGCGGTCGTCGGGGCTCCCCATCCGAATAGAACCGACAGAAGACACACCCTGGAGATTCTGCTGCGCATGCCACAGATACGCTGCCGCCACCGATCGGGTTTCTCCCTCCGCCGAGGAGCGGCTACTCGCCGGTCAGCCTCTCGAGCAGGGCTCGATCGGTCGCCCGGTCCTCCAAGGGTGGCACCCACAACGTCGACCGCACGGTCACCGCTCCGTGGACCAGATCAACCAACCGGCAGCGTTCCACCTGCGGTGTCAACGGTGGAAACGGAGCGGCTTCGTAGACCACTACCTGGTGATCGTCGGGATAACTCACGGTCAGTACGTCGACCAGGTGCTCCAATCCCCGGCGGCTCCACAGGGCTTCGGAACGGTAGTCGCGGACCCCGATGCCACCGATCTGCCACAGGATCAAGTGACTCGTCGGATCGAAGACGCGATGCCGCAGGAGAAAATCGGTCGCCTCGAAGCTCTGGGTACCTCGACTCCCTGGATCAAACCCCAGGTCGGCCACTAGACAATCCACCGCCGAGACTCCAGGCAGCATCTCGGCTTGGAATCCAGCCGCTCGCACCCGACGCACCGCCTCGTGACCGGGAGATACGAAGACACCGGGATGACCGTAGAAGGCCGCGCACACCCGCTGGCCCCGCAGCACCGCTTCGACCAGGGTCGTAACGATCCTCTCGTAGGTCTCCGACCGGTCCCGCCCCGGCTGGTAGTGTTCGAAGAGCGACTCCATCGGGGCTTCGAACTGCTGAAGCCAGGCCCGAGTCACGGCATCCTGCACCAGGTAGAAGATCCGCTCGGCATCCCTGAGCGCCGAGTGTGCCTCGGCCGTCACCTGTCCCGCCCCCGACATTCCGGTACCGATGACGGTCAGGGAGCCCGGCCGAACCCCCGCTTGTTTCATCGAACTTCCTCCTGCCGCCTACCGAGCGTTGAAACTTCTACCTGACCCGATCTACGATGCGGTCATCCCTTACGGTTCGAATCCCTTACGAAGGAGGAACTCTCGATGTCCAAGTCATCCCTGACCAGGCTTCTGATCGACCTTTCGGCGTCCCGCGCCCTGCAGCGGCGTCTCTCCGAAGACCCCAAGGCTGTGGCCGACGAATACGATCTCACCTCCGAGGAGGCCGAGCTGCTGGAGGCCGGTGACGATACGAAACTCAAGGACTACCTCGGCGCGGTCGAACCGGGCGTCATGATTCGGACGCAGTTCGACTAGCGGGCTCGGCGGCTCGCGGAGCCGGCACGCCGACCTGGGCGAGGAGATCACGAAAGTCCTCGCGGCTCCAGAGGCTCGCGTAGTCGAGCGAGACCCCGACCCAGGCCAGGTCCCACACGCGCCCTTCGTAGGCGGCGTTGAGCCAACGCATCGCCCGTTCCGACTGTCCGGAGGCCGCGAGCAGGCCGGCGGCGACCGCAGAGAACTTCCCCTGCGGATCCTCGCGTCGTGCGACCTGGTCGGCAGCCCAGACCAACGCCTTGTCGTAGCCCTCCTGATCCAGTCGGTCCCGCACTCCTTGCGCGACCTCTGCGTAGCCGAATCCCGCGAGGTAGGCCGCTAGAGCTTGACCGCGGGCCGGATCGACTCCTTGATCATGGTAGAGGAGCCACAGATAGGCGTGGGCCAGAGCGTAGTCGGGAGACTCCTCGAGTACCTCGAGCAGTACGCGCTCCGCCTGCTCGGTTCGGCCCTCGAACAGATGCTGGATCCCGACGTTGGCCAGAGTTGGGGCGGAGAGGGGGTCCAACCGGTGGGCAGCCTCGACCGCGCGGCGCGACTCGCTGAAACGCTGTTGACAGGCGAGCAACATCCAGTACCGTCGTTGCGCCACGGCGGAGTTGGAGTCCAGCTCCAACGCTTGGGTGATCCGCTGCTCGGCCTCTGCCCAACGCCAGCGCTGAAGGCTAAGATCCCCCAGCAAGGCATGGGCTTCGGGAAGGCTGGGATCCAGCTGCTCGGCTCGTTGCGCCGCCGCCTCGGCCAGCGCCAGGGTCTCGTTTGCATCACTATGGAGTGCCGCCAGGGACAGCAACGACTCGGCCAACCCGGCCCACCCGCGCGCGAAGCCGTCGTCGATGGCCACGGCCTGCTCGAAGTACCCTTGTGACTTCCGTAGATCTGCTTCGGAGTACCGTGACCCCCAGTACCGTCCCTTCAGATAGGCCTCGTAGGCCATCGGATCGACGGCGTTGCGCTGGTTGGCGCGACTGACGAAGCCGGTCGCAGGCGGCACCCCGAGCGCGGCGGCCACGCTGCCTGCGATCTCGTCGTGCATGGTGAAGACCTCCTCGATCGGCCGGTCGTAGACCTTGGCCCACACTTGCTCTTCGGGGCTCGGTCGCACCACTCTCGCTTGCAGGTGGACGTTCTCCCCCGTGCGGGCCACGGTCCCCTCGACCAGGTACTCGGCTCCCAGTTGCAACGCGATCTCGGCGAGCGGCAGACTCGAACCCCGGAACCGCATGGCGGACTGTCGCGAGATCACCGTCAAGGTCCCGCTGCGAGAGAGAGAACCGATCAGAGCGTCGGTCATGCCTTCGACGAAGTACTCGGGGTCGCCGGTCAGGTTGCTCAGCGGCAGCACCGCGAGCACGGGACGCGCCTCGACCGCGTCGGCGCTCGCGCTCGCCCCTGCGCTCGCGGACAGCAAACCCAAAGCCGGTGCTCCCGGTCCCGACTCTGGCGGACCAGCGGGCTCTCCCGGACGGTTCATCCAGACCAGACCGATCAACACGACCGCAAAGCCAGCGGCCAGCAGCCCGCCCAGGGCGAGTCTGTGCTTCGGATCTCGCTGGGCGCGGGCCAAGCTCGGGTCCGAGCGCCGTAGCTTCTCGATCTCCAGTCCCCGCTGTGCCTCCTCCAACGCCTCGAGCAGTTCCGCCGCGCTGGCGAACCGCTTCTCGGGCGCTTTGCAGAGGCACTTCTCGACCGTCCTCACGAGCTCCCGCGGCAGGTCGCCGCGTCGTTCCCTCAGGGAAGTGGGTTCGTCGCGCAACACCGCGGCAACCCGCGCCGCCGACGTCTCGCCGGCGAAGGGTGCGGCCCCGGTCAGCATCTCGTAGAGAACCAAACCGAGCGAGAAGAGGTCGGAACGCTCGTCGGCCGGCCGACCCACGAGTTGCTCCGGCGCCATGTAGCCCAGGGTGCCGACGGCGCTTCCCTCCTGGGTCAGGGCCGACTCCACCATCTTGCCATCCGCCCATGTCAGCTCGATCGATGGCGAGAGCTTGGCCAGTCCAAAGTCCAGCAGCTTGACCCAGTTGCCCTGCCCGATCATGACGTTGCTGGGCTTGATGTCGCGGTGCAGGATCCCATGCTCATGGGCCGCCTGAAGGGCGCTGGCCAAGGCGATGCCGATCTCGAGACAACGCTCCAGCGTCAGCTCGCCCTCCCGGATCAGGTCGCCCAGGGTCGGCCCTTCGACCAGTTCCATGGTCAGGAAGTGGACAGAATCCTCCTCCTCGACCGAGTAGAGGGTCACGATCCCCGGGTGGGACAACGAGGCGAGCGCCTTGGCTTCCCGTCGGAAACGGTCGAGCCGTTTGCGATCCTCGGCGATCGACGCAGGGAGCACCTTGAGGGCGACCTTGCGTCCGAGGTGAGTGTCTTCGGCGAGACACACCACCCCCATGCCACCACGCCCAATCTCCTTCAAGATCCGATAGTGACCCAGTTGGCGCCCGACCAGGCGCGACTCCCGGGGGCCCTGTTGCATGGCGCGATCCTATCGTGATCGGAGCGCCCACGGTCAACCGGTCACCTCACCGCATCGTGGCCGGCCACTCGAGGCCGTCCCCCGGCCACCCCGCTCTCCCGCCGACTACGCTCTCCCAACGCCCGGAACGAAACGGTCCCAGTGCCTCAGAAGGAGAGCCATTTGCTGACCTTGATCAGAAAGGCGTCGGTCGGTTCCGACGAGAAGATCTGCTCGAAGTCTCGCCCCGCATCCAACGAACCCGGAAGCAGCTCGGTGTCGATCCTGGACTCGGACCAGACGACGAACAGGGTCGAACCCGGCTGAAACTCCCAGCGGACCACGAGGTTCGAGTTGAGTGCGCGAAAGTCGAAATCGGGGTCCGAGATCACGGCGTCGACGGTCCCGTCTCGGTCTTCGTCGAGACGGTACTGCTGGGTCGTGGCGTCGTACGCCAACTGCGTGGGAGAGTAGGCAGCCCAGCGGTCGCGGTAGCGATCGGCTCTCGGGTCGACGATACGCTTCAGTTCGGAATAGCGCCCCCGCGCTGCGAACGGCTCGCCGTAGTACTGGATCGTCAGATTGGGAGTGAGCGCGTAGTCGACCCGAACCTCGAGCGACAGGGTATCCTGGTCGAGATGGCCGAAGAGGTAGCGGGACTCTCCCTCGAGGTCGAGCGTGCGGATGTACTGCATCTCCCTCTCGGACGTGCGCAACACCGGCTCCACCGTGACCCGGAGCGAACTGCTCGGTCGCCAGCGTACTTCGAACCACTGCGACTGCGAGTATCCGGCTCCGCTGTCGGCCTGATCGCGGTAGATGCCCGCGCCGAACGACAGGACCTTGCGGTCGTCGCTGTTGACCCACACCTCGCCGTCCCAGCCCCCCGGCCAGCGCGAGGCGGGGCCGCCGCGCAGCTGGGTGTTGGAGAGGTACTCCTGCTCGCGACCGAGGGAGGCACCCGTGTTCCACTTGCTCGACAGTTGAAAGTTGGTGTTCACGTTGAACCGAGCGCCGAGGAAGTTGCCACTCGAATCCCAATCGAGCCACTGATTGAAGTTGAGGTTCCAGCGGTCCACCGGCCCGAAGTTGCGTTTGCGGTAGCCCACCCAGGTGAACTGGTTGATCTCGTCCGCTCGGCGCATGAAACCAACATCGTTGATCTCGAAGCCCGGGGAGCGCCAAGCGACCCCGGTCTGGAAACGGATGTCGTGGTTGTTGGTCCGCTGGAACCGCAGCGACCCGGCGTGTCCCGATAACGAGGTCCGGGTCGGGTCGAACCGGGCCGAGTCGTTGTCCGGCCGCTGGTAGTAGCGCGCCGAAGACCGTTGTGCGTCGGCGATCACCTCTTCGGTACCCCGAATCTCGCTGGCGAACAGGCTGGCTTCGAACCGATAGTCTCGGTCGTGGAAGAGGGTCGAGAAGTCGATTCCACCGGAGTAGGCCTCGCGGCGCAGAGCGTTCTCGATCGGGCCATCGAGATCCCGATGTACCGAGGTGATCATCCCACCCAGCTGCGTATCCCCGTCGCGAAAGTCCTGCTGCAACCGACCGACGAAGTAGTTGGTCAGGGGCTCGACCGTAGCCGAGGATCGGACCCCGCGGTCATCGATTCGAGCTGTCTCCTCGTCGGTTACGGCATCGAGGATCCCGATCGCCAGCCCGCCGGGCGTCTTGCCAGTCAACTTGAACGCCCCGAGGATCGTCGTGGCGTCGGGTCGGTCGGCGTAGGCGCCGTCGGCGAGTTCGGGAAAGAACGTCGGAGGTCTGCCGATCCGCCGCGAGTAAAACAGGCTGTCGCGACTGAAGGCTCCGCCGGTGATCGCTGGCGCCAGTCGGAGATCGAAGATGTCCTGCCGCTCGATGAAAAAGGGGCGACGTTCCTCGAAGAAGCTCTCGAACGCGGTCAGGTTGACCTCAGAGGGGTCGGCCTCGACTTGGCCGAAGTCCGGATTGACCGTGAAGTCGAAGGTCAGGCTGGAGGTGACTCCGATCTTGCCGTCGATCCCTCCCTCGAGGGTCTCCTCTCCACCCGTCTGAAACGGATTTCCCGCCACCTCGGGAGCCACTTCGGCCCGACCCACGGCGTAGGGCACGACTTCGATCTTCCGCTTCGGCTCCAGTCCTTCGAGGCCTGAGAGTTGGCCAAAGTTGCTGACCCACCCTTCCACGTCCTGAGGAATCGGTTGCCAGGTCGAGCGCTCTTCCAGCCGGTAGATGCGACGCTGTACCTGCAGGCCCCAGGTCTGTTGGTCGGCGGCGTCGAACCGCAACTGCGAGAGGGGAATCCGCATCTCCGCCGTCCAGCCCTCGTCGTCGACTGCCGTGGCGCCATCCCAAATGGGATCCCAGCGCTCGTCCCAGTTGTCGCCGTTCTCCGAGATGAACTCGTCGCCCCGGGTCCCGGACAGACTCAGCGTGAACGAGAACGCCGTCCGCCGATCGAGGTAGCTGTCGATATTGACTTCGACCCAGTCGCCTGGGAATCGGTCCCGCCGCGCCAGAATGCTGGAGAGCTGCGTCGGATCGTCATAGGCCCGAAAGGCGAGGTAGAGCGCATCGTCGTCGTAGACGACCTTGAACTCCGTCTCGGCGCTCGGCGGGTCGCCGTCAACCGGCTCCCGCTGGATGAACCCACCCGTCCACTCCCCGCCCTGCCACGCCACATCGTCGAGCGCACCATCGATCACCGGACGAGTCTCGATCCTCCGCGTATCGTAGGTTCGCGAAGACTGGTCCTGGGCGAAGAGAGGGACGATCAGGAAAGCACAGAGCGATCCCACGGCAACAACGCGGCACTGAAACATCACGATGGTATTAACGAAATGCGCGGCCAAAGGTTACCGCCGCGGGTCGGCAGTCCGATCTAGGGCCCAGAGTCGAGCCCCGGGAGTCGCCGCTAGTTGACGTGCCTCGAAGGCAGCGCTCTCCTCTGCCCGCCAGGATCGGTTCGTCGACCGGACCTTCGCTAGAATCGAGCTGTGAGTCCCTACAGTTCCGCTGTAGCCTGGCCACTGATCCGCTGGCGGCCGCCGTGATGAAGAGAAGCCCAGCCGAAAAGAAGGGGGATCGCTTTGGTGCTGGTGCACCACACGAATGGGTCGACGCCGAATGATCCATTGGACAAGGTGAGCGGGACGAACGCCATGACCGGCGTGCCCTCTGCGATCTAGACGCTGTCGCGGGGGAGGGCGACGGCGGAGGGGAACTTGTAGGTGACGGGGCGGACGGTTGAAGAGCGGACGGTCGAGATGGGGTTCAATCCGCGGTTTTGGGGAGTGGGTGGCAAGCGCCGCTGCCTGAACCAGGACCAGGGCTAGGCCGAAAGGCGGCACGGTACAGTTGCACTGGAACAGGTAACTATCTAGTATTGGAATACGAGTAATGCTCCAGGGGAGAAGAGATGGTGGTGAAGAGTTCTAGTAGTCGGACTTTGCGCCCCAGCGTGAGGCGAACACAGTTGCTCGTGCTGGCAGTCGCCCTGTCTATCGGCATAGTTGTGAGCGCCCTGGCCATGATCGAGCAACCCGATGAAGCGAGTCTGCCGTTCGTGGTCAGCAATCACGGCGATGATGAGATCCTGTTTCTCACCTGGCATGGTGGCCTCGGAACCAACGTTCCGGAGTATTACCTCTACGGGGACGGTCGGGTTGTACGTCTCGAAGTGAATCAGGCACACCGGGATCAGCCACTTGACCGTCAAGAACACACGATCGATAGGAGTCAGATCCTCACGCTGATGGACCTGGTGAGTTCCGCCAACATGGCCGCTGTTTCGGAGTCAGAGTTTCGGGAGTCCATCGGAAACAACAGGTCGGATTCTGCCGACGCCATAGTCGTTCAGCTCCGTGCAAGCTACCTCACGCATGAAGCAGCTCTGGGCCCTCTTGTAGTCGAATATTCGATCGTGGACCCGTGGGAACAGGCCGAGCGGACTCCACAGCTGAGACAGCCCGAGGGTCTCGTGTTGCTCGTGTCAGCTCTCCGGGCGATCTTCGAAAGCAGTGAGAATCAGTGATGAAGTTTCTCAGCGCTTTGATCTTAGGGACGCTCGTGGCGACAAGTCCTAGCAGCGGCGGCTCGTATGTTGATGTTGCGGATTGTAATAGTACCTTGGGCTGCCAAGAAAGCCTCCCGGCGAATCCGGCCGCTCAATGCCCAGCTTGCCCCGTTACGCCCTTTGCAGTGGTGCACCCTCTGGGCTACGACGGAACGCAGAATGCACTCAACCTCCGGATCTGCCTCGATTCCGATGCCATGGAACTGCTTCCCGGTCTCGAGTGGTCGATCAAGATCTGGAACGAAGCAGTCGCAGTTCCTCGGAACTGCCATGGGTGCCATCCGTGGGAGGACACTCCCTTCCCATCTGGACCTAAGTTTGCAGCGACCGTGCTCCTACACGAACTAGGTCATTGCGCGGTTGGACTTGGCCATCCGAATCGGCCCTGGGATGTTGGATGGGATGGAGTCTTCGAGGAAACGAGCTTTACCAGATCTCTCGGAGTGGTCGCTGCTGCCAACGGCATCTCTCCTGGCGTCGACGGTATCCGTGGGACCGCAGACGACCTTCATATCGACGCGATGGGGGAGGAGGCACTCTCAGTCTCATGGTTTCGCACGAGCGACAATGACCCGTTTGTCTTGGACTCGACGCTCATTGATCGTGACACCTACTCCAGCGCCCGCTCCTCCCATCCATCCGGGGACCGCAGAGGAGCCAACGCCAACCGTTTCGTAGGCCTTCACCTTGGCTACGCCAAGGCCCAGTCGGTAATGTACTCAGGCGCCACCGCAGGCCAGTTCTTCTCAGGGCTGTCTGCTGATGATGTCAACATGATCAAAATGGCCCGTACCGGAGCCGATCGGTTGGCAGGAACTGCCGACGACTACACTCTGACCCTGCAGTATGTGGGCGAATGCGGGACCAACGCTCACGACCTCAGAGTTCGCTACGGGATGTCACCCAACCTAGGGCTCTGCCAGAACCAGGAGATCGGCTACTCGTACCCCCAGAACCCACTCTTGGCCTGGAACTACAGCGTTCAGTTCGATCCCAACCTCAATCCAGCCGGTCCACTAGTAGTCTCCCTTTCTAGTCTGGCCGACTGGGACTATGCCGTGCCCGTGTTCTTCGATGGGTTCGAGTCCGGGGATACCAGCGGATGGGACGCGCCGTAGTCTGACAAGCAGGAGTTTGCCGACCTGGCGCCCTGAGATTCGATCAGGGAGGTCAGCGATGCCCAGTGCGATGTTGGCGCCAACGAAGGGCACCGTCTGCGGCGATGCACACGCTTTCCACGTCCCAGCAGCGGCAGTCTGGCCGCGGGCGTAGAGTAGACCCGCCCTGGGCGGAGCCCGCGCTCGCTCTGGCCTTCGTCGTCGCCCAGGCCAGTACCCTGACCACGACCTCTACCTCGTGTTCATCAGTCTGGCCATCGTCGCGTTCCCCTGCTTCTCCGCTTCGAACCGGTGGTTCACGATCGGCCTGACGACCCTCTGTGGCTCTGTGGGTAGCCGTGCGGTGGCTCCTCGGAACCGACCTGGCCACGATCCAAGGCCAGGCTTTCTTCCTGGCGGCCACGACCTCAATCTTCAGCCTCGACTCTGCCGGCCGTCTAGTGCTGCCGTGCCGGGGACCTGATCCAGCGGCTGCGGGGCGACGAGTTCCAGGTCCTGGCTCGAACCATCGATCGTCGCGGCGTGGCGGCCGAACTGTCGAGTCGCATCGTCGGGGCGATGACCACCCCCATCGACCACGACTCCGGACCGCTCGAGGTCGGCGTGAGCGTCGGATTCGCGCTCTCCTCGGAGGCAGGATCGCCCGCCGAACTGGTCGACCTGGCCGACCGGTCGATGTATCGCCACAAGGCCCGGCGCCGAGCCGACGCCGGCTGATCTCGCCACCTCCGAGAGGCAGCAGCTCCACCCGTTCCGCTTATACTGCCGGGAATGTCGGAACACCACGCCCCCCAAAGACGAGGCGGTGCTCGCACCCTCGTCGTCTCTCTCGTCCTGGTCTCGCTCCTCCTCGGTGGCTGCCGGATCGACTCGGAGCCCACGGCAACCACGGCTCACTCCCCTTCTCGTGCCGCGCTGGCGATCCCCGAGCCCCACGCGGCCGACGTCGCCGAGGCCGTTCTACGCGAGGGAGGCAACGCCATCGATGCCGCGGTCGCCACGGCCTTCGCTCTCGCCGTCACCCTGCCCGAGGCGGGGAATCTCGGCGGTGGTGGTTTCCTGCTGAGCTACGTCGATGGCGAGGCGAGTTTTCTCGACTACCGCGAAGTCGCGCCCGCCGCGGCGAGCCGGGACATGTACCTCGACGAGGAGGGAGCGGTCATTCCCGACCTCAGCCTCGTCGGTCATCTCGGCTCGGGAGTGCCGGGTACGGTGGCTGGTTTGTGGGAGGCGCACCGCCGCTACGGCACCTTGGACTGGGAGCGACTCGTCGCACCGGCCGTCGAGCTCGCCTACCAAGGCTTCGAAGCTCCTCCGCTGCTGATCGAGCACATCGCCAAGAAGAGCGCCAGCCTCGCCGGCCGTACGAACTTCGACGCCACCTTCGGAGGGGTCACCACGGGCCAGCGGTTTCGGCAGCCCGACCTCGGCCATACGCTCGAGCGCATCGCCGCCTCGGGGCGAGACGGCTTCTACCACGGCCAGACCGCGGATCTTCTGATCGACGAGATGGAACGGGGCGGTGGTCTGATCTCGGCCACGGATCTGGCCAACTACCGGCCCGTCTGGCGCGACCCGGTGACCAGTTCCTGGCGTCAGTTCGAGATCCTCTCGGCGCCACCTCCGAGTTCGGGTGGTTTCGCGGTGATTCAGCTCCTCGAGATGAAGGAGAGCCTCACTCCGGAGTTCGCTGGGTTGCCCCACAATTCGGGGCGATACGTTCATCTCGTCGCCGAGATGGAAAAGCGGGTGTTCGCGGATCGGGCCGAATACCTGGGAGATCCCGACTTCGTCACCGTCCCGATCGACCAACTGGTCGACGAGACCTACGCACAGCGACGGGCCAGCGAGGTCGATCTGCAAGCGATCTCGGCCCTCGAGGGCGTCCACCCCGGACTCCCCGAAAGCCCCGAGACCACGCACTTCTCGATCGTCGACGCCCACGGTAACGCCGTGTCCAACACCTACACGCTCAACGCCAGCTTTGGCAGCGGAGTCGTGGTCGAAAAGGGTGGTTTCCTCCTCAACAACGAGATGGACGATTTCAGCGCCAAACCGGGGGTGCCCAACTTCTACGGCGTCGTCGGAGCCGAAGCCAACGCCATCGAACCGGGAAAGCGGATGCTCTCCTCGATGTCCCCGACCATGCTCTTGCGGGACGGTGAAGTCGCCATGGTCCTGGGGACCCCCGGAGGGTCGACCATCTTCACCTCGGTCTTCCAGGTCATCGTCAACATCATCGACTTCGGCATGTCGCCGTCCGAGGCGGTGTCGGTGACCCGGTTCCACCACCAGCTCTTGCCCCCGGATCTGATCACCTATAGTCCCGGGCGCCCGTTGCCCGCCGAGGCGGTGGCCGAACTCGAGGCGATGGGCTACCGCCTGGAGGAGCACTTCTTCGACTTCGGTGACGTCCAGATCGTCTGGGCCGACGGCGAGAAGCTGGTCGCCGCTTCCGACCCCAGGGGCCGAGGGGTGGCCCGGGACCTAGAGTCTGGCTCCGAAGTCACGTCGGATTGAGCCGCTCCGCCAGGAAGGAGCGGCCGGCCGCGAACACCTCTTCGGTCCATTCGTGACCGCCCTCGAAGCGGCAGGTCTCCACCGGGACCTCCAACCGGCGCAGGACCTCGAGGTCGTGGTCCACCTTGGCGTCCGAGTACCATTCGTCCTCGCTCCCGCGGCACAGGAGCACCGGGGGCAAGGGCCGCGAACCATCTCGCAGTTCGGGAGGGACGTCACCCGCCATGGAGAGCAGCGCGTGACACGGCATGCCACAACCGGCGGCCGCGCGGTACGCCATCGCCACTCCCTGCGAGAACCCGACACATCCGAGGCGCTGAGCCGAAGGGAAACGTCGCCGAAGAGTGGCTACGACCCGCGCCACGTAGGCGACGTTGTCGTCGATGGCGAGTTCGCGATCGAGGCTGGTCATCCAGCTGGCGACGATCGAGCCGTTGCGCCGGTAGAACGGGTGCAGTCCCTGCACGGCCGCCAGTACCCAGGGCTGGCCCGCAGCGAGTTGGCGCAACGCCGGAAGGCTGTCGTCGGCGAGTTCGCCGAAGCCGTGAAACCCGAGGAGCAGGGCCGTCGGCGGACGATCGGGCTCGACGAGCAACCAGCGACCGTGCACCAGGGTCGCTACGGTCTCGACGGAGGCTTCCGTTCCCGGATCGGCGGTCGAATTCACCCTTCGGCCCGCGCTCCAGCCGGCCGGCCGGTGAGTTCGCGCACCAGAGCCTCCAGCCGCTGCGGAAGATCGTCGGCGCCGCCGTACTCCTCGATCAACCGAACCAGGGCCGAACCGACCACGACTCCGTCGGCGACCTTGCCGATCTCCCGAACCTGGGTTCGGGTCGAAACCCCGAATCCGACCACCAGCGGCTGTGAGAGCTTCTTGCGCAAGCGCTTGACTGCCTTCTTGAGGGCACTCGGCAGCTTGGCCTGCTCCCCCGTGACCCCGGTACGGGAAACGTAGTAGACAAACCCAGTCGACGCCCCGTCGACGATCCGCACCCGGTCCTTGGTGCTCGTCGGCGCCAGCAGGAAGATCGTGTCCAGGCCCCGTTCGCGCAACGCCCCGAGGTATTCACCCTCCGCTTCTTCCGGCGGTAGATCGACACAGAGCACGCCGTCGAGACCGGAGGCGGCAGCCTGCTCGGCGAAACGGTCGAGACCGATGGCATGGATCGGGTTGTAGTACGTGAACAGGACGATCGGCACGTCGAGGCGGTCGCGGTGTCTCGCAACCATCCGCAAGATATCCCCGAGGTGGGTTCCCGCCGCCAGGGCCCGATTGGCCGCGGCCTGATTCACCGGACCGTCCGCCATCGGGTCGCTGAACGGAACCCCGAGTTCGATGATGTCCGCGCCCCCGGCCACCAGGGCCTCCATCAACCGCGGCGTCGCCTCCAGGCCGGGGTCGCCGGCCATGATGAATGGAATGAAGGCGGCTCGCTTCTCGGCCCGACAGCGGGCAAACACCTCTTCGATCGCGGTCATTGCGAATCCTCCTCGTCGATCGGACCGGCCCATTTGCGCGCAGCGGGATGGATCAGTAGCTCGGCCTGGCGCTCGGCCTCGCCGGCGTGTTCGGCGTCGTAGGCCAGTACCGACTCGACGTCTTTGTCTCCGCGGCCCGAGAGGTTGACCAGAATGACCATCTTCTTGCCCATGTTCGGGGCCCGCTTGACGACCTCGGCCAGGGCGTGGGAGCTCTCCAGTGCCGGCAGGATTCCTTCCGTCTTGGCGAGCAGGTGGAAAGCCGCTACCGCCTCCGCATCGTTGACCGAGTAGTACTCCACTCGACCCAGCTCGTGCAGGAGAACGTGCTCGGGACCGATGGCCGGGTAGTCGAGTCCTGCCGATACCGAGTGGGTGGTCGCGATCTGACCATCCTGGTCCTGCAGCACCATGGTTCGGGTACCGTGCAGGACTCCCAGCCGCCCACCCTCGAAGCGGGCGGCGTGACGACCGAGTGCGGGTCCGGCGCCACCGGCTTCGACGCCGATGAGGCGCACTCGACTATCGGCGAGAAACGCCGTGAACAGGCCGATCGAGTTGGAACCGCCACCGACACAGGCGACCGCCAGATCCGGGCTAGCACTTCCGGTCTGCTTCTTGATCTGGACCCTCGCTTCGTCGCCGATGACGCGATGGAAGTCGCGGACCATCCGAGGGTAGGGGTCCGGCCCCAGAACCGAACCGAGGACATAGTGGGTTGTGCGGACGTTGGTCACCCAGTCGCGAAGCGCTTCGTTGATCGCGTCCTTCAGCGTCTGACTCCCGGCGTCGACCCCGACGACTTCGGCTCCCAGGAGCTTCATCCGGTCGACGTTGAGACGTTGGCGTCGCATGTCCTCGGTACCCATGTAGATCGTGCACCGTAAGCCCAGAAGCGCGGCGGCCGTGGCCGTGGCCACGCCGTGTTGGCCGGCCCCCGTCTCCGCGATGATCCGCTCCTTGCCCATGAAATGGGCCAGGAGGGCCTGGCCGAGCGCATTGTTGATCTTGTGAGCACCGGTATGGAGCAGGTCCTCGCGCTTGAGGTAGATCCGAGCTCCGCCCAGGTGCTCGGTCAGGCGCTCGGCGAAATACAGCGGAGTCGGACGGCCCGTGTAGCTGCTCATCAAATCGCCCAGCCGGCGCTTGAAGGCACGGTGCTTCATCACCTGGGTGTAGGCCTTGCGCAGCTCGTCCAGAGGTGCCATCAGGGTCTCGGGAACGAAACTGCCCCCGAACTCCCCGAAGTATCCCCGACCGTCAGGCCAGGCGTATTTGCTTCTCATGCCCTATCTCCTCGAAGAGTCGTTGCATCAGGGTGGGGTCCTTGACACCGGGAGCCGACTCGACCCCCGAGCAGACGTCCAGAACGTCGGGGCGACATCGGGTCACGATGTCGCGAGCGTTGTCGGGGCGCACGCCGCCGGCCACGAAGACGGGGCGATCGGTGTCGAGATCGGCCACCAACTCGTAGTTCCACTGACGACCCGTACCCCCGTAGTCCGCGTGTCGAATGTCGAACAGCCAGGCTCCACATCCCGGATAGTCGGCGAAGCGCTGCGCGTCGAAGCCGGCCGATTGAGCCGGGATCCGAAACACCTTGATGGCGCGCGGTCCCCAGGGTGCCAACTGCTCTGGCGGTTCGTCGCCGTGAAATTGGAGCAGGTCGAGTCGACACTCGGCCTCGGCGCGCTCGACTTCGTCGGACGTCGCACCGACGAACACACCGACGAGAGGCACCCGTCCGGCGACCGCCCGGGCGATCTCGCGCCCCTGTGCTCCGGCCACGTACCGCGGGCTGCGGGGCCAGAAGTTCAGACCGATGTACGCCGCCCCCAGATCGACGGCTCGCAGGGCGTCGTCGGTCCGGGTCACGCCGCAGACCTTCACGGCCGGGCGCCGTCCAGCCGTTCCGGACTCGCTCACCCCAGGAGTTCCCGTAGTTTGCCGCCGGGATCGTCGCTGGTCACCAGGGCCTCGCCGATCAAGAACGCGTCGTAACCGACGCCGCGCAGCATGGCGAGTTCCGAAGCCTGGTACAAGCCGCTCTCGGCGACCTTGATCGCGCCGGTCGGCAGGGTCGAAGCCAGGGCGATGCTGTTGTCGAGCACCACCTCGAAGGTCCTGAGATCGCGGTTGTTCACCCCTACCAGCTCCCAGCTCTCGCCCGCCAGCTTGGTGAGATCGCCGAGTCCGTGGACCTCCACCAAGGGAACGAGGTTGCGGCGCCGGGCCGCTTGCGCGAGGCGGAGTAGCTCCTCTTTGCTGTAGAGCGCGGCGATCAACAGAATGGCGTCGGCCCCAGCGTCGGCGGCCCACTTGAACTGGATCTCGTCGACCACGAAGTCCTTGGCAATCGCCGGCAGGCCGGAGGCCCATTTGCATCCCTCGAGAATCTCGTAGCTGCCGAAGAAGTGGTCGGGTTCGGTGACCACCGACAAACAGGTCGCTCCCGAAGCGGCGTACTCGAGGGCCAGTTCCTGCGGGTCGAACTTGCCCACCAACGAACCGAGCCGCGGCGAACCCATCTTGACTTCGGCGATGATGGCCTGGCCCCGGTTCCTGGCCAGGGCGCGCAAAAAGGGGTTGCGGGCCGGTGGAATCAGCGTCGGATCGTCTTCGAGACGCGGATCCCCCTGAACCTCCTGGGCTCGCGTAGCCTTGTCCTCCGCCACGCGGTCGCGACGGCGGTCGACGATCGTTCTGAGGACGTTGGCGATCGGTGGTTGAGTCATCGATGGGTCCCGGTTCCGCGATGGGTAGTGTGTTCGAGTTGGGCCAGTTTATCCGCTGCCTTGCCCGTTCGTAGCAGGGTTCGGGCCGCTTCCACGCCCTCCCCTATGCTACTGACTTCTCCCGCGACGTATAGAGCAGCGCCCGCGTTCAGGACCACGATGTCGTGGTACGGACCCAGCTCTCCCGCCAGGAGCCGCACGATCGCCGCCGCGTTCTCGTGAGGAGGGCCACCTCGCAGGGCATCCAGCGAGACGGTCTCGAGGCCGAGATCCGCCGGGTCCAGCGTCCACTCCACCACGGCTCCATCCCGCACCTCGGCCACGAAGGAAGGTCCGGTGGTGGTCAGTTCGTCGAGACCGTCGGACCCGTGGACCACCATGGCGTGCGTGCTGCCGAGCTCGGCCAAGACCTCCGCCAGAACCGTGACCTTGTCGCGAGCGTAGACGCCGAGCAGTTGCCGGCTGGCCCCCGCCGGGTTGGTCAGGGGACCCAACAGGTTGAATAGAGTCCGCACCCCCAGCGAACGGCGAATCGGCATCACCTCGCGCATCGCGGGATGGAGCCGGGGAGCGAACAGGAACGCGATGCCGATCGCGTCGAGACACTCTCCAGCTTGTTCGGGCGTGATCTCGAGTTCGACGCCGAGTTCGGCGAGGACATCTGCGCTCCCCGACCGACTCGACACGGACCGGTTGCCGTGCTTGGCCACGGCCGCCCCCCCGGACGCGGCCACGATTGCGGCCGCGGTCGAGATGTTCAGCGTTCCGTGCCCGTCGCCGCCGGTGCCACAGGTGTCGATCGCGCCCGATTGCCGGTGCGGAATCGGTACGACCCGGCTGCGCATGGCGGCGGCCGCTCCGGCCAGTTCGGCCGCGCTCTCGCCCTTCACCGCCAATCCCATCATCAGGGCGGCCTTCTGAGGCTCCTCGAGTTCGCCATCCATCAACCGGCCGAACAGTTCTTCGGTTTCCAAACGGCTGAGGTCTCGTCCGGAGATCAGGCGCTGCAAGGCCTCTCGGGTTTCGATCACGGTCCGTCCTCCCTTTCTTCGGCGTCCGCCCCACACTGCTGCAGGAAGTTGGCGATCAGCTTGCCCCCCTCCGGGGTCAGGATCGACTCCGGATGGAACTGCACGCCCCAGTAGGGAGCCTCGCGGTGCCGCATCCCCATCAGCGTCCCGTCCTCGGTCCAGGCGGTCGGCACCAACTCCTCGGGCAGGGTCTCCTCCTTGACGTCGAGGCTATGGTATCGAGTCGCTTGAAAGGGGTTCGGTACGCCGGCGAAGAGCCCCTTGCCGTCGTGACGAACCGGCGAGGTCTTGCCGTGCATCAGTTCGGCGGCGCGGCCGACGCTGGCGCCGTACGACATCCCGAGGGCCTGGTGCCCCAGACAGACTCCGAGCAATGGAACCTCGGGGCGCGCCGCGAGCAGGTCGAGGCACACCCCCGCGTCTTCGGGGCGTCCAGGCCCCGGGGACAGCAGGATCCCGTCCGGCTCGCGGGCCAGCATCTCGGTGGCACTCTCGACATCGTTGCGCAGCACGACGACCTCGGCTTTCGCCGTCAGCAGGAGCTGCACCAGGTTGTAGGTGAACGAGTCGTAGTTGTCGACCACCAGGATCATGCGCTCCCCCCTCCCTCTTCGTTCGTTTCCTGGAGATGGTTGGCCAGACCCACGGCGGCGAGCAGGGCCGCGGCCTTGTTCTCGGTTTCCTGCTCCTCCTTCCACGGATCGGAGTCGGCCACGATCCCCGCCCCCGCCGTGACCGAGGTGCGACCGTTGGCGACCACCAGAGTGCGGATGCCGATGCAGGTGTCGAGGTCGCCCGAATAGGACAGGTAACCCACCGCTCCCGCGTAAGGGCCTCGCGACTCCGGCTCCAGTTCGTCGATGATCTCCAACGCGCGCACTTTGGGAGCACCCGAAACGGTGCCGGCGGGAAAACAAGCCAGCAACGCGTCGAGGGCGTCGAAGGACGGCCCGAGGTCGGCCACCACCGAGGAGACGATGTGCATCACGTGGCTGTAGCGCTCGATCTCCTGGAAGGACTCCACACTCACGGTCGCCGGCGCCGCCACCCGGCCGAGATCGTTGCGTCCCAGATCGACCAGCATGACGTGTTCGGCCAACTCCTTGGGGTCGGCCAGGAGGTCCTCCGCCAGTTCCCGATCCCGTTCCGCATCGACCCCGCGGGGGCGGGTTCCGGCGATCGGACGGATCTCGAGCTTCGCGCCGGTCTTCCGCACGAGCATCTCGGGCGAAGCTCCGACCAGAGCGACCTCCGGCAACTCCAGCAGCACCATATAGGGGCTCGGATTGATCAAACGGAGGGCTCGATAGAGGGCCAATGGCCCGGCCTTGGACGCCACGGTGAAGCGGCGCGCGAGCACGACCTGGAAGATGTCTCCCGCCGCAATGTACTCCCGGGCCCGATCGACGGCAGCACGGAAGGCCGGCCCCGCCATGCTGGTCTCGCTGACGTCGACCGGCTCCCCCGGAGACCGTGGTAGGGCTACCGCTCCTCCAGTGCCCGATCGGGTGAGAATCTCCTCCAGTCGATCTAACTCGGCAAAGGCCGCGTCGCGGTCCACTTCTCCCTCGATCTCATTGGCCACCAGGAGCACTCGCTGGTGGGCATGGTCGAAGGCGACGATCGAGTCGAATCGGCCCCAGACCGCAACCGGCAGCCCTTCGGCCGCGGGACGGTCGTCCGGAAGATCTTCGATCTGGCGTACGAGGTCGAAGCCGGCGTACCCGACGTACCCTCCGGTGAAGGGAATCAGGTGGTCGTCGGACCGAAACCGCCCCGACAGACGACGGAGGGCGTCGAGTGGTTTCCCCTTCTCCACTACGTTGTCGATCGAAAGTCCTTCGGCCGAAATCGCGGCTCGTTCCAAGCGGTCGGGGTAGAGGCGGAGGATCTCGGCGGGACCGGCGCCGAGAAAACTGAAACGAGACACACTCTCGCCCCCCGTCACGCTCTCGAAGAGAAACCGTACCGGCGACCGCAGCCGCAGGCGGCGGTAGACCCCGAGCGGCGTCAACGTGTCCGCCAGCAACTCCCTGACGTGCGGAGTCACCCGCCGTTCCCTGGCCCCGCGGCTCGAATCCTCGGTGGCTGCCGTCATGAGGTTTCCTCCGCCGCGCTCGAGCGCCGGTCGTGCCGTTTTGCCAATACCTCGGCCACTGCGGAGGGATCGAGGCCACAGTCGAGCAGCAGTACCTGGAGGTGGTACAGCAGGTCGGCGGCCTCCTCGACCAACTTGGCGTGCTCTTCCGGGTCGGACGTGGTCGCCGCAATCACCGTTTCGACGGCTTCCTCTCCCACCTTCTGCGCGACCCGTTCGCGGCCGGCTTGGAGGAGCCTCGCCGTATAGCTCTCGTCCGGTGCAGCATCCCGTCGCGATGCCAACACCTCGAACAACCACCCCAGTTCGAGGCGGGCCGGGTTGGGTTCGAAGCAGGAGCGCGTTCCCAGGTGGCAGGTCGGACCCCGAGGATGGACGCGGAGCAGCATCGTGTCACGGTCGCAGTCGAGCTGGGCCGAAACTACCTCGAGAACGTTTCTCGAAGTCTCTCCCTTGCGCCAGAGGCGTTGGCGGGATCGACTGAAGAAGTGGGCCTGGCCCGTCTCGGCGGTCCGCTCGAGCGCCTCTTGGTTGGCCCAGGCCACCATGAGGACGGCTCCCGAACGCACGTCCTGCACCACGACCGGAAGCAGTCCTCGGTCGTCGAAGGTAGCGGTTCGCGCCAGTTCGAGCATCTCGAGGCGCTTCATGCTCCCACCCCTACGGCCTGGCTTGGAACCAGGCGACGCATGGCGAAACCGAGGTTCTCGAGCCGTTCCTTGACCTGATCGACCGTGAACTCGCCGAGGTGGAAGATCGAAGCCGCCAGGACCGCCGAGGAGCCAGCGGCCAGGGCCGCCGCCATGTGCTCGACGGATCCCGCACCGCCCGACGCGATCACGGGTACCGACACGCGGCGGCTCACCGCGGACAGTAGTTCGAGGTCGTAACCAGCTCGGGTACCGTCTCCGTCCATGCTGGTGAGCAGGATCTCTCCCGCTCCCGCGGCCACGCCCCGTTCCGCCCACTCGAGGGCGTCGAGCCCAGTGGGCTGGTGACCGCCGTGGGTACAGACTTCCCAGGCGGGGGACAGAGTCGGTGGGTCGGTTCGCCGCCGAGCGTCGATCGACAGCACCACACACTGACTACCGAACTGATCGGCGAGTTCCTGAAGGAGTTCGGGACGGCGCACGGCGGCCGAGTTCACCGCCACCTTGTCGGCTCCGGCTAGCAGGAGGTTCCGTGCGTCCTGGACGCTGCGGACCCCGCCGCCCACCGTCAGGGGGACGAAGACCTCTCGGGCTACCGCTTCGACCCAGTCTCGTCGGGTGTCGCGGTTCTCGCGCGTGGCCGAAACGTCGAGGAAAACCAACTCGTCAGCCCCTTGGCCATCGTAGCGACGAGCTGCCTCGGCCGGATCGCCCATGTCCTCAAGATCGAGGAAGCGCACTCCCTTCACCACGCGACCATCGCGGATGTCGAGGCACGGGATGATCCGTGGGGTCAGCGCGCTCGTCGCGCGGGCTCGTCGACAGACCTCCAGGGCCTGGCTCAGCTGGATGCGTCCCTCGTAGAGGGCTTTGCCCAGGACCACTCCCGCCACCCGCTCCTGGCGAGCGGCGGTCTCGAGATCGGCCAGACTCCCCACTCCGCCCGAAACCAGCGTGGGAATGCCACTGACTTCCGCGACTCGGGCGGCCAGTTCGGCGTTGGAACCACCGAGGACTCCATCCCGTGAGATATCGGTCACGAGGATCGCCGGGCAGGGCAGTCCTCGGAGCCGGATGGCAGCTTCCCGCCAACCCGCCGCCTCTTCGCGCCAACCGTCGATGCGCACCGTGTCGCCGTCGACATCGAGCGCGGGGACCAACCGCCCGGGCCACTCGCGGGCCAACTGCGCGAACAGCTCCGGCTGCCGGGTGACCAGCGAACCCACGACCACTCGATCGACGCCGAGCGTGAGTGTGTCCTCGATGGCCTGCCGACTGCGTAGGCCGCCGCCGACCTCCAGCCGGGGACGGTTCGGCAACGCCGCGAGCCGCTTCAGGAGTTCACGCTGGGGCGGTTCACCAAAGGCTCCGTCCAGGTCCACGACGTGGGTCCAGCGAGCCCCCTGGGCTGCGAAATCCTGCAGCACCGCCGCGGGATCGTCGGAGTAGACGGTACGCTCCTCGTCGGCTCCCCGCAGGAGCCGCACCACCTGCCCCTGGCGCAGATCGATGGCCGGAAACAGGTCGAAAGGTACCGTCGACGGCGCAACCGCCGGCTCTCCGCCACCCCCGTCAGGACCCACCCTCTGCGAGACCTCAGCCGTTTCGCCCGCGGCATCCGGCGAGACCTCAACCGTTTCGCGGGCCGCATCGGGCGAAGCCTCAGCCGTTTCGCGGAGCGCGGCCGGGGTCGTCCGATCGGCGGCCAAGGCCAGGAAGTTCTCGATCAGTTGCAGGCCCACGACTCCGCTCTTCTCCGGATGAAACTGGGCTCCGAAGACCCGGCCGCGGCCGGCGATCGCGGTGAACTCGGCCCCGTGGGTCGTGGTCGCCAGTTGGACCGCGGAGGGCACGCCCAACGGAGCGTAGCTGTGCACGAAGTAGACGGCCGCCCCCGGCTCGACACCACTCAGCAGGGGGTGGCCAACCGGTCCTGCAAACTGCAGGCTATTCCAGCCGATGTGAGGCACCGGGACGCTCTCCGGGAGTCGACGGATGCGCCCGGGCAGGAGACCTAGACCCGCCGCTTCTCCCCCCTCGTCACTGCTCTCGAAGAGGAGTTGGAAGCCAACACAGATTCCGAGGAGCCACGCTCCGCCCTCCAGACTCCTACGGAGGGCCGCTTCGAGTTCGGGCCGCAGTCCCCGCCGCGCCGGCTGGAAGGCCCCGACCCCGGGCATCACCAGGCAACGAGAAGTTTCGACGATCCGGGGGTCGTCGGTCGTCTCGACGCTCGCTCCGAGGTGGCGGAGCGCTCGTTCCACGTTCCCGAGGTTACCGACCCCGAGGTCGAGTACCGTGACCGCACCCTTCGCGGTCGGGCCGGCAGCGGTCATCGGCTCAGGCTCCCCTTGGTACTGGGGATCGCATCGTCGGACGACCGCGCCACGGCGCGCCGCAGCGCCACGCCGACCGCCTTGAATGCGGCTTCGGCCGCGTGGTGTGGGTTGCGCCCCGCGATGAGATCGAGGTGGAGCGTCAACCGCGCTCGATCGGCGAAACCCTGGAAGAAGTCCGCAACCAGAGTGAAGGGGAAGTCCTGGGTCACCCAGGAGTCCTCGAGCCGCTGGTCGACATTCCAGACGAAGAAGCCCCGACCGGACAGATCGATGACCGCTCGGGCCAACGCCTCGTCGAGCGGAGCGTAGGCACTACCGAACCGTTCGACACCGCGCCGGTCCCCAAGGGCTTCCCGGACCGCCTCTCCGAAGGCGATACCGACGTCCTCGACCGTGTGGTGGAGGTCCACGTGGGTGTCGCCCTCGGCTCGCAGCCACACCCCCAGTCGTCCGTGCGTCGTCATCGCGTCCAGCATGTGCTGGAAGAACCCCCCGGGGACCTCGATGTCGCGATCGCCTCCGTCGAGGTCCAATCGCAACTCGATGTTGGTTTCCTTGGTCTGTCGTTGGCAACGACCCTCTCTGGCGTTCATGAAACCTCTCTCCTCTCAGGACGTGGCCGTCCCGAATCGATCGCACCCAGGGCCCGATCGACGGCTCGCAGTGCGAGCGACGAGCCGATCGAGATCCGCAGACAGCCCGCCAGCCCCGGGTAGTGAGCTACGTTCCTCACCCGAATGGAACGGGCTTCGAGTTCCTCGAACAGGCGGGTGGAGGCCGGCGTTCCACCGGCCACGCGGACCAACAGGAAGTTGGCACGCGAAGGGAAAACCTCCAGGCCATGCCGCTGCAGCATCTGCGACCAACGGAGGCGCAGGGCCACCGTCGCCGCGATCCGTCGCTGTACCGCCGACTGTGCCTCCAACGCTCCCAACCCCGCGAGGACCGCCGCGTGGCCGACGTTGTAGGGCAGCTTGACCGCGAGGAGCGCCGCTACGAGATCGGGCTGGGCGAGCAGGTAGCCCAGACGGATGCCGCCCAGTCCCCAGGCCTTGGAGAAGGTGCCGAAGAGCACCAAGTTGGGAAACCGATCGAGCAACGGACGGTAGTCCGCCTCGCCAAACTCCTGGTAGGCCGCGTCGAGGAGCAAAGGGCCTTGCAGCGGCTCCAACAATGCCTCAACCTCCTCGACCGCGAGCGCGTCCCCGGTGGGGTTGTTGGGCGAACAGAGGAGGACCGGACGCTCCGGCGACTCCAGGATCTCCCGGCGCAGTTCCTGGCGAGGGATCCGAAGATCGGGCCGCGGCGGCAGAAAGTTGGGCGTCGCGCCGGTGCGTTGGATCATGCGCCGGTAGAGCCCGAAGGTGGGATCTGCCCCTAGGACCGATCGCCCCGGCCCGGCCAGCGCATCGAGCACGACTCCGAGCAGCTCGTTCGATCCGTTGCCGACCAGAATCCCCTCCGCCGGCCAGTTCCAACGCCTCGCCAACGCCTCGCGCAACGCATCCCCATGAAAGTCCGGGTACCGACCCCAGGCGGCATCGACCAGGCCCTCGGCGACCCGTAGCCGCACCGGCCGAGGTAGCTCCCAGGCGCACTCGTTCTGGTCGAGCTTGAAGCGACAGGGAGTGAGGTCGAGCGTATAGGGGGGAATGCCCTGCAGTTCCGGCCTCACCCACCTGGCTGCCCCCGTCCTGGCGGGGCTGTCGGTTGGTGACGAAGTCGTCATCGGACCCTCCGCACCGCAGCCGCCGCGTGCGCCGGCAGCCCCTCGGCCTCGGCCAGCGCCACTGCGGCGGATGCCCACCGGCTGGCGGCGCCAGGCGCACACTCGACGACGTGCCACCGACGTACGAAGTCGTCGACACCGAGAGCCGAGGCATAGCGCGCTCCACCACAGGTGGGAAGGACGTGGCTCGGGCCCGCCACGTAGTCACCCAGAACCTCCGGGGTCGCCGCTCCCACGAAGACCGCACCGGCGATCAGTTCCCGCTCGGCCAGCTTCTCCGCCCCATCTCCCACCAGCTGCAGGTGTTCGGGGGCGATCCGGTTGACCAGCTCGTAGCCGGACTCCAGGTCGTCGACGAGAAACACGGTGCCGAACCGAGCGAGTGACTGACTCGCGGCCGAGGACTTGGGGAGTTCCTTCAATTGCGAAGCCACCTCGCGCGAGACTTCCTTGGCGAGCGACTTGTCCGTGGTCACCAGGACCGCCGCGGCCAACGGATCGTGCTCGGCCTGGGCCAGAAGATCCGCCGCGATCCACTCCGCGGAGACCGGCTTCGTCGCTCCCCCGGGACTCGCCAGCACCACCACTTCGGTGGGGCCAGCCAAGGACTCGACGCCGACCACGCGGCTCACCAGTTGCTTCGCCGCCGTGACCCAGGCGTTCCCCGGCCCGACGATCTTGTCCACCCGTTCGATGGTCTCGGTGCCCCAGGCCAGCGCCGCCACGGCTTGTGCTCCACCCAGCCCCCAGACCTCCGCCACTCCCAGACGCTGGAGGGTGTACTGGAGAGCGGGACTGTTCTCGAGCGACCGCAGAGGCGTGGTCACCACGATCTCACCGACCCCGGCCAAACGGGCGGGCACGACGGTCATCACGACGGTCGAGGGGTAGGCGGCCCGCCCTCCCGGTACGTACACACCGACTCGACGCAGCGGCGTACGGCGCTCCTCGAGCCGCATCCCCCCATCCTCGATCTGGTAGCCGCCGTGGACCTGAGGGCGGTGGTAGCGCTCGACCGCGGCGATCGATCGTTCCAGGCCCTCGACGAATCCTTGCGGCAACTTCGGCGAGGTCCGAGCGATCGGTTCACCACGGAACCGCAGCTTCTCCATCGTCCGGACCGAAACGCCGTCCAGACGACGTGTCGCGTCGAGGACGGCCCGGTCGCCGCGCTTGCGGACGTCGTCGACGATCTTCTGCGCCTCGCGCACCACCTTGCTGCTCACCACCGAGTCACCCCGCGCCAGCAGGTCCTCCAGGCGGCGGCGGCCGCGACGGCTCTTCACCTTGACGATTTCCAACGTACCCATCAGACCGCTACCTCCGCGCTCTCCAACGCTTGCATCCATTGATTCAATCGATCACGCCGCGTCTGGAAGGCGGCACGGTTGACCACGATGCAAGGAGCCACCTCGTGGATCACTTCGAGTTCGACCAGGCCGTGGGCCTCCAGCGTCGCTCCGGTCTGCACGATGTCGACCGCCAGATCGGCCAGCCCCAGGAAGGGAGCGAGCTCGACCGAACCAGCGAGCGGAAATACCTCGGCCGAGAAGGCGGCGCCCGCCAGGTAGGCCCGAGCCGACTCGACGTACTTGGTCGCCAACCGCACCTGTTGGCCCGGGCGGGGTGTCGCACCCGGGCGTCCGATTAGCGAGAGCCGACTCCGTCCCGCCGCCAGTCGCAGGGGAATCAGCAGATCCCCGCCGACCTCGGCCAGGACGTCACTGCCCACGATGCCGAGATCGGCGACACCATGCTCGACGTAGAAGGGTAGGTCCCAGTCCTTCAGAAAGAGCACCTCGAGATGTGCATCCGGTAGTTCCTGCCGCAAGACGCGCCCTTCGAGGTCGAGGCGTTCGAGCGGAATTCCTGCCGCCGCGAAGGCAGCGAGCGCCGGTTTCAGGTTGCGCCCCTTGGGCAGGGCGAGACGAAGGGGCTGCGACGCCGCGAGGGGATTCATGCTTCCTCCCCCGCGACGGCGGCGACGAGACCGTCGAGACCCAACGAGAAACCGACCGCCGAGACACCGGCCCCGAGGCGTTCGAACAATCGATCGTAGCGCCCGCCACCGCCGATCGGACCCGAGCGGTTGCCGAGATACGCCCTGAATACGATGCCATCGTAGTAGGAGCGGGCTCCGGCGGCCACCTTGCCCCAGCGGCTTCCTACCGCCGCGAACTCGGCCAGATCGATCTCGAAGTTCACGTTCGGGTAGCTCGCCCGCTGCCGATCGACCAGCCCTACCAAACGGCTGAGGTCTTGATGGGCGGCCGGTCCCAGTTCGCTCAGATCGCGGGGGAGACCCCGCTCTACCACCTGCAGGAGGGCCTCCGACAGTCCCCGTGCTGCCGCCCGTTCCCGCCGGACCACCGCCTCTACCAGATCCGAAGGCACCGGGGCCAACCCCAGCAGCTCGTCCAGGGCACCGGCCACCCCGAGAACCACCCTGGGTTTGCCGCCCTCGGCGGCGCGACCCCACTGCTCGATCCTCTCCAGGAGCTGCAAGAAGGTATCGAGCGCCTCGGCCTCGGCCGCCTCTCCGGGACGCCCCAGGAGTTCGGCCCCCAGCTGGTACATCTCGCGGCGATCTCCTACCCGCGGCGGCCGAAACCGGACCACATCGCCCCGGTAGAAGAGCTTGGCGGGAAGTTCGAGTTCGTCGACGCGAGGGGCCAGCAATCGAGCCAGCATCGGAGTGAAGTCGGAGCGCAGGGCCAACGTCTCTCCGTCCCGGCCCGTGAAACGGTACAGCTCGCTCCGCACCGCTTCCCCGAGGATCGGTCGATACGGGTCGACGTAGTCCAGGATCGGTAGGATCACCTCGTCGAAGCCGAGCCGATCCAACCCCGCCACCAACTCGGCCTCGAGCTGGCGCCGGGCCCGCGCCGCCGATCCGAACAACGAAGCGACTCCCAGGGGTAGCTCGGCCGAGACTCTCACGACTCCTCCAATCCCAGGACCTGTCGTCCCAGATCGACCGGTAGTTCCTGCCCGGTCATGAGCTGGAACTGCCGACGGGCTTGTGCCAACAGGATTTCGCGCCCGTCGATCACCTGGTGCCCTCGCGCCTTCGCGGCCTCGAGCAGCGGCGTCTGGCGCGCCCCGTAGACGTAGTCCGCCACCACCGCCCCCGAAGCCAGCCTCCGCGGATCGAGCGGCAGCGGATCGCTCTTCTTGCGCCCCAGCGTCGTGGCCTGCAGGACGATCTCGAAGCCGCCAGGGTCGAGATCAGCCAGGTCGCAGAACGGGATCCCCAACTCATCGGCTACCGCTTGCCCTCGCTTCCGGTTGCGATTGGCCACGGTCACCTCGGCTCCCGCCAAAGCCAGGCCGAGCGCACCGGCACGGCCGGCCCGGCCGGCTCCCACCACCACGGCCCGCCGCCCCCGCACCGAACCACAGCGCTCCTCCAGCGAGAGAACCACTCCCTCGGCATCGGTGTTCTCCGCGGCCCAGCCATCGGGTCGCAGGACCAGGGTGTTGGCCCCACCCACCCGCTCGGCCAAGGGGCTCGTCGCCGCCGCGACCGAAAGAGCCTGGGACTTGTACGGTGTCGTCACCGACAGTCCGACCAACGGAATGCCGCCGCTGACCAGCACTTCTCCCTCCTCGACCACCTCGAGCCAGAAGTCGGCGAACCGAGGCACCTCGAAGGCGACGTACAACAGGGGCAACCCGAGGTGGCGGTAGCAAGCGTTGTGGAGCCGAGGAGAGAGCGAATGCCGTACCGGATGCCCCGCAACTCCACACAGCCCTCGCAGCTCACGGAGTTCAGGATAGCCGTAGTCTTCGATCAATTCCCGTACTGTCGGCTGGCCCGGAGCTGCCTCCTCCGCGCCGGCCGATCCGAAGATCCAGGGCGCTCCGAGACGTGGCGCGAGATGGCGAGACCAGGTCCCGATCGCCCCGGTGGCGAAGGCGATCACATCGTCCCGCCCCAGCTCGGACAGCAGCTGCAAAGCGGCCACCTCGTCGCCGGAGCGTCGGGCCGTGGGCACCATCTTGTAAACCGCCGCCGGCTCCTCGGCGAGCTCGAGAAACTTCTTGGCCAGACCTTCGACGTCTCGAGCCAGACCGTGCCACGAGATCACGCGCCGCGACGGTTCGATCGCCTCTAACACCTCGGGGGCCAGGTCTCTCTGCCCTTCGAGGTCGACCAGGTCAAATCCGCGGCTGGCGGTCGCCAGGCGTCGCTGACGCTCGGCCGGGTCGCAGCGGTCTGTTCCACCCTCGCGCTGACTGCGCAGGGTGTAGAGCAGCCTCCCGTCGAACTCTCGGCGCAGCGCCTCCGGATCCAGGTCACCACACAGATCGGCCCGCACTTCGAGCACGGAAACGCCGCGCGGCAGATCTGCGAGCTCCCCACTCGTGGGGGCGCGCGTCAGACTGGCGACGATCTCGGCTGACTTCGGCAAGAACTCTCTCCTCTCGGAACCGGGAAGAGGGTCGGCCTTATGCTCGTGTGGTGCCCTCGTCCCAAGGTGTGGGATCAGGGCACGGTGCCCCGATCACTCGACGTGATGATGCACGAAACCCCACCAACCCGTGTGGCGACACGGCTGCTTCGCTTCGGCGCGACGCAGTGCAGTGGTGGAGGGATTCGTCATGGATTCGGGCTTCCGATCTCGTAGCAGATCGTCAATGGCGCGGATCTTAGGCAATCCGGCGGTTGCTGTCAAACTGGCGCTGCCGCCACTTGCCGCGCTCTGGTTCGAGTCGGCCGAGCCCAGCGTCACCCTCGACTCAGTCGGCCGGATCCAACGGAGCGAACAGCTGGATCACGTTGCCGTCCGGATCTTCGATCTGGAGCGAGCGCAGACCGAGGTCCTCCTCTTCGATGACCCGACCCCGGAGGTCCACCCCCAGAGTAGCCAGCCGCTGCTGCGCCACTTCCAGATCGTCGACGTGGAAACCGATCTTGAAGACGCCCTGCACCAGGAAGCGACGGTTCAGCGTCGCGTCGATCGAGGTCAACTCCTTGGAGTCCTGCGATTCGATCAGCTCCAAGAAGGCGCCGTCGCGTTGCAACAACCTGATGCGGATCCCGCGCTCCTCGAGATCGACAGAGCGTACCGTCTCGAAGCCGAGCACGCGCTGGTACCAATCCATGCTCCGCCCGGCGTCTGCGACCGACAGGGCGACGAAGTACGGCGTACCATCGACGTGCTCGCCGCCCTCCGGAGAAGGCGCCTGCCCTAGAACGCCCGTCGCCACCAGGCCGATCGCGAGCGCCAGCCAGAGGACCCTGGGGAGAGCTCTCCGTGTGCGCCGGCGAGCAAGTTTCTGATTCCCGGCTCGTAGTGTCGACACGCTGTTTCCTCCGAGTTGGTTGGTACCGGTACTCGCTCTCTCTACGCAGGAGCGGGCCCGGAGTTGCTGACGACCCTAGGCTCTAACGGCCCGTCTCCGAGCCACGACCCTGGGTCAGCTATGCTGGGGCCCCATCGCCACCGCGCCACGACCGAGCCTCCGATCCCCATGGACCCAACGCTCCCCGAAGACCAACCCACCCCTGAAGTCCCCACCCGGTCTCGACCGCGGGGATTCCTCGCCCGCTGCGCTCCGCCAATGCTGCGGGCCATCGTGGCACTCCTCGGCGTGACCTACCGGTTTCGGATCGTCGAAGGAGCGGAGCATCTGCAACCGATCCTCGTCGGCCACGAGCCCCGGGTGATCACCCTCTGGCACAACCGCTTGATTCCGGGGATCACCTTTCTCCTGCGCCACCTCGTCCGCAAAGGAGCGAATCTGATCACCCTGGCGAGCTTGTCGGGCGACGGGGAGTTGATCGCTCGGGTGCTCGAGGGTTGGGGGATCGAAGTGGTTCGCGGCTCGTCGAGTCGAGGAGGAATCGACGCCATGCGTCGGTTGCACGGGCTGATCCGGGATCGGCGGGCGTCGGTGGTGCTGACTCCCGACGGACCGCGTGGACCTCTGTACGAGTTCAAGCTCGGAGGCGTCATGCTGGCGCGCACGACCCCAGCCTCGATCCTGCCCCTCGGCCTGGCCGCCCGCCGTTTCGTGACCATCAGATCGTGGGACCGGATGCTCGTGCCGTGGCCCTTTACCACCATCGCGGCGGTGGTCGGGGAGCCGATCCCGGTCGAACGGCAGCATCCGCGCCGGGAACTCGAGTCGTTGCGCCAGCAAATCGAGTCGACACAATCGATCCTGACTCGTCGGGCCGAGGCCTACCTGGGAGTGCGGGATGCGAGCGAGGACGACCTTCCCGTCGTCGAGGGGTTCGGGGGGGACGACTCTGCGGCGCGCTCCGAACCCACTTCGGAAGGGACGGCACCGTGAAGCCGAGACTTGCCCTGTGGTTCGCCATCGGACTCCTGGTGGCGTCGCTGGCCGGTGGGCAACCGGAGACGCAGCTCGACCTGGCCCAACTACCGGGCGAACCCGACGGGCTCTTCCGCCTGTACGGTTCGAACGGCAACGGAAGCCTCGGATTACCGGTCGCCGCGGGAGACCTCGACGGCGACGGCCATGGGGATCTCGCGGCGGCGTTCATTCAGGCGAGTCCCGGGTTTCGCTTCCGAGCCGGAGAGGTCGACGTGGTCTTCGGCGACGGTCGCATCGAGGGTTTCGTCGATAGTGCGGTCGACGACCCGCGGATGCTGCGCTTCTTCGGCGGCGGCATTCAGGAGACGGCCGGGGCGGAGATCTGGATCGATGACGTGACCGGTGACGGAGTCGCGGACCTCCTGATCTGTCGCCAGAACTACACCCCTGGCCCCGGTCGACTGGGAGCCGGAGCGCTCACCGTCATCAGCGGCGGCCCCCATCTGAAGGAGCTGGCCGAGCTCGAAGAACCGGTCGATCTGGCCAGCATCGGTGCGCTCCCGCACACGACGATCGTCGGCATCGCCGCTGCCGACCGACTCGGCATCTGGGTCCGGACTGGGGATGTGGACGGTGACGGGGTCGCCGATCTCATCGTCGGCGCCGACCAGGCCGACGTGGGGGCAGAGCAGAACCGGGGAGAGGCCTGGATCTTCCGCGGGGGCCCGCAGCTCGCCAACGCTGGCACGGTCGACCTGGCGGTGACCGGGACCGCGGCGTTCGCCGGGCAAACGGCTCGGCTAACGCCCCCCGACAACTCGGCCGACTTCCACTTCGGCGCAACCTGCATTCTGGCGGATCTGGACGCCAACGGGACTGCCGAGGCGATCGTCGCGGCCACCCTGAATCGCGGCGGCGCGATTCTCGGACCACCGGGCGCTCCCCCCGGTTCGGCTCCGGGCAACGGTGGACCACCCCACGGCCAGGTCTTCATCGCCTGGGACGACCACTTCCCGGAGGCACCCTGGCCCCCCACCGGAGTGGAGATCCCGCTCGAGTCGAGTCCCGGGACCACCACTCGGCTGTACGGCGCGCAGGGCAACGTCAGCTTCGGTGAGGAGCTCATCGGCGGTCACGACTTCGACGGCGACCAGAAGAGCGATCTCTTCCTGGGAGACCTCGCGGGAGACGGGTCCCCGGCTGGAACGCTACCCGCCTCCGGCCTGGGCTGGGTCGTGTTCGACGCGGCTTCCCTCAAGGGGCGAACCATCGAATTCGATGCACTCCCCCCCGACCTGACCTGGACCAAGATCCTGGGGAGCGCCGCTGGCGACCTGGCCGCGGACACCGCCGCCGCCGGGGACTTCAACGGCGACGGCTGGCACGACCTCGCGATCACCTCTCCCCACGCCGATGCCCCAGGTCGTACCAGTGCCGGAGTCGTACACATCGCGATGGGTGGCTCGCCCTGGCCACAGGTCCTCGATCTGGCGGAACTACCGACCCCCGAAGTGCTCCGAGTCACCGAGGTCCTCGGTGCCCAGGGGTCGACGCCCGGCGATCTCGGGGACACACTGGGCTACAGCGCGGCGGCCTACGACCTCGACGGCGACCACCGGAGTGACCTCATCACGAACGAAATGGTAGGCAACGGCCTCGCCCCAGGGACGATCGACGTCGGCAACTTGATCGCCATCTCGGGTCAGTTGCTCGCCCCGACCTGCGTCCCCACCGTCGCTTCGGCCTGTCTTCTCGACGGTCGTTTCCGCGTCGAGGGGGAGATGCAGACCTTCTCCACCCAGCCGGTCGTCGTGTTTCAGGCCGCAGTGATGGAAATCGAGGGGCGCGCCGAAACCGAGTTCGCCGCCTTCTTCGAGTCGTTCAACCCCGGCAACTTCGAACTCGGAGTCAAGATGGTGTCGGCGTGTTCGGCCAACGTACCGCCGCCACAACGTGGGGTGTGGCTCTTCATCGGCGGACTCACCAACGCCGAGACCACCATCAGGGTTCAGGACACGGCCAATCCCGGCAGCCAACTCGTATGGACCAACCCCCAGGGAGAATTGGTGCAGTCCTTTGCCCTGACGCCGGCGTTCGGCTGCGCGGGCCCCCACCAGCCAGAGTGTCAGCGCGACGCCACCACCGCCTGCCTCCTCGACCGATTTCGGATCACCGGTGAGATGAAGAACTTCGCTTCCCCGCCGACCACCTTTGCCGCCAACGTCATGAGCTTCGACGGCCGAGCCGAGTCGGACCAGGCCGTGTTCTTCGACTCGTTCACCCGCGGCAACTTCGAGGTCGGCGTGAAGATGGTCGATGCCTGCAGCCTACCCGAGGGCCACCCGCAGCGCGGCTACTGGACCTTCTACGGCGGCCTGACCAACGCCGAGAGCCGCTTCCAGATAACCGATACCAAGACCGGAGCCGTCGACCGTTGGACGGTGGAGCCCGGGGTTCTGCCCCGCAGCGAGGCGCGCACTCCGGCCTTCCCCTGCGACTGAGGACCGATCGAGGAGACCGTATGAGACGCTGGCTGATCCCCCTGACCTCGATCCTGCTGACGACGACCTCGGTGTCAGTCGCGGCCCAGTCCCTCGAGGCTCGCCTCATCGGCAACGCGGCGATCGAGATCTCGGACGGGACGACCACCTTGATGACTGACTTCCCCTACGAGAGTGGCGCCTTTGGCTATCTCCCGTACCCACCGGAAACCCTGACCTCACGGCCCGGTTCCATCTGTCTCATCACCCACTCGCACGCCGACCACTTCGCTCCGGCCCTCGTAGAGCGCGTCGGCTGTCGGGTACTCGCGGCGCCGTCGGTGCAGAGCCTGGTGCCCGCCGCCCAGCGGCTGCAATGGGACGGTCGTCGGTTCGAAGCCGACGGCCTGCGCATCGAAGCGATTCCCACTGCCCACATGGAAGGCCACAACTCGTACCGGGTGGAGTGGCACCATCGAGTGTTCTACTTCACCGGCGATACGGAGTCGACTGTGGAGCTCTTGGAGCAGCGGGAACTGGACGTCCTGTTCATCACTCCCTGGTTGGCCGATCGGATGGGAGACCGTTGGGAGGAGGTCGCTCGGCGCTTGGTGATCTATCACCGTGCCCCTGGGCAGTCCGTCGCCTCCAAACCCGGTTGGGAGATTCCCGACCTCGGTGACGTGATCGATCTGACTCCTGGGGACTCCGGCCAATGAGAAGACTCTGTCTCGTTCTCGGTCTCGGTCTCGTCACGATCGTGGGCCTCGGCCTTCTCTCCTGTCGTGCGGCAGAGACCGACGCCGAGAGGGCCAGGTCGAAACCGCCCCCCGAGGAGATGGCTGCCCCGTCGGAACCTACCCTCCATGTGGCCACCTTCGTGAGGTTTCAACCCGTGACTGACCCTGCGGGACCCCCGGCCGGCGAAACCGCCTGGATTGAGCTGCGTGCGGGCCTGCTCGAAGTCGAACGCCGACTGGGAGTGGTCACGCTCTTCGACGAGCCGATCGAGTCTGCTTCCGGCGACTGTGAGAGGGAGGCCTGGGATCGCGCATTGTTGCAGGAGTTCCCGGACACCGCGGCTCTGGCCGAACTCCTCCAGAGTCCGGAGCGCACGGCGGTCATCGACCTCTGGCCCCGAGCGGTCGCCGACTTCCATCGGGTCTCGGGCCGCCCTCTGGCTCCGCCCGCACGACCGCCCCTACCCCTCACCATCGACACCAGGGATCGGTTTCTGCTCCTCGAGACCGAAGACCGAATCCAGGCCCAGAGTGCGTTGACGGCAGAGTCGGTCTTCCTCGACGAAGCGGAGGCTCAGGTTCTCATGCAGCACGAGCTGGTGCCCGATCTCAACGACGCCGAGGTGACCTGGGACCTCTTCACGGTCACTCGCTTCGCCTCGGGCCAGCTGCTGGATCACCCTCCCTCGGAGATCCGAGCGATCCGCACCGAACTCGCCAAAACGGTTCTACGCTCCTGCCGTCTGGTGGGTCGACCGGTCGACGGCGAGGCCGTACTCGCGCCCGCTCAGGTTGCTGGCTCGGGTTGATCTCGACCCCCGACGGGTCTCCGGATCGACTTGCCTAGGCTGCTCGTCGGAGGATCCGGCACTCTATAATCCAACGCTAACCAAGCTGAGGGCACCATGACATATCGCACCGTTTCCAGAGTCATCAACCGAATCCCCGACACCGACCAGCAGATCCTCGGACTGAGCCTCGAAGAGGCACGAGCGCTCCTGCTGGAAGAGGACCCCGCCAGGCTGCTCGAGATCGAGGGCTCGTTCGCACTCATCGCCCAGAGGGGCGAGACGCTCCGCCTGGCTCGCAGCCTCGACCGACCGCTGCGGTACTTTCTCGCCAAGCAGGAATCTGGGCCGCTGCTGGTGGTCGCCGATCGCGTCGACGAGATCCGTCGCACGCTGGAGGAGGAGGGCTACGGCGATCAGTTCCACGCCAGCTACACGAGGATGGTGCCCGCCCATCACGTCACCGAGCTGCGCCTCGTGGGTTGCCCCGATCCCAATCCGGTGTACCGTCGCTTCTTCGACCCGCCCCGGGGTACTCTGCCTCAGGACCTCGACGAGATCGGCCGACGCTACGTCGAGGCGCTTTGCGGTGAGATTCGCCTCTGGCTGCAGGCGGTCGCTCGCGACGAACCGATCGGGGTTCTCTTTTCGGGCGGACTCGACAGCGGCGCCGTCCTGCTCTGCCTGCACGACGAACTGTTGGCGGCCGGACACAGCCCGGCGCGGCTCAAGGCCTTCACCCTGGCAGTGGACGGCGGTGGAGCGGACCTTCAACAGGCTCGCGAATTCCTCGGGGCGACTGATCTCGAGCTGTTGCACGAGGTGCTCGAGGTCTCGACGGACGAACTCGATCCCCGCGAGACCATCGCCGTGATCGAGGACTACAAGTCCCTCGACGTGGAGTGCGCTTCGATGGTCTTGGCGCTGTGCCGACAGCTCCGCCGTCAGTACCCGGACTGGCGACTGTTGGTCGATGGCGACGGTGGCGACGAGAATCTCAAGGACTATCCGATCGAAGAGAATCCCGAACTCACGATTCGGTCGGTCGTGAACAATCGGATGCTCTACCAGGAGGGTTGGGGGGTCGATGCGATCAAACACTCCTTGACCTACTCTGGGGGCCTCAGCCGGGGCTGTGTTCGTGGCTACGCCCCCATGCGGCGCTACGGCTTTTCCGGGTTCAGCCCCTTCACTCGTCCTCGAGTCATTGCGGTGGCAGAGGCGATCCCGTTCGTCGATCTGGCGGCCGGATCCCACGAGAAACTCTATCAACTCAAAGAGGAGGTGCTGACCCGCGGCGTGCGGCAGGTCCTCGGTCGTGAGCTTCCGGCGTACCCCAAGCGACGGTTCCAACACGGAGCACTCGAGCAGAGCCGTTTCGAAACCCACTTCGGTGGCAAGGATACCGACGCCTACCGCGGCCTCTTCCGTCAGATCTTCGGCTAGGCCGCGAAGCCTGTCGTGCTGCCGCCGCCAACCACGCGTTGGATCCGGGCTCTGCGCCCGAGCCATCCACCCGCCGAACCCTCTCGGCCTTGGGGTTTTCACTGGGAGGAGGAGCGCCAGACCGACGGGCGCGTCGTCCCGAGTCTCACACTCTTTCTGACCGGGGCGGAGTGTCCGCTGACCTGCTCGTTCTGCGATCTCTGGCGCTACACCCATCGCCAGGCCACCGAGAGAGGGTCGATTCCGGCGCAGATCCGCGAGCTCCTGGACCAGGCGGGGGAGATTCCCCCGGGCTCGGTGGTCAAGCTCTACAACGCGAGCAACTACTTCGACCGTCGAGCCGTCCCGGAAGAGGACGACCCCGAAGTGGCTCGGCTACTGCAGGGCTTTTCTCGCGTCGTGGTGGAGAACCATCCCCGCTTCCTCGGCCCCCGCGTCGCCGTCTTCGCGAAACGGCTGAGGCTTGGTCAGCGGGGACCCGGTCAAAGCCCTGGTGCGAAGACGACCGAGGGCGTTGGAGAGGCTCCCAGCTGGACGAAACTCGAAGTCGCCCTGGGATTGGAAACCTCACATCCGCAGGCCTTCTCACTCCTCAACAAGGGCACCACCCTCACCGAAATCGGCGCCGCTGCGAAACGGCTGAGGTCTCTCGGGATCGGGGTGCGACTGTTCGTTCAGGTCTCCCCTCCCTTCGTCCCCCAGTCCTCGGTGGTCGACTGGGCCGTGAGATCGGTAGGGCACGCACTGTCACTGGGAGCAAGCCACGTTTCGCTGATTCCAACCCGCGGCGGCAACGGCGCCCTCGACGAACTCGAACGGCGGGGGGACTTCTCACCCACGACCCTCGACCAGCTCGAGGAAGCGCTGGAGCGGTCGATCCGGATTGCGGGTTCAAGTGTGGTGACGGCGGATCTCTGGGATCTCGAAAGGACTCAGGCGGGGACTCCGCGGCTCAGCGAGCGCATCGAGCGTCTGGACCAGATCAACCGCTGCGGTCGCATCCCGGCCATCGCAGCGCACCCATGACACGCCGAAGGCCCGCGCTCCGAATCCTGGTCGTCGGATCCGGCGTGGGCGGATCGATCCTGGCTCGAGTCCTGGCTCGCCAAGGCCACCAGGTCACGCTGCTCGAGCGGTCCCGGCACCCCCGCTTCGCCCTGGGAGAGTCCTCCACTCCCCTGGCTGGGCTTTCGCTCGAGAGACTCGCTCGTCGCTGGGACCTTCCCGACCTGGCTCATCTTGCAACCTACGAGGCCTGGAGTGAGCACCTCGCGCCCCTCAGACGGGGATTGAAGCGGGGGTTCACCTTCATCGATCAGCGCAAGGACACCTCCGACTCGAACCGGCGCCTCCTGGTCGCCGCCAGTCCCGCCGATCGGTGTGCAGATGCCCACTGGCTCCGTGCCGACGTCGACCACCACCTGGTGCAACGAGCCGAAACCGAGGGCATCGAGGTAGTGCAGGGAATCGAGCTCGAGCCGCTGGAGCCCCCTCGGCCGGGGACATCCTGGCGTTGGGCTGGTCGCGTCGGGAGCGAGGCAATCGGCGGAACAGCTGACTTCATCATCGATGCCAGCGGTCGCCACGGCTGGCTATCGACCACGGCCTGTGGCCCCGCCCCCTCTCAGACGACTTTTCGAACTCGGCTCCTTGCCAACCACTTCGAGGGTGTCCGCCCCCTTCAGACCAGGTCGGGCGATCCCTATCCCGCAGGCGCCGCTGCCGTCCACCATCTGCTGGACGAAGGCTGGCTGTACGAGCTTCGGTTCGACGACGGTCGAACTAGCGCCGGCCTGGTTCTCTCCGCACCTCTCGCCAGCCGTCTCGACGATTCGGGGAAGGAGCGGAACGACCAGGAAACATCTTTCCGCTGGACCAACGTACTGAAAAAGTACCCGGAGCTCGGGCATAGGTTCGCCACCGCCACACCCTGTGAGCCTTGGGTCACCTCTGCGCAACTGCAGTTTCGAAAGAACCAGAGCGTCGGGCCTGGCTGGGCACTCCTACCGAACTCCTATGCCTTCTGGAGTCCCCTCTTCTCCACCGGTATCGCCTGGAACCTGCTCGCAGTCGAGCGCCTGGCCGAGGTCTTTGACCCATCCGGCCGCACTGCACGAAGTTCGGGCCTCGTGCGCTACTCGACCTACCTAGAGGAGGAAGCTACTCATCTTCGACACCTCGTCGAAACCGCCTACGGATCGATGAGCGACTTCGATCGGTTTCACGCTGCCACCCTGGTCTATTTCGCCGCCGCTAGCTACTCGGAAGTACTCCAGCGGGTGCGCGACCAGCCAGAAGTCCCGCCCTGCTGGTCGAAGTTCTTGGGAGCTGGCGATCCGGTCCTCGCAGTGGCCTTGCGACAGTTGGCCAACTGCTCGACGAAGACTCCAGGCAGTCTGAGCCGGAGAATGGTCGAGGTCCTGAGCCCCCGCGACTTGGTTGGGCTCGATGCAGGCCAGGCGAGCGCCCTGTATCCGGCCGACCTCGAAACCGTTCTCTCTCGGCTCGATCGCCTGCCCCTTTCCCAGAGGGAAAAACACCGAGCGGCCAGCCGGTTGGAGTGCTGAGGTCCTGCCGGGCAGAGAGAAGTGGGCCACCGGTCGTCGCGGGGGAAGTGCGACGAGGAGCGCCCGCTACATGCGACCGTAGCTGGGACCTCCTCCGCCCTCGGGCGGAACCCAGGTAATGATCTGGTACGGATCCATGATGTCGCAAGTCTTGCAGTGGACGCAGTTACTTGCGTTGATCTGCAGGCGGCGACCGGTGGGTGCTGAAGGTTCGTCGACCATCTCGTATACCGCCGCCGGGCAGAACCGCTCACACGGGTTCCCGTACTCCTCGGTGCACTTCGTGACACAGATCTCGGTGTCATGAACCAGCAGGTGGACGGGCTGATCTTCTTCGTGAGCGGTACCAGAGTTGTAGATATCCGCCAGCTTGTCGAACGTCAGCTCTCCGTCGAACTCGACCGGTGCCGGCTTGGCCAGATCCCTACCTTGCGCCGTGGTCAGGTTCACGAGGCGCTCATGACCAGGATGGGTCTCGAGGCGATTCTTCACACCCCAACCACGACCGCCCGTCAGTAGTCCCGCTCCCGCCTGGAACATCCCGGCAAAGAGCCCGCGATCGAAGGCCTGATGGAAGTTGCGAACCGGCCACATCTCTTTCTTGATCCAGCTTTCGTCGATCCGAGTCTGATACCCCTGCAGAACCTGAGCGGTCACCTCTCCCTGAACGAGGCCTTCGAAGATCGTTTCCGCTGCCAACATCCCCGACTTCATCGCGAGGTGAATGCCCTTCAGCCGCTCGCTATTCAGCATGCCAGCGGAATCTCCCACGATGAGGAAGCCATCACCGTGGTTCTTCGGCATCGAATACCACCCACCTTCGGGAAGCGCCTTGGCTCCGTAGTAGGTCATCTTCCCATCCTTGATCAGTTCACGAATCCTGGGGTGGGTCTTGAATCGTTGAAACTCGGCGTGGGGATCGAGCCAGGGATTCTGATAGTCCAAACCGACCACTAACCCCACGATGACCTGGTTGTCCTGCATCCCGTAGATGAAGCTACCCCCGAACGTCTTGGTGTCCAAGGGCCAACCCATGGTATGGACCACCTCTCCCGCAGAGATGCGGCCCTCCGGGACCTCCCAGATCTCCTTGATCCCTACCGCGTAGATTTGAGGGTTCTTGCCTGCGGTCAGCTCGAGCTGCTCCTCGAGTTGTTTGGCCAGTGTCCCGCGGGGACCCTCTCCCAGAACGGTCACACGGGTATGGATGTCCATCCCAGGTTCGAAGTTGGCCTTGGGGTTGCCTTCGTGGTCGATGCCGCGATCCCCGGTTCGAACCCCGAGGACCCGGCCGTCTTCGACGAGAACCTCGGCCGCTGCGAACTCGGTGAAGATGTCCACACCCGCTTCCTCGACCAAAGGGGCCATCCACTTGACCAGCTTGCCGAGGGAGCAGACATAGTTTCCGTGGTTGCGAAAGGCGGGGGGAAGAATCGGAAACGAGAAGGACTTCTTGCCGGTCAAGAACGCGACGTCTTCCTTGCCGACGGGAGCCTCGAACGGTGCATCCTGCCAAGACTCGGGGAAGAGTTCCTTGAGCGCCCGGGGATCGACGACTGCACCGGAGAGGGCATGGCTCCCGATCTCCTTACCCTTCTCGAGGACCGCAATCTCGACCTCCAGTGGTTCGGCGTCTCCTCTCAGGTTCTCGTTGTGCTGTTCGATCAGCTTCGCCAGCCGATAGGCACCAGCAAGATTCGCCGGCCCCGCGCCGACGAATACGACGTCGAGATCCATCACTTCCCGTTCGACTTCGGTCATCTCTCGATCCTCTCCAAACCATGGCAAACGGTGTACCTTCCGCCGGTCTACCGGGGGCCGATGCTAGCACGCACTGAATGCCCGGAAACCACACGCCAAACGGTCCTCCGAAAGAGCTCCAAGCGAAACCTCAGCCGTTTCGCACGTGAGTGCGGGAGAAGGGCTGCGTAAGCTCTCCCGCCAACATCACGTAGTTCTAAGCATGAGCTACCCACTGAGGCGCATTCTTCCGGGCCGCTTGTACGGTGCCACGACGCGCACTCTGCATGCTCGGCTGCTACTCCGGCCTTCCGAGCTGCTCAACACCATCGTGAAGGGCATCATCGCGCTCGCAGCCAAGCGCTACGGTGTCAAAGTCTGCTACTTCGTCGTCATGTCGAACCACGTCCACCTGCTCGTGATTCCCGAAACACAGGAGAGGATGAGGGCCTTCATGAACTTCGTGAACGGGAACCTCGCTCAGGAGGCCGGCAAGCTCCACGGGTGGCGGGAGAAGTTCTGGAGCCGGTGCTATCGCCTCATCGAGATTTCCGATGAGCCGGAAGCCCAGGTCTCTCGGCTTCGGTATCTTCTGGCTCACGGTTGTAAGGAGAAGCTCGTCAAGAGGCCCAACGATTGGCCGGGTGCCAGCGCTTTGCAGGGGCTACTCGGCGATCAGACAGTCACCGGCCACTGGTTCGACCGTACGGCGGAGTACCACGCCCGGCGGCGCGGTGAGAAGGTCACCTCCTGGGACTTCGCGAGCCTCGAGACGCTCGAGATCGAGCCGCTCCCATGTTGGTCCGAACTAGACTCCGAGCAGAGAAAGCACCTGGTGGAAGCAATAGTTGACGAAATCGAGGAGTCGACTCGTCAACAACTGAAAGAGAGCGGAGAGAGCGTCCTGGGAGCTCGGCGGGTTCTTCGTCAGGACCCCCACAGTACTCCGAACGCCCCCAAGAAGAGTCCCGCCCCCCTCTACCATGCCCACTCGCTCGAGTCATGGCTGGTCTACAAAGAAGAATGGGACGCGTTTCGGGCCAACTACCGGGACACCGTGGCCCGCTTGTACCATCGTCTCGTTCTGGGGTTACCAATCGACGACATTCTCTTTCCCGCTGGTAGCTTTCCCCCCACACTGCCACTCAGTCTGACTGAGCAGAACCGACTGGCCAATCCACCTCCTGCCACCTCCTGAAATTGACCGCTCCGAGAGCGATTGTCGAACGAGTATCGAGGGATCCGCTCTCAAAGTGCGCTCTAGCCGAGAGAATGGTCAGGCCGCATTGGCGGCCTGGCCAAACCCGGTCGAGGGACTCTTGCGTCTATGAAGACCGGCAGCTCTGCTGGTCGATCGGTCGATCGTCTCGTCAACACGCCCGTCGCCTGTCCGAAAGCGCTCGCTTATGTGTCTGCTCTGAGAAGAAGCAGCGTCATTCCCGGAAGAGCAGCGAGTCCCGAGACTATTGGCGGCCAATCGATTCCTCGAAACGGCAGCCGCCCCGAAACGGCTGAGAGTTCGCTAGCTAGCGGATAATGCAGTCGCCGGAGCCTGTATCCACCCGAACCCGGGTCGCGCCTCGGCCCCGGCGAGCGCCCACGACCTCGCGGCCGTCGTAGCGAAGGTCGGCATCGCTGTAGCCAACCCGGACGCGGCCGGAACCGAGATCAGCGTTCAGGTCAAATTCGAAACCGCTCCCACCTTCGATCCGCACGTCTCCCGAACCGGTGTCGAAGCGAAGATCCCGTGCTCCCGACAGATCGCCAGCAATCGTCACGTCGCCCGACCCGGTATCGACCTCCAGGACTTCGACCCTCAAGTCTTCGGCGGTCACAGCTCCAGAACCAGTATCCACCAGACCTCGTTCGGCTCTACCAGACCCAAGCCAAACATCACCAGAGCCGGTGTCCACCAGTAGCTCGCTCACCTCGTAGCGGGCGATCTCGACATCGCCAGAACCGGTGTCCACGTTGACCGAGCCAAAGACGTCACGGATCTCGACATCGCCAGAACCGGTGTCCACCACCAACTCGCCATCGAATGACTCCACCAAGACCCGGCCAGAACCGGTGTCCAAGGTCAGTTCACCCTGAAGCCGTCCGCTGGTGGTCATCGGGCCGACCACACCATCTACCGTGAGGTCGACGCCGGCCGGCATCTCGATGCGGAGATCGGCATAGAGGACCGGGACTCCACCGCGAGCCTCCCCGTACACCTTTACTCGCTCTCCCAGGTACTGCGAGGAGGAGTGACCGCTACGCCGCATCGGGTACGCGAAGCCGCGATAGTCGTCGACCGGATAGCTAAGTGTCCAGTCACCCTTGTGGCGGATCCAGTCCATGGCGTCGAGCAATGCGCGGGTTTCTGCCGCGCCTTCGCCCTCGGCGTGAACGGTAGCCGAGACCAAGACCTCCGAGCCGCTTCCTGGCACGATCTCGAAAGTTCCTGCAAGGTTCGCAATCGTCAGGCCGTTGCCGGGATCGAAGCTCCTTTCAATCTTGCGGGTCTCAGCCGCCAAAGCGGGAAGACCAATCAGAGTAGCCAAGGTCAGTACCAAAAAGTAGCGGTGCCAAGAAGCCGTTGTTCGTCGCATGGATCTCTCCTTTCAAGAAAAACGTAGGTTCACACGGACTACGCCTCTGGGCCAGGAAGGTTACAAGCCTCTCCTGACGTCACTCTGTCCTTGACCTCGAAGAGATTCCCATCGCAAGGGAACCGAGTCTCTGGAGCGTTTGCGACACCTGGCCGCCGCTAGCTCAACCACCATCCGAACCCGAATCGTCGCTTCAAGAACCAGGCTGGACTGAAGAAGCCTCTGGACTGAAGAAGCCTCAGCCGTTTCGTTGGCCGGGTTGAAGAGGCCTCAGCCGTTTCGAGCCGGCCGTTTCGAGCCGTTTCGTTGGCCGGCCGGAGGAACCTCAGCCGTTTCGTTGGCCGTTTCGTTGGACTCTGTGGAACCCTCGAATTGCGGGTCGCGAGGTTCAGTGCGGCCCCAACGGCAGAGGGTGCTTCTAGCCGACCCGCTTGAGAATCAGAGCCCCGTTGGTTCCACCGAAGCCGAAGGAGTTGGTCAGGCCGTACTCGAAGTCCGTAGCCCTCGCTTCGTTGGGCACGAAGTCCAAGTCGGCCTCAGGGTCTGGAGTCTCGTAGTTGATCGTCGGAGGGAGCACCTGATGTTCGAGAGCCAGGGCCAGGAGGCCGGTCTCAAGTCCGCCGGCTGCCCCAAGCAGGTGGCCGGTACTCGACTTGGTCGACGAGACCGCCAGCTTGTAGGCATGCTCGCCAAACACCCGGCGGATCGCCTTGACCTCTCCCAGGTCACCCAACGGCGTCGAAGTGCCGTGAGCGTTGATGTAGTCGATCGCCTCGGGAGCGAGTCCAGCGTCCTCGATCGCGAGCTTCATCACCTCCGCCGCGCCATCGCCCTCCGGATGGGGGGCCGAGATGTGGTAGGCGTCGGAGGTCATGCCGTACCCGACGACCTCCGCATAGATGTGTGCGCCACGAGCCTCCGCGCTGTCGTATTCCTCGAGCACCACAATGCCAGCTCCCTCACCCATCACGAACCCGTCCCGGTCCTTGTCCCAAGGACGCGACGCCCGTTCGGGCTCGTCGTTCCGGGTCGACAGAGCTCGCATCGCGCAGAACCCACCGACCGCCAAGGGGCTGACCACAGCCTCCGCCCCGCCCGCGATCATGGCGTCGGCCGCTCCGGTGCGGATCAACCGATAGGCGTCCCCGATGGCATGCAACCCCGTCGTACAGGCAGTGCAGGGAGCCGTGCTGGGGCCCTTCGCGCCGTAACGAATCGACACCTGACCGGCCGCCATGTTGACGATCAGGCCAGGAATGAAGAACGGTGAGATTCGGCTCGGACCGCGCTCCAACAACGTCTTGTGCATCGACTCGATCAGCGGCAAGCCACCGATTCCCGAGCCGATGACCACGCCGACCCTCTTGTCGTTCTCCTCGGTGACCTCGAAGGTCGAATCCTCCATGGCGAACTGAGCCGCAGCCAGAGCGTAGCGGATGAAGATGTCCATCTTCTTGACATCTTTCTTGTCCATGTAGAGGCTGGCGTCGAAGTCCTTGACCTCGCCGGCAATCCTCGCCGCATAGTCGCTCGCGTCGAAGTGCGTGATCGGACCGATCCCACTCCGACCTTCGACGATGCCTTGCCAGGTCGCTTCGGTGCCCACCCCCAGGGGGGACACCAATCCGACGCCGGTCAGGGCAACTCGCCGCCGCGGCACGCTCTCCACAGTCATCTCAGCTTCCCGCCCGAGGAGGTCAGTTGGAGATGTTCTGGGAGATGTAGGTGGTCGCGTCCTGAACCGTGGCGATGTTCTCGGAATCCTCGTCCGGTATCTCGATCCCGAACTCCTCCTCGAAGGCCATCACCAACTCGACGATGTCGAGCGAGTCCGCACCGAGGTCGTCGGTGAAGCTAGCGCTGGCGGTTACCTCGTCTGCGTCGACACCCAACTGCTCGACGATAATGCTCTTGACCTTGTCTGCTACGGACATCTGGTATCCCTCCTCAGGGTTGTTGATCTGGGTCCGGTTGGTCTTCGGGGGAGCGTCGGAGTCCGCACGAGGGCCGAGCCCCGCGCCATCCGAAGCGCAACGGAAGCTAACACAAACGCCGCGCCGAAGTCACGCCTAGACGCGGCAGGCCTCGACGCCGAACCCGCGTGCACTACATGTAGAGGCCGCCCGAGACGTTGAGTACGTGACCGGTGACGTATCCCGCCTCCTCGGACGCCAGATAGACCACCGCGTGGGCGATGTCATCGACTGCTCCCAGTCGCTGGAGGGCGATCCCTGACACCAGCTCCTCCTTGCCCTTCTCGGGCAGCTCGGCCGTCATCGCGGTCTCGATGAAACCGGGCGCCACGACGTTGCAGGTGATCGAGCGACTGCCGAACTCCTTGGCCAGCGCTTTGGTGAAGCCGATGAGCCCGGCCTTGGACGCCGCGTAGTTGGCCTGGCCCGGGTTGCCCATCATCCCCACCACCGACGAGATCGAGATGACCCGTCCCCATCGCTGGCGCATCATTCCGCGCAGAACTGCCTTGGTCACTGCGAACGTTCCGGTCAGGTTTGTGGCCAGAACCCGCTCCCACTGATCCAGCTTCATCCGAGCCATCAAACCGTCGTCCGTGATCCCGGCGTTGTTGACCAGGATGTCGATGGCGTCGAACGGTTCTGGCAGCGACTTCAGTCGCTCGGCGATCTCCTCGGGCTGTGAGAGGTCCAACGCCAGAGCGTGGCCCTGTCCCCCCGCCCCTCGGATTTCCTCCACGAGCTGCTCCAGCTTTCCTTCGTTACGCGCCGCCGCCACCACTCGGGCCCCCTGGTCCGCCAGGCGGCGAGCGATCGAGCGTCCGATTCCCTGCGAGGCTCCAGTGACCAGAGCCGTCTTGCCTTCGAGTCGAAACATCTTTCTTGCTCTCCCTTTGCACTTACTCTTCGGTCGACCCGCACAACTCGCTGACGAGATCGTCGAGTCCCTCGGGTTTTCCCATTCCCGACGGCCTCACCCCGAGGATCTTGCGTACGAGTCCGGTCAGCACGCTCCCGGGACCCACCTCCGCGTAGCGCTCGGCTCCACCAGGGCCTGCCAGGTACTCGATCGACTCGACCCAACGTACGGGAGAGTCGATCTGTCGGATCAGAGCGTCGCGAGCCGCCACGCCGGTGGTCACTGGCGATGCATCTGCGTTGCAGATCACCGGGATGATGGGATCGGCGAACGAAGTCTCCTCCAGCATCGGGGTGAGACCCACCCGCGCGGGCTCCATCAAAGGGCTGTGGAAGGGAGCCGACACCGGCAACATCAGGGCTCGACGCGCCCCCCGACCTTGCGCCAGCTCGATCGCTCTCTCGACGGCACTCCGGTGTCCGGCCACCACCGTCTGATCAGGCGAGTTCAGGTTGGCCAGCCGACACAGTTCATCCTCGTTCGAGGCTTCGTCCGCGATCGCTGCCACCTCGTCGGCCGTCAAGCTCAAGATCGCCGCCATCGCGCCGACGCCGACGGGAACGGCTTCCTGCATGAGTTCTCCTCGCCGCCGCACGAGTCGCAAAGCGTCAGCCAGGCTCAGGGAGCGAGCCGCCACCAGAGCGGAGTACTCACCGAGGCTGTGGCCCGCCACCGACGAGGCCTGCACTCCCCGCTCCTCGAGCACCCGCAGCATCGCCACCGACGTGGTTACGATCGCCGGCTGGAGATTCGCCGTCAGTTGTAGCTCCTCCTCTGGCCCCTCCCAGCAAAGACGGCTCACCGAAAAACCCAGCACTTCGTCCGCCTCGTCGAAGACCGCGCGGGCGACCGGAAACGCCTCCGCCCAGTCCGTTCCCATACCGATCTTCTGGGAGCCTTGACCAGGGAAGAGAAAGCTCAGCCCTGGGATCACTCGCACTTCACTCATTCGTAGCTCCTTTGGGTCTTCCGAGGACCTTCTCTTCCTGTTGGTGCATCAGCGCTACCTTGTCGCCGATCTTCTCTACGACTCCCGCCTGACAAAACTCCACCGCGCGGCGAATGGCGTTGTGCATCGCGTGGGGACCGGAGCTGCCGTGCCCGATCAGACAACAGCCCTGGACGCCCAGCAGGGGCGCGGCCCCATACTCCTCGGCGTCGATCCGCCGCCGAACCGCCTCGAGCGCCGGCGCAGCCAGCGCCGCTCCGAGTCGCGTCCGCCAACTGGCTCCCAACTCTTCCCGAACCAGGGTTCCGACCATCGACGCGAGCGATTCACTGGCCTTCAGCAACACGTTGCCGACGAAACCGTCGCAGACGATGACGTCGAGTCCCCCCGAGTAGACGTCCCGACCCTCGACGTTGCCGACGAAATTGAGACCTGCCCCCTCCAGGATCTTGAAGACCTCTCGGGTCTGCTCGGTCCCCTTGCCCTCTTCTTCGCCGACCGACATCAGACCGACGCGCGGTGCTCTGACTCCCAGGATCTCGTGCGAGAAGAGGTGCCCCATGACGGCAAACTGTCGCAGATGGTGCGCCTTCGTGGCGACGTTGGCCCCCACGTCGAGCAGGAGCGTCGGCTGCCCACTCTGCGTGGGCAAGACGGCTGCCAGCGCTGGTCGATCCACTCCGGCCAGAGTCTTCATCACGAGCATCGCAGACGCCATGGCGGCACCGGTGTTGCCCGCACTGACCATGGCGTCGGCGCGACCTTCGCGCACCAGTTCGGCACAGATGCGGACGGAAGCCTGGCGCTTCTTCCGTAGAGGTGTGACCGCGGGCTCGCTCATCGCCACGACCTCTTCGGCGTGAACGACTTCGAGGTCGGGCGGGATCGTGCCGCAGCGCTCGAGTTCCGCGCGGACCTCGTCGGTTCGGCCCACGAGCAGGACCTTGGCGGTGGCCGCGCGCGCCGCCTCCACGGCTCCCGCCACCGCCGAGCGGGGAGCGTAGTCGCCCCCCATCGCATCGACGGCAATGGTCGTCATCGAGTGATCAAAGGCCGGTGGGTCCTAGGTGTCCGGCCAACGAGCCGCGAAGTCGTCCCACCGGCTGAGGGTCAGAAGAGTTCGTCGACCTCTACGACCTGACGGCCGCGGTAGTAGCCACACTGCCCGCAGACTCGGTGCGGGACCTTGGCCTCGCCGCAGTTGTCGCAGGTCGAGGTTCCGGGGTTGTCGAGAGCGTGGTGGGAGCGGCGACGGTCGCGCCGAGCCTTGGAGGTGCGCCTCTTGGGTACTGCCATTGTCTTGACCTCTATCTAGTTCTAACAATCGTTCGGTGTGGGGGGTGGGCGCTGGAACCGGATTCCAGCCCCGACGGGTCCTCAGTCTCTACTCAGCCGAGCCTTGAGCCCGGCCAGAGCTTCCCAGCGGGGATCGACCGTCGTCCGGTCGCAACCACAGGGACCCTCGTTGAGATCGGCGCCGCACTCGCTACACAATCCCTGACAGTCGTCACCGCAGCGCGGTGTCATCGGGACGTTGAGTGCCAGCTGTTCCAAGAGAAACTGGTTGATCTCGACCTCTTCGTCGACTTGAACACAACCGAGTTCCTCCTCCTTCAAAGCAACCTCGCCGCTCTGATTCGGGGCCTCCAACGTCAACAGAAGCTGGATTTCGCCCCGAACCCGGCTCGGAACCTCCTTCAGACACCGACCACAAGCGAGCATCTGCTCGTACTCGTAGCGCGCCGTCAGAAAGTAGTCGGGATCGGCGTAACTCACCTCCCCCTGCCAGGAAACCGGCCCGAGCCTATTGAGCTCCGGCAGGTCGACCTCCGCCGCATCGACGGTGACCGTTTCCTCCCAGCGGAAGGGACTCTCTTGTACCGATTCCAATCGAATGAGCAAGTCGCACCCCTCCCTAGCGGCAGGCAAGGATAGCCAAGGTACGGTGCGGTGTCAATCGGCAACACCCTCGACCGCGACGCTGGAAGCTCCCCGAACGGCCCACCGATCGACCAACCGACGGGAACCACGTTCCGCGATAAGGTCGGGTTCGCGATGGGTCTTCGACATTCCTCGTTCCGTTGGCTCGGCAGCCTCCTCGTAGTCCTGCTCGCCCTTGGCTGTGAAGCCGGATCTCGATCCCCGGCTGAGCCTCCCGCACCCTGGAACGTCCTGCTGATCTCAGTGGACACGTTGCGGCCCGACCACCTCTCGGCCTACGGCTACCCGCGGCCGACCAGCCCTCATCTCGACGCCTGGATCGCGCGGCGTGGACAGCTCTTCGAGACCGCGGTCACGGCTTCACCCTGGACGCTACCTGCGCATCTCTCCCTGTTCACCGGCCTGCGGGCTCTCACTCACGGCGTGAACCATACGCAACCCGTGCCCGACAACCTCACTCTGCTGGCCGAGCACTTCCAGCGCGCTGGGTACCAGACGGCAGCCTTCACCGGCGGTGGTTTTTTGCACCCAGAGTTTGCCTTCGAACAGGGTTTCGAGCAGTTCGAGGCCTGGAACGGACGCCGCAAAGCGGCCGAAGAGATCGTGTCCGGCGTCGACGGCGTGGTCCAGCTCATCCAGGAGCAAGCGAGAGAAACACGTCCCTTCTTCCTCTTCCTGCACACCTACGAGACCCATGAACCGTACCGTCCGCGACAGCCTTTCTTTGGCCAGTTCAGCTCCCTGCCCTCGAACCTCGAAGTACGCCTGCGGCAGAATCCGATGACGCCGGAGACCGGGAGGGAGATCACCAAGACTCCGGTGCTCCTCGATCCGGAACGGGGCATCGCCGGTTCGATTCCCTCGGAACTGGAGGAGATCACGGTCGACCTCTACGACTCCGGAATCGCCTCGATGGATCATCAGCTATCGCGGATCTGGCAGGCCCTGGAGACGACGGGACGCGATGACGACACCATCGTGGTCTTCACCTCGGACCATGGCGAACTGCTCGGAGAGCACGGAGTCGGCGGCCATAGCTACTACTGGGACGAGAACCTTCTGATTCCCCTGGTCATCGCGGTTCCCGGCCAGCCACCTACCCGTCACCACCGGCCCTGGGCGCGCTTGATCGATGTGGCCCCGACGCTCCTCGAACTCTGCGCTATCGAATCGACCGAGCAGATGGACGGTCGATCCCTCGCCCCCTGGCTCTTGGGTACCGCCGGCGCGACTCCGACCGACGAAGCCTGGGCGTACTCGTCGAAGCCCAACTCCTGGCTCGCCCTCCGTCGCCCCGGGATGAGGTACGTACTCTCGACCGACCCCTTCTTACCTCGACCTCGACGATCCCTCTTCTACGATCTCCGGGGCGACCACCCACCGACACTCTCCGACGCCACTGAGCCCCCGCCGGGACTGCGGGAGGTCGCCGCGGCCCAGCTCGACCGCTGGCCCCCTTCCCACCGATTGGTGATCGCGAACCGAGAGGATCGCGACCTGCACTTCCGAATAGGTGGCTCCGCAGCTCCTCCCGTTCGCGTCAAGAACCCGCACCTCGACACCCCCGTCCTGAGGTACGAAGGGCCGACCACACTGGGGACGGTGCCGCGCCAGCAGACTCTGGAGGTCTACCTCGAAGCCACCACCGGGTCGAGCCTGGAGCTGAGCGTCTGGTTTTCAGACCAGAGGACGGAACCGACCCGAGTGGCGTGGGTCTTGACTCCCGAGGCCTTCGCAGGGATGGCTCTTCAAGCTGCGGAGTGGACCCATTTGGCGTCGTTGCCCGCTCCGGGCGCGACCCACGTTCTGCTCTCGCCCCACGGCGAGGGAGCCCGATCGACCGCGACGGAACTCCCGACCGAACTACGGAGTCAGCTCGAGGCCCTCGGCTACGTCGACTAGTCCAGACCCCGAATCGAGCCGCGGGGCACCACCGGTCCATCCCGCGGCGCGCCAGCTCTTACTCGAGCCGAATCTCGCCCTCGGTGGGTGACCACCAGCCACGCACCGAATCGAACCGAGCCAGTCCGCGGAACACCGTCTCGAGGTCGCGCCATCGGCGCCCCTCGCGGGGCGGTATGAGCGGCACGTCCTCCAGTAGATCCGCCAGTGCACCACTCCACGCCCGCGCCCGCCGAAGATCGATCCACAGGGCGCCCGCGCCTTCCTGGCGAGCTCGACTCAAGGTAGCGGCCCAGGCCTCCTCGGCCGCCAGTGCTCGTCGCACTCCCCCCCGATCGGTACTCACCATCTCTCCCCAGCTCCCTCGTTCGCTCGGCACGTCCTCTGGACGGCCCAAGAGACGGGAGGCAGGCAGGATCTCGAGGGCGAGCGCGCGCTCTGGAGCCACCACGACCGCCGAGGGCAGGTCTCCTCGACCCAGGGCGCCGTCAAAGACCAGGAGCAACCAACCCGCAGGGTCCAGGGCGGCCAGCACGAGGTCTTCGGTTTCGCGCAGCTCGCTCCAGGCGACGAGGCCGGAACTCTCTTCGAGCTGTTGGCGAGAATCTGACAGGGCCTGGAGCCGAACCGAGGCACCGCGAACCCTCAGGTCCCAAACTCCCGCCGGCCACCCTGGCGACGTTCTCCCCACTGCGATCCGGGCCAGACTGGGCTCAGCCTGGGCCGTCACGGACTTCTCGGCGAGATTTTCCGGCGCCATTTGGTTGGCGGGCGGCCCCGAGCGAAGCCACCAGCCGGTGCCGCGCCACTCGGTTCGGAGCCGCTGGCTCAGTTCTCCGCCCGACAACCAGGGGTTGCCGGCCAAGCCCCCGGCGGCGCGTGCGACCCATCGAACCGAGGGGTACGGTCGCAATCCCAGGGCCCCTTCGGTCTCGCCGCTCGGCCCCTGGACCACCGTGGCCACCAGCTCCGAGGCGGGGGGGAAACCCCAGCCTCCCAAGGCCTCGCTCAGTTGGCGATCGGTGGCCTCCCCTCCCGCCAGGCGGACCAGGGCCGCCGCGAATTTGGCAGGCTCGTCGACGAACGAGGCCAGGCCCGTCAGGTTCTGGTGAGGGTAGGGGACCCACACCGCGAGGTCCACCGCTTCGATCTCCGTCAGCAGCAGACTCTCGGCCGCCGAGACCGGCCGCATCCGCGGCAAGTACCAGTAACCGAGGTGGCTGATTACCGCGCCGACGGTGAGGCCCAGCCCCAGCCAGAGTGCTCTCCCGACCAGCTGGCGACGGGGCGAAGGCGGAGCGGTCGGGGACGACATCCGCGGACTATACTCGCCCGCGATGAGCCACCGCATCGCCATCGACGCCCGCAAGATACGCGACTTCGGCATTGGCACCTACATCCGCAACCTGACGCGGGGCCTGGCGGCGCTGGACCGTGAGAACCACTACCTGATGCTGGTCGGTCCGAACGGCAAAGAGGCACTCGGTCCCTTGCCCGACAACTTCGAGTTGGTCCCCGTAGCGGCTCCGGTCTACAGCCTGCGGGAGCAGGTGAGTCTCTCCTGGCGCCTCCACCGGCTGGCGATCGATCTCTACCACGCCACCCACTACGTGCTGCCGACCCTGGTTCCGGGGCGAGCCGTCGTCACCATCCACGACATCATCCACATCCTCTATCCCGAGTTTCTTCCTTCCCGCCTGGCGTTCTTCTATGCCCAACGGATGATCCGTCGCAGTCTGGCCCGCGGCGACCGCATCATCACGGTGTCCAAGAACAGCCGCTCAGACCTGCTGCGGTTCTACAACGTCGACGAGTCACGAATCGAGGCGGTCTACAACGGCGTGGAGGATCTGTACCACGACCACCTCGAGCCGGCGGATCTCGACCGCTGGATGCAACAGTTGGAGTTGCAGCGCCCCTACCTTCTTTTCGTCGGCAACCCGAAACCCCACAAGAACCTCGACAACGTCATCCAGGCCTACGCCAAGGCACGGCAGGTCTACGAGTTCGACGCTCCACTGGTCTGTGTGGGTTCTCGACCTGAGGCCGACTTCAAGATCCGACAGCGAGCCGAACAACTGGGCATTGCGGACGACCTACGCCTGCTGGGACACGTCGCCGGCGAGGCCCTGCCGGCGATCTACCAGGGTGCGACCCTGTTCCTGTACCCCACTCTCTACGAGGGGTTCGGGCTGCCCGTGGTCGAAGCGATGGCCTCCGGCGTCCCCGTGATCACCTCGAACACCTCCGCGCTCGAAGAGATCGGCAAGGGCTACGCTCATCTGGTCGATCCACTCGACGTCGAGGCCATGGCGCGAGCGATCGGCCACTGTATGACCGACGCCGAGCACCGCCAATCGCTGATCGAGATGGGGCTGAAGCGAGCCCGCGAGTTCGACTGGCAGCGCACGGCGAAGCGAACCCTCGAGATCTACCGCGAAGTCCTGGACCGCGCGTGACCAGCCCCCGCGAGGCCGCGATGCGGACGCTGGACAACCATCCTGCGCTGGTGCACGACTGGCTGACGGGGATGCGCGGCGGCGAGAAGGTCCTGGAGCTGATCGCCCGCAACTACCCGCAGGCGCCGATCTACACGCTCTTCCACTTTGCGGGACGCGTCAGCGCAGAACTCGAGTCTCATCCGATCCATACCAGCGGCCTGCAGCGCCTACCGTTGGTCGAGAAGCGCTATCGCAATCTCCTGCCGCTCTTTCCTCGTGCGATCGAGCGCTTCGACCTCTCGGCCCACGACCTCGTTCTCAGCACTAGCCACTGCGTAGCCAAGGGCGTGCGCCCCGCCCCCGGAGCCCTCCATATCTGCTACTGCCATACCCCGATGCGGTACGCCTGGGACCAACGGGAGATCTACTTCGCCGACGATCGGGGACCCATTCGCTGGCTGCGCCGACGGATCCTGGCCCGCCTACGGCGTTGGGACGTAGCCACCGCCTCACGGGTCGATCACTTCGTCGCCAACTCGCACCACGTCCGGCGCCGGATCGAGCGCTACTACCAACGGCCCGCCGAGGTCCTGCACCCGCCCATCGACACCGACTTCTTCACCCCGGGCGAGGGCGCCGAGGGCTCCTACTGCCTGGCGGTGGGAGCGGCGGTACCCTACAAGCGTCTCGACCTCGCGATCGCGGCCTGCGAGGAGTCGGGGATCGAACTGCGGATCGTGGGTGGCGGACCAGCGGCGACGCGTCTGGCCGCGGCCGCCGGTCGCCGCACCCGGGTCCTCGGTCGGGTCGACGACGAGGAACTCCGGGCGCTGTACCGGGGCGCGACCTGCTATCTCCTGCCAGGAGTCGAGGATTTTGGCATGGGTACCGTGGAGGCGCTGGCCTGCGGAACTCCGGTCGTCGCCCTGGCCGACGGTGGCGTTCTCGACGTAGTGACGCCCGGCCAGCACGGAGTCCTCTACGAGCCGGCCGGAGACAGTTCCGCCCTGGCAGCTGCCATTGACAAATGTCGCGAAACCCGGTTTAATCCACTGGATTTGCGCAGCCGTGCCGAGGACTTCTCTGTCCACCGGTTCGTCAGCAGTTTCCGTTCGCTCCTCGACCGCGAGCTGTCCAAACGGAGGGATCCGCCAGCTTGATTCAACAGAGGCACCGAAAGCGCGCCGTTCTCTACCTGGGCGGCGACTTGATCGCGACCCTGATCGCGTTCTTCGCTGCTTGGTACGTTCGATTCGAGACAGAGTTTATTCCGGTCACTCGAGGCGTCCCCGAGTTCGGGCCCTATCTCCAACTGCTGCCGGCAGTTCTGATCATCTGGCCGTTGGTCCTCTACTTCCACGGCCTCTATCAGATTCGACGGGGACGGAGTCGAATCGACGAAATTCTGACCCTGACGGTCGCCCTCCTGCTCGGAGCCATCCTGCTCTCCGGCGTGAGCGCCTGGTACCGTCCCTTCGAAGCTGGCAGCGAGCGCTTCTTCACCTACAGCCGCTGGTTCCTCGGACTCTTCGTGGCTCTCGACCTCTTGCTGGTCGGTACCTCCCGAATGGTGATCCGGCAGCTGCTCCAGTGGCGGCGCATGCGCGGCCTCTCGATGCAGCGCATCCTGGTCATCGGCGCGGGTCGACTCGGCAAGGAGATCGCCGGACGCCTGGGCCTCCATCGCGAACTCGGCTTCCAGGTGGTCGGCTTCCTGGACGACGACCCGGGCAAGGCTGGATCTCGCTTCGGCGAAGTTCCTGTCCTGGGACGCATCGAGGATGTCGAACAGGTCGTCTCCGAGCACCGGGTGGACGTGGTCTACCTGGCTCTCCCCCTCGAGGCCCACAAGAAGACGTTGCGGGCTCTCCAATCAGTGGGACGGGAATGTGTCGAGGTCAAGCTGGTGCCGGACATCCTCCAGTACGCTGCCCTGCAGGCTTCCGTCGAGGATCTCGACGGCATGCCGGTCATCAACCTCACCCAGGTTCCGCTGCAGGGCTGGCATTCGCTGATCAAGCGGGTTCTCGACGTTGCGGCGAGCGCCGCTGGCATGCTCTTCCTCTCCCCTTTCCTGCCGCTGGTGGCATTGATCATCTGGCTGGAAGACCGCGGCCCGATCTTCTATTCGCAAGAGCGTATGGGGCTCGACGGCAAATCGTTCCAGATCTGGAAGTTCCGGTCGATGAAGGTCAACGCCGAATCCTCTACCGGACCGGTCTGGGCCCAGAAGGACGACGACCGAAGGACCCGCCTCGGCGCCTTCATGCGGCGATGGTCCCTCGACGAGCTGCCGCAGCTCTGGAACGTGTTCCGAGGTGACATGTCTCTGGTCGGACCCCGACCGGAACGACCGACCTTCGTGCACGAGTTCAAGCACAAGATTCCGCACTACATGCTGCGGCATCGGGTCAAGGCTGGAATCACCGGCTGGGCCCAGGTGCACGGCTGGCGCGGCAACACCTCGATCAAGAAGCGGATCCAGTACGACCTGTACTACATCGAGAACTGGTCCCTGAAACTCGATCTCAAGATCCTCTGGATGACCTTTCGCGACGGTCTCCGGGACTCTAACGCGTACTAGGAATCGCCGGCGCCGGCTCCCGAGAAGGACCGTCGCGACCGCAGTCCGTTGCCGTCCTCCTCGCCCTCGCTCCTCCGCCGCCTGTCGAGATTTCCTTACGCCGCCTGGGCCTGGTTCGTCGTCACGACGATCGGCGCGATCTGCATCCCGGTGGTGATCCTCTTGCCCGGCCTTCATCGGCGCCGTTGGCTCGCCCGCTGGGTGTCCCGTCAGATGTTCTTCGGATGCGCTCTACCACTGAAGGTGGACGGGCTCGAGAATCTGCCGACGGACGGCAACTACGTCGTCGTGGCCAACCACTTCAGCTTTGCCGACGGTCTCATCCTGACGGCAGCTCTACCACCACGCCACGGGTTCGTCATCAAGGCTGAGGTCTCGAAGATCGCTCCGGCGCGGTGGCTGCTGCAACGCCTCGGCTGCCACTTCGTGGAGCGATTCGACAAACGCAAGGCGGCGACCGCGGCTCGGGTCGCACGCAAGAGGGCCCGGTCCGGAGACTCGCTGATCTTCTTCGCGGAAGGGACCTTTCGTCCCGAACCTGGCCTCCTCCCCTTCCGGCTCGGTGCCTTTGCCACCGCCGCCGGAGCGGGTATCCCGGTGGTGCCGGTCGGGATTCGAGGGAACCGAAAGCTCCTGCAAGGTAGTAGCGGCGTTCTCCGTTGGAGCCGCATCGAAGTCGATATCGCCCCGGCCATGGAGGCTGACGAGGATCCGGGGCCGCGAGCGGCCCGCCTGCGCGACCGGGTGCGGCGAGTGGTCCTCGAACGCTGTGGTGAACGAGATCGAGCCCAGGACCCGGAGTGACATCAGGGCGGCCAGAGGCTACGAGTCGATGCCGACTCCATCCGGTTCTCGATCGAGGGCCGTTTCGGAAGCGACCGCTGCGGGGAGGTCCAGGAACTCCACGATACGCTCTTCGAGGTAGCCGTAGAAGGGATTGAATCGGAGACGCGACAGGAGCGAGAAGGGAACCACCAGCACGTCCCGCTCGCCCTTCACTTCGAGCCCGCCCAGACTCAGACCTCCCGGCTGTTCTCGACCGTAGACCGGGTCGGTCGGCGGGAACGGAATGGCCACGTGCGACAGGGAGTAAATCCCCTCGGGCCACGAGACGCCCAAGGTCTTTCGCTCCGTCACCCCGCCGTCGGGCCGCCGCGTGATCGCGACCAACGCATCGCTCTCTCGACTCTCGTTAGTCACCAGCGTCGCCGTGAACGGCAGAGGGGTCTCCGGATCGACGAGCGTCAGCAGAGCACGACTCTCTGAACTCAGGAAGGTATCGACCGAAGACCTCCGGTTGGCATCGAACAGGACGAGTTCACTCTCCGCACCGTGGAGTCGACCGTACAACCTCTCGAGGGAAGAAATCGGAGGCACGGTAGCGTCGACGGCAGACTGCAACGTCAGGATCGGCGGAAGGTGGTCCAGGCGCCCCTGTCGCTCCAGCCGTTGGAACCCGACCTCCACCGCCTGGATCAATCGGTGGATCTCGGTCCCAGCACGCACCGGGAACGAGTTGTACTTGTAGGGGTCGTATTCGGGAAGTACGTCCTGCCAGGCCAGCGCCTCCAGCGTCGGCAGGTGACCGAGCGTGGTGAGCAGTGGCCCGAAGCGAGCGGCTCCGCTCACGGCGAGAGCGGGCGACAGCAAGACGATGCGCTCCGGACGGGGTGGGCCGGTTGCCGCTTCCTCGCGCGGGCGCAGTCGATCTCGGATCGTCCAGTCGAGAGCCAGGCCGGCCCCGTTCGAGTAGCCGACGAGGACTCGCGGCGTTCCAGCGGGGAGTCTCCGCTCGAGTTCCTCGACCGCCAGGTCGGTGACTCGGCGCCAGTCGCGCCAGCTGACACCAGCCAGCGCTCCCGGGTAGAGACCATGGCCCGGCAGCCGCGGTCCGATGACCGTGTAACCACGCGAGTGGAGGAGCTGCGCCACCGAGCGCAGACTGTACGGCGAGTCCGAGAGCCCGTGCAGCAGCACTGCGCCCCCGATCGGTTCCGAGGCTTCGAGTACGTAGCTCCGGTTCCAATTCGGGCGTTCGGCGAGCGCCGACGTCGGGCTCTCGGAATCGAAGCGCGACAGGGCCGGAAGCTCGACCCCCGATCGCAGGCGGCGCTCGGCGGCGGCGAAAAGCTCACCCTCGTAGGCGAGGTACTGGTCGAAGGTCTCGATCTTCGCCAGTCGGGTCGACTCGTCGGATCGCAGCGTGTGCCAGAGCTCTAACTGGGGCGCGCTGCGGCGCACGAGTCCCGCTCCGACCACGGTACACGACGATCCCAGCAAGAAGGCGACGGCCCATCCCGCCCACCGACCGACGCGAACCGATCGTTGCTGTTTCAGTTTCGAGGTCGTCCGCCCCCTCAGGTGCTCTTCGCTCCCTCTCCGAGGATCGACCCGATCAGTTCAGCCGAGCCCTCGAGGGCCGTGCGTTGCATGTAGTGATAGACGCCGCGCAGGCCTCCGAGTTCCTCGCTCGCTCCGGCCCGACCGGGACCCCCGTGCACCAATCCCGGCAGCACCGCTCCCGGTCCCCACGCCTCGCCGGCGATGTCCGCCGATCCGAGGTAGACGCGACCGTGGTACGGCGCGATGCCGAGCACGACCTGGCGCACGAACACCGCATCGTCGGAATACACCGAGGCCACCAGAGAACCTTCCCCCAGAGCGATCAGTTCGACCGCCTCCTCCGCTCCGTCGTAGGGCATCACCGTAGCGACCGGCCCGAAGACCTCTCGGGCGTGCACCACCGCAGCCTCCCGAGGCTCGTCACAACGCAACAGGACCGGCGACATGAAACACCCGGTCCCGGAACTCCCGCCGTCGGCCCGCTCCACGATCTCGGGATCTCCGAACACGATCTCACCCACCGAGGCGAGGTCCCCGACACCTCCTTTGACGTCTTCCAACTGCGCGGCGCTCGCCAACGGCCCCATTCGGACGCCCTCCGCCCCGGGTTCGCCGATCGTGGTTCGCGCAAGCCGACCCGTCAGGGCAGCGATCACCGCCTCGATCCGGTCGGCGGGCACGAACACCCGACGCGTCGCCGTGCACTTCTGCCCCGCCTTCTGGGTCATCTCACGACTGACCTCCTTGACGAAGAGGTTCCAGCTGTCGCTTCCCTCCTCGACGTCTGGACCCAGTACCGCGGAGTTGAGCGAATCCGCTTCGACCGAGACCCGGACCCCCTTGTCGAGGACCCGGGGGTGGGAACGCATCTTGCGCCCCGTCGCGGCCGACCCGGTGAAGGCGAGGACGTCCTGGCCTTCCAGGTGGTCGAGGAGGTCGCCGGCGGGGCCAGCCAGGAAGGTCCAACTGCCGGCCGGCAGCAAGCCGCTGTCGACAAACAGTTCGGCGAGTCGGAAAGCCACGCAGGCGGTCAACGTCGCGGGTTTGACGACCACTGGCATCCCGGCCAGGAACGCACACGCCATCTTCTCGGCGAACCCCCAGGCAGGGAAATTGAAAGCGTTCACGAAGACCGCAGCCCCGCGCCGTGGTACCCAGACGTGACGACCACAGAGCGAGGTCTCCTTGCCCAGCGGTAGTGACTCGCCGTCCTCCAGCAGGCTCCCTTCGCCCAGCGAGCGCCCCAGGTTGGAATAGAAGAAGAGCGTGCCGCTGGCTCCGTCGATGTCGAAACTGCCATCGCCGGCGGTGTTGCCACCATTGGTCCGAGCCAATTCGAGCAATTCGTCTCGGTGCTCCCGGACGACCTTCGAGAGCCCCTTCAAGATCGCCCCCCGCTCGGCAAACGACAGGGAACGGAGGTTAGCGCCTCCCACCCGACGCGCGTGGGCCAAGGCTCCTCCCATATCGACTCCGGTGGTCGAGGCCGTAGCCATCACCTCACCAGTCGACGGGTTGTAGAGCCGGGCTCCTTCGCCCTCCCCATCGACCCACTGGTCCTGTACGTAGCTGCGAATGCGGAGGCTGTCGTTCATCGTCCGTTCGTCCTCGTCCTATCTCGAGTCAATCGTTGGGTGCGGCGGCGTCGCCGGGAGCGGATGCTACCATTGACCACTCTTCTCCCCGTTCCCCGAAGCAGCCAGCCGAAGCCACCGACTCCCGTGACCCAACCACCTAGACCCTTCGGATCTCGTCGTCGGTACCGGCCGCTTGTCCGGGCCCTCCTCGTCGCCTGCCTGCTGGTCGGTGGAAGCGCCACGGCCGAAGCCACGGTGCGTGTCCTGGTGGTCGGCGACAGTTGGGCGCGGTTCCTCTGGACCAACCAATCGCTGCGTACTGCCTTCGCCACGAACGGCCACTCCCACATTCTCGAGGAGGGAGAAACGACCACCATCAGCGGTACGACAGCCGCCGAGTGGACGGCTCCCGACAAGCTCCAGCTGATCACCGACGCCCTGGCCGCTAATCCAGAGGTCGAGGTCGTCCAACTGACCATCGGCGGCAACGACTTCCTCGACGGACAGCCGACCGGCGGCTGGTACGTCGGCATGCCACCCTCGGAGTTCGATCTACTCTCGACCCGGATCCAGGACGATCTCACCACCGTGATCAACCACATCCTCCAGATCGACCCGGAACTCGACATCCTGATCAGCCTCTACGACTACGTGAACTTCGTCGACTACGGGTTTCCCTTCAGCCTGCTCTACTGCGACCAGATGTTCTCGGACATGAACTCTCCGAACCCGCTGCAGGTCAACACCGCGATGGCAGCCTTGACCGACGACCTGATCGCGTTCGCCGACGGGCTCCCCGGAGTGGATCTACGCCACCACACCGGTCTGATGCAGTACCTGTTCGGGATTCCGGGCGTCGCCGCCCCGTACACCCTGTTGCCGCCCGGCGATCCCAACCACCCCAGCCCCGCGAGTGCCATGCTCCAGGGCGTCGGCGCCGACTGCATCCACCTGAGCGAGACAGGGTACTACGGAGTCGCCGAACATCTGTGGTGGACCTACTACTTCGAGTACTTCGGTGGCCTGTTCGTCGACGGCTTCGAGTCGGGTGATCTCACCGCCTGGCAGTGAACTTGTCCGGCTGCCGTCCGTATCTCCCTCAAACGATCCGTTCGAGAGGAGGCCCTATGTCGCTCGCCTGCCGTCTGTCCGCCGTCTGCACTCTGCTGCTGGTTTCCACCCTGGCGGCCGCTGAATCCGAGGCTCCGCGCCTTCGTGTCGGTACCGTCGTACCGGAGTTCGAGGGTTCCGTGGGCGGGGTGACCGTCGACAAACTCGGGTTCGTCTACGTGGCGGACTTCGGAGAGAAGGTCTGGAGGGTCTCTCCCCAAGGGACGGTCGAGGTCTTTGCGGACAGTCTCTACGGAGCCTCCGGCAACACCATCGCCTCCGACGGAAGCCTCTTGCAGGCCAACTTCCACGCCAACACCATCACCCGCATCGCGCGCGACGGGTCGACCTCGACCTTTGCCACCGGGCTTCAGGGTCCGGTCGGACTGGCCGTGGGGGACGAAGGCGAGGTCTACGCCTGCAATTGCCAGAGCAACGAGATCGTGCGCGTTGGGGTCGACGGGAGCGTGGCCCCCTTCGCGCAAGGGGACCTGTTCAACTGTCCCAACGGAATCACTCGCGACCCCGAAGGCAATCTCTACGTCGTGAACTTCAGCGACGGACGTGTCCTGCGCATCGACCCTGACGGCAACAGCTCGTTGCTCGCTACCCTCCCCGGTGGCGGCAACGGTCATATCGTCTGGGTGGGGCCAGACCTCTACGCCACGGCCTTTCGCGCCAACGGCGTCTACCGCATCGGCCTGGATGGTTCGATCGCCGCGGCCGCCGGTAGCGGGCAGTTCGGACAGGTCGACCACGACGTCGGGGTCGAGGCCCAGATGGCTACCCCGAACGGCATTGGGTACGACCGTACGCGCCACCAGCTCTACACCAACGACTACTTGAACCCCTGGAGCGAGCGGTTCACCGGACGTTTCGACCCCCGCAGTTCGCTCCGAGTCCTCGCCTTCCCGACCCTGCAGGAGTCGTTCAGCCACGCCTTCGAGACCGGCGGTACCGAAGCAGCGTTCACGGCCGTACAGGACTTCGTCCAGAATCGGCCAGGATCTCCCTACGAGATCGTCCTCAACGCCTATGGCTACGGCAAACTCCAGAGCGGAGATCTGGCGGCAGCCCTCGCGGTGTTCGAAATCAACACTCGGCTGTTCCCGCAGTCCTTCAACGTCTGGGACAGCTACGCCGAAGCTCTGCGTGCCGCTGGACGCCAGGACGAATCGATCGCCAACTACCGGCGCTCTCTCGAACTCAACCCCGACAATACCAACGCTGTCCAGATGCTGAAGGAGCTCGGAGCGGACTGAAGACGCCATCGAGGTCTCGGACACGCGATACCGCGGCGGAACCCGCCTGCGGGTTGCAGGCATCCAGGGTCGAGGTATACTTGATGCCCACCAGAACCACGCGCTAGGCGAAACCGATGTCTACTCCGACTTCACCCGCCCACACCCTCCTGCACCGCGTCGCTTGCCTGATCGAGCGCAACCGCGAGGAGAAGTTCCAGATCCTGGACGATACCGGGTTGACGGTGGACCACGACCTCGCCGCCGCCGTGGCTCAGGTCCTCGAGGAGGCCGCCGAAGTACTGGAAGACGTGCAGCGGCACTACGACCGTATCGCCGAGGCGGAACGCGAACGTCCGCCGTCGCCCGAGGAGATCGCTCACCGACGGGAGGAGTCGGTACCGAGCGACGTCGCTGATCTGGCCTACATGAGCCGCATGGAACTGCTGGCGATCCGTGACGCCCTCGCCACCTCTCTCGCGGCCAACAAGGTCTGGAAGGTTCTCAGCTACGCCGATGCCGGTCTCGGCCGCACCGAACGAGCCCTGCTGGCGATCAACACCAGCATTCGCGAGGTCGAAGGTCTACCGGCGGACCAGCCAGTGCAGTTGAACCTCGAGGATTCCCTGGTCATTCGCCGACAGTACGCCCTCTTTCGGCGGGCCCTGGGACGGCCGGGTAACCCCGAGGGCGAGCCGCTGAGGCACGCGCTCAAGGGGATCGCCACGCACATCGCCGCGTTGCGCAACCTGAGGGTGTACTCCCTGCTTCGGATCGACGATCGGCGACGGATCCGCGAACTCCAGAAGCGGATCCTCGAAGCCCTTCGCGCCGACGGCCCGGGCGCCGAAGAGGAGCGACGTGTCCTCTGGCAGGACCTGATCGCCTGCGCCGACCTACTGATGGAAGTCAACCGTCGGGAAGAGTTGGTGGAACACGATCGACACCGCGTCCTGGAGGCGTACCAGACCCTCTTCCAGAGCGGCGCCCCGCCTGCCTTCTTGCCCCTCTCGGTCCGCAGCCAACTCGAACCGTTGCTGGGACGAGACCCCGAGTTGGACTCGATCCTGCTCGATCCCAAGCGCTGTGAGTCGGCGATGAGTCGCCGTCCTCTAGAGCGGCTCCGCGCCCAGCTCGCCCCCTCGATCCGCCAGATCGAGAACTAGTCTCCGGCTCCGGACCAAGGACCCGACACGCTCGGCGAGGCGCAGACCGGATGATCCCGGCGACCGGTCTGGCTCCGGTTCGGCCCGAAGGCCCGGTTCGCAGCCCGTGCTAGGGTTCCGGCACATGACTCTCAAGTTCCTCGTACCCTTCCTAGTCGGTGCTTCGCTGTTGGGCTGTGGTACCGGGCCCGCCGACGATCCCGAGTCCCCTCGGAGCGCGACCGAACCCATCAGCGAGGAGGCCCTGATCGGCCCCTGGCGGGCGGAACTCGCCTCTCCGGGTGGTCCGATGCCGTTCGGCCTCCAGATCGACCGCGACGGACCCGGCCTCGTCGCCTGGGTCGAAAACGCCGACGAACGGGCCCCACTCAGCGGCGTCGAGATCACGGGCTCGTCGGTCCGGCTGCACTTCGACTGGTTCGACTCCTGGATCGAGGCCCGCTGGGAGAGCAGTTCCCCCGACGGACCGACCGAGTTGGTCGGGAACTGGTTCAGAAACTACCCGAACCACGTGACGCAGCTCGCCTTCCGGGCAGTTCCGGGCGAGGGGTCTCGCTTCGCCCCCCTGACCGCAGCGCCCGGGCAGCCGGTCTCCCTCACCGGAACCTGGGAGACCACGTTTCGTGACGAAGACGGCGAGAGCCCGGCCCGCGCCGAGTTTCGGGAGTCCGAGGGACGGGTCACCGGGACCTTCCTGACCCCCACGGGAGACTATCGGTTCCTCGAGGGGAGCTGGGATCAGGGGGTGCTTCGGCTCTCGACCTTCGACGGCGCCCACGCTTTTCTCTTCGAGGCCCGCGGCACCGCCGAGGGCGACCTGGAAGGTGACTTCTGGTCGCGCGACACCTACCACGCCACCTGGTCCGCCCGTCGCGTCGAGGATCCCACGGCCTTCGCACTGCCCGATCCCTGGCAGCAGGTCACCGCGACCGATCCCGATCGCCGCTTTCGCTTCGCCTTCGAAGACCTCGACGGAGCCCTAGTCAGCGCTGGCGACCCGCGCTTTGCCGGCAAGGTCGTGGTCGTCAACCTGTTCGGCTCCTGGTGTCCGAATTGCAACGACGAAGCACCTCTGCTGGCCCACTGGGCGGACGAGTTCGCAGGCGAGGGACTCGAGATCGTAGGTCTCGCCTACGAGTTCAGCGGCGAAGCGGAACGCGACCGGACCATGCTCCGCCGGTTCGCCCAGCGCCACGGCATCACCTACCCGCTACTGTTGGCCGGGACCAGCGACAAGAGCGCCGCCGCGGCGACCGTACCCGACCTGTCGGATGTACTGGCCTACCCGACCACTCTGTTCATCGGCCGCGACGGTCGGATCCGTCGCATCCACTCCGGGTTCGCCGGTCCCGGAACGGGCGAGCACCATCGCCAGTTGGTCGACGAGATGACGCGCACTCTGCGCGATCTCCTCGCCGAGCCGGAAGCCGGGATCCCGAGTTCGTGAGACTGCGTACCGGCACCAGCGGCTTCTCTTACAAAGAGTGGAAGGGGAGCTTCTATCCGGAGAAACTTCCGGCCAACCAGATGCTGTCGTACTACGCCGAGCGCCTGGAGGCAGTCGAGATCAACAACACCTTCTACCGCATGCCGAATGCCAAGCTGCTCGACGGTTGGATCGAGAAGGTCCCCGAGGACTTTCAGTTCTCCCTCAAGGCATCGCGCAAGATCACCCACTTCAAGAAACTTGCCGAGGCCGACGACGAGGTCTCCTACTTTCTCGAGGTCTCGACTCGGCTGGGTTCTCGACTCGGTCCCTACCTCTTCCAACTCCCGCCGTATCTCAAGAAGGACGCAGGCCTCCTCCGTGCGTTCCTCGGCTTGCTCCCTCCTGGCACTCGCGCCGCCTTCGAGTTCCGAAGTACCAGCTGGTTCGACGAAGAGATCTACCAAGTGCTGTCGGACCACCAGGTAGCGCTCGTCGTCTCCGACACCGAGAAGATCGAGGACCCGCCCGTGGTGCGCACCGCACCGTACGGCTATGCCCGCTTGCGCCGCGAGGAGTACGACGGGAGCGGCCTGCAACGCTGGGCGCAGCAACTGACCAAGGCTGGTTGGGAGGAGCTCTCGGTCTTCTTCAAGCACGAGGACGCCGGAGCTGGTCCCCAACTCGCCGCCCGCTTTCGCGACCTCATGGCCGGTCCCTGAGTCGCGCCTACTGCCGGCCCAGGCTGGGGACCTCCGGCCGGAGCCTGGCCCAGGACCTTCGAGGAAACGCGTGGCTCCACTAAACTGTGCCCTGTGCGATCCTCCACTCCAGCGCTCCTCGTGCTTTCGCTCTTCCTGGCCGGTTGTCCCAAGCCGCCTCCCCCTGGATCGGAGCCGCTCCACGGCACACTCGAACGCGACCGCTACGATCTCGTGGCCTCCGCCGACGAGCCGATTCGGAGCCTGAGCGTCGCCCCGGGCACGACCGTCGCCGCCGGTGAGGTCCTGGTGCAGCTCGACGACCGGCGCGTCGCGGCCCGGGTCGAAGCGGCCCGGGCTACCGCCGAGCGTCATCGGGCCCGTATCGACGAACTCGCACGGGGAGGCCGCGGCGAGGAACGGGACCAGGTCGCGGCCGAACTCGAGGCCCTCGATCGGGAGTGGTCCCTGGCCAAGCTCGAGTTGGCCAGAACGCAGCAGCTCGTCTCCGACCGGATCGTCTCTCAGGCCGACCTCGACGTGGCGCAGACCCGTGCCGCTACCGCCAAAGCGCGCCTGGACGCCCATCGGTCCACGGCTCGGGTCCTGGCCACCGGAGCGACGGAGGAGGAGCTGAACCAGGCTCGGGCCGACCTCGCCGCAGCCTTGGCCAATGTCACCGATCTCGAAGTGGCCCTGCAGCGTTTGACGGTTCGAGCCCCGGTCGACGGCCGGGTCGAGGCCCTCCCCTACGCGGTGGGCGAGCTCCCCGGGGCCGGAGCCACGGTGGCGGTTTTGGCCTCCAGCTCGCGCCCCTGGGCTCGGATCTACCTGCCGGAGCCCCTCGTCGCGTCGGCCACCTTGGGCACGCCGGCCCGGCTCGAGGTGGATGGGCAGGCCGATCTCCTCGAGGGCTGCCTTCGGTTTATCGCGCACGAGGCCGCGTTCACTCCCTACTACAGCCTGACCGAGCACGATCGTCACCATCTCGCCTACCTGGCCGAGGTCGAACTCCTCGAGGACCGGGCGCGGGCGCTGCCGACCGGGATTCCGATCAAGGTCTGGTTGGAGGTTGGCAGCGCTCCGACCTCCTGCCCCCCTCCGGAGCCCCGCTGACCCGAGAGGAGTGGATATCTCGGCCGATCATCCTTCTCCCGCCGTCGTCGCTCACGGATTGACTCGAAGCTTCGGCTCGCTGGTCGCGGTGGACCGGCTCGATCTGCGGATCGAGAAAGCGTCGGTCTACGGCTTTCTCGGACCCAACGGATCGGGCAAGACGACCGCGATTCGGCTGCTGTGTGGCCTGCTCGCACCCTCCTCGGGTCAAGTCGAGGTTCTCGGCCTCCCGATGCCTTCAGGAGCCGAGAAGCTCCGCACGCGGATCGGCTACATGACCCAACGATTCTCCCTCTTCGAGGACCTCGACGTGCGGGAGAACCTCGACTTCCTGGCCGAGATCTACTCGCTGCCCCGCCGCGAGCGGCGGCCCCGAATCGACCAACTCCTCGAACGATACCGACTGACGGACCGCGCCCGACAGCGTGCCGGTACCCTCTCGGGAGGCCAGAAGCAGCGCCTTGCCCTGGCGGCAGCGGTCCTCCACCGCCCAGAGTTGCTCTTCCTCGACGAACCGACCAGCGCAGTCGACCCCGAGAACCGGCGCGACTTCTGGGAGGCCCTCTTCGACCTGGCCGACGGCGGTACGACCATCCTGGTCTCGACCCACTACATGGACGAAGCCGAACGCTGCCATCGACTCGCGATTCTGGAGCGGGGCCGGCTGGTGGCCGAAGGACGACCGCGCGATCTGATGCGCAACATCGAGGCCCAGGTCGTCGAGATCGACACCCCCCATCCCCGCCGCTCCCGAGAGCGCATCAGCTCGCTCGAGGGGCTTCTCAGCATTGCCCAACTCGGCAACCGGTTGCGGGCGCTGTTCAGCCCCGACAGCCCCGAGCCAGCACGCCGGGTCGAGAAGGCCTTGGAGCACGCCGCGACCTCCGACGACGCATCGGAGCGGTCGTCCGAGGTTCGGCTCGTCGAAGCCAGCCTCGAGGATGTCTTCGTCGTTGCCACCCGCCATCGGCCGCGCACGGCGAGCTCAGGGAGTTCGCGGTGATCCACCCTGCTCGCATCCTGGCCATCGCCCGGAAGGAGGTCCGCCAACTCCGCCGCGACCGTCTCACCTTCGGCATGGTGGTCGGGATCCCCATCCTGCAGCTTCTGCTCTTCGGCTACGCCATCAATCAGGACGTACGACAGCTCGCCACCGGAGTGGCCGATCTGGCCCAGACGGAGCGATCCCGTCAACTGGTCGCGGCTGCCGAGGCGAGCCAGGTCCTCGACATCGTGGAGCGAGTGCAGACGGTTCAGCAACTCGAAGACCTGCTCCGACAGGGGCGAATCGTGGTCGGTCTGGTGGTCCCTGGAGACTTCGAACGACGACTCGAACGAGAACGACAGCGGAAGTCACCGCGGGGCCCCGGCGACGAACAACCGGTCGAGGCCCTGGCCCAGATCCTGGTCGACGCCAGCGACCCCGCCTCTTACTCCGCAGCCGCGGGTCTCCGCTCGTTGCCCCCACCCGCCCGCTCGGGGACCTCGGCCACACCCCGCGCCGCGACCTTCGAACTGCGTCCCTACTTCAATCCCGAACGCCGCACGGCGGTTCAGATCGTGCCTGGACTGGTCGGCGTGATTCTGACCATGACCATGGTGCTCTTCACGTCCGTGGCCATCGTCCGTGAGCGCGAACGGGGCAATCTCGAGCTTCTGATCACCACTCCGTTGAGCCCGATCGAACTGATGGTCGGCAAGATCCTGCCCTACATCCTGATCGGATGCGTCCAGATGGTCCTGGTACTGGGGGTCGGACGCCTCCTGTTCGACGTCCCCCTCCGAGGCCTGCCTCAGGATGTGCTGGCCGGCTCACTGGTCTTCATCTTCGCTTCCCTGGCCCTCGGATTGGTGATCTCGACGATCGCGCAAACGCAGTTCCAGGCCTTTCAGCTGACCTTCTTCACCTTTCTCCCCCAGATCCTGCTCTCGGGCTTCATGTTCCCCTTCGACGCCATGCCGGAGCCGGCGCAGTGGATCGCCGAGATCCTGCCGCTGACCCACTTCTTGCGGGTGATTCGAGGCATCGTGTTGCGCGGTGCTTCGATCCCCGACGTGTCTCGAGACCTCTGGCCACTGCTGCTCTTCGGATTGATCGCGATGAGCTTCGCCGCGCTCCGGTTCCGCAAGCGCTTGGACTGAGGCAGCTCTCTAGCGACGGATGGAGCCGTCGGCGGCCACTTGCCAGGTCTCGCCGGAGTACAACAGTTCCTCCAGCGTTCCCGTCCCCCGCCGTTCCTGCTGCTGTGCGATCTGCTCGACCACCGCCCCGTCGTAGGTCGGGCGCTCGACCCGACGTAGGACCCCCAGGGCCGTCGGGTACTCGGGCGGACGGCACTGGGCGAGTAGAAAAGCCAGAGCCGGGTCGGGCCGGTTCTCATCCCACACCAGACAGTCTTCCGCCTCGACGCCATCGCCGAGCGCCACGTTCTCGAGCCGCAAGCTGGTGGGATCCAAGCGCAGGCCTCGACGGGCACCTTCGGGGCCGAACACGAGCGGCTGACCATGCTCCAGGTACAAACCCTCGGCCTCTCGCTGCTCCTTGTCGGTCAGGTACGAGAAGGCGCCGTCGTTGAAGATGTTGCAGTTCTGCAGGATCTCCACGAAGGCACTCCCGGAGTGTTCGGCGACCCGACGCAGGGTCTCCTTGAGGTGCTTCTGGAAGATGTCGACACTCCGCGCCACCATCGAGGCACCGGCCCCTAGCGCCACCGACACCGGATCGAAGGGCGTGTCGATCGACCCCACCGGCGTCGACTTGGTGCGCTTCCCGACCTCGGAGGTTGGAGAGTACTGCCCCTTGGTCAAGCCGTAGATCCGGTTGTTGAAGAGCAGGATCTTGAGGTTGACGTTACGGCGCAGGGCATGGATCAAGTGGTTGCCGCCGATCGAGAGCGCATCGCCGTCGCCGGTGATCACCCAGACCTCGAGATCGGGGCGACTGGTCTTGAGCCCGGTTGCGATGGCCGGCGCCCGCCCGTGGATCGTATGGAACCCAAAGGTGTTCATGTAGTACGGAAACCGGCTCGAACAGCCGATTCCCGAGATCACCACGAGGCGCTCCTTGGGGATCCCCAATTCGGGCATCACGGTCTGTAGGGCCGACAGGATCGCGTAGTCACCGCAGCCGGGGCACCAGCGAACCTCCTGGTCCGACTGAAAGTCCTTCTTCTTGAGAACCGTCGTATCGGTTGCCATCACTCGACCTCCAGGCACTGCTTGATTCTGGTCACGATCTCGTGGCGGTAGAAGGGCTTGCCTTCGACCTTCGGGTAGCTCACGACGTCGGCGAGGAAGGTCCCACGCAACAGGAAGGCGAGCTGCCCACCGTTCATCTCTGGCACCAACACCTGGTCGAAACTCGCCAGGACCTCCTCCAGGTTGGACGGGAACGGGTTCAGCCATCGCAGATGGGCTCGACTGACTTCCAGCCCCTCGGCTCGAGCCGCCTTGACCGCGCCATGGATCGTCCCCTGGGTGCTCCCCCAGCCGAGGACCAAGAGCTTGCCCTTGGTCGGTCCGTCGACCTCGAGCGGGGCGATACGGCGGGCCACACGGGCGACCTTCTCGGCCCGTAGATCCGTCATCCGCTGGTGGTTGTCGGGATCGTAGGAGACGTTGCCGGTGAGGTCCTGCTTCTCCAGACCTCCGATGCGATGCTCGAGACCCGCGGTACCGGGGATGGCCCAGGGTCGAGCCAGCGTCTCGTCGTCGCGCGAATAGGGAGCGAACCCCTCGACCTCACTGTGGAACTCGACCGGAAAGTCTGGAAGCTCGGAGAGATCGGGCAGGCGCCAGGGCTCGGCTCCGTTGGCCAGGTAACCATCGGAGAGCAACACCACCGGCACCATCGACTCGACGGCGACCCGGCAGGCCTCGAGGGCAGCCCAGAAGCAGTCGGCTGGAGACTCGGGAGCGATCACCGGCAGGGGCGCCTCGCCGTTGCGGCCGAACATGGCCTGCAGCAGGTCGCTCTGCTCGGTTTTGGTCGGCATGCCCGTCGACGGCCCCGCTCGCTGGATGTTGAAGACGACGAGTGGAAGTTCCACCATCAGGGCCAGATTGATCGCCTCCGCCTTGAGGGCCAGCCCCGGCCCCGAGGTGCTGCACATGCCCAACGCGCCTCCGAAGGAGGCGCCGATCGCGGCACAAACCGCCGCGATCTCATCCTCGGCTTGGAACGTCGTCACGCCGTAGTGCTTCATCGTCGACAAGTGGTGCAACAGATCACTCGCCGGCGTGATCGGATAGGAACCGAGAAAGAGCGGCAGGCCCGACTTGCGACTCGCCGCCACACTCCCGAGGGCCAGGGCCAAGTTGCCGTTGATGTTGCGGTAGGTACCCGGACGTAGCGCCGCGGACTCGACCTCGTACTTGACCTGGAACAGCCCCGTGATGTCGCAGTAGTTCCAGCCCGCCCGGAGGCAAGTGATGTTGGCCTCGGCCACCTCGGGCTTCTTGGCGAACTTCTTCTGCAACCACTCGACGGTCGGCTCCATCGGGCGGCTGAAGAGCCAGTAGCACATGCCCAGAGCGAAGAAGTTCTTGCACCGATCCTTGGCCCGCACGTCCAACGGCGAGTCTTCCAGGGCCCGCCGCGTCACAGTGGTCAGGTCGACCTCGAAGACGCGATACCCCTCGAGCTTTCCGTCCTCGCGGGGATCGGTCTCGAGGCCAGCCTTCTTGAAGTTGCGAGCGGTGAACTCATCGGTATTCAGAATCACGACCCCGTTCGGTTCGAGGTCCTTGAGATTGACCTCGAGCGCCGCGGGGTTCATCGCCACCAGCACGTCCGGTGCATCGCCGGGGGTGTGAATGTCGTGATCGGCGATGCGCACCTGGAACGCGCTGACCCCCGGCAAGGTGCCAGCCGGAGCCCGGATCTCCGCCGGGAAATCGGGCAGGGTCGAGAGGTCGTTGCCTACCAGCGCCGAAGTCGAGGTGAACTGCGTACCCGTGATCTGCATGCCGTCGCCGCTGTCACCCGCAAAGCGGATCACGACTTCGCTGAGCGGCTGCTGTTCGGCAGGCGTCGCCGCGCCGAGGTCTTCGGTAGGTGCTTCGGTCGTCATCGGAACTCTCCGGTTTTCGGGCGGCTTCGATCGCGTCGAGGGGCGGTACCCGAACCACCGCCGCTCCGCACAGTTGAGGCATTGTATCGAGGTTGCAAGCACCATGCATCTGGAGCGTGGAACACGCCGACAGCGAACTTTCGCTCGCAACCCACCCCCGGCAACTGTCGTAGTGAGGGTGACGGGTAGAATACTCCCGGCGCTTCGATCTCCCCGGCCACCATGCAACGCTCTACCCTCGCCTTCCTCACCTCGCTCGGGCTTCTGCTGTTGCTGGGGATTCTCCTTCCCTACCGACTGGTCGGGGCGCTGGCCATCGCTGCCGCCCTCACGCTCTTCGTCCTCTGGGCCGGCGTCAAGATCTTGCAGCGACTCCTCTGGCGAGTCGGTCGGAAACTAGCCTTTTCGTACCTGCTCATCGGCGTCCTGCCTATCCCCATGGTCGTCCTGCTGGGCGGTCTGTCGGCCTACGTCCTCTTCGGAGCCCTGCTCGGGCATACCTTCCGAGATGCCCTGGTCGACGTGCACGCCGAGTTCACCGACCACCTGCGCCCCCTGATGGTCAAGCTCCGCCAGGGAGAGGAACCCAGTCTCGAGCGCTTCGAGAGCGTGCAGCTGGCCATCTACCGGAAGTGCAAGCTCGTGGCTACGAACTTCGACCAGGCACCGGAGGACTGGCCCTCCTGGATCACTTCACCACCGGGCGGGCGGGGCTACGACGAGACCATCCCGTTTCTCGACGCCGCAGAGGGCCCGCCGCGTCTCGCCGTGATCCTGGAGGAAGGAGAGGTCCAGCTCCTCGGATTGCTCGATGCGGATCTAGCTCGGATCTTGCGCGAACGCAGCGGCTTGTGGGTGGAGTTCTCGGAACGGGAAGACGAATCGCTCGAGCTGGACCTGTTCGGCCAGAAACGAGTCGTCCTGCGGGGCGGCATCGCCGCCGACCCCAAGAACCGGGCCGAGTTCTTCGCCGAATCGGGCAGCTGGTGGGAGCTGTGGACCCAACCGATCCTGTTCTGGGGTGAACCGCTCTCCCATCGATTCTCGCTGACCGGATCGGAAGAGCCCGTCAACCGCTTGGTAGCGATCCTCAACGCGACGCCCAAGGCGGTCTACGACCGTATCGTCTCGACCGACGCCGAGGTCGACACCGTGGCCTGGGGAGCCCTGCTGGGTATCGCCTTCCTCCTCTTCGATATCTACGTCATCGCCGCCATCATGGCGATCTACATGATCGTCAGTCTCAGCTGGGCCGTCAATCGCCTCAGCCAGGCCACCGATCGGGTCCAGCACGGCGACTTCTCGACCCGCATCCCCGTCAAGCGCCAGGACCAACTCGGCCAGATGCAGCGCTCCTTCAACCAGATGACCGCCAGCCTCGAGGAGCTGGTGCAGACCGCGGCCCAGAAGGAGAGTCTCGAAAAGGAACTCCAACTCGCCCGGGACCTGCAGCAGAACCTCCTCCCCCAGGGGTTGACCACCACCGAAGCGGTCGAATTCGCGAGCTACTTCGAACCGAGCGCGGCCATCGGCGGAGACTACTTCGACCTGTTCCGCCTCGACGACGGACGCATCGCGGTGGTGGTGGCCGACGTGTCGGGACACGGCCTCTCGGCGGGACTGCGCATGGCCATGATCAAGGCAGCCCTCGGCATGCTGATCGACCAGGGACTCCCGGCGCGGGAGATCCTGGTGCGCCTCAACGACATGGTACGCAGAGAACGAACGGTCAAGGGACGACCGATGGTGACGGCGACCCTGGCGGTCTTCGACCCTCCATCCGGACGACTGGAGATCACCAACGCCGGACACACCCCGACCTACCTGGTGCGCGGCGACACCGTGGAGGAGATCCTGCTCCCGAGCCCCCCGCTCGGGACCTTGGGCACCAACTACGCCGAGGCCTCGGTCGAGCTCCAACCCGGCGATCGGGCGGCCTGGTTGTCGGACGGGTTGATCGAGGCACTGGACTCCGAAGATCGCTCCTTTGGCTACGAGCGGGTCACCGTCTCCCTGGCTTCGGCCGCGGGAGGCAGCGCCACCGACCTACGAGACCGACTGCTCGCCGATCTGGCGGCCTTCATCGGAGGTCGCGTCGCCAGCGATGACCGGACGCTGGTCGTCATGCGCTACCTGCCGGGCCCCGTCTCCCCCCTCGCCGAGGGCGAGGAGTCTCCCACCAGCGACTGAACCGCCTCCAACAGGACCTCGGGACGGAACGGCTTGTCGAGGTAGCTCGTCACAGCATCCGCTTCGCCCCATCCCACCATCGCTCCCGCCTGGTAACCAGACATGAAGAGAACCCGCGTGTGGGGAGCATCGCGTCGGATCCTGTCGACCATCTCGATCCCACCGAGGCGCGGCATGACGACATCGCTCACCACCAGATCGATCTCTCCTCGCAACTCCTCCCAGATCTCTAGCCCCTGACGACCGTCCACGGCAGTGACGACATGGTAGCCACTGCGCTCGAGGACTCGCTGGGCGACCCGGCGGACCCCCTCTTCATCCTCGACCAGCAGCAGGCGAGCCGTGGTGCCGGCTGGCGGCGAGACGACGGCGGGAGGACTGGACTCGACCGGAGCGGCGATCAGGGGCAGGATGCAACGGAACTCGCTCCCGTATCCTGGGCGGGAGGAGACCTCCAGCGAGCCGCCATGATCGTTGATCACACCCTGGCAGATGGCCAGGCCGAGGCCAGTGCCTCGACCTCGTCTCTTGGTGGTGAAGAACGGCTCGAACATCCGCTCCCGTACCTCGACTGCGATCCCGGAGCCGTTGTCGCGCACCGCAAAGACCGCAGAACCGACCGCCTGCCCCTTGCCCTCGTGACGCAATTCCAGTTCCAGTTGCCCGCCTTCCGCTGGCAGTGCGTCCTGTCCGTTCATCAGCAGATTGACCAGCACCTGTTCCAACTGAGCCGCGTTTCCCATCGTCCACAACGGCTCGCCATCCGAGGTCACGGTCAGGTCGACGGCCTGACGCAGCAGGTGGGACACCGTACGGCGTGTGCTCTCGAGCAGTTGGTGGAGGGCGACCGGCTCTTGCGCCTCGCGGTGCTGATCCGAGATGGCCAACAGCTGCCGGGTGAGAGTGGCAGCCTTGTCGGCGGCCTTCAGCACGAGGTCCAGCTCCTCGTGAACGCCCGCGGAGTCCTCGACCTCCGACCGGACCGTACCCGCACTCATCTCGATAGTGGTCAGCAGGTTGTTGTATTCGTGCGCCACGCCACCGGCGAGCCGACCGAGACTCTCCAACCGCTGGATCTCGAGGATCTGACGCTCGAGGGACTGTCGTTCCGTCACGTCGCGGGCTGCCAGTACCGCCGTCCCCGTGGGTCCGAATCCCTCGACGCGATTGGCGGTCACCTCGAGCGTTCGTGCCTCGCCCTGCGCATCGAGCACCCGCACCACGACCTGCTCGAAGTCGGCTCGACCCGCCAGGAAGTCACCGAACTCGCTCGTCAGGCGGTCGCGTTCCTGCTCGTCCAGACACTCGTTCAGATTGCGGCCCACGATCTCCTCGGGGCGCAGACCCAGGATTCGTTCGGCCGCCGGGTTGGCATAGAGTGCCGTTCCGTCCTCGGCCCGGAACACCACGATGTCGTGCCCGTAGTCGATCATCTGCCGGAAGATCTGATCGCTCCGCCGCAAACGGCGCACCAGCCGCAAGGCCACCAGAATCGACAACGCCAGGAGAAAGCCGGCCAGCATCGTCAACACCAACACGACCTGGCGCCGGAACCGGCGCGACGCTCTACCGAGGGTCATCGAGAAGTCGTTTCCGATCCCGGCCAGGGTTCGATGGATGGTGTAGGCCTCCTCTAGCAGGGGCCTCAGGGTCGTTCGACTCGATCCCGATCGTACGGCATCCCGAACTCGCGACGACACGTCGACCAGCCGCTGGACCTCCACGTCGGCCTGTTCCCAGTATTCGATCCCGCGCGCCATTTCGGGAACTCGATCGGCCCCGAAGAAGAGCTGGATCACGGTCGTCAGGTCCTCCGGGTGGTTCCTTCCGACGAGCAGCTCCTGACGAGCCCGCTCCAGGTCCGGCGGGTCCGACTGCAAGGCTCGTCGGGCTCGACCGCCGGCTCGAGCCACTTCGATTTCGCTCTCGAACGTCCGCCAATGCTCCTCGTTCCCGGTCTGGGCGTACCGCACGAGAGCATTGAGGGCGTCCTTCTGAGCTTTGATGTAGTGGCCTTCTCCGGTGACGTATCCGCGGGTGCCGTCGAGGACCGTCACGCCGACCCACGTCACGCCCACCAGAAGTGCCGCGACCGTGAGCAACAGGAACCCCACGATCGCGAGTTCGGGCCACGGCCGACGGGGATCCGCCCAGGGAAGGCGTTTCAGGACGCCACCTCGTCTTCGCCCTCCGCCACCGAGTCCGCTTCGAACAGGGGTAAGTGCATCGAGCCCTGGGTGCCTCCGGAGCGCTGGCTCTCGATCACGATCGATCCTCCGTGCTGCTGCACGATTCCATGACAGATGGCCAAGCCGAGACCGGTCCCTTCGCCAGCCTCCTTGGTGGTGAAGAACGGCTCGAATACCCGCCCGCGATGATCGGCGGCGATCCCGATGCCGTCGTCGAGCACGGAGAGCACCGCCTCGGCGCGACCCTCCTTGGTCACCTGGCGGCGCACCAGGACCACCACACTATGGCCATGTCCGGAAATCGCGTCCCGCGCGTTCAGGACCAGGTTGACCAGAACCTGTTGCAGTTGGCTGGGATCGCCGAGAATCCAGACCGGCCGACTCCCCGAGTGGAGGTCGAGATGCATGGGAGCCGTCACCAACCGACGCAGCAACGGTTCGCACCGCGTGACGAGATCGCGAAGATCGACCCTCTGCATCGTCGGCTTCTCTCGTCGGGCGAAAGCCAGCAGCTGCCGGGTCAACGTCGCCCCTCGGTCGGCCGCCGCCAGCACTTGGTCTATTTCGGCCACCCAACTCGCGGCGCGAGCGTCCCCCGCCGACGCCAACCCGTCACGCACCAGGTGCCCTCCGGCGACGATGGTCGTCAGCAAGTTGTTGAAGTCGTGCGCGACGTTGCCCGCCAGCCGACCCATTCCCTCGAGTCTCTGCATCTCGAGCATCTTCTCTTCGAGAGTTCGTCGCTGGGTCAGGTCACGGCTCGAAAGCAGGACCCAGCGACCGTCTCCGAACGTCAGCGGGCCGCCCCCTGTCTCCAGGTCCCGATACCCTCCGTCCCGATGAGCCCAGCGCGACTCGAGGCGGCTTTCGACGTCGCCCCGGACCCAGCGACCGAACCCCTCGAGGACCCGGGGACGGTCAGCTGGGTGGATCAGGCCCCGCAAGTCGCGATCGACCACCTCCTCGGGCCGGTAGCCGAGGACGGACTCCAGGGCACTCTCGTTGGTGAACAGGACCCGGCCATCGGCGCGGTGCAGTGACACGAGGTCCTGACTCCTCTCGATCACGGCCCGAAAGACCGCGTCTTTGCGCTCCAGTCGAGCTAGCAGCCACCAGGCCATCCCGACGCCAAAGAGCACGATGACCAGCCCCAGAACCACAGCACCGATCAGCAGAAGGTCTCCAACCCGCCGAGCCGCCTTTCCCTGGGCTTCCGAGAAGGTCCTGCCCACCCGATCCACGTCGGGGGTGAGCGCGTTGAGCCGGCGTGAGAGTTCTTCGATCCTGCCAACGTCCCGTGGAGTCTTCAGCATCTCGAAGCGCATCTGCTGCGCGATGGCGTCGACGTTCTCGATCAGGGCGTCGGCCTCGGTCCAGATGGCAACCGCCTCCTGCATCTCCGGCAGGAGGTCTCGGAACTGGAAGAGCCAGATCAGGTCCTCCACGTCCTCCGGATGGTTTCCCCCTTCGACCAGATGGTGAGCCGCCAACACTTCGTCGGGGGCCTCCTGGAGCAACTCCCGGCGAGCGCGACCGTCAGCCAGCGGTACTGCGATCGAGCGCTGGTAGCCCCCCCACCATCGTTCGTCGGCGGTGTCGACGTAGTGGGCCAGAAAGATCAACGCATCCTTCTGCCCTTTGATGTAGAAACCCTCCCCGGCCACGTAGGCTCGGGCGGCAGAGAGGATGCGGACACCGAGTAGCGACACCGTCAGGAGGCTGAGGGTCACCGTGGTCAGCAGCAGCACCAGCAGCACCAGATCCCGCCAGGGGTGTGGCTCGAACGGGTGGGAACTCACGCTCTTTCTCATGACAGGATCGACTCGTTCAGTACCTTGCGACCTCTCGTCGCTCGCTCTGACAATGAAGCCGCAGTATATCGTCGGCCGCTACTCCTACTCCGACATCGCCTCATGCAACGCCAAACGCGCCAACGGCGCACCATTCGCTCCGTCCTCCAGCAGGCTGGCCGACCGCTGAGCCCCACGGAGATTCTGGCGGCCTGCCGCGAGGAACTCCCCCGTCTCGGCCTGGCGACGGTCTACCGCAATCTCAAGGCTCTGGTGGCCTCCGAGTGGCTTCACGTGGTCGAACTGCCCGGCGCCGCCGCACGGTACGAGGTGGCTGACAAGGGTCACCACCACCACTTCCACTGTCGCTACTGTGATGGGGTGTTCGAGATCGACGACTGCCCCGGCAACCTCGCGGCCCTGACTCCACCGGGGTTCGACCTGGAACACCACGAGGTCTTTCTCTTCGGCGCCTGTCCCGACTGTCGCCAGAACCACGATTCCGGTTCTCGCTAATAGGAATGAGTTATCATTAGAGGCGTGTGGAGACCCAATCCTCTCTCGCTCGGCCTCGCCTCGCTGCTCATCCTGCTCTCGAGCACAGCGTGCCGTGAGGAGAACCACTCCCGAGAACCGGCCCGATCCCAGCGGACCGCTCCACTCCGAGTGGTCGCTACCGTACCTCCGTTGGCCGACCTGGCTCGGCACCTGCTCGGGCCCGAGGGCGTGGTGGTTTCCCTATTGCCGAGTGGAGCCTCACCTCATTCCTTCACCCTGACCCCGGCCGTCGCCCGTGAACTGGCCGACGCCGACCTCATTCTGCGCATCGGTCACCACGGTCTCCCATTCGAGGAGTCTCTCCTCGAACTGGTTGCCGACCCCTCCCCGCCGATGCTATCGATGGTCGAGTCGTCGGATGCTTCGCCTCATCCCTGGGTCTCGCCCCTCCAGATGCTCGACTTCGCCGAGCCTGTCTCGCAGGCGCTGGTCGAGCTCGACCCGCGGCGCGCTTCGGTCTACCGTCAGAACCTCGACACCTTCCGAGTCGAGGTCGAACGGCTGCGGCAAGAGGTCAGCGAGCGTCTCCAGTCGACCGAACCGGGGAGTCGCTTTCTGGTGCACCACGCCGCCTGGGGAGACTTCGCCACGGAGTTCGAGCTCGAAGAGATCGCGATCGAGCAGGACGAACGAGAAGTCACACCCGCCGACCTCGCCCGCCTGATCACCAGGCTCCGGCCACTCGAGTTCTCGACCCTCTTCGTCGCTCCGAACACCAGCGATCGCGGGGCGCAGGCCCTGGCTCGAGAACTCCAACTCGAGATCGAGGTCCTCGATCCCCTGCCCGAAGACTGGTTCGAGGGCCTCCGCCGTGCGGCCGACCAGATCGCCCGAGGAGCCGTCGCGCCGTGACGGACGGGATCCTGGTCGAACTCGACAAGGTCAGCTTCGGCTACGACGGGGTTCTCGCCCTGCAGGATGTCGATCTCGTGGTGCGGCAGGGTGACTTCCTGGCCATCATCGGACCCAACGGCGGCGGCAAGACCACCCTGCTGGAGTGCATCCTCGGCCTGCGGAAGCCCTGGCGCGGCACCATCCGCCGCTTCACCTCCGGTCGCGCCGGGGCCCTCGGCTACGTCCCGCAGTTCGCCCGCTTCGATGCCGACTTCCCCCTGCGCGTGCGAGACGTCATCGCCATGGGCCGGCTGGGTCCTGCGCGCAGCACCGGTGGCTGGAACCGCTGGCGGCTGGCTCCGGCCGAACGAACCCTGCTGGCCGAGATCAGCGACCGGTTCGGACTAACCCATCTCCTCGAACGCCCCATCGGTGACCTTTCGGGAGGCCAGGTCCAGAGAGTCCTGACGGCACGCGCCCTGGCGGCCGAACCCGAGATCCTCTTCCTCGACGAGCCCCTAGCCTCGGTCGACGCCCAACACCGCAAGACCCTGGTCGACACGCTCGCCGAGTTGCGGAGCCGGATTCCCGTGGTCGTCGTCACCCACGACCTCACCCCCTGGGCGCCGATCGTGGGACAGATCGCCTGCGTCAATCGGACCCTTCACTATCATCCCGAGGGCCGAGTGTCCGAAGAAACGCTACACGAGGTGTACGGCTGCCCGGTTGAACTGGTGGCGCACGGGGTCCCGCACCGGGTCCTGCACGAGCACTGAACCGATGCTCCTCGAGGCTCTCGACTACCAGTTCATGCGCCACGCGTTGGTGGCGGGCCTTCTCGCCAGCCTGCTCTGTGGGGTACTGGGGACCTTCGTCGTGGTCCGCCGGCTGGTGTTCATTAGCGGCGGGGTCAGTCACGCCGCGTTTGGAGGGGTCGGGCTCGCTCTCTGGCTCGGGGTCGACGCGCGGATCGGAGCGGCGCTGGTAGCCGTCGCGGCGGCGCTTCTTCTTCGTGGCCAGGGCGAGGGGCGCGGCCGATCGCACGACGCCAAGATCGGGGTGCTCTGGGCCGTGGGCATGGCGGTGGGCATGGTGTGTCTGGCCCGGCGACCCGACTACGCCCCCGACCTGGTGGGGTATCTCTTCGGCGACATCCTGGCCATCGGCCGCGCCGATCTGGTCTGGCTGTCTCTCCTGACCGTGGCGGCTCTGGCCTTCTTCGGCTGGTTCTACCGCGACCTCGTGGCTGCGACCTTCGACCCGTCGTACGCGCAAGTACAGGGGGCCTCGGTTGCCAGGCTTCACCTCGCCCTGCTGGTCCTGGTCGCGCTCTCGGTGGTGGGCCTGATCCAGGTGGTGGGCATCATCCTGGTCATTGCCCTCCTCACGCTGCCGCCATTGATCGCTCTGCGACTGGCCCACGGGTTCCTGGCCGTCGTGCTGCTCTCCACTGGTCTCGGTCTGCTGATGACCGCCGTGGGGCTGGCCTTTTCCTACCGCTGGAATCTGCCGAGTGGACCGGTCATCGTCCTCTGCGGCGCGGTTGGCCTGGGGATGGTAGAACTCTGGTCACGCTGGGAGAATCGTTCCGCGCGAACCTAGAACGACGCCAGGCCAAGTCCCGGATCGAGTCGCCTGAGACCCGCTTGCCTCACCGCTGCACCGACGGCACCCACGCTGTCGACCGCCCCGCCAGCGTCGTGACCTCGATCGGCTCTCCTGTCACGGTGACCGCGCCTTCGGGGCGACCCCAACGCCGGTGGAACAGCCAGTCTGCCGGAAGGCGCTCCTTCTCGGCGTCGACCCCGACCGCGGTGGCGATCACCTGCCGAAGGGCCCGGAAAAGTCGAGCCGTTTCCTCCGACGACAGCTCGTTGGCCCGTCGGCGGGGGTCAATCCTCGCCTGGTAGAGCACCTCGTCGGCGATCCAGTTGCCCACACCGGCCACGAACCCCTGGTGGAGCAGCAGTCCTTTCAACTGGGCCTTGCGGCGAGCCAAGCGCTGCCCGAACTCCTCCTCCGTCAAGGAATCGAGCCACGGGTCGAACCCCAGGGCAGATACCGGCGGCTCGGCCGGTGGATTCTCGAGGAGCCGAATGCGACCGAGCCGGCGTTTGTTGGTCATCACCAGTTCTCCGCCGTCCGAGAGCCTCAGCCGGATCTTGGTAAAGCGAGGCGGCCACTCGGTGCCGACCTTCCGTGGCGACGACGCCAACGGCAGCGGGGCGACTCCCGGCGTCCGGAACGCTCCGGTCATCCCCAGGTGGAACAACGGCCAGGGCCGGCGGTCGAGCACCATCCAGAGGTATTTCCCACGCCGTTCTACCCCCTCCACCCTACGGCCAGTCAGGAGCTTCTCTACCTCCGCGCCGTTCCTTCCGCACAGGACGATGTCGTCATCGGCGCACTCGACCCACTCGATGGTTCGCCCCAGGGCGCAGCTCTCGACCTGCCGACGGGCGCGTTCGACTTCAGGGAGTTCGGGCACCGCGCCTCAAGAGTAGCCGAACCAGACCGCGACCGAGAGGGCCACCGCCCCCAACAGGAAGAACTTGACCATCAACGGGAGGATGAAGCGCAACCAGCGGTCGAAGGGAACGTTGGCGATCGTCAGCATGCCGATCAATACGGCACTCGTGGGAATCATGATGTTGGTGAACCCATCGCCGAACTGGTACGCCAGCACGGCCACCTGCCGCGGCACGCCGACGAGATCGGACAGGGGCGCCATCAGGGGCATGGTCACAAAGGCCTGGCCGCTGCCCGAGGGGATGAACAGATTGATCACCGACTGCACGAGAAACATGCCGATCGCCGCGAACGAACCGCCCATCGCCTGCAGAGGCTGTGCAATGGCGTGGATGATGGTGTCGATCACCTGGCCCTGGTCGAGGACCACTTTGATACTGCGGGCGAACCCCACGAGCAGAGCGGTGGTGGTGAGTTCGGTGGCTCCCAGACTGAAGTGCTTCGACGCCTCGCTCGGGCCCATCCTAGCCAGCGCGGCAATGACCACGGCGACGATGAGGAAGATCCCTCCCATCTCCATCAGGTACCACTCCCACTTCTTGATCCCCACCACCAGGCTGACGATCGTCAACCCGAGGGCGACCAGGATCGCCACGTGCCAGCCAGTGAGGGCAGGGGGCTCGCGAGGCTGCAGCGACGCATCGACCTCGATGTCAGCCACCAGGCTGGACCCCGGATTCTCCTTCACCCGCCTCGCGTACCGCCAGAGGTGATGAAACCCCACCGCGAAGAAGAGGACGAAGAGCACCAGTCGGTACTCGATCCCAGAACTGGGTGGTAGCTGAGCGATATCCTGCGCAATGAGTACCGTGAAGGGGTTGATCGCTGCGGCACCGTAGCCCACCCCCATCCCGATACAGATGATCGCCACCCCGCACACGGCGTCGTAGCCGAGGGCCAGGCAAAGCGCCACGAGGATCGGGATGAACGGAATGTACTCCTCGGCCATGCCGATCGACGACGAGCCGACCGCGAAGGTGAACGTGCCGATGAACAGCAGCCACACCGGTTGGCCTCCGAAGGTGCGAAGCAACATACCGATCGCGGCGTCCGCGGCGCCCGAGGCCCGGAACACGCCGAATGCGCCCCCGATGATGAAGATGAAGAAGATGATGTCCTGCGACTCTGCGAACCCCTCTGGGATGGCCAGGAAGGTGGCCCAGATCGGCAACGACTCGGCGTCTTCGATCGCCGCATAGGTTCCCGGCACGACGACCTCACGCCCATCTTCGTTGACCTGTCGCTCGTAGGAGCCCGAGGGCAGTAGGTAGGTCGCGACATGGGCCAGCACGATCATCCCGAACAGCAGGACGAGCGTGTGAGGAACCTTGAAACTCTTCGGTACGGACGGTTCTTCGAACGGAGCGGCTTCAGACATCGGTGGTTCCTCGCGGGATCAGATCGTCGGCTTCAAGAGAGCGAGGGCGGCAGCGAGACCGCCGAGGACCGGCAGAAGCCACCACAGAGCGCGATGCCAGTCCTTCTTCCTGATCCAGGCCACCGAAAGCCCCAGGATCAACCAGATGGCCAACTTACCCCAGACCCACGGCGGAAACAGCCAGTCGTGTTCGACTCCGAGGCGTGCGAGTAGACCGAATCCGGACACCAGGACCAAGAGCAGGGCGATGCCGTGGGTCATGCCCGCGAGCCGCCGCGCGGGGCTCTTGCCCTTGTCACCGCGATCCATCGCCCGCAACGTCAAACCGCCAAGCGAGAGAAAGACGAATAGGACGGCGAACAGGTGCAGGATCTTGTAGGTGGTGTAGCTCATGGGTCTCCTCGGCTGATCGAAGGCACGGGTCGTGGGGCGGTAGGGAAAGCGGGGGGAGTTTACCCGACGAACCGACGCAGGCAGTCGAGGCAACCGGCCAGATACCCCTGACCGAACAGATTCAGATGGTTCAGGCGATGGTAGAGCTGGTAAAGCTGGTTGCGCTCCTCCGCTCCACCACCCAACGGCCAGACCTCGTCGTACGACCGAAAGAAAGCCTCCGAGAAGCCTCCGAACAGCCGAGCCATGGCGAGGTCGCACTCCCGATGCCCGTAGTGAACCGCCGGATCGATGACCACGGCTCTGCCATCGGACCCCGCTAGGAAGTTCCCGGACCAGAGGTCTCCGTGCAGCAGGCTCGCCGGCTCGTCCACGGTGAGCCACTCCGCTAGCCGCTCGAGCAACCGATCACCGAGCCGTTCGAGTTCGGGGGTCGAGTTGCCTCGCCGACGCGCCAATCCGAGCTGAAATCCGAGTCGCCGAGAGGCGAAGAACTCCACCCAGTCGCTGCTCCATCGGTTTGGCTGGAGGCTCGCACCCAGATAGTTGTCGGCCGTGAACCCGAAGCGGTCCTCCTGCGAGGCGCGATGGTGCAAGGCCAGGTCACGGCCAAACGCCTCGAAAAAACCGGGACGCGGCGACCCTTCGACGGCTCGCAGGATCAAGGAACCTGCCACCAGGTACCGATCCGCCGGAACCGACAGTACCCCGACCGCCTCGAGGGCATCGAGGCCTTCCATCTCGGCCGCGAGCCTTCGCTGGGACTCTTCGCCGCCCGCCTGGTTCTCGATCGACTTCACGAACCACCGACCCGCCAGGTCGCCCCCCGACCCCGAGCCCCCCGGGCTCTCGACCTCGATCACCCCGTTCGGCCCGCCGACGGACGCGTGCCGGCGGATCCGGTACCCGCGACGGACGAAGAACTGATCGAGGGCAGATCCCGCGTTCTGCCGCTGGTCCGCCATCTCAGTCCAGATCGAGCAGGTGGTCGACCAGAGCGGGGCACCCCGACTCGACCAGGTCGAGCACACGATCGAAACCCTCGGGACCGCCGTAGTACGGATCTGGCACGTCGACCGGAGCCCCGGGAGCCAGGAACTCGCTGAACAGCTTCAGCGACTCGCCTCGGTCGGTCGTCGACCGACTGGGCCACAGTTCTCGCAGATCCTCGAAGTTGCTTCGATCCATCGCGACCACGAGATCCCAGGTGGGCAGTTCCTCGCCTCGCACCTGTCGCGAACGGCTCTCGAGCGCATACCCGCGCCGCTCCGCGGCTTCCCGCATGCGTCGGTCGGCCCGTTCTCCGAGGTGCCAGTCACCGGTACCCGCAGAGTCCACTCGCACCTCTTCGTCGAGCCCTCGCTCTGCGAGGTAGGACTGCAGCACGCCCTCAGCGGTGGGCGATCGGCAGATGTTGCCGAGACAAACGAAGAGCACACTGCGCGCCACGATCCGATCAGCTCCTGGAGTCACTCGCCGGCGTCGGCGGCGAGCTGTTGGCCAAAGAAGTCGAGCGTCCGGCGCCAGGCGTCCTCGGCCGCCGGGGCGTCGTAGTTGTTGCCGGTCGGGTTCGCAAAGGCATGCCCTACCCCATCGTAGATCTGGATCTCAGCGTCCTTCCCCAACTCTCCGAGTACCCGCTCGAACTCCCGGACCGAGTCGACCGGGATGCCCTGGTCCTCGGCCGCAAACAATCCGAGAACCGGAGCCTCGAGTGCCTGCAGAGTGCTCGGTTCGGTCTCGACCTTGCCATAGAAGATCACCGCGGCATCGAGATCTCCACCGAGCGTCAAGGCCGCTTGGAGCGACATTCCCCCGCCGAAACACCATCCGACCGAGCCGGTCGAGCCCGCTCCCAGCTCGTCGGTGAGATAGCTGTGGGCAAGGCGTAGATTCTCCAAGTTCTGATCCATGCGCTCGAGGGCGGCCGACATCAGTTCGTAGGCCTTCTCTCGGTCCTCGGCGACCTCACCACCGTAGAGATCCACCGCCAGTGCAATGTATCCCTCGCCGGCCAGACGCTCCGCCATGGCGCGAATGTTGTCGTTCAGCCCCCACCACTCCTGGATGACCAACACACCAGGCGATCCTTCCGGTGCGTCTACCGGGCGGGCGACGAAACCGATCGCGGGCTCACCTTCGATGGTGGCGTAGGTGACATCGAGAGTCTCCACCTCTCGGCCTGGCTCGACCTCGGCGGCCGGCGAGGGAACGGCGACGTCACTGGCGTGCTCCTCCTTCATCGCCTCGGCGTAGTCCGTCGACTCGCCGCCGCAGGCGACCACTCCCATCGATAGAACGCCTAGGACCGCGAGGGCCCGAAACCCACTCTGTACGCTGCTTCTTGCCATCATCTCGACTCCTCGCCTTCGGCTCCACATTGGAGGAAACCCGTTCTCCATCTAAACTACGCGCTCTTCGTCTCGATTTACCCGGGCCTCGAGGGCCCAGCGACCTCCCCGCCCGTGCGGGTCAGCATTAGGAGCGCAGCCTCTTGTTCCAGTCAACGTACCACAGACTCATCGGACCCCTCGTCTTCACCAGCCTGGTCGTCGCCGGAGCCGCTACGGCCCAGGTGACGACGACGCCCGACCTCGCAATCCGCGACAAGACCCCCCACATCACCGTGTTTAGCGACGCGACGATCGTCGTCGCCCCTGGACAGATCATCGAAGGTGGCACTCTCGTGGTGCGTGATGGCCGAGTCGCCGCCGTCGGAACGGACGTAGCGATCCCCTCCGACGCGGTGGTGCACCGACTCGAAGGCCGTACGATCTTTCCGGCGTTCGTCGAACCGTACGCCGAGTACGGTCTGGGCGCGGTGGGTCCGGTCAACGCCACCGAGGACCGCGACACCGTGGTCTACGAGGGGCGACGGATGGGACCCGATGCCTGGAACGAAGCGATCCACTCCGAGCGGCGGTGGGTCGACGCGTTCCAGCCCGATGCGGGCGAGGCCGAAGCATTGCTACAACGAGGAGTGGCCGTGGTGCACTCCTCGAAGCTGGACGGCATCTTCCGGGGTCGTGGTTTCGTCGCGCTGACCGCGGACGGCCTCGCCAACGAGGTCGTGCTGGCCAGCGACGGTCTGCATTCGGCCTCGTTCCACAAGGGCAGCTCGCAGCAACCCTATCCCAGCTCCCTGATGGGCTCGATCGCGTTGGTGCGCCAGACCCTGCTCGACGTCTCCTGGTACCGAGAAGCGAGTCGGCTCGGGGCAGAGATCGAGACGAACAGTTCGCTGGCTGCTCTGGCCGACTACCGGGGCCCCATCCTGTTCGACACGCGCGACGAACTGAGCCTGCTGCGCGCCGGCCGGATCGCCAACGAAATGAAGGTCCCCTTCGTCTACGTCGGCAGCAACCAGGAGTACCTCCACCTCGAGCCGATCAAGGCCCTCGACCCAACCCTGGTCCTCCCGCTCGGCTTCCCCGATCAACCCGATGTCGGCACCCTCGGCGCTACCCTCGACGTCAGTCTCCCCGAGTTGCGGCACTGGGAGCGCGCGCCCTCGAACCCGGCCACCCTCGAGGACGCCGGCATCACCTTCGCTTTCACCGGCGAGAAGCTGGGAGACGGAGACTTCCTCACCAACCTCCGCACCGCCGTAGAGCGAGGGCTGAGCGAATCGACGGCACTCGCCGCCCTGACCACGGTACCCGCTCGCCTGCTGGGAGTGGCCGATCAGGTCGGCACCCTGGAGGTCGGAAGACTGGCCAATCTGATCGTCGCCGAGGGCAACCTGCTCGCGGCCGACGAGAAGATCCTCCAAGTCTGGGTGCGCGGCGAAGCCGCCCTGGTGAACGCACCGTTCCAGACCTTCGATCCTACGGGTACCTTCGACCTGACGATCGGTGGATCGAACTACCAACTCAATCTCAACCGCGCCTCGGGCTCCCTCGAGGGTTCGTTGAGCCAGGGCGACACCAAGCAGATCCTGACCGGCGTGACCGTCGACGAGTCCGAGCTGCGGTTCCGAGCCCCCTGGGGAACCGCCGAAGAGGGCGGCGTCGCCCTCTTCGACCTGGTGCAGGTCGGTGAGACTACGCGGGGTACCGTGGTCCTGCCCGACGGGAGCCCACACGCGGTCACCTTGATCCCGACCGCGGTCGAACCAGCCGAGGAGTCCGAGGATCTTCCCGCCGAGGAGTACGTCGACGGCGACACGGGCGACGAGACCGCTACCGAGTTCGTCTCCCGGATGACCCACCCTCCCCTCGCCTTCGGCTTCGAGACACTACCGACCCAGGAATCCGTCTTGGTGCGGGGAGCCACCATCTGGACCTCGGACGAGGCCGGCGTGCTCGAAGGCGCCGATCTGCTCGTCGAGAACGGCAAGATCAGCGCAGTCGGAGTGGGTCTCGAGGCCCCGGACGGGGTTCGGACCATCGATGGCAGCGGCAAGCACGTCACGGCGGGGATCATCGACGAGCACTCCCACATCGCGATCTCGCGAGGCGTCAACGAGGGCACCCACAACGTCACCTCCGAGGTCCGCATCGCCGATGTCGTCAACTCGGATCATGTCGGGATCTACCGCGCTCTGGGCGGTGGGGTCACGACGATTCAGCAGTTGCACGGCTCGGCCAACCCGATCGGTGGTCAAGCATCGATCATCAAGTTGCGCTGGGGGCTCCCTCCCGAGCAACTGAAGTTCGCCGGAGTCCCGGGTTCGATCAAGTTCGCCCTCGGCGAGAACGTCAAGCAGTCCAACTGGGGTCCCGACTACCGAGTGCGGTACCCGCAGACCCGGATGGGCGTGGAGTCGATCATGCGCGACGCCTTCGTGGCCGCCCAGGAGTACGCTGCCGAGCACGCCGCCTATGCGGCCCTGGCGCCGCGCCTCCGCTCGCGCACGGCTCCGCCGCGGCGGGACCTGCAGCTCGAAGCGCTGGTGGAAATCCTCGAATCGACCCGCTTCATCCACTGCCACTCCTACGTGCAGTCAGAGATCCTGATGCTGATGCGACTCGCCGAAGAACTGGGCTTCCGAGTGCAGACCTTCACCCACATCCTCGAGGGCTACAAGGTGGCCGACGAGATGGCACGCCACGGCGCCGGAGGCTCGACCTTCTCCGACTGGTGGGCCTACAAGTTCGAAGTCTTCGATGCGATTCCGCAGAACACCTGTCTGATGCACGACGCCGGGGTGGTCACCTCCGTGAACTCGGACAGCGGTTCACTCATGCGCTACCTCAACCAGGAGGCGGCAAAGTCGGTGCACTACTGTGGCATGGAAGAGACCGATGCCCTGAACCTGGTGACCATCAATCCGGCCCGGCAGCTGAAGATCGACGATCGGGTCGGTAGTCTCCGACCCGGCAAGGATGCCGACTTCGTGATCTGGGACGCCCATCCCCTGTCGGTTTACGCCAAGGCCGAGCAGACCTGGATCGACGGCACGCTCTACTTCAGTCGCGAGCGGGACGCCGAGTTGGTCGCCCGCGACCGGGCCGAAAAGGCCGCCCTGATCCAGAAGATCCTGGCCGATGAGGCCCCAACAGAAGAAGCCGAAGCGACCGAGGATTCCGAGGACGACCTGATCGACGACCCGGCCCCCGAGGCGACGCAAGAATGGAACTGCCACAGCACGGAGGCTCACTGACATGTCGACCCCAAGAACCCGATTCGGCCGCACCTGGGCCCCCCTCCTGGTCACCCTACTCCTGCCTCAGCTCGCGGCAGCTCACGACCAGATCCCCGGACCGGCCCAGAGCCATCCGATCCTGCTTCAGGGCGGTGATCTCTACACGGTCTCCGACGGCGTACTCGCAGCGACCGACCTGCTCTTCGCCGACGGCGAGATCGTCGCCATCGGCCACGACCTGGAGCTCCCCGAAGGCACCGAGGTGATCGATGTCGCGGGCCAGCGGGTCTACCCCGGGCTGATCGCCATGGGAACCTACCTGGGGTTGGTAGAGATCAGCGCGGTCCACGCGACCGACGATATGGGCGAGTACTCAGCCGACCTCACTCCCGAGGTGGCAGCCCACACCGCCTTCAACTACGACAGCGAGATCCTGCCGACGATCCGCAACCACGGGATCACGACGGTGCAGGTCATACCGCAGACCAACCTGATTCGGGGACGCCCCTTCGTGACGCATCTGGAAGGATGGAGCACCGAGGATGCCGCGGTCGAACTCTTCGATGGGATGCTGCTGGGCTGGCCGAGTGTCGCCTCGGGTCCCGACGACGAGGAGGCCCAGGCCGAGCGGCGCACGCTGCGTACCGCTTTCGCCGACGCCCAGGCCTACCTGGCCGCCAAGCGGACCGATCCAGACCTCCCCACCGACCAACGGTGGGAGGCGATGGCTCCCGTCCTGGCCGGGGAACAGAACACCTACATCATGGCCAACGACTACCGACAGATCGTCGAGGCCGTCGCCTTCGCTCGGGAGTTCGGGCTGCGCATGGTCCTCTTCGGGGGTCGCGATGCCCATCTCGCGACCGATCTGCTGACGGCCGAAGAGATCCCCGTGCTGCTGATGACCCCGCAGAGCCTGCCGGCTCGACAGGACGACGACTACGACCTGGCCTACAAGACCGCTGCTCTGCTGGACGAAGCCGGCGTTCGGTTCGCAATCTGGGGATCCCCTCGAGGGGCCACGGCGCACCGTAACCTGCCCTTCCAGGCGGGTCACGCCGTCGGATTCGGGCTCGATCCAGAGGTTGCGCTCCGCGCGATCACCCTGACCCCGGCCGAGATCCTCGGGATCGAGGACCGCCAGGGATCGCTCGAAGTCGGCAAGCGCGCCACGCTCTTCGTGTCGGGAGGGGACGTCATGGACTACTCGACTCAGGACGTGACGCAGGTGTTCATCGACGGCCGCGCCGTCGACCTCGACGATCGACACCGTGAGTTCGAGCGCAAATACCGAACCAAGCTGCAACGGCGACAGGAAGCCACGGAGAAAAAGTGATGACCTTCCGATCTCGACTCCTCCCGTTGACTCTGGGACTCGCCGCCTGCTTGCTCGGGGGCTGCGGAGCGACGAACGACGGTCCCGACGCCACCGACGTCGTTGCCGCCGACCTGGTGCTGACCCAAGGCAACGTCATCACGGCGTCCGAAACACCGGCGCGGGCGGAGGCTGTGGCGGTCCGCGGAGACCGCATCGTGGCCGTCGGCAGTGCCGCCGAAATCGCGGCGCTCATCGGCCCCGAGACCAAGGTCATCGACCTCGCGGGCCAGACCGTGATCCCCGGTTTGATCGAGGGACACGGACACTTCTACGGCCTCGGCACGGCAATGCGTCAGGTCGCCGCCGGGGAACCCTCGACCTGGGACGGGGTGATCGAACTGGTGGAGGCCGCGGTCGCCGAGGCAGCCGCGGGAGAGTGGATCGAGGGCCGGGGTTGGCATCAGGACAAATGGGACGAACTCCCGACCCCACTGGTCGAGGGTTATCCGGTGCACGACGCCTTGAGCGCCGTCTCTCCCGACAACCCCGTCGTGCTTCGCCACGCCAGCGGCCACGGCGCCTTCGCAAACGCCAAGGCGATGGAGATGGCCGGCATCGACGACGCGACTCCCGATCCACCCGGGGGGAGAATCGTGCGCGATGCCGAAGGACGAGCGACCGGGATCTTCATCGAGACCGCGCAAGGGCTGGTCTCCCGCAGCGGCGAACCGGGTCCCGAGGAGATCGCGGCGCGGCTGGCGGCGGCTGATCGCGAGAGCCTCGCCAACGGCATTACCTCCTTCCACGACGCGGGGTCCTCGCTGGAGGAGGTCGCCTTCCTCCGTCGAGCCGCCGAGGCCGGGGCACTCGACACCCGGCTCTGGGTGATGATCCGAGACGAGCCGTCGGCCATCGCCGACGCCATGCCCGAGGTCAAGGTCACCGGACTCGCCGACCACCACTTCACGGTGGGAGGCATCAAGCTGTCGCTCGACGGAGCGCTCGGTTCGCGGGGTGCCTGGCTCCTCGAGCCCTACAGCGACCTACCCGAGACCTCCGGCCTCGAGACCGTGCCGATCGCGGTGGTGGAAGAAGCCGCCCAGGTCGCCCTGGAGCACGACTTCCAACTGTGCATTCACGCCATCGGCGACCGCGCCAACCGCGAGACGCTCGACATCTTCGCGGCGGCACTCGAAGCGGATCCGCGGGGAACCGAACGACGCTGGCGCATCGAGCACGCACAGAACCTCCACCCCGACGACGTACCGCGATTCGCTCAACTGGGGGTCGTCGCTGCCATCCAGAGCGTGCACTGTACCTCGGACGGCCCCTGGGTCCCGGATCGCCTGGGCGCCGAGCGGGCCGAGGAACGCGCCTACGTGTGGCGAGACCTGCTCGACGCCGGAGCCGCGGTGCTCAACGGCACCGACACCCCGGTCGAAGACATCGACCCGATCGCCAACTACTACTCGGCCGTGACCCGTCGCATGAACAACGGGGAGGCGTTCACTCCACGGCACGTCTTGAGCCGAGAGGAGGCTCTCCGTTCGATGACCCTGGACGCCGCGTATGGGGTCTTCGAGGAGGAACTCAAGGGTTCGATCGAGGTGGGCAAGCTCGCGGACTTCACCATCCTGTCGCAGGATCTGCTCACGGTGGCCGAAGAGGCGTTGCTCGACACCGAGGTCGTGATGACGATCGTGGGCGGCGAAGTGGTGTACGAGAAGGAGTAGCCAGAGGAGAGGCGGCCGCTCAGACGGCCGTCCTCTCCCCATCGGGACCGTCGCTCGCATCCGAGGCGTGCGGTACAGGCAGGGCCGCGCGACGACCATGAAACCCGATCCCTCTCAATCACCGGCCCTGAAGCGTCAGATCGGCCTGCTGGGAGCGGTCGGGCTCGGACTCGGTTCGATCCTAGGCACCGGCGTTTTCGTGAGCCTCGGCATCGCCGCTGGGATCTCGGGAACGGCGCTGCTTCCGGCCCTGGGGATCGCCGCCCTCCTCGCCACCGCCAACGGTCTCTCGAGCGCCCAACTGGCGGCGGCCTACCCGGTGAGTGGCGGAACCTACGAGTACGGCTACCGGACCCTCGGCCCCTGGGCCGGGCGGAGTGCCGGCTGGTGCTTCCTAGCGGCCAAGGGCGCTTCCGCCGCCACGGCCGCCTTGGGGGCGGTCGCCTACCTTCAGCACCTCCTCGGAACGGCGCTCGATCACTGGCTCTGGGTCGCGCTGGCGTTCGTGCTGGTGCTGGGACTCACCCAGCTCGTCGCCGGCGGCGTGCAAAGGTCGAACCTCACCAACGGGCTGATCGTGTTGTCGACCATCACAGGTCTGCTCTGCCTGGTCGTGGCCGGCTGCTGGTACAGACCCGCGGGCTCGAGTCCGGAACTGCACCCCGCTCGCTGGGCTGCGGTGTGCCTCGAAGACCCGCTCCTGCTGCTCCAGGCCACGGCCCTGCTCTTCGTGGCCTTTACGGGCTACGGCCGCATCGCCACCCTCGGCGAAGAAGTCCGCCGACCGACTCGAACGATCCCCAAGGCGATCCTGTTGACCTTGGCTGTCTCCGCCCTGCTGTACGGTTCGGTGGCCGCGGTGTCACTCTCGACTCTGGGAGGTACCGGATTCGCCGCCGCAACCGAAGGTGATGCAGCGCCGCTCGAGGTCGTGGCCCGGGCCTTGCCGGTTGCCTGGTTGGGGCCCGCGATCTCCATCGCCGCCATCGTGGCCATGGCTGGCGTTCTGCTCAACTTGATTCTCGGGCTGAGCCGTGTCGCCCTGGCGATGGCCCGGCGCCACGATCTCCCATCGGCCTGGGCTGCCGTCGAGTCCCACAACGGGAGCCCCCGGCGAGCGGTCTACGCCGTCGGCGCCACCGTGGGGCTGCTCGTCCTGATCGGCGACGTGCGGCTCACCTGGTCCTTCAGCGCCATGGCCGTCCTTCTGTACTACGCCATCACCAACCTGTCCTGCCTGCGGCTCGCGCCTCGGCACCGTCGATTTCCGCGGTGGATCGCCCTAGCCGGACTCGCTGGCTGCCTTCTCCTCGCCCCCCTGGCCCTGCTGGGAATCTGAGGCTGGGTGGTCAACTCATCCCGAGGGCCGAAGCCAGCCGCTGCAACTGCTCCTTGACGGCCCGCTGTTGGGTGGGTCCCAGACGCAGGAACTGCTTCTCCACTGCCGGCAGGGCCTCCAACCGCGGATCTTCGTAGCGCCAGACACCCACTCCCTGGACCAGGGCTGGTGGCGTCTCGGGAATCGGTGCCTGCAAGAGCCGCTCGATCGTCGCTCGCATGGCGTCGTCGAAGTCACCGCGGGGATATCCCAGGTCCCGATAGGCCTCGGTGAAGAGGGGTCGCAGCCGAGAGTAGAGTTCGGCCGCGCCCTCGGGGTCGATCGATGTGAAGACCGCGACCGCGAGCCCGTAGCGATCGTAGCTCGTGGGATCAGGGTAGGTCCCTCCGCCGACCCGGTCGACGGCATACGCACCCTCGAGCTTCTGCACGGGGAGGTGCTTCCTCGGGTTCACCCCTTCCGATACGTTGACCACACTCACCACAAACCGGCGTACTAGCCGGTCGGTGGCCAGCCACGCGGCGAGTTCGGGGTGGTTCGAGAGACGCGCCACGAGTTGGCGCACGACCTCGTCGCTCTGGTCGAGACCGGGAATCTCGAGGGGGTCGAGTTCCTCCGCTGGCTTGCCCAGGGGCTTGGGTTCTGCCTCGGCCGTCGCTTCGGCCGGAGCCGGCGCGGCGAGGGTCTCGGGCTTCGGGGTGCCGCGACCGAGGAACCACCACAAAGCCCCGGCCAACAGCAGGATCAGGAACCCGACCAGGATCCAGCGGCCCGCTCCTCCGCCTCGAGACCGCTGGGACGGGTCGTCGACCTGCCAGCCGTCCTCCAACGCTACCGTCTCTTCGAGCTCTCGGTTCACGACGAGGTCATCGTCGGGCTGGTCCTCCCGTCCGAATCCCAGGTCTTCCAGGGGCCGCTCCCGCTCGCTGTCGCTCATACCTACCTCCCAATCCTGCATACGAGTCTGCTGGGTGTTGCGTTGCGCCGTCGACTATTATTCGATCCATGATCGAGCAGCTCAAGCGGATGATCCGGGACTGGCCAGGAGAAGTCGTCGTCATCCGCCGCGACGAGGCCACGGCAGCCTGGGTGTTCGTGGCACTTCACTCGAGCCGGCGGGGAACACCGGTCGGCGGTACCCGGATGAAGGTCTACGAACAACCCACGGACGGCCTCCGCGATGCCCTCCGGCTGGCCGAGGGCATGAGCTACAAGTGGGCCTCGCTCGATCTGCCCCGCGGAGGTGGCAAGGCGGTCCTGGCCCTGAGCCGTCCCCTCGATCCGCCGGAGCGCCGAGGGCTACTCGAACGGTACGGTCGACTGCTCGAGTCGATGGACGGTGCGTTCGGGACGGGCGAAGACCTGGGAACGACACCGGAGGACATGGCTTGGTTGGCTCGACACACCCGCCACGTCCACGGCGTCCAACCCGACGGTAGCGTGATGGATCCGGGGCCCTTTACCGCCCACGGGGTCTACCACGGCATTCTGGCCGGGGTTCGCTGGCGCTTCGATCAATCGACCCTGCAGGGACTCTCGGCCTTGGTCCAGGGCCTGGGCGATGTAGGAGAACCCTTGGCTCGGCGCCTCCACGACGCCGGAGCGAAGCTCTTGCTCAGCGATCTGGACAGTGCCCGTGCCGAACGTCTCGCCGCCGAGTTCGACGCCGAGCTCGTCACCCCGGAGCAGGTCTACGAAACGCCCTGCGATCTCTTCGTACCGTGCGCCGTCGGAGGCATCCTGAACCGGGAGACGATCCCGCGGTTAGCGTGCCAGATCGTCGCGGGATCGGCCAACAACCAGCTCGGAGAAGCAGAAGACGGGCCACGACTCCACGAACGGGGCATCACCTACCTCCCCGACTATGTGCTGAACTCGGGAGGAGCGTTGGCCCTGGGTACTCTGGTGGAGGGCGACACCCCCGAAGACTTGCTGCGGCGAGTGGAACGCGTCGGTGTTCTGATCTCGGAGGTTCTCGAACGCTCGGACCAATCCGGAACCGCACCCGCCACCGTAGCTCGAGCTCTAGCGGAAGAGCGGTTGCAGGCCGCCCCCGGAAACGCCGCCCGCTCCGACGCCACCGAAGAAGAATGAACCGAGCCCTCCTGATCACCCTGTTCTGTGGCCTGACCACGACCGCCGCGGCGACCGCAGAGCCGCCCGAGATCGTGCAGCGCTCGATCGAGTTCCACGGTGGCCTGCTGTACACCGCCAGTACCGCCAGTTTCGACATCTGCTCGCGATCCGGCTGTTTCGCCGTCACCTCGACGATGGAGGGCGGACTCTTCACACACACGGTCCAGGAGGCGCAAGGCGAGAGGCAACGCTGGGTCCGCACGACCAACGACTCGGTCGAAGTCCGCGAGTTCGGCCGACCGCTCGACGTCGCGCCCGACCAGCAGCAGGCCTGGCGGGATTGGGTGATGCAGCGGGTCTACTTTGCGCTGCTGCCCTTTCGGCTCGCCGACCCCAGCGTGCTCTACCAGGATCTCGGACCGACCGACTGGCAAGGGCGCGCCTTGCATCGGGTGCATGTGACCTTCGAGACCGGCAGCAGCACAGACGCTTCCGACGAGTACATGTACTGGTTCGATCCCGAGTCCGCCCGGCTCGAGCAGTTCGCCTACACCTACGTCAACACCAACGGAACCCGAGGCTTGCGCTTTCGACGACTGCACAACTACCGACGAATCGGCGGCATCCTACTGTTCGACCAGGAAAACCTCGGACGCGATGACCACTCCCTCCCCCTCGTGGAGGTCACCGCCGAGACCGTCGCCGAGAGGCTTCGTCCGGTTTCGCAAGTGCGGCTCGAAGACCCTCGAATTACCCCACTGTCCGCGACTCCCTAGTCGCAGGAGAGCCGTCGACCGGGTGTGACCGAATTCACTGCGCCTCGCGCGGAGTCGCTGCTAGCGTCGTGTCCTCATTCAGGAGACACCATGCTGCATACCCGTTCCTCCCTGTCCCTCGCTTCGCGTCTCGGGGCCCTGCTCAGCTTCGTCGCACTGTCTTCGCTGCTCGTGGCCGCCAGCGAACCGGCGGGCGACGCCGTGACCGGCGGCGGACCCACCCTCCAGTACCCGGTCCTATTCGTCACCCAGCTGCCGATCCCCGACGACTTCGCCACCATCGGATCGGTGTTCGCCAACCACAATGGGCGTGTGTCGCGGAGTGGCCGGGGCGGCGACCTGTGGATCCGCTACCCGAGCGGTTCTCCCCTTCTCCGGAACCTCACCGAGGAAGCAGGGTTTGGCGAGACCGATGTCTTCCAAGGTGCCGACTCCATCTCGGTGCGAGACCCGGCCGTCCATTGGAGCGGCACCAAGGCGGTCTTCAGCATGGTCATCGGCTCCACCGAAGAGCGCTACGTCTGGGAGGACTACTACTGGCAGCTCTACGAGATCACGGGCCTCGGCCAGGGCGAGACAGCGGTGATCACCAAGGTCCCGAAGCAACCCGAGGACTACAACAACGTCAGTCCTACGTACGGCACCGATGGCAGGATTCTCTTCGTTTCCGACCGTCCGAGAAACGGCGCCCGGCATCTCTACCCTCAGCACGACGAGTACGAGTCCACCGAGACTCCCACCGGCCTCTGGAGCCTCGACCCGACCGCAGCCGCCGCCGATGGTGACCTCTTTCTGTTGCAGCACTCCCCCTCGGGTTCGTTCGATCCGATGATCGATAGCTATGGCCGCGTCCTCTTCACGCGCTGGGACCACCTGCAGCGCGACCAACAGGCCGACGCCGACCACACCAGTTCCACTGGCACGATCTACGGCACCTTCGACTTTGCCGACGAATCGGCCGCCGCGGCACGCTTGCCGGCGGTCGAGGAAGTGTTCCCCGAACCCCGCCCCTCCCGCACCGACCTGTTGCAAGGCACCAACTTGGTAGGCCACAGGCTGAACCACTTCTTTCCCTGGCAGATCGAGGAGGACGGAACCCGTGAGGAGGTGCTCAACCATCTGGGGCGGCACGAGTTTCACGACTACTTCGAGCGGTCTCTCGACGATGACCCCAACCTGGTCAACTTCTTCGACGACAATAGCGGTCGGTTCAATCCGAACCCGATCCTGAACGTCCTGCAGATTACCGAGGATCCGAGTTCTCCGGGACGCTACTGGGCCGTCGATGCTCCCGAGTTCCAGACCCACGCCTCCGGCCAGCTCATCTCGATCCTCGCGCCGGAAACGACGCTTGCCGACCAGATCGCCGTCACCTACGAAACGCACCCGTCGACCGACTCCGTGGTTCCGGACGGCAGCCCTCCCCCCGCCGATCACAGCGGTCACTATCGAGATCCCGTCGTCCTGTCCAACGGCAACGTCGTAGCGGCTCATACCTTCGAGACCCGCCAGGCCAACAACGACGGAGACCGCCACCACCCAGTGGCCCGCTACGAGTTCCGGCTGCGACAGCTCGCGCTGTCCGGTGGCTATCTCGAGCCCGCCGCGGGCGGCGAGCTGACCTCCGGGATCGTCGAATCGGTCCAGTACTGGGATCCAGACGAACTCGTGACCTACACGGACGTCGAGATGTGGGAGCTGCAGCCCGTCGAGGTGCGGTCCCGAACTCTGCCACCGGCACGGTCCTTTCCGCTCGAGGCTCCGGAGCAACAGATGTTCACCGAAGCCGGCGTCGATCCGTCACAGTTCCAGCAGTGGCTGGCCGAGCGCGACCTGGCGTTGATGGTGGTGCGCGACATGACCGCCCGCGACGTCGCCGATCGGCAGCAACCCTTCAACCTGCGCGTGCCGGGCGGAATCCAGACCATCGGTGAGCCGGGCACGATCTACGACGTGGCCCACCTCCAGTACTTCCAGGGGGACCAGATCCGAGGTATCGGTGGCATCGACACCCCGGCCAACGGGCGGCGGGTTCTCGCCCAGGTGATGCACGACCCAGCGGTACAGAATCCACCCAATCCTGGAGGCCCAGCTGGCAGTGTGGCGGTCGCTCTCGACGGTTCCACCGCCGCCACCGTCCCCGCTCGTCGGGCCATGGTCTGGCAATCGACCGAACCCGACGGTACCCCGGTGGTCCGGGAACGCAACTGGATCACTTTCCAGCCTGGGGAGATCCGGGTGTGCGACGGCTGCCACGGTGTCAACAGCATCAATCAGGAGGGCTCGGCTCGCTCGCTGAATCCGCCGGACGCCCTGCGGGAGTTCCTGCTCGGCTGGGCCGCCAGCCAACAGATCTTCGCCGACGGTTTCGAATCGGGAGACACCACAGCCTGGTGATCTGACCTCCGCCCCCGCGATCAGGGGCCGATCGACTCGATCATCTGCTAGTCTCACGTGCGGCTATGGTCAAAACGCTTCGATCTGCCCTCGCTCTACCCAGCCTATCTCGCTTGCCGCAGCGGATCGGTGTTCCCCGTTGGATTGCCGAGCCGCAATGGACTCGGTCCCCTCTCGCGCCCCTGATCGATCCCCACGGCATCGACACGCTGCGCGTACTGACCCTCAACATCGCGCACGGACGAGGTATCGCCACCCATCAGGCCCTCCTCGGACGCCGGCAGTTGGTCGACAACCTGTCTCGTATCGGTGATCTCATCGGCGAGCAAGCCCCCGACGTCGTCGCCCTGCAGGAAGCCGACGGGCCCTCTACCTGGAGCGGAAACTTCCACCACGTCGAAGTCCTGGCGCGCAGAATCGAGCACAACCACACCTTCCTGGGGGAGCACAACCCGTTCGGTCTCGGCGCGGCCAACCTCGTTTCGGGGACCGCGCTGATCAGTCGGGACGAGTTGCTGGCTCCGGAATCGCACCGCTTTGGCTCATCGTGGCGCGATACCAAGGGGTTCGTGGTCGCCACAGTCGAGGTTCCGGGCTGGAGCTTCGAAGTCGATGTCGTCTCGACCCACTTCGAGGCCCTGCACCCGGCGATTCGACGGCGACAGATTCGACTGCTCGCCCACCACCTCAGCCATCGCACCCGTCCCCTGATCGTGGTCGGCGATCTCAACGCCTCCTGGTGCCGGGAGAGCCGACAGTTCCGTCCTCTCATCCGGCGACTGGGCCTGCGCAGCCACCAGCCCTACCACAAGGCCCCGACCTTCCCGGCGGTACGACCCTGGCGCCGGCTCGACTGGGTACTGCTCTCGAGGGAACTCGAGTTCAGCGGCTACCAGACACTCGACACCGTGGTCTCCGACCACCTGGCCGTGGTGGCGGACATCCGGCCCGCCCGGATCCCGATCGTGGCGGAACCCGCGGTCTCGACCCCCGATGCTCCCCGTATTCTGAGCCCTTAGCTCTGATACCATGCGGCGTTCGCCGGCCGTCACGCCGCGAGCCACCGCCCGACCCAACTGCTCGAGGACCGCCTTGGACACCACCAGGAATTTCTGCATCATCGCCCACATCGATCACGGGAAGTCGACCCTGGCGGATCGACTCATTCAGCAGTGCGGCGGAGTGGAACAGCGCGAGTTTCGGGACCAGATTCTGGATTCGATGGATATCGAGCGCGAGCGAGGCATCACCATCAAGAGCAACACTGTGACCCTCGAGTACACCGCTCGCGACGGAATCACCTACCACCTGAACCTCATCGATACTCCCGGACACGTAGACTTTTCCCACGAGGTGCGGCGCTCGTTGATGTCGTGCGAAGGTGCGCTGCTGATCGTCGACGCCGCCCAAGGCGTCGAGGCCCAGACCGTCGCCAACCTCTACCTCGCTCTCGAATACGACCTCGAGATCGTGCCGGTGATCAACAAGATCGACTTGCCGGCGGCCGACGTGGAGCGCGCTCGAGAGGAGATCGACGCCGACCTCGGCCTCGACCCCTTCGAGGCCCTCCCCTGCTCGGCCAAGACGGGCGAGGGAATCGACGAGGTCCTGGAGGCCATCGTGCAGCGCCTTCCGGCTCCCAGTGGTGATCCGGCGCTTCCCCCGTCGGCACTGATCTTCGATGCCCAGTACGACGCCTACCGGGGCGTAGTGCTCTTGGTTCGCGTACGCGAAGGAACCCTCGAGAAGGGCCAGACGATCCTCCTGATGCACTCGGACAAGGAGTACCAGATCGAGGAACTCGGCCTGCTCAAGCTCAAGCGCGTGCCGACCAAGCAGCTCGCTTCCGGCGAGGTGGGCTACGTCATCGCCGGGATCAAAGCGATCCAGGATATCGCCATCGGCGACACCATCACCGACGCGGAGAAGCCGGTGACCGAGCCCTTGCCGGGCTATCAAGAAGCGAAGCCGGTCGTCTTCTCGTCGATCTACCCGCTCTCGTCGGACGAGTACGAGGATCTCGGGCGAGCTCTCGACAAACTGGCTCTCAACGATGCCGCCCTGACCTACGAGAAGGATTCTTCGGCCGCGCTCGGTTTCGGCTATCGCTGTGGATTCCTCGGCCTCCTCCACCTGGAGGTCGTCCAAGAGCGTCTCAAGCGGGAGTACGATCTCGCGCTGCTGCTCTCGGCTCCTAGCGTGCGCTACAAGGTACAGCTCAAGACCGGCGAACGACTGCAGATCGAAAGCCCATCGCTCTACCCGGACCCAGGAGCGATCGAGTTTGTCGAGGAACCGTTCATCAAGGCGGCGGTGATGATCCCCGAACGGTACATCGGAGCGGTCATGGAACTCTGCCGCGAGCGGCGCGGCGAAAACACGACCTTCAACTACCTCTCGGTGGGTCGGGTCGAACTGACCTCGGAGATGCCACTCGCCGAAGTGTTGTTCGACTTCTACGACCGACTCAAAACCGTGACCCAGGGGTACGGTTCCTTCGACTACGAGATCATCGACTACCGGATCAGCGACCTCGTCAAGGTCGACATTCTGGTCAACGGCGAACAGGTCGACGCTCTGTCTCAGCTGGTGCACCGCGACAAGGCGCGAGCTCGCGCCATGCACTACTGCGAACGCCTCGAGGAACACATTCCCAAGCAGCAGTTCAAGATCGCCATCCAGGGCGCCATCGGCGGCACGATCATCGCCCGCAAGACGATCTCGGCCTTCCGCAAGGACGTCACCGCGAAGTGCTACGGGGGCGACATCTCCCGAAAGCGCAAGCTCCTCGAGAAGCAGAAGGAGGGGAAGAAGCGGATGAAGATGGTCGGTTCGGTCGAGATTCCACAGAAGGCCTTCGTCGCGGTTCTCAAGACGGAACCGGGATCGTGACGTCTCGGTTGCGATGAAGGAGCACAGCCCAGGCGCCGTCTCGACTGCCCCGGGCCTCTACCTCCACCTTCCCTTCTGTTCGGCGATCTGCCCCTACTGCGATTTCTCGGTCCTCACCGGGACCGCCGAACGCAAACGGTTCTTCGTCGAGATCCTGCGCCGCGAGATCGAACTGTGGGCTTCCCGGATTTCCTCCGACCGGGACAGCTGGCGATCCGCCTTCGACACCCTGTATCTGGGGGGAGGTACCCCCTCGGCCCTCACCTCCACCGATCTCGGCCGCATTCTGCGAGAGGTGGTCGAGCAACTGCCTACCACCCCTCGGCCCTGGATTCAGTTCGAGGCCAACCCGGAGGACGTCGATGCCCGACGGTGCGCATCCTGGCGCGAACTTGGCATCGCCTCGGTCAGCCTCGGGGTTCAGTCGTTCGACGACGACCAGTTGCGTTTCCTGGGTCGGCGCCACGATGGCGCCACCGGTGAATCGGCCGTGCGGCAGGTGCTGGCCGCTGGATTTTCCGCCGTCTCGCTGGACCTCATCTTCGGCCTTCCGGACCAGACCCCGGAGGCCTGGCGAGACGAACTCGAACGCGCTGTTCGTCTTCGTCCCCACCACATCTCGTGCTACCAACTCACCATCCATGACGGTACGCCCTTCGGCTTCCGTCAGGCCCGAGGTCAGCTCCGAGAGATGCCGGAGGAGGCTCAAGGAGAACTCTTTCGTCTGACCCATCGCTTCCTGGCGGACCATGGATACACGGCGTACGAGGTGTCCAACTTCGCCCTCTCGGAGGAGTTCCGCTCTCGACACAACCAGAAGTACTGGCACCACGTGCCCTACCTCGGCCTCGGCCCTTCGGCACATTCCTTCGCGGGTGGGCGACGCTGGTGGAACGAGCGCAAGGTGCCAGCCTGGCAGCGACGGATCCTGGCCGGAGAGTTCCCAGTGGCGGAGGAAGAGAAACTCTCCCCGAGCCAGCACCTGTTGGAGAGGCTCTTCCTCGGACTCCGGACCCCGTCCGGAGTCGACTGCGGAAAGCTCAACGAGGAGTTCGGGGTTGATCTACTGGCGAAAAACACCGGGCTGATCGAACGATGGTCCGCGGCCGGCTACGTCGACGTCGACGGTACGGTCGTTCGACCTACGCTCGATGGACTGGCCATCTCCGAGAGCCTGGCAGCGTCTCTGGAGGTCTGAGACCACGCCCCGGAGGTCGCCTTTCGAGTCCTGACAGCTCGACCCGCGAGGCATTCGAGCCCCGATCTCGGTTCCCCGGACACGGCTTTCTCCCACCCCGCAATGCTGCTACGATGATCCGGCTTTGACCGACAAGATCAGCAAGTACGAGGTCGTCGAACGGATCGCCGAGGGTGGGTTCGGGGTCGTCTACAAGGCACGAGACCCCTATCTCAAACGCACGGTGGCCGTGAAGACCTGTTCGTTCGAGGATGACGAGAGTCGACAGCGCTTCTTTCGAGAGGCGCAGCTCGCGGCTCGGTTCGACCACCCGAACGTGACCCGCATCCACGACTTCGGCGTCGAGGACGACCAGGCTTTCCTGGTGCAGGAGTACTTGTCGGGTGAAGACCTTCTCCCCAAGATCCAGCGCCTCGATCGCATCCCCCTGCACAGCAAGCTCGAGTACTTGCTGCAGGCGGCGCGCGGCCTGCGGTACGCACATGGCCGAGGAGTGATCCATCGCGACATCAAACCCGGCAACATCCGGGTGCTGGAGAACGGTGAGGTCAAGATCCTCGACTTCGGGATCGCCAAGCCGCTCGGCGGGTCGGCTCTCACCCAACAGGGCATGACCGTGGGGACCCTCGGCTACCTCTCTCCCGAGCAGATCGAAGGAAAGGAACTCGACAAGCGCACCGACATCTTCTCGTTCGGCGTCGTTGCCTACGAGTTGATTGCGTACACCAGCCCCTTCAGCGGCAAGGATGTACGCGGCATGCTGCGTTCGATCCTGGGCGATGCCCCCCAGCGCCTCGACGATCTGGTCCCGGACTGCCCCGAAGAGGTCGCCGACATCGTCCACCGCTGTCTGCGTCGCGACCCCGACGATCGGTACGACGACTTCGAGTCGTTGCTCCGCGAACTGGAGTTGGCCAATCGGGCCATCGACCCTGCCCTGATCGCCACCACCAGCTCTCTCCCGACCTCCCCGATCGCAGACTCGGACACCAAACCAGCCCAGATCACCACCGCTGACGATGTGCTGACCGCCGAGCCCACCCCATCGCCACCTCCTCCGCCAGCTCCCGAAGCACCCACTCCCGCGGCCGAGGCGAGTGAACCCGCCCTCTCAGAGGAGGTCTCGAAGTCGGACGATCCAGCGAGCCCCGAACCGGCCCCGGAGCCAGACCCCGTACCGGCTTCCGAGCCGACGCCGCCACGACCCGAGCCGGCCCAGCCCTGGTCACCGCCACCACCCCTGCAGATCCCTCCATCCCCCTCGCGCACGGCCCTGGCCGCGGTCCGCGCTCCCGAAGCACCGCCGGCGAGCGATCCGCCCGGCGAACCGGTCGCCGCCCGCCCCCCAGTCCCTCCCGAAACAGCCAGCGGAACCTCCATGGACAAGAGGCTTCTTCTGGGCGTTGGGGCGGTGGCTGGGTTGCTGTTGATCCTCGCTCTCGTCTGGTGGCTGGCCCGTGACTCCGAGAACCCGGTGCCCGAACCAGTGCCGGTAGCCACCCCGGTGGTGGAGCCCGAACCACTGGCCACGGAACCCACGACCGCACCGGTCCTGGTCGTGGCCAGTCCCTGGGCCACCATCGCCGACGTACTCGACGCATCGGGCGAATCGGTGGCCACTGATGCCAAGGGGCAGACGACCCCCCGGCGTGTCGACCTACCGCTCGGCTTCTACAGCATCATCCTGCAGCATCCCGCGGTACCGGAGGTCGCAGTCTGTCAAGTGATCGCCGCACCGGGAGTGCCCGCAACCTGTCAGGCACAGCTGGTCGACGTCGACGTCACCGGCTACTTCAAAGAGACGGGATGGTGGGACTGATGCGTGCACTCACACCACGGTTCTGGCTTCTCTTCCTGCTCGGCCTGGCTTTGGGCTCGGGCCTGAACGCCGACTATCGCGATAGCTACAAAGCTGGGGTCGACGCCTTCGAGAGTGGCCAGTGGCAACTCGCCGTCGAGCACCTCACGGCTGCCATCGACCAGAACCCCGAAGCCAGAGGCGGTACCCTCGTGCGTCGCTACACGCCGTACTACTACCTCGGTCTCGCCCAGGTCGAGCTCGGCCGCTGTCGGGCCGCCATCCCCCAACTGGACGAAGCCGAACGCCAAGGCAAGGTGCGGGCTCGCGACCTCGAGACCCTGGTGAGCCGTCGGCAAGAGTGTGTCGATCTGATCGGTCGCATCGACACGGTCCGCCAAGCGGCCCAGGTCCTGGTGGACGAAGCGGAGGTCGCCGCCGCCGCGGTACGCCGCATCGAACAGACACCGGTCTTGCGGTCCGAATGGGCTCAGGGCGGGAACTCCTTCGCCAGCCGACAGACCCACTGGACGGCCCAGATCGCCAACGCGCGGCAGTTCCTCAGCGAAGGCGACGAGGGACTCGACGCCGCTCGGATTCAGGAAGCGTCGCGCATCGCCGCCGAAGCTCGCGACCGGCTGCGCGAGATCGAGAGTGAAGCCAACACCCGGCGCCGAGATCTGCAGCCAGTGGTCGATTCCCGTCTTCGCGAGATCCGGGATGCGGTCGCCGCCACGCAACGAGACCTGGCGTTCGTCCGCAACCTGCTCGCCCCGGTGCCCGAGGCGCTGATCCCCACCCTGGAGGCCGCCGATGCAGCCATCGCGGGCGCCTCAGCGGCCGATAGTTCGACTCCCATCCCCGAACTCGACCACTGGTTGTCCGAGGTACGACGGGAGCTGCGCCGGCTCCGAGCCGCCGTCCAGGCTCCCCCCGACGCCCTGATGGAAGCTGCCGAGGCCTACTTCCGTGGGGACTACGGAGGCAGTCTCGAGATGCTGGAGACGATCAATCCATCGCAAAATAGGGTGGAGTCCCAGGTTTGCCTGTTCCGAGCCGCCAACCTGTTCGCCCTGTCGCGGCTCGGCTCGCTGGCGGACTCCACGGCCGTCACCGAGCAGATCGATCAGTGTGGCCGACTCGATGAAGCCATCGCTCCCCCCGGTGACAAGTTCCCTCCCGATTTCCTGACCGAGTGGTCGCGGGTAATCGAGGAGGGGACCGCGGTCGCCACCGACGGCTGAGATGGCGCGCAGCGGCCCTCCGCCACCGTCGGACCCCGAACAGGGCCTCTGGCGGGGCCGGTCGATCGCGCGGCGGTTCTCGAGCCCGGACGGCCTCGTGGTCCTGGTGGGACGAACTGCCCGCGACAACGACCTCCTCACCCTGCAACTCGCCTCGCCGCGCGATTTCTGGCTCCATCTGGCCGGGGATTCTGGCTCGCACGTCGTCGTGCTGAACCCCGACGGCCTGACGCGGCTACCGCGCGACACTCGGGACTTCGCCGCCGGTCTGGCGGCCTACCACTCCAAGGCGCGCAACGCCGGACGCGTCGCCGTGCATCTGACCACCTGCTCTCAGGTTTCCAAACCGCGAGGCTGGGCCCCGGGCAAGGTTCGACTGCAGCGCTTCACGACCGTCAACGTCCGACCGCACCAGCCGACCGCCGATTTATGACCTGTTCCATAGGAGTCGGCGACGATCCCATGGTATCGTTACGCCTCTCATCCCCAAGTTCACAGGAGTTCAAGTCCATGAAAACCCGCTTGCTCTCGAGCCTGCTCCTCGTGTCGGCCCTGGCCGTCCCGGCGGGAGCCGAGTCCAACTTCCCCTTCTACTCGGGCGCCGATGCGTTTGATGCCGGCGCTTCCGCGGCCGTTCAGCACGTCCAGGCCTCAGGCCTGCGCTGCGGCACGCTCGACCGCGACCTGCGGCACCAGCTCGGGATGATCTGGCCACAGCCCGAGGGGCTGCCCGCCGACTGCTCGGCGAACAACACGGATCCAACAGGTTGGGATCCGGATGAGACCTGGGAGATCCAGGTCGTCTTCCACATCATCCAGCACACCGACGGAGTCCAGGGGATCGTACCCGACTTCCGAGTCCACGAGCAGATGGAGATCTTCAACGAGGACTTCCTCGCCCTGCCGGGGACCAATGGAGCCAACGGCAACGATTCGATGATCACCTTCGTGCTGGCCTCCGAGGATCCTCTGGGCGATCCGACCACTGGCATCGTGCGCTACACCAACAACACCTGGTTCAACGACGGTGGATCCTACTGGAACACCATCGCCTGGGATCCGACGCGCTACCTGAACATCTACAGCAACTCGGCGGGCGGTTTCCTGGGCTACGTGCCCCAGCTCCCTGCCGACTCGGGGTATCCCCCGACCTTCCCCGGCTCGCTCGCCGACCGGGTCGTCGTCCTCTGGGACACGATCGGCCGCGACTCTCCCTACGGACCGCCCTACAACTTCGGACGTACCGTCGCCCACGAGGTGGGCCACTACCTGGGGCTGGAACACACTTTCTCCGGCAGCTGCGGAGGGACCCCTGGTCCCCCCGGCTGCTACAGCAGCGGTGACCTGATCTGCGATACACCGCAGCAGTCCGGTCAGACCTTCGGCTGCCCGATCGGGGCCACCTCGTGTAGTGGTCAGACCAATCCCATCCGCAACTACATGAACTACACCGACGACCTCTGCATGGAGGAGTTCACGCTGGAGCAGGTCAACCGGATGCGCTGCACCCTGACCTTCTACCGGCCCGATCTGTTCCAGGTCGTCAACGCGTCGGAAATCTTCTCCGACGGCTTCGAATCGGGCGACACTACCGCCTGGTAAGCCCTACCCGAACGCAGGCTGTCAGGGAAACGGCCCGGGAGCACCCCGGGCTGTTTTCCGTTCCAGCCCTGCCCAAGCACGTCTGCCATCGCACCGCCACGATTATCCGCTAGAGTCGACCGAGAAGGCGCCCGACCGATGACCCTGCCCAACTCCACCTCCCTGCCCCTCTCCTCCCCGAGTTCGGGAGCGCGGCGGCGACTCGCCCGGTGGCACGCCTGGGAATCGTTCAAGAACCTGGTCAAGTGGCCCTTCTATCGGCTCTACGAGCGGCGCCTCGAGAGCCACCTCGCCGAGTACCAGCTGCCGCAGCACATCGGCATGATCATGGACGGCAATCGCCGGTTTGCTCGTGGACTGGGTTCGGAACACGTCAGCGTCGGCCACCGCAAGGGGGCCGAGAAGCTCTGGCAGGTTCTCAACTGGTGCTACGAAGCTGGCATTCCCATGGCCACGGTGTGGAGTTTCTCGATCGACAACTTCAATCGAGACACGTCAGAGGTCGAGGCCTTGCTCGAGCTGTTCGAAGAGAAAACCCGGGAGTTGATCGACCACGAGGACGTCCACGCCAAAGAGGTTCGCGTCCGCTATATCGGCAAGCTAGACCTGCTCCCCGAGAGCCTACAGGAGGCGATCCGGGCGGCGGAGAGCGCCACGGAGCGCTACGACAAGTACTTCCTCAACATCGCGATGGCCTACGGTGGGCGCCAGGAGATCACCGACGCCCTCAAGCGCCATCTGCACAACGAGGCCGCCGCCGGCAGGACGCTGGACGAAGTGGCCGCGAGCGTCGACGAGAGCGCCATCGACGCCAACCTGTACACCCAGGGCCTGCCCGAGCCCGATCTCATTCTGCGTACCAGCGGTGAAGTCCGGCTGTCGGGATTCCTGCTCTGGCAGAGTGCCTACTCGGAGTTCTACTTCTGCGACACGCACTGGCCGGCGTTCCGGCGCATCGACTTCCTGCGCGCCCTCCGCTCGCACCACCTGCGGCAGCGGCGCTTCGGTCGATAGTCCCCGCGTGCCCCAACGCACTCTGATCCCGCGGGCTCAGAGATAGGGCAAGGCCAGTCGAGCGGCTCCGTCACGGAGTTGGCGCCACAAGGGCCGGGAGGCGAGCTCCCGGGCGTCGACGCGGCGGGCCCGAGCTCTTCGACGTTCGAACAGGGCCTCGATCTCGCGGGCCACCTCGGTGTCGTAGATTTCGAGGTCGATCTCGAAGTTGAGGCGCAGGGACCGAGGATCCCAGTTGGCAGACCCGACCAGCGCCCACAGGCCATCGACCGTCATCAACTTGGAATGATCGAAGGGCGGCTCGCCGAGGTAGATCCGACAACCGTGCTCGAGCAACTGCCCCCACTGAGCGATGCTCGCCCAGGCGACGAACTTGAGGTTGTTCTGCGCCGGGAGCAGGACCTCGACCTCCACTCCCCGCAGGGCGGCGAGTTGCAGCGCCACGATCAAGTCGTTATCCGGGAGGAAGTACGGCGTCTGGATGCGGACCGAATCGCGAGCGTTGGCCAGGGCTCCGAGCAGGGTCCAGCGGATCTGATCGAGATCCTCGTCCGGTCCGTCGGGCAGCACACGGGCTTTGGCCTTTCCGGTGGGACTCAGGTCGGGAAACCAGAGATCTCCTTCCAGGCGTTCGCGGGTCGTAAACGCCCAATCCCCGGCGAAGACGCCCTGAGTGTCGCTCACCACCGGTCCCGAGACGCGGAAGTGAACGTCCTGCACCGGGTAGGAAGCGCTCTCTACCAGATGTCCCTGGCGGATGTTCATGCCGCCTACGAACGCCGTCTCACCATCCACCACCAGGATCTTGCGGTGGGTTCGCAGGTTGAAGTAGGGCCAACGCAAGGGGAGGAGGCCGGGGAGGAAGGAGGCCGCCCGCACCCCCTTCCGTCGCAGGATTCTCACCACCGGTCGCGACGAGTAGCGCCCTCCGACCGAGTCGATCAGCACGCGGACCTCGAGCCCGCGAGCGCACGCGGCCTCCAGCTCGGCCACGAAGCGCTCCCCCGCCGCATCCCAGTCAAAGATATAGGAGGACAGCGTGATCGACCGTCGAGCCGTAGCCAAGGCCTCGAGCATCGCCGGATAGGCCTGCTCACCGTTGACCAGGATCTCGATACTGTTGCCCTTGACCAGTGGCCGGCGCGCCACCTGGCCGACCAGGAAAGCGAGAGGCGCGAGCCGACTCGACGGAATGGTGGCAAACGCCCCGGACCGCTGGGCCGGTGAACGCAGAGCTCGACGGGCCGAGGCGGGAGAACCCAGCTGATGGTTGGAGCGGCCACGAGCCCGCCGCCGAATCAAGTTGATGCCGAAGAGGTAGTAGAGAATCGGCCCGACCAGGGGAAACACCAGAATGAGACCTACCCAACCGATTGACGCCCGTACATCGCGCTTGGTCAGGAGAGCGTGCCCCAGAGCGGACAGCGTGAGACCGAACCAACCGAACCCGACGATCCACTGCAGCGCCGTCACGGAACCTCCACCGCGCCGAGGAAGCGAGGTTCGGGCTGCAGCGTCACTCCGAACTGTTGGCCGACCGACTGGCGGATCTCCGACATCAGAGCCAGGAGATCGCGAGTGGTCCCTCCGCCGTGGTGGACCAGCGCCAGGCAGTGTTTGCTCGAGACCCCGACCGCACCCCGTCGAAAGCCCTTTCCGAATCCTGCCCGTTCGACCAGCCAGGCCGCGGGGACCTTGCTGCCTCCCTCGACCCCGAACACCGGAGGAGCCGGTAGGCCAGCGACTCGGCAGCGAGCCAGCAGATCCTCGTGCTGGGCGGAATCGAGCACCGGGTTGACGAAAAACGAGCCCGCGCTTCGCGTGTCGGGATCGCCCGCATCCAACACCATTCCCTTGCCGCGACGGAGGGCCAGTACCGCCTCTCGGACTGCCAGCAGCGACGGCTCTCCGCCGCCCTCGCTGGTTTCGAACCGCTCGCGAAGCTCGGGATAGACCAGCTGCGGCGGCCCGCCGGGTCGCAGCCGGAATTCGACCTCCAGGACGACCCAGCGATCCACCTCGGACGTCTTGAATCGGCTGGTTCGGTAACCGAAACCGCAGGCCTCGGCCTCCAATCGATGCACCACACCCGACTGCCGATCGAGTGCTTCGACCCAGGTGATGACTTGCGATACCTCCTGCCCATAGGCCCCGACGTTCTGAATCGGAGTGGCACCGACGGAACCCGGAATCCCGCTGAGGCACTCCACGCCGGCCCATCCTCGGTCCACCGCCCGTCGCACCAACCCGTCCCAGGACTCCCCCGCCGCGGCCCGCAGCAAGACGCCATCGTCGGTCTCGGTAGCTTCGATCCCGCGAAGGTCGAGATGCAGCACCAACCCCGGAACCCCCTCGTCGGCGACCACGACGTTGCTGCCGCCCCCCAGGACCGTTGCCTCCAAACCCCGCTCGGCGGCCCAGGAGAGGGCCGGTACGAGGTCGCTCCGGTCAGCGACCGACAGAAAGTACTCGGCGGTTCCACCTAGCCGTAGCGTGGTTCGCGCGGCCAACGGTTCGAAGCGCTGGATTCGCTGATCGATACTCCTCATCGTGAGCGATCATAGAGCACCGGGCAGGCACACCCAACGCCCACAAATCCCAGATTCGTGGTACGATAGGGCCGTTGGCCGAGGTCGCCTCGTCCCTCCCTATTCGACCCACCCACTGGTCCAAGACACCAGCCTCGCCACCTTCGGTCAGGGGAGAACGAGACGGAACACGGTAGCGTCCCAGACCCCCGGGTCGACCACAGATCCATCGAACGGATCCTGAGGATCGGCCGAGTGCCTCGGTGCGCGGAATACTGTGCCGGTCATTGCGGTTGTACTCAAACCCGACGGGAGCTTCTCCCGCCCGATGCCGGAAGCCGAAACCGACGGTATCTCCCCCCTCCAGAACAACGACACGCCACAGGGGTGCTCCACTTGGCCAGATCGAAGACTCAACCCGAACCAAAGCACAACTCCGTCAAGCAGCTCCTCGGCCTCGGTCGTGAAAAGGGCTACGTGCTGTACGACGAGATCTTCGAGACCCTGCCCGACGACATGGTCTCCGATCCCGCGAACCTCCAGGAACAGTACGACCGCCTGGGAGAGTTGGGCATCGAGATCATCGCTCGGCCGATCATGTTCCAGAACCATATGGACAAGCCGGTCGAACAGGAGTTCGATAGTCCGGAGGAGACCCCGGCCGTCGCCACTCCGTACGACTACGGAAAGTCCAACGACCCCGTCCGGTTGTACCTCCAGGAGATGGGTACCGTACCCCTGCTGGATCGGGCCGGCGAGGTCGAGATCGCCCAGTGCCTGGAACAAGCCCAGTGGAAGATCTTCCGCGCCCTGGCCCGCAATCCCGAACTTCTGCAGCGTCTTCTGACCCTGCACGAGCTGCGACAGGTTCGCCGCGACTCCCTTCTCAAGCTCGCGGAGCGCGCCGACTGGGAGGAACTCGATGTCAAGATCCGAGACCGGGTCGAGACCCAGCTGGCCCACTTCGCCAGCATCAACGACACGGATGCCGAGATCAGCAAACTCGAGAAGCGTCAGCTGCGGTGTACTCCGGACGGCGACCGGTACCAGGAGATCGCGCGCCAGATCGACCGATTGCTCGGGCTAATTGCCAAGGACATCCGCACCATCGACCCGAGCGGTCAGGCCCGGAATCAGCTGCTCGACCTCATGCGCGAGATCAATCGGAGCTTCCGCAAACCACAGCAGGACATTCGTCGCCTCGAGCGGCGGCTCGCCCGCGAAAAGAACGCCGAACTCAAGAAGCTGCACCAGGCCAAGCTCGATAAGCTCGCGGGTGCCGTGGATGAACTGAGCGAAGCGCTCGGACTCCCCGTCGGTCCCTTCGATCAGCTCTTCGGCGAGATCCGGGCGGCCGAAGCCGAGTCCGAAGAGGCAAAGGAGCGGCTGATCAGTGCCAACCTCCGCCTCGTGGTGTCGATCGCCAAGAAGTACACCTACCGCGGACTCCAGTTCCTCGATCTCATCCAGGAAGGCAACATCGGCCTGATGCGAGCCGTCGAGAAGTTCGAGTATCGCCGCGGCTACAAGTTCTCCACCTACGCCACCTGGTGGATCCGGCAGGCGATCACGCGTGCGATCGCCGATCAGGTTCGGACCATCCGGATTCCGGTGCACATGCTCGAAACGCTCAACAAGTTGCGCCGAACGACCAACGCTCTGGTCCAGGAACTTGGCCGCGAGCCCACGGCCGACGAGATCGGTGAGCAGATGGATCTGCCTGCCTCCAAGGTGCGGAAGATCCAGAAGTTCGCTCAACAGCCGATCTCGCTGGAGTCGCCGATCGGCGAAGAGGGCGACTCGCACCTCGGCGACATCATCGAGGACAAGACCGCGGTCTCGCCGATCGACTCGGTGATCTCGGCCACCTTGCGGGACCAGACAGGGCAGGTCCTCAAGACGCTCTCTCCTCGCGAGGAGCGGGTCCTGCGCATGCGGTTCGGCGTTGGCAACGGCACCGAGCTGACTCTCGAAGAAGTCGGCCGGTCGTTCAACGTCACCCGGGAGCGGATCCGACAGATCGAGTCGAAAGCGCTACGCAAGCTCCGGCATTCGAGCCGAGCTGCCCGGTTGCGGCCCCTACTCGAGGCTTCTGACCAGAACTAGCAGAAATCGTTCAGGCGCGCCGGTCCCCGCCGCCAGAACAACGAGAAACACCGTCCATCCGGCCACCGGAGGACGGTGTTTCTCGTTGTCTGGTAGGGCCGCTACCAGGCGGTGGTGTCGCCGCTCTCGAAACCGTCGGCGAAGATGACGTCGGCCACCCACAGGCTGGTCTCGAGCATCTCGCTGTCCACCTGAGCGAAGACGCTGTACTCTCCTGGAATCGCTGCGGGGTCGACCGAGAAGGTGTCGGTAGCCACACCGGCTACTGTGGCGGGCAGCCCATTGGCGAAGGCCCCGGCGACGTCGGCGGAGAGTGGAGTCTCCAGGCCGTCTGGGACCGTTCCGCTCCCGGAGGTATCGATTCCGTCCGAGTTCCAGGTCAGATCCACCGATACCTGCGTGGGGCGACCGTCGAACACCTCGATCGGATCGACGGCGAGAGAGGCTACGAGCCAAGGATCGGCGTCGAGGATTCCGGCGAGCAGAGCAGCAGCCGCGCAGCCGCTGCCTTCGAGACCATCGTTGCAACCCCACCAGTTGTCCTCGGCGTCAGCCTCTCCCTGATCGACGAGCAGTCCGACCATGGAGTCCGCAACCCGGTTGTGGCGCAGGAACCCGCGTGCGTCACCGTCGTCCGAGCGCACTCTGACCGCAATGGCGTTACCGAGGAGCGTGTTGCCGAGGATCTGAACCGGCGCCGAATCATCCGGGTAGCTGATCGGACTGGAGTAGTCCAACCAGGTGATCCCGAAGTGCGCTCCTACCGCGAGATTGCCGAGGTAGGTCACGTCCTTTCCGGAGGCGACCGTCGACTGCGAGCTGAACCGGAATGCGCGCTGAAGGTTGTCGGCCGAGTCGTTGGCCGGGTCCTCGTTGACGAAGTCGTTGTCGACCACCATGATCTCCGCGCTGCTGCTGCCGCTGTTCTCCCAGAGGCCGACGATGAAGGGAGGCCCAATGTCGTTGCCCGGATCGATCGTCGGAGCGTTGAGGATCCGGACTCGGTTACCGCTCAGTGTCAGCCCATCGTAGGCGTCGCCGCCGCTGGTGTTGGACTGTAGGGCCACTGAGGAGGCATTGTTCCCCGCCGCAGTGTCGCTCTCGGAGTTTCCCGGAATCATGATCTCGTTGTCGGCGATCAACTGATCCTCGCCGAACCCGAGGTGGATGCCGATGTTCTGCAGTGCCTCACCGGCGTCGACGGTGGCATTCACGTCGATCGGCATCTCGATGAGGTTGTTGATGACCCTCAGACCGTTGAAGTCTTCGGTCGACCCGCCGGACGAATCGTAGAAAAAGCCGAGGGTCCAGTCGAATCCTCGCAGCTCGAGATTGGAGACCTCCCAGCCCTGGTAGGTGCCGCCGAAAAAGTAGAGGAACCCCTCGTAGTAGATCCCGGGCTCGTCTCCTCGGCCCTGAATCACCGCGTCGCCCCGGTTGGGCGCGGTGACGGTGATGTCGGCGAGACCGGTGGGAGCCAGCGGACCGAATCCCCCCGCCACCCAGTCGGCGTCGGCGAACGGCTCCGTCCAGTCGAAGAACCCGAGCAGCTCGATCGTGGTTCCATCGCCGAGGGTGGCCGCCGCCGCGAGGGCGTCGACGATGCGCGTGTAGTCGTTGTCGTCGTCGGTCGGGGCCACCCCTTCTTCGGCGGTCGAACGAACCAGGAGCACGATCCCGGCTTCCTGCCCGGGCCAAACACCGAAACGGTGGTACACCTCGGAGGCGTCCAAGGGCGCGATCTCGGTCTTGGTAGGAACTGGTGCCTGCTCGCCGTGGACGCCGCTCACGACCACACCGTCCGGCGCTGAGGCTCCGACTGCGGTGCAGAAGGCAGCCAGGACGAGCCAGAGAAGCTGGCCATTCACCCAAAGTCCATCGACGGTCCTACGACTGGTTGCTCGTGACATCGGTCGCTCCTTGCTGGTACTTGCAGATTGCGCAATCCTAATGCCTGAGTGTATTTCCTACAAATACACTCTACATTCGATGCGGCATCCTTGGCGCATCGCTCCACCTCTGCCGATCAGCCACGCGCCCTCGGTTCATTCCAGGCCCACACCGCCCCGGCTCATCCTTCGTCGAAACCGTCGACCGAAGTGTTCCACCAAGCGCTCAGCCACTTCCGGAACGGTCGGGGATCGAGTTACCAGCTCCGTGAGCGAGGTCATGCGGACGTCGCTGAGGCCACAGGCAACGATCCCTTCGAAGTAGTCGATCTTGGTCGCGACGTTCAACGCGAAGCCGTGGGTCGTCACCCACCGACTGAGGTGAATCCCGAGCGAAGCGATCTTCCAGTCCCCCACCCAGACACCGACGTGGGGTGCTGGCCGCGCGACCGCCTGGACCCCATAGTCGGCGAGCGTGTCGATCAGTACCGCTTCCAGATCCGCCACGTAGCGTCGGACGTCCTTACGGTCCGGTGCGAGGTCGAGAATGGGATAGCCGACCAACTGTCCTGGGCCGTGGTAGGTCACCTGCCCTCCGCGGTCAGTCTCGTGGATTTCGACGCCGTGCCGCCCCAACCACTCGGGATCGGCCACGATGTCGCCGGGTGTGGCATTCCGTCCCAGGGTAAACACGGGAGGGTGTTCGAGCAGGAGCAGATGCTCCTGCCCTCGACCCGACTTCAGCCCGTCCTGAATCTCGTGTTGCAGCGCCAGTGCCTGGGCGTACGGAACGCAGCCGAGGAACTGGTAGCGCGTCACGCGCTCATCGGTGGATGAAGCCACCGACTCCCCGCTCCCCGACGATCGCCTAGACACTGCCCTAGAGGGTACCCCCTACTTCAGAAAGGGCTCGAGTTCCGGCCAGTGAGGGCCCTCGAGCATGGCGATCACGTCGTTCATGAAGTGATCGGCATCGGCACCGTCCACCACACGGTGGTCGTAGGTGATTCCGAAATAGCTCATCTTTCGGATGGCGATCGCGTCGACGCCGTGATCGTCGGTGATCACCTTGGGCCGCTTCTCGATGGTGCCGATTCCGAGAATCGCAACCTGCGGCTGATTGATGATCGGCGTTCCGAAGAGACTCCCGAACACGCCGGGATTGGTGATCGTGAAGGTGCCGCCCTTCAACTCGTCCGGACCGAGCTTCTTCGACCGTGCCCGATCCGCCAGATCGTTGGCCGTCTTCGCCAGACCGGCCAAATTCAGGGTATCGGCGTTCTTGATCACTGGGACCAACAGCCCCTTGTCCATTGCCACCGCCATACCGAGGTTGATATTGCGCTTGTAGACGATGTTCTCGCCATCCACCGACGCGTTGATGTTGCGGTGCTTGCGCAGGGCGGCAGCCACCGCCTTGAAGATGAACGGCATGTAGGTCAGCTTGGTGCCGTAGGCCTTCATGAACCCGGCCTTCGCCTTGGCCCGCACCCGGTCTACGTTCGTCATGTCGATGTGGAATACCGTGGTGACGTGAGCCGAGGTCCGCTTCGAGTAGGTCATGTGATCGGCCGTGATCTTGCGGATCCGGGACATCTTCTCGATATCCACCGGCTCGTTCGCCGTGTAGGCCGGGACGAAGAACCCACTGGCCGGCGCGGGTGCCGAGGCCGCCGGGGGTGGCGTCGCAGCCGCCTTGCCCCGGTTGGGGTCCTGGAGGTAGGCCATGATGTCCTTCTTCGTCACTCGACCGTGGATGCCGCTCCCCGTGACCTGGGACAGATCGACACCCTCTTTGGCCGCGATCTTGCGAACCAAGGGGCTCGAGTACTGGCGTACCCGTTGGGCCAGATCGCCAGCCGGCGCAGCGGCCGCCGGTGCCGGAGCGGGAGTCGCGGGCGCCGCCGCGGGCGCGGCAGCGGGAGCAGGCGGAGCGGCGGCACTCTCGGCCGGAGCCGAGCCGGCGTCCTCTCCCTCGCCCCCGATCACGCCGACTACGGCGTCGACGGCTACGGTTTCGCCCTCCTGGTGGCGGATCTCGAGCAGTACACCCGAACTCGGGCTGGGAATCTCGGCGTCGACCTTGTCGGTCGAGATTTCGAGCAACGGCTCGTCTCGCTCGACCTGGTCGCCGACCTTGGCGAGCCACTTGGTGATCGTTCCCTCGGCGATCGACTCGCCCATCTGGGGCATCACGACATCGGTAGGCATCTTGGTCTTCTCCTGGTCTCTGCTTTAGAAGTGGATCGCGGCCCCGTGGGAAGCGTGTGCCGCTTCGGCGACACTCTCCGCCATCGTCGGGTGGGCGTGAATGGTTCGGAACAGCTCCTCCGCTGTGGTCTCCAACTGGAGGGCGGCGCAGGCCTCGCCGATCAGATCGGTAGCGTGCGCCCCGACGATGTGAATGCCTAGAACCTGGTCGTACTCGGTTTCACGAACGACCTTCACGAAACCCTCGGTCTTGCCGAGAATCGCCGCCTTGCCCAGCGCGCTGAAGGGGAACTTGCCGCATTCGACGTCGTAACCCGCCTCCTTGGCCTGCGTTTCGGTCATCCCGACGCTCGCGACCTCCGGATCACAGAAGGTGACCTGCGGTACGAGACCGTAGTTCAGGGGCCGAGTCTCGGCTCCCGCCATGTGCTCGGCGGCCACGATCCCCATCGCCGAGGCGACGTGCGCGAGCCAGGGTACGCCGGCAGCGATATCGCCGATGGCGTAGATGTGCGGGACGGTGGTCTGCATCATCTCGTTGACCTGGACGTATCCGCGCTCCATCGCCACGCCCTGCTCCTCGAATCCCAACCCCTCGGTGACGGGGGCCCGGCCGACCGCGACCAGCAGCATCTCGGCCTCGAGCACCTGCTCTTTGCCCTTGGCCTCGATCGAGACCTTGACCCCGTTTTTCGTCGTCTCGACGCCGGTCATCTTGGTATCGGTGAAGACCTTGATGCCACGCTTCTTGTAGTTGCGCGCAACTTCCTTCGAGCTCTCCTCGTCCTCGGCCGGTAGCACCCGCGGCAGCATCTCGACCACGGTCACCTCCTCGCAGCCGAAGGATCGATAGATCGACGCGAACTCCATGCCGACGGCCCCGGCGCCGAGGACCACGACCGAGCCCGGCACCGCCTCGTACTCGAGGACATGATCCGAGTTGACGATGCGCTTGCCATCTGTAGGAGCAACCCCGATTTCGCGCGGTACCGAACCCGTCGCCAGCAAGATGTTGCGGCTGCTGATGGTGCGCTTGTCGTCGCCGTTGGAGACCTCGATCTCGTGCGGCCCCACCAGGCGCCCGAACCCGTGGATGCCTTCGACCTTGTTCTTCTTGAAGAGGAACTGGACGCCCTTGGCGTTCTTGTCGACGATCTTGCTCTTGAAGGCGTGGGCGCCAGCGATATCGAGCGAAACCTTGTCGACGTTGACGCCGAAGTCCGAAGTCTTCTGGAGCTTGTCCATCAACTCGGCCGTATGCAGGAGTGCCTTGGTCGGTATACAGCCGCGGAGGAGACAGGTTCCACCGAACCGGTCGTCCTTTTCGACAACGGCGACCTTGAGACCGAGCTGTCCGGCCCGGATGGCAGCGACGTAACCTCCCGGACCACTGCCGAGGACGACCAGATCGTAGTCGAAGTCCCCTTCGGGCTCCGCCGCTGGTGCCGCCGGCTCGGGCTCAGCCGTCGGTGCGGCCGTCTTGGGAGCCGACGGCTGCGGTGCGCTACCAGGTTCCTCACCAGCTTCACCGATCTGCGCCACGACGGAATCGACGGCTACGGTGGCTCCCTCTTCGTGATGGATGGCGAGCAAAACCCCACTGACCGGACTCGGGATCTCGGCGTCGACCTTGTCGGTCGAAATCTCGAAGAGCGGCTGGTCCCGCTCGACGGTGTCACCGACCTTGGCCAACCACTTGGTAATCGTTCCTTCTGCAATCGACTCGCCCATCTGGGGCATCACTACATCGGTCGCCATTTCGCTTCCCCGCTTCCTTGTTCTCTCGTCTGTATCTGCTGTTCGTATCGCAGAGCTCGCGCCCTGTCTCGGATGGTTGGTCCTCTCGAAATCACCGACTGGCTTCGACTAGGGAGCCAGCGGCACGGCCTCGAAACGACCAGGCCGTCGTTCGTTCAGTCGCCCCATGGGGACCTCTGGATCGTGCTGGAAGATCGACAACCAGCCCTCACGGTGCGCTTTCCGTAACCACCGTTCCTTGTTGGCCATGGTCGTCACCGGGTATAGATCGTAGCCCATCACCCAGGGTGTCGCCACGTGGGGTGCCATCGGTACCAGGTCGGTCCAGAACGCCGCCGTGCCGTCGGCTTCGCCGTCGAGGAGCGCGATGCACATTCCCGCCGTGTGTCCAGGAGCGGCGACCACCCGCAAGCCCGGGATCGGCTCGGCCGACTCTTCGAAAATCTCGACCTGCCCCGCTGCGAAGAGCGGTTCCCAGTTTCGGGAATCGTAGCTCGCGCGATCGCGGGCATTGGGTGATCGAGCCGCCTCGAGTTCGGTACGGTGAAGCCAATAGGTCGCTTGCGGAAAGGTCGGGACCCAGTGCTCCTCTCCGTCGGCGACGTGGCGCCGCGTGTTCCATCCACAGTGATCGAAATGGAGGTGGGTCAGGACGACGTGGCGAATCGACTCCGCCGGGTAACCAATGGACTCCAACTTGTCGAGCAATCGCGGGGACTCGGGATCGACGCCGAACTGCGCCATCGCCTTTTCGGAGAGCTTCTCCCCGATTCCCGTGTCCACGAGGACCGGTCCGCCCTCCCCTACGATCAACCAACAGTGCGTCGTCATCCGGATCCGGTTGGCCGAATCCGGCGTGCGGGCACGCTCCCACATCACCTTCGGAATCACTCCGAACATCGCTCCACCGTCGAGTCGAAACTCGGTGTCAGCGATTAGATGGAATTCGAAGCGGCCCCAGCGCATGGGTCGCGAGTCTATCGGATGGCGGCCGGTCACGATCGCCGGCTTCGGGCGCTAGACCTCCAAGACGGAGTCGAAGGAACCGAAGCGGTTGCGCACCTCGTCGTCCGACTCCGCCTCGTTCTCCCAGATCTTGCCGTCCAGGAGGTAGCGGAAGCGGTAGGTCCCCGGGGCGTCGACGGAAAGAGTCGCCGAATACGAGCCATCCTTGCGGGCCTTCAGCAGGTTGGCTTCGGGCTCCCAGTCGTTGAACTCACCGAGTACTGCGATGGTTTCGGCGGGGGTTTCGGGCGTGTGCTTGAAGGTCACGCGGCACTTCTTGCCGGTCTTCGAAAGTGACTTGCTGATCATGTTCTTCTTCCTGCGGCTGCTCGAGCAGCTCGTCGTATCCCTCGCGGGGGCTTGCGAGCCGCGCGAGTATGGAGTGGTATCTGCCTGGATGGGCGCTCACGAAGGGCGCCTCGTCGGCCAAGGATCATAAAACACCTCGCGCCAAAGGGGAAGGAGGCGGCGCCAACCGAAAGCAGCAACCGGGGCCACCAGCGATCGCTCTCGCCACGTTTCGAGATCGCGAATCCGATCGACGAGAGCAGCCAGCAACTCTCCCGGTGGGTAGCGGACCTCTTCCGGCCAGATCTCGGGATAGGCCAGCGCATCGGGCACCACCGGGATGGCCCCGCAGGCCGCGGCCTCGAGGACCGCCAACCCCTGGAACTCGTGGCGAGCCGTAGAGACGGCGAAGTCCGCCCGGGCGAGGGCCTCCAGGTAGTCGCGACGGGACTCCCGAAAACCCCACGCGACGACACGCTCGCCGAGTGACGCGCGGGCCCGATCGAAACAGTCTGGCCGGCGCTGGAATGCCTGTCCGAGGACCGCGACTTCGAAGTCGATCTCCTGCTCGACCAGTCCTTCGAGGGCGGCGAAGAACTGCTCCGGATCCTTGTCGTGCTCCCAACGGTGGTTCCAAACGAAGCGCGGTAGACCCTGCCGGTCGGTGGCCTGCCGCTGGACGCTCCGCAGCGGTTCGAGATCGAGGGGAACGGGAAGCACCGAGGAACGGGCGGCGATTTCGGCCGCGATCCCCCTGGGTCGATGGTCGGGCAACCGCTCGAGAAACTCGGGGAGCGCCCCGAGGAAGGAATCACGGTTGTAGGCCGAGTTCCAAAGCACTCGGTCGGCCGCCAGCAGGCTCTGGATGTTGGTCCAGGCGTAGTGGTAGTCGCGCTTGTCCTCGACCTGAACCGGATACCGCAGCTGATTCTCGTGACAGTAGAGCACGATCGGGCACCCGCGAAGAGGCTCCGGGAGCAGACCCCGGAGGGCCGCGACATCGAGCAGCGAGGTCGCGAAGATCCCGTCCGGCGGAGACTCCGTCCAGCCGGCCATCTGGCGGGCGAACTGCAATGCCGCCCCGCGCATGCGCCACTTCCACTTCCGGGGGGGCAGGGTCATCAGATCGAAATCGACCGGCAAGCGAGCGACGAGCTCGTCGATCAGATGACGGTGGCTCCCCCCGTAGTAGGGCTCCAGGACCAGCCACTTGGGGCGGTCGCTAGCCAGGACCATCTTCGCCACGCACCGCTGCCGCACCTACACTCTGCATCGAGCCGATGCTATCGCGACGCGTCGACGTCGTTCCCGCGGCTACAATGACTCGATGGCCCCCACTTCCCCCACGGACCAGACCCGACTGTGGCCCACCCGTTTTTTCCTCGAGGGCACCGAGCAGGAACTCGACGACCCCGTGGTGGTGGAAGAACCGCTGGAGATTCGGCTTCGCACCGCGGACGAAGGCCCGGGCGAACCGCTTACCGTGACGATGAGAACGCCCGGCGAAGACCGCGATCTCGCACTGGGACTGCTCTTCAGCGAGGGCATCATCGACTCGGCAAACCAGGTGATCGCAATCGAGGAGAGAGTCGACCCCGACCGACCCGAGGACAATCGGATCACGGTGCAGTTGGCCGCCGATGCCGATCCCCAAGCCGGCCAGACGGGCCGTTCCTTTCTGTCCAACTCCGCTTGCGGTGTGTGCGGCAAGGCTGCCATCGAGTCGATCTTCGTTCGGCAACTGCCGGTCCTGCCCGCGGGTCCCCGGGTCGGGGCCCAGTTCCTGTCGCAGCTTCCCAACCGCATGCGCTCCTCGCAGAAGACGTTCGAAAGAACCGGAGGTATCCACGCCGCGGCCTTGTTCGACCCGGACGGGAAGCTGCTGAGCCTTCGCGAGGATGTGGGCCGCCACAACGCTGTCGACAAGTTGATCGGAGCGCTCCTCGTCGAAAACGCACTCCCTGCTGGTGAAACGATCCTGGTCACCAGCGGTCGCATCGGATTCGAAATCACCCAGAAGGCACTTCGCGCCGGGTTCCCGGTCCTCGCGGCCGTGGGTGCCCCCACCAGTCTGAGCCTACGCCTGGCGGAGCGCGCCGGGCAGACCCTGATCGGGTTCCTTCGCGACGGCCGCGGCAATGTCTATACTCACCCGGCCCGTTTCAAGCCGGCAGCAACCTGAGCGAGCGACTCCTCCAACTCGCTCTGCGGGTCGTCCCGCCCCTCCCGACCGAACGCCTCCTTCAGATAGGCAGCTGTGACCAACCGTACCGCAGGGCCCAGTTCCGGGAACCGGGAAGTAGCTCGTTCCTGAAACGCCAGGGGAGCCAGACTGGTTTCGATCGCGACCCCTGCCTCACCAAAGCGCCGGCGAAGATCGAGATACGCTCTCGTCGGCGTCACCGGCTGCCGGAACCGTCGCCAGAGCAGGAGACCAAGAACGAGCAGGGCGAGCCAGAACACCAGGAACCCAGCTTGCAGCCAGGGGCTCGGGTCCCGGCTCTCTGGCTCCCCTTCCACCTGGCTGACCTCCACGGGTACCTCGACCGGTGCGCTGGTCGGTTCTTCGTCCTCTTGCTCGCTACGACTCTCGAACACCCGCCAGAACGACCTCCAGATCGAGCTCAGTCGCGAGGCGATCTGGAACTGGTCGGCAAAGCCGAAGGTCAGGACGTACCGATCCCAACGAAACGAGATGTAGTCCCAGACCTGCGCGAAGACCGCGCCGAACTCCTGCGGTTCCACTCCCGGTCGACCGTCGGGGGGAGTCGGGTCGAGGGTGATCCAGCCCGAGCCGTCGACATACGCTTCCACCCAGGCGTGCGCGTTGCTCTGCCGCACGACGTAGTAGTCCTCGAACCGGCTGATCTCGGCTCCGAGAAACCCCGTCACCAACCGCGCCGGAATTCCCTCGGAGCGCAGCAGCAGGACCATCGCCGACGCGAAGTACTCGCAGTGCCCCTCCTTCGTGGTCAGCAGGAACTCCTCGATGGGCGATTCAGCGCGCCGGCCCACGAGATCCGTCGTGTAGCGGAAGGTCCCCGCGGCGAGATGGTTCTCCAGGATCCGTAGACGATCCACGCCCTCAGACTGCCCGAGGACCCTGGCCGCGTAGTCGCGGATCGCCGGCGTCACCCCCCCGAGATCCAGCGTCGGCTCCCGAGGGTTCTCGAGATCCGGGGGGATGGCCCGGTGCACCTCACCGGCGGGATCGAGGCCCACACGGTACTCGAGGATCTGCGAGGGCGGGAAGAGCATCGAGATCGCTCCTCCTCGGTCCTGATTGAGCAGGTTGGCACGCAGCTCGATCGACTCCGCCTCGACGGGAACCGGCAGGCTCCGCGAACCGAGTGGCTGCAACCAGATGTAGGCCCACTGGCGGGGGATCATCGGCCGCGGAGTAGTCAGCGGAAACGTCCCTGGGCCCAGCGAGGTCAGGGGACTCGCGGCACCACTCCGAGCCCAACTCCGTCCATCGTACGTCTCATAGGTCGCGGCCTTGAGCCTGACCTCTCCCCCCGGGTGATCCTCTGGCCCAAACGAGAGTCGCAACGCCACGTCGCGCCGCTGCCGGATGCTACCGATCGAGTCCAGGTTGACCTGGTCGGTGAAACCCGAGGCGCCGATGACAGTCCCGCTGCCGACGCCTCGGCCCATGATGTAGGGACTCTTGATTCGCGGCAGGAGGGCGAAGAGAGGAACGGCCAGTCCGATCGACAACAGGGTGGTTACGACGACGAAACCACGCAGCGGAACGGTCTGCAACGACCACTCTCGATAGCCGAAGCGCGCCAGAACCGAGTAGAGACTAAAGCGCGTCAGCAGCACCAGGGTCAGGGCGAGGAAGGTGATCACGTAGACCAGAATCGATGGATGGACACTGGTGGCCATCGAGGCCAGGAACAGGAAGAAGACCCCGAACAGGGTCTGCCACTTGTCGCGCTCGCGTTTCAGCGCGAAGAGCTTGATCACCACCGCAAACATCGCCAGGTGAACGACAGGGCGGACCAGCTGACCGCTCCACCGGGTTGCGAAATCCAGGTAGAGGAACGGTAGGTACCCCAGACCCAACAGGTTCATGGCCCAGTTCGGTAGCCAGCCGGCCTCCAGCGAACGGGCTCGCCGGAGGAAGAGAACGACCACGATCAGATAGAGCCACAGCAGCGACCACTCCAGCACTTCGTTGAACGGCAGTGGCACCGGAGCCAGCAAGGCGAGCCATCCGATGAGCTGCCGCTTCTGGCGGGCGAAACTCACGCGACCTCCCCGGCCAATCCCGTTCCCGGTGGATCGTCCAGAGCCAGTCTGAGTTCCAGGTCGGAACCCCGACTGCGGAGCGGCAGGCGAGACCTGGGCTCCGCTGGGAGCAATGCCAGGGTCCGCAGGATCGCGCGTCGCTGCCGCACTCCGCCCGCGAACGGAAGGACCCCTTGCCGCGTGATCAACTCGACGTCGTAGCCCTGATCGAGATAGTCGACGGCCGAAGTCGCCGCCTCGCTGATCAGACGCTCGAAACGCTCCGCCCGCTGGGGATCCGTCAGGTCCCCCACCGCGTTGTCGAACACGATGGAGAGCCGGTTTCCTTCTTCGGCCTCGCGTTGGGTGAGAATCAAACGTCCCGTGCGCGCCGTGTGCTTCCAGTGGATCTGCCGCGGATCGTCACCGGTCTGGAAAGGGCGAAGAGAGTGCAGGTCATGTCCCCACCCGACCTTCTGGGTGAAACCATCTCCCCGTCGCCCCGACTGTACGGGAGCCCCGGCCGAGGCCGGGTAGATCTCCGGGTACACCAAGATCTCGACCTCGGTCGAGTACCGCAACCCCTTGTGGAAGAAGCCCAGGGGAAAGATGCTGCCAACGTGCATCCAGGTGAATCGTTGAAAGCCCCGTTGCGGCAACAGCATCTCCATGAACCCCTTGCCTCGACCATGGCGCGGCAGATACGGGATGAGGAGGGGCTGCCCCTCGTCCGCCATCGATAGAACGAGGAGCCATCGCGGCAACCACCGGCTGCGATTCTCGACCTCGAGGGCGAGATGGAACGGTCGCTTGGCAAAAACCTCCTCGGGCGCATCGGCCGCAAAGGCGAGGCGCTCGAGGTTGAATCGGGAGGCCAAGCCGGAGATCACCAGCAGGGCCAGCATCGAAGCCAGGACGATGTAGAGGGCGTTGTTTCCAGTATTGGTCGCGGCCACACCGACTACGAGGGTGCATAGGATGAACCAGAATCCGACGCGAGTTGGACGGATCCTCTCGGGGACCGGCCAGCGTCGACGTCGCTGGCGACTTCGTCGCCCGCTCCCCCGCGGCTGGCGGGTTGCAGAAGGCATCTAGATCGGAACCGGAACCGACGCCACGACGCGTTCGATCGCCTGTCGCCCGCCCTCGATCCCGCCGCCGACGCTCTGCCGCAGGAGCACGCGATGGGACAGCACCGGAATCGCGGCTCGCTGCACGTCGTCCGGCACGACGAACTCTCGACCGTCGCAGAGCGCCATCGCCTGGGCGGCCCGGAACAGACTCTGAGCTCCCCGCGTCGACACTCCCATGGCAAACTCCGGCTCGTCTCGAGTGGTCTGGGCGATCGCCAGTAGGTAGTCCGCCACCTTGGGGTCGACGTGGACCGACGCCGCAGTCCTCTGGAGATTGGCCAGATCGTCTTTGCCGAGCACGGGCTTGAGCTGCCCCAAAATCTGCTCGACTCCGCCACTCAGCAGCAGTTCCCGCTCCGCCTCCGGAGGGGGATAGCCGATGGCCAACGACATCATGAACCGATCGAGCTGGGACTCCGGCAGAGGAAAAGTCCCCTGGTGTTCGAGAGGATTCTGCGTCGCCAGGACCAGGAACGGAGTCGGCAAACGAAGACGCCGCCGCTCGATCGAAACGGTGCCTTCACTCATCCCTTCCAAGAGCGCCGACTGGCTCTTGGGCGTGGCCCGGTTGATCTCGTCGGCCAGAATCACGTTGGCGAAGATCGGTCCCGGGACGAACTGAAACTCCTGGACATCCTGCTTGAACACCGAAACACCGAGGATGTCGCTCGGTAGCAGGTCGCTGGTGAACTGGATGCGCTGGAACGACAGGCCCAACGAGACGGCGAGTGCCTGAGCCAGGGTCGTCTTGCCCACCCCCGGTACGTCTTCGATCAGGACGTGGCCGCGCGCGAGCAGACTGACGACAGCGAGCCGGATCACCGACTCCTTGCCCCGTACCACCTGGGCGACGTTGCTCTCCAGTCGGCCGATCGCAGCCAGACTCTCGGCGAGTTGATCGGCAGGGATCGGCGACAGGCTCTCGACGTTCATGCTGGGTCTACGATCCACGGCCACGCGGTGTTGCGTCGCACCCTAGGAATCGAGATCGAACTCGCGGTACTCGGAGCGCTCAGCCTCCGGGACCGGGTTGCGCACCTCCACGAAGAAGCCATCGCCCTCGACGTAGTCGACGTCCTCCAACTGGTGGGTGATCTGAATGTGCTGGCCGCGCACCAGGTTGGAGGTGTCCACCCAGAAGCGATAGTGCGCCTTTTCGTTGCCTTCGGGATCGGCGTGGGTCACGTCGAGCGTCACGCCCGGCAGGTTCTCTTTGGCCTCATGACGCACGACGACATCCAGGAGCACCGTCGACAGCAGCGGCCCCACGGGGAGTTCCTCTTCCTCGATACCCATCTCGTCTTCGGCCGAGGACTCGTCGGTCTCGTCGGCCGCCGCTTCCTCTTCCTCGGCCATCGGCTCGGGCAAGGGCACCTCCTGCGCGCGGGTGACGATGCTGTTGAGCTCCGCCGTGTAGTACGAGCGGAGTTCGATCAGTTTCTGCTCCGGGGTCTTCTGGGCGCATCCCGCGGCCAGAACCAGCGCGACCAGGAGTACGAGAACTCCGCGCAACGTAACCGAGTTTCGGGGTGCGGTCATGACGATCCTCCGATTCGAGATTCTAGATTCGGTGTCGACTCGCGATCGATACGAGTCCCTCAGGCGCTCGATTATAGAGAACCCCAGGCCCGACGCGTGTTGCGGGCAGGCGGGAGCCGCGGTACCATCTGCCCCACTTCCTACCACCGGTGGCTAGATCCTTCGGTTTCGTCCCCTTCCCAGGGACCTCTCGGCGGACAGTGGGCAACTCCGCCCACGTCACGAGTACGACGTGTCCGGCAAGAGGCAGGTTCGGTGAATCACCGTGCCCTCGGGCTCACAGCAAGGAGTAAACTCGGAGCACCGACCTCAGCCTCGATGGGAGGCCGGTGAACCAACGCAACCACACATGAGGATCCGCCGCAATGACGGTGTGGATCGAGGAGACGATAGATGAGCAACGGTAAGAAGGATGAGCGCCTGAAGGCGATCGACAGTGCCCTGGGACAGATCGAACGCCAGTTCGGAAAGGGCGCAATCATGCGGCTCGGCAAGATGGACGGGCTCGGGGTCGCGGCGATTTCGACAGGCTCGATCGCGGTCGACGCGGCCATCGGAATCGGTGGTGTCCCACGCGGCCGGGTGGTCGAGGTCTACGGGCCGGAGTCTTCCGGAAAGACGACCCTGGCCCTTTCGGTGGTAGGACGCGCCCAGCAGGCGGGAGGCGTGGCCGCCTTCATCGACGCCGAGCACGCGCTCGATCCGGAGTACGCCCAGAAGTTGGGCGTCAGTCTCGACGACCTTCTGGTCTCGCAGCCCGACAGCGGCGAGCAAGCGTTGGAGATCGCGGAGATGCTGGTCCGCAGCAACGCCCTCGATGTCGTGGTCATCGACTCGGTGGCCGCCCTGGTGCCCCGGGCCGAACTCGAGGGCGAGATGGGCGACTCCCATGTCGGCCTCCAAGCGCGGCTGATGTCACAAGCGCTGCGAAAGCTCACCGCGATCGTCGCCAAATCGAAGACCTGCTTGATCTTCATCAACCAGATCCGAGAGAAGATCGGGGTGATGTTCGGTAGCCCCGAGACCACGACCGGCGGCCGCGCCCTCAAGTTCTACAGTTCGGTGCGGCTCGACATCCGACGGATCGGAACCCTGAAGGACCGCGACACCGTGGTCGGCAGCCGGGCGAAGGTCAAGGTGGTCAAGAACAAGGTCGCCGCCCCGTTCCGCATCGCCGAGTTCGACATCGACTACCAGGAGGGAATCTCGAGGGTAGGAGAACTCATCGATCTCGGAATCGAACACGACCTCGTGCAGAAGAGCGGTGCCTGGTTCTCGAGCGGTGAGATCCGCCTGGGCCAGGGCCGCGAGAACGCCAAGCAGTTCCTGCGTGACAACTCCGAGTTGGCCGACGAGTTGGAGAAGAAGCTCCGGATCGCGATGGGACTCGTCAAGGACATCGAACCCGAAATCGCCGAGTCACCGGTCTGACCGACCCTCTCGCGAGCCGGGAGAGCACTGCCCGTGCTCTCCCGGACCGGACCCTCTTCCCACGACAGGAGCCCAAGTGCGCAAGACTCTGCTGACCCTCATCGTCCTCGTGGCTGCCCTGTCTCTGGTCGGTTCCGCTCCGGCCCTGGGTCGAGCTTCCGCACCGATCGACGTTACCCAGGACGGCGTACAGATCGCCAAGACCCCACTGAAGCTCCGAGTGGTCGCTCCCGACGGCGACGGCTCGACCACCAGCATCGTGTTCACCCTGGGGGCGAAGTCACAGACCGTCTCGATCGAGCCGGGTGAGAACTCCATCCGACTGGAAGTACTGCGGCCGGCGCGTGGCACCTCGACGCTGAGCTACCAAGCGGAGGGCGGCGTCCCGTCCCAGGTCCAGGTCACGGCCCTCCCCGGCTGGCTCTCGATCGTGCCTCCCCTGCTCGCGATCGGCCTGGCCCTGCTGTTCAAGGACGTGCTCGTCTCGCTCGTCCTCGGGGTCTTCAGCGGCGCACTGATTCTCTTCCACTGGAACCCCTTCACGGCATTCGGTCGCACCACCGACTATTTCGTGCGCAACGCCATCGCCGACGGCGATCACGCGTCGATCCTGGTCTTCACCCTCTTTCTCGGCGGTATGGTCGGGGTGATCACCAAGAGCGGCGGGACGCTGGGAATCGTGGCGCGAATGACGCAGTTCGCCACCAACCTGAGACGAGGTCAGCTCGCCACCTGGGCCATGGGACTGGTCGTGTTCTTCGACGACTACGCCAATACCTTGATCGTGGGTCCGACCATGCGGCCGATCACCGACAAACTCCGGATCAGCCGCGAAAAGCTCGCCTACCTCGTCGACAGTACGGCGGCGCCAGTGGCCAGTCTCGTGCCGATCTCCACCTGGGTCGGTTACGAGGTTGGGTTGATCGGCGCGGCCCTGGTGGGAATCGGTGTCGAATTGAATCCGTACCTCGTGTTCGTCGAGACCATTCCCTACCGCTTCTATCCGATCTTCGCCCTGGTCATGACCTTCGCGGTCGGCTTCTTCGGCCGCGACCTGGGTCCGATGCTCAAGGCGGAACGACGAGCGCTGCACGACGGAGCGGTCCTGGCCGAGGGGGACGTACCGCTGTCCGACTTCTCGAACCCCGTCCTCGATCCGCCCTCCGGCCTGATTCCAAAAGCGCGCAACGCCGTGCTTCCGATCGCCACGGTCCTCGGTATCACCCTGCTCGGCCTCTATCTCAGCGGCTCGGGGGGCATCGACCCCGGCCTCGAGGGATTCGCACGATGGCGCGAGATCTTGTCCGGCGCCGACAGCTACTCAGCCCTGATCTGGGCCAGTGGAGCAGGCTTGCTGGTCGCCTCGGTGCTTTGCGCGTCCCAATCCGAGATCGGACTGAAGCCCACCATGGAAGCGTTGGTCGAAGGCTTCAAGTCGATGCTCCTCGCCTTGACGGTACTGGTCCTCGCCTGGTCTCTGGGTTCCGTCACCGCGGAGCTCCACACCGCCGACTACATCGTCAACGTGACGAGCAGCGTCCTGTCGCCCTTCCTCGTGCCGATGATCGTCTTCGTACTCGGCGCGGCCATCGCCTTTGCGACCGGCACCTCCTGGGCGACCATGGCGATCTTGATTCCACTGGTCGTACCCGTCGTCCACCGACTGGCTCTCGAAGCCGGCCACGGAATCGGTAGCGCCACCCACCACACTCTACTCCTCGGGGCCATCTCCTCGGTCCTGGCGGGCAGCGTCTGGGGAGACCACTGTTCTCCGATTTCCGATACCACCATCCTGAGCAGCCTGGCTACTGGATGCGACCACATCGCCCACGTCCGGACCCAGATGCCGTACGCGCTCGGGCTCGGGTTCCTCGGCATGCTGGTGGGAGACGTCCCCACGGCGTACGGCCTTTCCCCGTGGATCTCCCTGCTGATCGGAACCGCAGTGATTCTCCTGGGAGTTCGTTGGCTCGGCCAGCGAGTCGACCCCGGTGCCGCCTGAGTCGAACCGACGCGCTGACCAGGCCACCGCAGCCGCGGTCCTCGTCGCGCTCCTGGCAGGACTGGCGAGCCTCACCCTGGCCCTGGGGGTCCTCGACGGCATCCCTCACGTCGCCGACGGCATTTCGTACAGCTTGCAGGGGAAGATCTTCGCCGCCGGCAAACTGAAGCTCGCGCCCCCGCCCTGGCCGGCGGCCTTCGGAGTCGAGAACATCATTCTGCAACCGGGTCTCTGGTGTTCGATGTACCCACCAGGCTGGCCGCTGATGTTGTCGATCGGCTGGCTGGTCGGCTCCACGGTCTGGATCACACCCCTGCTCCTGGCCGTGGCGATCGTGGGAGCCTTCCGGCTCGGCGTTCTCCTGTTCGACCACCGAACTGGCCTGTTGGCCGCCGCGCTCCTCGGCGTCTCTCCGTTCGCGCTGTTCATGAGTGCGGGTTTCATGGCCCACACTCCGACCCTCGCCCTGCTCACCTGGTGCGCCGTGTTCTGGGCCCGAGCGCACCAGACCAATTCGCGAAGGGCTGGGCTTGCCAGTGGCTTGCTGGCCGCCGCGGCCTTCTCGACCCGTCCGCTCACTGCTACCGCCATGCTGATCCCCGTGGTGTTGATCTACGGCCTGTCAGCTTTGTCCTCTACCGAGCGACGAGCGAAGGTCTCCCGCTTGGCGGGTTGGGCGATCGTCGGCTCGGCCGGACCGCTGATCGGCCTGCTGCTGATCCAGCACCATACGTTCGGCAGCGCCTTCACGGCTGGATACTCCATCTATGCCCCCGAGCTTCGCCCCTTCGCCCTGCCAGCTGGGCTGGGTGAGGCCGGCGAACTGGTCAGCCGGCGCTTCCTCTGGTTCGTCGGTCAACTCGGTGGTTCGGTCTGGGGGCTCCCCTGGGGTGACCTCACTCTCCCTCTCATCGGAATCCTGGCACCGCTGGCCCCAGCCTGGCGCCGCCAGGACCGCCGAGCCGATCTGTTCCTCACCGTGAGCGCTGCCTCCCTCGTGGTGGTGTATTCGTTCTACTACTACCGCGACGTCACGCACGGTGGACCCCGCTTTGCGTTCGAGGCGCTGGTACCGATGGCACTCCTCGCCGCTCGCGGTTTGACGCTGCTGTACGACCAGCTGGTGGCGAGCCCCCTGCCCAGACTTTGGCGCTCGGTCGTGGCAACCCTGGGCCTGGCGGTGCTGCTCGTGCTCCCCCTCTCCACGCGCCTCCCGCTCCTCGTCGACTACCACTTCAGCTGGTACCACGGACAATCGGGAGAGCTGCTCCGCCGTATCGATGCGGCCGGCGTGGGGCCACGAGCCGTCGTGCTCCTCGGCGGTGACCGCGCCGCCTTCGGCTCGATCCTGCTGGAGAACGCGCTCGACCCCTTCGCCGGAGATCGAATCTACCTTCGCGACCTGCCGGCCGTCCGCCCTCAGCTCATCGCCCAAGCCGACCGTCCGGAGGTCTGGCTCGTGCGCCTGGAACTGCAGCCCCTTCCCGGCGTCAACCCCTACACCGACCGAGCGGTGCTCACCGGCTTCCAGAGCTGGAGACTCGACACCGCCGAGCCGGCCGCGACCTCGGGGAACTAACCCCGTACGGGCTGAAAGAGACGGCGCAACCAGGCGCCCCGCTTCTGGTCGCGCATCGAGGTCATCTCGTCGAGCGGTCTCGGCAGCAGCACGAGGTTGCCCTTGCGCAGTTCGACCAACACCGTCTCCATGCGCTCCTCACGCTGGCGACCGGCGGAGATGACGAGGGTGTGGATCGAGTTCGAGCCATCCATCCGTCGACAGAGCTGGAGAGCCTCGGGACTCATCTCGCTCAACTCGCTCTCGACCTCGAGCCAGACCGGGTAGAAACGGTCGAAGGCCTGGAGAGGTAGTGACAGGTGCCGGCCCGAGAAAAGCACCTCCTCTTCCGCCGCCTGTTCCATCAGAAGATCGAGGATCCGAATCTCGGTGCTGGTTCGACCGTGGATCTCGTCTCCGACGCGATCGATATCGAGAACCTCGCGGATCGTCAGCGCGAAGAGCGCCTCGAGGAATCGGAACTTCGAACCCTTGGTAGCGGCATAGCTGTCTGCCAGGGTCATGCCTTCCTGGAACAGCTCGAGCAGGCGCTCTTGCCGTACGGTCAGGTCCTGGCCGGGCCACTGGCTTCCCCGCCGGAACACGATGTTGTCGTGCACGAACACCCGTCGGATCCGGTCGTGCTCGTCGATCCAGCGGCTGCCCTCCATCATCAGACCCATGGTGCTGACCGGTTCAGGAAGCAGTTCCTCCTCGCCCGGGATGCTGTGCTCGAAGAAGAACACGCCGTGCTGCCAGAGGAAAAGGTCGCACACCGTGTCCTCGATCTGCCGCCGCAGGGCCGTCTGCACGGTATCGGCCGTCAGCATGCCCAACTCGACCAGCGCTGCCCCCAGCCGTTTCCGATTCTCCCGACACCAGGTCAACGCCGACATGACTCCGTCGGCGTCCATGTAGCCCTCGAGCAGGAGAAACTGGCCGAAGTACTCGGCCGGGTCGTCGGAATAGCAGCCCACGATCTCTCCGCGCTGAAAGAAGACCCGCTTCTGGCGGTGCGTGGTGCGAACCACTAGACAGCCCGTGCGCCGGTCGTGACTCGCCCACTGAAGCAGGTCCGAAAGAGGAACCGATGCGAGTCGACCCGAGAATTCCATACCGTCTGGATGATAGCAGCCGTGACCCCACCGTGGCTCCTACCTCCGCGGCCACGACGAGATGGCAATCGACCGAGAAGGACAGCTATTCTTGGCGCCATGAAGCGGCCTACCCTCCACTCCCTCCTCCTCCTCTCCCTGCTCGCTGCGGCTCTCTCGGCTCCGCTGAGTGCGACCGGTGGTCGTCCTCCCTGTACGCCATGCGCCGGTTGGACGGTCGACGATCCCGGACGGGTAGCCGAGCTTCTGCACCGGGCGCCGGCCCTCGCGGGCGATGCCCGCTTCTACGTGCGATGGGAACGCGATGCCACGAAACTGGCGGCCGATGCTGGGTCCGTGGCCGCCCTGGATGCGACCGGCGCCACGCCCTGGCTGAGCGTCGCCTTCCACACCCCGCCCCCGCTCCTGGAGAACATCACCGCTTTGGAAGCAGAGCTCGCAGCCGCGACCGAGTTCGCGCGAGCGAATCCTTCTTTGCGACACTTCGACGTTCGCTGGCTCCCCATCGACGGATCTCGAGCGGAGAGCCAGGAGGAGGACTACGCCTTTCTCTTCAAGCAGGCCTCGGTGGCCCTGCAGGGGGCAACTCCCGGAGCACGGATCCTGCCCCGTCCGTTACCTCGAGACGCCGAGGCGATCGATGCCTTCTACGCGCTGGGCAGCGGCGCCTACTTGGACGGGATCGTCCTCGCACCGGGGTCGCCGCCTTTGGAGCCTCTCGCCACGGCACTCGCTGCTCTCGACCCCGGGCGGCCGCTCGTCGCCGTCGGCCTCGAGACTCCGAATCCTCCCGCGGGTGCATTGGCTGTCGCCGCCCGCCAGGCCGCGGCTGGCATCTCTATCGCCCTGTTCGACCAGCCCCAGCCGACGGCCGAGGCCCTGGCCCCCTTGATCGTGCTCGCCAACGAATTCCAGGGGGACCTGTCGTACGACGCAGCCTCGTCGCCGACCGGATCCGGCGTCGAGGCGTGGTCCTTCGTGCGGGGTGAGGACCTGCAGGCCCGCGTCGTGGTGCGGTCCGAAACCACCGAGCCGGCCCAACTCTGGTTCGCGGATCCGACTTTGCGGAATCCCGAGTCCTTCGACCTGACCACCGGAACCCGTAGCAGCCTGTTCGGCCTGACGCGCGAGACCGGTCGCCTCGGGGTACGGCTCGACGACAGTGCTCCGATCTCCGTCTTGAGCCTCGAGCGACCTTCGGTCGAGGAACTCGAAGGTCTGGCGGAGCAGGTCGACGTGAGCGGCGACAAGGTCGTTCCGGTCGAAGAGATCCTGCGGCGCCTCCAGGCCTTCGAAGACGCACAGAACCGACGCCTGAAGCACTACCAGGCAATCCACACCAACCACCTGAGGTTTCAAGCCGGCGGCGAAGGGGCGTTGGAGGTGGCGTACGAGGGACCCTACTTCTATCGCCGAGACGTCGGCTTCGACTGGGCTTGGCGCGACCTCTTCATCAACGGCGTCCGTTGGAAACGGGACCGGCTGCCGGAGATCCCCATTCTGCAGCCCGAGAAGGCGGCCGCCGCGCCGCTGGAGATCCACTTCACGCCAGAGTTCCGCTACCGACTCCGAGGTACCGAGCCGGTGGGAGAGCGGGACTGTTGGGTGATCGATTTCGAACCCGGCGAAGATTCGGCAGCCACTGAGCGCAAGCTCCAACGGGGCACGGTATGGGTCGACCGCGAGCACTTCGGTCGGGTCCGGATGCGCACCGTCCAACTCGGACTCACCGGAGACGTCCTGTCCAACGAAGAGACGGTCAACTTCCGGCCGGTCGACGCTCAGGGCGCCGAACAGCCGTGGACTCCCGACGCCTTCTGGCTCCCGCTGCACACCGAGGGTCAGCAGATCTTCACCATCCTCAACGAGTCTCTGGTCGTAGAGCGCGAAGGGCACTTCCGAGAACTTCGCATCAACGCCGAGGACTTCGAGACCGCGCGCCGCCAGGTCCTCGACTCCGAAGTCACCATGGTGCGGGATACCGAGCAGGGGCTTCGCTACCTCACCAAGAACCGCGAGTCGGGAGAACGAGAGGTCCAGGAGGAGTTCGATACCAGCAAGCTCTTCCTCGTCGGCGGCGTGTTCTACGACGACGCCGCGGACTTTCCTCTGCCACTCGCCGGCGTCGATTACCTGGACCTGGACTTCCGCGACAGTGGCCGCCAACTCAACGTCTTCTTCGCGGGTGTCCTCCTCCAGGCCAGCATCTCGGAACCGAGCCTCTTCGGAAGCCGATTCGACGCCGGCGTAGGCGCTTTCGCCCTGGGGATCGGCCTCACCGACGAGACCTTCGTCGACGGCGAAGAGGCCCCTAGCCAGGATGTCGAGTTTCGACCCGCCTCGATCGAGTTCGAAGGCGGGCGGGCGATCGGAAGCCACTTCCGCCTCGGGTTCGAGTATCAGATCACCCGCCTCGACTACTCACGAGCCGACGACACGGCCGACGATTTCACCCTACCCAGCGATCACCTGATCCACTCGGTCGAGCTTCTCGGGCGGTACAGCCGCAACGGCTACCGACTAACGCTGGCCGGCAGCTACAACCAGCGGGACGAATGGGATGCCTGGGGCACCCCGGACCAGGTGGCGTCGTTCGACCCCGAGACCGACCAGTTCTACCGCTACCGGGTACAGCTGGCGAAAAACTGGTTCCTTCCGAAGTTCCAGAAGATCGGAGCGGAAGTCGCATGGGTCGGCGGTGAGAACCTCGACCGTTTCACCCGCTACGAGTTCGGCTCCTTCTCGGATACTCGAATCCACGGCTACCAGTCGAGTTCGGTGCGAGCCGAAGAGGCAGCCCTGGGCCACCTGTCCTACGGACTCAATGTAGGCGACGTGTTCCGTCTGGAGGGTCTCCTCGACATGGCGCTGGCCAGCAACGATGCCACCGGCCTGGACCAGGAGTTTCTCGCCGGGGTGGGACTCTCGGGCGGGTTCCTCGGACCCTGGGGAACCCTGATGCGCGTCGACGCCGGGGTGGCCGTGGCCGGACCCGACGACGGGTTCGGAATCGAACTCCTCTTTCTCAAGCTGTTCCGTTGACCCACGACCCTCCTTCCGAACCGCCTCCGATCGAGATCGAGATCGCGGATGTTCTCGACCTTCACAGCTTTCCTCCGGCGCAAATCGGTGAGATCGTCGAGGACTACCTGGACCTCGCCTACCAGGCTGGATTCGACCAGGTACGCCTGATTCACGGTCGGGGAATTGGCGTACAACGCCAACGAGTGCGCAAGATCCTCCAACGCAGCCCCCTCGTCGAGGCCTTCGGAGACGCTCCGATGGGAGCCGGTGGCTGGGGAGCAACTCTCGTCCGCCTGAAGCTCGAGTAAAGGGTCACCAACAGACCCTTTTGCCAGGGGTTAGATACGAACCCAGGCCACCCTGACGGGTCCCAACTTGACCCGACGCGAGAGAGCCCAACCCTGACCCGCGACCTAAGCCATTGACCCGCAATGACTTTTCTTGACTTCGCAAAACCTGGCACGCTCGATGCACAAGGTCGGCCATGCATCCCAATCCAAGTCCGTTCAATGCAATCCTCAAACACTGAAGGAGATCGAGAATGAAGAGAGTTCTGACGACAGCCGTGCTGTTCGGCTTCGCGGCCTGCGGGGTAGCGTGGGCCGAGAAGGCCGACATTCGGAGCGCCGACGCGGTCGGTGTCCCTACCTTCGTCAAGGGTGACCTGGGAGTTTCTGGCAAGCGGGGTGGAGCCATCGAGGCCATCCGCGCCAACCATACGCTTTTCGGAGCCAGCGGCAACGAGACGTTCGTGACCCTGAACGAGTCCCGCGACGCCCGCGGCAACAGTCACGTACGCGTGCGGCAAACCGTCAACGGCATCCCCGTCTTCGGTGCCGAGATGATGGTGCACTCCGATCGCAACGGCACTGTCTACGCAATCAACGGCCGCATGGCCCCCAACGCTCAGAACCTGAAGCCGCGGATGAACGCCGACCGTGCCGTCGTCCGTGCTGCCGCCCAGGTGGGAATCATGAAGTGGGAGCCGCAGAGTGATGCCGAACTCATCTACGTCCTGGACCAGGGCGATCTGCGACTGACCTGGTCGATCTGGGCTCAGTACACCGACAGCGACGGCGACCCACAGGTCGACCGCATCTTCGCCGATGCGAACACCGGCGACCTGGTCATGAAGGATGCGCGCCACAAGTACGCCCGCAACCGTCGCACCTACACTGCCAACAACGGCACCAGCCTTCCCGGCTCGCTCTTGATCACCGAGGGTGGTTCGAGCAGCGACAGCGCCGCCCAGGCTGCCCACACCTACGCGGGCGTCACCTACGACTACTACAACAGCCGTCACGGCCGAGACTCCTACGACGACAACGGTGCCACCCTGCACTCCACCGTGCACTACAGCAGCAACTACAACAACGCCTTCTGGAACGGCTCTCAGATGGTCTACGGTGACGGTGACGGTACGACCTTCACCGAGCTGTCGAAGTCCCTCGACGTCGACGCCCACGAGTTGACGCACGCCGTGACCGAGTACACCGGCAACATGGTGTACCAGAAAGAGCCCGGAGCGCTGAACGAAGCGTGGTCGGACATCATGGGCGCCTCGGTCGAGGCTTGGTACGACGGCTCCGTCACCAGCGCTACCTGGCTGTTGGGCGAAGACATCTACACCCCGGGCAACGGCAACAACGACGCCTTGCGCTACATGGCCAACCCCACGCAGGACAACTACTCGCCCGACTACTATCCGGAGCGTCTCTACGCTGGAACCTGCTTCCCGAGCAACTCCAACGATCAGTGTGGCGTGCACGGGAACTCGGGGATCGCCAACCTCGCCTACGTCCTGCTCGTCGAGGGCGGAAGCCACCCGCGTGGCAAGACCTCGGTCAACGTCCCGGGAATCGGCATCAGCAAGGCCGAGCGGATCTTCTACCACGCGCTGGCCAACTACCTGGGCACGCAAAGCCAGTTCGAAGATGCCCGCAACGCCACCGCGCAGGCAGCCGAGGATCTCTACGGACAAACCGAAGTCGACGCCGTCCATCTCGCCTGGGATGCGGTGGGTGTCCCCGGCGGTGGCGGCACCAACCCCGGCACCGGTACTCTCGAGAACAACGTCCCGGTGACTGGACTGTCCGGCTCCCAGGGCAACGAGCAGCGCTGGACGATGGCGGTCCCCGCCGGCGCCAGCGACCTCAGCTTCCAGATTTCGGGCGGTAGCGGCGACGCCGACCTTTACGTCCGTTTCGGTTCGGCCCCCACGACGTCGTCCTACGACTGCCGGCCGTGGCTGAACGGCAACAACGAGACCTGCGACTTCGCGAGCCCATCGACCGGCACGTACCACGTCATGGTCCGGGCTTACAGCAACTACTCCGGTGTCACGCTGGTGGGAAGCTACTCGACGACGACTCCGAACCAGGACCCGACGGCCAACTTCAGCTTCACCACCAACGATCTGGTGGCGAACTTCAGCGACAGCAGCTCGGATCCGGATGGCAGCATCGCCTCGCGCAGCTGGAACTTCGGTGATGGTGGTAGCTCGTCCGCCACCAACCCAAGCCACACCTACGGCAGCGCTGGGACCTACAGCGTGACGCTGACCGTGACCGACGACGACGGCGCCACCGACAGCATCACCAAGAGCGTGACGGTGACCGCTCCACCGGGCGGCGGATGCTCTGGTGATACCTACACCGGCTCGCTGTCCAACGGCGGCTATGCCTACGAGCCGAACGGCACCTACTACTACAGTGGCTCCGGTACCCACGAGGGGACGCTGGATGGCCCAGGCAGTGCCGACTTCGACCTCTACCTCTACAAGTGGAGCGGAGGCCGCTGGCGGCAGGTCGATAGCGGTACCTCCTCGAACTCCCACGAAGAGGTCACCTACAGCGGTAGCTCCGGCTACTACCTGTGGAAGGTCGACTCCTACAGCGGTTCCGGCAGCTACACGCTCTGCCTCGACACGCCGTAGGCCCACGGCTCTCGTTCTCGAGGCCCGCTGCGCTCGCGCAGCGGGCCTTTTCTTTTCCCATCCGCGAGCTGGCTATGGCCAGTCGAGCCATCGACCTGCTAGGGTTCCGGCCCACCATGAGGATCCTCAAGTTCGGCGGTACTTCGCTCGCTACACCCGAACGCATGGGGCACGTGGCGCGGCTGGTAGCAGGAGCCCGAAGTGGCGGCTCTGTCGTCGTCGTGGTCTCGGCCATGGGCGGAGTCACCAACGAACTCCTCCGAGCCGCCGACGAAGCGAGCCAGCGGGATGCAGCTTGGAAGCGGCGCTGGCAGGCGCTCTACGAACGGCACCTCGATGCGGCGCAGTCTCTCGGCGCTGGCCACGAGGAGCTGGCCACCTGGCTCCGCGAGAGGTTCGCCGATCTCGAGGACCTTCTGCACGGCGTCTTCCTGCTCCGCGAATGCAGTCCGCGGACCCGCGACAGTATCGTCTCCTTCGGAGAACGACTGTCGGCTCCCCTGTTGGCCTTCTGCCTCGAGCCACTCGGGATCGCGGCGGAAGCGATCGACGCTCGGCAGCTGATCGTGACCGACGCCACCTTCGGCCAGGCCCGGGTCGAGGCCGAGGCGACCCGGTCTTCGATCCGATCGCAGCTCCTGGGTCGGTCGTCGCTGCCCGTGGTGACCGGTTTCGTGGCGGCGACTTCACGCGGCGAAACCACGACGCTCGGTCGTGGAGGTTCCGACCTCACCGCGTCCCTCCTGGGAGAGGCGTTGGAAGCCGAGGTCATCGAGTTGTGGACCGACGTCTCGGGGGTGCTGTCCGCCGACCCGCGCAAGGTCCCCGAGGCGTTTCCCCTACCTCGAATCAGCTACGACGAGTTGATGGAGCTTTCCCACTTCGGAGCCAAGGTCGTCCACCCGCCAAGTGTTCATCCTGCACGTCGCGGCAGAGTGCCGCTCGCGATCCGCAACACCTTGGACCCCGACGCCGCCGGGACCTTGATCACCGACGCATCGAGTGCCAATCGCTTCGCTGTGCGGGGCATCACTTCGATCCCCGCCGTCGACCTGCTCCGTCTCGAGGGCGACGGCATGGTGGGAGTGCCCGGAATCGCCAATCGGCTCTTCGGCTGTCTGGCGCGAGCTGATGTCAGCGTCATCCTGATCTCCCAGGCGTCGTCAGAGCACTCGATCTGCTTCGCCGTCGCCCCCGAGAGCACCGAAGCAGCCGCCCAGGCGATCCACTCCGAGTTCGAGCTCGAACTCAGGGTCGGCGCCGTCGATCCTTTGATCATCGACCGGGAACTCTCCGTCGTCGCGGTGGTCGGAGAAGAGATGCGCGAACGTCCCGGAATCGCGTCCCGTCTCTTCGGCGCTTTGGGAGATCGTCGGATCAACGTGCGTGCCGTGGCCCAGGGTTCCTCCGAGCTCAACATCTCCCTGGTGGTCAGCTCAGACGACGAGGTTCCCGCCCTCCGAGCCATTCATTCGACCTTCTTCGGTACCCCGCTTCCCCGCGTCGATCTGATCTTGGTGGGTTGCGGCAACGTCGGCCGTGCGGTGCTCGAACAGTCGTCGCGGCTGCTCGAGCGCTGGCGCGAGCAGCGTGGCGTGGACCTCCGATGGGTCGCCCTGGCCAACAGTCGTCAACTGCTGATCGACGACGACGGCATCCCGCCCCACGAGGCCGAATCGCGTCTCCGGACCGCCCCTGCCGGCACGCTGAACGATCTCCTGACCTACCTGGACCACCGCGAGGTTCCTGGCGTGGTTCTCGATCTCACTGCCAGCGACCAGATCGGATCGATCTACCACTCGCTGCTCAGTCGCGGCTACGGACTGGTGGCGGCCAACAAGAAGCCGTTCTGCGAGCCCTGGACGGAGTACGTGTCCTGGACCGCGTTGGCGCGCCGACACCGAACTCCACTCTACTACGAGGCGACGGTCGGAGCCGGCCTTCCCGTCCTCTCCACCCTGACCCACCAGCTCGCCGCCGGCGATGCCCTGCGTTCTCTGGTCGGCGTGGTGTCCGGCTCACTCAATTTCCTGTGCGAGGAACTTCGCCGCGGCCGACGGTTCTCCGAGGCCCTGGACGAAGCGAACCGCCGGGGCTATCTCGAGCCCGTCCCCTGGGACGATCTCAGCGGCCGAGACGCCCAACGCAAGGTCTGCATCCTGGCCCGACTGGCCGGTGTGCCCCTCGAACTGGAGGAGGTCGAGGTCGAGTCGTTTCTCGGCGACCCCTCCTGGGCGGACCTCGCCGTGGAGGAGTTCTGGGCCCGAGTCCCCCAACTGGACGCCGACTTCGAGCGACGCCGCCAGGACCTCGAGGCCGCCGGGTTGCGCTGGCGCTACGTCATCGAGTTTGACGGCCAGAAGGCCCGGGCCGGTCTGCGCGAAGTCGGCCCCGACCACCCCTGTTTCGACACCGTGGGGCCCGAGAGCCTCGTCGCCTTCACGACCGATCACTATTGCGACCTCCCCCTGACCGTGCGAGGTCCGGGGGCAGGGCCAGCGGTCACCGCCTCTGGGGTGCTGGTCGACGTGGTGCGCTGCCTCGAAACCCTGGCCCCCGACCGGCCTCACCTCAGCGAGGATCTGCCATGAACGACTCTGCTACTTCTCCCGCCCGCCGGATTCCAGTCGGGGTGCTAGGAGCCACGGGCAGTGTGGGCCAGCGTTTCGTCACCCTGCTCGCCGAACACCCCTGGTTCGAGCTGGTCTGCGTGACGGGCTCGGAACGGTCGATCGGCCGCCGCTACGGCGAAGCAGCCCGCTGGGCTCTCCCCCAGCCGATCCCTCCCGCCATCGCCGACCTCACGGTCGAGGCTTCGGAACCCGGCCTGGCTCCTCAGCTCCTCTTTTCGGCCCTGAACCGCGATGTCGCTCAAACCGTCGAACGGCCTTGCGCCGAGGCCGGACACCTGGTGGTCTCGAACGCCGCCACCCACCGCATGGATCCCGATGTCCCGCTGCTCGTCCCCGAGGTCAACGCCGACCATCTGGCGCTCCTCGAGGGGCAGGCGGTTCCCGCCGGGGGCGGCTTGGCGACCAACCCGAACTGCTCGACCATCGGTCTGACTCTGGCCCTCGCCCCGCTCCACCGTGCGTTCGGCATCGAGGCTGCCTCGGTGGTGACTCTGCAAGCGCTTTCCGGCGCCGGCATTCCCGGAGTCCCGAGTCTCGTCGCCCTCGACAACGTCGTCCCGTTCATCGGCGGCGAAGAAGACAAGGTCGAGACCGAGCCGCAACGGATCCTCGGGACCCTGGCATCCGGCCGGGTTGTCGCCGCTGGGTTTCCGATCAGTGCCCAGTGCAACCGGGTCGCGGTAACCGACGGCCACACCGAATGCGTGTCGCTGCGCCTGCAGGGGGATCCCGATCCCGCCGAGGTTCGTCGTGCCCTGATGGACTTCCGCTCAGCCGATACCGCCGGCCTTCCGTCCGCTCCCGAAGTTCCGATCCTCGTGACCGAGGAACCCGATCGCCCGCAACCCCGACTCGACCGCGATCGGGGCGCCGGCATGGCGATCACTGTAGGTCGCATCCGACGGTGTCCGATCTTGGGAATCAAGTTCGTTCTCCTGTCCCACAACACGCTCCGCGGTGCCGCGGGGGGTGCGCTCCTGGTGGCCGAACAGATCGTCTCCCGAGGCCTGGTACCCGGCCTGAGGCGGTCCCCTTGACCGTTCGAGCCTTCGCCCCAGCGAGTCTCTCCAACCTGGGATCTGGCGTCGACGTGCTCGGGGTCGCCATCGCCGGCTGGGGGGATACTGTGACCGCTCGTCTCGCGTCGGCTGCCGGGGTCCATCTCGCTGCGGTGCGGGGTGACGGCGGAAGGCTGCCCACGGCCCCAGAGAGCAACACCTGCAGCATCGCGGCCCGGGCGCTCTTGCAGGCCGCCGGGAATCGTCAGGGAGTCGAGCTCGAACTCGACAAGGGTTTGCCGCTGGCCAGCGGGCTCGGGTCGAGCGCCGCCAGCGCCGCCGCCGCGGTGGTCGCGGTCGACGCCCTGCTCGGTCTCGGCGCAACACCGACCGACCTCCTGGAGGCGACGCTCGCCGCCGAGGAGGCAACCTGCGGCGCCCGCCACCCCGACAACGCCGCCCCCGCCCTCTGGGGAGGCTGGGTCGCGGTCCGACACGACCACCCCTTCGAGGTTCTCTCGCTGCCCTGTCCAGACCATCTGGCCTTTGCAGTAGCTCGACCGCAGCTCGAGCTATCGACTCGTTCTATGCGAGAGCTGCTCCCTGACGCGATCCCCTTTGCCGAAGCCCGCGCCCAGTGGAGCCATCTCGCCGCTCTGGTTCACGCCCTGCACACCGACGATCTGGAGCTGCTGGGTCGTTCGATGAAGGACTTTTTCGCCGAACCCCGACGCGCTGGCCACGTGCCCGGCTTCGCCGAAGCTCGCCGCGTCGCCCTGGAGCGGGGAGCGCTGAGCTGTGGTCTGTCCGGTTCGGGACCCTCGCTCTTCGCCCTGGTTCCCACCGAGGCCGGGGAGGAGGTCCGAGAGGGACTGGTCACCGCTCTCCAGTCGGCCAGCGGCAAGCCGGTCGACTCGATCGTCTCCCCCCTACCTGCCCCCGGTGCCCACGTCCTGGGACCAGCCATCCCGGCGACCTCATGAACCTCCGCTACCGCAGCACTCGGGCGACAGCCGACACGCGTACGGTCGACCTCGCCACCGCTCTGCGGCGCGGGCTCGCCCCCGACGGGGGCCTCTACCTCCCGGAGCGGCTGCCGCCGCTGACCATCGCTCCGTTTCAAAGCGCGGCCCGTTCGCCGCGACGGCTGTCGACGACGGCCCGAGAGGTTCTGGCCCCGTTCCTCACCCCCACCCTGGACCTCGACCAGGCCGCCGAGGCGATCGACGATGCCTTGGACTTCCCGGTTCCGCTGACCCGACTCGACGACGACACCCTGATCCTCGAGCTGTTTCATGGGCCGACGCTCGCCTTCAAGGACGTCGGAGCCCGGATGTTGGCCCGCCTGCTCGCCGCGACCAACCACTCCAGCGAGACGCTGACCATCCTCACCGCAACCTCTGGTGATACCGGCGGTGCCGTCGCCGATGCCTTCCATGGAGTCGCCGGAACCCGCGTCGTCGTCCTTTACCCTCGAGGCCAGGTCAGCGAGCGCCAGGAACGCCAGTTCGCGACCCTCGGCGGCAACGTCCACGCTTTCTCGGTACAGGGGAGCTTCGACGACTGCCAGCGTATGGTCAAGGCTGCGCTCGGCGACGAAGAGTTGGTCTCCCGCCACCAGCTGACCTCGGCGAACTCGATCAGCATCGGTCGACTCCTTCCCCAGACTACCTACTACGTGCACGCGTTCCGCCAGCTCCCCCTGGACCTACGCGACCGGTTGGTCTTCGTCGTGCCGTCTGGCAACCTCGGCAATCTGACCGCTGGTCTGATGGCGGCGTTGCAGGGCCTCCCGGTCCGTCGGTTCGTGGCGGCCGTCAACGCCAACCGGGTCGTACCAGACTTCCTGACCAGCGGCCGGTTCGAAGCCCGCCCCTCTCTCCGCACCCTCGCCAACGCCATGGACATCGGCGACCCGAGCAATCTGGAGCGGATCCGTTCCCTGCTCGGGGACGAGATCGACCAGCTTCGCCGCTGGATCGCTTCCTCCACCCACACCGACGCCGAGATTCGGGAGGCGATCGAGGTCGTCTACCGCCGTCACGGTCGGGTCTTCGACCCCCATACCGCCGTCGGTTGGTTGGCGCGACAGGAGTATCGCAAGCAGGACCCCAAGGCGATCGCCGTGGTGCTGTCGACCGCTCACCCGGTGAAGTTCCACGAAGCCGTCGAGCCGCTGGTCGGCCGTGAGCTCGAGGTACCGGAACGGCTCGCGAAGGCCCTCGACCGCCCTCTCCAAGCACGTCCCCTGGCGCCGACCGCCGGGCATCTCGCCACCGCTCTGGCGGAGCTCGGTCCAGCGGCGCGGCGCGATCCCTAGTTGATTCCCCCCGCGGATCCGACTATCTTGCCGCCATGGAGATCCCGCGCAAACACGAACTGATTCCCAGCCAGGCTATGGGTCGGCGCATGCACCTCTGGCGCTACGGCTGGTTCGGCCAACCAGTGATCGTCTTTCCCTCGGCGGCCGGATTTGCCCACGAGTGGGATGCGCACGGCATGGTGGACACCCTGGCTCCCCTGCTCGCCGCCGGCAAGATCAAGCTCTACTGCAGTGAGAGCAACGTCTCGCAGGCCTGGACCCGCAAGGAGGAGCATCCCACGGACCGCGTCAAGAAGCACCAGGCCTTCGAGCGCTACGTGCTCTCCGAACTCGTACCCTTCATCCGGAAGGACTGCCAGACCGACGATCTACCGATGGCGACGAGCGGCTGCAGCCTGGGTGGTTTCTACGCCGCCAACTTCGCCCTCAAGTACCCGCAGACCTTCCGTTGGGCCCTCTGCATGAGTGGCCGCTACGACGTCACCCACTTCACCGACGGATTCTCGAACCTCGACATCTACTTCAACAACCCACTGGCGTACGTGCCACGGCTCTCGGGCGAGCAACTCGACACCATCCGCAAGAACACGCACCTGGTCCTCGTGTGCGGCCAGGGAGCCTGGGAAGAGGGTTGTATCGAGGAGACCATCGCGCTGGCCGATGTCCTGGCCGCCCAGGAGATTCCCCACCGCCGCGACATCTGGGGCCGAGAGGTGTCGCACAACTGGGAATGGTGGAAGCGGCAAGCCACGATGCATCTCAAGCACGCCTTCGGCCACTAAACCGCGGTTCCGGGGAAGAGAGGGTCGTGCCAGCCGCCAAACGGTCCCGCGCCTCGCAGCGCACCGTGGCCTACCTCGGTGTCGCCGTGGTTCTCACCCTGGCTCTGTTCTACGTTCCCGGAGGACGCTGGGTCGCCTACCCCTTGATGCTGATCTCGACCGTCGCGCACGAGATGGGCCACGGTCTGGCCGCCCTGCTGGTCGGAGGACGCTTCGAGTCCCTCCAGATGTGGCCGAACGGCTCGGGGGTGGCGACCTGGTCGGCGCGTGTCGGTCCCCTCGGACGGGGTATCGTGGCCGCCGGTGGCCTCGTAGGACCGGCGATGGCGGCCGGGTTGGCGTTCTGGGCCGGCCGCAGCCAGCGCACCGCCCCGATGGCGCTTCTGACCCTCGCGGTCGGACTCGCGCTGGCCGACCTCCTGGTGGTGAGGAATCTATTCGGGTTCGTCTTCATCGGACTCCTGGCGGTGAGCCTGGGCACACTGGCACTCTACGCCTCCCGCGACGTGGCCCAGCTCACGCTGCTTTTTCTCGGCGTCCAGCTGGCGTTGTCAGTGTTCTCGCGTGGTGACTATCTGTTCACCGAAGTAGCGCAAACCGCTCGCGGCCCAATGCCCTCCGACGTGGCCCAGATCGCCGAGGCACTGTGGCTGCCCTACTGGTTCTGGGGCGGGTTGTGCGGGCTCTTTTCGCTGCTGGTGGTCGGGATCGGACTCGCCTCGCTGGACACCTCCCGATCGTGAGTTCCCGCGTCCCTCGCACGCGGCTTCTCCTCATTCTCGCCGCCGGGCTCTTCCTCGGCGCCCTGCTCCCCTTCCTCGGCGCCCTCGACCACGGCTTCGTCAACTACGACGACTACACCTACGTCACCGAGAACCACTGGGTCCAGCAGGGCTTGACGCTCGCTTCCTTGCGGTGGGCGTTCACCACGCTGCACTTCTCGAACTGGCACCCCCTGACCTGGATCGGCTACCAACTCGACTTCGAGCTCTTTGGTCTCGATCCGCGGGGCTACCACCTGGTTTCTCTGGTTCTTCATGCGCTGAATGCGGTGCTGCTCTTCCTGGTGGTGCGCCGCCTCACCCGAGCCACCGGGCGAGCGCTGGCTATGTCTCTGTTGTGGGCAATCCATCCCCTGAGGGTGGAGTCCGTGGTCTGGATCTCGGAGCGTAAGGACCTGGTGAGCCTGCTCTTCGGTCTGCTTGCCATTGCGGCGTACCACCGCTTCGCGACCACCACCCGCCGAGGTTGGTGGATGGCGTGGACCGCGGCGGCGATGGCGGCAAGCCTGATGACCAAGCCGATGCTGGTCACCCTGCCCCTGCTCCTTCTCCTCCTCGACTACTGGCCGCTGGAGCGTCTCGGTTCCACCGGGCGGGAGTGGCTCCGCTGCTGCCGTGAGAAGTGGCCCCTCTGGACGCTCAGCCTGATCAGCAGCGCGGTCGCCATCCTGGCGCAGTCGGGTGCGATGCCGGATGCACAGCAACTGCCCGTCTCGACTCGACTGGCCAATGCCGCCGACGCCATACGCAACTACCTTTGGGACCAGGTGGCACCGGCGAACCTGGCGGTCTTCTATCCGCTCGATCCCTCGGTCCTCACTCCCGCCCGGTGGATCACCGGCTTCCTCCTGGTGTTGGGCATCACGATTCTGGCTTTCGCCATCCGGAGGTCGCACCGTTTCGTCCTGGTCGGATGGGGCTGGTTTCTGGTTGCCCTGCTCCCGGTCCTGGGGCTGATTCAAGTCGGCGGGCAAGCCCGAGCCGACCGCTACACCTACCTGCCTTCGATCGGATTCTGGTGGTTGGTCGTCTTCGGTTCCTGGACGTGGCTGAACCGATCGCTGGGACCGTCCTGGGCACGACGCGTCGGGATCGGTCTGGTAGCGCTGGTGGCCCTGCCCAGCGCCTGGTGCACGCAACGCCAAACCACGACCTGGCACGACTCGGTGACCCTCTTCCAACAAGCCCTGGCGGCGGCTGGTCCCAGCTATACGACTCACCTGAACCTCGGCCGCGGCTACTCGGAGCGCGGCGAGCATACGACGGCGGCGGCGTCCTACCGATCCGCGATCGCCCTCGACCCCGACCGGCCGGATGCGTGGAACAACCTGGCTTCGGCTCTCCACTCGACCGAGCAACTGCGCGAAGCGCTCGCCGCGTACGAACGGGCACTCACCACCGATCCCGACAACCCAGAAATCCTCGTCAATCGAGCCTCCCTGCTCGACGATCTAGGGCGACCCGCCGCGGCTCTGCGTGATCTCTGTCGGGCGCTGGCGGCGGCCCCAGACCTGTCGCGTGCCCGCGCGGGAACGGCGGCTCTACTTCGCCGCGTCCCCTCGGAAGAAGCCCTCCGGGCCGTGGAAGCCGGTCTCGAGTTGGCTCCCGACCAGCCTCTGCTCCTGGAACTCCATCGCCGCCTATCACTCAGCGACTGAGGTCTCGCGCCACCTCGTCAGCTTCCTCTCGGGTGTCGATATCCTTGGCGAGAGAGAAACCCTCGACCATCGGCATCCGAGCTCGACGTTCCGGATGAGCGAGCCGGTGGTCGCGCCGAATGTAGATTCGACGCAACCGCTCGGCGATCATCTCCTCCGAGATGGTCTCGTTGCGGAGACCGACCCCGAGGAGAATGCCGTTACCCAGCGCCGTAATCATCCGACGCGGTAGGCGAAAGCGAGCCAGGTTCTGCAAGTCTTGGCGCAGGAGGAGAAAGAGCACCTGTTGGATCATCACCAGCAGACGGTAGAGGACGCGTCGGTTCCGCGAGCGGTAGGCGACCTCGAAACAGTTGAAGCAGAGCCGACGGTGGATCACACTGGGGTCCAGCACCAGCAGATGTCCGGGCAGCACCTTCTGCATCTCCCCGGTCGCGGCCTCGCGCAGCGAGTACTGCGGTTTCCAGGCCGAGGCCCCCAACACCTCCGGGTCCTCGGGAACCCGGATCAGGGGAAACCAGAAATCGCTGGGGGCCTGCGCTCGGTAGTCCGCGATCAGCGTGCGCAGGTCGGAGACTTCCGGCAGGATGTCGCAGGTGGTGATGGCCAGGGGCCCCCCGTCGAGGTAGGGAGTCGCGTGCCGCATCGCGACTTCGGTGTTGCGCCCCAGGCTCTCGTTGGTGTCGATGACTTCGCAGCCCAGTCGACTCTCGCCGTAGGCCGCTACCGGGCCGGCAATCCAAATCGGACCGAACGCGCCGCATTCGAGCAAGCGCTCCAGGAGATGATCGATCAGGGGGCGGCCGCCGATCTCGATGTCGATCCCCTTGGCCCCAGACAGCGGTTTCTTGTCAGCGCCACTCTCCGGCAGGACCGGCGGCTCCTTGATGCCACCGGCGAGAATGATCAGGGGAAGGGACTCGCTCATCGAATCGGGAGTCTACCCCGGTTGTCGGAGAGATTCAGTCCTTCGAGCGGCGCTTCCGTCGACCCGACCGGTTTTTCTTCGACTCCTCCGCGATCCGCTTCTTGGTCGCTGCCCAACTGCAGATCGGGCACTCGGTCAAATCGTGGCTCCGCGCCGGGCAGTGTTCCCGTCCGAAGTAGATGATCTGAAGGTGGGCCCGATTCCAGGTCTCCTCGGGAAACACGGCCTTGAGATCCCTCTCGGTGCGTTCTACGGTGGTGCCGTTGGACAGTCCCCACCGCGCGGCCAGGCGGTGAATGTGGGTATCGACCGGGAACGACGGAACGCCGAAGGCCTGGGCCATGACCACGCTGGCCGTCTTGTGTCCCACCCCGGGGAGTTCTTCGAGCGCCGCAAGATCTCGGGGGACCTCTCCGTCGTACTCTTCGTTCAGGATGCTGGCCAGCTTGGAGATGTTCTTGGCCTTCGTCGGCGCGAGCCCACACGTCCTGATGTGGTCCAGGATCTCATCGACCGTCAGCGACGCCATGGTCGCTGCATCGGGCCCCGCCGCGAAGAGTCCGGGAGTTACCTGATTGACTCGCGCATCCGTCGTCTGCGCCGAGAGCAGAACCGCGATCAGAAGGGTGAAGGGGTCGCGATGATCGAGCGGTATGGGAGGCTCGGGGTAGAGCTCGTCGAGGATCTCCAGAATGCGTCGCGTCTTCTCGGCTCGGGTCATGGGCCGGATCCTACTCCAGCGAGTTCGGATATCATCGGTTGGCACGTTCGGCCACCGAAGTCTCAGGAGGAATCCCATGCTCCCCGAGCAGAACTACGAGAACCATGCCCGCATCGTCCCGCTCTACCACTATGGTCTCAGCCTGCTCCTCCTCGGTTCGTTGGGGGCCTCGGGATGGAACCTGTGGCGAGCCTGGGAACGGGGCGGTGGTCGTCTGGCCGGAATCGCGTTGGTGTTGTTGACGCTCTCCGCACTGCTGCTCTTCTGGTATAGCCGCGTCTTCGCCCTCAAGGCCCAGGACCGGGCCATTCGCGCCGAGGAGAACCTGCGCCACTTCGTCCTGACCGGCTCTCCCCTGGATTCCCGCCTTCGCCTTCGACAGATCATCGCCCTGCGCTTTGCCCCGGACGACGAGTTCCTCTCTCTCGCCGACCGGGCCGCCGAAGAGCGACTCTCCCCCGACGACATCAAGCAAGCAATTCAGCAGTGGAAGGCCGACCACAACCGGGTGTAGCTCTTCTTCTGTACTTCCCAGTCACACGACCCAACGAGGAATCGTCATGCAACGATCACTGCTCTGCCTGGCCCTGGCTCTCGCGACCGGTCTCCTTTCCGGTCCCGTGGCCGCTGATACCAACAGCACGATCCACCGACTACTGAACGGGGCTCAATTCGAGTACCAGGTCCTGGAGAGCGGTGCCTGCCGCATGGAGATCGAGTTCACGGATGGGCGCAGCCAGCTGATCTTCGTAACCCCGATGGAGCCCCTAGAGGGGCACCAGCTGATCGAGGTCTACTCTCCCGTCATGCAGGTCGATTTTCCGCTGGAGGAACGACTGTCGCGACGGCTTCTCACCGCCACAGGCAACCAGAAGATCGGCTACTACGGAATCGAGGAAGTCGAAATGGGCGACGCCGAGGCCGAACGAACGCAAGCCACGGTCTTCGCTTACCACAACCTGCCAGTCGACGGACTGAGCAGTGACGTCCTGAAGACGATCCTGCTCACGGTTGCCGAACTTGCCGACGAGATGGAGAAGGAGCAACTGGGGGCCTCGAGCGACGACTACTAGGTCGCCGGACTCGGCGGCAATCGACGAGCTGATCGATCTGCCTGAAACCTCTGGCCCGTCCCGGCAGTAGTTGTCTCAGGAGTCACTACCGACTGCCACCACCTTCGGAGGAAACTCGATGCGCCGTCCTGCCCTCAGTCTGCTCGCTCTCCCGGCCCTGTTGCTCTTGCCCACCGCGGAGGTCGCCGCCACTCCCGACGACCATCGGCACCGCACGCGGATTTCGATCGACCTCGACTGGGACGAGGAGGAGTTCGAAGCCGCGATGGAGGAGTTCGCCGAGGAGATGGAAAATCTCGCCGAGGAACTCGAATTCGTGGGCGAGGACTTCGCCGACCTTGGACTGGAAATCGCCGAAGCGGTCGAAGACGCGATCCATGAGATCGAGTGGAGCGACGAATTCGAAAATGAGCTGGAGCACGCCGTCGAGCACGCCATCGAGGCGTCGGTCCACGGATCTCTGCGCGCTGCAACCCGTGCCCTCGAAAGCATCGACTGGCAGCACATTGCCACCGTGCACCGCGACGTCGACTTCGAACGTCAGAGCCGTCGTGAGCTCGAGCGCGCTCTGCGCGAGGTCGAGCGCGAACTCGAGAAGCTGCGACGAGAGCTCGACCGCTAGACCGGCCCGGGATTCTTCGCTCCCGAGCTGTTCTAGAATAGGGGTCGATGCCCCGCGATCAGCCCCCCGGTGGCGGCCTCGAACGGCCGTCGTGGCCGGAGGACCAGGAACGAACCGATGCCGGTGATCAGCAACGATCGCCAGCCTCCGCCTTCGGCGGTCCTGTAGCCGGCGAAACCTGGGGCCGCTATCGAGTCGAAGCGCTGCTCGGCGAAGGAGGCATGGGACGGGTCTACTTGGCCCACGATCCCCAACTGGACCGCAGGGTCGCTCTCAAGCTGCTGCTGAGCACCAGTGAAGGGGCGGCCCGACGGTTCCTGGCCGAAGCTCGGGCGCAGGCGGCGGTAGATCATCCATCGGTCTGTCCCATCCACGAGAGGTCGGTGACTGGCAGGGTCGGCCGTTCATCGCGATGCGCTACGTCGCCGGCGGCTCCCTGGAGGACGTCGGTGACGAGCTGAACCTCGAAGAGCGGGTAGCCCTCCTGGCGGAGGTCGCTCGTGCCGTCCATCAGGCCCATCGCAAGGGTCTGGTCCACCGTGATCTGAAACCGCGCAATATCCTCATCGATACGACCAACCGGGGCCGCGTGAGTCCCTCGGTGGTCGACTTCGGGCTCGCCCGCGAAGTCGGCGCGCCAGGGCTCACGGCCGACGGCACCACCCTGGGCACTCCTCACTACATGGCGCCAGAGCAGGTCCGGGGCGAGGCGCGCGCCCTCGATGCACGGACCGACGTCTTCGCCCTTGGGGCGACCCTGTTCCGAGTGCTCACCGATCAACATCCCTTCGACGGCGAAAGCACACCCGAGGTGCTGGTCAAGGTGCTCCAGGAAGATCCACCGACCCTCACCCGAGTCAATCCGACGCTTCCCCGTGACCTCGAGAGCATCGTGGCCAAGTGTCTCGAGAAGGACCCGCCCCTGCGCTACCAGAGCGCCCGGGCGCTGGCGGAAGATCTCGATCGCTTCCTCGACGGTGAACCGGTTCTCGCCCGTCGGGCCGGTGCGCTGTACCGGTTCCGCAAGTGGCGCCGCCGCCACCGAGCCCTGGTCACGGTCGGCGCCCTCGCTCTCGCCGCGATTCTGGCCGCGGCGGGCGTGGCCCTTTGGACCCGATACCAATCGAACATCCGAGCTGCTGCCGTCGAGGAATTCGCTCGTACCATCACCGAGATCGAGTACGACCTTCGCGTCTCCCACACCCTGCCTCTGCACGACATCCGACCCGCCAAGGACTCCGCGCGGTCTCGGCTGCAGAGGATCAGGGAGCGTCGGGATGAACTCGGGCGAGCGGCCAGGGTCCCTGGACACTATGCCGTGGGCAAGGGGGCTCTCCTACTCGGCGATCCCGACGCAGCCCGCCACGAGCTCGACAAGGCTTGGCAAGGAGGCGACCGGAGCGCCCGGGTGGCCGCGGCCCTGGGACTCGCGATGGGCCAGATCTACGCCCGCGAACTCGCCGCAGCCCAGCGACTCGGATCCGATCCTCTGCGAGAGCAACGGATCGACCAACTCCGCCAGGAGCTGAGGGAACCGGCGATTCAGCTGTTGGACGTCGCGGGAGCCGAAGCCGACAACTCCCTCTACACCCGAGGCTGGCTCGCCTACCTGGAGGGCGATCGCGACACCGCGGAACGTCTCGCCCAGCAGTCGCTCGAAGGGTCCCCCTGGCTTTACGAAGCCTGGATCTTGATCGGCCAATCGAAGGTCGACCGCGCCGAGGAGGCGAGAAGAGCGGGAGAGAACGAGGCGGCCATGGAGCACTTCCTCTTGGCCGACCAGGCCTTCGCAGAAGCGATCCGAATCGGCGAGAGCGATCCCGCCGGCTATGTGGGGCGCTGCCAGGGTGCTACCCGGCGCGCTCGACTCCGACGCTACTGGGTCGGCGGCGACGCCCTGAGCGAAGCCAACCAGGGGATCGAAGAGTGCCGGCGAGCCCTCGAGGCCGATGGCGACCACCCGGCCGCGCACCGCTGGTTGGCCGAAGCCCATTTCTTCGCCGGCGAACACCGCTTCATCCACGGCGACGACCCTCGGCCGGACTTCGAGCGCGCGGCCACCATCGCCGAACGCGCCCACCGACTCGACCCCTACAATCCGGAACCCTACGTGCCCTGGGTCCGCTCCTACTGGCGGCGGGCCGCCTTCGAGATGGAGCGGGGACAGAACTCTGAAGCGAGCTTTCGGCAGGGCTACCAGCTGGCGCGGGCTGCGATCGCCGCCGACCCCAGCAACGACGAGTTCCACACCAGCCTCGGTCTGCTGCTGATGGACTGGGGCATCAGCTACGCGATCTCTGGGATCGACCCCCGCGAACGGTATCAGGCAGGCCTGGCGGCCATCGAACAGGCGATCGAGCGCAACCCTTCGGAGTCGCGCCTTCATATGGATATCGGGATCTTCCGCTTGCTCGAGGCGATCCACGCCATCGAACACGGCGGCGATCCCACGGGCCAGGCGGACGACGCCTTCGCAGCGCTCGATCGAGCCCTGAGCCTGAATCCTCGCGACGCCTTCTCGCTGCGAATCCAATCGGAGATGCACCGCCGTCTGCACGGCGCCACCGCCGACAACGAGGAGGCGAAGCGCCACTTCGAGGCGACCCTGCAGGGTCTCGACCGCGCCGAGGGTCTCCACCCCGGGAATCCACATGCCGCCCTGGAACGAGCCGAACTGTGGCTACAACAGGCCCAGAAGAGCGTTGCCCAGGAGGGAGCCGACCTCCAGGAGGCACTCGATCGCTGTCACCAGGCGATCGAGACCTTCGTAGCTCTGAACCCCGAGTCGGCCGAGGGCCTCGTCGTCCTGGGGGAAGCCCTGGCGCTGTCACCGGAATGGCCCCACGACCCCGAGTTGCAGCGACGGAGCCTGCGAGTCTTGCGAGAGATCGTCGACGCCAACGATCGCTTCGAGCGAGCCTGGCGAGGACTGGCGGACCTCCATCTCCGACTCAGCCAGCTCCATCGAGACCCTTCCGAGCTCGAGGCCGCTCGCCGGAGTATCGAGAAAGCGCTCGAAGTCCGCCCGGACCTGGCCAGCAATTGGGAGCTCGCGGCGCGGATCTACTCCCAGGCGGCGCAGGCCTTCCCAGAACAACGCCCGGATCTGCGGCAGCTCGCCGCCCGGGCGACCGAACATGCCCGCACACCTCCGCTTCGACCCTCTCCGGCCCTCGAACCGGAGGAACTGACCGACCGATGACACAGCGCCCCGCGGCTCGACGGAAGCCCAGAGGAGTCAGGTTGCACACCGACGCGCCGGTTGGTCAATGGGTGCCCTACCCCACGCCCATCTCGACCCCAGGTGAACTCTGGCTCTTTCGCGATCTCTACAGCCCGCAGCTCGCCAACCACCGCAACCTCGTCCTCTACCTGGCCCCCGGGGTCGATCGCCAGCAGCCCATCACGATCCTCTACGGACAGGATGGTCAGAATCTGTTCGACGAAGCCACCAGCTACGCCGGTTCCTGGCGAGCCGCCGAAGCGGCGTTTCGTGTGAGTGGCCGCAAGCGGCAACTCGCCCTGGTCGGAATCGCGCACGGCGGTCGGCAGCGGTTCTTCGAGTACACGCCGCTCGTACCACGGCCCGACGGTCCTCCCGGTGCAGATCGATACCTGCACTTCGTCGCCGACCAGGTCCTCGACACGGTCGAGGCAGGCTTCGGTCTGCAAACGGATCCCCGACACCGAGGAGTCTTCGGTTCGTCCCTCGGTGGGTTGTTCAGCCTCTACGCGTTCTTCAGCCGGCCTGACCTCTTCGGGCTCTGCGGAGCCTTCAGCCCCTCCCTGCAGGTGGCTGCGGACCGTTTCTTCCCCTACGTCGAGCTTTCGCCACGACCGACGGACCAGCTCGGCCGCATCTACCTCGACGTGGGAACCCGCGAAGTCAGTCGCCCCCGCCGGCACTTCAACTCGCGCCACTACGGTGCCAACGTGACCGCAATGCGCAACCTACTGCGTCGCAAGGGCTACCGCGACGGCCAGAACCTGAGGTTCGTGCGGGCCGTTCGCGCCGTACACCACGAGTCGGCCTGGGCCCGAAGACTGCCCCCGGCGCTCGAATTCTTGACCCGAGACTAGGCCACGGCCCGGACCGAGGGGCCGCGGAGGCGGACTCTCCGCTCCGCCTCAGTGAGCCCGCTCGTCGGCGAGCAGTTGGGACAGCGCAGCCAGGAAGAGCGTCACGTGGGACCGGCGACTCGACGCACCCATCAGCCCGATCCGCCAGGCCTGTCCCCGGAAGGGACCGAGGCCGGCCCCGATCTCGATACCAAATTCCTCGAGGAGCCGGCGGCGAACCCGCGCGTCGTCGACGCCATCAGGAACCCGCACGGCATTGAGGGTCGTCAACGATCGGCTCGGAATGTACTCCAAGCCGAGGTCCTCGAGTCCTACGCGCAAACGCCGATGGTTCTCGGTGTGGCGTGCGATGCGGGCCGCCAGCCCCTCCTCGGCTACCAGGGTCAGTGCTTCGTGGAGGGCATAGCTCATGTTGATCGGTGCCGTGTGGTGGTACACCCGCTCACTTCCCCAGTAGCGAGCCAGCAAGGTGACGTCGAGATACCAGCTCTGCACCGGCGTGGTCCGACCGAGGATCCGTTCGACCGCGCGGGCCGAAAAGCTCACTGGCGCCAGGCCGGGAGGACAGGAGAGGCACTTCTGAGTTCCGCTGTAGCAAGCGTCGATTCCCCAGGCGTCGACCTCGAGTTCCATGCCTCCCAGCGACGTCACCGCATCGACCAGGAGGAAGGCACCGGCATCGTGGACCAAGCGGGAGATCTCCTCCAGCGGCTGGTGAGCGCCAGTCGAGGTCTCGGCGTGGACGATCCCCAGGACCTTCACGTCGTCATACGACTCGAGGGCCGCGGCCACCTGCTGCGGATCGATCGTCTCACCCCAGGGAGCCTCGAGGGTAACGACCCGGGCCCCGGCCCGCTCCGCGACCTCCTTCATCCGCCCTCCGAACACGCCGTTGACACAGACCACCATGCGGTCGCCGGGCTCGATCAGGTTGACCACACACGCTTCCATGCCTGCGGAGCCGGTGCCAGAGACCGCGATGGTCATCTCGTTCTCGGTCCGAAACAGCTGCTGCAGGAGCCGCCGGCTCTCGTCCATCAGGCGGAGGTACTCCGGATCGAGATGGCCGATCGTAGGGCGCCCCATCGCTTGGAGCACTCTCGGCGACACATCCGAGGGTCCAGGGCCGAGCAACACGCGGGAAGGAGGCTGAAAGGAGACGGGGGGTCGAGACTCGTTCATGAGGTGGGTTCCAATCGTCGCGTGACCACCGCTCCTCCGAAGAGAACTCCCAGAGCGCCGGTCCAGGGTAAGAGCATTGCGTACCAGGTCGGTTGCGCGGCGTGCTGTCCCGCTTCGGCCAAGGTCATCTCGCGGGAAACGGGGGTCGCAGGCTCGGCGGTCGGAACCGACCGTTTCAGCTGCCAGACCCCGCTGGCGATACCCAGGACCAGTACCAGACCTGCCAACAGCCGCACGGCGTTGACGGCGGCACCACGTCCCGCTGGGCGACCGAGGATCGCGGCCACACCACCGCCCAGACTTGCGGCGGGGAGACCGAGCAGCAGGACAGTGAACGACCAGGTCGTGGAGACCCGGCTCCCTCCTTCTTCGAAGGCGCCTTCGGTGCCCAGCAGAGTCCAAGCGAGCCAGACCCCGAGCAGGACACCGACTGCCAGCACGACGTAACCAGCGAACGACGCGAGAACCACCCGCACCAGGCTCGGCGCACCTTCGGACCTACCTGGCTTCAACGGTTCAGAACTTCCACTTGCGCTCGACGATCAGGGCGCGGAACGGCTCGGACGTCGGCGGCCAGGGCAGGACCATCCCCTGGGCCACGCCCCGAGCCACGTCCTCGCCGTACAGGTGGTCGACGAAGTAGAGGGCGACGTCGAAGCTCCGGGCGCCACCCTGCGAGGTGAGAGCCTTGCCGTCGTGGACGAACGTGACTTCGCGCTCTAGGTCGAGCTTGGGAAACATGGCCGCAAAGGCGTCCTGGTCCCCCGGAAAGGTCGTGACCCGTTTCCGATCGAGCAACCCCGCCTTGGCCAGCACAAAGGCCCCGTCGCACAACGACATGACGTAGTGCGCCTTCTTGCCCGTCTCGCGGACCCAACGGATTAGGGCGTCGTTGCCGAGATCGGAGTCCATGCTGTGCTCGGCGCTGGGAACCACCAGGACATCGATCTCGGGGGCATTCGCGAAGCTGTAGTCTGGGGTGATCCGGAGACCCTCGAAGGAACGTACGGGCGCACCATCCGGCGACACGAGGAACACCTCGATCCCCGGCTTGGTGTGGAAGACCGTGTGGTGCAGGATGTCCATCGGCGCCGTCAGTTCGGTGTTGTACACGCCGTCGACGACCAACAGTCCGGCCCGCAGCGGCCGATCGGTCGGCAATCCCTTGGCCGGAGGCACCCGCGGCAGCACCACGCCGCCGGCCGGCGCCTGCGCCACCAGCGCACTGTCTCCCAACCCGAAAACGAAGACTAGGAGACAGGTCAGGAACCCACCGACCAGCCGACTACGCCACGGCACCGATCAGCTGCCCGCGGTGACCGGAACGTTGACCTGGACCTCGGCCCAGCGCAGGGAGATCCCCGAGTCGGTCACCTCGAAGGTCAGCGCCTCGGTCGACTCGGCCGCCTCAGACGGCACCGTCACGCGGAGCGCATCCTCAGCCTCCGAGTACTCGTACGCACCCCACTGGTTGGCGACACGGTTGAAGATCACCGTCCACTCCTTCTCGCCCGGGACGGTGAACAGTCCGTAGGTGCCACCGGCGAGCTTCTCCCCACCGACCATGACATCGCCACCGAAGGTGACCGTCGTCGCTTCGTCGGCTCCGGTGCGCCATACCTTGCCCCACGGAACGAGCGCGCCGAAGATGTCCCGACCGCGCATCTCGGGCCGGCCGTACTCGACCGCCACCATCACCTCGCCGATCGTTCCTTCGGCATGGCCATTCTTGCTCTTGCGTTCGGCATCGTCGCCCCGCTCGGCGACCGCCGGGAGGGAAAAGCCTGCCATCAACATGCCCACGGCCAGGGCCACCAGTCGTCGGGAAATCGATCGTTGCATCGTGTGCTCCTTTGTCTTCGATGAGTGAGTGGTCGATCTTGTTCGGGAACTAGCTGGCGTCGCGGTCCGGATCGCCGAAGGCCCGACAGCGCGATTGCGGGGACTCCTCGTCTCCGGCCTCGAAGTCGTCGCATCGAGCTCCGACGTGCTGGCGGATGCGGTCCTCGACGGCGGCTCGTTCCGCCGATTCGGCCCCCCACTGCCGCAGCTCGGTATCGACACTGCCTAGCCGAGAGTAGTTGCGGTTGGCGAAGGCATCGGCATTGGCGAGCAGTTCGTCGAACACGGCGACGGCGTTCGACTCGAGTGTCGCTGCCTCGTCGGGCGCGAGGCGCATCAGGTCACGAAGGTACCCCGAGCCCCATTGGAACCGAGTGTAGGGTCCCTCGGCGGCCTCCCACGATCGCCGGGACCAGTCGAGAGCCGCCTCGTGGTTGCCGGCGTCCTCTTCCAGGCTCGACAGCCAGCCCATGTAGTAGTGGGGCGCCTCCGTCTCTTCGAGGCGAGAAGCGATCAGCTCCTTGGCTTCGGCCCCCAGGTCGACCGCGGTGAGCAGGTTGGCCATCAGATTCATCACCCCCTGCAGTTCCCCTTCGTCGGTCACCATCCCGTTGGCCCAAGCGATGCGCGACCGCAGATGATCGAGGTCGGCCGCGGGCCACAGGACGTTCCCGTCCTCGTCGACCTGACCGGCCTCCTCCAACCGCATCTCGACGATTTCGAGGCGCGTGTAGATCGCGTACAAGCGATCCATGATCCCCAGTGACTCGTCGGCTTCGAGGGCCGCTCCGGCCGCCAGAAAGGCATCCGCCAGTTCCTCTCGTCCCGGACCGGGTTCGGGCTCCAACAGCCCAACGACGTCCGCACTGGCGAAGGAAACCAGGTCCGAGTTCGAGCGTCGCAGTTCCTCGTCGCCCAGGATCTCCAACACTGCGGCACGGTGGGCGGCGATCTCTTCGGGGGTCAGGACCGGAGCGGTCCGCTCGTCATCTCCCGCCAACTGAGCCCCCGCCCCGAGTAGATGCCGCAGGAAGTGGGAACGGATGACTCGTAGCTCGGCCGGAGTCCCGGTGTAGAGCTGCTGGAACACCCCGAAGCGCTCTTCGGTCGACAGCTCGAGAACACGGTCCTGACCCCAGGAGTAGTTCGCCAGAAGGGAGAGAGCGTCGGAGTCGGCGTTCTGGGCTCCGGCAGCCAGGACCTCGTCGAGGACCTGCTGGATCGGTCGCATCAGCGCCAGCGCTGCGTCCAAGACTCCGCCGTACTCCTCGACCGGAATCCCGATCGACAGGCGGGTCACCTCTTCCCCCTGCGGATCGAGAATCAGAACGGTGGGATACCCCGAGATCTCGAGCTTCTCGCCCCAGGCCTGGGCCTGGTCGGTGTCCCCGTCGAGGTAGACCGCGATGAACTTGCGGCTTTGCGCGATGAACTCGGGACGCGTGAAGATCTTGTCCTTTAGATAGTGGCACGGTGGGCACCAGACCGCTCCCCAGTACAGAAACAGCGGCTTCTCTTCGAGCGCCGCGGTGGCGAAGGCCTCCTCGACCGTTCCATCGAACCAATCGATTTCAGGCTGGGCTTGATTCTCGGCTACGGACGCACCCGCGTCCTCGGACGGCGATTGACAACCGACCGCCAGCAGAGTGAACGCAAGAAGACCGAGCCCCACCCACCGACGGTGGTGAAGACGAGAGATGGTCGAAACGGTCGTGGACAGCATGGCGAGACCCTCGCGGTTTGAAGAAGCGACATTATGCACGGAAGTCGAGGAGCGCCCAAACCGCCCCCAGCCTCTCTACGGTCGGGAGGTCCGCTGGGTTCGTTCGAAAAAGTGCAGCACATCCCTCGGGCCACCCAGTGGGGGACCCCGCCGCGATCTGCCGACGGCGATCAGAGGCCGATTCCAACCTCCAGGTCGAAGGGCACCTCGATGCGGCGCAAGCCACCCCAGTATTCGATCTCCACCACGATCGCCGTCTGCTCCTCCGGAAAGGTGAACTGTCGACTGACCGTGACACTTCCCATGACCGTCATCGAGCCACTGGACCCTCGGGAGAACTCGATCGGATCCCCGTTGCCACCGAGGATCCGAATCGACTTGACCTCGTCGATGTTCTGGTCGGCCACCAAGGTGATCGCCTGGGCATCATCCCCCCACTCGGGAGGGCCGACGGCAGTGATGCGAAACGGAATCGACCCGGCCTTGACTTCGGCCCCTTCCTGGATGTCGATCCGCGGCGAGCGGTAGGTTTCGGTCATCTCCGACACCGCCACGACCAGCTTGCCCTTGGCTTTCAGGGTACGGCTTCCCGGTGCGGGCGTCCCACTCGCCGTCAGCTCGACGAGGAGACGCGCCCCATCGTCCTCCAGGGAAGGGAAACTCCCGAAACCGTTGTGGAAGGAGCCCTCCCCCAGGATCGAGTTGCCCTGGTCGTCGGCGAACAGGGTCAGTTCACTCTCCTCTTCCACGAACGAGGTGATTCCACCGTTCGGCCGACTGACCAGCAGGGCCAACTTGGTTCCCCCGGTCGTGCCGAACACCGTACTGTCGAGGGGATTGTCCGGAACCACCTGAACCCCCACGACCTGGAGCGGCAGTTCGGCCAGAACGGCTCCGGTGCTCAAGATACCGAACAGAGCGGTGACGAGCAGGGTGGTCCCGCGCTCACAGAAACCTCGTGATGGACTCTCGATCATTGTTTCTCCCTCTAACGCAGATGGTGGCCGATCTTTGGGCAGTATATCGAGGACCCGACGACTCCACCGCGGAACACCGAACCAACTCGCTTGGTTTATCGTAGGAGAACCATGCGCGCCTTCAGCTCCACCACCCTAGCCCTCGCTGTCCTCCTGGGGATCGCGACCCCGGCCACGAGCTACACGCCCTTCGACACTCGGACCGAGTGTACTCACAAGCGGTTGACCTGGGACGACTTCCAGGGGCAGCCACGAAAGCCAGGCCGGTGGACACCCGGATTTGCGGCCCATATCGTGACGACGGTCCGATTGACGCGCTTCGGTGTCGAGACCACCCAGACGGCTGACGACGAGTGGATCGCTCGTGCCCCCACCGCCGAGGCCTATGCGGTGATGGACAAGATGCTGTCCGGCGCCGCTTCGGTGGCCAAGGAAGCGAAGGTGCTGGCCCACGAGCAACTCCACTTCGATCTGGCCGAAGCCGAAGCCCGTCGCCTGACTCTGGCACTGCGAGAACTCGAAGGGTTTGGCGCCACCCAGCGGTCGGCCGAGATCGACCTCCGGTCTCGAGCCGAACAGGCGCAGCGGGACACGATGGCCAAGCTCAACGAACTCCAGGCCCTGTACGATCGCGAGACGTACCACGGCACCCGCAAGAAGCAGCAGAAGCGCTGGGCCGAGAAGATCACTCACTGGCTGCTGCATCCCACCGAGCCGATCGAGCTGCCCGCTGACGAGTCCAGCTAGCTCCCCGGGGAAGTACAATTCCCCTGCCTCGCTTCCCCTCGTGCCTTCGAACCTCGCGGAGCCAACCATGCCCAAGCAGAAGATCGGAATCCTCGGCCTCGGGGCCTACGCACCCGCGCGGGTCATGGAGAATTCCGAGTGGGCTGAGTATCTGGATACCTCGGACGAGTGGATCCGGACCCGCACCGGCATCGAGCGGCGGCGCCTGGCGGCCGAAGACGAAACGACCGCGGACCTGGCCTGTCACGCCGCTCGAGCGGCACTGCGGGATGCCGGCCTCGAAGCCACCGACCTCGACGAGATCATCGTCGCCACCGATACGCCGGAGGTCTACACTCCCGACACCGCCTCCTTCGTGCAGCACCAGCTGGGCGCGCGGGAGATCCCAGCCTACGACCTCGGCGGCAGCGGCTGCGCCGGCTTCTTGCAGGCGATCGATGTCGCTCGAGCCCGAGTGCACTTCGGGAAGCAGAGGATCCTGGTGGTGGGAGCCGAACTCCTCACTCGACTGATGGACTGGCAGGATCGCTCCACCGCCGTGCTCTTCGGCGACGGGGCCGGAGCCGTGGTCATCGGTGAAGTCGACGGTGCCGGAGAGATTCTCGGAGCGACCGCCGGAACCGACGGCTCGAAGTGGGACATCCTCTGCCTCAGGGTGGGGGGAACCCGCTACCCGTTCACCCTCGAACGGGCGCAGAATCGGGAACACCGCGACGTCACCATGCACGGTCGTGAGGTCTTCCGCGCCGCGGTGCAGAGAATGAGCGGCGCCTCGAGCCGACTGCTGGCCGATCTCGGGCTCGGGGTCGACGACATCGACCTGGTCGTCCCCCACCAAGCCAATCTACGCATCATCGATGCCGTGACCCGGGCCCTGGGGGCGGATCCCGCCAAGGTGTATACCAACGTCCAGGAGTACGGCAACACCGGTTCGGCGTCGGTGCCGCTGGCTCTGGCCCAGGCGCGCGATGCCGGGCGCGTGCGAGCCGGCGATCGTGTGCTCCTCACCTCGTTCGGCGCCGGATTCCACTGGGCCGCCCTGGTCATTCAGTTCTGAGATGAAGATCCCTCGCTGGGTCAAGCTCGGTTGCTTCGGCACCCTCCTCCTCGGCGGCCTCGCGGTCGCCGGCCTGATCGGCTTCGTCTGGTACGTCAAGAACCAGATGCTCGACAGCGGCGGGGTGCTCCTGCCCGAGCAGGCCGCCTACGACGTGCGGCACTACGACCTCGAACTGAAGATCGACCCCGAGACCCAGAGCATCGAAGGTCGCAACCTCGCCACGGTCGAAGCCCTGTCGCCCCTCGATGAGTTCGTGATCCACCTGGACGATCGGCTCGAGGTCGGCAGCGTGACCGTCGACGGTAGATCCGCGGCTTGGAAGCACCGCCGAGGGCTGATTCGGGTCGTCCTGGACGGCGGCTGGCGTACCGGCCACCGCGCCGTGGTCGGTATCAGCTACCGCGGCGAGCCGAAGGTCGCTCTGCAGCCCCCCTGGATCGACGGCTTCGTCTGGGAGAAGACCCCCTCCGGAGAGCACTGGATCGGCGTGACGAGCCAGGGTAGCGGCGGCGATAGCTGGTGGCCCTGCAAGGACCACCCCTCCGACGAACCGGACGAGGGGATGTCGATCGCGCTCACCGTGCCCTCCTCGCTCGTTGGCCTGACCAACGGTCGGCGGCTGTCGGAAACCGAGAACCCCGACGGCACGACCACTACACGCTGGCGCGTGCACTATCCGATCAACAACTACGGCGTCTCCCTCGCGATCGGACCCTACCGATCGATCGAGGAGCGCTACCACGGGGTCGACGGCACCCTGGACGTGCCGATCCTGTACTGGACCATTCCCGAGCACGAGGCCAAGGCCCGAGCCATGTGGACGCAGGCCCCAAGAATCCTGAAGGTCCTCGGTCGCCGCTTCGGCGAGTACCCCTTCCTCGACGACAAGTTCTGGGTCGTCGATTCGCCGTACAAAGGAATGGAGCACCAGACACTGATCGCCTACGGTGGCAACTACGCCAACAACCGGTGGGGGTTCGAGGATCTGTTGCTGCACGAGACCGCGCACGAATGGTGGGGCAACAAGATCTCGGTCGACGATTGGAGCGACTTCTGGATTCAGGAGGGCTTCACCACCTACGCCGAGGCGGTCTACGTCAACGACACCCGCGGGGTCGATGACTACCTTGACTACATGGCCCGCTTCATCCGTGGCACGCGCAACAAGAAGCCGATCATCCAGGGAGAGAACTACACCGCCTCGCAGGCCTACCAGGGGGACATCTACGTCAAGGGCGCTGCCGTCCTGCACACTCTGCGCTACCTCCTGGGCGACCAGGCCTTCTTCGAGCTGCTGCACGGCTTCTCCACCGACCCTCGCTTCGCCTACCGGCTGGTCTCGATGGAGAACTGGACGGCCTACGTGGAGGAGGCCACCGGTCGCGACCTGCAGTGGTTCTGGCAGCGCTACATCTACACCGCCGACCTCCCGAGTTGGGAACTCTCGCGGCAGGGTGACCAGGTGACCCTGGCCTGGCAGGACACCGCTTTCGCCATGCCGTTGCCGATCCGCGTCGACGGCCGGGATCGACACCTCTCGATGGAAGGCGGCCAGAGCGTGTTCACGGCCGCCCCGGAAGCGGTGATTCTCGTCGACCCCGACGGCTGGGTCCTCGAAGCCTCGGATCGCGAGGAGTAGTCCCGTCTTGGTCCAGTGGCGCCTGGACGTCGGCCACACCTGGAGCGGTGACCAAGCGGTCCTCGAAGATACCCCGAGCCTGCAACTCGAGGTCCGAGAATCCCGGGTGGAGATCCAGATCCAGGCCCCCTGGCGCCGGGATCCGCCGCCTCCCGGTCCGGCTCGCGCCCTCGAAGGACTGTGGAACTACGAGGTCGTCGAGCTGTTCGTCGCCGAGCGTTTTCCCACCGCCGCCGTGCACTACACCGAGCTCGAGTTCTCGCCCCACGGACACTGGTTGGCGTGGACCTTCTGCGGCCCGCGGCAGCGTTCCGGAGACGACCCCGACCTCGAATTCGAGGCACACCGGGACCGAGACCGGTGGCACGGTCGGGCGCGACTGGATCTCGACGCGCTGCCGGAACCTCCCTGGTCGCTGTTCGCCGCGGCGGTCGACGGCGCATCCTCGAGGAGACGCTACCTGGTCTCCCACCCGCTCCCGGGCGGAACGCCCGACTTCCACCAACCGGCCCACTACCCACCGGCGGAACGGTTCCGCGTGGAGCCACGCCCACTCGAGGCCGCCTACCGCCACACCAGCTACCAGGTCGATCGCCCCGAAGGGCCGCTCACCCTCAGGATCGGGCGGCGCCACGAAGAACTCGATCGCTGGCTCGCGCAGGCCGGGGCGTGGGACTGGAGCTTCCTCACCGCCTGGAATCCGAAGTCGGTTCCCACGGCTGCCACCGCCAACCTAGAAGCGATGAAGAGACTGCAGGAGAGGCTGTCGGCTGACCGCTACTCATTCGTCGCCGGTACGGGAAATCCCGACCACCCCGATTGGAGCCCCGAGCCCTCGGTCTTCGTGCTCGACCTCGGCCCGGCGGCAGCTCTGACCTACGCGCGCCGGTTTGGCCAGCACGCCGTGGTCCAGGGGCGTCGAGGTGGTCTCCCCTACCTGCTGTGGACCGAACTCTAGGAACGGTTCGCCTCGAACACCACGCTGCAGCACGTGAGTCCCGCCTCGGCGCGGCCGAGTTCGTCCGCGGGCACCGTGCGCACGTCGTAACCCTCGGCCAGGAGCCGCTCCAGCGTCCGGGGGAAACGCTGGGGATAGAGCACCACCGCTCCGATCGCCAGGGCATTGGCGGCGAAGGGTTCCTCTGGATGGCTGGCGACGACGCGAAGCCCCGAGGGTTCGAACTGCGGCAGCCAGGCCCGCTGAACCAGGACCGTCTCGTCGTCGAGGCCCGTAGCGGCAGTCTTGAGATGCAGGCAATGAGACACGAGAACTGGGGTCACCACGTACCCGAGAGGAACCAGGGACGCCTGCAGCTGCTCGAGACCGGACCGATTGGTCCGCGTGGACATCCCCACGAACACCTGACGCCCCACCCGCAGGACATCTCCCCCATCGACCGTACCCGGCGTTTCGATGAAGACCAGAGGACGATAACGCTCGAGGATTTGGGCGACGGCCGCAGCCTCGGTCCGTCGAGACTCCGCGCCGGGGCGACAGACCACCGCGAGCTCATCCACGACGACGGCGGTATCCTCGACGAAGGTGCAGTCTGGCAGTTCGTCGGCCGCCGGCACGCGTTCGAGCCGACAGCCGGCCGCCTCCAGGGCCCGCTCGTAGACCCCATGCTGCAGTCGGGCCCGGTCGACGTCGATCGGCTCGCGTTCGAGATGGGTCAACTCGCACCGAGCCAGGGTCGAACTGATCCCGCGGGTCAGAGCGATGAATCGGGAGGACGCCAAGCCTGTCTCCTTGCTCGTTCGGTGGTCCGTCGAAGCTGCCACCCCACGCCCCCTCTTCGAAGTCTCAGCCGATTCCCAGCACAACCGATTCGCTCCCCCCGCTTCCGACCTTGCCGAGCCCGGAGCCCTTCTGGCAGTGGGCTGAGCCGACTCGTCTACTCGGGAGCAGGACCGAACGAGCGCTCGAAGAGATCGACGATGGCCGCCTTCCCGGCCTCGGTGAGGTTGCGGGTCCCCGTGGCGGCAAAGGGTCGGTCCTCGAGTACCGGCGTCTCCGGGTGCCACGAGTGCTCGCGCCAGGTGAACCAGCTGTTGCGCTCCTGATCGAAGACCGAGACGGGGCGGTTGAAGAACTTGGCGAGTTCGACTCCCCAACCGGTCCCGCCCTTGACCAATCCACTGGGCAGCAACCAGCCGACCGCCAGCACGTGGTGCGAGTTGACCACCATGTGGAAGATCGACTGGATCACGCGACGGATCCGTTCGGCGCTGTGGTAGGTCCGTCCCATGTGGCGCGACACGATCTCCATCGAGACGTCTCCCTGGGCCAGTGCGGCGTCGTCCAGGTGCACCAGTCCTCGCTCGCGCTCGGAAACGTGTCCGTCGAAGGTGTAGGTCACCTCGCGCAGGCCCCAACGTTCGGCCTGTCGCCCGAACTCTGCTTCGGTCCCTTTGTGACCTCCACTGTGCAGTACTGCTCCCTCTTGATATGGCATTGTCCTCAACTCCTCGGTATCTGTGATTCGGCCGATTGTAGCAGCGTCCACCCTGGTTCGAGACCGTTCTTGCGTTCTGGATTGCGAAACCTATAATCGAAGAACAACGCCAGCTCAATCGGTTCCCGGACCGACGCCTCTTCTTGGAGAACCCGATGGATCCTTTGCCATTCTCGTTCGGCTCGCCTATGTGGAAGCGATCACTACCACTGGCTCTGACGCTCTGCCTCGCTTCCACGGTGCTACCGGCTCAACGCGTCGACGACGGCCCAGCCTCGGAATGGGCCTCGAAAGCCAAAGTCGACATCCTCCTGCGTCCCACCGTCGATATCGAACCGATCGAAGCTGTGACGCTGGGCCCCGAACAGGAAGACGACTGGGTGAGTTTCCGACAGGCGCAGATCGCGCGCGGCGACTGGCGGGCCTACATCGACCGTCGCAGCGGGTTGGTCGAAGTGGCCGAAGGAGCTGGAATCCCGTGGATCCCAGGACGAGGCAACCGGCTCACGCTAGCGGATCTCGGGGCTCGGCTGGGCGGTCAGCAAGACGTCGATCTCACCACCCTCGAGAGCCTCGCTCGTGACTTCATCGCCCAGCACGGCGACCTCCTCGGTACTGCAGGCCGAGAACTCCGAGTCGCCACCGCGGCCTCTGGTCCCCTGAGTGACTACCTGTGGAACGTGGAGTTCGAGGTCTGGCAGGACGGCCTCCGCATCGAGGATGCACGCGTTTTCTTTCGAGTCAACCACGGAAACCTCGTGCAGTGGGGGGCCCGTCTGGTGCCAGCGCCGAACACTTCGTTCGCCTCGGTCGAACTCGACGAGATCGACGCCCGAGAACAGGGCTCCGAGTACCTCGGCGGTTTCGTCGAGGGTCGAGACTTCCAGCACGGCAAGTCGCAGCTTTACCTCATTCCCACCCGTACCTCCGCCGACGAACGGGGCGACTATGTCGATGGCCAAGGGTACGGCCTACGCCCGGTGTGGGAGTACCACATTGCCCGGGCGGGAGATCAGGCCGTCTGGCGCCTGCGCGTCGACGCCACGACGGGCGAGGTCCTCGAGATGCGAGACACTCGAGAGTTCTCGCAGGTCCGAGGTGGCTACTGGCCAATCTCATGGCGGGTCGGAGGGGTGGTCCAACCGCAGGTGACGGTCGGCTGGCCTTTTGCCAACGTGACCCCGCTCGGAGTGGCGACCAACTCGTCGGGTGTCTACACCTGGGACTCGAACGCACAGACCGCTCGCCACATCGGTCCGTACGTCTCTGTGAACGACAACTGTGCCGGCGGTCCCGGTAGCGCACCGTCTGACGGCGTTGGTGACATCGACTTCAGCTCGGCCCCTACTGCTCCCAACGACTGTGCCAATCAGCTTGGTATCAACGACAACACGGCGGCGGCGCGCCAGCAATTCGTCCACGTCAACAAGATCGCCGAGAAGGCTCGGTCCTACTATCCGGCCACGGCCTGGCTCAGCTCACAACTGCCCGTCAACGTCAACATCAACGATAGCTGCAATGCCTTCTGGAACGGCGCAAGCCTCAACTTCTACACCAGCGGAACCGTGGGCAGCCTTACCTGTGGCAACACCGGTGAAGATGTGGGCATCGCCATGCATGAGTGGGGCCACGGCTTCGACTCCAACGACGGGAGCGCCGCCACGGCCGAAAACGGAACCGGTGAGACCTACGGTGACTTCACCGCCGCCCTGCAGACCCTCGACTCGTGCGTGGGCTGGGGGTTCTTCTTCAGCGGTGGCGCCTGCGGGGGGTACGGTGACCCTTGTGTTAGCCATCCCACGGCCGCTGCTCCCTGCGACGGCGTTCGCGACATCGACTGGGGCAACCATGCCAACAACCGTCCATGGACGGTCGATTGGTTCACCGACAACATCTGCCCCTGTTCGAACTCTCCGGCCTGCAACGGCAGCTACAACGGCCCCTGCGGCTTCAATATCCCCAACGGGGCCGACAACAAGGAAGGACACTGCGAGTCGTACGTCTCGTCGGGCGCCCTGTTCGACTTCGCTGCCTATGACCTGCAAACGGGTTGTTCGGGGCGCAACGGAACCTACCCCGATTGGAACTGCCCCGGGGCCGGAGGTCCGTACGGAGCCGGGGCGGCCTGGTCGATCACCGACCGCCTTTGGTATCTCTCCCGCAGTCAGGCCAACCAGGCCTTCACCTGCAACACGGGAGGTGCGACTTGGACCTCGAACGGGTGCAACTCCGGTTCTAACTGGCGCACCATGCGGTTCGTCGACGACGACGACGGTAACCTGGCCAACGGAACCCCTCACTCCTGCCAACTCGCGGCGGCCTTCGACCGACACGAGATCGCATGCACCAGTGACGCCATGTGGAACGTCTGCAACCAAGCCTGCACGCCTCCCGCGGCGCCTACCCTGGCGGGTAGCGGCAGCAACAACTCCGTCGCCCTCTCCTGGACGCCAAACCCCGGCGCCGACTTGATCGACATCTACCGCAACGACATCGGATGCAACGCTGGCTTCACGCGGATCGCGAACGATGCTTCTGGAACCGGCTACAACGACACTGCGGTCGCCAACGGCACCACTTACTACTACCAGATCGTGCGTCACCCGGTGGGATCCGAATCCTGTGGTTCGGTTCCATCATCCTGCATCTCAGTCACTCCCAACGCGGGCCCGAGTGCCATCTACGTCAACGACTCGGCGACCTTGAACCTAGTGCTCGGCGATGGCGACAGTGACGGCATTCTCGACAACTGTGAAACCGGGCGCGTTGGTTTCTCGGTAGTCAACAATGGCGTAGGTTCCCTCAGCAACGTCGTGGCTACGATCGCAACCGCTGATCCCGCCGTGACCGTGACGACGCCCATGCCGATCGCCATGGCGGCGAGTCTCGCTGAAACGGTCCAGGCGGCGAGCACCTTCGACTTCAACCTCTCGGGTGCCACCTGTGGCCACCAACCCAGCTTCTCGATCGCCGTCACCGCCGACGAGATGCAAGCGCAGATGCCCCCTCTGACGACCCAGAGCGGCTTCAGTCTGGGAGCGACCGAACAGGACTTGGCGGCCATGCCAACCCCGAACTCCTTCGAGGTGGACGAGGAGCAATGGACGCTGGCCAGCGGCTTCACCCGCGACAACTCGCAGGCGTCGCTCGGCAGCTGGTCGATCCACTCGACCTCTGGAATCGACAACACCTGCGATGTGGCACAGTCTCCCTTCTTCGTACCCCAGGCGGGGAGTCCCTCCGTGACCCTGGCGGTTCGTTACGACATCGAGGACCCAGCCTCGGGCCCGTGGGACAAAGGCAACGTCCACGCTGTCCATATCGGCAGCGGAACCCACACCCTTCTCACCCCAACCGGTGAGACCTACGATTCGGTCGGAGCCTCCCAGGCCTCCCTCTGCCACATTACGAACGATGCGGGTTGGACCGGTGCCGACCTCACCTGGGGAGACGCCGTCTTCGATCTCTCAGGCCTCTCGACCGGCGAGTCGTACTACCTCGAAGTCAACTACAATACCGACCCCGCTGCCACCGGTACCGGTCTCTGGTTCGATAACGTCCGTTGGACCGACGTCCAGACCACGGTGTGCGACGTACAGTCTGACAGTTGTGTCTGCAACAATCCGGACCTCGCGGGTGCCGTGGGCCTCGTCGATCTAGACGCCTGCGACGTCGGTATTCAGGTCTCCTGGACCGACGTATCCGACTGGGGCGATGGAGCTCCCACCGGTACGATCGAGGTGTTCCGCTCCGTCGACGGCATCTCCTGGACCTCGGCCGGTGTGGACCCCGACGGTGTCTCCCCCTTCGTCGACACGGGAGCCACCCCTGGCCAGCCCTACCACTACCGCGTCCTCGCGACCAACGGGTGCCTGGCCACGGCCGAGATCGTCAGCAGCCCCACTACCATCACCGACGTCGCCAACGGACCGGTCTTCGGTGGAATCCAGAGCGCCACCGACGTGGATTCGTGCCGCGAAACCGGAGTGGCTTTGAGCTGGAACGCGCCGTCGAACTGGCAGAACCCTTGCGCCGGCAACGACTGCACCTTCACGATTTACCGCGGAGCCACGCCGATCGCTACCCTGCCCATGACCACACTGTCGTACACCGACGCCGGCGGGGCACCAGGGGTGGCCGAGACGTACCACGTTCGAGCCAACAACCCGACCTGCTCGGCCGGTAGCACCATCACCCTGCCGGGTACCGATGTCGTCAATCCAGTGCCCCCGACCTTCGGCGGAGTCACCTTCGCCGGAGCCTTGGGAACAGAATGCAAGGCGCGGGTCGAGTGGAATCCCGCCAGTTCGAGCTGCGGGGGAACGCCGGTCTACAACGTCTACCGTACCGACGATGGAAGTGCTCCCGACGCGGGAGATCTCTACCAGACCTGCGTCACCAACCTCTTCTACGAAGACACCAACGTCACCGGCGGCACCACCTACCGATACATGGTGCGCGCCGAGGACAGTCTCCTCGGTGGAGGTGGCGCCTGCGCTGACGGCTTCGAGGAATCGAACACGACCGACCTCAGCGCCCTCCCGAGTGCCGGTGGCGGAGTCCAGACACTCTACGAGAACAACTTCGATGCCGCGACTCCGCCCACGATCGACGATTGGGTTCTCGGTAGTTTCTATCAGCCGCCTCCAGCCATCCAGCCGACGAGTTGGCTCGGGGTCCAGACCTGCACCGCCAACAGCGGAACCAACATCTTCCGTTTCGGCGGAACCGCGTGTACAGACGACTACAACACGGACCAGTACTACTTCGCCCAACCGGCCGGCACGACCGGCATCTCCGTGCCCCCAGGAGCGACGACGACTCGACTCGAATTCGAGCACCGAAGGCAGTTCGAAACCAACTGGGACGGCGCGGCCGTAGCGGTGTCGTTGGACGGGTCGAGTTACACCTTCGTGCCTCCTTCGATGATCATTTCGGGAACGACCTACAACGGCAACCTGACGCAATGGGCCGGATGCTCCGTGACGCTGGGCCCCAACGGCCTTCCTATCTTCACCGGCACGGACACCTCCTTTACCCCAACCGAGGTCGATCTCGACGCGGTGTGCGACGCCATCGACGCCGGCAGTGACGGCTGCCAGGGTGAAGACCTGCGAATCGCTTTCACCACCATCGCCGACTGCACTGTCACGGCTGACGGTTGGTTCCTGGACGATGTTGTGGTGACTGCCGATGTACCCGGCGCTGCCTGCACCAACGACCCCGCTCAACTCCCGGCCTTTACCGCTCTGTCCACCGACCAGCAGGTCAAACTCGAGTGGCAGAACCCCTTGGACTGCGACCTGGGGGGCTCCCTCAATGGTCCGGTCAACGTGGTCGTTCGGTGGGACCCGGCGAGTTTCCCGACCAGCCATACCGGAGGCAACGCTGGCACGACCACGGCTTGTGTCGACGGTAGCTACGGTACCTGGACCCACGGCGGTCTGACCAACGACGACGACTACTTCTACTCCGCCTTCCTGGTCGATGCCGATGGCAACTCCTCCGCCCGACGAGTCGTGGAAGCGCTGCCCTTCGACAACACGGCCGAAACGAAGTGGGCCTACGCCACCGCTGCCTCGGCGACGAGCGGTCCGGGGATCGGCTCGGTGTACGTGGCGAGCAACGATCGCACCTTGCATTCGATGAATCCGGGAACCGGTGGCGGTGACTGGCCCGGACCGGCCCCGCAGTGGCAGCCTCTCACCATGGGAGCTCCGTCCCAGGGACGCCCGACGATTCTCCCCTTGCCAGCACCGGGACCGGGCGGAGCCACCAAGATCGCCCTGCTCGGTTCGCAGGATCAGCGGGTCTACGCGGTCAACGCCGAGACCGGTCAACAGATCTGGGCCAGCCCCGATCTCGGAGGCATGATTCAGGGTTCACCGACGGCGATGTTGACGGTCTACGGCGGGGCCTTCGACCTGGTCTTTGCCGGGACTCGGAACGCCGGCGGGGCCAGCGCCGTGCACGCCCTCAACCTCAACGACGGTTCGATTGCCTGGACCTTCGACAACGGAGGAGGGGCCAGCGCGATCGGCATCATCAGCGGTGCCGCCTGGGTCGACTACGCCAACACGCGGCTCTACTTCACCAGCCGCCGCCGGGCGGGAGGTAGTCCCAACACTCTGTGGGCGATCAACTTCACCGGTGCCTCTGCGGCGTCCCACTGGAGCGTCGACGCCGGCGAGATCGACGGCAACGTCAGCCTATGGAACGGCCGGGTCTACATCGGGAACAACGAAGGTGGGGTCCAGGGTCGAGACGAGGCCAATGGGGCGTTGTTGTGGAACTTCGACACCGGCGACGGACCGGTCAAGAACGGAATGGTCATCGACCGGCCAGGCCAACGCCTCTTCTTCAGTACCACCAACCGGGTCTGGGGTCTGGGCTTCGCCGGCGATACAGATACGCTGCTTTGGTCCACGACGGCAGTACCCGGCCCCTCGAGCCCGGTGCTTCCCCCGGGGGCTTTCCTCTACGTCGGCGCCAACAACGGTCGTTTCTACGAAGTCGACCTCGCGACCGGCGGATCGACCTCGGTACAACTCGGAGACGGCACCGCCGTGATCGGTCGCCCCTCCTTCGACGGCACGACGCTCTACGCCGGGAGCGATTCCGGCGCGGTGTACAGCGTGACCCCCCCACTCTGAGGCGACCGACATGAAGCGATACGACACGACCCCCTTCTGGAACACCATCCTGTTGAGCTTGTTGATGGTGAGCACCGCGGCCGCCACCCACGCCCAGGACAAGCCGCAGCTCACCCCGAACCTCGACCCTATGAGCCTCAACCGGGTGTTCACCGTCGAAAGCACCCCGCAACCCAACGCGGCCGGAGGTACGGCCTGTCCCTCGACAACGGTGAGTTCACCGCAAGGAAGTCCGGGACCGAATGGAGAGTATCTGGTGACGGAGATTCTGGATTTGCACGTCGAGACGACACTGAGCTCCGCCCAGAGGGTCGGCGACCATCTACTCCGCCTCCGATTCGAAACACCGAGCGGCCACCTGTACCAGTGGATCGACCTTCCGATCAGTAGCCAACCAGCGCCTACGGCCCGCGCCGTCGCGGGGTACCCGCGAGCCCTCCCGGTCCAGACCTTGGCCGCGGAGGGTCCACCCACTGCCACGGCGACCCTGCCGGTCGCCGGTACCGCGATCGTCCACAGCTCCCTCTACGGGACCTGGACCGTCACGCCCTACCTGGACCAGGCGACGACTCCCTGCGGCCCGGCGGAGTCGTTCGTCTTGGTCGCCCTCCCCACCAGCTCGATCCCACTCTTCGCTGACGACTTCGAGTCCGGAGATACCGGCGCCTGGAGTCTGCCTTGAGTGCCTCGCCGGAGACGACCGCACCCCCGACCGGAGCTTGGCGCCGCGCCGAGCACGTCGCCTGGAGGGCGGTCGCCGGAGAGACCGTGCTCGTCGACCTACGCAGCAAGGCGTTCTACGGTCTCGACCCTCTGGCGGGTTACCTCTGGCACCTGCTCGACGGTCGACGCACGGCTGACGATCTAGTGCTCTGCGCCTCCGAGGCCGGCGGCGACGTCGAGCGGCGTAGCGCCTCGATCTCGGAGTTTCTGGTCGTTCTCGCGGCACGTGACCTGGTCGCGGCCGGCCCATCCGAAACCGAGGTCGAACCGATTCCGCTACCGGAGTTCCCCGCCGAGTCGGAGTTTCCACCGCGACTCGTCTGGGAGGAGGGCCTGGAGGCCGTGGCCCAACCGGGGAGGAGCTGCGGCTTCATGCCTGGTCAGGGCGATCAATGCGTCGGTTTTCCCTTCCAGTGACGGTCGCTTCGGACTCGGTAGCCGTCGCCTTTGGCCCCGTCTGCGTCGCCTTCGAGGGCCCGCAGGCCTGTCTCGAACTCCTGCGGTGTCGCTACCACGATCGGTTGGCCGATCCCGTCGCGGCCACGGCGCGGGTCCGCTGGATCGAAACCGGTGGCATCCCGAACGAACTCGGGTCACCATTGGCGGTGGTCCGCGAGCCCACGCAGTGGAGACCGACGTCCGGCGACTCCGCAGGCGCGGAAGCGGTGGACGAACTCATCGGGAAGAGCTTCCGGATCGAACTAGCTACACCTCAAGCGGATGCGCCTGAGACTTCGGTTCGCGTCTACGGCCCGGCCGCGCTCTACCCGATCGACCATCTGCTCGAGATTCTCCTCCCCGCGGCCTGGTGCCATGGCCCCCTGCTGCACGCGGCGGCGCTGGTCCGTGAAGCTCCCCCACCGAGCGCCTGGATCGCCAGTGGTCCCTCGGGCATCGGCAAGTCGACGCTGGCCCGTCTCTGTGGAGACCACGCCATCGCCGACGAGGTCGTGGCGATCGACCTGCGGCCCGAGGTACCGATCGTCCACAGTCTGCCCTACTCCGCCTCGCGGCCGGCCCAGGCGCCGCTCGTCGGGATCCACCTCCTGCGACAGGCGCCGCACCACCGAACCCGGCGCCTCGCGGCATCGCAAGCCCTCCGGCGGCTGGCCCGTGAGGTTCTGTGGCCCCCTCCGAACCCAGCGAGCCACCGGCGTCTCTTCGACCAACTGAGCGATCTCGTCACCCGCGTACCGAGTTGGGAACTCTCCTTCGCTCCGACCCCCGACATCTGGAGCTTTCTCACTCGGTCGACCAAGGTCGCGGCATGAGCTTCCCGATGCCGGCCGCCACCCGCATGCTGGTCGAGGCGAGCCGCAACTCGATCCCGATCGAGGTCTCGCTCGAGCTCACGCACCACTGCAACTACCGGTGCGAACACTGCTACATCCCGGACTTCCAGGCCCCAGACCGGATGCCGACCGCCCGGGTGATGACTCTGCTCGAAGAACTGGCCGACACCGGTACCTTCTACCTGACGCTCACCGGGGGCGAGATCTTTTTGCGGCGCGATTGGTACCCCATCGCACAACGCGCCCGTCAGCTGGGTTTCAGCCTTCGGCTGTTCTCCAACGGCTATCGGATCGACGAGGCCATCGCCGACCAGATCGCCAGTCTCCACTGCACGATGGAGATCAGCTTGTACTCCGTCCGCGCCGAGACCTTCGAAGCGGTCACCCGACGTCCGGGCTCCTTCGAGCGCACGATCGCCGGCATCGAGCGGGTACGAAGTCGTGGAATCGAGACGATTCTCAAGATGCCGCTCATGACCCACAACTACCGGCAGGTCGACGAGGTCGCCGCCTACGCCGCGTCGATCGGCGCCGGCTTCCTCTCGTTCGGCAAGATCGTGCCCCGCAAAGACGGGGATCTCACGCCATTGGGAGTGCGGGTCCCGGAGCGGGACCTCGAAACGTACTACGGCGGCCCCCACTCGGGCTGTTCGATCGACGGAGTGGTCAGCGACGGACCGCTCTGCGCTGCCGGCAGTCGTTTCGCCTCGATCAACTCCGCCGGCGAAGTCCAGGCCTGCAATATCTTGCCCGGATCAGGTGGCAGCGTCCTCGAGAAATCGTTCGGTGAGATCTGGCGCGAGTCGAAGTGGCTGAACTTCGTGCGCAACATTCGAGCCCGCGATCTTCATACCTGCCGCAGCTGCGAGAAGCTGTCGTACTGCGGCCGCTGCCACGCCCAGGCCATGATCGAGGATGGAGACATCCTCGGCCCCTCCACTTGGGCGCGTGAACACGCGGAAGCGGTGGAACGGATTGCCGCCCGATCGCGCGGAGCCGCGACAACCGACTGAGTCCCTTCGCCGATCAATCGCCGAGGCAGATGCCCATCTCACGCACCGATTCGACCGTATCCGAGTCCAGGGGTACGCACTTCATGCGGCCACTCACCTCCGACAGGGGAACGGTGAGAATATCCGGAGGATCCAGGGCTACCATGACCGAGAACTCTCGACGAGCGATCACCTTGACGGCCGCGGCACCGAAGCGCTGCGCGATGACCCGGTCGTAGGCCACGGGCCCACCCGCGCGTTGCAGGTGGCCCAGAACCACCGTGCGGGTCTCCTTCCCCGTGCGTTGGCCGATCTCCTGCGCCAGCTTGTGCCCGGCGCCTCCCAGGCGGACCGCCTCTCCCGGCGCCGCGGCTCCCAGGGTCGAGATCTCACCCTCTGATTCCCTCGCTCCCTCGGCGATCACCACGACGGAGAAGTGGCGGCCGCGCATCTCGCGCTGACGGACCTTCTCGCACACCGACTCGATCGAGTAGGGAATCTCGGGGATCAGGATCGCGTCCGCACCGCCGGCGATCCCAGCATGCAATGCGATCCAGCCGGCGTAGCGCCCCATCACCTCGATGACGAAGACCCGATCGTGGGCCTCGGCCGTCGAGTGCAGACGACCGACGGCATCCGAGGCGATCGACACCGCGGTGTGGAAGCCAAAGGTGGTCACCGTCCCTTCCAGATCGTTGTCGATCGTCTTGGGGACGCCCACCACCGGCATGCCCAGTTCGGCGAAGCGGCTGGCGATCTTCATCGATCCGTCACCACCGATGGCGACCAGGGCGTCGAGGCCGAGGTTGCGAAATCGTTCCATGACCTCGCCGGAGCGGTCGTAGAGAGTGGTGCTACCGTCCGACTCACGCATCGGCCATTCGAAGGGGTTGCCACGGTTGGTGGTGCCGAGAATCGTGCCGCCCTGGTGGGCGATGCCGCGGACGTCGGCTCGCCGCAGCGGAATGACGCCGTCGCCTTGGAGCAAACCGTGGTACCCCTTGCGGATGCCCACGACCTCCCAGCCCCGACGCCGAGCCGCTAGAACTGTCGCCCGAATGACAGCGTTGAGACCCGGAGCATCCCCTCCTCCGGTATTGATTGCGATACGACGAATCTCGGCATCCATGACCCCAATGTTACCCGTTCCACAAGCAGATCGAGATCCGCGACACTCCGATCTCGGGAAATCGGTCCCGGTGGTCCCCAAAACCGCGAAAACCCAAGAAAAACCTTGCCCCACGGGGGTCCTTTGCTGCTACAGTAGCTCTTCGCGGAGGGGTACTTCTAATCCACTCCCGCTTCACTTCCACCCATCACTAGAGGAGACATCCATGAACAAGACCGAAATGGCCGAGAAGCTCGCTCACAAGTGCGACCTGCCGAAGGCGAAGGCCCAGGAGATCATCTCCTGCATCTTCGACACCGCCCCGGGCACCGGCATCATCGCCATCGAGCTCGACGCTGGCCGTAAGGTCCAGATTCCTGGCTTCGGTACCTTCGGTACCAAGGATCGTGCCGCCCGCCAGGGTCGCAACCCCGCTACCGGTGAGACCATCACCATCGCGGCCAAGAAGTACCCCTTCTTCAAGGCCGGTAAGGGTCTCAAGGACCGCGTCGCCGACTAAGGCGACCCCTCGGAGGGTTTGCCGCCACGCCTTAGGTGTGGCCTGCCCCCTCCCATTTCAGGAGCCCGGGAACCGCCGGTGGCGATTGGCTGCCGGCGCATTTCCCGCCTCTCCGCCCCTCGAAGTCGCTGACCACGAGGGCACCTCTCACGCGAGCCGCTCTTCCTCGGCCAAACCAATCCGTTCCGTCGGCTGGGGCGACTCGCGCTCTCAGCCTCCTCACCCTACCGAGGCCACCCAGGGTCCGGCCAGATCTAAAATCCGTAGCCGAGAACCAAGTGCAGCCCCAGGCCTCCGAGATCGTCCTCGCCGAAGAAGGCGGACGCTCCCCCCTGCCCAATGGCGTCGCCGATCGACGAGTAGCGCACCTCACCCCCGACGAAGGAGCGTCGGAAGTGGTGTTCCACCCCGAGTACGGCGTGGTAGCCGACCTCGCTGCCCGAAACAGTCTCGAAACTGCTGGTATCTTCCCAATCGAGGTAGGTGGGTCCGGCCCCAAGATAGAAGCCGAGTCCAGGACCGCCGAACGTCCAAGCGAACGTACAGTGGATCGGCGTCATGGTCAGCTCACTGGTCGTCCCGGTGGGCTGCGCACCTCCCGGGCCGATCACGACGTACTCGCCGTCGAGGGTCCCGTGATCGGCGGCCAACTGCAGCATGAACGACCCTGCCGTGCGATAGCGAAGATCGAGCCCGATCTGGGTCATGCGATCGCCTCCGTACACCGCGTCGAAGGTGTCGGGGGAACCCGTTCCCTCGAACTGACCGACCCGGAGTCCGGCCGAGAATCCGCCCTCGGCCGACGCCGTCGAGCCACCGAGTGCAAAAACTACGATCAAACTCAGCACTTCAACCAGTCGTCGCATCTGCATCCTCCTGCCATCCTTCCTTGCCGGTTCGACGTGCGATCTGTGCGCCCATTGTACTCCTGCCGTCAGAGCACCGCGGCTCCCTGGAGTCGCGGTAGACGCGTCACGGACTGACGATACGCCGAGGGAGTGGTCCCCACCCACCGATGAAACACCTCGGTGAAATGGCTGTGGCTGCTGAACCCATGGTCCAGGGCCACGCCAGAGAGCGAACTCGTCTCCAGCGCTTCCAGGGCGAGAGCGAGCCGCCGCCGGGTGCGCCAGGCATGCAGGGTCTCTCCGGTCACCGAGCGGAAGGCCCGGCACAGGTACCCCACGGAGCAGCCGAGTTCGAGCGCCAGTTCCTCGAGACCGCGGGGGGCCGTCGCTTCGGCGAGACGCCCCTTGGCCTTACGCACCAACCACGCCGCCCCCGCCGCGACCCCGGCGCGCCCTGAGATGGCGCCCGCAAAAAGGCGTCGCAGCGTGGCCAGCGTCGCCTCTTCGACCTCCCGTGGATCCACCTGGGAGCTGGGAGTCTCCTCCAGGTAGCGCACGATTCGGCGCTGGGCCGTATAGACGCTGATCGGGCAGGAGAGCACGAACCGATCGAAGGTCGATTCCATGTGGCCTCCCAACAACTCGCGGAAGGCTTCCGGCGGCAGTGAGAACCAATCGCAACGGTCGGGAGACTCATCGATCGGTCGGCGTCGGTAGCTTTGACCCTGCCGATAGAGGGTTACAACCGTCGGATCGACGACCTCTTCGGTGGTGCCTTCCGAAGCGGGAGCCAGACGCACCGCCGCCCGCGGGAACACCACGATCTGGTTGGAGATCGGATCGGGCCGCCGAAACCGAGGGCTGGGGGGCGCGACACGGAAGTTCGCGATCGTGAGGCGAGAACTCTGGTACAGGATCCGGTCCGTCGGTTCGTTCTCCGCCACGCATGGTGATGGTCTGCTCATCGTCCGGCCGAACTCCTCCCTCGCTGTCGTCGCTCTTCTTTGCTGTACGGAGTGCGTCGGACAGAGTTTCTTCAGTCAAGAATCCGACAGACGCCAACCTGGGTTCATGCCAGACTGCCGGCATCGAGAATCCGGAACGAGCTGCAAGGAGACAATAGACCATGAACCGACAATCGATCCCATTGATCCTCTTCCTTGTCCTCGGCGCCGCAGCCTGTTGCCTCGCAGCCCAAGACACGGCACCAGCCGCGAAACCTTGCTCCAGCGAGGAACACCGCCAGTTCGACTTCTGGTTGGGCGAGTGGTCGGTCACCGCCAAGAACGCCCCGCAGGGGCGCCCTCCGAGTGCCAACCGAATCTCGGCGATCCACGGAGGCTGCGCTCTGCTGGAGGAGTATTCGACCCCAGGTGGCTACACCGGCAGCAGCCTCAACTACTACGATCGGACCACCGGCACCTGGAACCAGACCTGGATCGACAACCAGGGTGGTTCACTCCAACTCAGAGGCCACTTCGAGAACGGTGCCATGGTCTTGGCCGATGAAGGAACCGACGGCAAGATCAATCGCATCACCTGGACTCCGGAGTCCAAGAAGACAGTGCGGCAGCACTGGGAAGTCAGCGAGGATGGAGGTACGAGCTGGAAGACCCTGTTCGACGGCACCTACCGTCGTAAGTAGCTGTTGTTCCTGGTCCGCGTCAGTCGGCTAGGACGCGGGCCAGGACGACGGTTACGTTATCCGTGCCACCTGCCTCGAGGGCTCGAGTCACCAGATGGTCACAGGCCTCGTTGGCCGATCGGCCGGAGAGACTCTCCGCCAGCTCGGCCTCGTCGACGTGCTTGGTCAGACCGTCGGTGCAGAGCAGCAACGCGTCGCCCGGCTCGAGCAGGCAGCGGTAGGTCAGGATCTCGGGCTGCTCTTGACTCTGTCCGCCCACCGCACTGGCCAGCACGTGACTCCAACGCGACTCGTCGACCTCACTCGGGAGCAGCACACCCTGGTCTACCAGTTCCTGAGCGTAGGTCTGGTCGCGAGTCAGCCGCAGAGCCTCCCCGTCGCGCAGCAGGTAGCAACGGCTATCCCCAACGTGGCTAATGTAAGCCCGCAGGCCGAGGACGTACGCCATGGTGAGGGTCGTGGCCATGCCCGAGAGTTCGGGCCGTTGTTCGATCTCGCGTCGCACCCGGGCATGGGCCGTTCCGATAGCCTGAGAGAACTGGGCCAAGAGGTCGTCCTCGAGCGATCCACCGACCTGACCGATCTGCATCGACTCCGACACGAACTGGAGAAAGGACTGAAGCGCCAGCGCGCTGGCGCGATCGCCCGCCGCGCCACCACCGACGCCGTCGGCTACCACCAGCAGATGACCGACGGGACCACCGAAGTGAGGCCTCGACGGTTCGCTCGGCAAGCTCGACTGGGAGACCTCGAGGATCCGCCGGATCTGCGCCACGATGAACTGATCCTGGTTGGTCGTCCGTACGAGTCCCTGATCGGTCCGTCCGGCCGCTTCCAGTTTCACCTTGGAAAACATGTTGACTCGAATGTTGTCACGCCCGACTCGATCCCGACAATCTCGCGCAGTGAAGATCCTGGTTAGGATTCCCTCATGGCCGAGACTTCGCCAACGCGCTACCGCTACCGAGAGGGAATCCTGGCTCAGCTGTCTGTACACGGCATCCAGCCCCGAGGTACGACGCCTCCAGACCTGGTGTACGAACACCTGAAGAGCCTGTACTGCTTTCGGATCCGCGAACTCAAGCTGCTGCGACGGGAACTCGAACGCGAGTTGGGTCCCCAACCTCTCGACACCTATCGGCGCCAACTCGAGGACCTCCGGCGCGAGTACCCAGCGCTGGTCGTGCCACCTCATCACTGGGTGGAGCGCGGGACTGACGCGATCCTTGACGATGGCGGCGAAACGACGTCCGGCGGCGAGACCGGCTTCGAAGACTCGAGCTAGAGACCCAGGAGCAAGAAAAGAGGGGAGCCAGCGAAGGGCTCCCCTACTCTTCGGATCGCCCTGGGAGTCAGGAACTTCTAAGCTCGGTCCCCGAGGAGAGCAGCTAGCTCGAAGCTAGGGCGGCTCCTGCGGGCCATTGGGTTCCTCCCAGTCCGACCCCGGCTTCCCTCGAGGTGTCCCCCGAGGGCTCTCGTTGGTCAGGTGGTTCGGTCATCCCAGGCTCCATTTCGGTTGTTGCCTCAAGCTAACACCCACCCTCGTGGCTGTCAAATGGGAGAACGGAATACCGCCCGCATCGAGGCAACGACCCGGCGACTCGGGGCGAGTTAGACTCCCCGGCATGTCAAGAACCAGCTCTCCCCGCCGCTCCGACCGACGTCGCCTTTCCTCGGCTGGCCCACTCGGCCTCGCAGTGCTCCTGGCCGGCCTGGCGTCGAGTCCACTGACCGCCGCACCGCCGGAGACACCGCGCGAAGCCTGGAGCTCCGAGCAGCGGTCCGAGGTACTCGATCGCACCCTCGAGATCCGGTTGGATCCCGACCTCAGCGCGCTCAGTCCGGCGGAAAGCGAGGCCCTCGAACATCTGATCAAGGTCGGAAACCTGTTGCACGACGCCTACCTGGAGTCCCGCCACGAGCAAGGACTCGCGGCCCGCGAACGGATTCGCGAGTGGCCGCGGACCGACGGCCGCGACGCCACGGCACGCGAGTTGGAGGCTCTCTTTCGGACCTTCAACGGACCGATTGCGACCACGCTGGACAACCAGCGGGAGCCCTTCCTGCCCGTCGCCGAAGAGAGGCCGGGCAAGAACGTCTATCCACCGGGGCTCGAGGAGGACACCTTGGAAGAGTTCTTGCAGGCTCATCCCGGCCTGCGCGATCAGCTCCTCGCTCCCCGCGCGGTGGTTCGGGCGGCCACTGCGGATTCGATCGCGGCGGACCGGGCTCGGCTGGCGAAACACTCGGCTCTCGGCCTGCTCCATCCCGGTCTGCAGGAGTCGCTCGACGAACTGGCCGCCGCCGAGAGTCCACCCGCCTACTACGCCGTCCCTTACTCCCTCGCTTATGCAGAGTGGCTGATACCGGCCTACCACGAGCTCCGCGCTGCGGCTACTCTCCTACGCCACGAGGACCCCGATTTCTCGGCCTACCTGGCCAACCGAGCGCGCGATCTGCTGTCCGATGACTACGAGAGCGGCGACGCCTCCTGGGTGACGGGATCGTTCGGCAATCTCAACGCCCAGATCGGCAGCTACGAGACCTACGACGACCAGCTGACGGGCAGCAAGACCTTCTTCTCCACCAGCCTGTTGGTTCGGGACGCCGAACGCAGTCGGCAGCTCGCGGCCGCCATCGGCGAGCTCCAAGAGATCGAGAACGCCCTGCCCTACGAACAGCACAAGAAGGTCCGCAGTGACATCCCCGTGAGCATCTATCGGGTGATCGCCGACTTCGGCCAGGCGCGGGGGACCAACACGGCGACCATCCTCCCCAATGACCCGAATCACGCCCGCAAGTACGGTCGGACCATTCTGCTACGGCACAACATCATGACCCACCCCGAGCTCTTCGCTGGCTCCGCCGCTCGGTTCGAAGCGGCCGTGGTGCCGACCCAGGCGGGCGACTTGACCCTCGACGGCAACTTCCAACGTACGCTCTGGCACGAAGTCGGGCACTACCTCGGCGTCTCCTTCGATCAACACGGTCGGCCAGCCGGTGAAGGACTCGGCGCCAACGGCAACCTGCTGGAGGAGATGAAGTCGGATCTGGTCTCGCTGTTCACCGCGCCCCGGCTGGCGGAGGCCGGTCATCTCGATGCCACCCAGCTTCGTTCGGTGCAAGCCAGCGGCGTCCTTCGCACCCTGCAGGCGGTCAAGCCGCGGCGGTCTCAGCCCTACCAGACCATGCAGCTCATGCAGATGAACTACTTTCTCGCTGGCGGGCTGTTGACCTTCGACGAGGAGTCGCGCCTCCGCATCGACTACGATCGCTACACTCCCGTGGTCGCGGCCCTGCTCGAGGAGGTCCTGGCGATTCAATACGCCGGGGATGCCCAAGCCGCCGCCGACTTCGTCGAGCGTTGGGGCAGCTGGGACGAGGCGCAGCATGGAGTCCTGGCGCAACGACTCCGCGAGGCCCAGCAGTATCGCTTCCGGCGCGTTCGCTACGCCGCTCTCGGCGAGTGAGCCGGACTTCGTTCGACCGCGGTAGCTTCGCGAGGCTCAGGCCGGTCGCGCGATGGTTGGAATACCGTCGTCGATCGAACGGTTGCCTCCAGCAGACCCGTTCCGCCGCCCCCAACTCGAGGACCAGTTCTTGACCCAGCCGACCTCATCCGACTCCCGCCGTTCCTCGAGCCGCTCACCTGCACGTGCGCCGAGAGCAACAGGCCACCTGGCCCGAGCCCTGCTCGTGGCCGGCAGCCTGTCGCTGATTGCCTCGGCGTTGGTCGCCGCGCCGGCCGCAACGAGCCGACTCTGGGTCGAGGCATCGCCACGCGGTGACCGAGTTCCCGATTTCGAAGTAAGCACCCAGGAGGGAGACCTCGCCCTCCCAGTGCGGGCGGTGGACGCCCCTTCCTGGGAGGTCACGGTGTTCATCGAAGCCGAGGTCAGCTCCCCGGGAGCGGTGCGGCGGCTCGCCGACCTGCTGATCGCGCAGCTCGATTCACTGACCCGCTTCGGCTCCCTGCGTGTGGTCCGGGCGGCGCCCGAGCCGCGCTCGGCGGTCGTGCCCGCGGCGGACAAGGCTCTCCTGGAGCGCAGCCTGTACGAGCTCTACTTCGAACCCGGGGCTAGCGATCGCATCCGCCAACGACGGACCCAGTGGTGGCGCGAACCGATCCCCGACCGTCGAAGGCAGCAAGCCGACCAGGAGGCCCGCCTCCTGCGCGATCGTCGCGACACCCTGCTGGCCTGGTTGGCCGAGGAGGGGCCTTCGGAAGCCCCCCGGCTCCTCCTGCTCCTCGACGAAGGGATCGGACTCCAGTCGATCCAGTACTACCGACCGGATCAGCTCCCGACCGGCGCCCTGAACCCTCCGAATGCCTCCGAACTCGCCCAGGCGGCCACCAGCCTCGGCTGGGTCGTCGCCCCGGTGGTCACCAGTGTCGAGGCGAAAGGAGCGATCGAGTACCGCGCGACCGAGGAGACACCGGTCGGTTTTCGGGTAGGCCTGGGTCGCGGAGCGGACAGCCCGGCGGTGCCCGACCTGGCCGAGGACTCCGAGATTGGCCTGGAGCCGAGCCTGCGCCCCGCGGCCACCGAAGTCGCCGAGCAGACGCTGGGCCGGGTGGTGACCGATGGGCAGTCCCTGCGCTCCCTGTTGGACCAACTCGCCAAACGTCGTGCTTTCGAACTGACCTGGCCCGACGCCCTCCGAGGCAAGGTCCTGCCGCTGCGCGCCCGTCGAGCCAACGGCTCGCCGCTCGCTGCCCCGGCCTGGGCGGCTCCCGATCCAGCTCCCTCCTTGACCGAGGCTCGCCTGCGGCGACTGGCCCAGGAGGACGCGACGGGCGACCTGCCGGTGGAGGCGGCCGTCGCTACCGGTACCGACGACGCACCGCCCGAACTCTTGACGCGAGCCGAGTGGTCGCTCGTCGAACAAGACGAGCCCGGACTGGTGCGGCTGACCACCGGCCTCACCTTGGAAGACGGGGCCCGGGTGTACCGTCACCACGTCGTCGCCCCGGCTCCTCTGGCGGGAGGTGACTTCGAAGTCCGCCTGCCGTTGCAGCTTCCCGGGGCCACGTCCGATGCTCTGGTCGCGGTCGAGGCCCTCGACCACGGCATCTGGGGAGGCGGCTACGCCCAATTCGTCCGCCGTGACCTGATCGACTCGACGGCGGGGGAGCCAGTCGACTGGTGGCAACGCCTCGAAGCGACCGCGGTCACCGAACGAACCGTGCGGATTCTGCCCCTACCCCTGGCGGGAGCGATCGAAGGACGGGTCGAGGTCACCGCCGAGGCCAGCGACGCGGTAGCGCGGCTTCTCTTCCTCTTCGACGGCGAGCGCCACGCCGAATTGACCGAGCCGCCCTTTCGTACCCGCGTCCGTCTGGGTCGCGGTGGAGAGCGACACATCGTCGAAGCGATCGCCTACGACCACTCCGACGAGGAGATCGGGCGCGACTTCCTGGTACTCAACGAGTCGGCCGAGACCTTCTGGGTCCGCATCACCTCTCCCGAGTCCGGAGACCACGTCGGCCCCGTCACGGTGCAAGCCGAATTGCGGATCCCCGCCGACGAGCGCTTGGAGCGGCTCGACTACTACTGGCGCAACGAACTGATCGCCACCAGCCGCGAGGCGCCCCACCAGCGGCGCATCCTGATCCCCTACTCCGACTCCTCCGGTTTCATCCGCGTCGAAGCCACCCTCGCCTCGGGACGGACGACCGAAGACGTCGTCCTGATGAACAGCGCGCGGTTCGGGGCGCAGGTCGAGGTCGAGGTGGTCGAGCTGTTCGTCGTGGTCACCGACCGGGACGGCAAACCGGTGCGCGATCTGAGTGCCGAGGCCTTCGAAGTGATCGACTCGGGGGTACCCCAGGGCGTCGACAGCCTTCGCCTCGCCGACGATCTGCCACTCACGGTGGGGCTCGCCATCGACTCCTCAGGGAGCCTGTTCGCCAAACTGCCTCGGGTGCAGGCCGCGGCCGCCAACTTCGTCTCGGGCCTCGAAGCGGGACGCGACGAAGCCTTCCTCGTCGGCTTCGGCAACCGACCCCGGGTCGTCCAGTCGTCCACCCGCAACCTGGGGCGCGTCTCGCGCGGCATCTCCGATCTGTCTGCCGGTGGCCGCACCGCCGTGTGGGAAGCCGTCGTCCTATCGCTCCTACAGTTGGAGGAGATCGACGGCCGCAAGGCTCTGGTCGTGTTCTACGACGGCGACGACGAAGACGAGGACTTCTCCTATCGTCAGGCCTTGCAGATGGCGCGAGAAACCGGGGTGCCGATCTACCTGATCGTCATGAACAACACCGCGGCCCGGACCAACGGCAAGGGATTCCGCACGCGTTCGTTCACCGGCAAACTCGAGCGCATGGCCGCCGCCGGTGGAGGTCGGGTCTACTACGTCGCGACCGACGCCAACCTCGACGACATCTACGGATCGATCAGTGAGGAACTGCGCAGCCACTACCTCCTGACCTACACTCCCGAAGCTACGCCCGACGACAGCGTCTGGCGCACGGTCGAGGTCAAGGTCAAGGGTCGAGGGCTCGAGGCCCGCACCCTGTCGGGCTACGCCAGCGGTCTCGATCTGATCCAGCCGCGAGGTCAGGACTGAAGGTGCGCCGCGCCCCTGGCACCAGCCACCGACGACGCGGGGTGTCGGCGGTCGTGCTGAGCTCGGCGGTCGTACTGAGCTTGGCGCTCGGACTACTGCCTCATCCTAGCGGCGCTCAGACGCCGTTTCTCCCGGCCGCGGCCACCACCGCCCTCGGCCTCGACACCCTGGCCGCGGGTGCAGCGAGCGGGGCACTCCGACTGTCCGCTACGCTCGAGCCTCTCGATACCGACCTCACCGAAGCACTGGTCACGGTGTTCCTGCTCGAGGTCGGGGGGTCCGGCGCGGCCCGGATGACCGCCGTAGTCGACCGGTTCGACGAGGCAGCGAGCCAGCAGGTCCTGGATGTCGACCTGGGTGAGGGCCTGGATGGCTGCCACCGGATTCGTTGGGTGGTGCCCCTGCCGGAGGATCTCCGGGAGATCGCCATCGTCTTCGAGTCGGAGGCCGGGTGGGGAGCCACTCCCGTGGTCGAGGGTGGCGAAGGACCGGACGAGTCGTGCCCTCCGCTTCATCGCAGCGGCTCTGCCTCGAGCACGACGAACCGGCCCGAACCCTCGAGCCCGCGAGGCTCTGGTGCCACTTCGTCGGCGCCCTCGGCCTCCTCCGTCTCCTCGAATGCGACGCCTGATCGGGATGCCAATCGCTCCCAGTTGATCCGTATCCTTCCCCCGGCCGGGGAGCTTCGAGGCACGACCCGCTTCCGCACGGTCGTCACCAGTGCCGCGGTCGAGCGAGTCGAGTTCCACCTCGACGGCGAGTTGATCTCGGTCGCCCGACGGGCTCCCTTCTCCGCCCGTCTCGATCTCGGCCCTCAAGTACAGGCCCACAGCATCCGGGCGGTGGCCCTGGCCTCCGACGGCACGCCGCTGGGAGCTGACGAGATCGAGGTCAATTCAGCCCTCGCCCTCCCCGCGGTCTCGTTCGTTCGGATCGACCGCCTCGATTCGACGACCACCGAGGTCGAGGCCGAAGTACAGATTCCCCCCGGCGCCACCCTGGACCATGTCGAGTTCTACTGGAACCAGGACCTGCAGATGCGGCTCGAGGAAGCGCCCTTCCGCACCACTCTCGCCACCCCGAGCGGTGGGGCGGGAGCTGAC
>JAUIDB010000027.1 GCA_030429235.1 Thermoanaerobaculia bacterium | reverse complement strand
GGAGGGGATCAAGCTCCTGGCTCAGGCGCTTGCCCCTTTGGGACGGGTGATCGTCGTCGCTCCCGACCGGGAGCAGAGCGCCAGCGGTCATTCGCTCACCCTGCACCGACCGCTGAGAATGCGGTGCATCGAGGAGGATTGGTACGCGGTGGACGGTACGCCCACCGATTGCGTGAGCCTCGCCGTGATGGCCCTCCTCAAGGACGATCCTCCCGACTTGATCGTGTCGGGGGTCAACTTCGGTGTCAACCTCGGGGATGACGTCACCTACTCGGGTACGGTGAGCGCTGCGTTCGAGGGGAGCCTTCTGGGAATCCCCTCGGTCGCGTTCAGCCAGGAGGTCGGCGAGCACTTTTCGTTCGCGCGAGGAGTTCAGTTCGCCCGCCGCTTGGTGGGTTCTCTACTCGAAGTCGAGCTGCCTCGTCAATTGATTCTGAACGTGAACTTCCCTTCGGAGCCCTTCACCGGCGTCGAGTGGACGCACCTGGGAAACCGGAGGTACGTGCAATCGGTCGTCGAGAAGACCGATCCCCGGGGCCGCAAGTACTTCTGGATCGCCGGGACTCCCGAATGGGAGGAGGAGACGGGGACCGATTTCGCCGCCCTGTCCGAGCGCAAGGTGACCATTACGCCGCTGCACCTCGACCTCACCGACTACAACGTGCTGGATGGTCAGCCCGAACTGCGCCGATCGCTCGAGGATCAATCGGCCGCCTGGATCGGTGGAGACGTCGCGACGGAATGAACGCCGCTCCGGACTTTCGCCACCAGAGAGAGCGCTTGGCCGAGCTCCTCGGATCGCGGGGAATTCGCGATGCCGCGGTGCTCGATGCGATTCGGCGCGTTCCTCGACACGAGTTCGTGCGCAAGAACCTGTGGGGTCAAGCCTACCGGGACTACGCTCTCCCGTTGTCGTCAGGGCAGACCATCTCTCAACCTTGGATCGTGGCTCGGATGTCGGAGTTGGCCAGGCTGGAGCCCAGTCAGCGGGTCCTCGAGATCGGGACCGGATCCGGCTACCAGACGGCGGTTCTAGCTCTCCTGACGCGCTGGGTGTTCAGCCTCGAGAGGATCGGCGAGCTGGCGCGAAGCGCCAACCGCCGACTGCGTTCGATGGGTTTCGACAACATCAAGATCCAGACCTTCGATGGCACCATCGGGTGGAGTGAGATGGCCCCCTACGACCGGATCGTGGTCACGGCCGGGGCGCCGGGGGTGCCGCAGCCCCTCCTCGATCAGCTGGGGGAGGGAGGACGATTGGTGATCCCCGAGGGGGATCTCGAGAGTCAGGTACTGGTCTGCTACGAGCGGCAGCCGGATGGTTCGTTTCAGCGAGAGGAGCACGGAGCTGTCGCGTTCGTGCCGTTGGTGGGTCGACACGGCTGGATGCCGGAGGGAGAGTAGAGATGGACGCGATCAAGGGATGGCTGCATCAGCTGAGCGATAGCCTGCATCAACTGCTGGTGTGGGTCGAGGGGCTGGCCTCCACGCCGCACGGGGTCTGGGCGCTGTTTCTGATCTCGTTCGCCGAGAGCAGTTTCTTCCCGATTCCACCCGACGTCCTCCTGATCGCACTGTGCATCGGCGATCCGTCGAAGGCGTTCCTGTTCGCCACCGTGTGCTCCGTGGCCTCCGTACTGGGGGGCATGGCGGGATACGGCATCGGGTTCTGGGGGGGGCGGCCGCTACTGAAGCGCTTCTTCGACCCCGAGCGAGTGGCCGCGGTGCAGCGCTACTACGACAAGTACAACGCGTGGGCCACCGGCATCGCCGGGCTCACGCCGCTGCCCTACAAGCTGTTCACGATTTCGGGCGGTGCCTTTGCCATCAACTTCCGGATTTTCGTGCTGGCCTCGATTCTCGCTCGCTCGCTTCGCTTCTTCGCGGTGGCCGGATTGATCTACCTCTTCGGACCTTCGATCCGGACGTTCCTGCACGACTACCTGAACTGGCTGACCATCGCCTTCGTCGTGCTGCTCGTCCTCGGCTTCTGGCTCGTCAAGCGGGGAGCGCAAGGGGCGGCGGAGACGGGCCAGGTCGCCGAGGAGGTCGGGCATGAGTGAGCAGCGCAGATACGTCGTCCGGGGCAAGGTCCAGGGCGTAGGCTTCCGCTACTTCGCCCGCCGAGAGGCAGAGTTCCTCTCCCTCGGAGGCTCCGTACGAAATCGCGAGGACGGAACCGTGGAGATCTTCGCCGAAGGACCACCCGAAACGCTGGATTCCTTCGGGCGACGTCTCCGGCAAGGCCCCCCGGCGGGCAGCGTAACCTCGTGCGAATCCGAGCCCGCGGCGTTCGAGCCCGCCGACGGCCAGTTCCAGATCCTGTTTTGACCCACGAACAACCAAGGAGTCTTCTTGTCCATGGACGATCTCAAAGCGTACATCCGTGAGGTGCCGGATTTTCCCAAGCCTGGCATCCTGTTCTACGACATCACCACGCTGTTGGCCGACCCGAAGGCCCTGAGGATGACGGTGGACCGCTTCGTCTGGCTCTTCGCCGGACAGCAGATCGACAAGGTCATCGGCATGGAGTCGCGAGGCTTCATGTTCGCTCCGATCGTGGCGTACAACTTGAACGCGGGATTCGTCCCCGTGCGCAAACCCGGCAAGTTGCCCTGGAACACGGAGTCGGCGAGCTACGAGCTCGAGTACGGGACCGATACTCTGGAGATTCATGCCGACGCCGTCAAGGAAGGGGAGCGCGTTCTGATCATCGACGACCTGGTGGCGACCGGGGGTACCGCGGCGGCGACCGCCGATCTGGTGGAGAAGCTCGGGGGGACCGTCGCCGGGATGGGGTTCCTGGTCGAACTCACCTTCCTCGAGCCGCGCCAACGGCTCGCCAATCGCGAAGTCATTTCGCTGATCCAGTACTGAGGAAACCCGCTATAATCGCGCGTTGCTGCGGCTGTAGCTCAGCAGGATAGAGCAGGAGCTTCCTAAGCTCTTGGCCGGGGGTTCGAATCCTCCCAGCCGCACCAGTTCACACCCACGACCGTTGGAAACGTTGCCACCCGAGCCGTCAGAGGACCGAAGACCATGAGCGAACGTCTGAGCCAGAAGGAAATCAAGCAGGACATCCGTGAGGATGAGGTACTGCACTACATCAACGAGATTCTGCTCTGGGTGGTCAATCACAAGCAGCAACTGATGGCTGCCGGTGTGGCCTTCGTGCTGGCGATCCTCGGTTTCGTCGGCTTTCGCCAGCTTCAGGACCGCAAGCAGGACGCTGCGAGCCTGGCCCTCGGACAGGCCCTGGACACCTTCAACGCGCCGATCGTCGGCGACGGTGCCGACCCTGAGGACGCCGACGATCCGACCTTCGCGGACCTGGCTTCGCGCGACCTACGGGCCAAGGAACTCTTCGAGCAGGTGCGGGCGGACTACTCGCGGACCGGAGCCGCGTTGGCGGCGACGGTCCACCTCGGTCGACTCGAACTGGAGGCTGGCAACCCCGAAGGGGCCCGTCAGCTGTGGCAGGAGTTCCTGGACAAGACGGACGATCACATGCTGGCGGCCTCGGTCAAGGTCAGCCTCCTGGCCCTCGATCGGGATGCCGGCCAGGGTGAAGAGGTCGTGGCCGAACTCGAGCGGGAACTGGCTTCGAAGCGTCCGCTCCTGCCGCAGGATGTCGCGCTCTACCAGTTGGCGATCACTCTCGAGGAGTTGGACCGCACCGAGGAGGCAGCCGATGCCTACCGCCGCCTGGGGGACGAGCATCCCGACTCGCCCTACGCGCAGCAGGCGCAGCTGAAGGCGGCAGAGCTGCAACAGGCCGCCGTCTCCTGATCCGGGTAGGAGTCCCGGTTGCTTCCGTTCGAGATCCTGGCGCGCAAGCGTGACGGCCACTGTCTGAGTGGCGACGAGATTGCGGCGGTCGTCTCGGGCGCGAGCGACGGCAGTTGGAGCGACGCACAACTCGCAGCCTTCCTGATGGCGGCGGCGATTCATCAGCTCGAACCGTCGGAGACCCGGCAGCTGACCGAGGGGATGCTGCGGTCCGGCGAAGAGTGGCGACTTCGCGACGAAGTCCCCAACCTGTGCGACAAACACTCGACCGGCGGGGTCGGAGACAAGGTCTCGCTCGTTCTGTCGCCGCTGGTGGCAGCGTGCGGGCTGCCGGTGGTCATGCTGACCGGGCGAGGACTCGGTCACACCGGGGGCACCGCGGACAAACTCGAGGCGATTCCGGGCCTCACCATGGACTTCGACCGCGAGCACTGTCTCGACATGCTCCACGACAATGGCGTGGCGATCGGGGTGGCAACGGCCGAGATCGCTCCGGCCGACAAGCGTCTCTACGCCATCCGGGACCAGACCGGAACGGTCGAGTCCCTACCGTTGATCACCGCGAGCATCCTGTCGAAGAAGCTGGCAACTGGTGCCTCGTCGCTGGTTCTCGACGTCAAGACGGGGAGCGGAGCCTTCATTCCGGACCCGGTGCGAGCGGAGCAGTTGGCGACGATGATGGTGGCAGCGGCGAACGAACTCGGGTGCCACACCAGTGCCCTGCTCACCGACATGAGTCAGCCCCTGGGCCGGTGGGTTGGTCACGCCGCCGAGGTACTCGAATCTCTCGAGTGCCTACGAGGCGAGGGTCCCGACGATCTGATGGGAGTGGTGTCGGCGCTTTCGGTGGAGGTCGCCGCCCTGGAGGGTGTCGATCTCTCTGAGGAGGACCTCGGAGAGGCGTTGACCTCTGGCCGGGCCTACGAGAAGTTCCTCCGCTGGGCGCGGGCGCAAGGAGCTGACGAGCGCTGGTTGGAGGACCCGAAGCTGGACCTGGCGCCGGTCGAGGTGGACCTGCTGGCTCCGCGGTCCGGTTATCTCCAGGCGGTGGACACCCGGACCCTGGGTTTCTCGTTGGTCGAGGCCGGGGGGGGACGGGCGCGTCCCGGGGCCCAGATCGATATGGGAGTGGCGTTGCGCTACGACGTCCGCATCGGCGAGCCGATCGAAGCTGGCCAAGCGCTGGGACGGCTTTACTTGCGACATCCGAACGACCGGCTGCGCGACAAGGTGCTTTCCTGCTTCGCCCTCGGTGACGACGAGGTCGAGCCGCCCGCGCTCGTACAGCGTCGGGTCGGCCCGACGGTTCCGGGCGCCTAGTTCGCCGGTGGATCCGGGGATAGCAGACGACCGCAGACTACGGGCACGGGGCGCTAGACGACGGGTTCGCCAGCGTCCAGAGCTCGCTCCATCTCGGCGACGATCGCGTAGACCTCGGGCCGACTGATCTTGGCGCCGGGTCCTGCCTCTTCGACCCGGTCCAGGCTGGCCCGCGCGAGGAGGAGCGGTAGTGCGTTGAAGGCGGTCAGCCCCCGGGCTGCGCCCCGTTGCTGGATCTCGAGCACGTACTCACGGGCTCGAGCGAAATCGGACCGCGCCAGGTCGAAGACGTCCGCCACCGAACAATCACTGGGCAGGTAGCGGCGGCCATCGGCGTCGTCGCGAGCGGAGTCCTTGAGGATGTTAACCAATTGCAGCGCCTCGCCGAAGTCGCGAGCGCGCTCTCGCAGGTAGGGCCCGCTCTCCGCGAGGCTGGGATCCTCGGTGAGGTAGAGGTCGGTGAGCATCTCGCCGACGATTCCGGCGACGATGTAGCAGTAGTCGCGCAGCGACTGCAGGCTGGAGAGCTCCAGTCGGCTGCTTCCGTCGCCGGTGGCCACGTAGCGAGCCATTCCCTCCACCGTTCGCGCCAGATGGCGGCGGATGGTGCTCCGAGCCGCGGAATCGAGCTGCCAGAACAGATCGAAGACGAAGGGCACCTCGGCGATCAGTTCGAGGTAGCCACTGTGACGATCGTCGGGTGGGTCTTCCATCCAACGGCGGGTGGCGGCTTCGGTCGAAACTCGATCCTCGTCGACCGCGAGCAGCCGGCCGAACTCCTCCAGGGCGTCGATCCGTTGGTGTCCCGGCCAGGTCGTAGCATCCTCGAAGGTATCGGCGATGCGGAAGAGCAGGTAGGCCAGGGTGACCTCGCGGCGGGTGGGCTCGGGAAGGAGCGGGATCGTCAGCGCAAAGGTGCGACTCGTCTTCTCGAGGAGGTCGTCGAGGTCGGCCATGGGGCGGTATCTTAGCCCGTCAGCCGGACCGATGGCCCAGCTAGGAGACCCGTCAAGATCTAGGGTCTGCCGGCACCAGGGTACCGGGACAGGCCTCACCGGCTAGGGCGCGCTGGACGAGCCCTGGCTGCCGACCATCCGCGATCAACGAGGTCACGCCCAGCCGAGCAAGGGCTTGGGTGGCTGCCAGTCGGAGATGGATGCCGCCGGTGACGTCGGGCACCTCGGGGCGGCGCAGCGAGTCCAGGTCGACCTGGTCGGGATCGAGTCTGGGGATGGTGGCGCCGACGGAGTCGAGCACGCCGGCGGTATTGCCGAACCAGAGGGCTCGTGCAGGCGCAAAGTCGCCGGACTCTTCGAGCCGGCGGGCCAGGGCGACGAGAACCGATTCCGTCGAAGCGATCGAACTTCCGTATTGTCGGTCCAGAAGGACATCGCCGCACACGACCGGCACCAGGCCGAGGTCCAGAGCGCGACAGAGCGGTTCCATCGTCAGAATCGTCACTTCGCCCTCGTCGACCACGCACCAGGAGCTGGGGGGTAACGAATAGGGCAGTACCCCGTGGTCGGCCAGGCTGGCTACTACCAACCGGTGGAGACGATGCGCGGCCGATTGCGTGGCGCTCACTCCGGCCGAGGACGGTTCGGTCGTGCCCCCTTGCGAGATTCCGAACTCCGCGGCGACGCTGTGTCCGAAGGAACCGCTTCCGTGGCCGACGATCAGCGGTAGACGATCCGAAGCGCGGCCGGCCGCGATCTCGGCGGCCAGGCGTGCGATGGTCTCGGTGCGAGGAGTCTCGGGTTCAGCCTTGTCGGTGATCAGACTGCCGCCCAGTTTGATCAGACTCAGGGGCTGGCGGGGGCTCACGGGGCGGTTCCCACGGCCTCTTCATGGCGCCGGGGTCCCGTACCGATGCGGTCGGGAAGGACCTGGAGCACTCCCGGAACCCGGGAGAGAGCAGTGGCCACCTCTCGTTCACTCGTAGTGGCGCAGAGTACGTGTACGTTGGCGCCCGCGTCCATGGTCGCCCAGGCAGACACCCCGTCCGACCGGAGTCGCCGCACCGCCTCGAGTACGGTCAGCGTGGCCGGCTTCCAGTAGAAGATGGGCGGGTGCGACGACATGGCGACGAGATGGAGTTCGATCGCCTCCTCTTCGAGAATCGGACCGAGGGTCTCCAGGTCACGATTGGAGATGGCCGAACGAACCGTGGCCAGACGCTGTGGGAGCAGCTCCTGTCGTCGGGCGAAGTGGGGGCTGGCGGCGGCGCGCCGATGACCCTGTCGCGAGGAGACCTCCTTGCCACCGGATTCGACGATCGCGATGACATCGGACAACGCCCAGTAATCCGCAGGAGCGATGCGGCGGGCCGAGGTTGCCTCCGCGGAGGCAGGCCACTCCACGAAGCCACCGAAGACCGAACGCGAGGCCGAGCCCGAGCCACTGATCCGCGCGAGGTCCGAGAGGCCCGCTGGATCTAGCCCGAGATCGGCCGCCTCGTTGATGCCCGCGGCCAAGGCCGCGAAGCCCGAGGCCGAACTCGCCAGGCCTGCCTGGGCCGGAAAGTTGTTGCGGGTCGCGATGTGGAAGCAGCCCTCGATTCCGTAGCGCTGGCGTGCCGCGGCGAGGTGTCGCTCGATCCCCCGACGAAACGGTTCGGTGAGCGGCACCGGCTGGTCCCGGGAGTCGAAGAGGAAGATCTCGTCCGGTGCCCGTACCCCCGGCTCGAAGCGGACCGTGGTCTGGCTCCGGCACTCCGAGAGGGTCATCGAAATCGATGGATTGGAGGGCAGGACCCGGTCGAGATCGGTCGCGCCCCAATACTTGATGAAGGCGATGTTGGACGGTGCAGAGTAGGTTGCGGTCTTCATCAGGTCTCTCAGGAGATCGCTTCGAGGACGAGGCCCGGTGCGGGGAACTGGATCGGTAGCTTGCGCCAGCTCTGTAGGAAACTGTTCTCCTGGAATACCTCGGGCTCCGGGTGGAACACCAGAATCGACCCGGCTCCGGTGCCGGTCAAACTGCCGGCCCCAGAGATTTTGGCGGCACCACCCGCCTGCTCGATCCGTCGGATCAGTTCGCGAATCGGCTCGGGAACCACCCCGAGGCTCTCCAGCGCGTGGCCGCAGCGTCGGATGAGACGGGCAGTGTCCTGACGAGTGGCTCCGTCCTCGAGGTAGCGCAGGAGGGTGCGAGTACAGCTGCCGATGACGTCGAAGGCTCGATGGATCACCTCCGGAGCCTGCTCCAGTTTGCGGCGGACCGCTCCGACGACGACGCCGGTCGATTCGCCCGGTGCACCTGAGTGGAACACCTGGAAGCAGCCGAGGAGAGGCGAGTAGGCCGAAAGTGGCTCGCAGGTCGGCGGTCCGGCCGGGTTCGGTTCCGCCCACAGGAGGCCGCCGTAGAGGACCGCCGCGTTGTCGATGCCGGAGGGCGTCCCGTGCTGGCGCCGCTCGACATCCAGCGAGAGTTCGAGCAGGGTCGGCCGGTCGAACTCTCGACCCCTAAGTGCCCCGTAGGCCGCCGCCACGGCCACCGCCAACGAAGCCGAACTTCCGAACCCAGCTCCCACCGGTAGTTCGGAGTCGATGCGAAGCCGCAGCGAGGCGGGGTGCAGGTCGGGGCTGTCGAGGCTCTCTCCCAGTCGCCGCGAGGCTTCGCCGAGTGCCAACTGGACCAACTGAGCTGGTGTCACCCCGACGGTCTCCGAGGTCGCGCGCGTGGTGTCTCGGGCCGGGCGCCGCATGGATTCGACGGCAGGACCTTCCGCCGGCTTGGTGGCATCTCCGAACTGTCGGCGCCAGGAGACCCGAGCGGAGTCGGTGGCGGTCCAGATCTCCGACCAGGGAACCAGGCCACAGTAGCCGAGCTGCGGCAGCTCGAGTTCGACTCCTGGTTCCTCGGTCTCCACCTGGGCGGTCGCCGTGACCACGAGTCGCAGATCGATGGCGGCGACCAGTGCGGGGTGGCCGTAGACCGCCGCGTGTTCACCCATCAGGATCAACTTGCCCGGAGCCGAGACCGAAACCCGGTGTCGGGGGGGAGCAGGAGCCGGCGTGCCCATGGTGGTGACTCCGAGGCTAGCCTTCTGTTGCGTCGGCGGGGCCTCGGCCCAGTCGTTCGTGGGCGCTGGCGAGATCGCGCGAGGTGAAGGCGGCCATCAGTGACAACTCGCCCGCCAGAACCGTGGCGGCGAGGATCTCTGCCAGGCGCATCACGGCCTGTCCCGGGCGGTCGGGGTCGACGGCGACGCCGAGCAGCTTCAGGGCCTCACTCTGTGTGGCCAGCCCGGTGCCGCCTCCGATCGCCCCGAGCGGGACGGTGGGGAGGAAGACCGAGAAGTAGGCGGCTCCGTTGGGTCGCTCCTCGACGAACGTCACCCCCGTCGAACCGTCGACGACATGCGCCAGGTCTTGCCCGGTGGCGATGAAGAAGCCAGCCAGCACGTTGGCAAAGTGTGCGTTGAAGCCTGAGGACCCGGCCGCGATCGAGCCCAGCAGGTTCTTTCGGTACTGCACTTCCACCAGATCGGCCGGGTTGGTCTTGAGGGTGCGGCTCAGAACCTCGGCCGGAATCTCCACCTCGGCGAACAGCCGTTTTCCCCGCCCCTCCTGGAAGTTGACGGCGGCGGGTTTCTTGTCGACGCAGTAGTTCCCAGAGAGGGCGGTGCAGTGCACCCCTGTGGAAGGCTCGATCAGGTTGGTCACGATCCGATCGCAGGCGATGGTCGCCATGTTCATCCCCATGGCGTCCCCCGATTGGAAGCGGAACCGCACGAAGACGGTGGTACTGAAAACGAAGGGTCGGATCGAGACCAGTTCGAGGAACCGACTGGTGGCGCGAGCCAGGTCGCGGATCTCGTCCTCGTGCTCCTCGATCCAGGCGACGAAGCGCCGGCTCTCATCGATACCGCTGGTACGGAACACCGGGGCCCGCGTCATCCCCACGTCCTCGACATAGACCCGAGCGCCGCCCGCGGCCCGCAGGGCAGCACAGCCCCGATTCGTACTCGCGATCAGCGCCCCTTCGGTGGTGGCGAGGGGCACGTAGACCTCGTCCTCGACCGTGTCACCGCGGACCGGCACGGGCCCTACGATTCCGATGGGCACCTGGGCGACGCCGATGAGGTTCTCGCAGTTTCGGCTCGACGCGACATCGACATCGAAGGAGTAGCGCCGCATGTGGTCGAGCGACACGGAAGCCTGCTCTTCCAGCGCCCGCCGCCGAACCTCGGCTGCCTCCTCGGCCGACAGATCGGAGGGGATCTGGTGCATGCGGATACGCCGTTCGACCAGGTCACGGACCAGGTCGTCGACAGTGGAGTTGTGGGTAGGGGCACTCTGGCTCACGGCGTATCTCTCCTGCTTAGTTCGGCGCGTCGCAAGTCGGTAGGTCGGGTCACCCCAAGGCAGAACATGGCAATCTCGAGTTCCTGGCGCGTGCGCTCGATTCGATCCACCACCGCCTCGGCCGAGTCGAGGGCGGCGGCCAGGAAGGGTTGGGCGATCCCTACCAGATCGGCGCCCAGGGCCAGCGCCTTCGCCGCGTCCAGACCACTGCGGAGACCTCCGCTACCGATCAGGGTGAAGTCGGAGGACAGGGGGCGGAGTTGGAGGAGGCTCTCGGGAGTCGACAGGCCCCAGTCGGCGAACAGCTCGCCGATCGGAAGGTCGCTGGCTCGCGCCGCCTCGATGCGAGCCCAACTGGTGCCTCCGACCCCAGCGGTGTCGAGGATGGGCACCCCAACGTCGAGGAGCCGCCGGCCGGTCGCAGCTGAGAGCCCTGATCCCACCTCCTTGACGATCACCGGGACCTCGAGGTCTTGCACGACGCTACGGATTCGGGGGAGGAGTTCGGAGAAGTCACACTGTCCTTCGGGTTGAATCGCCTCCTGCAGGGGATTGAGGTGCAGAGCGAGGGCGTCGGCATCGATCATGTCGACGGCGGCACGGCACTCCTCGAGTCCGTAGCCGTAGTTGAACTGCACGGCTCCGAGGTTGCCGATCAAGGGAACGTCCGGAGCCAGTTCCCGGACCTTGAAGGTCTCGGCCTGACTCGGATCCTCGAGAGCCTTCCGCTGCGATCCGAGCCCCAGAGCGACGCCGGCGCGCTGGGCGGCGAGCGCGAGATTACGGTTCACTCGGGCCGCCAGGTCCGTGCCCCCGGTCATACACGAGATCAGGAGGGGCAGTTCCAGAGTGCGGCCGAGGAACGGTGTCCGCAGGTCGATGGCGTCGCGATCGATCTCGGGAAGGGCCACGTGCCCGAACCGCCAGGCGGCGAAGACGCTCTGGTCGGCCTGCATCCGTCGATCGAGCGCGAGACGAATGTGGTCGGCCTTGCGGTCGACGAGGCCGTCGAGCGTGTCCGAGGCTGCGGTCGCCTCGGCGCCAGCGATCTCCCCGGAACGGGGGGGCGTGTTGGGCATGGGTGAACTCTTGAGTCTAGCGGATCGGAGAGAAACGGGCGACGACGGGCGACCTGGCCCCCGACGTCAGGAGACGTCAGGGGATGGAGGACCAACTCACCGGCTCGCTCTGGCCGGTGGGGTAGAGCAGTTCAGCACTGCCGGAGGCATAGCTGGGAATCGGACGTGCCTCGGCGGGCCCAGCGACGAGGGTAGCGCGCTGGCTTCGGCCGGTAGCATCGAACTCCACCCATCCCCAGGCGCTGGCGCCGGCGTGGCGGTAGACCAGGGCCACTGCACCGGGAACCTGGTGCCAGGTGGGGTAGAGAGCACCCTGGTTGGCCACACGCCGTTCGTCGATCCACGCTGCGCCGTCGAAGCGAGCGGTGTACAGCTCGTACCCCTCGTCGTCGAAACGGCTCCAGGCGACGAGCGCTTCTGAACCCAGGCTGGTGAGGGTGGGGACGATGTCGGGGACTGCGTTGTCCGTCGACACGCGCTGTGGTTCCGACCAACCGCTACTGCCTCGGTGACTCCAGTAGATCTCGTCGTCTCGACGGTCGAATCGGCTCCAGACCGCGAGCCAGGTGCCGTCTTCGAGCACCACCGCATCGAGGGCCAGCTGGCTCCCGGGGCCCCGGCCTGTGAGACGACCCCGACGTCGCCATCGATCACCGTTCCACTCGGCGTATTCGATACGGAAACTCGCCTCGTCCCGACCCTGAAGCCAGAGCATACCGACCAGTTCCCCGGATTGGGTCAAGAGCACTGGATTGTGTCGGATCGCTCCATTGCGCCCGGGAGGGCTCGGGAGGCGGACCTGCTGATCATCTCGCGATTGGACGATCACCAGTTCTCGACCCTCCTTTCGGATCTCGCTGCCGGCCACGGCCCAGCCCCGAGTGAGGACCACAGCTTCCTGCAAAGAGGTTCCGGAAGCGGTGAGCTGATCGATGGCGACGGAACGCGAGGTCTCGCCTGTGGCCACGAGAAGCTCGTTCCCCTGTTGTAGGATCCGGACCTCCTGAGAGCCTTGACCGACGGCGAGCCACTGGCTGTCGGGAGCAGCTAGGGCCAGGGTCGCGAGAAAGAGGGTCGCAACAGGGAGTATGGAGCGAAGACACAAGCGGCGCATCCGCCGAATGGTACCCGGATTCCGAGTCGCTGTCACGTACTTCACGGACCTGCGAACGGAGCCAGTAGCGCTGCCATCAGGAGTATCATCGGACCCATGAAGGCGGCCTTTCTCGCCGTGGGCTCGGAGCTTCTCGGAGTCGAACGGCTCGATACGAACTCGCTGCGCGCGACGAGACTCTTGCAGGGTTACGGAGTCTCGTTGCGGCGCAAGTCGGTGGTTGGCGATCGGCCCACCGAATTGGTAGCGGAACTCGACTTCTTGCTCGGACGAACCGACCTGCTGTTGGTCTGCGGCGGCCTCGGACCGACCGAGGACGACCTGACCCGTCGCTGCATGGCCGAGGCGTGCGGCGTCTCCACGCACGTTCGAGAGGAGATCGTCGAGGACATTCGTGCCAAGTTCGCCGCCTTCGGCCGGGAGATGCCCGAAATCAATCGTCGACAGGCCGTAGTCCTCGACGGGGCCCATGTGTTGTGGAACCCACTCGGTACTGCCCCCGGCCTGCGACTCGAACATCGGGGTACGACGTGCTTCCTGCTGCCTGGCGTGCCCCGGGAGTTCGATGGTTTGCTGGCCAACGAAGTGGTTCCCTGGCTCGACGAACAGATCGGATCGGAAACCCAACTGGAGTCGACGGTGCTCAAGGTGGCCTGTCGAGGTGAATCGGCAGTCGAGGAGAAGATCGCACCGGTCTACTCCGAGTTTGGGCGCGAGGCGGTCACGGTTCTGGCCAGTCCGGGAGAGGTGCGGATCGAGCTGTGGGCCCGCGGCGCCGAGTCCGAGCGCCGGGCTCGTTTGTCTCAGATGTCTGATCGCGTCGCCGACCTTCTCGGGGCCGCGGTCTTTACCCGCGACCGCGACCTGAGCCTCGAAGCGGTCTGCGGTCGCCTGCTGCTGGAGCAGGGGCGGAAGATCGCTACAGCCGAGTCCTGTACTGGTGGTGGAGTTGCGCAGAGACTGACCGCCGTACCCGGAAGTTCGGGCTACTTCGACGGAGCGATCGTGGCCTATGCCAATCGGGTCAAGGAGCAATGGCTTGGGGTGTCGAGCACACTGCTCGAGCAGCACGGAGCGGTGAGCCGGGAGGTGGGGATCGCGATGGCTCGGGGAGTGCGGGAGCGGCTCGCGGCAGACTTCGGCATTGGGGTGACGGGAATCGCCGGTCCGGGAGGAGGCAGCGAGGAGAAGCCGGTAGGTACGGTGTACGTGGCGGTGGCCGGTCCTGGTGAGGATGAGGCGATCTGCCATCGTGCCAGCCTGGTGGGGAGTCGCGACATGATCCGGAGGATGGCGAGCCAGTGGGCTCTCGAGATGCTTCGCCGGCGGCTGCTCGATCCGACCTGGAGGCCCCGACGAAGATGAGTCCCTGGTTGACGGCTCTGCTCGCCGCGGCGGCCTACATCGTGGGCTCGATCCCATTCAGCGTCTTTCTGGTGCGCTGGTCCACCGGCAGAGATGTCCGAGCGGTGGGGAGTGGCAACCCAGGGGCCACCAATGCGTTGCGCATCGCAGGCCCACGCATCGGCCTGTTGACCCTCTCTTGCGACGTGCTCAAGGGGGTCGTGCCGGTGGTCCTGGCGCATCAGCTCGAGGTCTCGGATCGGACTCTGGGCTGGGTGGCGGCAGCGGTGGTTCTGGGCCATGTGTATTCGGTCTTTCTCGGCTTTCGCGGCGGCAAAGGCGTGGCCACCGCGGCGGGGGCCCTGGGATCCTTGGCCCCGGCGGTCCTGCTGGCGGTGGTGCCGATGTTCGTCCTCGTCCTGGCGAGCTCGCGGTTCGTTTCCCTGGCTTCGGTGGCGGCGTCACTCTCCTTTCCGATGTGGTGGTTTCTCTTCGGTTTCCTGGGTTGGTTGCGACCACCTTCCGTCGAGCTCCTACTCTGTGCCACCTTGGTGGCTCTGCTGATCGCCTACAAGCATCGATCGAACTTCGCCCGCATCCGCCGCGGGGCCGAACGGCGCCTCGGAGAACTGCGGGTGAGGGAGGGGGAGGGTCTGGACGACGCAATGCCTGCCCACAATTCGGAACTCTTTGGTCAGCAGGGGGCGACCCGAGCGACCGGGCTCACGCAACAGAGGGGGAACAGAGAATGAAGATTGGTGTGTTGGGGGCAGGTTCTTTCGGTACTTCCTTGGCGGTCTACGCGGCCAACTCCGGTTTCGACGTGGAGCTCTGGGCTCGCCGCTCGGAACTCGTCGAGGAGTGTCGGCAGCGGGGCGAAAACCACCGCTACCTTCCGGGCATCCAACTACCCCCCGGGCTCCGCCTGACGAACGATCTCCACGATCCGCTCGATTCTGAACTGTTGATCGTCGCCGTGCCTTCGCACGGCTTCCGACAGGTACTGCGCGAGTTCCTGGCCTCCTACCCTCGAGGGCGCCGGCTGAAGTTGATCTCGGCGACCAAGGGTATCGAGACCGAGCACTTGGCGAGGATGAGTCAAGTGACCTTCGAAGAGGGGGCCAAGGCGGATCGAGAAGTGAGTTTTGCGGTCCTCTCCGGGCCCTCGTTTGCCGCCGAGTTGGCCTCTGGCGTGCCGACGGCGGCGGTCATCGCCTCGGAGGATGGCGATCTGGCCCGCGAGATCCAGGAGCATCTGTCGACCGGATCCCTGCGCCTCTACACGTCGGCTGACGTGGTGGGGGTTGAACTCGGAGGTGCGGCTAAGAACGTCGTGGCGATCGCGGCCGGCGTGCTCACCGGGGTGGGGATGGGGCACAACACCCTCGCCGCCTTGATTACCCGGGGGCTCCACGAGATGACTCGTTTGGGTCTTGCCTACGGTGGCAAACCGCGAACCTTCTCGGGTCTGGCCGGACTGGGGGACCTGGTTCTGACCTGTACCGGTGGACTTTCCAGGAATCGGCGAGCCGGTCTGGCTTTGGCCGAGGGGCGGTCCCTCGCCGAGATGGAGTCGGAGACCGGCATGGTGGCGGAGGGCATGCGGAACTCGCTCTCGATCGTCGGTCTAGCCGAGCGGAAAGGGGTCGAGATGCCGATCGCCGAACAGATGGCAGCGGTAATCTACGACGATCGGTCGCCGCGCCAGGCCGTACAGCAGTTGATGCAACGTGAACTCAAGTCGGAGGCCGAACTCTGATTCGACCCGGGAGTGGACCATGACCAGGATTCTGATCGCAGACAAGTTTCCCGTCACCGGCATCGAGGCCTTACGGACGTCGGGCGCCGAAGTCGTATCCGATCCCAGCCTGCGGGACGAGGCGCTGCTGGCGGCCTTGGCGCAACACGATCCCGAGGTTCTCGTCGTCCGAAGCACCCGGGTCACCGCCGTACACTTGGCGGCGGCACCGAGCCTGAGCCTCGTGATCCGGGCGGGTGCGGGGGTCAACACGATCGACCTCGAGACCGCCTCCGAGAGGGGCATCTACGTCGCCAATTGTCCGGGGAAGAACTCGGTGGCGGTCGCTGAACTGGCGTTTGCCCACCTGCTCTCCCTCGATCGGGCGCTGGTGGAGGGTGCCAAGGACCTCGAAGGTGGGCGCTGGAACAAGAAGAAGTACTCCAAGGCACGCGGGGTGCTCGGGCGGCGGCTCGGACTTCTCGGTCTCGGTGGCATCGGTCGGGCCATGATTCCTCGGGCCCAGGCCTTCGGCATGGAAGTCGTCGCCTGGAGTCGGTCGCTGAGTCCAGAGCGAGCCGCGGCCTTCGGCGTCGAGTACGCGCCGTCGCCGGTGGAGCTGGCGCGGAATTGCGATGTACTGTCGATCCATCTAGCCCTGAACGAAGCGACGCGCCACGTGGTCGACCGCACCGTGCTCGAGGCGCTTCCGGACGGTGCACTGGTCATCAATACGAGCCGCGGCGACGTGGTCGATCAGGCGGCCCTGGCGGCGGCGGTCGAGGCGAAGGGCCTGAGGGCGGGGCTCGATGTGTTTGCCAACGAACCGAGTGGCGCCGAGGGCAGCCTCGATCCTGGGATCTTCGCCCTGCCCGGAGTCCAGGGTACCCACCACATCGGAGCCTCGACCGAGCAGGCGCAGCAGGCAGTAGCCGACGAAGTGGTCAGGATCGTGGAGAGCTATCTCAGTCGCGGCGAGGTCCCCAACTGCGTCAATCTCGCCGTCAGTACGCCGGCGACCCACCTGCTGGTGGTGCGCCATGCCGATCGAGTGGGCGTTCTGGCGGCGGTGCTCGAGTGCATTCGGGGGGCCGGCCTCAACGTGCAGGAGATGGAGAACCAGGTTTTCGAGGGACATCTGGCGGCCAGCGCCCGAATCCAACTCACGGGTGAGCCGAGTCGTCGATTGGTCGAGGCGATCGAAAGCCTGGACGACGTTCTGGCCGTGGCGGTCAAGGAGGTCTAGCCCCCGAGCCGACGACCACCACCGGCGGCAGTCGGGAAACGGCGGTATGGGATCGAGGTCTGCCTTCTGCGAGAATAGCGCTTCCCTCGGGCTTCCCCCGGAGTTCCGCTGTTCCACATACCAAACTACGAGCGATTCATGAGTTCATCCCACCAGACTCTTCTGATCCTGGACTTCGGTAGCCAGTACACGCAGCTGATCGGCCGCCGAGTGCGCGAAAACCGCGTCTACTGCGAGATCCATCCCTTCGATCTCCCTCTCGACACCATCCGTCGTCTGAATCCCTGCGGCATCATCCTCTCCGGGGGTCCTCAGAGTGTGTACGCCGATCGGGCGCCGCACTGCGAGGCGGCGCTCTTCGAGCTGGGCGTTCCGATTCTGGGCATCTGCTACGGCATGCAGTTGACCGCCCACCTGCTGGGCGGGTCGGTGGAGGCGGCGGCGCACCGCGAGTACGGACGAGCGGAGATCGATGTGACGGCGCCCGGGGAGCTCTTTGCGGGGCTATCGACCCGCGAGGCGGTCTGGATGAGCCATGGCGACCGGATCGGTTCGCTACCGGCCGGCTTCCGTACCACCGCCGCGACCCCCAATGCGCCGATCGTCGCCTTCGAGAATCCCGACCGTCGCATCTGGGGGATTCAGTTCCATCCCGAAGTGGTCCATACCGTGCACGGTGGTGAATTGCTGCGGAACTTCCTGTACGGGATTTGCGGTGCTCGAGGCGACTGGCGCATCAGCAACTTCCTCGAGGAAGCCGTGCGCACCGTCCGTGAGCAGGTGGGAGAGGGCACCGTGATTTGCGGTCTATCTGGCGGGGTCGATTCGACGGTGGTGGCCGGTCTGCTACAGCGAGCGATTCCCGGGCAGTACCGAGCGATTTTCGTGGACAACGGCCTGCTGAGAAAGGACGAAGCCAAGCAAGTGATGCACCTCCTGGGTGACGAACTCGGCTTTCCCATCCATCTGGTCGACGCCAGGGATCGTTTCCTGGAGGCTTTGTCGGGAGTCTCCGATCCCGAACGCAAGCGGAAGATCATCGGACATACCTTCATCGACGTCTTCAAGGCGGCGGCAGCCGAGTACCAGGACGCAGCGTTTCTGGCGCAGGGCACGCTGTACCCCGACGTGATCGAGTCGGTGTCGGTGCGGGGTCCATCGGTGGTGATCAAGACCCACCACAACGTGGGTGGGCTGCCGGAAGAGCTGGGTTTCGAGTTGGTCGAGCCCCTACGGTTCTTGTTCAAGGACGAGGTTCGGCAGTTGGGTCGAGAACTGGGGCTTCCCGAGGAGATTCTCGGTCGCCATCCCTTCCCGGGACCGGGCCTGGCCGTTCGGCTCCTCGGAAACCTAAGCCACGAGAAGCTGGATCTACTGCGCGAAGCCGATGCGATCTTTCTCGAAGAGCTCCAGGCCGCGGGACTGTACGAGCGGGTCAACCAGGCGTTCGCGGTACTCCTACCGGTGCAGAGCGTCGGCGTCATGGGCGACGAGAGGACCTACGAACAGGTCGTGGCCCTGCGCAGTGTCGATACTCACGACTTCATGACCGCAGACTGGTCTCACCTACCGTACGACCTGTTGGGTCGAGCGGCGAATCGGATCGTCAACGAGGTCAAGGGTGTGAATCGGGTGGTGTACGACGTCACCAGCAAGCCGCCCGGGACCATCGAATGGGAGTAGTGGGATCTACGACCCTGATAGACTGGCCCTTCGCGCCATGAACGATCCTTCCCAGGCCGCCCTTCGCCTTCGTTTCCTACCATGAAGCAACTCGAGATTCAGCGCGAGGGGATCGACACCCTCTTTGGCACGCAGGACGAAAACCTTCGTCGGATCGAGCGGGCCTTCGGAGTCGAGTTGTCGGCGCGGGGCGGGACGGTGACGATCTCCGGGACGGACGGAGCGGCCGAAGGCGTAGCCGAACACCTCCTGTCGGAGCTTTCGGAGCTGTTGACCCTGGGGCACAGGTTTCGTCCGCACGAGATCGAGACTGCCATCCGCGTTCTGGAAGAAGAGCCGACGACGTCGTTGGTCGAGTTCTTTCGCGGCGACGGGATCCTGGCCAAGGCGCGGCGCGTGGTCAGCCCGCGCAGTCTCAATCAGCAGCGGTACCTGCAGGCGATGATCGATCACGACATCGTGATCTCCGTCGGTCCGGCGGGGACTGGAAAGACCTACCTGGCGGTGGCGATGGCGGCGGCCGCGATGGCCGAGAAGTCGGTGCGACGGATCATCCTCTGCCGCCCAGCGGTCGAGGCCGGGGAGAAGCTGGGGTTCCTGCCCGGTGATCTCGCCGACAAGGTCAACCCCTATCTCCGACCGCTCTACGACTCGCTCTACGATCTGATCGGTTTCGACCAGGTGTCGAAGATGATGGAACGGGGCACGATCGAGGTCGCTCCGCTCGCCTTCATGCGGGGACGGACCCTGAACGACAGTTTCATCATCCTCGACGAGGCCCAGAACACCACGGGGGAACAGATGAAGATGTTCCTCACGCGTATGGGCTTCAGTTCCAAGGTGGTGATCAACGGTGATCTCACCCAGACCGACCTGCCGAGTGAGCGACGCTCGGGGCTGGCTCAGGCGCGGGAAGTGCTGGCGGGGGTCGAAGGGATCTCGTTCGTTCAGTTCACCCGTCGCGACGTGGTGCGCCACCGGCTCGTGCAGCGAATCGTCGCCGCCTACGATCGATTCGACGAGCGAAAACGAAGTCGCGAGGTCAGGTCGTTGGCGACGGAGACGATCTAGTGGCCAGTCAGGGCGATCGGTCGAGCACGGGGAAGGTGCCGAAACGGGACCGCCGTCCCCGGACGGGTACCGGTGTGTCCAAGATTCGGCGCGCCGAGGCGGGGCGCTGGAATCGGTGGTCCCGCTGGACCAAGGAGCGCTGGCAACAGCTGCTAGCGCTGGACCTACTCTGGGTCGTGCTCTTCCTGGGGCTGGCCACCTGGGTCTTGACGCCGTCGCAGCAAGGGTGGCGGTCCGGCGATGTCGTCGAGGGTAGTGTGGCCCAACGCGACTTCGTGGCGACCCAGGAGGCTGTGATCCTCGACCTCGAAACCACGGAAGAGAAGCGCTCGAAGGCGCGCAGTGACGTGATTCCGGTCTGGGACTTCGATGCCGAGTCGGCCCGCCGCGTCGACCAACAGCTGATGGAAGCGTTCAGCATCGGTCGACAGCTGGTGGTGCCTGGTGTTGACGAAGACGGGGAACCAGTGCCGCTCGAGGCCCTGGCGGACGACGAACTGGCGGACGCGATCCGGGCCGGCTCGGAGGTCGAGCTGACCATGGCTCAGGTCGCTTTCTTCCGGCGTCAGCAGTTCAGCTCCGAACTGGAAGATCGGTTGCGGGCGGTCTTCGAACGAGTTCTCGAGCAGGGTACGGTCTCGGGCAAGGGGTCGCTCCTGGAGAACCGCTCTCGTGGGATTCAGCTGCGCGATCTGTCGACGGGTCGCGAGCAGACCCAGGTCGACCTCTTTGGGTATCTCGAGTTTCCGGGCGAAGTTCGCGACTTGGTCGAGCGAGAGGTCCGAGCCTGGTCGTTGAGGAGCCAGGATCGCAATCTGGTGGTCGACTTCGTCGTCGCCAACGTCGGACCCAACCTGCATCCCAACCCGAGCGAGACCCAGCGGCGCCAGGATGCAGCGGCCGAGGCGGTCGAGCAGGTCTTCAACCGGGTGCTGGCGGGGCAGATCATCGTCCGCAAGGGCGACACCATCGACCAGCGGGCGGCGGAGATCATCGAGGAGCTGTCGGTCGATCCGTCGACCTGGGACCAGGTTCGACCTCGACTCGGCGTCGCTCTACTGCTGGGACTGTTCGTGTTGCTGCTCTGGTTCGGGGTGCGACAGGAGCGCACCGAGTACAACCCGAGGCCAACTCTCTTGGGAGAGATCCTGCTGTTGGTCGCCGTGAGCCTGGTCTGCGCGCGGGTCTGCTTCCTGCTGGTGCACGGACTGGCAACCTCCCTCGAAGGGGCTCCCTACAACCTGCCGGAGCCCTACTTCTACGCCATTCCGTTCGCCGGTCTGGCGCTGGTCGTGGTCCTGATCTACGGACGCGGCTTGGCCATGCTGACGGCGCTTGCGCTCTCGGTGCTAGCCCCCATGGTGGTCGAGGACAGCTCGTGGTCGATGGTCCTCTACTGTCTGGCCGGGTCGATCGCTGCCGTCCTGATCGTCGAGCACTTCCAGGTCAAACAACGATCGCTGCTGGTGAGAACCGGTCTGGCCGTCGGTGGCGTCAATGTGGTCACGGTGCTCGTGCTGGCAGCCTTGCGCGGCGACATCGAGGTCGGCTCGGTACCGCTCCACGTCGGGTTCGAGGTGTTCTGCGGCTTCGCCGGTGGGATTCTGGTGGCGGCGGTGGTCAGCTTCGCCGTACCAGTGCTGGAATCGGTGTACTCGGTCACGACCGGCCTCAAGCTGGTGGAGTTGGCCAACACCAATCTGCCCCTGCTGCGGCGGGTGGCTTTCGAATCTCCGGGGACCTTCCAGCACTCCCTGATGGTGGCGAATCTGGCCAAGGCAGGGTGCGAGGCGATCGGGGCCGACTCGGTGCTCGCCTACACTGGAGCTCTCTATCACGATATCGGGAAGGTGCTCCGTCCCGAGTACTTCGTCGAGAACCAGCGACCGGGGCGCAATCCTCACGACAAGATCCAGCCCTCGATGAGTGCTTTGATCATCATCAACCACGTGAAGGAGGGTCTCCAACTGGCGAAGGACTACCATCTGCCGCAGCCGATCCTGGACGCGATCTCCCAGCACCACGGTACGCGGCTGATCTCCTTCTTCTACAACCGGGCGAAGGAGATGGCGTCGCCTGAGCGCGGGGAGGTTCCCGAAGACAAGTTCCGCTATCCGGGCCCCCGGCCTCAGGGTAAGGTCATGGGCGTTTTGATGCTGGCGGATGGAGTCGAGGCTGCCAGTCGGACCTTGGTCGAGCCTGATGCGCAGAAGATTCGAGCGGTGATCCAGGCCATCACCGACGACTGCCTGCGGGATGGACAGCTCGACGACACCGACCTGACCCTGGGAGATCTCAAGCGGGTCTCCGAGGCCTTTCAACTGCTGCTGTCCCACATCCACCACCAGCGTCTCGACTACCCTGGTTTCGATTTCAAGGGGCGACCGGATCGATCGCTGGAAAGTGGCGATGTCAGAAAGGACGACCTCGAGGAGGTTGAAGCACTGGCGGAGGCCGAGGGTGCGGGCGCCGCGGCCAAGGTCGGCCCGGACGGGGTGGTCACCCATTGAACGAGGTGGCGACGGTCAGTGCGTCCGGCGTTCTCGAGCTGACACTGGACAATCCAGGGCGCTACGGTGGAGTGGAACTCCGTCGCCTTCGCCCCTGGTTGCGGCAACTGGTGGCCGATCTGGCTCCCGACGCGTCGAGTTTCGCGGTCCGTCTGTTGAGCGATCGACAGATGCGTGAGTTCAACCGAACCTTCCGGGACAAAGACCGCCCGACCGACGTCCTCTCCTTCCCGGGTGACGAGGGCCGCGAGGGCTGGCACCTCGGTGACGTCTGTGTCGCGGTGCCGACGGCTCGCCGCCAGGCCGAGAGCGGAGGCCATTCCCTCCATCGGGAACTCGAGATCCTGCTTCTCCATGGCGTACTCCATTGCCTGGGTCACGACCACGAGCGCGACGACGGGACCATGGATCGCCTGGAGTCGAAGCTCCGCCGACGCTACTTGACCCCCGAGGTAGAGGCGGTTTGAGCGCCCTGTTCCTAGGACCGTTGATCGTTGCCTTCGCCAGCGGGATCGCCTTGGCGGTCCTGACCCTGGCTGCGAATCTGTTGGAACAGTCTGGGCCCATTCGGCTGCGGAGCTGGTCAGAGGAGGCGGGGTCGGAGTTGCGCTCCCTCTACCAGAAGCGAGGTCGATTCGACGCGTTCCGATTCCTGCTGCGAGTGTTGGCGGGGGCCTCGGGCCTGCTGCTCCTGGTGGCGCTGGTGGCGATCGGAGGGAGTCTCGAGATTCGGGATCCGCTGCGCACTGCAACCCTCTCGACCTTGCTCCTGCTGGTGGTGTGCGAGTGGGGGAGTCGCCACCTCGTCGGGCGCGACCCAGAGGCGGCCCTGACGCGCAGTACCGGAATCTATCGCTTGCTCCGCTGGATTCTTTCGCCGCTGCTGCCGGCGATTGCAGCGGTCCTTCCGAACCCCCGCTCGGTCGACGAGGATACCGACGAGGCCTCACCCGGGGAAATCGATGCCTTCATCGACGTCGGGCGTCGAGAGGGGATCCTCGAGCCAGACGAAGGGGAGCTTCTGCGTGGCCTGGTCGATTTCGGCGATACGCTGGTCCGGAGTGTGATGACGCCGCGCATCGATGTCGTGGCGGCTTCGATCGAAACCACGACGGAGGAACTGATCGACCTAGTCCTCGACTCGGGGCATTCGCGCATTCCGATCTATCGCGACTCGATCGATTCGGTGATCGGAATCCTGCATGTCCGGGATCTCGTGAGGACCGTGCGGGCCGGTGGGGACATCGAGGAGTATCTCCAACCGACCCACTTCGTTCCCGAGACCAAGAGCCTTACGGAACTGCTCCGAGAGCTGCAGGAACGTCACCAGGAACTGGCGGTCGTGGTCGACGAGTACGGCGGTACGGAGGGCGTGGTGACGATCGAGGACCTTCTGGAGGAGATCTTCGGCGAGATCGTCGATGAGCACGACGACGAGGAACCGCTCGAAGTGAGCCTTCCTGACGGTAGCTGGCGCGTCGACGGACGCTTGCCGCTGGTCCACCTCGGCGGTGAGGTAGCGGTCGAAACGACCGATCGGGCGTACGAAACGGTGGGTGGTTTGGTCTTCGACATCCTGGGCCGCGTCCCTGAAGTCGGCGATCGAGTCGAGGCCTTCGGCCTGAGGTTCCTGGTCGAAGCTGCCGATTCACGGAGCGCGCGGAGGGTGCGTGTGCAACCGATCGAAGTCGAGGGCGCAGAGGTTCCGGATCGCAGTGAGAACGCTACCGTGGTCACGGTGGGCGAGGGCAACTCGGAATCGTGACCGAAGAACCTTTAGCCACGTTGCGATCGGGGACCGTGGCCCTGGTCGGTCGCCCCAATGCGGGCAAGTCGACCCTGATGAACCAGTTGCTGGAAGAGAAGGTGGCGATCGTCTCGAACAAGCCCCAGACGACGCGCCATCGTATCGTGGGGATTCACTCCGAGGCGCGTGGCCAGATCGTCTTCTACGACACCCCCGGGGTCCACAAGCCGATGCACCGCATGAACCGTCGGATGGTGTCGTACGCCGAGGGAGCTCTGGCCGAAGCCGACGTCGTGGTCCTGCTGGTCGATGCCACCCAGAGTTTCGGCCGAGGGGACCAGTTCATGCTCGACCTGGTCGCCGATCTCGCGCAGCCCAAGATCCTGGTGCTCAACAAGATCGATCGCCTGCGCAAGGAGGCCTTGCTACCTCGCATCGAGCACTACGCCGGGTTGAACTGTTTCGACGAGATCTTGCCGCTATCGGCCCGAACCGGAGACGGTGCGGGGATCCTTCTCGACCTGCTCTTTGCGCGGCTCCCGCCGGGGGGGGCGCTCTACGATACCGATCTGCTGACGATCCACCCGGAGCGATTTCTGGTGGCGGAGCGGATTCGCGAGAAGGTGCTGAGGGAAACGTCCCAGGAGCTTCCGTTCAGCACTGCCGTCGTGATCGAGCGGTGGGAAGAGAGCGAGCATCCGGGCGGGAGGCTGATGCTGTACGCCTCGATTCTGGTCGAGCGCGAAAGTCAGAAGAAGATCGTCGTCGGCAGAGGGGGCGCAATGGTCAAGAAGATCGGCACGGCCGCTCGTCTCGATCTCGAGCAGTATCTGGAGCGCAAGGTCTTCCTTCAGCTGAACGTTCGGGTGGAGAAGGACTGGCGAGAGAACCAGCGGATTCTCACTGATCTCGATCGAGCCACGGGTCTGGAGACCAACTGATCGCAGCCGTGAGCCCCAAGAGGAGAGCTCGACGACCCCGGCGGAAAGAGCTACCGTACCGGCAGGATCGCGGTGACCACGTTGCCCGGTTCCTGGTACTCGAGCCGATCGAAACTCAGGTTGTTGGCCAGAGCGATACCACGCCCATGTCGATCGAACGCGCGTGACGGCGCGATGTTGAGGAAGGGCTGCCAGTCGAAGCCCGAGCCCTCGTCAGCGATCGTCAACCGCAATTCGTCGTCATTGCGTTCGAAGTCGACGCGGACCCGACGATCCCGGTACTCGGGGAGCGCTAGCCGTCGTTCGACCTCCTCTTTCCAGGCTCCCTGCTCCAGGAGTCGCGACTTGTCCTCGTAGGAGATGCCCAGGTTGCCGTGCTCGACGGCGTTGATCATCAGTTCCGACAGGCCGACCGCGGCGGATTCCGGATCGGGGCAGGCACGAGCCAGCAAGCGGCCCAGGGCAACCCCTTCGTCGACAGATCGGTACTGGAAGTGTCCCCTGATCAGGCTGGCGATGGCATCCAGACCCCGGGCCAACGCGTCTTGCTGCGCGCGGTGCCGACGGTGGTCCTCGGCCGCGGCCGCGACCATCGATTCCAGCATCTTGGGATCGTACGGCTTGGTGACGTAGTAGTGAGCGCCGGCTTCGATCCCGCGCTGGATGTCCTCGGGGCTGTCGTGGGCGGTCTGCATGATGACCGGCAGCATCTGGAAGCGGTCGTCGTGCTTGATGCGCTCGAGCAGTTCGACGCCGGACATGCGGGGCATGCTCCAATCCAGGAGTACGACGTCGGGTAGGGGGGGACGATCGAGACGCTCCCAGCCGGCCATGCCATCGGGTGCTTCCTCGATCAAGTAGCCGCGGCGCGAGAGCAGCGCGTTGAGGAGATCGCGGATGACATCTTCGTCATCGATCACCAAGACGCGGATCGGCTCGGAGGTCACGGGCACTCCTCGAACAGGTCGGCGCCGTGGCCCCGCTGCGTCCTGCCGAGACTGGCGCGGAGACCGGATCGCTGTGCGGGCATGTGCCAGAACTATAGCAGTTGCCCGGACCCGGTCGCCAAGGGCTGGGCCCGCCCCGAGTGGACCCAAGGGGCGGGGTTGCTTCGAACCTATCCCAGGAGAGCTTGCCAGGTGGCGGCGACCGCTCGCTGCCGTCCCCGGTGCCACTCGCCCAGCTCCGTCGCTCGTTCCTCGAGTTCGCCGAGGTCCAGCGCCCCGGGGGCACCGAGATGGCGGCGAGCGCGCCAACCCTCGCTGGGATCGGACTCGACTGCGGCCTCGGGGTCGGCGGCGACCTCCTTGTAGGCTTCGCGGAAGGGTCGCCCCTGCGCGACCTGGCGATACACCGCATCGGTAGCTCCGATACTGCGGTCCATCGACTCTCGGCAGCGCCTGTCGTCCACGGTCAGGGTCGAGAGAACCGGGCGCAGTACCCGCAGGACGTCGACGGTCTCCTCCAAACCAGCCAAGAGGGGAGCCTTGGTGTACTGCAGGTCGCGGTGGTAGCCCGCGGTAAGGCCGGCGTAGAGGTTGGCCGCCTCCTGGTGGCGGGCCCGCAAGCGAGCGCCGTTGGCTCGAATGAGCTCGAGCACGTCGGGGTTGCGCTTCTGCGGCATGATGCTCGATCCGGTCGTGACCTGGTCGGCCAGGCGGATGAAGCCGAGAGCCTCGCTCGACATCCAGATCAGATCCGTGGCCAAGCGCGAGAGGTCGAGGACGGGTCCGAGCAGCGTGCCGAGAACCAGCATTTCCGTACGGCCGCGGTCGTTCTGGACTGCCAGTGTATTGCGTTGGACGCGATCGAAACCGAGCAGATCAGAGACGCGTTGGCGGTCGAGAGCCAGGGCGACTCCGTACCCGGAGGCGCTGCCGAGAGGGGAGCGGTTGAGGTGCTGGTAGGCAACCTCCAACCAGGGCGCAGCGTCGAGCAGGTTCTCGGCCCAGGCCGAGAAGAAGAGGCCGAGCGTCGACGGCATCGCCTGCCGGGTGTGGGTATAGCCGGGAACGCTCGTTTCGCGATGTTCGGTGGCCAGCCGCAACAGGGCGAGCGAGGTCTCGCGGAGTTCGTCGGCGACTCGAAGCAGGGCCTCACGGGCGTAGAGTCTCGTACACGCGATCACCTGGTCGTTGCGACTGCGGCCGGTGTGGATCCGCTTACCGGTATCGCCCAAACGCTCGGTGAGCCGGTTCTCGAGCGCAGTGTGTCCGTCTTCCTCGGCGAGGGCGATCTCGAACTCTCCGCGCCGCGCCTCGTCGACCACCTGTCGCAGCTCGCGCCGAAGGGCGGTCAGCTCTTCGTGGGTCAGGACCTCGATCTCGGCCAGCATTGTCGCGTGGGCCAGGCTGCCCAACGCGTCGTAGGCCACGAGGCGAAGGTCGAGCTGCGGGTCGTCGCCCACGGTGAAGCGGGCGATCGTCGCTTCGAGTGGCTCTCCCCGTTCCCACAGTCTAGACATCGTTGCTCACCGATCCGCTGCGCCGCGCACGATGACCTTGTGGGCCCGCAATCGAAGACCGTTGATGCGGATGAAACCACGGGCGTCTTCCTGGTCGTAGCCTCCCTCGACATCCATCGAGGACAGGTCGCGGTCGTAGAGTGAACTGGGAGATTCGCGACCCAGCGCGGTGGCAGACCCCTTGTAGAGCCGTACCTTCACTCGGCCGTCGATCAGTTCCTCCGACTTCGCAAACGCCGCTCGGATGAAGTCCATCTCGGGACTGAACCAGAACCCGTTGTAGATCAATTCCGCGAACTTTGGAGAGAGTGAATCGCGGAGTCGCAGGACCTCCCGGTCCATGGCGATGCCCTCGAGGTCGCGGAGGGCATGGTGCAGGATGGTACCTCCCGGGGTTTCGTACACGCCGCGGGACTTGATGCCGACGAACCGGTTTTCGACCATGTCGACCCGGCCGATCCCATGTTGGCGGCCGAGGTCGTTCAGCCGCACGAAGAGTTCGAGGGGATCGCTGGTCTCTCGGCCGTTCTTTTCGACGAGTCGTACCGGTAGGGCATCCTGGAAGTGAATCACCACCTCCGTCGGCTCGTCGGGAGCGCTCAGCGGGGATCGCGTGAGCCGGTACATCTCCTCGCTCGGTTCCTGCCAGGGGTCCTCGAGGATGCCCGCCTCGTAGCTCTTGTGCATCAGGTTCTCGTCGGTCGAGTAGGGCTTCGAGGCGGTAGCTTCGACCGGCAGCTGATGCTTCTCCGCGTAGGCCAGGAGGTCGGTCCTTCCCTGAAACTGGTCGAGGAATTTGCGGGTCTTCCAGGGCGAGATCACTTCGTGGCGTGGCGCCAACGCCGCGTAGGCGAGTTCGAAGCGAACTTGATCGTTGCCCTTGCCGGTCGCACCGTGGGACAACGCCTGGGCTCCCTCCTCCCGGGCCACAGCCACCTGATGGGCAGCGATCACAGGTCGCGCCAACGACGTACCCAACAGATAGCGGTTCTCGTAGATCGCGTTTCCGGCGATCGCGGGGTAGATGTAGTCCGTTACGAACTCTCGGCGCAGATCTCGGACCACCGCCTTGGTCGCACCGGTGGCGAGCGCACGACGCTCGAGGTCGGCAAAGTCCTCTTCCTGACCTACGTCGGCGATGTAGGCGATGACCTCGTAGCCCTCGAGTTGGAGGTACTTGAGGATGCAGGCGGTGTCGAGTCCGCCGCTATAGGCGAGAACGACGCGAGGGGACTGGGTCATGGTTCGTGCTCGATTCGTGGTGGTTTGGGGCAGATGGCGCGCCAGGGCACCGGCGCGACGCGGTACGCTATCACGAGCTCGCTTCAGGGGTGAGGCTGCAGGTCTCGGCGTATACTCTGCGGACAGCTGACGATAGGAGAATCTGACGATGCGATTGGTGACCCGTGGCGACCTCGACGGCCTGACCTGTGCGGTCCTCATCACCCGGAACGAGACGATCGATGACATCGTCTTGATCCATCCCCAGGACATCACGGAAGGCCGGGCCGAGATCGGACCGGACGATATCGTCGCCAACCTGCCGTACGACTCGCGCTGCGCCATCTGGTTCGACCACCACATGCACACCGCGACACCGGCGGCTCCTCCTCCCGATTTCGTGGGGAGTTTCGGCCCCGCCCCGTCGGCGGCACGGTTGGTCTACGAGTACTACCAGGGTAGCGAGACCATGCCCGAGTACGAGGAACTCGTGGCCGAAACGGATCGTCTCGATTCGGCGCAGCTGTCCCCGGCCGATGTGATGGCTCCGAAGGGGTACATCAAACTCGGGTTCACGGTCGATGGCCGTACGGGCCTCGGTTCCTTCAAGGAGTACTTCGTCGACCTGCTCGAGATGCTGCAACAAGGTCTTCCGATCGAAGAGATTCTCGCCAGTCCCGAGGTGGCCCGCCGGTGCCATCTGCTGGATCAGCAAAACGACGCCTTCCAGGCAGCACTCAGGCAGTGCAGCCGACTCTACGAGAACGTGGTGGTTACGGATTTTCGACACTTGGAGGAGGTCCCAGCTGGCAATCGCTTTCTGATCTACGCGCTGTACCCCGAGATCAACGTGTCGCTCCGGTTGCACTGGGGACCAGGCCGCGAATACCCGATGGTGGTTCTGGGCCACAGCATCTTCAACCGCACTTGCAAGACCAACGTCGGCGAACTCGCGGCCCGCTACGGGGGAGGCGGGCACGCCGGCGCGGGCAGCATTCCGATGACAGACGACGACGCCGAACAGCAGATCCAGATGATCATCGGCGAGTTGAAGGCCAACGGCTGAAGCCGGGTCGGGGCCGTTCCTAAGCGAAGGCAGGAGGGGGGTATGGCGAGACCACTGGACGAACTGCGTCGCGCCTTGGGCGAAATCGACGGCGAACTGCTGCGCCTCGTGGCCCAGCGCCAAGAACTGGCTACGGAGATCGGCCGAGTAAAACGCTCGTCGGGCAAGGCGACTCGGGACTACGAGCAGGAGAGGGAGGTCCTCCAGCGCGCTCGACGAGCGGCTGAACGCGTAGGCCTGGCCGGTGACCTGGGGGAGGAGCTCCTGCTGTTGCTCATTCGCTCGTCGCTGACGGTCCAGGAACAGGACCTGGTAAGTCGTCAGGGCGGCGGTGAAGGGCGACGAGTCCTCGTCATCGGTGGGGCCGGGCTGATGGGTCGTTGGTTCGTGCGGTTTCTCGATTCTCAGGGATTCGCGGTCGAGGTGGCCGACCCTTCGGCGGACCAGGTTTCGGACCTGCCGCTCTCGGCTCGCTTGGCCGATTGGCGCCAGTCGCCGCTCGATCACGACCTGATCGTGGTCGCAACCCCGATGCCGGTCGCCCGTGAGGTTCTGCTCGAACTCGCCGCCCGCCGCCCGCCGGGGATCGTTTTCGACGTCAGCTCGCTCAAGAGCCCCCTACGCGATGCACTCCATCAGGCGGTGCAGGCGGGTCTGCGGGTGACGTCGATCCACCCGATGTTCGGTCCCGATACGGCACTGCTGTCCGGTCGCCACGTCATCTTCGTCGACGTCGGCGTGCCCGAAGCGACCGACTTCGCGCGGGAGCTCTTCGGATCGACCATGGCTCGACAGGTGGAGATGGACCTCGAGAGCCACGACCACCTCATCGCGTACGTTCTCGGGCTCTCGCACGCGGTGAACATCGCCTTCTTTACGGCCTTGGCTGAGAGTGGTGAGGCGGCTCCCAAGCTGGCCGAACTGTCGAGCACCACCTTCGATGCCCAACTCGGGGTGGCGCGTCGAGTCGCGGAGGACAACCCTCGGCTCTACTTCGAGATCCAGACCCTGAACGAGTACGGTACCGAATCGCTGGCCGCCCTGCTCTACGCGGTCGAGCGGATTCGTTCGGTGGTTCGAGCCGGTGACGAGGCGGGCTTCGAAGCCCTGATGGAGAAGGGGCGCTCCTACTTGGCCGGCCGGGACCGTCAGGGGGGCGACGGCAAGTAGACGCCGGCTCCGATCACGTAGAGCGTTCCCTCGACCTCGACCCCTCGCACGTAGGAACTCTTGGCCGACGGCTGGATCTGCCCCGGGCGAGGCCACTGGTACTCGATCCAGCCATCCTCGTAGTCTTCGAGGCGTCGTAGCATCTCCCGCGAGACGAGCTTGCCGGTCGTGTCCTGAAAGTCGAGGAGGTTCAAGCCCTCGAGTTCCGGAAACCCCAGATTGACGTGCTCGATGCCGTTCTCCTCCATCACGAAGAGGTAAGCATCGAGGAAGCGGAAGCCGCGCCACCGCTCGCGCAGGAGGTCGAACGCATCGGTTCCGTACTCCAGGACCAGTGCCTCTGCATCCTTCACCTGTTCGACCACGAAGGAACGTTCGGTTGGCAGCTCGTAGAGGCCGCTACCGACGACGTAGGTCGCTTCGCTGTCCTGCGCTTTGCGCACGTAGGTGCTCTTCCAGTAGAAGGTGGGGTCCCCGGGACGTGGCCACAGATAGTGCACCCAGCCGTCGACCTCATCGCCTTCGAGTTCGGCCAGGAAGTTTCTGACCACGGGCTTGCCGTGCGGGTCTCGCATCTCGAGCAGGCTCCGACCCTGGAACTGAGGCTGAGCTGGATGGCACAGCGCCTCGCCATCCAGATCGAGAACGAAGACATAGACTTCGTCGAAGAACCAGGGTGGGCCCGGGGTCTGGAACGCCTCGCAAGCGATCTCGAGTCCTTCGTCAGCGATCAGGTCGGCTGCGGCCACGACTCGCTGGACGAGTTGCCGGGTCTCCTCGAACTCGTAGACCTCTTCGGTCGCGCTGGAGGATGCCCCCGAGAGCAGAAGGAGCGTGCAGACCAGGGGCAGGAGCCGCTCGGGCGAGAGAGGCTGGGGGAACCTCATGCAGTCGCCTCCTTACCGTGGGGAGAGTTCATGACCAGGGTCCGCGTCGGGAAGGCGAGATCGACTCCTTCCTGTTCGAAACGCCGCAGGATCGCGAGGATCGAGCCCTGCTGGGTGGCGAGGAAGAAGTTGTAGTCCGAGGTCTCGACGGTGAGTACCAGTTCGAACTCGATCGACGACTCGGCCAGGCCCACCAGGAAACAGCGTTGGAACTCGGTGGAGTCGACCGATTCGACGGCCTCTTGCACCCAGGACGGGATCTGGGCGAGCGTACCGGGAGGTGTGTCGTAGACCACACCCAGCCGAATCACGATGCGGCGCTGCTCGACGTCGTGGAAGTTGCGGACCCGGCTCGAGAGGAGGTCGTGGTTTCCGAACACCATCTCCTCACCGGAAAGGGCTCGCAGTCGTGTGGTCTTGATGCCGATCCGTTCGACCTTGCCGACCAGGTCGCCGATCGCGATCGTGTCGTCCACCGCGAACGGTCGGTCGAGGACAATCGCGAGGAAGCCGAAGAGATCCTTGAGGATCCCTTGGAGTGCGAGGCCGATGGCTACGCCGCCGATACCGAGGCCGGTCACCAGCGCGGTGGCGTCGTACCCCAGAGTCTCTACCGCGATCAGGAAGGCCGTCGACCAGACCAGGATACTGCCACCCACCGCGATCAGGGTAGTTACCGAACGGGGTAGTTCTCCCTCCTTCTCCCGCCGTCGGACGGCCCGGAGAACCAGGTCCTGCAGGGCAAAGGAGGCCCAGATCGCAACCTGGATGATGAGCAGAATCCCGGCCACGCGCAGCGTCGCCTGGTGTACGCGGTCGGGAAGGCTGAGGGAGCGACTCCCTACGATCAGAGCGAGCGCGAAGAGAGCCCAACTGTTGGTGCGATCCACCAGACCGCTGAGCGTATCGTCGATCTCCGTCGCGGTGCGGGCGGCGAAGCGACGAAGTCGAGTGCCGACGAAGCGCCGCAGCAGTTGAAGGGTGAAGAAGGTGGCGGTCGCAACTCCCGCCGCGATCAGCCAGCGCATGGGTTCGTTGCCCAGCAGGAGTAGCTCCCAGTCGAACTGGAGCCCGTCGAGTCGATTCATCGTGATGTCCTCGATTCCGCCGGCATGGGAGCCCTTGGAATATTCCTCTATAGCGATATAGTTATGGTTGACGTGCGGCAGAGAAGAAGCGCCGCTTCGATCCAATCCTGAACCGACACCCTACCTGATGCAACCTTCGATCGACCGAGAGTACCTGGAACGCCTGGCGGTACGCCTCAAAGCCCTGGCCGAACCGTCGAGACTGCAGATCGTACATCTGCTCGACCAAGGGGAGTTGCGGGTTCACGAGATCGTGGATCGACTGGGCTGCAGCCAGGCCAACGGTTCCAAGCACCTACAGGTCTTGCATCGAGCTGGTCTGGTGCGGCGTCGTCGCGAAGGAACGACGGTCTTCTATTCTCTCGAGGACGATGCCGTTCTCGCCGTCTGTCAGCTGATGTGCGGATCGATGGCCCGCCAGGCCGAAAGAGCCTTGCGGGCCAGCAACCAACAGCTCGGCCAGCCGCTGGCCAAGTCGAGATAAAACCAACGCCGCCTGGTGCGGCTCAAAGGAGAACAACATGTCCAAACAAACCCTGAATGTCACCGACGGTGAGTTCCAGAGTAGCGTCCTCCAGTCCGATACCCCGGTCCTGGTCGATTTCTGGGCCCCCTGGTGCGGCCCCTGCAAGCAGATCGCCCCGGTGCTCGAGGAGCTCGCCGGCGAGTACGGCGAGCGGCTCACCATCGCCAAGGTCAACACCGACGAGAACCAGCAGTACGCTGCGCAGTTGGGGGTTCGCGGGATCCCTACCATGATCCTGTTCCGTGATGGCCAGGAGGTCGATCGGTTCGTCGGGGCCCTGCCCAAAGCAGGCCTGCAGGCCAAGCTCGACGCCGCGCTCGGCGCCTGAGCCGAGAGCGAGACTGACGCTGGGGCGGTCCCCGGGGGGGCCGCCCCTTCTCTTTGCCAACGAGGCCACTGTGCTACGATCTCGGCAGTTCCAACTCTTTGCTTTAGAGAGGGCTACGATCGAAATGACCCCTTGCCCGCGGCGCTGTACTCTGGTGTACTGGCGCCGTTGCGTCCGGGCCTTCTGCTTCCCGTTGCTCGCCTGGGCCCTGAGTTCGCCGAGCCTAGCCCAAGAGCAGTTCAGAATACGCCCCCTCACGGTCGACGAGGGGCTGTCGCACAACGCGGTCTATTCGATTCTTCAGGATCGCCGTGGTTTCCTCTGGTTCGGCACCGAGGATGGCGTGGATCGCTACGATGGCTACGCGTTCAAACGGTACTCTCTGAGGCCTGAGGGCAGTGCGTCGAGCGTCCGCGACGTGAGCGTTCTCTACGAAGGGCAGGACGGCGCGATCTGGATCGGCGCCTGGGGCGGGGGGTTGGTGCGACTGGATCCCGATACGGGCGCGGTCGAGAGCTTCCGTCACGATCCCAACGACCCGGGTAGCCTGCCCGACAACCGGGTCCAGATCGTCCTCGACGAGGGAGCGGGCGAAATCTGGGTCGGGACCTACCGGGGCCTGGCGCGACTCGACACCGCCAGCGGCGTCTTCCGGGTCTGGCGCGCCGATCCCGGCGATCCGTCGAGTCTCAGCCACGACCGAGTGTGGTCGCTTCTTCGCGACGGCTCGGGCCAGCTCTGGGTGGCCACCGACGAGGGCCTGGATCGCTTTCTGGGCGACGACCGAGGATTCACCCACTACCGGGCGGATGCTGAGCGGCCACAGTCCCTCAGCCACGAGCTGGTCCGAACCCTGGCCGTGGATGGGCTGGGGAGACTGCTCGTGGGTACCGAAGTAGGGCTCAATCGGTACCGACCCGAGAGCGATGACTTTCACCGTTTCACCGACGTCGAGGCGCTGGTCGACGCTACGGTCAATGATCTCCTCGAGGCGAGTGATGGCGCTCTCTGGGTTGGAACCCAAAGGTCGGGTTTGTTCCGCTGCGATCGCGAGATCCGAACCTGCGCTCAGGTCCCGGGTCCGCGGGTCGACGAGCGGGGATTGCCACACGACGACATCCGGGCACTCGTCGAAGATCGCTCGGGGTTGCTGTGGATCGGGACCCGAGGCGGAGGAGCCGCGGCCCTGGACCTTCGACCGGCCGAGTTCGTGCACTATCAGCATCATCCGCGACGCACTGACGGACTCTCGCATCGACAGGTACTTTCAGTCCGCGAGTCGTCCACCGGCGATCTCTGGGTGGGGACGGTGCGCGGCTTGACCCGTTTCGGTCGCGACGGCTCGGTCGCGCAGTACTTCCGCGGTCCTGAAACTCCAGGCTCGCTGGCCAGTGACCGGATCCAGGCGATCGCCGAATCCAGAGACGGGACCCTCTGGTTCGGTACGCGTCAGGGACTTCATCGCTTCGCACCGGAGCGGGACCGGTTCGAACTGTTCCAACACGACCCCGACGATCCCGCGAGCCTGGCCAGCAACCGCGTGGAGTCGCTCTTGGTAGACAGTGCCGACCGACTCTGGATTGGTACCGAGGAGGGTTTGGACCTGTGGGAGCCCGCGACGAGGACGTTCCGGCACCTCAATCGGCAGAGCCCGCCTCCCCATACCCTGAGCGATGACTTCATCGTCTCCCTCTACGAAGACGACGATGGGGTCCTGTGGGTCGGGACCGATGTCGGTGGAGTCAATCGCTTCGATGGAGACGCCGGAACGGTCGTGCACTACCGGCACGATCCGCAGCAACCCAATACCCTGAGCAGTGATCGGGTCGAGGCGATCCACCAGGACCGCAACGGCACGATCTGGGTGGGTACCCGCAACGGTCTCGATCGTTTCGATCCTCGGACCGAGACCTTCGAGCACTACGGGCCGCGCCACGGATTTCCGACCTCGGCGGTGCACGCGATCCAGAGCGACGCACAAGGTCGCTTGTGGATCAGCTCGAACGAGGGTCTCTGGTCCTTCGACCCGCAGACCGGTCGAGTCCTCACCTTCGACGTCGTCGATGGACTGCAGGGGCGTATCTTCTCCCCCGGTGCCGGATTCCGATCTCCCAGTGGCGAGATGTATTTTGGTGGTCTCAATGGTCTGAATCGGTTCGATCCGGCCGGTCTGGTGGTGGACCATGCGGCTCCCGATGTCCTGCTCGACACCTTCCAGCTCTTGACCGAGACCGGCAGCGAGGCCCGGCCAGTCCGCAACGGCGATGAGATCGCGATCGACTACCTCGAACGCTTCTTCTCGATCGATTTCGTGGGGTTGGACTACCGCCGATCGCAGCGTTTGCGCTACGCCTACATTCTGGAGGGCTTGGACCCAGGCTGGAACCAGTCGGGATCGCTGCGGCGAGCCAGCTACACCAATGTTCCGCCCGGTACCTATCGATTTCGGGTCAAAGCGGCCAATGCCGACGGCGTATGGTCCGACGGTAGCGTCGGGTTCGACATCGTCATCGATGCACCCTTCTGGGCCATGGCCTGGTTCAAGGGACTGAGCGCGGCAAGTCTCCTGGGCCTGTTGGTGGGAGGGGCCCGCTATCGCCTCCGTCGACTCAACCGGCAGAAACGACAGCTGACCGATCTAGTGGAGGAGCGGACGGCCGAGTTGAAGCGGGCGAGTTGGGAGGTCGAACAGAAAAACGAACAGCTCTGGATCATCAACAATACGATCCGTCAGATCAATCTGGAGAAGGGATTCCCAGACCAGTTGCGGGCTATTCTCGAGGGCGTCAGTTTCGTGCTCCGGAGTCCGTGGTCCATGGCCTGGGTGGCCAACCGCCGGGGGGACCAGGTGGAGTTGAGGGCAGCCTACAGCTGGACTGGATCCGCTGAGGTTGGCCTCACGGTGGAGACTTCCGAGTTCGAGAGTTCCTACGTCGATCACGGTCGGGAACTCGGGCCTGGCCTCCTCGTCTCCGAGAGCCGCGCCACCTCCCTGCGGAGTGTGGAGAACGGCTTGGGGGGAACCCCGAAATCGCTGCTGGTGATGAAGATCGAGTTGGACGATCGACTGGCGGGCTACCTTCTCTTCGCTGATACCGATCGTACGGGTGCGTTTGTCGACCAGGATCTGGCGGCGCTCGAGAACCTCAAGGACCATGTGGCCTCCGGTTTCATCAAGGGACGGTTGCTGGTGGAGCTCGAGCAGCTGAACCGGACGAAGAACGAGTTCCTAGGGATCGCCGCCCATGACTTGCGAAGCCCGCTGTCTGGAATCATCGGATTCAGCGAGACCTTGTTGCGCCTACAGAAGGAGGGGAGGCTGGAGGATCGTTTCCTCGAGCGTTCGTTGGGGAATATCCTGGGCTGCGGTCAGCACATGCACGAGCTGATCGGCGAACTCTTGGACGTCGCCGCGATCGAAGCCGGTCGGATCGATCTCAAACTGACCCGTGAGCGCTTCGCCGATCTGGTCGAGGAGCGGCTGGTGCTGCACGAAGGGGCGGCCCGGGCCAAGGACATCTCTCTCGCCCTGGAAGGGCAGCTGAGCGCCAGCGAAGTCTTGGTCGACCGACTCCGGGTGGTCGAAGTCTTGGACAACCTGATCTCGAACGCCATCAAGTTCACCGAGCCGGGGGGCACGGTACGCGTTCGCTGCGAGACGAACGAGTCGGAGTTGATCACGAGCGTGAGCGATACCGGTCAGGGCTTGCTCCCGGAGGAACTGGACGCCGTCTTCTCGGGTCGACGGTTGAGTGCCCGTCCGACTGCCGGCGAGTCGAGCACGGGGTTGGGCTTGACCATCGCCAAGAAGCTGGTCGAGTTGCACCAGGGGAGGGTCTGGGTCGAGAGTGAGCGGGGAAAGGGCTCTCGGTTCAGTTTTTCCCTACCCCTAGCTAGTTGATGGGTCCTCCATGCGCCGGCGGGGCACGAAGATCGCTTCGAGCTGGATTCGGTTGATCCTCGCCTGTTCTTCGGCGGTCGTGCGCAGTTCGACGTCAGGGTCGTTGGCGAGGCGCTGACGACAGTGCGACAGTAGCTCCGTGGTCGGAACCTCTCCCAGGTAGGTGACGAAGCCGAACCCGAACTTCTGCCGGTACTGGTGCTCGGCCGCGAAGATCGGATCGAGGTCCAGTTCCGTGGAGTCGCCAGCGCCCGCCTGGCGCTGGAGCAGGCGATCACGGAGGGAGCTGACGCTGCCGAAGACGAGCTTCCACTCGTCCGCTCCCAAGCCCCACCAGGCGCGGTGCGCCGTGTACAGCAACTCGTTGAGGTTGTGGTAGGGACGACTGGCCGTGACCCGCTCGGCCCAGCGGCGGGAGGGGCAGACGCCATGCATCAGGCCGCCCGCCTCAAGAGCCGGAAGGTGGTTGAAGGCACTCAGAGTCATTGTCGGCATGGCTGCTCTGGGGGAAATGCAGACCCCTGATCCCGGGGTCATGAACGAGATTTGGTTCATTATCTCACGCTTCCGTCGTGGTACGATCGGGTCCCGCAGCGCGCCGTCTGGGTACTGAACAGCGCCCCGCGGCCCCAGGGTGCGATTCCGAACCGGGAGTCGGGTGGGATCGGCTGGTCGCCTGATCACGCTGGCCGGGGCTCGGGTCCCGACATCGAGGGAAACCGCTACTGCATCACTGGCTGGAGGTTGGTCTTGGAGTTCGAGAAGCAGAGTATCGTCCGCGACTACCGGATCGGTTTCAGAAGCCGCCAGGTGAGCCTTCTGGGCCGCCGCGAGGTGTTGACCGGCAAGGCCAAGTTCGGGATCTTCGGCGACGGCAAAGAGGTAGCCCAGCTGGCGATGGCTCGTGCGTTTCGGCCTGGGGACTTCCGCTCCGGCTACTACCGGGATCAGACCTTCCTGTTTGCAATCGAAGAACTCACGGTTCGTCAGTTCTTCGCTCAACTGTACGCCGACGCGAGCCGCGAGCGAGAGCCAGCATCCGCCGGTCGCCAGATGAACTCACACTTCGCGACCCATCTGCTGGACGCCCAGGGGGAGTGGCTGGCGGCGACCGAACGCTTCAACTCCTCGGCTGACATGTCTCCTACCGCCGGCCAGATGCCGCGTCTCGTGGGCCTGGCCTACGCTTCTCGGCTCTACCGGGAACTCCCCGAACTCGCCGCCAGCACCCAGTTCTCGCAGGGCGGACAGGAAATCGCCTTCGGCACGATCGGGAACGCCAGTACGGCCGAGGGACTCTTCTGGGAGGCGATCAACGCCGTCGGCGTGCTTCGGGCCCCGCTGCTAATGTCGATCTGGGACGACGGGTACGGGATCTCGGTGCCCAACGAATACCAGGTCACCAAGGGAGACCTTTCTGCGGTCTTGGCGGGATTCGGACGTCAGCCCGGGTCGAACCAAGGCTACGATCTCTACACCGTTCCCGGCTGGGACTATCCGACGCTGTGCGCGACGTATCTCGACGCTGCCTCCATCGTGCGCCTCGAGCACGTTCCCGCCCTGATTCACGTAACCGAGGTGACCCAGCCGCAGGGACACTCGACCTCGGGGAGTCACGAACGCTACAAGAGTCCTGATCGCCTGCAATGGGAGAAGGACTTCGACTGCCTCAGCCGCATGCGCGACTGGATGGTGGCTGACGAGATCGCTACCGATGATGAGCTCCAGGAACTCGAAGCCGAGGAGATCGCTTTCGTCCAGTCGGAACAGCGTGCCGCCTGGGAGGCGTTTCAGTCGCCGCTGCTGACCGAGCGCGAGGAGTTGGTCACGCTGCTGCGGGCAGCGGCCGGTGGGGCGGAGGGCTCGAGGGTCCGCGACCTGGCCGACGCGGTCGAGAAGACGACCACGGTTCTACGGCGATCGCTGGTTTCGACCGCTCGCCAGGCTCTGTTTGCTCTCCGGGGGCGGCGGGACGAACCGATCGCGGACCTGGGTCGATGGCTCGAGGAACAGCTCGAGACGAACCACCATCGCTACTCGAGTGACCTGTTCTGCGAGACCGAACGCTCGGCGACTCGGGTGGAACCGATCTCCGTCCGATATCGAGACAAGCCGAGTCGCGTCAACGGTTTCGAAATTCTCAACGCCTGTTTCGATGCAGCCCTGGAACGCTCTCCAGAACTCGTAGCCTTCGGCGAGGACGTCGGTCAACTCGGAGACGTCAACCAGGGGATGGCTGGGCTCCAGGCCAAGTACGGGTCTCTTCGGGTCTCCGATACCGGAATTCGCGAAGCCACGATCATGGGACAGGCGATCGGACTCGCACTGCGCGGCCTCCGACCGATTGCCGAGATCCAGTATCTGGACTACATCCTCTACGGGTTGCAGATCCTCTCGGATGATCTCGCGACGCTCCGGTATCGAACCGCGGGACGCCAGATGGCGCCCGTCATCGTCCGTACCCGAGGACATCGCCTGGAGGGGGTCTGGCACTCGGGCTCCCCAATGGGGGGGATTCTCAATCTCGTGCGGGGAATCCACGTCTGCGTGCCTCGAGACATGACGCAGGCCGCCGGTATGTACAACACGCTGCTCGCGGCGGACGATCCGGCGATCGTGGTGGAGGTTCTCAACGGCTACCGGGTCAAGGAGCCGATGCCCGACAATGTAGGCGAGTTCAGAGTGGCCCTGGGGGAACCAGAGATCCTTCGCGGCGGGACCGACGCGACGGTGGTGACGTACGGTGCCTGCTGTCGGCTCGCCCTCGAAGCCGCGGATCGGCTGTCCGAGGCCGGGGTCGAAGTCGAGGTTGTCGACGTGCAGACTCTCCTCCCCTTCGATCGGTCCGACCGGATCGGGACTTCGATTCAGAAGACGGGTCGCGTACTGTTCCTCGACGAAGACGTGCCGGGGGGAGCAACCGCCTTCATGTTGCAACAGGTGCTCGAGAAGGGAGCCTTCTGGTGGCTGGATCAGGAACCCCGGACGCTGACGGCTCGAGCTCATCGACCCGCCTACGGTTCGGACGGTGACTACTTCTCCAAACCGAACTGCGACGACATCGTCGAAACCGTTTACGATCTCGTCCGAGAGGGCCGGCCGGTGGAGCTACCACCGCGCAGAGTCGATGTCTGAGGGGCCAGCGCGTTGGAGAGGGTGGGGATTTCTGGCCCTCGCCTTCGTCGTCCTCCTGGGATGGTGGATCCATCGATCGAGCGACCGCCAACAGATTCTGCGACAGCTCGGCAAGCTGGAGGCGAAGCTCGAGAAGGAGGAGCAAGAGTCCGACCTCGTAGCCATGGCGCAGGGTCGCGAGATCCTGGAACTCTTCGCCAACCCCTTTTCCTTGGCGGCTCGCCCCTACGAGGGCAGACTGACGACAGCGCAGGAGTTCTTGATCGCTTGGCGGCGCTATCGTTCCCTGGGGGAGTCGGTGCGGGTAGAGATGGCGACCGAGGAGTTGCTCCTACGCGACAACGGCACGGCCAGTCTGGTCTTCCAGGCTACAGTCACGGTCGACTTCGGCGACCGCACTGGCCGTGAGTCGTATCTGGTGGCCAGCGCTTGGGTCAACGGCGAGCCAGGGTGGAGGATCCAGGATCTCGAGGTCCTGGAGGTGCTGGTTCGAGATGACGGCTTCGGGCTCTTCCGCGAGTAACCGCGACCGGAGGCGGGCTCAGGGATCGCTGGCTGCCGCCTCCAACAGGACCTCGTGCATGTGGACCTTGAGGAGAAAGGTCCGGTCGATCGTCCAGTGGGGCATCGAGTCGGTGAGTACCGTCGTCGTATGTCGGTCCCAGGAGCGGGTGCGAGGGCCTTCCCACCCGTCGAGTCGGATCGTCTCGTCGTCGATCACCGTGGGGCGGCCCGGCTGGGCCGGTATCTTCTCTTCCATCGCCAGGAGCGCGTAGAACTCGGTCCGGGGATGGCAATGGGGAGCGAGTCGCTCGTCGATCAGTTCCAGAAGGCCCCGGGGTAGGTAGTTCAAGAGGTCCCAGGCCAGAACCAGGTCGAATCTGCGATCGGCCTCGAAGCGGAGCCAACCCTCGAGCGCCGCGGCCTTGTCGAGATCGTACTCGAGGCCGCGCCGCACCGGCTCCAGCGAGCGGTGGAGGTCCTCGATGCCGTAGTGAGCCGAACGGCGACCGAAGAACATCAGATTCTGCTGGTTGGGTGCCCCGAGATCGAGAACCTCCCAGGGTCGATCGGTGGGACGGCTCTCCAAAAGCTGGGTCAGCGCACGCGAGCGGAAGGACGGCGGCGGAGCCGACTCCGTGCTCTCGTGATCCGAGACCGCGGTCGCCGTCTGGCTCGCGCGGCGCCAAAATGCGACCACTCTGATCCCTAGCGGCGTCGGTTGCGGCGGTTGTGGCGGCCGCGCCCCGAGTTGGCCGAATTGGAGAGATTGGAGGAGTCGTCCGAAGGTGTGGCGGGCTCTTGGGAGGTCGACTCCTGATCGTCCTCGTCGGAATTCTCCTGGGCGTCTTCCTCGCTTGGCTCGCCCTCGGGCGCCGACGCCGGTTCAGAGGCAGAGGCGGCGGGGTCTGGCTGCGCGTCTTGGGGAGGGCTCGGCTTCGATGGCTTCTCCCGTCCTGGTTCCATATCGATGTTGCCCTTGAACTGGCAGCCCTCGTCGAGTGCGACGCGAGGGGCCTGGATGTCGCCTTCCATTGTCCCCGAAGCGCGGACGACGACCTGGTCCTCGGCCACCAGGTCTCCCTTGATGCGACCTTCGACGGCGATGACCTTGGCGTGGATTCGCCCTTCGACCTGGCCGTTGGATCCAATTGTCACCAGGCAACCGGCGACTCGGATTTCGCCCTCGAAGGTGCCATCGATCGTCAGGTCTTCGCGACCGACGAGTTCACCTCGAACGGCGATCGAAGACCCGATCAGCGCGGGCCGGCCGCCGGCCGGAGTTCTGCCTTCGGGGGCCCGCAGGGGCTTCTGGTTGGCGTCGTCTCGGTTGAACATGGCACTCTCCTAGTGGTTGGCCAGTAGTGGAGGGAGAGAGGCTAAGAGAGCCTGCGGGTCAAGTCAAGGCGAAGACCCGCTGCTCTGACGCGGCGGGGGCGACGAATGCCTGTCGCCACGAGGGGAGAGATGGGTTAGTCTCTCGGTCGTGATTCTCGATACCGTCGTACTCGCCATCGTTCTGGGAATCGCGGCCCAAGTGGTCGCCGAGCGTTTCCGCATTCCCGCCATCTTGCCGCTGCTGATCGCCGGGATCCTGGCCGGACCCGGTGTGCTGGGATTCATCGATCCCGATCATCTCCACGAGGGACTCGAGGTGCTGGTCCATCTGGGGGTTGCCATCATCCTCTTCGAGGGAGGGCTCTCGCTCGACCTCCGGCAGCTCTCCAAAGTCGGTGTCGCCATCCGCAATCTTCTGAGTTTCGGTGCCTTCCTGACCACGGTCGGGTCGGCGGCGTTAGCGCACTACGTAGCGCACCTGTCCTGGGGACTGGCCACCCTGTTCGGCGCCATCGTCATGGTGACAGGTCCGACGGTGATCGCGCCGCTGCTGCGGCACATGGTGGTACCTCGGCGGGTGAAGGCGATCCTGACTTCCGAGGGTTTGATCATCGATGCGATCGGGGCGACCGCCGCCTACTTCGTGCTGCTCTGGGTGGCGCGTGCTGGCTTGCCGATTCGTAGCCTGGCCGCCGACGTTCTCGAGGTTGCTCTCGTGGGGATCATCCTGGGGTTTGCCTCCGGCGCGTTGTGCCGCCAGATCGTGCGACGTCGGGTGGTCGGAGGCGAGGTGCAGAACCTCGCCATCCTCTCGACCCTTCTGCTGACCTACTGGCTGGCCGAACAGCAGGCTCCGCAGTCGGGCATCCTGGCCTCGGTGGTGATGGGTGTCACGCTGTCGGCCGGCGATCTCCCGGATCTCAGTCGAGTTCGCGACTTCAAGGGGCAGCTGACGACCTTCTTGATCTCCTTCGTTTTCGTTCTCTTGGCCGCTCAACTCGATCTTCCGGCGATCGTGCAGTTGGGTTGGCGAGGGGCCGCGGTGACGGCGGGACTGATCGTCCTCGTACGCCCGCTGTCGGTGTTCCTCTCAGTTCCACCGAGCCAATGCGACGTAAAAGAACGACTGGTTCTCGCTTTGACGGCACCTCGCGGAATCGTGGCCGCGGCGGTGGCTTCCTTGGCCGCGATCGAACTGCGTGGGCTGGGGATTGCCGGGGGTGAGGTGCTGGAGGCGCTGGTCTACCTGGTGATCCTGGTGACTGGACTCTGGGCCACGGTCATGGCCGTGGTGCTTCCTCGAGCCTTCGGATACGTCGACGACCCGAGCCGGCGACGGGCTATCCTGGTCGGAGCCAACGCAATCACGCACCAGTTGGCGTCCGTGTTCCAAGCGGAGGGCCGCGGGGTGGCAGTGCTCGACTCGGTTCCGTGGCGTCTCGACACCTTCCGGGATCGAGGGTTCCTGACCGTGGTGGGCGACGCCCGAGAGTCAGCATCCTACGAGAAGGCGGACGTCGATCGGGACAGTCGGGTGATCGCAGCGACGACCAACGACGACCTGAATCTACTGGTGGCCGAATTGGTTCACAGTGAGTTTGGCGTCGAGCATCCGGTCGTCGTCATGCAGCAGCCACCGGACGATTTCGGAGTGCGCACCCGGGGCTGGGCCGAGATGCTCTCGGGGGGCGGGGTCGATGTGCCGAGTTGGAACCGGCGTCTCGAGGGGGGCACGGCGGAACGGATCAAGGTCTCGATCGAAGGGGAGGAAGACGTGGCGGTGGTGCGCGAGGCCCTTCGGCGCTGGCCGCAGGACTTCCTACTGCTGTGCAGTCACGGTTCAGGGAACTTGACGTTCTCCTGGTCTGGGAACAACCTTTGGCGCGACTTCGATGCCCTCAGCCTTCTCGTGGTCCCGGGGGCCGGTCGCGATGCGATCAGTAGCCGCATTCTGACGGAGAGCGAAGACGAGGAGTCCGAGTCGTCCGAAGGGTTCGAGGAGAGCGAAGAGGATCTCCAGATGGAGCCGGTCTCATGACCACCTCCCTGGCCAGGACGTCCTGGAGTCCCGCTTCCTGGCGCGACTACCCTGCACTGCAGCAGCCTCGCTACGGCGACGAGGCGGCTCTTCAGGCGACCTTCGAGAACCTGAAGCAGCTTCCACCCCTGGTCACCTCATGGGAAGTGGAAGGCCTCAAGAGGCAGCTCGCCGAGGCAGCTCAGGGCAAGCAGTTCCTGCTGCAGGGGGGCGACTGCGCCGAGAGCTTTGCGGACTGCACGTCAGGGACCATTACCAACAAGCTCAAGATCCTGCTCCAGATGAGCCTGGTGTTGGTTCATGGAAGCCGCCGTCCGGTCATCCGGGTCGGACGCTTCGCCGGCCAGTACGCCAAGCCCCGTTCTTCGGACATGGAGATCCAGGCGGGCAGTGAACTCCCGTCGTATCGCGGCGATCTGATCAACCGGCTGCCGTTCACGGAAGAGGATCGTGAGCCCGATCCCGAGTTGCTGCTGCGCGGCTACGAGCGGGCGGCTTTGACCCTCAACTTCATTCGCTCCCTGGTCGACGGCGGGTTCGCCGACCTGCACCATCCCGAGTACTGGGATCTGGCCTTCATGGAACACTCGCCCCATCGTCTCGACTACCAACGCATGGTGGAGTCGATCGGCGAATCGCTGCGCTTCATGGAGACCCTGGCTGGACGCCGAGTGGGTTCGATGGAACGGGTCGACTTCTATACGAGTCACGAGGGCCTCCACCTGTTGTACGAACAGGCCCAGACCCGAAGGGTGCCGCACCGGCCGGGCTGGTACAACCTATCGACCCACTTCCCCTGGATCGGGAAACGCACGGCGGCTCCCGACGGGGCGCATGTCGAGTACTTTCGGGGCCTGCGCAACCCGGTGGGAGTGAAGGTGGGAAGCGCGACGACCTCAGACGAGTTGCGCAGCTTGCTCGACCTCCTACATCCCGAGGACGAGCCGGGGCGATTGACCTTGATTCATCGGTTCGGGGTCGACGAAGTCGCCGCCGAGCTGCCCCGCCTGATCGACGTGGTGCGAGAGTCGGGAAAGACGGTGCTCTGGTGCTGCGACCCGATGCACGGCAATACCCAGACCACACGGAGCGGGCTCAAGACGCGGGACTTCCAGGACATCCTGCGCGAGCTCGAACTGGCCTTCGAGACCCACGAGCGGCTGGGTTCGATTCTCGGGGGAGTGCACTTCGAGTTGACTGGAGAAGATGTGACCGAGTGTGTCGGAGGCGCCAGGGGTCTCGGCGAGGAGGACCTCGGTCGGAGCTACCGATCGCTCGTCGATCCACGCCTCAACTACGAGCAAGCACTGGAGATGGCCATGCTGATCGCCCGCCGGATGGGGCGGCAGCGACGGGATGGCTCTACCGAGTGAGCGATCCGACGACCGGAGCTTCCGATGGCCCCCGAGGGGGTCCTGAGGTGGCTCGGTCGAACGCGGTGCGAGTGGCGGCGGGGATGCTCGTCACTCGACTGCTGGGATTTGTCAGGACCGCTCTGACGGCGCGCTACTTTGGCGTCGGGGCCCATGCCGACGTCTGGTCGGCTTCGCTGCGGGCTCCCAACATTCTGCAGAACCTGTTGGGTGAACAGACCTTGTCGGCGGCGTTCATCCCGATCTACAGCCGACTGGTGGAGGAGGGGAGAGAGCGCGACGCTGGGCGTTTCGCCGGTGCGATCTTCGGACTCCTTCTGGCGGCGGCGGGCGGTTTCGCCCTGCTGGGGATCTTGGCGGCCCGACCGATCGTGGCCGTCTTCCTGGCGGGTTTCCTGGGGGACGCCGACACCGCCGGGGCGGTCGATCGGTTCGAACTGTCGGTGCGCACGGTGAGGATCCTGTTTCCGATGACCGCGGTGCTGGTGCTCTCCGCCTGGTCGCTCGGGGTGCTCAACAGCCATCGCCGTTTCTTCCTACCGTACGTGGCGCCTGCGCTCTGGAATCTGTCGATGATCTCGACCCTGATCTGGGTGGGTGAGCCGTTGTTGAGGGAGGGGATCGAAGCGGGTTCCTTGGATCGCCTGGTGATCGCCACCTGCTGGGGAGCCTTCGCGGGGGGTCTGCTCCAGTTCGCCGTGCAGGTCCCCTTGGTGGTTCGGTTGATGCCTGGTTTTCGGCTCTCGTTCTCGACTCGGGTAGGGGGCGTGCGGCAGGCGTTGCGCGCCTTCGTACCGGTGCTCGCGAGTCGCGGTGTGGTGCAGTTCTCCAGCTACTTCGAGCAGTTCCTGGCGTCCTTTCTGGTGGCGGGGGCAGTGGGGGCCCTGGACTACGCCCAGAGGCTCTATCTCTTGCCGATCGGCCTGTTTGCGATGTCGGTCGCAGCCGCGGAATTGCCTGAGCTATCCCGTCTAGCCCTCGACGAGACCGGAGCCCGGGCAGACCGTGTGCGGCGAGGGCTCCGTCAGATGGCGTTCCTCACGCTGCCCACCGTCCTAGGCTATCTGGTGATCGGGATGTCTCTGGTGGGTCTGGTGTATCAGCGGGGGAGCTTCGGGGCGGCAGACACCTGGTTGGTGTACCTCGTGCTCGCTGGGTTCACCCTCGGCCTCTTCCCGAGTACCAGCTCCCGCCTTCTGGTCAATACCTTCTACTCCCTGGGTGAGACCAAGGTCCCGGCCCGCATCGCCGTCGTTCGGGTCTGTCTCGCGGTCGCGGTCGGCATCTGTCTGATGTGGTGGCTGGACGGTGTCAGGCTCGGAGACTGGTTGCCCCAAGTCGGTTCGGAGCATCGACTGGGGGCAGTCGGCCTCGCCCTCGCCAGTGCCACTGGCGCCTGGTTGGAGTGGCTACTGCTCTACGGTGCGCTGCGCCGTCGGCTGGAGGGGCTGGAGCTTCCGTGGTGGCCCCTCTTGCGCATGGCCTCCTGGGCGCTGGTCTCCGTCCTGGTGGCGGGTCTGGTCGCCAACCGGCTCGAGTTGGCTCGGGTCTGGGCCGAAGGCCTGGTGGTTCTGAGCCTCTATGCCGCTCTCTACCTCGGTGGGGCGTTCCTCTTGCGTTTCCCGGAGCCGAGGGCATGGTTTGGTAAGCGCCCCTAATCCCCGCCGACCTCCCGGGAGCCTACGACATTGAGAGACTACCCTGTCACCATCGAGTTTCCGCTCCATTGGGGCGAGATGGATTCCCTCGGTCACGTCAACAACACTCGCTACTTCGTTTGGTTCGAGTCGGCCCGGATGGCTCTCTTCGAGAGGATCGGATTGCAATCGAGTGGTACCCCCGAGGTGGGGCCCATCCTGGCCCACACGAGCTGTGATTTTCGCTACCCGGTGGTGTACCCGGCTCAGATCGAGGTGGGGACCCGAATCGGTCGGCTGGGAACCACCAGTTTCACCATGGAGTACCGGGTCGAGGTCCGTGGGCGGGCCGAGGCCGTAGCCGAAGGGGAGGGCGTGATCGTGTTGATCGACTATCGAACCGGTCGCAAGGTTCCGCTGCCGGATCGAATCCGGGCGAAACTATCGGGACTCGTGGGAGCGCAGGACTGACCTAGCGAAGCTTGCGGACCGACCAGAAAAGCCCAGGAACTGACCTAGCGAAGCTCACGGCTGACCTAGCGAAGCTCAGGAATCCACGTCGTGGCCGTAGATCGTCTCGGCCTCCGGCTCCCAGGCCTCACCGCGGAGCAGCACCGAAGCTCCTTCGACCGCCTCGACGATCTTGTGGTAGCCCGTGCACCGACAGAGGTTGCCCGAGAGTGCCTCGCGGATTTCGGGTCGGCTCGGAGCGGCATTGTGTGCGAGGAGGGACTTGGCGGCCATCAGGATGCCGGGGGTACAGTAGCCACACTGGGCGGCCCCGAGGTCGGCGAAGGTCGTCTGCAACGGGTGCAGTGCGTTGCCATCTTGCAGCCCTTCCACGGTCTCGATCGGGCGCTCGCCGACCTCGGCCGTCAACACGAGACAGGAGAGTACTGCCTCTCCGTCGACGAGTACGGTACAGGCTCCGCATTCACCCAGTTCACAGCCGTGTTTCGTACCGGTGAGCCCGCACTCCTCGCGCAGTACCTCGAGGAGTGTGTGGTGGCTCGGAAAGCAGACCGTGCGGCGTTCGCCGTTGATGTCGAGGGTCTGGGTGGTGGTGTCAGCCTGCAATGGTGTGATCTCCGCGAGAGTCCAGTCGAGAGTCGGATTGTCGGCAACCCGGGGGTCTGTGTCAACTGGACGGCACGGTACCGGGGCCGGAACCCTCGAGTTCGGTGCGAATGAAACGGTGCAACGAGTCGGAGGCTCGTTCCGAGAGCTGGATGAACTCGAGACCGAGTCGGTGTTTGAGCCGACGACCCTGCACACCGGGTTGCACCACGCTGGCGACCCGAGCCTGAATCTGTTCCTCCTCCTCGCCCAGCGGCAACCGCAGGATCTGCAGGCTCCCCTCTGCGGGGCAGCTCTCGGTTTCGATCAGGAGTCCGCTGGCCGACAGTTTCAACACCTCGAAGCGACAGGTCGACTCCAGGGCGATGGAGTGACCCGCCGACGGAGCGAGCCGACCACAGATGCGCTCGTCGACATCGAGCACGATCCGGCTCTCCAGAAACTGACGAATGCGGGCTGTTTCGCCACTGAGGACGTCATCGAACGAGAAGCCCGCACGATAGCGAGTGAGCTGACTGCCGCCCCGGTCCGGAGAGACATGAGCAAGTTCGCACCAACGGGTACTGGCATTGAGGTGGAGGCAATTCGGTTCGGTACCCAGCCGCACCGAGTAGGACTGGCCGACCGTGAATGGCGACGAGGCCTCGACTGCCATACCTGACAGGCTGATATTGGACACCTCTGCCTGGACGGAGAAGACGAGGGTGCCTCCCAAACCGTCGGTGTCGTAGCGCGGGTAGCGTCTCTTCTCCTCGAAGGTACTCATGTGGGGGACTGAGATTCTAGCAGGGGAGGACTCGAGCTCGACGAGGGCGGCGGGTTCAGGCGGCTCGCGGGTCCGGGACCCGTTCCAGGGCCTCGAGGATCACCTGCGAGTTCGCTCCGGGGCGGCGCGCTTGCTCGGTAAGGTGGCGCCGCCAACCGCGGGCGCCGGGACAGCCGTGGAACAGTCCCAGGATGTGGCGGGTCATGCGGGGTAGCGGTTGGCCCTGCGCTACTTGTCGATCGCAGTAGTCGGCGTAGTGCCGAGCCACCGCTTGCCGGGTCGGTGGGATGGAATCTCCGTCACCGAAGATGCGACGGTCGGCATCGGCCAGTAGGAACGGGGTGTGGTACGCCGCTCGGCCCAGCATGACCCCGTCGACCAACCGGAGCTGCTCTTCGACCTCGTCGAGCGTCTTGATCCCGCCGTTGATCTCGATCGACAGGTGGGGGAGGGCGCTCTTCAAACGATGCACCTCTTCGTAGCGCAGAGGCGGGATCTCTCGGTTCTCTTTGGGACTCAGCCCGCTGAGCCAGGCCTTGCGAGCGTGGACGATGAAGGTGCCGCACCCTCCCTCGGACACGATACGGACGAAGCGCTCCAGATCCTCGTAGCGATCCTGGTCATCGACGCCGATTCGGTGCTTCACGGTGATCGGAATCCGAACCCGCTGGCGCATCGCTGCAACCCCCTCGGCCACGACCTCCGGTTCCGTCATGAGACAGGCGCCGATCCGTCCCCGCTGGACTCGGTCGCTAGGGCAGCCGACGTTGAGATTGACCTCGTCGAATCCAGCGTCCTCGGCGATCGCGGCACACTGCGCTAGAGCCCTCGGGTCGTCTCCGCCGATCTGTAGGGCCACCGGGTGTTCGGCGTCGTTGTACTGCAACAAGCGCTTCCGGTCGCCGTGCAGAATCGCTCCGGTCGTGACCATCTCGCTGTAGAGGAGGGCGCGGCGGGTCATGAGTCGGTGGAAGAAGCGGCAGTGCCGATCCGTCCAGTCCATCATCGGCGCTACGCTGAGCCGGTGACTACGGTTGATCGAGGGAGTCTCGCCGGTCACGATCCCACGGTCTGGCGGATCTCTCGGAAGGTGGAGAGGTTCTCCAAGAAGAGGTCGAGTAGTTGCGGGTCGAAGTGGTTGCCCCGCTCCGAGGCCATGAGATCCAAAACCTCCTCTTCGGGAACCGCTGGTCGATAGACCCTCTCGTGGACCAGTGCATCGTAGACGTCGACTACGGCGACGATGCGGGCGCTCAACGGGATCGACGGTCCCGCCAGGCTCTCTGGGTAGCCAGCACCGTCCCAGCGCTCATGGTGGCTCTTGGCGATCTCTTGTGCCATCTGCAGCATCGGAATCGAACTGTTCTCGAGAATGTTGGCGCCGATCGTGGTGTGTTGTTGGATGACCGCGAACTCGTCTTCGGTCAGTCGCCCTGGCTTGAGGAGAATGCTGTCGGGAACTCCGATCTTGCCGATGTCGTGCATCATGGCCGAGACCCGGAGGTCGTCGATGGCTCGTGGCTCCCAGTCCAGAATCTCGGCCATCGCCGCGCTGTAGAGACCGATGCGGCGAATGTGAGCCCCCGTGTCGGTGTCGCGGTACTCGGCGGCGGCCACCAAACGTAGGGCGACCTCTTCCTCTCGTTGGCGAATCTCCTCCGTGCGCTTGCGCACCTCAGCCTCGAGACGTTCCTGCGTCGCTCGGCTCAACAACGTCAAGCGGCGCCGCTCGAAGGCGTTGGCGACGTTGATCGCGAGCTCGTTGAGGTCAAAGGGCTTGATGACGTAGCCGAAGGCTCCGAGCTGCAGAGCTCGGATTGCAGTCTTACGGTCGTCGACCCCGGTGACGAGGATCACGGCGACGTCAGGGTGTCGACTTCGCACCTCCTGCAGGAGTTCCATGCCGGACAGTCCCGGCATGTTGATATCGGAGATCAGGAGGGTGTAGTCGTGCTCTTCGAGGAGTTGCAGGGCACGCTGGGCATCGGGAGCGAGCGAGCAGCTGTACCCTTCGGTCTCGAGGCACCGGGCGAGGAGCTCGCGGATATGCGGTTCGTCGTCGGCGACGAGAATCTTGGGTGGTGCAGACATCTCGGACGGGGTACTCGGTTCGCCAGAGTATATAGGAGCCCATTGGTCGAACCGGTACCCCAGCCGAGAGGCTGGTCGAAAGGAGTCGGACTCAGTCGGGAGCCTGATCCGGACAGTCGAGGTAGCCGGCTTCGCGCAGCAGTTCCTCGGGGTCGAGGCGGAAGGCGGCGCAGAGCTTGTGAAAGAGCTCTGGCTCGGGCCAATGTCGGATGTTGTTTCTGAGCCAGTGGATCCGCGACACGCTGGGCATGTCGAGTCGACGGCAGGCTTCGTGGTAGGTCATGCCCCAGTCATCCATAACCCGGCAGACTTCGTCGCGAATCACGGCGGCGGCGGTGGGTTGGGTGGCGCGGTTGGTGGGTCGATTCATCGGGGACTCCATGTTCGGCTAGGTTGATCCTGTGGCTCCGGAGTGCGGCATTTTGCGCACCGTTCTCACTGACTACTACGCAGAACTAATGCTTAGGTTCACTCCACTATTTTGAATATCGGTATCGAGATTGAATCGGGATTCCGAATTTTGGAACCGGTCTTCGGTAGTGGGTCGTAACTGCAGAAACCAAAAGGCTCCAGGTTTCTCGTGGCCCGGTGATGGGTCAACGGGCCAGGGGCTTTGGGGTGGGGAGAATCGCGCAAACTGGGTAGGCGGAGATGATGCATCGACGCCATAGCAGCTAGAGAAACGAGGACCCGGAGTCCAGACCGAACCTTTGCCGTACTCGAGGGGCAGCTCGGTAGCGACAACGGCTACCCGGCCGACGGGGAGGCGCCGACTCGATTGTTTATGCGGTCCGGGACCTAGGTGTGATCACGGGGTGACAGTTTCGTGATTCCAGGCGACCTGCAGACCGTCTGTCTGCCGTGCGGCCCTGAATCAGTCGATGTAACCGAGAGACCGCATCTGCTCCTCGCCTTCCTCGTCCAGCTCAGGGACGGGGAGGGAGTCGGCCCCGGCGAGGCCGTCGACCACTTCTTGATGCCAATCCGACAGGGCTCGGGACGGTGTTTCGTTCGCGTCGCGGCGGGCCTTCTCTCGGGGGTCGTTTTGGAGGTCGAACACCAGGTAGGACTTGGGAAGGTCCAGGATCTCTTTGCGGCCCTGTCGAACGAGGCCAACCTGGAGTAGACCGCGCTGCCGGGCCTTCTTTCGGTCTTCGACTCCCTGTACTGCGCCTTTGTGGGCTTGCAGGTAGATGACACGATCGGCCGGTAGTACGGCATCTGACGAAGTGCCGGTGAGGGCGTCGCTCCAGTCGAGGCCGACGTAGCTGCGGTCGATGGGGTAGCCGATGAGACCGAGCACGGTAGGACCGACGTCGAGAAGAGTGCTGGGCTGTTCGACGGTCGTCGGAGGGATCTGGCCGCTCCACTTGAAGCCGAGCGGAATGCGCAGCCCGGGCTCGTAGAGGTTGCGTCCATGCCCCCAGTAGCGATGCTCTCCGAGGCTCTCACCGTGGTCGGCGGCGAACACGTACAGAGTCTCTTCCGCCGGGTACTTTGCGTCGATACCGTCGACCAGGAGACCGATCGACCGATCGACGAAGGCGATTTCGCTGTCGTACCGATCTTTGGGTGGGAGGTCGCGGTCGGTAGCCAGGCCGAGTTGGTCGAGCACCGTCCGCTGGCTTCGATATGGTGCGTGCGGTTCGACGTAGTGTACCCAGAGCAGGAAGGGCTGATTTGGGTCGCTGGCGGCCTGCTGTTCGATCCAGTCGAGCGACAACTCGGTGATGTCGTCCGCGGTGGCCTCACCCTTCATGATCAGCCATCGTTTTCGGCTCAGGACCTCGTGGTATTCGTCGAAGTGCTCGGCGAGTCCGGAGATCTCGTCCTTCAGGGTCCAGTTGCCGACGAAAGCCGCGGTGGAGAAGCCTCGACGCTGCAGCTGCTTGACGAAGGAGGGCAGACCGGAGCGCATCGGCAGCCCGTTGCGGCTGGCGCCGTGTTCGTGTGGGTAGCGCGACGTGATCAGCGACGAGAGGGCCGGATTGGTGAGCGGTTCCACCGTCCGGGCTTCGGTGAAACGGGCACCGCCGTTCAACAGTCGGTCGATGTGGGGCGACGTCTGCCTCGAGTATCCATAGGACGACAGATGATCGGCTCGCAGGGTGTCGACGGTGACGACGACTACGTTGGGGAAACGGCGGGCCGATGCGGGGGGGGCCACGGCCGCTGCCAGGGCGAGGCTCCATCCCAGGACTCGCAGAGCGCGCAGCACGGTGTTCTTGGACTCAGGCAGCATACGGGATCGTCGTGTCGATAGGGTGTCCCGGGGCGGCGGGCTCCAGGAGCGCGGATGATAGCAAAGAGCGGGCGAACGCTATGATGCCGAGATGTGCCCGGAACCCGGAGGTCCGCCGACCCGCGACATGGTGGTGAGTCGGTCGCGACGTGGTACTGCGTTGGGATGGTTCGTGCGCTGCGGACTGATCCTGCTGGTAGTGCTCCTCACGGTGCGGCTTCTCGGCGGAGTGGACTCGAGCGACCTCGAAGGTCGGATCAACGACTTGGGTTGGGGGATGTTGTCGCTGGCGGTAGGAGCATTGCTGGTACGCCTGGCGCTCTGGGATTGGCGTTGGCGTCGAGGCATTGCGGCGTTTCACCTGGAAACGACCATGACCCGGACCCTGCCTGCGCTCCTGGGAGGGATGCTGGTCAATCACGTCACCCCGACCGCCCGGTTGGCCGGCGGTCTCTTTCGTGCTCGGCATGGGGTGCCGAGATCCCAGGCCGGCGCCTCGACGGTGTTGGGCACCGTACTCTTCGACCAACTGCTGCACCAGGTAGTCAGCATTTCGGCGACGATGCTCGCGTTGGCGGTGATGGCGGCGGTGCTGCGACGCTGGGTCCTGTTCTCGGTCGCACTCGGCGTCCTGCTGGTAGCGGTGGTCGTGGTGGTCTGGCGGCCCCGCTCGGGGCGACGCACCGGGGTGGGAGTCCTGATCAGAGGTTTGGTGGACCGGATCGGTCGGAGGCCGCGGGGGAGCCGGCTCGTCGAAGGTGGGCGGCAGTCGATCCGGGTTTTGCGCCAACTCCTGAAGAGGCGCAGGCTGGTCGTCGGGAATCTGATGCTGGCGGTCTCGATGGTTCTGCTCTTGGCCGGCTCCGTGGAGTGGATCGCAGCGGCACTCGCCGTCTCGTGGCCCTGGTGGTGGTGCATCTTGGCCGTGGCGCTAGGAACCACGGCGGGAGGGCTCCTGGGGACACCAGGAGGAGTGGGTGGGGTCGAGGCCGGAATGGTACTGACCCTCACGCTGCTGGGGGCGATCGAGGCGGATGCAGTGGTCGTGACCGTCCTCTTTCGTGGGGTTCACTACGCCCTGGTGATCGGGCTCGGTTTGGGATCTCTGCTGCTCTGTGAGTGGCGGTACGAGGGGGAGCCGAGTCCTTCGCCCGACGCGTAGAGCCATTCCTCTCGCGCCGAGTAAGATCGGGCGGCGATGCGAGTGTTCTTCACCAATCTGGGCTGCAAGCTGAACCAGGCCGAACTCGAGCGTGCGGCGCGGCAGTTCCGGGCGGCGGGGCACGAGGTCGTCGATGAGATCGGGCAGGCAGATCTGCACGTCGTCAACACCTGTACCGTGACCCACGTCGCTGCGAGAACCTCACGCAAGGTAGCCCGACGGAGTCAACGACAGAATCCGCAGGTCCGAACGGTCTTGACCGGTTGCTGGGTGGCGGAAGCTCCCGACGAGGCGGCACGGCTCGCCGGCGTCGACCTGGTCGTGGGCAACCACGACAAAGAGAACCTCGTAGCCCGCGTGCACGAACGCTTTCCGGACAGCAAACCCGCGACGGGTGAGGGCCAGGACCTGCCCTACCTGGATGTCTCCTGGGGACACGCTCGCGCCGCGATCAAGATCGAGGACGGCTGCAACGTGCACTGTGCTTTCTGCATCATTCCGAGCACTCGGGGTCGCCAGCGGAGTCGCCCGCCAGAGGAAGTGGTGGAGGAGGTCGCGTCACTGGTGGACCGAGGGGTGGAGGAGGTCGTGCTCACCGGCGTACAGATCTCGCACTATCGGCCCGGCGAGTACGACCTCTACGCCCTGGTGTGCCGCCTGCTCGCCGAGACCGATCTACCACGGCTCCGGCTCACTTCGGTCGCTCCGTGGCGCTTCGACCGCCGCTTGCTCGACCTGTTTGCCGGCGGACGGCTCTGTAGGCACTTCCACCTCTCGTTGCAGAGTGGCTGTACCGAGACCCTACGCCGCATGCGGCGGCCCTACACCGCCGCTGGCTACGCCGAGCTGACGGAGGAGATCCGAGAGAGGGTCCCCGGGGTCGCACTGACTACGGATGTCATCGTCGGATTTCCCGGAGAAACGGAAGAGGAGTTTGCGGCGAGTCTGGAGTTCGTACGGCGACAGCAGTTCGCCCGCATCCACGCGTTTCCCTATTCGGCGAGGCCGGGGACCGCGGCGGCGGCGCTTTCCGATTCGGTGACCCACGAGGTCAAACGACAGCGGATGGAGAGGCTCCTCGCCGTAGCCCGAACCGCCGAACGCTCCTTCTGGCTCCAGCACGTAGGGACGGAGATGAACATACTTTGGGAACGCTGTCGTCAGTCGGAGGGCGAACGCCTCTGGGAGGGGACCAGCGACAACTACATCCATGTGACGGCCCCTGAGATCGCTGCCGTCGCCTCGCGTCGTCTCGAGGGACGCCTGTATCCCGCCTAT
>JAUIDB010000075.1 GCA_030429235.1 Thermoanaerobaculia bacterium | reverse complement strand
TCCCCGTCCCCCCGGGCCACGTAGGCACGTGGCGTTCCAAACCTCCTGCCCCGTTCCCACAAATAAAGAACCCGGCGAAGCAGAACTCCGCCGGGTCTCTATTCGGTCTAATCACTCTAGAGCCGTGAAGCGCCGGAGGTGCTCACGGCAACGACTGAGAGTGAGACACTGCTTGGTGCGCTAGCTCACCAAGCCGACGTGTCTCCACTTTCGAATCCATCCGAGAAGATCCCACCGACCGCACAGTCCGGGCCCGCATCCGCGACCTGGAGCTCGAAGTTGTCGATGGTCACCTCGTCAAAGGCGAAACCACGGGGGTGCAAACCACCGTCCGTGCCGTAGGTCACCTCGATCTGCAACGGGGTTCCCGACAGTCCACCGGAACCGAGCGCGGCCGCCGAGAACGTGCTGCCGTTCCAGACGTTCGTCGTTCCCGCCCAACCGTCGGCCTGGTTGCAGCCACCGTAGGCACCGGTGGCACTGTAGAGGTGCCCACCATCGGGAGCCACGGCGTGACGGGTTCCAGCGGTCTCGAGCAAAGCCACATTGGCCCGGTCGTACCAGGGGACCCCGCCCTCGATGTCGTAGTTCGTCGACAGTGACAGCGTCGTCGTTCCGGTCGGAATGATGACCGGCGAGGTAACGCGGTCGCACTGGTTCGGCAGGCCGTTCGACGAGTTCAGAGCGTTCGACCCTGCGGATCCACCCTGGGAGCCGTTCCGATCGAACGTACCCTCGGTCACCGTCCAGCCTTCGTAGTCCGCCTCGAACGAGAACGTCTGACTGGCTACCACCTGGAGGTCACTCTCCACGAACGGGATCGAAACCTCGACGAACTTGGTCCCTGCGAACTCGTTCGCCGTGAGTCCGATCACTAGGTCGACGGTGTCGTTGTGCGCCATGCCGCTTCCAGACACCCGAACCGTGGCCTCCCTGATGCCGCAGGCGCTCACGGAGTTGGCGATGGTGCTGGGGAGCGCCATCCCGGGCACCACGTTCGGGTGGGAGGTCGACTCGACCGATACGATCTCGAGGCCGGTGAGGGCCCCGGTACCGATGTTGGCCACATCGAAAGTGATGTCTGCCGCCTCGCAGTTGTCGAAGAACGGATCGCCGTCGCCGGCCGCCATCGACACCGCAATCGTCGATGCATCGACGGCGAAGTTCCCGCCGGCGACTGGCGTCACGTCGGGGAAGAGCGCCATCGGTCCGTGGCACTGGTCGCTCGCGCTGAAGCCGATCACCGAGTAGTAGTAGGTCCGTCCGTTCATGAGCCCAGAGTCGTCGACGTACTCGGTGTCGGTCGTCTCGGCGATCGGGGTCTTGCCGTAGGCGTGACCGAAGCCATCCGCCGTGTCGAGGCCCTCGGTCCGGTAGACCTTGTACCGCGTGGCGTTGGGCACGGGATCCCAGTCGAGCGCGACTCCCCGGTCGCGGGCCGTGGCCGAGAGGTTCGTCGCCTCGGCCGTCGGGGCCCCGGCGCAGCCGGAGGCCTGCACCGTCGGAGTCGGGCAAGCAATGTCATGATCGTCGAACGCCGCGAAGATCTCCAGCATGTTCGGCGTACCGTCGCTGAGGTTTCCGTTGTCATCATCCGCAGCCAGATAATTCAAGTAGCCACCGTCGCCGTTGCAGCCGTCGCCGGTACCCGTACCGTTGACACAGGAGTACCAGTTGCCAACTCCGCCGGCGCCGGCGAAGGTCAGTCGAGTCGCCATCTCCCGGGCCGTGCGGCGATCGTCGTTTCCGGCCGGGCTGTCGGCCGGCAACTTCCGGTTCCACAGATCCCACACGACCTCCCCGTAGATCGCTCCCTCACAGTGGACTCCACCTCCACAGGGGGAAGGACCGCTACCACAGTTGGCGTCGATCCAAGCGAGTGTGGTCGGCGTGTTGTTGGCCCGATTGGCCCAGTCGATGTCCCGCACGCCGGAGCAGGTGTTGCAGGGGTTGCCATAGCCGCCGCAAGGACTGGGCAAGAAGTTGTGGCCGATGCAGGACTCGTTGAATCGCAGCGAGGCGTAGATGTCGGCAATGCCCTCACCGGGAGAAGAGATGAACGGCATCGCGTCGGAACCGTCCATACCGTGGCCCCACTCGTGGTCGAAGACGCCGGCCAGCTCACCGGTGTTGGCGCAACCGCCGCCAGCCTGGTAGAAGCGTAGCCCGCCTGGGCCACCCGTCGCGTTGCAGTTCAGAGCGATGTTCATCTCCGAACCGAGCGGCTGCTGCAGCCAGCTGTTGCTCGGCAGGTGCCCGCGCCCCATTTCGATAATCCGGTTCAACTCGTAGAAGCCGCTCCGGGCCGCATGGGTGTCACCGACAGAGTGACCAGCCGGAACCGTACAGTTGGTACCAGGACCCGACGCGAGGTCGAGATCGTCACCCGGCTCCATCAAGCTGCTTTCAGCCACCGCGCCACACGTGTTGTCGATGATGGTCAGGTACGGACCCGTCAGGTCCGTGGTGAGTTCGCCCGCCAGACAAGCCAGGACCTGACCGCCCGTGGTCGCGGTTCGCGTGACGCCACCGTTGGTGGCGTAGGCATAGGGCATCGGCCAGCCGGGCTGTTCGGTGCCCTGGGGTCCCACTCCGTCGTTGGTGATCGGGTAAACGCCACCCTTGACTTCGCGAGTCGAGGCTCCCCCCCGAGTCTGCGCGTAGTTGGTGGTGTCCTGGAAAGCCAGCAGTTCTCCAGTATGCGCATCGACGAGGGCTTCCCAGTCGCCCATCTCATTGTCGAACTTCGGGTTGAGAGACCATACGAGGCGATAGCCGTAGCCCTGCCCGAGGTCGGAAGCCCGGTAGTCGGTACCCTCGGCCATCGGAACGATCACCAGCTGGGCCTTGCCCATTCGCGTCGGGTTCAGGCTACCGAGGTGGCCGAAGAGCACGCTCTCGGCGCCGCTCTTGTCCAACTGAGGGCTGCTCGCGAGATTGATGTCGCCCCACTTGGTGAGACCCATGAGGACCAGGTTGCCGTGGTTGATCACCCCGTTGATGTAGCTATCGCGTACCGGAATCCCGTCGTACTGACGATTGACGTACATCTGGACCAGGTTGCCGTTGTCGTGCACGGTGGCCTTGACACCACCGATTTCGTTCAGATCGATGCCGAGGTCCGAGGCGTGGCTCGAGAGGTAGCCGAGAAAAGCCTCGCGGGCCAGCCGTTGATGCTCCGGCAGGCTGCTCGGCGCCTTGGCCCAGGCCAGGTCGTTGCCAACGCCGGTACCGGGGAGCAGCGGCTTGGCGGCGAGAAGGGTACCGAAGCGACCGCTACGGTAGTCGATCTTCGCAGTCGCCGGGCTACCTCCCAGTCGCGCGAGCGCTTGGTTGGCGGCCGCCATTTTGCTCGCGTCGACGGCTTCGACGGGAACATAGACGTTGCCGATGTAGAGATCGGCGTGGCGGTAGGCCTTGGCCGACACCGGGGTGGTGTCGGGATCACGGAATGCACTGGCGGGTACGACGACGAGGCCGATTCCCAACAATGCGGCGACGGAACGAAGACAGGTTCGCAGCGACATCAGGTCATGAACTCCCTTACTGGGTGATGGATTGGATGCCGCGGAGAGTAGTACTGGAGCGCGGCGCGGCCAATGAACTCTTGGTTGAGCACCGCAGAACCTACCATGCCAACCACGGGTGTTCAACCGGTAGTTCGAGGGACTACCATGGAACAATGTCGCGATGCCGAACGCCGCCCCGACTCTCGCCCCGGCGGGCACTCTGGGCATTACTCGGCACCCTGCTCCTATGGCCTTCGATGGCGGGCGCCATCCCGCCCTCCCCTCTCGGCCCTGATGTCGTTCTCGTCACCCTCGACACGACCCGAGCGGACGCCCTCGGAAGCTACGGCGGCCCCGCTACCCCTACCTTGGATCGCCTGGCGGCCCGGGGAATCCGCTACGAACGAGCGATCAGCCCCAGCCCGCTGACGCTGCCCGCGCACGCTTCCCTCCTGACCGGGCTCACGCCGCCCGAACACGGTCTTCACGACAACGGCCTGGCCGCCCTCGGGACCTCGATGCCGACGCTGGCTACCCAACTGGCGGACGCCGGATGGGAGACGGCAGCGATCGTCGGTTCGCGAGTCCTCGACCGCCGGTTCGGACTCGACCGGGGGTTCCAGCACTACGACGACCGCATGGCCGCCGAGTACCGCGGCGAGTACGGCTACCCGGAGCGCTCGGCCGCCGCCGTCACCGACGCCGCCCTCCAGTGGCTCGAGTCGCGCTCCGCTCGCCCTTCCCCTCCCCTCTTCCTGTGGGTGCACTACTACGATCCGCACGCCCCGTACACACCCGCTGACGGCAGCCGTGGGAACGACACCGCCCGGTACCACGCCGAGATCCTAGAGGTCGACCGACAGCTGGGCCGTCTGCTGGCGCTGCTTCCCGACCGGCCTCGCGTCACTGCCGTGGTGGCGGACCACGGTGAAGCGCTCGGCGCCCACGGCGAGCGAACCCACGGTCTCTTGCTGCACGAGCCGACCCTGCGGGTTCCTCTCCTTCTCCAGGGGGCACGCGTTCCCCAGGGACGAACGGTCGACCACTTGGTGGGCAGCCGCCACCTCGCGGCGACCCTCCTCGAGCTCGTCGGACTGGACTCCGGGCCGTTCGGAGCACCTCTACCTGGCCTCGGGTTCGAGGCCGAGGGCTCACCGGCCGCGCCTTCTTCGACTGCGGTCTACAGCGAGACCCACCTCCCCTACACGGCCTACGGCTGGAGCGTGCTCGAAAGCCTGACAGAAGCGCAGCTGCGGTTCGTCGTCGGGTCCCGCGCCGAGCTCTTCGATCTCTCGACCGACCCGGAGGAACATGACGACCTGGTGGACGAGCGTCGTCGCACGGTGCGGAGACTCCAGGCCGCCTGGCGCGATCGCCACCGCGCCTTCGAACCACGGGCCGTGTCCGGCGCCGCCAGCGATCCGGAGACCACCGCCGCCCTGAGGGCCCTCGGCTATCTCTCTGGAACCAGCGGCAGGACCCCGGGACGACCCGACCCGAAACGACTGGACCCCAAGGCCGGACTCGCCCTGCTAGAGGAGATGGAGGAGGCCAAGCGGCTGCTCTCGCGTGGCGAGGTCGCCGAGGCCGAGAAACGTCTGGCCCAGCTCGTCGCGCGCAATCCCGAGAACGTGCCGCTCCTCTCCAACCTGGCGCGAGCCCAGATCGCTCTCGCTTCGATCCGAGGCAGCGACCCAGAGCCGGGACTCGCCACCTACCGCCGCGCCCTCGAACTCAATCCTCACCTCGACTTCCTCCACCTCGGCCTAGGGCGGGCCCTACTGCAGATGGGACGTCTTACCGAGGCCGAGGAGGCGCTGCGCGCCACCCTGACCCTCGACCCTCGCAGCGCCGACGCCTGGCTCGGCCTGGCCGAACTCGCCGGCCGCCGAGGCGAAGCGGACCACGAGCGAGCGCTCCTGGAAGAGGCGGTGGCCGCGGGTACGGAGAGTTCCGCCATTCTGCTGCGATTGGCACAGTTGCGACAGGCACTCGGCACCGAGCAGTCGACCCATAACGCCGGCGAAGCGTTGCGGCGAGCGAGCGAGTTGACTCCGGACTGGCCCCTCGTGTGGCTGCATCGAGGTCGCTGGGAACTCGACCACGGCGATCCCGCCGCCGGCCGCCAGGCCCTGAGCCGCGTCCTCCAACTGGCGCCACAGAGCGCCTGGGCTGACCGCGCCCGTCGGTGGCTGGCCGCGTTGCCCTCCCCGCCCCCTTGACCGTGGAGCTGGCTGCCTCCCTGGGCAGAGGAGTCTCTTGGAACGCCACCTGCCCAGGTGACCAGCTACCCAGCCCTACCGGCGAAGCGTAGACCGCCCCCCATCGTCTGGAGCGCCAGCTGCCCAGGTGGCAAAGTGAGCGGCGCACACGCTACCGATGGAACCGGGTAGCTGCAACGATCCTCACCGCCACGATCTCGCGCCCCCCAACCCATCCGCCCCTCGCCAGAGCCCCATCCCCCGGGCCACGTAGGCACGTGGCGTTCCAAGCCGACATTGGGTCACCGCCACGATCTCGCGCCCCCAACTCACACGGTCCCCCGCCACCTCCCCGTCCCCCCGAGCCACGTAGGCACGTGGCGTTCCAACCCAGCCTAGGTCGCGGCGCCCATACTCCCTTGGAACGCCACCTGCCCAGGTGGCCAGCTACCAGGTAGGTCGGCACGAGGTAGACGCATCATTCCCCAAGCCGACCACCCACCTCGTCGCGCACCGTCGACGTAGAATGCCCCCATGACCTCCAATCTCCCCCACCCCGCAGTGGCGGCCGGGCGTCGGCGTCTGATCCGCCTCAGTCTGACCGGAGTTCTGCTCCTCCTCGGAACGACCCTCCCGACTGCTGCCCAGAATCAGCTCCTCGATCTGCCGGGCGACCACGCCATGGTTCGGTACGCGCCGGGCGCCCTGGCTCGGGCCTCCAACGTCCAACGCTGGATGACCCACCTGGCCCAGGACTTCTCGCAGTGGTCCAAGCGGCCGACGCGCCTGGCGGCTCTCGTCATCGATCGAGAGCAGTGGGAAGGCATGGAGTTCCGGCAGCCGTACGGTCTGCCCTCCAGCCTGGGCGGGGGCCGAATCGCCCTGCCCGCCTTCGGGGACGATGCGACGGTGGAGCGTTGGCGACGGCTGCTCGGAGGGGCCCTGCCGATGAGTAGCGAGACCGCCGTCCGCGGTTCCCAGGAGGAGGTGGCCAGCCTGCAGGCGGCCGACCACCTGGGCCAGCTCGAGGTGGCACGGCAACTGATCCCCATCGCCGGACTCCATCCCCAGGAGCCGTGGATTACCGAGGTGCTGTCGCACCTCACCGTACTGTCGGCGCTCAAGCGCTACGACCCGGCCTCGGCATCGGATCTCGCTCTCTACTACCAGCAGCTCGCCCTCGTTCCCACCGGGAGCCTCGATGCCTACCGCAACGGCCTCGACTTCCCCCAGTGGCTCGCCTTCCAGGCTCGCTTCTACCGCGCCGCCGAGGCGATCGCTCAGCAGGAGAAGCGGCCGATGAAGGCGATGGTCCGCCTCGAAAAGAAGAAGGGAGGCCGCCTCGACGCCGCCGTCCTGTTCGCGGCCTACCCCGACCTTCCGGGCCTGCTGGCTACGCCCCTCGAGAGCGCCCCGGTGCAGCCGACGTACGGATCCACTGACTGAACGACTTCCCAGGTGGCCCCAGCTACCCAGGCCCTACCGCCGAAGCGTGGACCTTCATCCGTCGTTTGGAGCGCCACCTGCCCAGGTGGCAAAGTGAGCGGCGCACACGCTACCGACGGAACCGGGTAGCTGCATCGGCCCTCACCGCCACGATCTCGCTCCCCCCAGACCCGTACCGTCCCCCGCCACGTCCCCGTCCCCCCGGGCCACGTAGGCACGTGGCGTTCCAAACCCAGCCTAGGCCGCGGCGCCCGTACTCCCTTGGAACGCCACCTGCCCAGGTGGCCAGCAACCCAGCCTTACCGCCGAAGCGTAGAACACCATCCATCGTTTGGACCGCCACCTGCCCAGGTGGCAAGTGAGCGGCGCACACGCTACCGACGGAACCGGGTAGCTGCATCGGCCCTCACCGCCACGATCTCGCTCCCCCCAGACCCGTACCGTCCCC
>JAUIDB010000074.1 GCA_030429235.1 Thermoanaerobaculia bacterium | reverse complement strand
GACGAGGTCGCAACCCCGACCCGCGAGTCGTCCCCCGAGTTCGTCGGTCGCGAAGAGGTCCTGGCCGTCGAATTGGTGGTCGAGGCCACCGAAAAGCAACTCTCGCGCTGGTCTAAGGACCACGATGGCGCAACCTGGCCGCGAGTCCTGGTCGACGGGATCGAGGTTCCGCTGCTCTCGGTCGATGTGTCGGATTCCGAAGGCCCGACCGAGTCAAGTCCCTCCGGCGAGTGGCATCAGGTGGTGTACGTCGACGCCGATCTCTGCGCCACGGATGCGATCGCCTGGGCGGCCGAGATCTTGGCGGCACGCGCCGAGCAGCTGGTGGCTCATGGCCCCGTCGAGGTCCTCCTCGTCGAGGAGTCCCCCCGGCGCCTTATCGGGCCCACCCGAGACGCCGAAGCCCTGGCCCTGGCGCTCTCGGGGTTGCAGTTCGACGACCCGGGCCGCGGAGTGCTCACCGATCTGCGTCGTCAAGTGCAGGAGGTCACGACGGCACCCGATCGGGGCTCCCTCACCGACGCCGAGCGGCAGCAGATCACCGAGGCGCTGCGGCAGGAAGAAGCCCGGCTGGTAGAACAGCGGCTCGACCTCCTGCTCTCGACCGTAGCGGGCGATCTACTCGACCTTCGCCCGACCACCCCGCGGCGGGCTCTGTACTGGGTAACCTCCGGCTACGATCCGCCGCCAACTCCGAGAACGGGAGATCCGACCGTGGAGCCGGTCTTCCGAACCATCGGAGCCTACGGCTGGACGGTCTTCCCCCTTCTTCGCCCGCCCCCCGCGGCGCCGCTTCTTCCTGGCAAGCGGATCGGCAAGCTCCGCATCACTGGCGTGGGCATCACCGAAGCTGGCGACCCGACCGGCAAGGACGACGGTCCCCTGATCCCGGTGGTGTCGATGACCTGGGAAGAAGACCGCAAGCCCAAACGGGCGCGCGCTTCCCATGAACTGGGTCTGGCCCACCTCGAGGCGGGAGCCTTCACCTCTGCCGAGCATGCCTTTCGGCAGGCGATCCGTTTCTTCCACGGTGACCCACGCACCGCCGAAGAGCAGGCCGACAGCTGGTACCAGTTGTCGGTCACCCTGGAGGCTCTCGGCCGGTTCGAGGAGTCGCGCCGGGCAGCGTTGCAGGTCGAGCGCCTGCGCCAGGGAGAGCAGCCGACGTTGGAGGATCTCGACTCGGATCCACAGCTCGCCGCTCTCCCCAAGGACCCAGAGGACCACTCCACCACCGCCACGAAGTCCTGGCAGAACCGGCTGGAGAGCCCCGAAACCCCACTGCGTGCGGCCGCCCTCGCCACCGCCGGCCAGCTGATTCGCGGCGGCACCGACCTCGAGCGGGCGCTCGAGTCGCTCGCTCGCCGCGCGGTGCTGACCGTGCAGCTGTCGGCTCGACCTCGAGGAGACCTGCTACCTGTCGAGGTCCGCTCCGCCGAAGCGATGGTGGCGGCGCCGGGCTGGATCCGCTCCGGGGTCCCCCCGGCTCTGGCCTCCTCGAGACTGCGCCTTCTACTTCGGGACGGCCTGCTGGTCGACGACGCCACGATTCGAGTCCAACTCGTAGAGTTGGTCCAGGAAGAGGAGCGGATCGAAGCAACCCTCGAGTGGTCCACCGACCCGGACTCAGCGAGGGGTCCCTTTCGCGTCTCGAGTGCTCTGGTTTCGGAGAGCGCAGCGGGCATCGAAGCCGTGATCGAGCAGCTCGAACCGACCGACGAAAGCGGGCAGCGCTGGTCCTGGGACGCACCGCCGGATGCTGCCATGCTGATCCTGCTGGTGGAGGATCTTTCGAGCCAGGACTGGGGAGCGGTGTTCGACGACCTCGAGTCCCTATAATCCACCGCATGAACCGCAACCGCCGGGCCGTCGCCTCCTGGGCGCTCTACGACTTCGCCAACTCCGCCTTCACGACCCTGGTGGTCACCTTTATCTACGCCACCTACTTCACGCGGGGGATCGTCGGCGACGAGACGCTTGGAACGACATACTGGTCCCGTGGTGTGACGGCGACTGCGATCGCAGTCGCCCTCCTCTCGCCGATCCTCGGAGCGATCGCGGATCGCGGCGGGTTGCGCAAACGCCTGCTGGCTCTCTCCACCGTGCTCTGCATCGGCGGCACCATCGGGCTGTACTTCGCGGAGCCTGGTCAGATCGGGCGGGCCCTGCTCTGGTTCGTCCTGGCCAACGTAGCGTTCGAAATGGCTGGAGTCTTCTACAACGCCTTTCTGCCGGACGTGGCGCCGCCCGACAAGATCGGACGCGTCTCGGGTTACGGCTGGTCCCTGGGGTATGTCGGCGGCCTGCTCTGTATGGTGATCGCCCTGGTCGGCTTCGTCCAACCCGAAACCCCCTGGTTCGGCCTGTCGACGGAGAATGGTCAGAACATCCGAGCCACAAACCTCCTGGTCGCCGCCTGGTTCGCCCTCTTCAGTCTCCCCATCTTCCTGTGGGTCCGCGAAGACCGATCGGCGGTATCGCCACCGGGCACTCCCCTGGTGTCTACGGCCCTCCGACAGATCGCCTCCACGTTCCGCGAGGTCCAGGACTATCGGCAGGTGGTGCGACTCCTCGTCGCCCGACTGTTCTACAACGACGGCCTGGTCACGATCTTCGCCTTCGGAGCCATCTACGCTCAGGGGACCTTCGGCTTCTCGACGACCGAAATCCTCCTCTTCGGCATCCTCCTCAACGTGACCGCCGGCCTCGGTGCCTTCGCCCTGGGTTTCCTCGACGACATCCTGGGAGGGCGCCGGACCATCCTGATTTCGCTGGTCGGTCTGTTCGCGGCCGGTGCGCTGGCAGTCTTGACCCCGAGCAAGAGTCTGTTCTGGGTGGCCGGAGTCCTGGTAGGGATCTTCGCCGGTCCCAACCAGGCGGCGAGTCGGTCTCTGCTCGGCCGTTTCGTGCCCCCCGACAAAGAGAACGAGTTCTTCGGCTTCTTCGCCTTCTCGGGGAAAGCCACGGCCTTCCTGGGCCCCTTCCTGCTCGGCGTCCTGACCAGCGCGTTCGGGACGCAAAGGGCGGGCGTGGCCGTGGTGCTGGTGTTCTTCCTGGTGGGTGGCCTGCTTCTCTTGCGGGTAGACGAAGCGGACGGAATCGCTTCGGCTCACAGAACTCCCTGAGTTGGCCCACGAACTCGAACTGGGGTCTACAGAAAGCGCTCGCCCGTACCGGCTCCCCGGCTATCATGTCAGCAGCACATGCCGAGTACACCGAGCCCTGCCCCTACCACCAGCCTCGCCATCGTCCTGAGCGGCGGCGGCGCCCGTGCGGCGTATCAGGTCGGGCTGTTGCGGTGCCTGGCCCGGCACATGCCGGATTTGCGTTTTTCGATCATCACTGGCACCTCGGCCGGAGCGATCAACGCTTCGCTCCTGGCCAGCCACCAGGGGAACTTCGCTGAAGCCGCTCACGAACTCTCCGAGTTGTGGGAGCACCTGACCTTCGAGCAGGTCTTCCGAACCGACAGCCGACAGCTGTCAGCGAGCGTGGCCCGCTGGGGAGCCCGTCTCCTCTCCGGCGGCAGCCGAGCGGCCCCGAGGGTGCGCGGGCTCCTCGATACGACGCCCCTGAAGAAGCTGCTGGAGCGTGCCCTCACCACCGTCGACGGTGAACTGATCGGAACCCAGCGCAACCTCGAGGCTGGTCGCCTGGACGCTTTTGCCCTCACCACGTTGAACTACGGCACCGGACAGACCGTGACCTGGGTCCAGGGGCGAGACATCGAGCCCTGGCAACGCCCGCAGCGCATCAGTATCCAAACCCGGCTCTCGGTAGACCATGTCCTCGCTTCGTCGGCGTTGCCCATCCTCTTCCCCGCGGTGCGACTCGGCGGTGCGTGGTTCGGCGACGGCGGGATCCGCCAGTCGGCGCCACTCGCGCCGGCGATCCACCTCGGCGCGGACCGCATCCTGGCGATCTCGACCCGCTATCCCCGTTCCCGCCGCGAGGCGGATCAACCCGTGGTCTCGGGGTACCCACCTCCCGCCCAGGTACTCGGCGTCGCTCTCAACGCCGTGTTTCTCGATGCCCTGGATCAGGACGTCCTCCACCTCGAGCGCATCAACCGACTCACACGACGACTGCCTTTGGAGGACCGCGGCGTCCTGCGTCCTGTGGAGTGTGAGGTGCTTCGCCCCTCCCAGGACCTCGGAAAGCTGGCCGGTGACTACGAGGTCGAGCTCCCCGGGGCGTTCCGCTTCCTGACGCGAGGACTGGGCACGCGCGAGACGCGAAGTCCGGACTTCCTATCGATGCTGATGTTCCATCCCGAGTACCTGCAGCGCTTGATCGAGATCGGCGAACGGGACGCAGAGGCCTCCCTACCTCGCTTGCGGGGTCTTCTCGTCAGTGCGCCAGAGGCCCGTGGCGTCGAAACCACCGAACACGATGTGCGGTCGACGTCCTAAGCCCGCTCTAGGCAACGGTGACGTCATCACAGAGATAGACGTCCTGCACCGCATTCAGTAGCGCGACGCCTTCGCTCATCGGGCGTTGGAAGGCCTTGCGGCCGAGGATCAGTCCCATGCCACCACCTCGCTTGTTGATCACTGCCGTCTCCACGGCTTCGGCGAGGTCGCTTTCTCCACCGGAAGCACCGCCCGAATTGATCAACCCGATCTTCCCCATGTAACAGTTGGCAACCTGCCAGCGCACCAGGTCCACCGGGTGGTCCGTCGTCAGCTCCGAATAGACCCGCGGATGAGTCTTACCGAACCCGACGGCCCGATAGCCGCCGTTGTTGGTGGGGAGTTTCTGCTTGATGATGTCGGCCTGAATCGTCACTCCCAGGTGGTTCGCCTGTCCGGTCAGGTCGGCGGCTCCGTGATAGTCGACTCCGTCCTTCTTGAACCCGGAGTTGCGCAGGTAGCACCAGAGAATGGTCGCCATCCCCAGTTCGTGCGCACGGTAGAAGCACTCGGCGATCTCGACCAACTCTCGCGAGCAGTCCTCGTTGCCGAAGTAGATCGTCGCTCCGACCGCCGCGGCGCCAAGATCCCACGCCTGCTCGACCTGGGCAAAGAGGTTCTGCTCGGTCTTGTTGGGATAGGTCAGCAACTCGTTGTGATTCAGCTTGACCACGAACGGAATCCGGTGGGCGTACCGACGCGAGGTAAGGCCCAGCACTCCCAGGGTGGAGGCCACCCCATTGCATCCCCCTTCGATGGCCAGTTCGACGATCCTGGCGGGATCGAAGTAGAGCGGATTGGGCGCGAACGACGCTGCGGCCGAGTGTTCGATTCCCTGGTCGACCGGCAGGATCGACAGATAACCGCTCCCGGCCAACCGACCGGTGCCATGAAGACGACCGAGGTTGACCAGTACTCCCGGTTTACGGTCAGAGGGTCCGAAGTTGTCATCCAGATGTCTCGGACCCGGGACCTGGATCTGTTCCCTGGGAATCCCCTCGCAGGTGTGCTCCAACAACGAAACGGCGCCCTCGCCGAGCTGTGCTTGAATGCGATCGATGGTGCTGCTCATGTCGATACTCCTCGAGGCCCTCGGTTGCTGGAAATCGCCCTCCGCGATGGCCGTATTCTACTGTCCTGCGTCGATCGGTCCTACCATGTCGAGGCGCTCGAGCAACTTCTGAACCGCGGCTGCGACCGAGCCCGCGATGCGCCGCCGGCCCAGGTGCAGAACCAGGAAGCTCCGCTCCTCGCCGCCGATCTCGACCGTCTGTTCTTCGACCAACCGTGGATTGGCCAGCGCAGTCAACGGCATCGGCAACAGCTCCGAAGTGCGCTCCGCCGGTTCGGCCGGGCTCGGCAGTGGATGAGGAATCGCCACCACGCAGGTCAGGGTGGGGCGTCCCTCGATCGAGACGACTTCGTCGAGGGTACCGAGCGGGAGCGCCTGTTCCTCCGAAATGCCGAGTTCCATGGCCGCCGCCGCTCGCGCCGAGGACCACGGATCGGTCGCTTCGGAAACCACGGCAGCTGGCAGGCCCACCTCGACGATCGAACCGATCTCTTCGGGCCGTCGGATCAGCATCGCCCACAGTTCGCGACTGTCGACGAAGACCGGCAGCACCAACAGTTGGCGATCACTCGCGAGATCGAAGCGACGAGCCGGTGGCTCGGACAGACGGTTGCGCAGTTCCGTGATCCACGGCCTCAGCTCACTCATCACCCTCTCCTTCTGGGGCCAGTTCGACCCCACCGATGGTCGCCGCGATCGGTCGCTTCGGAGCGGCCGAGAGGCGAACGGCAACCGGATGGAAGTACCGCACCCCCGGCCGCTGTGGCAGTGGATGCGCCCGCCGAGGGGCGTCGACCTCGACCAGGAAACCCACCGAGCCGTCGGGTCGGTACACGCTCTGTCGCAAGGAGCCTCCTCGGATCTCGAGGTCGGCACCGCCATCCTCTACGACCTCGAGCCGAAAACCACCGACGGGAGCCTCGGACACGAGGAGCAGATCGGCCCAGGTGTTGCCCAGGATCTCTAAGCCTCCGTCGGCACTCGGCCAGGCGCCGAGGTCGAGAATCCGCACCTCGATGCCCGAGGTCTGCACCGCCGAAGCCGCAGCGAGGTCGATCTGAGTGGTCTCCCAGGGGAGCCACGGTGCCGCGTAGCTGGGAGCCCGCAGCGGCCGCCCGCCAGACTCCGCGACCGGCTGCATCAGCGAGAGCCAGGTCGGCCACAGCGCGGCCACCGCGATTCCTGCGACCGGGATCCATTGCCAACGCCGCGGCGGCCGATCGACGAAGAACCAGAGGGCGACATAGAGCGGCAAGAAACCGCGAGCCCCCACCGCCCAGGGGGCTCCGGCAAAGTGGTACGGATCCACCGCGAGCAGCAGCCCGAGCGACAGGGCGAGCCCAAGAGCAAGACCGACACGCCCCCGTTCTCGACCACAGAAGACCACCCAGAGCAGAGGTGCGAAGTAGAACAGGATCCCGACGTGACGCCCCACCGTGAGGTCGACCGTACTCCAGAGCAGCAGGGATCCGTCGATGTCGGCCAGACTCGACTGCAGGCGGTCGATCCACCGCACCGCCTGCGAGACCCAGAGGACCGCGATCCACGCCACCACTCCCCCTCCCCAGGAGAAGCCCGCCGGACGTTGGTTCCTGAGCGCCATCCCGATCGGGATCAGGAGCCCGATGAACCAGGGCCCCGAAGCCACCAGCAGGGCGCAGAGTGTCCCGACCGCGATCCAGCGCGCCGCCTCGAACCACCGCCGATTGGGTTCCCCGCCGTACACGTTGGGCGGAGAACCCGCCCTCGACTCCCCGCCGTACAGCAGCGCCAGCAGGACCAGGACGGTCCCGGTTTGCAGGACCTGCGGCCAGAGGTGGAGCGTGGCCGGCAGGAGACCCGACAGCCCCACCATTGCCACCACCAACCGCGGCGCATCGCGAAAGAGGCGAGGTCGCAAGTAGCGGACCAAGGCCAGCAGCCCCAGCAGGAGAACCAGCCCCTGGCCGAGCATCGCGCCCCGTGCCCCCGCCACCACGACGAAAGCAGCGAGATAGCCAGCGAACCCTCCCGACAGGTCGAACCGACCATCTCCGACCGGACTCAGGGCGGGGTAGGGAACCTTTTCCTCCCCCACTCGCTCCCGCCACTCCCGCCAGCGGCGCTCGTCGGTCTCTTCGAAGGTCAAGTTGCGATCGTG
>JAUIDB010000073.1 GCA_030429235.1 Thermoanaerobaculia bacterium | reverse complement strand
CCCTCAGGACTGTCCTCGAGCCGCCTCCCGCACAGCTCGACGACGCCGATGAACAACTCGCGCTCAGCGCTTGACCGATATCAGGATCTGACGTGGCCCTTCGTACACCACTTGACAGGACGTGACCTGGCGTTCCAAGCTCTTCTTCCCAGCCTCTACTGCTCTTGGGGGCCCTGGACTCTCTTGGAGCGCCACCTGCCTAGGTGGCCGGCTGGCAGGCCGTGGCGGCAGAGGAGGCAGAGCCACGTAGGCACGTGGCGTTCCAAGCTCTTCTTCCCAGCTTCTACTCCTCTTGGAGGCCCTCTACTCTTTTGGAACGCCACCTGCCTAGGGGGCTGGCTGGCAGGCCGTGCCGGCGGAGGAGGCAGAGGCCACGTGGGCACGTGGCGGTCCAAGCGCAGCGTTCCCAACCGCCCTTCCGGGGGTGCTCTGCCTGCTAGAGTCCCCGGGTGACTCGTCACCGACAGGCCGCCCTCACTGGGCTTCTGGTGGGTTTGACCCTCCTGATCGCGGCTGCCCCGTTGTGGCAAGGAGTGCCTCGTGGTCACGACTGGTCTCACGAGCTCGTGCGTTGGGCACAGATGAAGGCGGCGCTCCACGACGGTCAACTGCCCCCAGCCTGGGCTCCGGATCTGTACGGCGGTTGGGGATCACCGGTCTTCGTCTTCTACGCTCCGCTCTTCACCCTCCTCGGCAACGCCGTCGAGCTGATGGTGCACGAGGTAGCACTCGCCGTCCGCCTCACCTTGGTCCTATTGCTGGCGGTCGGGGCCGTCGGTGCCTGGCGAGCTGGAGTCGCAGCGAGTGGGTTCACCACGGACTCGGACCCTCCGGCCAGCGGGCCTGACGAGGCCGGTGAGGCGGCAACTCTCGGCCGCTGTACCGCCATCCTGTACCTTCTCCACCCATACCTGTTGGCGGATCTCTACCTGCGCAACGCCTGGGCCGAGGCCACGGCGCTGTGCCTCGCCCCCTGGTGGTTGGCCAGCCTATTGGTCGCTGGGCGACGCCCGCGGGCGGCCGGGTTTGGAGTGTGGGCCACCGCGACCCTGCTGATCCTGGCCCACAACCTCAGCGCCCTGCTCTTCGCCGTCGCCACCGTCGTCGCCATCCCATGGCTCTACTGGGGTTCGACTCCGGCGGCTCGACGCGCCCGACGCGCGCTCACCCTGGGAGGGCTGTCGGCCCTGGCTACGACGGCCTGGTTCTGGTGGCCCGCCCTCACCCTCACTCGCTGGGTGCGCCCGGAGGAACTCACTCAGGGGAAGTTCCAGTGGCAGGAGAACTTCGTCCCCATCTTCGAGACCTTCGGTTGGACTCCGGTGTTCGGAGTGGGACCGCTCCTTCTGGTCCTCCTCGTAGGCACGCTGATCACCTTGGCCCGTACGCCAGCCGGCGCGGGCCGGCGGCTGCGGCTGGCTCTGGTCGCGGCCGCCGCCATCGCCCTCTTCCTGATGCATCCGGCCAGCCGGGTCCTGTGGGAGCAATTGCCCTTCCTCCCCCTACTTCAGTTCCCCTGGCGGCTGTTGGGACCGTTGGGACTCTTCGCAGCCCTGGCGGGAGCTCTCTTCGCCCGCCAGCAAGCCAGTTCCTGGCCGCCGGGGCGGCTCGAGGCGTTGATCCTGGTGATCGCTCTAGCCAACGCGCTGCCGACCCTGCTCTCGGTGCGCCCCCTCCCCCCACAAATCGAGCAGGAACTCGACTGGGCTCTGTCGCCGGACGTGGTGCGCCAGAGCGGGCAGCGGGGCACGGTCGGCGACGAATACCTCCCACGGCCCGCTCGCAAAGAGCTGAGCTCGACCTCATCCCCCACGGAGACCGGGACGGCGGCAAGCCTCGCCCGCAGCCTCGAACCCGGGATTCGGGTCGAGATGGAGCACGCCTCGGGCACGCTCCTCCGCTTCTCGGTTCACTCGCTCGCTCCGGGTCGGCTGGGCCGCATCGCGGTCGACCGCTGGGCCTTCCCGGGCTGGAGAAGCGAGATCGACGGCGAGCCGGGTCGCGTCCTGGTCGGTCCGGAGGGGCGCCTGCTCATACCGGTCCCCGCCGGCAACCACCGCGTGGAACTCTTCTACGACCAACCGCCCGAGCGACGGCACGGGATGGCCATGGGAGTCCTGGGCCTGTGCGGACTAGGCCTGCTGTTCCGCCGAAACGACCCGACGTCCGACCCCGTCGTCGACGACGAAGAAGATGGAGATGGTGGCGGCGATCGCCATCAGGCCAGCTGACACGTAGAACGGCACGCCCCAACCAGCGTGCTGGAAGAGCGCACCGGCCCAGATCGGTCCCACCATCCGGGCTACGCCGCCCATCGCCTGCTGGAGGCCGAGGGTCTGACCAACCTGCCCTTCCACCGCGTGATTGGCCACCTGCGAGGTCGTGGCCGGGAACAGCATGGAGGTTCCGATCGGCATCAACGCGATGACGACGGCGAGCACGATCAAGCTGTTGGGGATGGGGAAGAGGGCCAAGCCACAGAACATCGCCACCGATCCCCAACGCAGCACTGGAACCTCGCCGAGGCGCGTGATGAGCGGCCCGAGCACCAGCGCTCGCATCACGAGGGAGATCAGCCCGACGTAGGTATAGAAGTAGCCAATCGTGGCCTCGGTGACGTGGAAACGGCGCTCGAGATAGAGAGCCAGGACTCCGTTCATCGCCATGAAGGCCATCATGCCCACGGCGTAGATCCAGATCACACGATGGGCCGGAGCCCCGGGTTGCGAGAAGATCTGACGCAAGGCGCGGCGGATCGACTCCCGGGGTGCCTGCTCACTCTGGGATCGCGCCTCACGGCTGGAGGACTCGGGCAGCAACCAGGCCGCAAAGAAGACGTTCAACAGACAGAGCGACGCCGCCAGAAGCCCGGGCGCGGCTGGCGACACCGTAGCGGCGAGCGAGCCCACTACCGGCCCGATCATCACTCCGGCACTGGTGGCCGCGGTGAGCCAACCCAGAGCCTTGGCCCGCTCGCCAGCGGGTACCGCATCCGACACGTAGGCCTGGATCACTCCGTTGATGCCACCTCCGGCTCCCTGCACCAGGCGCGACAGCATGAGTACGGTGAGACTCTGCGCCAAGCCGAAGAGCAAGTAGGCCACGGCGGAAGTAGCAAGACCGGCCAGGATCACCGGCCGACGCCCGAAACGATCTGAGACGCGCCCCCAGAGTGGTGACGTCGCCAGCTGCGCAAAGGCAAACGCCGACACCAGAACTCCGACCGTGAGGGCGTCGGCTCCCATCCGCTCTGCGTAGAACGGCAGCAGTGGCAACACCATCAGGAACCCGAGCATGTCGACGAAGACCGCTCCCATGAGGACGCCCAGGCGAGCCAGAGTGGCGCGAGCCGTCAAACCGTCGTGCCCTCACGAGTCGAACTCCCTTCACCCCAGAGGAAGAGAGCGGCAGTGGAGAGAAGCATCAGCAACACGCCGTACACGGCGGCGAGCCCGAGTTCTTGAAGTCGTAGATTCGAGTAGATCTCGATGGCGATCGGTCGGTTGGAGTAGGTGTAGAGGATGATCGAGGTCACGAAATCGCCGAGCGAAGTGATGAACGCCAGCGAGAGTCCCGCGGCGAGAGCGGGCCGGACCTGCGGCAGCGTGATCCGCCACAGCGTTCGCCAGCGCGAGGCACCGAGCGCGGCCGCTGCCTCCTCCTGCGCGGGATCGAGCTGGGCCAGACCCGCAATCGCGGCTCGACCGGTCAGGGGCAAGGTTCGCAGCAGGTAGGCAAGCGGCAGGAGCCATACCGTGCCGATCAACAGGAACCGTCCTGCCCAGGGCTGATCCGCCGAGAAGGTCACGGCCAGTGCCACGGCGAACACCGTCCCTGGGATGGCCCAGGGCAAGACCACCAGCCCTTCGAGTAGGGAGCGCCAACGTCCACCCTCGCGGCGAGCCCAGCGGGCGGCCAGGAACCCGAGAACCAGGGCGGCGAGACTCGCCAGCGTCGCCATCCAGGCCGAACTGACGATCGGCGCTAGCTTGCGCGTGTCGGACAGCAGCTCGCGGTAGTTCGACAAGTCGAGTACGGGCGGCAGCAGCTCGGTGGTCCAGGTCGCCGTCGGGACCAGCGACAACAGCACCAGTACGGCGTGGGGGAGCAACAGGAAACCGGCAAAGCACCAGGCGACGGTCGGAACAAGCCAGCGTCGCCAACCGACCAGCGGCGGTACGGAGCGCGCCGCAACTCCGTGCGAGACGGAGACCACCGACCCACTCCCCCACCGTCGGGCCACGATCAGCGCGATCAGAGCCACGGCCGCCAGCGCTACCGACTCGACCATCGCGAGCTGGAGATTGCCGTTCAGCTTGGAAGCCACGATCTGGGTCGTCAGGACCCGAAACCCGCCGCCAAACAGATAGGGCGCCGAGAAGGACGCCATCGAGGTCAGGAAGGTGAGAAGGGCCGCGCCCAGGAGAGCTGGTTTGAGCGTAGGTAGGGTCACCTCCCGCAGAATTCGCCCTCGGCTCGCCCCCAGCGCAGCGGCTGCCTCTCGCAAGGAGGGGTCGCTAGCCATCAGTGCGGCCCGGGTGAACAGGAAGAAGTAGACGTACATCGAGTAAGCGTGCACGAGCAGGATCGCCGGCCAACCCTGCAATTGCCAGGGCGCCGACTCGAGCCGAAGAGCGCCGGCGACGAGACGGGTCACCAGGCCGCTCTCGCCGTACAGGAAGAGAAACGCCAGCACTCCGACCAGGGGAGGAAGGGAAACCGGCAGGGTCACCAGAGCCGTCAACAGCCGCCGACCCGGAAACTCGCGGCGCGCGAATAGGAACGCCAACGGGACTCCGAGAGCGGCGGCGGCCGCCACCGAGGCCAGAGAGATCCACAGACTGCGCCACAGCGCCAACCACTCGTCCGAACGCTGCGTGAAGTCGACGAAGGTGGCCAGCGTCAAGCTGCCATCCGGAGCCCGCAGTGCTTCGACCAGGGTGATGAGGAGTGGGTATCCGACGAGCCATAGGAGAAGGGCAGCCAGGGCCGTCGCCGCCATCGGCCACCGCCCTCGAAGGGTCGAGGCGATCAACGGTGCGTCACCGCGGGACGTGCACTGCTCCAAATACGACCAGGTGGCCCGGCGGGTTGCGGTGCCACCTGCACCCGATCTCCTACCGAGGCCGCGTCCGAGCGCGCCAGGACCTCGACTTCGATCGGTTCGGGGTCGCCACCCGAGGCCGCGTCGACTTCGAGGGCCACCCGAAAATGGGATACGCCGCCTCCGTAGAGTCGCTCCAAAACGGTGCCGGCTACGCTCCCGTCCGAGGGGGAGTCCACCAGCCGCAGTGCTTCGGGTCGCAGCATGAGTTCGACTCGACCCTCGTCACCTTCCAGGACTCCGCCGTCGACGCCCGGCCACCAGGGTTCCCCGGCGACGCCCTCCAGACGCACACCGAGGCGTCCCCGGCGAGAATCGAGGCGCCCCGACAGCAGATTGCGCCGCCCCACGAACGTCGCCACGAAGCGGTTGGCGGGACGCTCGTACAGTTCGTCGGGAGGGCCGACCTGTTGTAATTGCCCATCGGTCAGCAACGCAATCCGGTCGCCCAGGTCGAAGGCTTCCTGTTGTTCGTGGGTCACCAGGACGGTGGTGATCCCGACCTGACGAACCAGCTGTCGAAGTGCGCGGCGGGTTCGTTCCCGAAGCATGGGGTCGAGGTTCGACAACGGCTCGTCGAGCAGAAGCAGCCGTGGCCGCGGCGCCAGAGCCCGCGCCACTGCTACGCGCTGCTGCTGGCCGCCGGAGAGCTCACCCACCGCCCGCCGCTCGAAACCGGACAGATCGACCAGCCCCAGAACCTCGGCCACGCGCTCCGCCGCCTCGTCCCCACTGAGTCCCAGCGACTTCAATCCGAACGCGACATTGGCACCGACGTCGAGGTGCGGGAAGAGAGCGTAGTGCTGGAAGACCATGCCGACACCACGACGAGCCGGCGAGACCCTGGTCACGTCTTCACCGGCCAGCTCGATGCGACCGCCATCGGCGCTCTCGAACCCCGCCAGAATGCGCAAGAGAGTCGTCTTGCCCGATCCCGAAGGGCCCAGTAGCGCCAGCATCTCGCCCTCCGCCACCTGGAGGCTGACTCCCCGCAGCACCGTGTGGTCGCCGAACGACTTGTCGATGGAGTCGAGATCTAGCAGAGCCATGACGCGGCATTGTAGCGCTGGAGGGAGCTTCCGGCGGTACGGCTTGGTGGCGGGCCACCTGGGCAGGCGGCGTTCCAAGAGATGTACGCGGCCTCCAAAGGCAGGGACGGTGGGAACACCACGTGCCTACGTGGCTCCTCTGCCTCCGCTGGTTCGGCTTGGGGGCCGGCCACCTGAGTAGGTGGCGTTTCCAAGAGATGCAAGCGGCCTCCAAAGGCAGGGACGGTTGGAACGCCGCGTGCCTACGTGGCTCCGCCCGCTCCGCCAGTTCGGCTTGGTAGCCGGCCACCTGGGCAGGTGGCGTTCCAAGAGATGTAAGCGGCCTCCAAAGGCAGGGACGGTTGGAACGCCACGTGCCTACGTGGCTCCGCCCGCTCCGCCGGTTCGGCTTGGTGGCCGGCCACCTGAGCAGGTGGCGTTCCAAGAGATGTAAGCGGATATCACCGACCACCAGAACCTCTCCCCTCGTTCGCCGCATCTAGGAAGGTTGCCAGTCCGGGACGGTGCAAGCCACACCATCTCCATTCTGCCGCGGTGGCTACGAGCCCAGCCTTGACCGGGTTCGCATCAATGTAGTTGACCACGGATCGGTAGTGATCGTCGTCGCGGATGCAGCGATCGTAGTATTCGCGGTGCCAAACAGGAGTCAGCAGAGCGAGGGAGGTTCCGGGAAGGGCTCCACGGCGGCACAAGTTCCGCAACCGTCCGGCGGTGAAGCGCTTCCAAGTACCCACGATTCTCTTGAGCGGAAAGCCGTCCTTCGTATGCAGTAGGACGTGTACGTGGTTGGGCAGTACCGTCCAGGCATGGAGTTGGTAGCGTACGCCCTCGAAATGGAGCAACGACTCTTCGACCAAAGCGGCGGCTACAGGTCGCGCAAGCACACAGGACCCGTAGCCGGCATCGAGCAGCTGATGGAGTCGTCGGCGCTTCTCTTCTGGCGAAAACGGTGGTTGCTCGAGGGAGCCCTGTAGCTCGATCCTGGCTTCCGTCGGAAGACTATCGGCCAGATGGATAGTGACGTGCTGGATGAGGCCCGGTTCGTCGTAGTGTGGAAGGTAGCCGCGATCGCTCCACTCCGGGTGATCGAACGAGCGGCGATGGTAGCGATGGCGACGCTTCAACGAAGTCTCCCTTCCCTTTGGTTGGCAAAGGGAACTACGCGAAGCGTCGAACCTTCCTTACAGGCTCACGCGGTCGACTACCAGGCAGTACCGCCGGAGAAGGCCAAAGCCACGTGGGCACGTGGCGTTCCAACCACCTGGCCTTTGGGAGGCCCTCTACTCTCTTGGAACGCCACCGGCCCAGGTGGCCGGCTACCAGGCAGTACCGCCGAGGAGGCAGAGCCACGTAGGCACGTGGCGTTCCAAACCGCCTGGTCCTTTGGGAGGCCCTCTACTCTCTTGCAACGCCTCCTGCCCAGGTGGCCGGCTGCCAAGCAGTGCCGCCGGGGAGGCAGAGCCACGTAGGCACGTGGCGTTCCAAACCACCTGCCCGCCGGAAAAGGCAAGGCCACGTGGGCACGGCGTTCCAAGC
>JAUIDB010000026.1 GCA_030429235.1 Thermoanaerobaculia bacterium | reverse complement strand
GAGTCATCCCCGCCGCTGACCTCCAGATGAAGTAGCCCATCGGGATTCAGGTAGCCGCTGGCACAGTCCGTCTCGGTGAGCCCGAGGGTTGGATCACCGGCCCGGTAGGCAGCCTGTAAACGTTCGATCGGCGCCCGACACGCTCGATACTCGGCGGGCGCCATCATCGGTAGACGCAGCCGGTTGCGTTCCGAACCCGACACCATCTCGACCCCGTGGCGCCGTGCCCAGCGGTTCAAGGCGCCGTTGGAGAGGCGGACTCCGTTCTGGTACAAGAGCGTGGCCTGCGGAGCATCCAACGTAGGCAGATCGATCAGGAGTTCTCCTCCCCCCGGGAAGATCTCGATACTCAGGATCTCGGCGGGCCTCGGAAGCTCTACCACCGTGTAGCCGTAGCCTGGCGCCTCGACCTCGGACCTGAGGTGGGTCGAGTCCGCCGAGACATCGACCTCGAAGCGCCCATCGAGACCCGTAGTCCCCTGATCGAAGTAGAAGTCGTCGCGAGGAATCGCGGTTCCCACACTGACGGTGGCCGCGGCCACCGGGTTGCCGAGCGCCGCGACGAAACCGACCAGTCGATCGGTGCCTCGAAGCACCAGTTCGACCGGACCGATGGGGTTCTCGTCGACGAGCAACACCGACACGGGATCGCCGCGCAATGCGCGCCCCGGGGCATCGAATCGGGCACTGAACTCGAGGGAACCCGTTGGGACTCCCCGGAATGCGAAGGTCCCGTCGGCCGAAGTGCGGGACCGGTCGTGCTGCTCACCAGACCGAACCGAAACTTTGGCGCCTTCCAGTGGAGCGCCCGAGGCATCCACTACGCGTCCGTAGACTCTCGTGTCGGGGATCTCGATCTCCACGAACGCCCGCCCATCGTCCTTCGGAATCACATCTACTCGGGCCCTCGTATCCAGTGCCTCCTCGGCACTCTGAATCTCGACGATCCATTCGCCATCCCGAGGGAGGACGGTGGTGAACTCTCCGTCTGGCCTCGTCCGTACTGGAATCGAGACGGCTCCGTGCCGACCACCAAAATACAGCGAAGCGGCTATCGGATCCGACCCGAGTCGGACGACCCCGCCGAGATCGACGAATTCGACGCCAGCCCGAATCAAGGCTTCATCCTGACGGTCGACGTCGTGAGACTCGCCGTAGAACAGCCCGTCCTGCGAGTCGTAGACCCAGACCATGAACTTCCCGGGTAGCTGCTTCTCCACCGTGACGCTGCCGCTGGAATCTGCGGTATCGGAGAAAACCGGCGGCTGATCGAAGGCTCCGCTCGGATCCGACCCTCTGAAAACCGAGACGTGCCAGAGCTGTCCCAGCCAATCCAACGGTGGTTCCACTCGAACCTCGAGGTCGATCGGGTACTCGAGGACCACCGGCTCCCGGAGTCGAGTCTCTCGTCCGTCGACGACCTGCAGCGAGTTGATGACTCCGGCTGCTCCGTGGTCAGCACGCACGGTCAGATCGTAGAAACCAGGCGGTATCGCCTCGAAATGAAAGAACCCGTTCGCTGAGACTCTCGTCTGGTGGCCGACCTTCTTCAGCCTGTCCGCTTCGGTCTGCAGTGCCGATACCGTCGCCGCGAGCTCCAACCGAGCCTCCACGGTGGGCGCCTCGTCCGAGGTCTCGTCCTCGAGATCGACCCACCCTGTCAGTGACGCCCCCCGCTGGAGTTCGAGGCTACCGAGATCGAGGACTCTGTCCGGTAGCACCTCCACACCCCAACGGTAGTGAGAGACGAAACCCGACGCTCGCAGGGCTAGGTCGAGCGGCACCGCCGGTACTCGGCAGATCCAGTCGCGCTTCTCTTCCAGTTCGCAGGCCACGATCGAATCCCGCAACCGAGCGGAGTCCTGTCCCCGCCGCGGGGGCGAGAATCTCACACTGAAACGTTCGGGAAGCTCGCCCCCCTCTCGGGGCATCGACAACGACCCGCGGATCGTCCCCGTCGACCAGACGTCCAGCACGAGGTCGGACGCACCTTCCTGAATCGAAACCAACCGAGACTGCGCCCAGTAGCCATCGACCTCCGCCTCGACCTGCCAGATCGCTGGGGACGGGGGCAAGGCAAGCACTGCCCGCCCCGCTTCGAGGCTCGCTGAACGGAGCCCCTCGGCCGAACCCCCGGGGAGCGCTACCACCCGCCCGTCGAGGCGACCAGCTTCCGGTGGGCCCGCGAGCAGAATCGTCACCAGGCGCGGTGGGGCTTCGGCGGACACCGCCTGATCGGCGCAGACCGAGCCGAACGCGACCACAAAAGAAAGAAGGCTGGGAAGCATCCGACCGAGGAGAGACAAGGGGTTAGTCCCGTGTTCCGGGCCGCCGACCGCCATCTGACCAGCCGACCCTCCGTAGACAATCCGCGGACTCAGCCGGACACTCGTTCCGCTACACATCTCCATGAAGGGCCCTTTCCCAAGCGACAACAACCGACAGTAGAGCGGGATTCCCGACCGCCGTTCGGGTCCGAACCCGATCGCTGTCTCCTGAGGAGGCGCCAGCTCTCGGCGGCTGCTCACATTTCTACGCTCGTAGTGTAGCCAACTCTCTCAAGCCAAGTGTCTCGGCCGCACTTTTCGTGACGGACAAGTTGGGCTGGCTAGCTAGCGTCGGGTAGTGCTGCGCCCTTGACCTTCTCGCCCTCTCCGAGTCCGTCGACCACTTCGATCGTGATGCCATCGGAAAGTCCCGTCTCGACCGCCCGGCGCTCGAAGGTCTGTGGCGCCGTTTCGACCTCGACGAAGGTCGCTCCCTCCTCGAAGGCCAGCCAGCTCTCCTGGATGGCGAGGACGTCGTCGCGCCGCTCGAGAACGATGTCCGCCGTCGCGCTGTAGTTGGCGCGGACGAAATCTCGATCGTCGAGTTCGAGCGCCGCGCGAATCTCGAACTGAATGGCGCCCTCCTCTTCGATTCCCTTCGGGGCGATGTACTCGAGCTCGGCGTCGAAGCGGCGTTCTTCGATGGCGCCGATGGTCAGTTCGAGGGCCATGCCTTCGGTGAGCTTGCCAACCTCGGACTCGTCGACCTTGCCCTCGAAGATCATCTCGTCCATGTCGGCCACCGTGGCGATGGTGGTACCGTCGTTGAAGGTGTTGGCCTCGATCACGGAGTCGCCCTCCTCGATCGGAACTTCGAGCACCATGCCACTGGCAGTGGCCCGAACCAGGGTGTTGGTGATCAGGCTGGACTTCTTGCGGGCTCCTTCGCGAATCAGGGCGAGGTTGTCCTCGGCCGCGGAGAGCTCCTCACGCGAGTTCTTGAGGGCCAGTTCGAAGACCTGGTAGCCGGCCTGCGAGATGACGCCCTGCTCGAACAGCTGGTGGTTGCGCTTGGCCTCGGTCTCTGCGTTCTCCAAGTTGATCTCCGCTCGATTGACCCGGTTCTCGGCCGCCGAGAGGCTGATCATGTCCGGCACGATCGTGACCTTGGCCACCAGGTCACCCTCGGCCACCAGTTGCCCTGGCTCGACGTACAGTTCGTCCACGATCCCCGACACCTGCGGCTTGATGGCGATCTCCTTGCGCGGCACGACGCTGCCGGTGGCCACCGTCTTCTTGACGATGTCGGCCACGAAGGGCTCGTGGGTCTCGAACACGACCGGGTCGACCTGCGACTTCGCGTGCAGAAAGAACAGGGTGCCGACGAAGGCCGCGAGAAGGGTCAGGGCAACTAGGGTAAGGAAGATCTTCTTGATCATGGGCTCGATCCCTCGACAGAGGTTGATGGTGAACGGATGAAGAAAGCGTGAAGGAAACTCAGGCGCGGAGGGCCTCGGTCGGGCTGACCGCCACCGCCCGACGAGCGGGGATCAACCCGGCAAGTCCGCCCGCGAGGACCAGGACCGCGAAGGCCTGCAGCGCGTCGGAGAGACTGATCCCCGGGTTGCGGAACATCTCGAGACTGCCGGCGTCGGCCAGCGCGATCCGCACCGCCTCGATCACCCCCACGCCGGCCAGCAGACCCAGGTAGCCAGCGATACCAGTCAGGATGAGCGCTTCGAGCAAGACCTGACGGGTGATCTCGAAGGGGGTGGCGCCAATCGCCCGCCGCAGTCCGATCTCCGACGTCCTCTCCTTGACCACGATGAGCATGATGTTGGAGACGCCGATGACCCCGGCGGCCAGGGTCCCGATTCCGACGATCCACACCAGCAGTCGAATCCCCGCAAACAGGGCCTGCATCTTGAGGTACTGCTCCTCCGTGTTCCACGAGCCGAAGGCGCGGTCATCATCGGGCGCCACGCGATGGCGCTCCTTGAGAACCGCCATGGCACGCGCTTGCGCTTCCGAGGCCAGGACGTCCGAGCGCGAAGTGAGAGCGAACCAGCCGACGACATCGCCGTAGTTGAAGGCTCGTTGGAAGGTGGTGAACGGAACGTAGAGGGTCTCCGCCGCCCGGTCGGTACCGCGCGCCTGACTGATCGGCCGCGTCACCCCGACCACCTTGAAGTCCACCCCGTTGACCCGGATGTACTCGCCGATCGCGTCCTCTTCCGGGTCGAACAGCACTTCGCGAACCCGCTCCCCGATGACCGTGACCTTGCGGTTCTCCGCCAGGTCGAGCGGATCGAGGAAGCGACCCTCGGCGATCGGGATCGTCTCGACCCGCCGGATCTCCGGATAATCCCCCATCACCTGAAATCCACCCGCCCGGTGCCCCCGCGTCACGTTGTTGCCACGCTGGTGACCGCCGAGCTGATTGCGGGGACTGATCACCTCGAGTTCCGGAACCCGTAGTTGCAACGCCTCGATGTCGCTGTTTCTCATCTCGAAGCGGCGACCGGCCGGCAAGCCGCGGTACGGCTTGGTGGTGCGCTGGGTCCAGATGTAGAGACTGTTGGTCGCTTCGCCCTCGAAGTCAGCCCGGATGCCGTTCTCCAGTCCCTCGCCCGATCCGATGAGGAGCATCAGCATGAAGATGCCCCAGAAAACACCGAAGGCGGTGACCAGGGTGCGTAGCTTGTTGCTGGTCAGGGCGGCCCAGACTTCACTCCAGTTGTCGAGATCGAACATCGTCTACCTCACTCGTCCTTGAGAGCGACCACCGGTTCGACCCGGGAAGCGCGATAGGCCGGCACCAGGCCGGCGATGGTCCCGGCGGCGATGAGGAGCAGGGTTGCCAGCAACGCCACGGGCAGGTCGACGTGTGGATCGCGGAACACCTCCGCCTCCGGCAACGATCCCGCGGCCAGTTCGAGGGTCGCGACTCCCAGCACGAGCCCGACGTACCCCGCGATGGCGGTGATCAGCACCGACTCCTGCAAGATGAGACTGACGATCGAGCCCGGCGTCGCCCCGATCGCCTTGCGCAGACCGATCTCGCGGGTCCGTTCCTTCACCACGATCATCATGATGTTGGACACTCCCACCACCCCGGCGAGGATCGTCCCGATGCCGATCACCCACACGAAGGCCCGGATACCGGTGATCAGCTGCATGACCGTCCGGAACCGTTCGTTGATATTGAAGACCATCACTGCTCTCCGGTCCTCCGGGTGGAAGGAGTGCCGCTGGGCCAGGAGTTCACGGATGTCGGCTGCCATCTCTTCGGTCTTCTCGAAGGTCTCGGTGCCGGTGGTGAGCATGAACATGTTCACCCGGTTCCCCCCGTTGAAGACGCGACGGGCAGTCGTGATCGGTAGGTAGATCTTCTCTTCCTCTCCCGGCCCACCGATGTCCTCGAACGTCCCGACCACTCGGAACGGAATCTTGTTGATCTGGATGTACTCCCCGAGACTGCTGCGCCGACCGAACAGGGACTCTTCGACCCGAACCCCGATCGCGGCGACCTTGCGGTACTCCTGGATGTCCCAGTCGTTGAGAAAACGGCCGTCCTTGACCAGGGTGTTCTCGAGGTAGCGGTGGTCGGGATGCACCGACCGGATGTCGAAGCTCGAACTCTCCTTGCCGTAGTTCACGCGCAACTCGCCGCGGGGGTAGAACCGGGAGGTGATGTGCTCGACGCCGTCGACCGATCGCTTGACCTCGTCGTAGTCGGCGTCGGTGAACCTGACGTAGCGGCCGGGTTGCAGGCCCTTGTGCGGCAAAGAAGTCTGCCCACTACGGACCCAGATGCTGTTCATGGCATCGTCGCGGAACTGGTACTCGATCCCGTTGGCGAGACCGGTACCCGACCCCAGGAGGACCACCAGCATGAAGATCCCCCAGGCGACCGAGAATCCGGTCAGGAAGGTGCGGAGCTTGTTCTGTTGGATGGTGGCGAGGATCTCCTGCCACTTGTCGACGTCGAACACCTCAGGCCCCTGCGGCGGCGGTAGCGGCGTCAGAGCCAGCCGCCACCGCGACCGGTGGAGGCGACTCCCTGGACTCGGGCGGTGCATCCCCTTCGATCAGACCGTCCCGCAGGCGGATGATGCGTTCTGTACGCTCAGCGATATCCTGCTCGTGGGTCACGATGACCACCGTGGTGCCGCTGTCGTGAATCGAGTGGAGGATATCCATCACTTCGTGAGAGGTCTGGGTATCGAGGGCTCCGGTGGGCTCGTCGGCGAGGATCACCTTGGGTTCCGTGATGAGTGACCGAGCGATCGCGACCCGCTGTTGCTGCCCACCGGACATCTCGGAGGGTCGGTGTTCGGCCCACTCGGCCAGACCGACCCGTTCGAGGTACTCCAGGGCGGCGCGGTTGCGCTGCCGCCGCCCGACCTTCTGATAGTAGAGCGGCAGGGCCACGTTCTCGAGGGCGGTCTTGAACGGAACCAGGTGGAAGGACTGGAACACGAAACCGAGCAGCCGGTTGCGGTACCGAGCGGCTCGTCGCTCCGAGAGGTTCTGGATCAGCGTGCCGTCGAGCCGGTACTCCCCTTCGTCGTAGCGGTCGAGAATCCCCAGAACGTTGAGCAGGGTCGACTTTCCCGAACCCGACGAACCCATGATCGACACCATCTCCCCCGCCTCGATGGTCAGGTCGATTCCCTTGAGGACGTGGAGTCCCCCTTTACCCATCCGATAGGTCTTGTGGATTCCCTCTAGCTCGAGCATGACTCCCCTTCCAAACCGGTTCTCAGTTACTACGTGTGAAACCGCTCTGGGGTTACGGAGGATCGCTCGCCGAGGTCGCTCCGAACCGGAACCCCGGTGAGTCCACGCGGGCTCGGCCGGTGGTTCAGCCGACTTCGGCGAGGTTGCCGTTGTTCTCGAGCCAGTGGCGGCGGTCGGCGGCGCGCCCCTTGGCGAGCAGCATGTCAACCCGCTCTTCGGTCCCGTCGCCTTCGGCCACCGTCAGCCGCACCAGGCGTCGGGTCTCCGGCGCCATCACGGTCTCTCGCAGTTGCAGCGGGTTCATCTCACCCAGCCCCTTGAAGCGCTGGATGTTGACCTTGCCGCGGATCTTCTCCGCCTCGATGCGGTCGAGAATGCCACGTTTCTCGTCGTCGTCCAGGGCGTAGAACACATTCTTGCCGACGTCGATCCGGTACAGCGGGGGCATCGCCACGTAGACCCGCCCCTCGTCGACCAGGGCCCGAAAGTGGCGCACGAACAGGGCGCAGAGCAGAGTGGCAATGTGGGCGCCATCGGAATCCGCATCGGCCAGGATGCAGATCCGGCCGTAGCGCAGACCGCTGGTCTTGGTGGTGCCCGGATCCACCCCGAGCGCCACCGCGATATCGTGCACCTCGCGGGAGCCCAACACTTGATCCGAGTCCACCTCCCAGGTGTTCAAGATCTTTCCCCGCAGGGGCAGAATCGCCTGCGTGTCCTTCGAGCGGGCCTGTTTCGCCGACCCTCCGGCCGAGTCACCCTCGACCAGGAACAGCTCGGTCTGGTCCAGGTCTTCGCTGGCGCAGTCGGCGAGCTTGCCCGGCAGCGCCGGACCGGTGGCGACCTTCTTGCGTTTCACCTTCTTGGCCGACTTCTGCCTTCGCTGCGCGCTGTCGATCGCCATCTCTGCGATCCGCTCGGCCAGGGTCGTGTTCTGGTTCAGCCAGAGGCTGAAGGCGTCCTTGGTTACGCCGGCCACGAAGGTCGAGGCCGAACGCGACGATAGGCGTTCCTTGGTCTGTCCCGAAAACTGCGGTTCCCGCATCCGCAGGGACAGCACGAAGGTGCAGCGCTCCCATACATCGTCGGGCGCGATCTTCACCCCCCGCGGAAGGAGATTGCGGAACTCACAGAACTCCCGGACGGCCTCGGTGAGCCCTGACCGGAAGCCGTTGACGTGGGTTCCACCCTGGGCTGTGGGGATCAGGTTGACGTAGCCCTCTTGGATCGGTGCGCCTTCCTCCGCGATCCAGGCGACGGCCCAGTCGACCTCCTCCTCGTTGCCTTTGAAGTGGCCGATAAAGGGAGCCTCAGGAACCAGTTCGAGGCCGTCCAATTCGTCGAGGAGGTAGTCCGACAACCCGTCCTCGTAGCACCACTCGGTATCGTTCTCGGGCTTGGTCTCGTCGGTGAACGTGATCCGTAGCCCCGGGCACAGCACCGCCTTGGCGCGCAGCACGTGCTTCAGACGGGGAATCGAGAACCGGACCGAATCGAAGAACTGGGGGTCGGGCCAGAATCGCACCGTGGTGCCCGAGTTGCGCTGGCCGACCGTACCCACGACTTCGAGCTCCGAGGTCTTCTCGCCGTCGGCGAACCCGATGCGGTACTGCTTGCCCGCCCGCTTGATCTCCACTTCGAGCTTGGTCGAGAGGGCGTTGACTACGGAGATGCCGACGCCGTGCAGGCCACCACTGAAGGTGTAGCTCTTGTCGGAGAACTTCGCTCCGGCGTGCAGCCGGGTGAGGATCAACTCGACCCCCGAGACGCCGTGTTCCTCGTGCACGTCAACCGGCATCCCCCGGCCGTCGTCGACGACCGACAACGACCCGTCCTCGTGGAGGCGGACATCGATCTGCCGGCAGTGCCCAGCGATCGCCTCGTCCACCGAGTTGTCGATCGCCTCCTGCGCGAGATGGTTCGGCCGCTCGGTCTGGGTGTACATCCCAGGCCGTCGGCGCACCGGTTCGAGACCGGTGAGGACTTCGATCGAAGAGGCGTCGTACTGATTCTGGCTCATGCGGGATCGTGCTCCGAGGCTACCGGGACCTCGGTCCGAGGCCTCCGATCGGCCCGTAGTTTAGTCCGATCCCGACCGTCAGACGAACGGCTCAGCGCCCGGCCCACGCGGTACGGACCCGCGAGGCCTGATAGTCGCTCTCGAGACTTCTCAGCGCCCCCCGGAAGGCAGGTTCCAGCCCTCCTTCGATCGGGTGAAGCTCGACGAATCCGACCAAGAACTCGGCGAGTTCGTGGTCGCTCTCGATGCTCTGGGCTACCCGCAAGAGGGTACCGAGTTCCTCGCGATCGGTCCCGGGGAGCCGGGTGGCGGCGACCAGCGCGCGCCGAAGTTCGTAGTCGGAGTCGATGGTACGCAGGGCTTCGTACAGCGGCGGTCCCAGGGCATCCCGCCCCCTCCCCTCCAGCAAGCGGACCAACAGCTGGGCCAGTTCGTAATCCGAATCGATGAACTGCGCCACCTCGAGGACCCGCTGCTGCGCGCCGAGCGGAAGGCCGAGGGACAAGGGGAAGGAGAGGGTCCGTCCCAACTCGTAGTCGGAGTCGATTCCGCGAGCCACCCTCAGGTACCCATCGAGGACCTGCGCGTCGGCCAAGGATGCCGGTCGCACGGCCAGGAGAGCCTGCGCCCGCTCGTAGTCGGAGTCAAAACCGCCGACCACCCGGAAGATCCTCAGGTACTGTTCCGAGCTGGGAGACGACTGTTCCAGCAAGGCCGCGACGTAACGCCGCACCACGTAGTCGGTCGAAAGCCGAGGAAGCTCCTCGAGAACCCCCTCCACGCCACCACGGCGCAGCAGGCGAGTCACCCGCTCTTCGGCCTGGAAACCGCTGCGCCGATAGAGCTCGGGCAGGATCTTCGCCAGCCAACGCTCCCCCTCCCCGGAATCGGTCAACTCACCGTCGATCCGCATCTCGAAGCACGGTCGACCCGATCCGTCCGGAGTGATCTCGAGGCTCCGGGATCCGGCGCGCGTGCGTTCCTCTACCACGAGACTCGCCCCCGCTGCGAGGCGGTCGATTCCGCGATCATCATCAGCGAACGTGATCTCTCCCTGTTTCACGAACTGAAGACGGCAATGCCCGTGGGTGATCTCCACCGTCCACTCCGCCTCGTCGACCTCGGTCGAAACGCCCATCCGGGATCGGCGCAAGAACCCGGGCTCGCACTCCCCACGATCGATGGCGGGCTGAAAGTAAGACCAACTCGGCGAAGGGACCGCGTCGATGCTCGGGGCGACCGTCGTGCCGGCTCTCGAGCCGTACGACGAGCTGACCTGCGGTGCGATGCTCGGTTCGATCGACACGCCATCGGGGGCCCTAGGTGCCACGACTGGTTCTACCGCGACGCCCGGCGTCGGCTCGACGGTGACCGGAGCCGGGGGCTCCGGTCGGGGCTCACCGAGGGGCTGCGGCACCGGTTCCACCTGTGGGGCCACTTGCGGTTCGGGCAGAGTACCGGGCATCGGTTCCACCCGAGGTTCGGGACGGGGCTCGGGACGGGGTTCGGCCCCAGGCCACGGACGGGCGGCCGGAGTTGGAGCGGAGGCCACGACGGGAGCTACCGCCAGAGTCGGCGGGGCCTCGGGAGACGGCAGGCTGGGCACCATCACGCCGGACGGAGACATGACCGGCTCCGCCACGCTCGGTGCCGTGGCCGGCTCGGCGGGCTCTGGCGGAGTGGGGGGAACCTCGGCCGGTCGTACCGCAGCGGTAGCGATCGCCGCACTCAGCGAGGCCACTGCTGCCCAGGCGATCAGTTGGCGGCCCCAGCCGGCGGGACGACGCTCCCGAGACGTATCGAGGATCGCCTCGACCCGCTCCGACAGAACCGACCGCGAACGCGCCATGGCTACCGCCGCTGCCAACCCCCGAAAGCGGGCACCGCGGGCGATCTCGAGCAGGTGCCCGGCGTACTGAGCGGGTCGTCCCCCGGACAGCAGCACCCGGTCGTCACACGCCTGTTCGGCTTCCCGGCGGAGCGCGGCGGCGGCCCACCAGACCAGCGGATCGATCCAGCGCAGCGTGACCACCAGCCAGACGAGATGCTGAACCAGGGAGTCCAGGCGGCGCACGTGGGAAAGCTCGTGCAACAGGATGTGGCGCAGGCGCTGCGGCGCCCACTCCCGAGCGGAGGCCGGAAGCAGAACCACCGGTCGCCACGTTCCCCAGGTCACGGGGATGTCGATCGATTCGTTCCACAGCAACCGAACGGGCCGAGCGATGCCCAGGTGATCCCGTACCTCGTTCATCGTCGCCACGAGATTGGGCGGCGCCGGAAGTGCTTGGCGCGCCAGTTGGTTGCGGGCCCAGAGGGCTCGGAACCGGCCGTACGAGCGCAGAGCGATCCCCCCGGCCCAAAACAGGAGAATCCACGTCACGAGACCGAAGGGGTTTGCGGCCCGAGGCTCGGCCGCCGCCACGGCGGGGACCGCGACGGGTCGAGCCGCAGAGGTCTCGCTTCCTTTCGAGACCTCCGCGTCAGAGGCCAGCGAGACCGGCGGGAGCGGAGCGGTCGCCTGCCGCTCGGGAGCGCGCTGGTCGACCACCCCAGCCAGTTCAATCGTGGGACCGGACTGCGGTACCGCGGACGACAATCCCACGGCACCACCCTGGTCGACGAACGAAGTCGCGACCTCGGGCGGAGCCACCACGGGAAGCCAAGGCACCTCGAGGGACCAGGACGGCACCAGGGTGGAGAGCACGGGGACCAGCAGGCTCATCGAGAGCGTGGCCACGAGCAGGGTGTGCCGGGTCGCAGCGGAGGTGCCTCGGGCCCAGCGCACGGCGACGAAACCGAACGACAAGATCAACAGACCACGAAGCCAGACTTCAGCCAGGAGGTACAGCGGTTGTGCTGCCTCGGATTCAGCAGCCGAGAACCAGTCGAAGACGTCGATCATGGTGTGTTCTCCTCTTCCTGGTTTCGGGCCGCTTCGACCAGACCAGCCAGCCGATCGAGTTCATCCTCGGACAGGTCGTCCTCCAGTAGCGCGGCCACCGTGCCTTCGACCGATCCGTCGAAGAAGGTCCGAACTACGCGCGAGAGCGCCGAGCGCCGCGCCTCGGTACGCGGCGTCGTGGGTTCATAGATATAACGAGGGCCCTCCTGCCGATGTTTCAGATGCCCCTTCTCCTCCAGGATTCGCAGCAGGGCCCGCACCGCCGAGTAGCTCGGGGGATCGACCAGCTCCTGCAACACATCCGCGACCGCCACACCGCCCTGGCGGTAGACGATATCCATGATCTCGCGTTCGCGCCGGCTCAGTGGTTTCGCCGCGTCCTTCAGCTTCGAGGATCTACTACTCATGCTCCGAGTCTCCGATGACGACCGCGGTCCACTCCGCCGGCCTGCTAAAATCTTAGCATGCTAATTTCTTAGCAGTCAAGTTTCACTCGGCGGACGTCCCGAGTTCCTCGCGCAGCTCGCGCAGTTCGCGCTCGAACCCGCCCGACAGGATCGGGAACCGACACCAGGTCTTGGGATCGAGGTTCTCGTCGTCGACGTGGAAGGAGGGGGCGTAGCGTTCCCGTTTCCACTGATTCCGGGCGAAGAGCCGGAAGAAGCGCTCGACCCAGAGCAGGAGCTGGGGCGCGGTGTAGCTCGGGAACCGCTCTCGCAGCAGGCGGTGCACCGTCCGCGGGCTCCGCTTGTCCCGGATCGCCGCCCGCTCGATGAAGTCCAGTAGATCGTAGGGCATCAGGTCGCCTTCGTCGGTCTGTCCCTCCCCCGGAGGGCGCAGCTCGGCGGTGGGCTGTTGGGCATTGACCGCCGCCAACGCGGGGATCGGTGCCAGCCCTTCGGGTCCGGTGGCTTCCAGCCAGCGCAGCCAGCGGCGCAGGAAGTCCTTGTCGATGCCGGCGATCGGCGATAGCCCGCCCGCCGTGTCGCCATCCATGGTGGCGTAGCCGACCGCCGCCTCCGAGCGGTTGGAGGTAGCCAGCAGCAACTTTCGCTCGAGATTGGCGAAGAGCCAGACGGAGGGAGCTCGCACCCGCGCCTGGATGTTCTGCAGCGCCAGATCGTCCTGCTCCCAGGTCAACGGCCGATCCAGCGCCCCTTCGACCAGGGTGACGTAGTCGCTGACCAGGGGGTCGACGTCGAGTTCGTGGAAGCGGGCGCCGAGCGCCGTGGCCACCGCCCGCGCCGCCTCCCGGGTCGTATCAGAGCTGTTGCGGGTGGCCTGGTAGCAGCAGGTCAACAACCGCCTCGCCAAGAGGTCGGGCGTGACCGCCTCCGTCATGCCCGGAATGTAGTCCAGGCGCCGGCGCAGCACCTCGCCCCCGAGTTCCCGCCAGGCGCGATCGATCGCCAGACGCACCAGACAGGCGACCGCGGCCGAGTCGGCTCCGCCCGACAGCGACACCACGAATCCATAGGAACGGCTCTTGCGCAGGTAGTCGAACAGGCCGAGAGTGATGGCTCGGGTGAACTCCTCCTCCTTCAACGTGGATGCAGTCTCCCAGCTCGCCGCGGCGGCCGGTGTGCTCTCCTCGACCTCGCCCACCTCCGGCCAAGCGAAGGCCACCTCCCGACGCGAAGGATCCTCGTCGTCGAACTCGGGCCGATAGCTGGCCAGCCGAGATCGGGCCATCCGGTTGAGTTCGACATCGACCGTCGCGCTCGTCACCTGGACCTCGGCAAACCCCAGTCGAGGCCCCCGAGCCCGTAGGCGGCCACCGGAAGCGATCAGGGTCCCGCCATCGTAGATCGCACGGCCCGCCTCGTTCCCCAACGGATTCGAGTACACGTAGCTCACGCCGAAGGCGCGCGAACCCTCGAGCACGTAGCGCTCCCGAACCTCCTGTTTGTCGAAAGCGAAATGGCTCGCGCTGGGGTTGAGAATGACGTCGACCCCCTGGGTGGAGAGTTCCCTTCCGGGACGTCCGGCGACCCAGGCGTCCTCACAAATTTCGAACCCCACCACGACTCCGCCGCAGTCGAACAGCAGATCCCCGATCGGTATCCGGCCCCCGGACCACTCGACTTCGGCCACTGCATCGTCGGGCCAGGGCTTGAACCACCGGGGTTCGTAATGCAGGCCGTCGCCCGGGAGGTGCTGCTTGGCGACCAGTCCCACGAGTTGACCGTCGACCACGACCGCGGCACAGTTGTAGAGGGCGTGGCGCCAGCTCACCGGCAGTCCGAGCGAGACGATCAGACCACGGCAGGCGGGCAGAATCTCCTCCAACACACGCCACGACATCACCTCGTTGGAGGGGGCCAGGAAGGCATCTTCGCACCCGTATCCCGGGATGCAGAGTTCCGGCAGGCAGAGCAGGGACACCTCCTGCTCTCGCGCCGCCGCGATGGCGGCCACGATCCGGTCCCGGTTGCCATCCCAGTCGAGCGGCGTCTGGTTGAGTGCTGCCGCAGCGAGCCGTACGAGCTGCATGGTCTACCTCAGGGAGCGACCAACCCCACGGCCCGAACCGGCGCTCCCGAACCGTTCTCGATCGAGGTCGGCAGCGCTACGACCCAGGCTCCCATCGCGGGCAGTTGATCCAGATTCGTCAGGTTCTCCAAGCCCGGCACTTCGTGTTCTGCCGCCAGTCGGTGCACCACGAAATCGGTACTGGGGCCGTAGTCGATACTCGCGGTATCGACTCCCAGCACCACGACCCCACGCTCTTCGATCAGCAACCGCGAGGCTTCGAGACCGAACGAAGGGAAGTGCAGATTGCTGGTATCCCCGGGCACGTCGCTCCCGAAGTACTGCAGGCGATCGGGCCAGCGATGGGACCAGCCGGTGTAGAGAAGCGCCATCGATCCCGTTGGGATGCGACCGTGTTCCGCCTCGAACGCTTCGACGTCGGCCACGGTGAGCCGATAGTCGGGGTCCTCCTGTGCCGATTCGGACATGTCGATGACCACCGCCGGCCGAATCAGCTGACCCACCGGGATCTCGTGCACGAAGTTCCGACCCTCGCCAAAGTGGATGGGCGCATCGAGATGGGTGCCGCCGTGTTCCGGCGTGCTGAACTGATTGGCGGCGTAGAAGAAGCCGGCCTCGACCTCTCCGAAGCTCAACTGATCGAGCTCGAACTCGCTGGGCGAACTCGGCCAGTACAGCGTGCTCTCACCGAGCGGCCAGGTCAGGTCCACGGGCTGTGCGGCGGCGAGATCGAAGGCTGCCGGGTCTGCCGCGGCCGGCGCCGGCGGTTCTTCAGCGCCCACCTCCGGGGCCTCGGGAGCGGCACAGGCCACGACCAGCACGACCGCGCAAGCCAGGCCGGCCATCCCACTCCGGAAGCGGGGGAAACCCGTCGACATCCCGGCGCCACGCATCAGAGTTGCGTCCAGAGTTTGACCATATCGTGGGCCTGCCCATCGGGATCCACGCCATAGCCTGGAATCACCAGACTGTCGAAGCCGAGCCCCGTCAGAGTCTCGACCGCGTCGGCCTCGAGGTCCGAGATGAGCATGCAAGTCAGATGGCGCAGACCGTCATGGCGCGCGGCCGTGATCAGATGAGTGATCAGAGCGGTCCCCAATCCTGCGCTGCGGAACTCGGGATCGATCAACCACTTGATCCGGCCCACCAGGCGCAAGGGTCCCTGCGATCGGCGGTGCAACGTGGCGTCGGCCACGATACGGTCCCCGTCGAAAGCGAGCAGGGGGAACACCCGACCGTAGTCGATGTTGTGCCCCCAGGTCTCGACCAGGTTGCGATCTCCCAGGTTGTCCCAGGCGAAGCGGCGCACGTCCTCGGGAAGGCGCAGGAAAAACTCCCACAGCGCCTGCGTGTCCCGTTGTTCGAAGGGACGCAGGAGGACGGGACGCCCGTCGCGGAGGGCAACTTGATGGGGATAGCGATGCGGCATGGCGACTCCTTAGCAGAATAGGTATGGGCGAGAATCTACGAGCCCCTCGTCGGGGGCCGATCGGTAGCTCGAGCGAAGCAGGCGGCCGGCGCCGCCGCACGAACCGGTACGGTTCTGGGTCGGTGGGGACGACGTCAGCGGAATGGGACGGCCCACCGCGGAATCCCCGGCAGCACACGGCCGGGTTTCGAGAGCAGGTATTGGCGGTGGCGACTCAAGGCAGAGAGATCTTATCCCTTTCCCGACGGCGGGAGAACCCCGGGCCAACTAGGAACGCGCCGCCGCTTCCTGTCCAAAGGCAGCGAGTTCCGCCCGCGGTGCACGACGGTCGAAACGCCAGGCTTTCAGCCGGCGGTTCTTGACGTTGCCTCCGTGCACGATCTGGAGCAACCAGGTCCCCGGCAGGACCTGAGCATCCGGTCGCGCCGCCAGGTGCCGATGGTCGACCGAGTACGGATTGACCCCGCCCCGGAAGGCGGCCAGAGGACCGGGCTCGCGGCGACGAAGCCGATGCAGTCGGCCACTGGTGGGTTCGAAGCGGAGCTGCTCGCGGACCAGGAGGATCTGGGCCGAGGCCGGCGCGCGGTCGACGGCGTCGAACCACCCCGCGTGCACGGCGTCGTCGGAGTCGAGCCGAGTCAAGGTGACGTCGGGTTCGGCGGTCCACCCGCCGTGCCAGTCGTCCTGGACCTCCACCCGAACCCAGGGCAGGTCGCTCAGTCGCTGCGCCACGCGGTCGGCCACCGCGGATCCACAGAGCAGGACCGCGGGGACGCCGGTGGGCTGGACACTCGGCACGAAGAAATGCCGGAAGAGTTCCAACCGCCGTTCGATCCAGGCTGGATCTCGGTACCAGTCCAGCGTATCCGGCTCGTTACGGGGCACCGCGAACCGAGTGACGACGAGATGCCGCACGGCCAGGGCGGTCAGACCTTCGGCGCCTTCACCACGATCGTATCGGCCATGTGGTCGTGCAGACAGCGATGATCATCTCGAAAGATGAACCCTGCGTTGAGCAGTGCGAAGACCGCTCCCAGAGCCGGGATGCCACTGATCAGCTGCACCGGCAACCACCGAAAGAGGATCAGACGCCCGAGCGAAACACGCTCACCGCTGAGGCGCACGATCTTGATCCCCAGGAGCTTCTTACCGATCGACTGCCCCGAGCGATCGAGCAGAACGAGGTTGTAGATCAGGAGCGCCAACATGGCAACCACCATGAAAACGACGCCCACCGCCGCCAGTTCCTCGCCGAGAAAGCCGATCATCATGGCAAAGACCATGACCAGGGCGAAGAGGATCAGCATGTTGAGGAGTACGGCCCCGAGGCGAGTCGAACGATCGGCCAGTTCCTGCCCGGTCGCCGGTTCGACGTCCCGTTCGAGGATGAGCGCTCGCGGTGCCGCGTACGGATTTTGCTCCTCGGCTCGCGCCTCTGGGGGTGGCGGGTCTGGCGAAACCAGCACCGGATCCGCCGCCCCGGGCCAGGAAGCCGCTTCGGGCACGGCCGGCGGCGGCTCCGTCTCGGCCCCTCGATAGCGGGCGAAAACGATGCCGCACACTCCACAGTCGAGGGCCCCTTCCGGGCGTTCGAAACCACACTTCGGACAGCTCGCTTCACTCAAGACGCACACTCCTTCTCACCGTGGTGACCAGACCTAGAGGATACCCCGACGTTTGATCTCGAGGTACTTGTTGACCAGCGCCACCGGTAGTTCGTCCGGCTCGCTATCGAGCGTCAGCACGCCCCGCCCCGCGAGTCGGTCGTGAGCTCGCCGTCGAGCCTCGTCGTAGACCAAGACGGCCGAGGTGAGGATGGCGTCGTCGAGAGTCCGAGGAGGGGCCGCCAGGGCCTCGCGCAACGCTCGCTCCCGGAGGCTCGCCACCAGCACGAGGTGCTTGCCCCCGAGGACCCGAACCGCGGGTTCGAGATCGGAGATGTCCTCGTCTCGGACGTTGGTCACGAGAACGATGAGGGACCGTCGCCGGAGCCGTGCCGCCAGTTGGGTGGCCGCCAGCGAAAAATCGGGCGTCTCCCGGGTCACCTGCAGGTCGTACACGGCTTCGAGCACCGCCGAGGTTGCGGCTAGACCCTTGGTTGGGGGCACCCAGCGACGACTCCCGGCGAAGGTAGCGAGCCCCACGGCATCGCCCTTGCGCACCGCAGCATGGGTCAGCAACAAGGCGGCGTTGAGCACCTGATCGAAGTGGCTGATCGGCCCGTCCTGGGCTCGCATCCGCCGCCCGCAGTCGAGCAGCAGGACGAGGCGCTGATCGCGCTCGTCCTGGTATTCCCGTGAGATCAGCTTCTGCCGGCGGCAGGTTGCCTTCCAGTCGATCTGGCGTTGCGAGTCCCCCGGCCGATAGTCGCGGAGCTGGTTGAACTCGAGGCCCTCTCCTCGCCGCCGTTGGACCCGGATCCCCATCTCCTCGAGGCGGTTGTCGAGGGCCAGCCAGGAGTACTTCAGCAACGGCCGGAAGTTCGGCAAGACCCGCACCGCCGTTCCCGGACCGGGTCGCCACCGGCGCTCCCAGAGCCCGAACGGAGATTCGATCCACACCTCGCAGGGACCCAGCGTCTCGCTCCCGCGCTGCCAAGGCCGCACCGAGTATTCGATCTCGACCTCCTCCCCCGGAGCCAGGTCGAGGCGGACCGGCAGACCCCGACTCTGCCAACTCGACGGGTGTACCTCCGTGAGCAGGAGTCGCAGCGGGCGACCCGCCGGATTCTCGACCTCGAGGCCGACCGGGCTCCAGACGCCGAGCGGCAAGCTCGTCGCGACCACTCGGCGGGGCTGCACCTCCGGAGTGCGGCGCAACCTCCGCAGGTCCCGCAGAGCGAAACCAAGCCCGACCGCGGTGAGTGCAATCAGGGCCGGCGCCGACCGCGGCCAGACCAAGCCTCCAACCGAGGCCACGACCACCAGTAGCACGAGGTGGAGCAGGCGCCGGCCGGGCCTCACAGACGCGGGGCCTCCACCTGGTCCAGCAGGTCGCCCACGGCCCGTTCGGCGGTGTAGCCCTCGATCTCCAACTCGGGCGCCACGATCACGCGATGCGCCAGAGCCGGGACCGCGATTCGCCGCACGTCGTCGGGGGTCACGAAGTCCCTCCCCGCCAGGGCCGCTGCCGCTCGCGCGGCCCGCACCAACGACACCGCTCCACGGGGACCCACCCCGACTCGAAGCCCTTGCCAGTTGCGGGTCGCACGGACGACCTCGACCGCGTACCGCAGGACCCGTTCGTCGAGCAGAACGGTGCCGACCTTGCGTTGCATGGCCACCACTTCCTCCGGCGTCGTCACCGCTTGCACGGCCGCCACGTCCAACCGGTCTCCGATCCGTCCCGAGGTCACTCTCTGGACCAGGTGGACCTCTTCCTCCAGAGCCGGATAGGAGACCACCACCTTGAGGAGGAACCGGTCCAACTGCGCCTCGGGCAAGGGGTAGGTCCCCTCCTGCTCGATCGGGTTCTGGGTGGCCAGAGTCATGAACGGCGGCGTCAGCTCGAAGGTCCGACCCTCGATCGAGATCTGCTGCTCCTGCATCACCTCCAACAGGGCCGCCTGCGTCTTGGCCGGGGCCCGGTTGATCTCGTCCGCCAGCAGCAGGTTGGTGAAAGCCGGTCCCTTGCGCACCTGGAACTGACCGGACTTGGCATCGTAGAGCGTGTGGCCGGTCACGTCGGTAGGCATCAGATCCGGAGTGAACTGCACGCGCGAGAACCGACCGCCGAAGGTCCGCGAAAGGGCCAGGACCATCAAGGTCTTGCCCGTGCCGGGTACCCCTTCCAACAGCACGTGGCCGGCCGCCAGCAGCGCTACCAGGATGTGGTCGATGGCCTCGTCCTGAGCCACCACCACCTTGGCGATTTCATGGCGGATGCGGCGGCCGAGTTCGGCGACCTCCCCAGGTGGTTCGGCAGGGGCGGCAGCAGGAACGAACGAGGGCTCTCGGGGGGGTTCGGTCATAACGATCTCCAGACACGGTCGAGGGTACGAACAGAACGAAGGAAACTGGTGGCGTCGGTCGGCTCGCCGCCTTCGAGGGCCTGATCGAGCAGGCCACCGGCCACGCCGCCGGTCGAGGCCAACCGCGCAATCCGGTCTCGTCGAGCCAGGGCCAACCAACCCGGGTGGCGTTCCGCGACCCGGCGGTGCACGGCGGCCCGCAAGCCCTCGAGCAGCGCACCGCGCTCGTCGAGCCTCCACAACAGTTGGCCGCTGGCGTCGATGTGCTCGAGCAAACTGCGACGAGGTGCGGCCTGGGTTTCGGTCACCGGACCGATGCGGGTCCCCGTTCTCCAGCCCCAGAGCAGAACCCAGGCGGCGAGGCCGACCACGATCCACCAGGAACGCCCGAGCAGGCTCCACCACTCCGCGGTGACCGAACGGTCGACCAGGTACACGGGACCGACGGAGCCTACTTCGCCCCCGACCAGATCCCAGAGCAGGGCGGCGTGATCCCGCTCCCCGATGCTGGAGGTCTCGAACGGCACCGTGCTGGCGAGCAGGGTCACCTGCCCGTCGACGAAGCGGCGCTGGCGTAGATAGTCCTGGGGTGGCGAGCTCTTGGCCGTGTTGGGATCGAGCAATCGCGCCGACTCCGCCGGGAACTCCACCGTCCACGTGCGCCCCGACTCGTCGAGGGTCACGACCTGCACCTCACCTGGGGAGTCCGGTCCGGTCGTGGTCTCTTCCGGCACCGCCGATGGCAGCAGACCGGCGTTGAACCAATCACTGACCTGACGATGGGGGCCGATCACCAATCGACCTCCCCCTTCGACCCAAGCTACGAGATCGGAGAGGGTCTTCTGGTCGAAGGCCGGCACCCGACCGACCCAAAGGACGGTGGCGCCGGGCTCCAGCCGGTCGAAGCCGTAGAGTTCACGCTCCACTTCACGGCCCATCCCCTCGAGCAACCGCTGCGCGGCCAGGTAGGGGTCGCGAGCCGCCGCACCCTGCAGTCCGACCCAGATGGTCCGCTCGACTCGCTCCAGGCCGGCGAGAAAGACCACCGCGATCACCGCCAGCGACGTCGCCGCCAACCCGAAGAACCAGCGACGGTTCACGCCAGGTCCTCCGCCCAGCGATCACACAGTCCCCGCAACCAGTCGGGATCCGGCAACCGGTGGCCGTAGGCCAGCGACTGCCAGGTACCCGTGACGTCCCGCACGTAGGCCAGGTGACGATCCGGAAGCCGTTCGAGCAGGGAGTCCACGACCTGCTCTTCGGTCCAGCTCCGGGGGATCTGGCGGTGGTGACGCCGCATCAGCAGGGCCAGGGCGCCGCGATAGAGCAGACTCGCAGCCAGCAGCGGATGCCCCCGATCGAGTTCGGCTCGCGCCGCCGCCGGGACATCGAGGGGCAGGGGATCGCCACCACCGTCGCCGGTGGTGCGCCGACGGATCAGCGCCTCGCTGTCGTCGATCCCCGCCGACGGCGCGCGACGGTGCCGATCCAATACCGGCACGAGCTGCCACAGGAACCACGCCAGAAGCACGAACGCCCCGATCCACAGGACGACTTCGATGAGACCGCCGATTCCGGCGATGAGCTCGCTCGGGAGCAGGCTCGTAGCACCTTCATTCGGTTCGAGCCCGCGCCACGAACGTACGGTCCGCGTGGTCTCGAACTCTGCACTGTCGAGGACCTCGACGATCACCTGCGAGGGATCGGGAGGGTCCGGGAGAGCGCCGGCTCGAAGCGGTGCCACCGGCCACAACGAGACACCGAGGACGAGCAGTCCGACCAGCCCCACGACTCCCGCTCTGAGGCCAGTGGGCCGACCGAGTCGTCGTCCGATGCGCCGGAACTCGACCTCGACGTCCCATCCCTCCAGTTCGGTCCGGCGGTTGAGGTAGAGGCAGAAGCCCGCGGCCACGTAGCAGGACTCGACGATGGGCAAAGCCACCAGCCAGGCCGCCAACGACAGGTACTCGAACCACCGCGCCTCTTCCGGCTCGAAGTAGCGAGCCAGTTCACCCCAGATATCGAGAAGACCACTCGGAATGAGCAGCGCCAGCCCGCCCAGGCAGGCGAGTTCGAGGAACGTCTCGACCACGATGCACGAGATGGTCAACAGCAGTACGGTCTGCAAGACGTCTCGACGCCCCAACAGGCGACGGCGAGCCGCCAGCGGGCGCCCGGACAGGCCCTCCAACAGCAGGATCGGGAGAAAGAAGCTCCTCGACACTTGAATCCGACGCCAGAAGAGCAGGCGCCACCAATGCCGACGCCAAGCTCGAAGTGCATAGCGCCTCGTTTCGCGCCAACCGGGCTCGGCACCGAACAGGCGGCGGCTCACCACGTAGAGCACCGGCACGTCGTAGAAGGGCTTGAACCACCACACCAGCAAGGTAGCGAGCAACGGACTCCAGTAGGCGGGCACCAACAGCACGAGCCAGAGAGGCCCGAGGACCGCGCACCAGACCGTGGCCAACGGCCGCCACCATTCCCGAGCCAGATGGAATCCGAGGTCCACCGCCTCCCAGGGGCGGCGCGGTCGCACGGCCACCGCGACCCGGTCCAGGTTCAACGGTCCCTCCCCACCAGGCCGAAGTAGAGGAAAACCGTCAGCCAAAGCAGGGCCCCGACTCCATAACGGAGATCGGCCGAAGCACTGGACGCAGACCAGAACGCTTCGACGAAGGCTGCCACCAATAGCATCAGGGCCACCCCGACGATCATGGGCAGAATCCGCCGCGCCTCGGTCGCCAACGACCGGGCGCGGCTCCGATGCCCTGGCCGGAGCAGGGAGAGTCCGAGTCGGGTCCCGGCCGCCCCCGCCAGCACGATCCCGGTCAGCTCGAAGGCACCGTGTCCGACGACAAACGGCAGGAAGTTCCCACCGTAGCCGACCCGAATGAGATGCCCGGAGACCGCGCCGAGATGGAGTCCGTTGAAGAGGAGGATGAAGAGCGAGCCAAGGCCGAGGAAGATGCCCGAGGCAAACGTGCGCAGCGCGATCCCGATGTTGTTGAAGATGTAGAAACCGAACATCAGCACGTCACTCTCGGCGTCGCGACCGAAGTTTCCGCCGTCGGCGTACATCGCCTCGAACTCGGCGACCTGTTCCTGCCCCAACAGCCAGTAGATCAGGTCGGGTTGTTCGTGCACCCCCACCCCGACGCCGACGAAAGGCAGTAGGAAGAATGCAGTACAGAACGCGACCAGCCGGTGTTCCTGACGCACCAATCGCGGAAACTCGACCACCACGAACTGCCCCACCCGTTCCCAACTCAGGCGTTGCCCTCGATAGAGCGCCCGATGGCCCCGGAGGACGATCTCGTGCAGACGCTGTTCGAGGTCGCGACCGTACGATCGACTCCGCACCAGAGCCAGATCCTGGCAGGCACGACGGTAGAGGGCCGGGATCTCCGCCCCACCCGGTACCGACTTCAGGCGACGATCCTCCAACCCCGACAGCAGCACCTCCAGGCGGTCCCAGTCCGCCGACCGTCGCTGGCGGAAACTCTCCCGGTTCATCGGCGTCCCTGCAACCAGGCCGCCAGGCCGAGCAGTTGATCGACCTTCTCGCGCCGACTCCCCGTCACCAACGAGCCCGTCATCTGCGCCAGTTCCTGCGCCCGACCATCGGTCCAGGTACTGCGCCGTTGAGCGAACTCGACCACCGCGAGCTGCTCTTGACGCTGCAGGGGAACGGGAGGAGGCAGAGGACTGGCCTCGTCCGAGAGTGCCTCGACCCGGCGTTCCACCGGCCGATAGACCACCACCGTTCCCGCCGCCAGGTCGCCCAGTCGCTTGAAGTCCCGCTGCAGGAGAAGACTGGTCAGGCCGAAGCCATACGCGATCGGCAGGAAGTCAGCGAAGCGCAACAGGTTCCTCAGCAACGAGGAACTCCAGCCTACGGGCGTCCCGTCGTCCTGAACCACCAAGAGGCCCAGAGTGGCCTTGCCCGGTGTGGCGCCACCGTTGAAGACCTCGAACAACACAGGATAGAACCACTCTCCGACGAAGAGGAGGATCAGGTAGAGGCCGGTACCGACCTCACCCAGTGCTGCCAGGAACACCGCCGCCACACCGTAGCCCAAAAGGCGAAGCACGAGGTCGATCGACCAGGCCAGGCCCCGCGGAATCAGACCGGCCAGCGGTAGCTTCAGGTCGACCCCTTCTGGCGTCTCCACCTGGCGCAGCGTGTCGATCATCTCCCGGGCCAACCCCCCTGATTGCAGACGAGAAAACTAGACGTTAGGAAGCGGCGAGTATGGGATTCCGCTTTCGAGCTGTCAAGAACACCGCCGCGCGGCCACCCTCGGGCGAGCCCCGATTGTCCGAAATCGGACGCCAGGGTCCGAACCAGGACGATTCCACCGCACGGCCAGCGACCCTAAGTAACTACCAATAATACACTTAAGGATCTGGCACAGACCCTGCTCAAGGGTTCACCATGAGCATGGACCGAACTCGAGATCCACGAGATCGCTGGCGACGACGGAACCGCCGCTTCCTGCGGCTGGGCGGTCTCGCCCTGGTCACGCTAGCCCTCCTCGCCCTGCTCCGACAGCGACTCGTTCCCTCGGTCAGAGCCGCCGAGCTCCGCCTCGGCACAGTCGACCGGGGCCTGGTCGAAGCCTCCATCACGGCCACCGGCCAGGTGCTGCCCGCCTTCGAGAAGGTGGTCTCGAGCCCCATCGAGGCCCGCGTGCTCGAGGTGGTCCGGCAGCCGGGAGCGACCCTGGAACCGGGAGATCCGATCGTTCGACTCGATCCGTCGGCCACGCGCCTTCAGCTCGACCGTCTCGATGAGCGGATCACCCAGAAACGGTGGCAGATCGAGGGTCGGCAGGCCAGCCACGCCAGCCGTCGGAGTGAGCTGTCTGAGTCCCTGGAGGCAGCTCGACTCGATCTGGAGATCGCCAGCTACCGGCTCGACCAACAGCGTCGCCTCTTCGCCGAAGGCCTGGCCTCGGAGGAGAGTCAACGCCAACGAGAGGTAGAGCAGCGCAAGGCCGAACTGGCGGTCCGCGGGGCGGAGAGGGCTCTGGCCGACGAGCTCACCAGCTTCGAGTCCGACCATCGCCGCTACGAACTCGAGCTCGACATCCTGTCGAAGGAACGCGAGGAGGCGGCCCGCCATCTCGATCGCGCCACCGCCCGCTCGGACCGCGCCGGCGTGCTGACCTGGGTGATCGAGGAGGAAGGAGCCACCGTCGAGCGGGGCGGCGTGCTCGCCCGGATCGCCGACCTGGACTCCTTCCGCGTCGAAGCCCAGGTGTCTGACATCCACGCGGCGCGATTGCGCCCTGGTCTCCCCGCTCGCCTCCGGCTCGACGGACAGCAACTCACCGGACAGCTCGACCGCGTGCACCCCACGATCGAGAACGGCATCGTCACCTTCGGCATCACTCTCGACACTCCGACCCACCCTGCCCTACGCAACAACCTTCGAGTCGAGGTGGATCTGATCGTCGACGGCAAGCCGGGCGCTCTGCGCTTCCCGAGGAGTTCGTTTCTCCCCCCGGGACGCACCGCGGACCTGTTCGTCGTCGACGGCCACCAGCTCCACAAACGATCCGTCCAACTCGGGCTGCGAGGCGTCGACGCCATCGAGGTCCTCGGCGGACTCGACGAGGGGGATCGAATCGTGCTCTCCGATGTCCGCGACTACCTCTACCTGGAACACCTGAAGCTCGACGGTGTTCTGCCACCAAGTCAGCCCCTGTACCACCACCAGCAACGTACCGAGAGGACCCCATGATCCAGCTGAACAACGTCACCAAGTCCTACCACACGGAGCGGATCGAGACCCTGGCGCTCGATGCCGTCACCCTGTCGATCGCCGATGGCGAGTTCGTCGCGATCATGGGCCCCTCGGGCTGCGGCAAGACCACTCTGCTCAACCTGATGGGACTACTCGACACCCCAGACGCCGGCGAGCTTCTCCTCGACGATCAATCGATCGGGGGCCAGAGCGATCGCAAGCTGTCGCGGCTGCGCAATCGGAAGATCGGCTTTGTCTTCCAGAGCTTCCACCTGGTACAGGATCTCAACGTCGTCGACAACGTGGAAGTACCGCTCCTGTACCGCCCGGGCGTCAGCGGCCGAGAGCGCCGTCGGCTCGCCCGCGAAGCCCTCGATCAGGTGGGGCTGTCGTCGCGGATCTTCCACTTCCCCAACCAGCTCTCCGGCGGCCAGCAGCAACGGGTCGCCGTGGCCCGCGCCATCGTCGGGGCACCCCAGATCCTGCTCGCCGACGAACCGACCGGAAACCTCGACAGCCGGATGGGCGACGAGATCATGGACCTCCTGAAGCAGCGCCACGACGCGGGCTCGACCGTGGTCATGGTGACCCACGACCAGCGAATGGCCGACTGCGCCGATCGCACGGTACGACTCTTCGACGGCCGACAGGTTCAGTAGGGAGCGCCGACGATGCTTCGCAGCTATCTACAGATCGCCCTCAAGGTCCTGAGGCGCCGCAAGTTCTTCACCGCCATCAGTCTGTTTGGAATCAGCTTCACGCTCCTGGTACTGATGGTCGTCACCGCCCTCCTGGACCATGTGTTCGCCCCCCATGCTCCCGAGACCCGGGGACACCGGACCCTCGGAGTGTTCGGGGTTTCGATCCAGAGTGAGACCGGCTCGGGAACCGGCTTCCCCGGCTTCAAGGTCCTCGACCACTGCGCCCGCGATCTGCCCGGAGTCGAGGAGGTCTCGTTCTTCCGCCTGCAGGGCAACGTCACCAGCTACGTAGGCGGTGAGAAGATCCGGTCCTTCCTCAAGGCGACCGACGATGCCTTCTGGCGGATCCTGGACTTCGAGCTGATCGAAGGACGCACCATCGACGCCCACGATTTCAACGAACGCCGACAGGTGGCGGTGCTGAACGAAACGACGCGGGGCAAGTTCTTCGGAGCGGGCCAGGCCCTGGGCGAAACCATACGAATCGATGGTCGATCGTTCGAAGTCATCGGAGTCGTCAGGGACGTCCCGATCGTGCGGATCGTGCCTTATTCTGAGATCTGGATCCCCTACACCACCGCGCGCACCGAGGACTACCGGCAGCAATACCGCGGGGACTTCATGGCTCTGCTGCTGGCCGAACGACGCTCCGACTTCGACCAGATCCGAGCCGAGTACGCGGCCCGGGTTTCCGCGATGCCACCGCCCGAGGGCTACGACACCGTGATCTCGGGAGCCGACACCTTCTTCGAGTTCGTGTCGCGACAGCTCTTCGGGCAGCGGATGCAGAGCAGCCATCCGGGCCGCCTCCGCGCTGCTCTCGGACTCGCGGCTCTCCTCTTCCTGATGCTGCCGACCCTGAACCTGGTGAATCTCAACGTGTCTCGCATCCTGGAGCGCGCCTCGGAGATCGGCGTCCGCCGCTCCTTCGGGGCCTCGCGCGGCCACCTGCTGCTGCAATTCGTGCTCGAGAACGTGGTGCTCACCGTTCTCGGGGGCCTCCTGGGCCTCGGGCTTTCGGCCCTGGTGCTGGCCGCGATCAACGATAGTGGGGTCATCCCCTACGCAGAATTCGCCCTCAACCTCCGAGTGTTCGGTTGGGGCATGGCCGGCGCTCTCCTGTTCGGCGTCCTGTCCGGAGCCTACCCGGCCTGGCGCATGTCGCGTCTCGATCCTGTCGACGGCCTGAAAGGAAGTGCCTCGTGATCAAGCACCTACTCAAACTCGCCTGGCGCAAGAAGACCACCAACGCCCTCCTGATGGTGGAGATCTTCGTGGCGTTTCTCGTCACCTTCTCCGTGGTTGCTCTCTCCTGCTTCCTGTGGAACAACCACCGACAGCCCCTCGGGTTCGAATGGAACCATGTCTGGGGAGTGCAGATCGAAACCGGAGACGGCCGCACCGGTGACAGCAACTGGCAGGCCGATCAGGTAGAGACCCTACGCCACGTCCTCGTCGAAGCCCAGCGGCTGGAGGCGGTGGAGAGTGCAGCCGGTGTTCTCACCCTGCCCTTCGAGATGGGCGGCTCCACCCGCACCCTCGCCAATCTCGACATGCAGGTCAACGAAGTGACCGACGACTTCCTCGACGTGATGCGACTCGAGCTGGTGGCTGGCCGCTGGTTCACCGACGAAGACGACGCCAAACCCTGGACCGCCATCGTCATCGATCGCGACCTGGCGAACGAGGCCTTTGCGGGAGATCCCATCGGACAGTCCCTGCCCCGCGACCCTGAAGACCCAGAGTACCGGGTCGTCGGAGTGATCTCCGACTTTCGAGAGGACGGAGAACTCTCGGCCCAGAGCAACTACGTCTTCCAGCGCAAGAACCTCGATCCGGAGGAACGGCTTTTGCGCGATCTCGTGGTGCGCGTCCAACCGGATACGCCCGCCGAGTTCGAGGAGGTCCTGGTGGAGCGCCTGCGCGCGGTCGCTCCAGGCTGGTCGTTCGAGATTCGCGATCTCGAGGGACTGCGCCGCACCTCGCGGAACTTCCGGCTCGCCCCGTTGGTCATCGCCGGAGTCGTCGGTAGCTTCCTTCTGCTCATGGTCGCCCTGGGGCTCATCGGAGTCCTGTGGCAGAATGTCACCCAACGCACCCGCGAACTGGGACTGCGGCGAGCGGTCGGCGCTCACCGACGCGAGATCTACCAGCAGATCCTGTCGGAACTGGCGTTGGTCACCACCGCGAGTCTCGCCCTCGGAGTCGGGCTTCTCGTGCAGCTGCCCTTTCTGGACTTGATCGGCGACATCTCCCGCTCCGTCTTCCTCACCGCGCTGGTCACCTCAATCCTCGTCATGTACTCACTCACGCTCCTCTGCGGTCTCTATCCCAGCTGGCTCGCGACGCGAGTCGACGCGGCGGACGCCCTGCGCAGTGAGTGAATCCCGAAGCGAAGCCGGGAGGCACCCACCGCCACGCATCCTGGTCGCCGACGACGACGCCACAGTCGTCGCCTCGCTGACCTTGTTGCTAGGACGAGCGGGGTACCTCTGCCGCTCGGCAGAGTCCGCCGAGGGCGCTCGGGCCCTGGTGGCCGCCGAGGCCTTCGATCTCGTCCTCCAGGACATGAACTTCTCGCGCCAGACGAGCGGCGACGAAGGTCTCCGGCTCCTGCGCGACCTACGCCGAGACTCCCCCGACCTGCCGGTCATCCTGATGACCGCCTGGGGCTCGATCGATCTCGCGGTCCAGGGGATGAAACTGGGCGCCGCCGACTTCATCAACAAACCCTGGTCCAACGAACAGCTGCTGCGTTCGATCGAGACGGCTCTGACCCTGGGCCGGGAGCCGGACGGGCAGACCCAAGAGGTCCCCACCCGAGAGGCCCTCGAATCGCGACTCGATCTCGAAGGTCTCGTGGGCCGCGACCCAGCCTTCCTGAAGGTCCTCGCTCTGGTCGAACGCGTCGCGCCCACCGAGGCCCCGGTGCTGATCGTCGGGGAGAGCGGCACCGGCAAGGAACTCGTCGCAACCGCCATCCACCGCAACAGCCGGCGGCGTCGCGGCCCCTTCGTCAAGGTGAACCTCGGCGGAGTCTCCTCGACCCTCTTCGAGAGCGAGATGTTCGGCCACGTCCGCGGCGCCTTCACCGACGCCAAGCGGGAGCGCACGGGGCGATTCGCCCGCGCCGACGGAGGCACCATCTTTCTCGACGAGATCGGAGAGGTCGACGGCAGCTCGCAGGTCAAGCTGCTGCGGGTCCTCCAGGACCATACCTTCGAAGTCTTGGGTTCCAGCACGCCGCAGACGGCCGACGTCCGGGTGGTCTCCGCCACCAACGCCGACCTGCCGGAGCTCGTCCGAACCGGGGGGTTCCGCGAAGACCTGCTCTACCGGATCAACCTCATCACCATCCGACTGCCGGCCCTTAGAGACCGCCGTTCCGACATCCCGCACCTGGCGGCGTTTGTCTTGCAGGCGGCCTGCCGCCGCTACAACGTGGAGGAGCGGGCCTTGACACCGGCAGCCCAGAACTGGCTCCGAAAACAACCCTGGCCAGGCAACGTCCGTCAACTCGTGCAGACGCTCGAACGGGCCGTGCTCGTCCTACCGGAGACCACCATCGACGTGCCGGGGCTCCGGTCGATCGAGCCGGGAGAGCCGTTGGGACCCACCGCGCTCCCCCGCCCTGGGAGCATGACCTTGAGTCAGGTCGAGGCGGCGATGATCCGTGAGGCGCTGGAACACTACGACGGCAACTTGACCCGGGTCGCCGAGTCCCTGGGCTTGAGCCGCCAGGCCCTCTATCGGCGATTGGAAAAGCACGGACTCTCGCCGGAGGCCGAGGCGGAAGGGGGCCGGTCTCGTCTCGAGTGAGTCTGGGCGCCGATGAGTAGCGCCGTCCGTTTCGGTCTCCACTGGACCCTTCTGCACGTCGGCCTGGCCGCCTGCCTCTTCTACTTCCTGCGATCGCACGGCGTCTGGTTCCTGCTCAGTGAAGGGATCCTCCTGCTGTCGCTGGGTTTGGGATTCCGGGCCTACTCGCAGGGCCGGCTCCCCAACCGGCTCGCCCAGCTGGGTACCGAGCTTCTCAAAGAACAGGACTTCACGGCCAAGTTCCGCAGCACCGGCCGCAGTGAGGTCGACGACCTGATCCTGCTCTTCAACTCGATGTCGGAGCGATTGCGGGAAGAACGCCTGCTCAGTTCGGAGAGGAACTACTTCCTAGAGCGACTGCTGGAGGCAGCTCCGGTGGCGGTCATCATCCTCGACCATCACCAGACCATCGCCCAGATCAACCCGGAGGCCGGGCGCCTCCTACGCCTCGACGAGCCAGACATCGTGGGGCGCCCCCTGACCGAATTGGGGAGCGATCGCTCGACCCTGAACTCCGGCGACAGCGCAGAAACCCGGCCCCTGGGCACCGTCCTCGTCGAGCTGGAGCCCAGCGGATCGACCCTGGTCGACTTCCGGGGACAACAGTTCAAGGCCTCGGCTGGCCACTTCTTCGACCGTGGGTTTCCCCGCCGTTTCTTCGTACTCGAGGAGCTGACGCGAGAGCTCCTCGATTCCGAACGCCGCGCCTACGGTCAGCTGATCCGAACCATCTCGCACGAGGTCGGCAACTCGGTCGGAGCGGTGAGCTCGCTCCTCGGGTCCTGTCGCGAAATGGCATCGGGCTTGCCGGCCGGGGATCGCGACGCCCTGCAGGCCTCGCTGACCATCGCCGACACGCGACTCCTGGGGTTGAGTGGCTTCATCAACGGTTTCGCCGAAGTGGTCCGGCTGCCACCCCCCGAGAGACGACCCTGCGATCTGGTACCCCTGATCGACGACATCCTGCACCTCTTCGCCCCGGAGCTGAAGCAAGCCTCGGTCCGCTCCGAGTGGCTCACCCGACCCAGAACCGTCATCGTCGACGCCGACAAGAACCAGCTCGAACAACTGGTCGTCAACGTGTTCCGCAACGCGCTCGAAGCGGTGACGGCCCTCCCCGACGGCGAGCGACGGGTGATCGCAGCGGCGATCGAAGTCGATCCCCACCGCACCGTGCTGCGGCTGCTCGACAGCGGCCCCGGCCTCGCGCCCGAGATGCGCACCGAAGCCTTTCGGCCGTTCACCTCGACCAAGCGCGACGGTCGCGGGTTGGGCCTCGCCCTGGTGCAAGAGATCGCCGCCCGCCACGGTTGGCAGGTCTGGCTCGGGCCAGGCGAGGTAGCCGCCGGCTACCAGACCGAGTTCAGACTGACACTGCCCTCTTCTCGGTCCTGAGTTGACTGGTCCCGGCCGAGGCAACCACGGCCGGGACGATTTCCTAACGGGCGGCGATCAGATCGCTCGACGAGAAGAAGAAGGCCAGCTCGATGGCGGCGTTCTCGGGCGAGTCGCTACCGTGGATGGCATTGTTCTCGATGTTGGCCGCGTACAGCTTGCGGATCGTGCCCTCGGCGGCTTCGGCCGGATTGGTCGCTCCCATCACTTCGCGCAGTCCCTTGACCGCGTTCTCACGCTCCAGGGCGACCGGAATGCAGGGGCCGCTGGTCATGAACTCGACCAGGCTGCCGAAGAAGGGGCGTTCGGAATGGACGGCGTAGAAGGCACCAGCCTGCGCCTCGGTCAGGTGGACCACCCGCAATCCACGGATGGTGAACCCCTCGGCTTCGAGGTGGGCGAGGATCTTTCCGGCGTTGCCGTTGGCGTAGCTATCGGGCTTGAGGATGGCGAGCGTCTGCTCCATGGTCGTATCTCCTGAACTGTCTGAAGTGATTGTTGCGAATCGTGGATCCGGCACTGCGGTGCCGGAGAGTGAACATCAAATGCGAAACGGACCGGGAGGCCGTCAGAGCGCGTCGTCTCGAGGCGGAACCTCGGCTACTGGCGGTGGTTCGGGGTCGGCCTCTCCGAGGATCCGGTACTCCCCTTCGGGGTCGTCGAGCAGGAAGGAAACCCCCACCGTCTCGACCACCCCTTCCGGTCCGAGGAGGATCGCCGAGCCGGCCGGAATCCCCAACCCGAACGCGACCCCCGGAACCTGCATCAGTTGGCGGAGGCGGCGGTCGTGCCCCGGATCGAAGTTCGGCTCGACTACGCCCCCCGGCAACCAGCTGAGTCCGGGCGTAGCCTCGCGCCGCAGCGGACTGTGGGCCCACGCCCCCAGCGCCTGGGCTGCGGCCGCAATGCCCACGACCACTCCGTCAGACCGCAGGTGCTGCAACAGCGCCTCGGAGAAGGTCGTCCCCGAGATCGTGTCGACCAGCTGATCGACCAGTCCTCCGCCGAGATAGACCGCAGAGAGACCGGCCAGTCGATCGCAGTTCTTACGCCGTCGAGCGTCTCGACTGCGAAACACGGGCACCGTCTCGACCTTCCGCTCGAAAGTCTCTCGAAGGTACTCCGCCAGGTTCTCGCCGTAGTCGGTGGAACCGCTCGCGGTCGGTACGAAGCCAACCGTCCCCGGGGCGGCGTGTTCGAGCCAGGCGGCATCGGCATCGACCGTCTCGCCAAAGCTAAACTCTCCTCCTCCCACCAGGGCGAGCCAGCCGCCTCCGCTGGGCCGACGCAGGGTCGGCGATGTCGTGGTGTCTTCCATGGTCGGGGTGGGCGCCACGAATCCCGTGGCGCCCCTTTCCTAGCGTCCGAGGGCCTCGAGAACCGTCTCGCCCATGACCGCGGGCGAATCGACCACATGGATTCCCGCCGCCGTCAGGGCTTCCTTCTTGGCGGCCGCCGTGCCCTTGCCACCCGCGACGATGGCTCCGGCATGCCCCATGCGGCGTCCGGGAGGAGCCGTAGCTCCGGCGATGAAACCGACGACCGGACGATCGAAGTTGGCTTGCACCCACTCTGCCGCCTCTTCCTCGGCACTGCCCCCGATCTCGCCGATCAGGATGACCGCCTCGGTGTCCGGGTCGTCCTTGAAGGCGGCCAGCACATCGATGAAGTTGGTACCGTTGATCGGATCTCCGCCGATACCTACGCAGGTCGATTGTCCCAGCCCCACGTTGGACAGCTGCCAGACGGCTTCGTAGGTCAGCGTACCGGATCGGCTGACGACTCCCACCTTGCCAGGGGTATGGATGTGACCCGGCATGATGCCGATCTTGGCCTGCCCCGGAGTGATGACCCCCGGGCAGTTCGGTCCGACCAGCCGCGTCGGATGATCCTGGAGGAAGGCCTTGACCCGCATCATGTCGGTCACGGGGATGCCCTCGGTGATACAGACCACCAGTTCGATGCCGGCCGCGGCCGCTTCCATGACCGCGTCGGCGGCGAACGGTGGCGGCACGAAGATCATGGTCGCGTTGCAGCCGGTCTCGGCTCGAGCCTCGGCCACGGAGTCGAAGACCGGAATCCCCTGGACTTCCTGCCCCCCCTTGCCCGGCGTGACTCCCGCCACGACCTGAGTACCGTAGTCGCGACACCCCAGGGCGTGGAACTCACCCTCCTTGCCGGTAATGCCCTGCACCAGCAGGCGCGTATCGTTGTTCACCCAGATCGCCATCAGCCCTCTCCTCCGGCGGCCGCTACCGCCTTCTCGGCGGCATCGGTCATGTGTGTCGCCACGATGAAGTCGAAGTCGGCTTCCTGCAGTACCCGCCGTCCCTCTTCGACATTGGTTCCTTCGAGTCGGACGACCACCGGCACTCCGATGTCCCCCAGCTCCTCGATCGCTCCCACCACGCCGCGAGCGATGCGGTCGGTGCGCGCGATGCCACCGAAGATATTGATCAGAACGGCCTTCACCGCTGGATCCGAGACCAGGATGCGGAAGGCGTTCTTCACCGCCTCCTGCGAAGCCGACCCCCCCACGTCGAGGAAGTTGGCCGGCTCGCCGCCGAACAGCTTGATGATGTCCATGGTCGCCATCGCCAGTCCCGCACCGTTGACCATGCAGGCGATGTTGCCGTCGAGCTTGATGTAGTTGAGACCGTACTCACTGGCCTCGACCTCCAGCGGGTTCTCTTCGGCGAGGTCACGCATCGCCACGATATCAGCGTGCCGGAAGAGGGCGTTGTCATCGAATCCGATCTTGGCGTCGAGCGCGAGCACGTCGCCGTCTCCCGTGATCAAGAGTGGGTTGATCTCGGCCAGAGACGAGTCGGTGTCGACGTAGGCCTTGGCCAACGCCGAGATCAACGTCGCGGCCTGGCGCGCCGTCTTGCCACTCAGACCCAGACCGGCCGCGACCCGACGAGCTTGAAAGGGCAGCAGTCCAAGATGGGGATCGAAGGCCTCCTTCAGGATCGCATCCGGGTTTTCCGCCGCCACCTCTTCGATGTCCATTCCCCCGGCCGCCGAAGCCATGATGAGAGGTAGGCCGGACTGCCGGTCGAGGATCACCCCTAGGTAGAGCTCGGTCGCGATATCGAGGGCCTCCTCGATCAGCACCTTCTGCACCAGCTGCCCCTCGGCACCGGTCTGGGGCGTGACCAGCTGCATCCCGAGAATCTGCTCGGCCACCGAGACCGCCTCGTCGGGCGAACTCGCCAGCTTCACGCCGCCGCCCTTGCCGCGACCGCCAGCGTGGATCTGGGCCTTGACGACACAGCGTCCTCCAAACTCCTCACAGATAGCGCGAGCCTCCGACGCATCGGCGGTCACTCGACCCCGCGGGGTCTTCACCCCGTATCGGCGCAGGATCTCCTTCGCTTGATACTCATGAATCTTCAATTCGTCCTCCCTTGGACGGCTATGGATGGGGATTTGTTGGGTCCCGGGGGAGGCCCGGGGGAGCGCAGTCTACCAGACCAGCCCCCTGCGAGACAGGGCATTCGCCACCTACCGAAGGCGCGTTCCGTCGAACGGCGGTGGGGATGCGAGCCACCTGGAGCGGTTGGCCACGCGGTTCGGCCTCTCGTCCGCTACAATATGGAGCTGTCTACCTTGGCCGCACCGGAGAACCCGGCGAGGACCGAGGCCATTCACTCCGCTGAGGAACCCGGGCTCGGCTCCCCTTCGGGTTTCGAGCCCACCCGTAGTCGATCGGCTTCGGGCTACCCGAGTACACCCATTGACAGATCAGAAGTCTCGATCCGACGCCGCCAACGAGGATGGGTCGCAAGTCGTCGAAGCCCTGGGACAGCTCAAGTCTCTACTCGACGACGCCGGACATCTGGCCAAGGTCCTCGAGAACAACGCGCGTCTGGTGATTCCGCGGCCTGACGAACAGACACAGATCCAGTCGCTGCAGGAGCGAATCCGGGAGGCCGAGAACGATCAGGAAGAGCTGGTAGCGCAACTCGTCGAAGCGGAGCGCCAAGCCGGCAAGCTGACCAGCCTCTACGTCGCGACCTACCAGCTGCACGCCAGCCTCGACCCCGCCGAGGTGCGTTCGGCAATCGCGGAGATCACGCGTGATCTTCTCGGGGCCGCGACCTTCGTCTTGCTCATCCAGGACGAGAACGAAGGTGAGTACGAGGTAGCGCTCGCGTACGGAGACGTGGCGGCTGAGTCGCGCTTCGGAGCTCCCTCCTACGACGGCGGCGACGCGCTGGTCGATGCCGCCCTGACCGACGGCCATCTACGTCTGGAGCGAGCCACCGATTCCGAAGCCCTGGCCGTCGTTCCGCTTCGCGTCGAGGACTCGGTGGTGGGCGCGCTGGTGATCCTTGCTATGCTCGACCACAAGAAGACGCCACTTTCGGAGGACCGAGACATCCTGGATCTGCTCGCAGCCCACGCCGCATCTGCCCTGGTTGCGGCCCGCATCTACTCCAAGACGCACCGCAAGCTGGAGACCCTGCAGGGACTGGTAGGCCTCCTGCGCGGCAGCTGAGGCCTTTCGCTGCACCCATGAGTAGCGACAAGGAGGGGCAGTGCTCCGCCTGGGACGTAGGTGCCCAGGCCAACCCTGCGAAACGCCGATGAGTCTGGCCGGCCGCTTGGAAGACGTCCCGGTTTCGGACGTCATGCAGTTCATCCACCTGGGCCGCAGGAGCGGCACGCTCCAGGTGCGAACGGCCAACCGGCAAGCTCGTGTCCTCTTCCACCAGGGCGCCATCGTGGGAGCCAAGCTCGACCCCGGACTTCGCGTCGGCGAACTCCTCGTGCGCATGGGTTCCCTGGACGCCGAGGTTCGGGACCAGGCGCTCGAACGCCAGATGACGGATCCCGCGGGACGCCTTCTGGGGCAGATCCTCCTCGACGAGGGAGCCTTGACTCTCCCTGCGGTCCAGGCCGCGGTGAAGGCTCAGGTCGAAGAGACCATCTACGAGCTCGTTTCCTGGGAACTCGGTGACTTCGAGTTCGAACTCGACCAGCTCGCCCCCGTCGATGACATCGCCTTCCTGCCGGCCGACCTGCTACCAGAACTCGACCTCAATACCCAGATGGTTCTGCTGGAGGCAGCCCGGGTGTTCGACGAGCGGCACCAGGAGGGCGTCTCGGCTGCACCAGAGCAGGACCCCGCAACCGCGAGGACGACTCCAGGCCCCCAAGCGCTGCCAGATCCGGCCGAGGGCGAAGGCCCTGGGCCCAGTACCGCCGCGCTGGTCGAGCGTCTGGGCCGTCAGCCGTCGCTGGCCGAGGCGTCCTTTTCCGAACTGCACTTCGTTTCCGCTGCGACTGCCCTCGAAACCGAACTCGTCACGCGTCTGGTGTCCAGCCAGACTCCCTACCGCGTGCTCTCGCCCGCCGGTCTCGACGAAGCGGCCGGCAGTCGAGCCATCATCGCCTTCGAGCTGCGCGAACCAACCACGACCTTCGATCAGCTCGCCGAGCTGTGCCGAGCGCGGCCCACCGTACCAGTGCTCTGTATCGTCGAGGACGTGGGCCTGACGACCAAGGCGTACGCCGCGGGTGCCACCGCAGTCGTTCCCTCCGACCCGCAAGCCATTCTTGGCTGCTTCAACAGCCTGTCGCGCTTTCGCGAACCGCTCCCTCCGTCCAGCCCCGAACAGAACCAAACTGCCATCGAGCGCCTGCACCGGATCGTCTCGGACCTGCGTTCGGGTCTGTTCTCGGCCAGTGTCGCTCTCAGCCTGATGAAGGTCGTCAGTGAATCGGTCGAGCGGGCCGTCCTTTTCCTGGTTCAGGGAAACACCCTCAACGCCCTCGGCGCCTTCGGCTTCGACGCCGACGGCGGTTCGCTGGCCGACAAGACACGAGGCCTGCGACTGGCACTCGACCCGGACGATGGTCTGAGCCGGGCGATCGAGGAGGGCAGGGCGATGACGACGAGTTGGGAAGAGGCCCGTCTCCCCCCTGAACTCGTGGCCCGCATTGGACCACCACGTAGGAAAGAGGTCGTCCTCTTCCCCGTGCTCGGAGTCGACCGGGTGATCCTCGTGGTCTATACCGACAACGGTTTGATCGACCGGCGGATCGAAGAGGTCGAGATCCTCGACCTGGCGGCGGCAGAGGTCGGTATCGCTTTCGAGAACGAGATCCTGCGACGCCGTCTCTCCGAGAAGAAGTAGCTTCGATTCCGGCTGGATGTCGGGAACGGCAGTGAGAAACCGTCCTACGGTCGTACCTGCCATTGGCACCCACCATGCCGAACCCGAAGGAGACGAAGACGTGCCCTATGACCCAGAACTGGCTGAGAAGATGCGCGAAGCCCTAGCCGAGGATCCGGAGGGAGTCACCGAGACCAAGATGTTCGGTGGGATCTGTTGGATGCGGCACGGCAACATGCTCTGCGGCGTAGGCACCGGACGCTACATCTTCCGCGTCGGCCAGCAGCGCTGGGAGGACGCCCTCGCCCGGCCAGGCGCCGCCGTCATGGACTTCACGGGCCGACCGATGCGCGGCCTGGTCTGGGTCGAAGCCGACGCCGCCGAGCACGCCGGTCTCGCGACCTGGATCGAGTTGGCCCGACAGTTCGTCGACTCCTTACCACCTAAGTAGCTGGCGGCAAGACGGCGGGTTCAGGCCCCGAGGGGGTCGGGCGGTACGTAGGCGGCCGCGGTATCGATGTCGTCCGCCTCCTCGTCGGATAGTCGATCGTCCAACGGTGACAGGGGGCCAGAGGACGGTTCCTGGGGGCCGCGCCCCCGCCGCGAGGCCCAGCGTTCCTTGAACTCGAGAAGGAGGTCGTAGAGCACGGGCACCAGGATCAGGGTCAGGAAGGTCGCAAAGGCGAGGCCGAAGATAACCGCGACCGCCATCCCCTGCCACCACTGGCTGCTCTCTCCCCCACTGGCGAACCGCAAGCTGTGGAAGTCGAACTCGAAGCCGGTTCCGAGGGGGATCAGCCCGAGGATCGTCGTGACCGCGGTCAGCAGCACCGGCCGCAAACGACGCTCGCCCGTCAGTTCGACCACGGTTCGCCTCGGCAAACCCTGGGCCCGCAGTTGCTCGGCGTAGTCGAGCAGCACGATCGCGTTGTTGACGACCACTCCAGCCAGCGAGATCACTCCCAATCCGGTCATCACGATGCCGAACGGCAAGCCGGTCACCAGCAAGCCCAAGAGCACGCCGATCATCGACATCACGACCGAGGTGATGATGATCACCGGGATCGCTACCGAATCGAACTTCCCCACCATCAGTGCCATAACGATGAGGATGGCCCACAGGAACGCCTTGGAGAGAAAGTCCGCGGCCTCCTTCTCGTCGTCGCTCTGGCCACCGAAGTAAATCGAGTACCCCTCGGGAAGGAGGTCCGGCACCGCTTCCAGTCGAGCCCGTGCCTCCTCTCGTACCGGCTGAGCCAGTCGGGTGTCCGTGACCTTCCCCGACACGGTGACGACCCGATCCTGGTCCTTGTGGCGGATCGCCGTGAGCGCTGTGGCTCGCTCGAAACTGGCGACCGAGGAGAGTGGAATCTGGATCCCGTCCTCGTTGACCAGAGTGACGCGGGAGAGTTCGGAGAGGTCCGTCTCGCCACCGTGTCCCAAGCGCACCATGATGTCGATCTCGTCGTCACCCGTGCGGCGGAAGGTCGAGGCTTCCGTTCCATTGATCGCCGTACGCACGGTCGAAGCGATATCACGGGTCGTCAGACCGAGCTTGGCCGCCTGGGCCCGATCGATCCGCGCTACGATCTCCGGGCTCGCCGGGTCGAAATCGTCGTCGAGCGAAACGAGACCTGGGATGCCGTCGACGATGCCACGAATCCGCTCGGCGATCTGGCCCAGAACCGAAAAGTCCTCTCCCGTCACCTCGATGGAGAGAGGATCTCCGGTCGCCGGTCCTTCGTCCGGTCGCGCTACATCGACCACCACCCCCGGTAGGTCAGCCGTCAGATCACGAATCTGATCCATAGTGAGGAAAGAGCTCTGAGACCGTTCCTCCCGATCGAGAAGGTCGAGGGTGATCCGAGCCTTCGAGGCGTCTCCGCGCGAGGTTCCACCGAAGTCGCTCTGACTCCCTGCCCCCACGCTCGCCGCCATCGTCTTGACGTCGGGAAGACCGGTCAGTCGCGATTCGATCTCGCGGATCACGCCATCGGTGCGCTCGATGCGAGTTCCGGACGGCAGTTCGACGTTGACGAAGATCTGAGGCGGTTCGGTCTCGGGAAAGAACTCGACGCCATGGCCGTAGAGTCCCGACAACACGACGACCAGGACAAAACAGCTGACGGTGCCTCCCAGAGTCATGAACCGATGGTCCAGCGACCATCGCAGTGAGCGTCGGTAGCGACTCGTCAGCGCCTCGCCCAAACGCTCGGTCCAGCGGCGGCCCTTCTTCCCGAGGTCGTACTCGTCCGGTTCTTCGGTCTCGGTGCGCAGTTCACCGGCGGCGATCCTCATCCAGGTTGCGCACAACGTCGGATTGACGGTGAACGCAATCGCCAGCGAAGCGATCAGCGCCATGCTGAGGGTCATCGGCAAGAAGGACATGAACTCGCCCATCGTTCCCGGCCAGAAGAGCAGCGGGAAGAAAGCGCCCACGGTCGTCAGAGTCGACACCAGGATCGCGGTGTCCACCTCGTGCGTACCGGTCGCCGCGGCGGCGCTGGACGAGAGTCCACCCTGCATATGGCGATAGATGTTCTCGACCACCACCACCGCGTTGTCGACGAGCATGCCAACCGCGAGGACCAGCGAGAAGAGCACCACCATGTTCAGTGTGATCCCCGAGGCCTGAATGAACAGGAAGGTGAGGAACATCGAGAAGGGAATGGAGAGAGCCACAAAGGTGGCGTTGCGCAGACCGAGCGCAAACATCAGGACCAGGAGCACGAGAACCAAGCCCGACAGGATGTTGTTCTCGAGATCCTTGACCATGCGCCGAATCTCCTTGCTCTGGTCGGCGAGCAGTGAGACTTCGACTCCTTCGGGCCACTCGGCCTGGGCGGCTTCTACTTCGGCCTTGACCCGATCGGCCAGTTCGATGATGTTCGTACCCGCTCGTTTCTGCACTGTCAGGGCGACCGACTCCTTGCCGTTGATCCGAGCGTAAGAGTCCCGCTCCTTGAAGCCAAAGGTCACCGTAGCCACGTCACGGACGTAGATCGGCTTCCCGGCCTTGGCCTCGATCACGAAGTCGCGGATCTCCATCGGATCTTCGATCTCGCCCGGCACGCGCACCGCAAAGGTCTGGTCGCCGACGTCGAGGTCCCCGCCGGGAATCGACACGTTCTCGCTGGCCACGGCCTGGACTACGTCGTCGAGCGACAGCCCCGCCAAACGCAAACGCTCGGCGTCGACGTCGACCTGGACTTCGCGTTCCCGTCCGCCGACGATGTTGGCCCGCAAGACGCCAGGCAGGGTTTCGATCATGTCCTGGAGATCCTCGGCCAGCTCCTTCAACGCCACCGCGCCGATATCGCCGGCGAGGTTCACCTGAAGGATCGGAATGTCCGAGAAGTTGATCTCTTCCAAGATCGGATCCTCGACCTCGGACGGAAACTCGGCCTTCGCCAGATCCACCTTGTCTCGCACCTTTTGCAGGGCGGAATCGATGTCGATATCGGTACCGAACTCCACGGTCACCACCGAGGTACTCTCGAGCGACTGCGAGGTCAACTCCTCCAGGTCGTCGACTCCCTTGAGCTCCCGCTCGAGCACATCGGTGATCTGGGTTTCGACCTCCTTGGGAGCGGCGCCGGGGTACTGCGTGTAGACCATGATCATCGGCACGGAGATGTCCGGGAAGCTCTCCCGCGGCAGGCTGCGGTAGGCGGTCAAACCGCCGATGATCAAGGCTGCGAGGAGGAAGAAGACCGTGGCGCGATGGGCCAGGGCTTGATCGACGATTCTCACGCCGCATCCTCCGTCAGGACCTCGACCGGCTGGCCATCCGAGATGCCCGACTGCCCCTCGACCACGACCTCGTCGCCCGCCACCAGCCCTGAGTTCACCAAGACCCTCTCCCCGAGGAGCGGGCCCAGACCGATCTGGCGCAACACGGCCCGGTCGTCCTCGACCACGTACACCGCGTCGTGGTCCTCGAAGCGAATGACGGCACTGGCCGGTAGCAAGAGCGCCTCGGGGTACTGGCGCCGTACCAGCTCGATCCGCGCGGGGAGACCCGGCGTGAGATCACCCGCCGCGTTGTTCAACTCGGCCTCGACCTCGAGGGTGCGGCTCCGCGGATCCAGTTCAGCTCCCGTGCGAACGATGGTTCCTTGAAACAGGCGGTCCGGGAAGGCGTCGATCCGGACCGAGACCGGCGAGCCGATTGCTACGAAGGGCACATCCGAGGCCGCCACCGGTGCCTGTACCTTCAGGGTCCCGACCGCGATCAACTCGATGAGCGGCTGACCGGGCTGCGCGTAGTCGCCAAGTTCGACCCGACGGGCGGCTACCCGCCCCGACCACGGAGCCCGGAGGCTCGACTTCGAAAGCTGCAGACGCGCCGAATCGAGGCTGGCTTGCGCCACGTCACGGAAGGTCAAGGCATCGAGCATCTGGGCCTTGGTGATCGACTGCTTGGCGAAGAGATTCTGCGCCCGCTCGAACTGCTGGGTGCGCTGGAAGAAGACCGCCTCCGCCTCTCGAACCGTCTGCTCCAAGGCGCGGCGATCGATCGTCAGCAACGACTGCTCTTTGGTGACGGTGTCTCCCACCTCCACCGAAAGGCTCTCGATCCGTCCCGGCACCTCGGCTGCCAGGATCGCGCGGCGAGCTGGCTTCAAGTCGGCCGGCAGGCTAACGACGTCGGTCGCCGCCTCGGTCGCCAGGCCCAGGACCCGCACGGTGGCGATCCGTTCGGTGGTGGTGGCCGCGGCTTGGCTCTCGGACGAGCTTCCACAGCCCCAGGCGGCGAGGCCCACCAAGATGGAGACAGTGAGTACGTGTACAGTGGATTTGCTCATCGGATCACCCTCTCCGAAGTCTCCGTCGCGATGGATTCCTCGGTGGTCGTCGTTGGAGTGTGCGGAGTGCCTTCGTCGGCACGCTCGATCAGTTCACTGGGCATCATGCCGACGGCACGAGCCAGCCGGGCCACCGCCTGCAGGGCCCGGTAGTACGCTTCGACTTCGAGCAGTTCGCTCGACGCCTCCTGGTCCTGGGCGTTGAGAAGATCGACTTGCAAGGCGATGCCCTCGTGGTAGCTCTCGGCGGCGACACGGCGAGCTTCGCGAGCGGCCTCGGCCGCGACCTTGGAGGCCTCCCAGCCGGCTCGGGCCGCGGTGTAGGAGGACAGTCCCTCCTCGATCTGCACTTCGATGCGGCGCCGGAGATCCTCGATCTGCAGTGCGAGTTGACGACTCTGGCTAGCCAGTCGTGCGATCTCACCTCGACGACGCCCGCCGTCGAAGAAGGACCACCGCAGACCGAAACCCACGCCCCAGTCGGCAAACAACGAGTCGGTCAGGTCCTCCGCCAGCCGAGCCTGGTGGCCGTAGCGCCCGGTGAACTCCAACTGCGGCCGCCCGTCCGCTCGCCTGATGGTCTGCTGGAGCTCGAGCGACTGGATCTGGAGGTCGAGGTCGAGGAGTTCAGGCCGTTGACCGTCGGCCCAGGCTAGCAGGGTGTCGAAGCCGGGACCGGGGGGTAGGAGCCGGTCGACCGGACGGACTGCCACCTCACGATCCCGCTCGATACCGAGCAGAGCCTTCAGTTCTGCCTCGAGGACGAGGGCATCACCGCGTCGCTGTTCCAACTGCGGGCGCACCTGGGCCAGGGCGGCAACGGCCTGCAGCTGTTCGAGCCGAGTGGCCTCGCCGAGTTCCAGTCGATTCTCCACCGTCTCCAGGTTCTGTCGGCGAGCCCGTTCCTGCAGTTCGATCGTCTCGATCGCCCGCTGGGCCCCGAGGAATTGGTAGTAGGTCGTGGCCACGTCTGCTGCCAGGTCGAGCCGCGCGGAGTCGATGCTGGTCTCGGCGAGGTCGACGAGAACCGAAGCCAGCTCCAGGGCCGCCGCGATCTTCCCACCGCTGTACAGCGTCTGCGTTAGCTCCATCCCCAGGTTGTAGACCTCCTGCTCACTCGGTTCGAAGCCCGGCGGCACGAAATCCTGGAAGTCGGGGCTGTTGAGGAAGGACGGGTTGCGAGAGCGGTCCCAGGCCGCCACCGCCTCCAGCTGAGGAAACGCATCGGCCCGCGCCTCCACCACGCCACCCTGGACCTCCTGTCGTAGTTCCTCCACCGCGGCCAGGGCTGGATTGTGTTCGAGGGCCCAGAGCGTAAGTTCTTCGAGTCCCAAGGCCGAGGTGGCGGACGGCCCACCGTCGGTCGGCTCGGAGCCGAGGCCCGGACTCGAGACCAATCCCAGAACCCCCAGCAGACAGAGTGTTCGTCCCCATCGCATGCATACCATCTCTACACTTCCTCCCGGGCTGCCATGCCCTTCCAGACGATCTCCCAGACCTGTTCCAGGGAACGCCGCACATCACCACCCGCTCCTTCGAAGAGGTACTGAATCAACATGCCATTGAGCAGGGCTCGCCAGGTTCGGGCCAGACCCACCGGATCGACGTTGCGTACCTCGCCGGCGTCGATCGCAGCGGCGAACTGCTGCGCGAGAAGCTCCATGTACTCAGCCTTGTGGGCTTCCAGCCGGCGACGAACCTCGACTCCCAGCTCGCCCCCGATCTGGGTCGCCGCCAGGCGCACCACCGCCGCCTCGTGCGGATGCTTGCTCGCGTAGTCCAGCACCGCCTCCAGGTGCTGCTGGAGGCGCTCGCGCAGGGGTCCATCGGCCCGCAGCGCCACTCGTGAGGCACGCCCCCAGGCCGCCAACCCCTGTTCCAGCAGGTCGAGCAGCAGCGACTCTTTAGAGGGGTAGTAGTTGTAGAGAGTGGCCTTCTGCACGCCGACCCCGCGAGCGATCTCGGCCATCGAGGCCCCGCCGTAGCCATGGCGAGCGAACAGCTCCAGCGCCACGGAACGCAGCCTCTGGCGCGTGGGAACGGCGGGGGAGGGTGTCGGGGTCATGAGATTGTTCGCCTACGGTACTACCGACCGGTCGGTAGTATTCCAGCCCTGGCTCCTCCCGTCAAGCTCGGAACGAGCTCGCGGGAGGAGCGGGCGGGAACGGTACCGAGACTTCAGCCGCGCCGGGCGTAGTCGATCTGCATCCCCTTGGACTCGCCTTCGGGGGTCTCGAAGAACATCTCGAGACGGTGGCGGTCAGCGTCGATCAGCGTGATGACCGAGCGCTTGCGCAGTGGCTGCCCACTTCCCGGATCGGTCATGTCACCCAGCATCGTCCACACCCGACCACTCGCGTCGAGCGTCCCGTGCTCGATCTGTTGCACGGTCGAGGCGGTGTCGATCCAGAAGCCCTCCCAGCGACCATCGATCTTGTTGTAGCCCCAGTAGCCGCGTCCCGCGAAGGCCGGGAAGGGACCCTCGACTTCGTCGCCCTCATAGGTCTGGCGCAGGAAGCGCTGTCCCAGATCCCACTCGTTGACCATGGTTCCCGTCATGATCATCGGATCTCCGGGCCCCATCCACAGACGAACCTCGGCGGCAAACGTGCCCACGAAGGGCTCGAGTCGAGCATGTTCCTCGGTCGGTGCCGCCAGGGCGGCGAAGTCGGGGGCGTCGCTCATCAGAATCTCCTCGTGGTCTTTTGGCATCTACGAGCCAGTGTAGACGAAGGTTGCGACCTGCGACCCGTTACACCGCGAAGTACGTGGCATCGGGGTGCTGAAACACGAGCGCGGAAACGCTGGCCTCTGGGTCCATCATGTCGCCGTCGGTGAGCTGAATGCCGACCTCCTCGGGTCGCAGGAGTTCGAAGAGTTGGCGCTGCCCGGCCAGGTCCGGGCAAGCGGGATAACCGAAGCTGTAGCGCCGCCCCCGATAGCGCGCGGCGAAGGTCTGTTCGCGGGTGAGATTCTCGGGGTCGGCGAATCCCCACTGCTGCCGCATCCGGCGATGGATCCACTCGGCAGCTGCCTCCGCTGTCTCCAATGCCAGGGCTGCCAGGGCGTGGCTTTCGACGTACTCGCCCGCCTCCTTGAGGCTCTCGGCGCGCTCACGGACCGTCCCCTGGGCCCCGGTGACGAAGAGGGCCACATGATCGTTCGGCAGGACGTAGTCCGCCAGACACAACCCCTTGCCTTCGGCCTGGCGTGGCAGAGTCCAACGTGCCACTTCGCGGGTCCGCGAGGGGTCGAACAGGACCAGATCCTCACCTTCGGCCGCCGCTGGGAAGAACTGCCACACCGCGGGGACACTGAGGGCCCCCTGCCGACCTTCGAGTTGCAACTTCTCGACGACCCGTTGAATCTTGAAAAGTCGCGGGTCTCCTTGTTGCTCGAGCTTCCGTACGACACCCTTGAGTCCGAAGTACTTGCCGTAGAGCATCTGGGGATTGAGCAGGCTCCAGACCGCATCGAGATCGAGAGTCTCCACGTGCCGCTCGAGGTCCGGCGGGAGCGGAACGTCGAGATCGCGTCGAATGCTGGCAGCTGGTCCCCGCGGCGTCTCCGCAGGAACCCTTCGGGTCTCGACTTCACCCTCCCGATCGGCCGCCAGCCGAGCGCTGACCTCCTCCACCAGGGTGGGTCGTCGCGCCTCGTCGGTCAACCGTTCCACCAGTTCCAGACCGTGCATCGCATCCTTGGCGTAGGTACAGAACCCCTGGTAGGCGGTGGCGATCTTGCGATGGGTGAAGCGCCGGGTCAGCGCGGCGCCTCCGACCAACACCGGGGTATCGATCCCCACCGCGGCCAAGTCTCCTGCCGTCAGGACCATCTGCTGAGCGCTCTTCACGAGCAGTCCCGAGAGACCGATGACATCGGGACAGTGCTCTTCGACCGCTTGGATCAGCTGTTCACTGGGAACCTTGATCCCGAGATTGATCACCTGGAAGCCGTTGTTGGAGAGGATGATCTCGACCAGGTTCTTGCCGATGTCGTGGACGTCCCCCTTCACCGTGGCGAGGAGGACGCGCCCCTTGGCCTGTCCCTCCGAATGCTCCATGTGCGGTTCCAGGAACGAGACCGCAGCCTTCATGACCTCGGCACTCTGCAGAACCTCGGCCACGATCAGCTGATTGTCGTTGAACAGCCGACCCACCTCGCTCATCCCCGCCATCAGCGGGCCGTTGATGATGTCGAGAGGTTCCGGCCAGCGAGCGTCGGCCAACGCGAGTTCGAGGTCCTCCGTCAACCCGACCTTCGAGCCTTCGACGACGGCCCGCGCCAGACGTTCTTCGAGGGGCAGGTCTTCGCGTGAGGGCCGGTTGGCGGTGGGGTCGAGTCCCCGGAAGTGCGCCGTGAACTCGGCCACCGCAGCGTCGGCCTGGGCCACCTGGCCCACCTCCAGTTCGAGCAGTCGCTCACAGAGGAGACGATCGTCGTCAGCGATCTCGGCGTAGCGGGCCAGCCGCTGGCTGTTGACGATCGCCGCGTCGAGACCGGCACGGGTGCAGTGGTAGAGGAAGACCGAGTTGAGAATCTCGCGTCCGGCCGGCGGCAAGCCGAAGCTCACGTTCGAGATCCCCAGAACCGTGCGCGTCCCAGGAAACGCCTCCCGCAGCCTCCGAACTCCCTCGATCGTCGCCTTGGCGGAGCCGATGTAGTTCTCGTCCCCGGTGCCGCAAGGAAACACCAGCGGATCCCACCAGATGTCCTGGGGTGCGATCCCGTACCGCTCGGTCAGCAAGCGATAGCTGCGGCGAGCGACCTCGAGCTTGCGTTCGACCGTCACCGCCATGCCCTGCTCGTCGATCGTCCCGACGATCAAGGCGGCGCCGTAGCGAGCGGCCAGGGGAGCCACGCTCTCGAAACGGGCCAAGCCATCCTCGAGGTTGATCGAGTTCAACACGGCCTTGCCCTGGCAGTAGCTCAGCGCTCGCTCCATCACCTCGGAGTCGGTCGAGTCGATCATCAGAGGCACCTTGACCAGCCGCACCAGTTGATCGAGAAAGGCCTCGACGTCGGACAGTTCGTCGCGGTCGGGGTCCTGCAAACAGACGTCGAGGATCTGGGCCCCGCTCTTCACCTGCGCCCGACCTACTTCGGCCGCGGCCTCCCACTCGGCGTCGGCCACCAGTCGCTTGAAGGCCCGACTGCCGAGGACGTTGGTCCGCTCACCGACCAGCAAGGGTCGGTTGTCTTCGGTCAGTTCGACAGCCTCGATCCCCGAAACCAGGCAACGATCGTGGCTGGGAACCGCCCGCACCGCGGCCCCTTCGACCGCCTTGCACAGTGCCGCGACATGCCCCGGTCGGGTTCCGCAGCACCCTCCGACCAGGTTCAGCCAGCCGTGGCCGACGAACTCACCCAGCACCCTGGCCAGATCTTCGGGCGACTCCAGGTAGCGCCCTTCCTCGTCGGGAAGACCAGCATTCGGAACACAGGCCACCCGTGTTTGTACCAACTCCGCGAGGGTTCGCACGTGATCGCGCATCAGTTCCGGCCCTGTCGCGCAGTTCAAGCCTACGTAGAGAAGATCTCGATGAGCCACGGAGACCGCCAGTGCCTCCGCATCCTGGCCGGCGAGCATCGTCCCCGTGGGTTCGATGGTCACCGAGACGGCGACCGGGAGCCCCCAGCCAGCTTCCTCGGTCGCGGCGTCGATCCCCAGAAGACCCGCCTTGATATTGCGCGTGTCCTGGCACGTCTCGAGGAGCAGATAGTCCGCTCCTCCCGCCATCAGTCCCAGGGCCTGCACCCGGTAGTTCTCGATCAATTCTGCGAACGTGATCCCACCGGTGACCGAGATCGCCTTCGTCGTCGGGCCCATCGACCCACAGACGAAACGGGTTCGCTCGGCACTTTCGAACCGAGCACAGGCCCGCCGCGCGATCGCGGCCGACAACCGGTTGAGTTCGAACGCGTCCTCCGACAGCCCGTACTCACCCAGCACCAGGGGGGTGCTCCCGAACGAGTTGGTCTCGACGATGTCGGCCCCCACTTCGAGGTAGGAGACATGAAGGCTCTCGATGACGTCAGGGCGGGTACGACAGAGGTTCTCGTTGCAGCCTTCGAGTTCCTCGCCTCCGAAATCCTCCGGCCCCAGTTCCCGATCCTGCAGACCGGTCCCCGTGGCTCCATCGAGCACCAACACGCGCTGCGCGAGTGCCTCGACGAGGGCTCGCTGCCGCGTCTCCAGGTCCGCCGGACGCTCGGGAGCCTGGCTCGTCTGCCGTTCGATCGTCGTTACCATCATCGTCGTCCTCTCGTACTCCACACGCCAAAAACCCGTTCCTTGCTGAGGGCATCTGGAACGGGTCTCGACGGCGGACAGTTGGTTTGCCGCCCTCGATCGTCATCTCCGGCGAAGACCTGGATCTCGCGAAGACTTGGATCTCGGGGACCGCATTCCCGCCGATCTGACGGGTAGGCACCTTGGGTGTCCGTCCCAGGTTGCCGAGCCTGAAAACTCAGGCCGCTCCGAATGCTGAGAGCAGAGTATGGTCCCGCGGCGCGTCTGTCAAGCGCCAGACAGGGCGAACTTAGTCGAGAAGATCGTCGATTTCCTTCTCGAGGCGAAGCATCGGGCGAGCCATCCGCTCGCGCTCCTCCGGCGTGCCGTCGGCGATCGCGCTGCGAGCTTCGGTCAGCTCGGTGTGGGCCTCGGTAGCCAGCTGCCGCTGGGCCTGTCCCTCTGCGTCGCGAGCCCTGGCCACCAGGTCTCGTGCGTTGCCGAGATAGTACTGGGCGCGTTCGTAAGGAGTCTCTTCGCCGGCCCGAGCGCCGACGGACAGGAACACAGGGCCGGCCACGGCCGCCGTTCCGACCAGTTTCAGGAAGGACCGCCGACTCGGACGAGCGAGGGTCTCGGGGGACAGCGGCGGCAGCTTCTCTTTGCTCATCGATCGATCATAGTGCACCGGGCCGTCGGTCCGAAACCACGACTTCGCACTGGCTCAACCAGGCCACCAGCCGCCGGGCCAACGGCCTGTCCAAACGCAGGCCGCCAGAATGGAGTTCGCCGAGCGTGTCCAGTGCCGCACTCTTCGTCCACAGCGTCCCGCCCTCGGGCTGCGCACCAGGTCCAGGGTCTTCTCCAGTGAAAAGCAGGCTTCGGATTCGCGGGTCGGGGAGCTCGACGGTCGTCGACCACCCCTCGGCGACCGCCGCGCTGACGGGCAGGGCGAGCGCCGCGGCGAGCCTCCGGCCCGCTACCTGCAGGGACCCGGTAGAACGCTCTTCGCTCCGGCAGTATTCGGTGCCCGCTAGCAGTCCGAGGTGGGACCAGACCACCAGTAGATCCCAGACCCGGTCGCGCCAGCCGATCTCGGGGCCGGTGGTCTCGCGACCGCTCGGGTTCGCCCCCTCGAGTTCGGCCACCAGTTCGTCGAGGCTCGCCCCTTCGGCCAGTCCAGACCAGACGAACGCAGCCGCGGCATTGGTGGTGAACAGTCGCCCCGTCGAGTCGTCGTGCAAGACGAGTCCCTGGCCCAGAGGCCAGGCCGCCACTCGAGAGGAAGGAGCAGGCGGCGCAGACCTTCTTCGGCGTACGCCGACCTCTGCCTGCAGTTCCTCGTCCGTCGGACGGAGGAGGAGACGCTCCCGATATGTGGCGCTCTCCGCCACCGGCCACAGCAGCCGCCAACCGCCGGCTCGGTCCCGTTGGGCCTGCAGTCGTTGTGGCCAGGTGAGTCGACGCTCGGCGGCTTGTTCCTCGAGGCTGCCTTCGAGACCGAGCAACCGCAGTAGATCGGACATCAGCTCGTTCTTGATCCCCCCGAAGAGTGCGCCCGTGCGCGGGTCGAAGCCACCCTCGTCCTCCATCGGCGGGGCCGGGTTGCACTCGAGGAGCCACGGAGACCCACGGTCGTCTACCTGGAAGTCCACCCCCAGAAACTCGAAACAGCCCTCCAGAGTCCCCACGGCCCGGCTCTCGATCAGAGCCTGCTCACGGCAAGCGAGTAGCGTACGGCGCAGGGCCTCGTCGATTTGTGATTCGAGCCGAAGCGGGTCGAATCCCTGCCCTTCGAACCAGCGGTAGTAGCCGGCGAAATCGAGATTGCGCTGCCACCAGGTCGCCTCCGGATTGGTTTGCTGCACGGCCGTGTTGATGAGATGGGCCAATCGATCGGAGCGACCCGCAGCATCGAGGGCAAACGGGCGCGTCGCGACCCGACAGGTACCCCGGCGGTGCACGTAGGCCACCAGGGGATCGAGGGAGGCCAGCAACACGTAGTACCGCAGTCCGTACTTGTAGCCATCCATGAGATGGGGATCGACCGCTCGTTGGACCAGCCAGTCTCCATCGGTGGGGAGCTCTTCGCCGGCCTCGACGAACCGAATGCCGCGACCTCGAGAGGAGGCCTGCGGCTTCAGGAGCCAGCAGAGTTCGGGCGCCGCGGCGGCTCGTCGCTGCCAGGCCTGCGCTTCTCGAGGTAGGAGAAAGGTCTCGGGATGGAATTCTCGGAAGCGACTCTCGCCCTCTCGGCTCTCGATCGCGTGCCGGGCCGACCGTAGGTTGCGAACCAACAGGCTCTTGACCGCGTAGGACGCCATCCCGGCGAAACGATTGACCCATTGTCCGCCTTGGCGGCGGCGGTACAGGTCATCATCCGGGCGGCCCCGAGCCAGGAAGAGGTGCCAGGCGTCTCCCTCGGTCCGCTGCCAACCCGCGGACCGGAGGTGCGGATCCCACGCCGCCACTTCACCACTCCGAAGTTCCTGGTCGGCGCGATAGAGCTTCGCCACAGGTCCAGCCGGTTCCTCGAGAAAGCTACTCCCAGTCGGCAATCGGACGATCCAACCAGAGCCAGGCGATCCAGTCGACCAGTGGCGGTTCGGCTTCGAGTTCGCGGAGCCGCGAGGTGACCTGTCCCCGGTGGTGGATACTGTGCATGGCGACCTGTTGGATCATATCGCCTACCGAAACCGGCTCCATCGGCCGTCCGAACCGGCGTTCGAAGTAGTGAGCCCAGGGAATGGTCGGCTGCCGAACGAGCTCTTCCTCGTCGGCGCTTTCGACGTACCTCTGCAGCTGACGATGGCCCTCTCGACCCCAGCCCACCAGCGCCTCGGTGTCTCCGACCGTAGCTCGTTCGCCGAAGTCGACCTCGCCGTCGGTCCAAACGGCGTGGAAGGCCCGCTGTACGGCGTGGATGTGGTGCATCAGGTCGAGGACTCGATCGTCGGACGCAGCCCCCGAGCGAAGGATCGCCTTCCAGACTGCGGCGTCGGCAAACTCGGCGTGGCGCATCAACAACAAGAGCCGTGGGTCGTTCATGTGGAGGATCCTAACCCACCCTGTCAGATTCCCTCGGAGGTCGTCCGCTATGATCGCCCCCCATGGTCGAGGCCCCTACACCCGAGGACAAGAGTGCCCGCAAGGTGCAGGCGATGTTCGGCAGCATCGCGCCCGTCTACGATCGACTCAACCACCTGCTCTCGCTCTCGCTCGACCGGCTGTGGCGCCGGAGCAGTTCTCGCTCCATCCCGGATGAACGTCCGTTGCGCGTTCTCGACCTCTGCTGCGGTACCGGCGATCAGGCCCTCTCACTGCGCCGACGTCAACACCGGGTCGTAGCCGCCGACTTCTGCCTCCCGATGCTGGCGCTGGCCCGCCCCAAGTTCGCCCGGACCGGCGCCCCACGGCCTCAGCCCATGGCCGCCGACGCGATGCGACTGCCCTTCCCCGATGCGACCTTCGAAGCACTGACGATCTCCTTTGGCATCCGCAACGTGGCCGACCTCGGCGCCGCCCTCAGCGAGATCCGCCGAGTCCTCCGGCCCGGGGGACGGCTCCGGATCCTCGAAGCGACGATGCCCCGCAACCGCCTCCTCGGAGCCGGCTACCGCTTCTACTTCCAACGGGTGCTACCGCGCCTCGGTCGGTTGTTGTCGGGACACGACTCGGCCTACAGCTACCTTCCCGGGTCGGTCGCCGAGTTCCCGCAACGCAACGACTTCACTCAACACCTCACTCGCGCCGGGCTCGAGCATGCGCACTGGACGGAGTACACGTTCGGTACCGTGTGCCTCTACTCGGCGCAGTGCCCCTTACCCCAGGAGACCTCACCATGAGCCAGCTACTCGACGGCAAGGCCGTCGCCGCCACCATTCGATCCGAAGTCGCCGAACAGGTGGCGGACCTCGTCCGCGATGGTGGTCGGCCCCCCGGGCTGGCCGCCGTCCTGGTGGGAGAGGACCCGGCCTCGAAGGTCTACGTCGGTTCGAAGGGGCGAGCTTGTGAAGAAGTCGGCATGGTGAGCCGGACCGTGCAGCTGCCCGCCGAGCTCTCCCAGGAGGCGCTGCTGGCCACGGTCGACGAGCTCAACCAGGATCCCGAGATCGACGGCATTCTGGTGCAACTGCCGTTGCCGGATCACCTGGAGAGCCGCGTGGTCCTCGACCGCATCGATCCCGAGAAGGATGTCGACGGGTTCCACCCGGTCAACGTCGGCCGTCTCTGGCTGGGTGAGCCGGGCTTCCTCTCGGCCACCCCAGCGGGAGTCATCCAGTTGCTGCATCGCGCCGGCGTGGAGATGTCGGGGCGCCACGCCGTGATCGTCGGGCGCTCCAACATCGTCGGGAAACCGATGGCCGCCCTGCTGCTGCGTGAGAACTGTACCGTGACGGTCTGCCACTCCCGCACGGCGGATCTCCCAGCCGTCTGCCGTCAGGCCGATATCCTGATCGCCGCCGTCGGCCGGGCGGCGATGATCGGACCTGACCACGTGAAACCGGGAACCGTGGTGGTGGATGTGGGGATGAACCGCGTGTTCGACGAAGCGGAGATGCGACGGATCTTCCCGGACAACGAACAGAAGCAAGGGGTCTGGGAACGGCGGGGGTCGGTCCTGGTCGGCGACGTCGACTACGACCGGGTCGCAGCGATCGCTTCGGCCATCACCCCGGTTCCCGGTGGGGTCGGGCCCCTGACGGTGGCCATGCTGTTGGTTAATACCCTCCAGGCGGGTCTGCGCCGCCAAGGGCGCAGCTGACCTTGGCCGACCTGGTGGTCGGGCTGACCGGCGGCCTGGCCTCGGGCAAGTCCACCGTCGCGCGGCTACTGACGCGACCTGGGATTACGGTCGTCGATGCCGACCAGCTGGTGGCGGAGCTCTACGCCCCCGGGCAACCCGGGGCGGAACTGGTGGCGCAGTTGCTCGGCGAGGAGGCCCTCGATCCCACCGGAGCCGTCGATCGGACCGCCGTCGCCGCTCGAGTCTTCCGCGATACCGCCCTCCGTCGCGCCCTGGAGGCCGGCATCCACCCCTTGGTGCGCCAGCGCTTCGAAGCGCACGCCAACGCAGCCAACGGCATCGTGGTGCTGGAAGCTGCCCTGCTCGTCGAAACCGGATGGGGAGCCCAACTCGACCGTCTGATCACCGTCGAAGCCCCCCGCGCCGTCCGCATCGAACGGGCCACGGAGCGTGACGGCAGCCGCGAAGAGGCGGAGCGACGGATCGCAGCCCAGGCACCAGAATCAGTCCGGCGCCAGGCCGCCGACTACGTGATCGAAAACGACGGCGACCTGGATCATCTCCGACGCCAGGTAGAACACCTGGTTACCGTGCTTCGTACCCGGTCTGAAGAACCCGCCGCCCCCTAGCGGTGCCCGCGGTCCCCCTTCAGCTACCAGCTCCCACGGAGAGTGGGGCGGCGGGCTAGGGCCCCGCCGCAGTCGAGACTACTCCCCCGACCCCGCTGGCGCCTCCTGTGGCTCGTCGGGCTTTCCCTTGAGGGTCGCGACCACGTAGTGGTCGTGGCTCAGGTACTTCTCTGACACTGCACGAAGGTCGTCCGCGGTGAGTTCCGCGACCGCCGCCAGGGTGCGCTCCAGAAAGTCGAGTCCCACCCCGTAGAAGTAGTGGTCTGCGTGACTGCGTGCCCGACTGGAGTTGGTCTGCTGGGCGATGCGGGTACTCCCGGCGAAGTAGGCCTTGGCCCGCTCCACGTCGTCGTCGGTGATCCCCTGCCCAGCCAAACGGAGAATTTCGTGCTGCAGTGAGGCGCGGGCTCGCTCCTCCTTGTCGGCGTCGGTGGCCAGATAGGAGAAGAAGTACCCCGCCTCGGCCATCGTCGATTCGCCCGCGAATACGGTGTAGGCGAGAGACTGCCGGCCGCGGAGTTCAGCGAAGAAGGTCCCCGAGAGCCCCGAGGTGACGTTGCCGAGGAGGCGCAGCGCGGTCCAGTCTTCGTGGGTTCGCGGCACGGTGCGGTACCCGACGACGATGGCCGATTGTTTGCGGTCCCGGTACTCCGCCGTCTCGATTCGAGACTTCGGCGAGACGGCCGGGGCCAGCCTCCGTTCGCTCTGCGAGGCTTTGGGCAGAGCGCCGAACTGCGACTCGAAAAGGGTTCGGACCGCCTCGGGATCGACATCTCCGACCACGACGATCACGGCGCCCTCGGCGACGACGTGATCGCGCCAGAACGACTCGAGTCCGTCTCGATCGAGCGAGGCCAGAGACGTGGAGTCACCGCTACCAGGAAGCCCGTAGGGATGACTGCCGAACAGCTGACCGACCAGCAGCGAGAACGGGCGCTGGAACGAGGAGTCCATCGAACGCTTCACCGCGGCCTCCTGCAGGTGTCGCTGCTCGACGAACTCGTCCTCGGGGAAGGTGGAATGCAGCACGATGTCGGCGAGCAGCTCGATTCCCGGAGCGTAGTTTCGAGACAGGATGTCGAGTTCGAACCCGAAGTAGTCGGCATTAGTGACTCGGTCGATCGAGGTACCGAGGAACTCGATCTGCCGATCGATCTCCTCGCCACTGCGATGGCTGGTACCCCGCAGCATGGTCCGACCCATCAGTTGCGTGATCCCGGCGTTGCCGCTGTGTTCGGCGGTCCGTCCCCCGGGGAAGTAGATTCCGGTCGACACGATCGGCGCCCCAGGCCGGGGCTCGACGATCAGGTCGACCCCGTTGTCGAGGGTAACCATCTGCACGCCGGTTTCGTGGCTGGCTCGCCGGATCGGCTCGGTACGGGCGGGGATCTCCACCGCTTCCGGGGCGCCGCCGACCTCGGACACCGCCGCGATGGCCAGGGCCAATTGAGCCTCTCGATCGCTGGCCTCGACGCCGTTCGGGAGGTAGTGATAGAGCGTCGCGCGATCCAGGGTGAGGTACCGACGAGCCACATCTCGCACCTGTTGGGGCGTGATGCCCCGCAGCGTTTCGACGTGCTCGCCGAGGAGCCCGAAGTCTCCCCTCGCCTGGTAGCTGGCCAGGGTCCTGGCCTGTCCCAGAGCATCCTCGAAGGCAAACGCGATATCCGACTCGACTTGGTTGCGCGCCAATGCGACTTCGTACTCGGTCGGGCCGTACTCACGCAAACGCTCCACCTCCGCCAACACGCGGCGGTCCACCTCCTGGCGTCGCTCCTCGTCGAAGGAACTGCGTACGTAGAAGATCCCCACATCCTCGACGGTCCAGTGTCCCGAACTGCTGGTACTGGCTCCGTCCGGTCCCACGACCTCCCGATACAACCGCGAGGAGCGTCCCTGGCCGAGGATGGCCGCCAACAAGTCGAGAGCGAGCTCATCGTCGCTTCCAACGCCCGGGGTGTGCCAACCGAACACCGAGTACCCCTGGGTTAGATCGGCGGAAGAATGCCCGAAGCGGAAGGCCTTCTGCTCTGGTTCCTCCGGACCCCGCTCCTTCTTCAGAACCCCGCGCTCGAGGGCCCCGAAGGTCTCCCGAGCCGCCTTCGAGACCTCGGCCGTGGTGACATCACCGGCGATCGAGAGGATCAGATTCTCCGGTCGGTAGAGTGTCTCGAAGAACGCGATCAGGTCATCCCGATCGATGTTCCGCAGCACCTCGTTCGAGCCGATACGCCACCGTCGAATCCGGTGCTCGGTAAAGGAGGTTGCGAACATCCGTTCCAGCGAAACCGCGCTGGGGTTGTCGAGTTTGCGGTTCGATTCCTCGATGACGACCTCGGCCTCCTTGGCGAGTTCCTCCGGGTCGAACAGCGGGTGGATCAGGGCATCGGCCTGGATCTCCAGACCCCGCCGGAAGCTCTCCTTGGGCAGCACGAAGTAGTAGTTGGTGCTGTCGTAGATGGTGCCGGCGTTGGTACGTCCCCCAATCCGTGCCAGTTCTCCCGCGATCGCTTCGGGCTCAGGGAACGACTTTGATCCCTTGAAAAACATGTGCTCGAACAGATGCGCCATCCCCGCGACCTCGTCCGGCTCGTGGAAGTATCCCGCCTTGACCCAGGTATTGATCGCGACCACGCCGCTGCCCGGTTGCTCGCTGACCAGCAGGGTCAAGCCGTTGTCGAGTGTCTCTCGGTGCACGCCGTCCAGCACCGCCTGCAATCCAGAATCCGAAGCGTGCACCGCTCCGCCCAGCGCCAACACCAAGGCGCCGACGAACGCCACTCCTCTACTCAGTTCCATTGTCCAACTCCTTGCAACCGATTCATCCGAACCCGGGTTCGCCGGGCAGCTCTTCCTGTACGCAACAACCTGCCTTCGAGTTCTGGTCCGGGCTTCGGGACCCACCTACGGACAGACTGCGAGCGCACTCGTGTCGTTGATCGCCGGGGCTTGACGACCGAGGGGATTGAAGTACTCGGCGTCCTCACCCCGCACCAGATCCCGCACCCGGATCCTGTACTCGACGTCCGTAGCCGCGGCCCCGAAGACCCAATAGCGCTGGTTGAACGCGCAGCCATCGATCACCTTCACGAGCAGCTCCCAGTTGGCCTCGTCAAAGAACCAGAAGAGAGCCGAATCGTCGGCCTGTCCGGGCACCACGGTACCGACTCCGGTACGCCCCCGATGGTCGCGCCACTCCACCTCGACCGAGAAACGCCCTTGCCGCAGACAGACCAGGGCCGGAGAGGACACACAGGGTCCCGGATAGGAGCGAGCCAGCAGGAACTGAAAACCGGTCGTCAACGTACCGACCGGCCACGAAGAATGGCCATGGCCCGTGGCCACTTGGACCTCGGTGTCGACCTCGAGCCGATCGAACATGTCTTGCAGCGGCGGCAGTAGATCGTGGTTGGGATCCTCGGTCCCGTAGTAGAGCCGGAGCGGTGGCACGTAGCTGCTGTCGGCCACCTCCAACACGGTACGAAAGGGAGCGGCCAACGCGAAGATGCCGGCCACCCGGAGGTCGCCGGCCAGTCCCGCCACGTACGCAAACGCGCCGCCCGACGAGTGCCCCGCCAACCCGACCCGCAGGCGATCGATCTCGACCAGTTCGCCGAGCCGGGCCAAAGAGGCGTGCAGCGTGGCCAGGTCGTTTCCTACCCCCCAGCCGAAGGGCGAGACCGACTTTGGCACCAGCAATAGGGCTCCAGTAGCCTCCGCTTCGGAGCGCAGGAACGGCATCCACGCCTCAGGAGTGGAGCCCGCACCATGCAGAAAGAGGATCACCGGGTGCGGCCCCTCGGAGGGCGCGCTATCGGGTAGGTACCAGCGGGCGTACACTCCGGTCTCGGGAATGTCGAGGGTCTCCCAGGACGCTGCGCACACGGCGTTGATTCCACCCAAGGTCAGGAACAACCAAGCGAGGCAAGCCACGGCCCGGCTCATGCGACTCCCGAGGCGATCGATCGGTTCGAATCGGTGGCCGCCCCCAAGAAGGGCTGCAACACGGAGCGCACGGAAGGCAACGAGAGACTGTTGCCCACCAGTTTCCAGGCGGCGGCGAGCGACAGCTCCGGTGGCAGCGTCCAGGAAGCTGGAAAGCCGAGCAAAGCCAAGATCTCCGGCGGAGAGAACCGCCGCACCCCTCGACGGGTCCGCAGATAGGAGCCGCTGCGTACGTGGGATCGTCCGTAGGCTGAGGTGAAGGTCGCGGCCAGGGCGTGCGGGTCCTGCCGGTCCACGATGTCCAGTGCCCCCTGGTAGGCGCTCAGGACCGCGTCATCGACCGCCAGCCGCGGATCGCGGTCCCAACTCTCGTCGACGAACTCCGCCAGCGAGCGCCGCTCGACTCGGGCGGGCGCCTCGACCGACGGCAAGCTCCCGAGTTGGGCCACCAGGTAGTACCGCTCGCGACGATTGGGCCAGCCCAGGGTGTGGGGACAGAGCAGCTGTTCCCGGAACTCATAGCCCGCTTCCTCGAGCACCACCAAGAGGCGCCGCCGCGCTTCCGACCGCCGAAACCCGGGGACGTTCTCGAGCCCGATCCTGGCGGGTCGCACGCTGTCGAGTTTGGGCAGTAGGGCCAGGAAGCTCTCACACCGAGGATCCTCGACGTCCCGCTGGTTTCCCCGCCGCGTGAAGGGCTGGCAAGGCGGTGACAACCACCACAGGTCGGCCTCGAAGCGGCGCAACCGCTCGACCGGAAAGGAGCGCAGATCCGCCACCGTGACCCTCGAGTTCGGGTGATTCCGTTCGTACACCGAGGCCGCCTGGCGATTGACATCGACCGCGCCGACCGACTGCACCCTACCCTCCAGGGCCGCGTGGCAGCCGCCGATGCCGCAGTAGAGTTCTAGTAGGCGCATCCCCGTAGACTACACTCTGCACAGCTCGTCCCCCAGTCCCGCAACCGAGCGCCGAGGCCCCGAGAGGAGAAGTACAGTGATCGAGAGAGAAGAGCGTGACGGCGTCGTCCTCCTGAGAATGAACCACGGCAAGGTCAGCGCCCTCGACATCGAGTTGCTCGAGTGCATCGTGGGTGAACTCGATCGAGCCGAGACCGACGGCGCGCCGCTGGTCCTCACCGGCACCGGCAAGATCTTCTCGGCGGGCGTCGATCTCTACCGGGTCCTCGATGGGGGAACCCCCTACCTGGATCGCTTTCTCGATATGCTGGACCAGGCGGTCCGACGGCTCTTCACCTACTCTCGGCCGCTGGTCGCCGCCGTCAACGGCCATGCCGTGGCCGGCGGCTGGGTCGTAGCCTGTGCCGCTGACTACCGGGTCGTGATCGACGGACCTGCCAAGCTCGGCGTACCCGAACTCAAGGTCGGCGTCGCGTTCCCGGTGGTGCCTCTCGAAGTCGTGCGTCATGCGACACCCTCTCATCTGCTGCCATCGATGGTACTGACGGGGCGCCTCTTCAACGGAGACGAAGCCCTGTTGCTCGGTCTCGCCGACGAGGCCGTGGAGAACACCCGCGTGGTGGCTCGGGCCTGCGAGGTCGCCGCCGAGATGGGTGGGATCGACCCTGTCGCCTTCTCGCTCGCCAAGCGACAGCTGCGAGCCCCGACCCTCGAGAAGATCCGTCGGTATACGGACATCGAAACGGCGGCGCGGCATCTGTGGACCTCGGAAGGCACGCGAGACCGCATCCGAAAGTACCTCGAAGACACCGTCGGCAAGAGCTGATTCGCTAGCCCCGGCTAAGTCGATGAACCCCGGTCGACGGGCAGCCCGAGCTAGCGGTCGAGGATATAGCTGAACATCAGGGGAGCGACGATCGTCGCGTCCGACTCGATCACGAAGCGCGGTGTGTCGACTTCGAGCTTTCCCCAGGAGATCTTCTCGCTGGGCACGGCACCGCTGTACGAGCCGTAACTCGTGGTCGAATCCGAGATCTGGCAAAAGTAGCCCCAGTAACGGCAGGGTTCTCGCAGATCCTGGTGGACGAGCGGCACGACACAGATCGGAAAGTCCCCGGCGATCCCCCCACCGATCTGAAAGAAGCCGATCGACCGTTCCTGCTGAACGTCCCGATACCAACCGATGAGCTGCGCCATCGCCTCCAGGCCGGAGCGGACCGTGAGCAGCGACCCGAGGCGACCGTCGAAATTCCGGGCCACGAACACGTTGCCCAGGGTGGAGTCTTCCCAGCCCGGCGTGAAGATCGGCAGGTCCTTCTCGGCTGCGGCTACGAGCCAGGAATCGCGAGGATCGATCTGGTAGGACTCGACGAGCACGCCGCTGCGGATCAGTCGATACAGAAACTCGTGGGGGAAAAGTCGTTCGCCCTCACGTTCGGCCGTCCGCCAGAGTGTGAGGAGATCCCGTTCCACGCGGCGAAATGCCTCCTCTTCTGGAATGCAGGTGTCGGTGACACGGTTCATCCCGCGATCCGCCAGTGCCTGCTCCTCCGCCGCGGTCAGATGTCGATAGTCCGGGATGCGCTCGTAGAAGTCGTGCGCCACCAGGTTGAACAGGTCCTCCTCCAGGTTGGCTCCCGTACAGGTGATGGCATGGACCTTGTCCTGGCGGATCATCTCGGCGAGCGAGAGTCCCAACTCGGCGGTGCTCATCGCGCCCGCCAAGGTGATCATCATCTGGCCTCCAGCGTCGAGGTGGTCGACGTACGCTTGCGAGGCGTCGCGAAGGACAGCGGCGTTGAAGTGGCGGTAGTGGTGGCGGATGAAGTCCCGGATCGACATGACGCCAATTGTAGACTGAGGTCCCCGGTGACGCGGTACGAGATTTCCAGTCGGCCGAGCCAACTCCCGCCAGCCACCGGCTGCAGGTTTCAGCTCCGCACCAGCCGACGGACCGATCGATCCGCGTTCGCTCTAAGCGTCGTGGAATCGCAGCTTGCGGACGCCGATCTGGATGATGTCGCCCTCCACCAGCAGGTGCTCCTTCTTCCGCTTGCCGTTGACGTAGGTGCCGTTCTCGGACCCTTGGTCGCGCAGGAGGAATCCATCGGGTCCAGGGATCACTTCGGCATGATGCCGCGAGACGGCCTCCTCCGTCAGGCGAATGCTGTTGTCGGTCGCCCGGCCCAGGGTCACTACGGTCGGCCCCAGCACGTAGGTCGACACCGGCTCACCACCTTCGAGAGTGACCAGG
>JAUIDB010000025.1 GCA_030429235.1 Thermoanaerobaculia bacterium | reverse complement strand
TGGGCCCAGCACGGCAGGGGGTGGACCTCAGCGAGGGTCTCCTGGGTGTGCTTGGCGGGATCGAAGGCCTCGCGACGATTCTTCGAGACCCAGATCGCCTTGCGATCGATCCAGACACCACGCAGCGGTTGGCCGGTCATTAGCGCTTCGGCGGTGTGAACGCCTGGCCAATCGAGCGGCGAATACACGAGCCCCTCTTTGACGCCTTGGGACAACAGGTACCGAAGCCTCTGGATCTGGATCGCGGGTTCATCGTCGACGATCGAATGGTGGTAGCGACCCTCCCACATCGGACCGCGCCAGCCGTACAGCTTTCCCACCTCGATCGAGACGTTGCGATCGAAGTACGCCATGAACTTCGACATCACCCCCGTGGATGGGAACGTAGCAAGGAGGTGGTAGTGGTTAGAGAGTACGGCAAGGTAATGCAGTCGCACTGGATACCGCGCGAGAGCGCGGCCGAGAACACCGAGAATGGCTTGCTTCAGCTCGGGCGAGGGGCGCAAGAGGAAGCGCCCCTGGAAGCAGCGGTTGGAGATCTCGACGAGCGAGTGATCGGGGATCCAGCGTGGCAGTCTCGGCACGATGGATAGTACGGGATGAGGCGATGGATGCTTACAGCATTGTGGCTTCGGCAGCCGAGGAAGGGAGTCTGGGAATCTGGGAATATACCTGGCACGGACTCGGGCGGTCCTCCCTGGGGGCTGGGGACAATCCCATCTCCACCTCCGCGATACTATTGAGTCGATGACAGACCCCCTCCTCTCCCGCCACCGTGCCGAGATTCTGCGCGTGGCTCACACGTGCGGCGCCTCCAACGTGCGCGTCTTCGGCTCTCGGGCTCGGGGGGAAGGTGACCCATCGAGCGACATTGATCTGCTCATCTCCCTCGAAGCGGGACGTACTTTACTGGACCTCGTGCGGCTGAAGCGTGAACTCGAGGAGATGACAGCGCACGGGGTCGACCTGGTCACCGACAACGGGCTCTCCCCGATTCTCCGCGACAAGATTCTCGCTGAGGCCGTGCCCCTGTGAGCCGTGAGACCAAGTACCTCCAGCACATCCTGGAGGCGATCGGCAAGATCGACCGGTACGTAGCCGTGGGGCGGGAGACGTTCTTCGGAGAAAGTAGCTGGCACGATGCCACCATCCGCCAGCTCGAGATCATCGGGGAGGCGGTCAAGCGCCTATCACCCGAAACCCGGGCCAAGCGCCCCGAGGTACCCTGGAAAGACATCGCCGGCATGCGCGACCTCTGATTCACGACTACTTCCGGGTCGACCTGGACGCAGTCTGGTCCACCGCCCAGCAGGATGTACAGGCGCTACGCCGCGCGATCGAGGAACTCCTCGCAGGAGACTGAGCCCAGCCCTCCACGAAAAGAATCACGGTCGCAGAGACCTCAGTCACCGTACTGTTCGGCGAGGACCCTCCGCTCGTTCAACTCGGCGCCGGCGAAACCAACACGGCTTCGTCACCCGGCGCACACGCTGCCCAGCGGGTCAGGAGACGCTCGGCCACGAGTTCCGTCACCTTGCCTTCGGTGCGGTCGATAGCCGCGGAGAGGGCTTGGCAGCCGTCGCGGGGGCGTTCGATCCGTGCGAGGAAGCGGGCCTGTTCGAGGGCGGCGAGCGCCAGGTCGTCGAACCGTCCTTCGGTTTCGGCCAGGGCAATGGCCGTGGCGAAGACCTCGGGAAGATTGGTCTGGCCACCGAAGGCCAGGTGGAGCCGCGCCGCCTGGCGGGCGCGCGACAGACGTCGGATCTTGGCTCCGGAGTCGAGCATCAACGGGAGGACCTCCGCCAGGAGTTCGGTCGCGGCCTCGGGTTGGCCGAGGTCCTCGAAGAGGCTGACCAGTTCCAGTCGACTGTAGATGGCGAGGGACTGGTCCGCGACGTCGAGGGGCCGTCGGGCCACGATCTCGCGGATCGGCGCTTCGGAGCGAGCGGGCTCCCCGGCTCTCCGGTCGATCCGTGCCATGCGTAGCTGCCCCCAGTCCCGCTCTTCTTCGGTGCGGGCGAGGGCCAGCGCAGTTTCGGTCGCCTCGCGGGCCTGGTCGAACTGCTTGGTGCGATCGAAGATCGTGGCCAGGAGGCTCCAGGAGTTCTGGATCAACCACGGATCGCCGAACGCCTCGGCCTCGGCCAACGCCTCTCGGGCGACCCGCACGGCCTGTTCGTGCTCGCCGTGGTTGCGGTGGTAGCGGGAGACGTTGGCCAGGGCCCGAGAGAGATCCCCACGGCTCCCCAGCCCTCGGAATATCTCGACGGCCTGGTTCAACCCCTCCCAGATCTCCGGCGAGTCTCCGAGGTGCTGCAGTTGCAGCGCCAGGTTCATGGTGTAGCCGGCGATCCGCCGCTGATCGCCACTGGCCTGCGCCGCCCGCAGCGCCTCGCGGAAGCCCTCGACCGAACCGGTTTCGTCGCCCTGGGACCACCGCAGGAGCGCACTCAGATTGAGAGCCTCGGCCTCGGCTCGGAAGCTCCCGACCTCTCGAGCCAGTGCCAGACCGCGCTCCACCACCGCTTCGAGTTCGACCGGGTTCGGGTGGTCGGCGAGCCGATAGCGTGCTTCGGCGATCAGGAGCCGCGCCTCGCCTTCCCGATCGCCGACGGCGCGAAAGATCTCCAATCCCTCGGCCGGAGTGATCAGGTCCTGCTCGTAGAGGAACGGCAGTTCGAACCGCAGGGTCGCCTCGGCCCGGCTCCACTCGTCGCCCTCCTCCGCCAGCCGAGCCAGAGCCGGTCGCGCCAGCTGCGCGGCGTCTTCGCTCTGCCCAAGCCGATAGAGCGCCGTGGCCGCCATCAGCTCGGCTCGCGCCGCATCGGCGGCCCATCCCTCGGCCCGCGCCAGCCGACCGGCCGCGCGGGCGGCATCCCTCTGCTCCCGGAATCGCCCCGCCTGCTCCGCCACTTCCGCCTCCAGCATCAGGAGCCGCAGTCGTCGCTCGGCGTTCAGCTCGGGAGCCGACCGTAGCTCGGCCAACATGCGGAGCGCCTCCGTGGTCGAGCCACTGGCGGCCAGGGCTTCCACGCGGCGGCTCTCGTCGAACTCGCGGCCCTGGCCCGTTTCGAGCTGCCGATAGATCGTTCGAGCCCGCTCCCAGCGCTCCTCCGTCTGCTCACCCCCACTCGAGAGCGGCGGCGAGCCGCGACTCCAGACCAGGGCCAGGACGGCCACCAGCAGGAGCAGCGCCATCAGGCCGAAGCCACGTCGCCGGCGGTGCGGTGGTTCGAGCTCCGCGACCATCGCCCCCGCACTGGGGAACCGATTCGCTGGATCCGGATCGAGGCCGCGGTCCAGAACCCGCTCGATCCGCCGTGAGAGGCGCTGACCGCCGGATCGCTCGGCGGGTAGGACACCCGTCAGCAACTCGTGGGTCACCGCCCCAAACGAGTAGAGGTCCGATCGTTGGTCTCCCTCGCGTCCGGCGTGGACTTCCGGTGCCGCGTAGTCGGGGGTCCCTTCGAAGCCCACCGCGGTTCCCCCTGGGCTCAAGCCGTGCGACCGCGCCAGACCAAAGTCGGTGACCACCACCTCGGCTCCCCCGTCGACCGGCCGCAGCACGATGTTCGAGGTCTTGAAGTCACGGTGCGTGATGCCTGCCTGGTGAGCGGCATCGAGGGCCTCGGCCATCTGACGGATCCAGGGCAGTGCCCGGTCGAGTGGTTGGGCGCCATGCCGCGCCAGCCACTCCGCCAGGTTCTCGCCATCGATCAGCTCCATCGTCAGCAGGAGGAGGGGTGTGGGCTCCTCGCCCCAGTCTCCGCTCGACGAGGTCACTGGAAACAGGTCGAACACTCGACACACATGGCGGTGAGTGACCCGCCGAGCAATCTCGACCTCCGCCCGGAACCGGCGCTCGAGACTGCCGTCATCGGTGCGGTCCGGTCGGACCACCTTGACCGCCACCAGCGTCTGGAGTTCCTGGTCCCAGGCCTCGAAGACCTGCCCCATCCCTCCCTGTCCCAGGAACCGTCGGATCTCGAAGCGGCCCGCCACCCGTTCTCCCTGCAGAAAGACCGGCGGCAGACCAGACGGGACACCGGCGTCCTGAGAGCCGGCACCGCCGTCGACGCCCCGGACTCGGGTGGGAGGTTCCGGCGAACTCACCGGATCGATCGGAGGGGTCGATGGGTCGGCACCGCGAGACGTTACCACGGGGCACCGCCCGCTCCACCCGGCCGTAGCCTCGAGTTGGAGGCCCTGTCCGCGACCGGGGGTCTGCACCGGACGCTGTCTCGACCCTAGAGCCGACGAGGCGCCGGCCTCGGGGCCGGAGGCCTCAGTCGACCTCGAAAGAGAGCAGCTCCACCGGCACCACCGAGGTCAGGTCGATAGAGAACAACCCCTGTCCGACTCTCGTGTCCGTACCGTCCTTGATCGTGGCGACCAGGTAGAGGATGCCGGCATCGGTGAGGTGCGCGTCGTCGTTGCCGAAGGTGTCGAAGAAGGTGTCGTCGTCGAACATGCCGTTGCCATCGAGGTCGATCGGGTCGCTCTCGCGCACGACCACCGTGGTGTCGTTCAGGACGAGAACGCCGTTGGCGCTCGACGCGGCGTCGGTCACACCACCGATCACGAAGTCTCCGTTGGAGTTGCCGACGTGCAGGAAGAAGAGATCGCTGAAGTCGGTGTCGTCCCAGACTTCTGCCGCTCCCCCGAAGATCGGGCTGCCGCCGGAAGTGATCAGGCCGCCCGAACCGTAGATCCAGTCCTGTTCGGTCGTGTCGTTGTTGCCGCGGGCGTACCACTGCCCCCCGGCCGTCATGTGCACGCCGACGATCCCCGACCCATCGACGGGATTGGCAAAGCCGGACCCCGCCAGGATCACCCCCTCTTGGATGACCACCGCACCGTCGACGACGACGACATCGTCGGTGGCGGTCGCCCCGGTGAGATCACCTTGCGCCAACCAGTGCAGGCCATCGGCGCTCATCCAGATGTCCGACAGATCGAAGTTGTCCCAGGGCTCGCTCCCAACCTGTCCGCCCGGCACCGTGATCCCCTCGCGACCCAGCAGAGTGGAACCCTGGACCAGGATCTCGTTGTCGGTCGTGGTCACCCCGGCCCCGGTGATCGAGTCCGACACCAGACCCACCACCCCGGAGTTCAGGATCACCCCCGACTCGATGGTGCTACCCCAAAAGGCTCCCGCCAGGGCGGGTATGGCAGCCCCCTCCTGGGCGACGACGCTGATTCCGCCGCCACTACCCAAGAGCAGGTACTCGTCGGTTCCGGTCGGTCCGTCGGTGTTGGTGGCGAAGACCCAGTCGCCAGAGTCGTTGACTCGGACCTGAGTGTCCAACAGTCCCACGTTCTCGCCGGCGGCCCAACTGGCGGCAGTCCCTTCCTGCGCGACCACCACGTCGTCGACGAGCAGTATCTCGTCCAGGGTAGTCGCCTGGTCGGTGAGGGCGGTCAGCGCCCAGTGCCCGTTGGCACTGCCGTAGACCCGATCGAAGTGAGTGGTCGAGGTACCCGGATCGAAGAAAACTCCCGGCATGCCGGGGACGGCCGCCGAGGGATCCCCCGAGATGTTCGTGTAGTGCACGGTGATGTCGAAGGGGCCACCCCGTTCGGGAGCCGCTCCCGTCCGGCGACTGGAAGTGACGCCGTCATCCTGGGCCAGCGAGGGCAAGGCGAGCAGAACGAAGAGACCGAGACAGAAGATAGATCGTGGCACGACGGATTCCTTGTGAAGAGGGGGAAGAGACCCGAAGTATAGCGGTAGCCGAAGCCACTGCCCCGAGCGGTCCAGGCGGGCTCGCCTGCGCCCCCGACCTCCGGCTGGGCCACGTCAACTCTCCCGCCGCAGATCCCAGATCATCGCCGGACTCTCTGCCGCGTCGAACTCCGAGCCCTGGTAGTCGCCGTAGACTCGCTCGACCAGAAAGCCAGTCTCGCGTGCCATCGTCTCGAAGGTGGTTTTCTCGATCAGCTCGAACTCCATCCTCAGGAGTCGCTTCCAGCGCAGCAGGTCATCGGGGCCGTAACACTCGAAGTACTGCAACCGCTCGACCACAGGGTCTCCGCCCCCTTCCTGGCCCGACACCACCAGGCGATCTTCACCCAAAGGAAACTCACCCACCAGTCGCAGGCTGCCATCGACGGCCCGTCGACGCACCGTGGGATTGTGCATTGTGCACAGGAACCGCCCTCGCGGCACCAGTGCCGAGAACACGGCCGCCAGGGCTGCCCGTTGGCGCTCTTGTCCCACGATCTCCATAAACGAGTGGAACGGCAAGATCGCGAGTTCGAATCGGGCGTCGATCGACAGGCTGCAGAGGTCCTGGCAGAGGAGCTCGGCCTGGAATCCACGCGCCTTGAGCTTGCGATCGAGGATCTCGAGCATCTGGCGCGAGATGTCGAGGCAGGCCAACTCCGCCCCGGCCTCGAGCAGGGGCAACGACAGGCGCCCGGTACCCGAAGTGAGTTCCAGGACGGGGCCCTGTACATCCTCGACCTGGCGGCGAAAGAAGTCGAAGTCGTAGTCCGCGCCCACGTAGACGTCGTAGAGCTCGGCTACGCTGTCGTAGTCGATGGCTCGAGACTCGAAGGGTACGCTCGGCATAGTCTGGACCTCCTTCTGAGATGAGTTTCCGCCTGCGACGCTCAAAACACTACCGCGGTCTCCGGTCCAACCCAACCACGGCACACAATCGCTGTCTCCTAGTCTGAAGGAACTAACGACCTCGTAGTCTTCGCACTTCGTCGAGAGGACCTGCGGTCAGCCCGGGGTCCAACTCCTGCGCCCGAAGCAGGACCTGCTCGGCCTGCTCGAGATCGCCGGAGACGGTGTAGACCCGCCCCAGGAGGAGGAAACCCTGGACGTAGTGAGGATCGATGGCAACCAACCGTTCCAGGTGCCCCTGAGCTTCATCCCGGCGATCGAGGAGCAGCAGACACGCGGCCAGGTTGTACCTCGTATCGGATCGCTCGGGAGCCAGCTCGACGGCCCGCTGCAAGTCCCGCACGGCGACGTCGTAGCGCCGTTGGGAGATCGCCTTCTGCGCACTCAGGGCGAAACTCTGGGCGCTCTCCCGGAGGTCCGCCACCTCTCTCAGCAACGGGTCGTCGAAGGCGATGGGAATCCGAGCCCGATCGTCGTCGGGCACCCGCGCGAAGAAGGAGTCTGCTTGGTCAGGGTCTCCGAGCCGGCTCCAGGTCAGACCGAGAGTGTAGAGAATCGGAGTAGCCTCCGGTTGGAGGGCAAGGGCCGCCTCGAGGTGATCGAGCGCCGCCCGCACTTCTCCCCTTTCGAGTTCGACTCGGCCGCGTCCGAAGTGGGCTCTGGCGCTCTGAGGCCGCAGCCGGACGGCCCGCTCGAAGTGCTGCTCGGCGACCTCCAGATCCCTCTGATCCAAGGCGTTCTCGGCCAGCCACACCAGGGTCGGTACGTCCTCGGGCCGTAGCTCGAGGGTGCGTCGGAAGCTGGCATCCGACTCGCTCAGCCGCCCTTGGGACCTTGTGACATGACCCAGGAAGTAGTGCCAGCGGGCATTCTTCGGATCGAACCGCACCGCCGAAGCGAAACACTCCTCGGCCTCGGGAAGGAGCCGATAGGCCCGGTAGATGCTCCCCAGTTGGCCGAAACCTCGGGCCACGGTCAGGGGAGAGACTTCGGGGTCGCCCAGCTGATGGACGAGCGACTCGTAGCGCTGTCGGATCTGATCGGCCACGCCGGGTTCCATAGTCGAGAGATCTGGAACCGGCACCCTCGTGGCCTGGACAGTGGCTGAAGGCTCGAGCGCAGGCCCTTCGGGCTCGGCGCACCCTCCGATCAGGACTGACGCAAACAGCAGCCAGGCGAGCCGACGTCTCGGGCAACTTGGCCGGCCTCGGTTCAGCACGCCTCCGATACCCCACTGCCCTCCGTCAGAGGGTGGTACCTCCCCGCTTCGAGGCCAGGCCAGCTCTCGCAGACTCCACTCGGCCACTGAATTCGAACCTCCAGCCCCGATCCTTCTGGCCGCCGATCCCGCCCGAGCCCAAACAGTACGCGAGGATCGCGCGCCGTCAGGTAGCCGCCATCGCTGTGGGCCCACCTCGTGCTCAGGACCTGTCCCCCGACCCGGAGGGCGGCGCGGGCCCCCAGCAGGTGGCGCCCGGATCGACCTCGCAGTTCGAGTCCGAGCCAGGGAGCCTGATTGCCGGTCCGATTCAGCAAGAGCTGTACCCGACCCTCGAGATTGGTCACCAGGATGTCGGAGTCCCCGTCGTTGTCCACGTCGCCCACGATGGCTCCTCGGCTGACCAGGGAGTCGGCAAAGGCCGGCACGCCCTGACTGCGGTCCGAGAAGGTCGGAGGGTTCCGGCCGTCGCTGAGAAAGAGCTGATTGGGCTGCTTCATGGGGAACGGATCGCCGGCGTCCCGCTGCTCGGGAATCTGTCGCACCTCGCCGTTGACCACCACGAGATCGAGATCTCCGTCGTTTTCGACGTCGAGCAGTCCCGTCCCAAAGCCGGTCGTTGCGATCGAGGGGGGGCCGACCCCCGTGGCCGCCGAGCGATCTGCGAACAGCCCTCGTCCATCGTTCAGATAGAGAGTGTTCACCTCCTGGATGAGGTGCGTCATGAAAAGGTCGAGATCCCCGTCGCCATCGATGTCGCCGGCGTCGATTCCCATGCTGGCCTGGGCTCGCCCTTGGCTGTCGAGGGCGCTACCAGACGCAAGGCCCACCTCACGCAACCGTCCGTTCCCGTCGGGGTTCAACCAAAGGTGGTTCTGCGCCTGATCGTTGGCCACGTAGAGGTCGATCTGGCCATCGCCGTCGAAATCACCGGCCACGACTCCGAGACCAGGACCGGCGACCTCGAGCAATCCCGCCGACGCAGAGAGATCCTCGAAGTGGACCTCACCTTGCGCGTCGAGACCGAGATTGCGCCAGAGCCGATCGGTGACCGGTTGGTAGCTGCGCGGCCCGCAGTAGTCGGGAGTACCAGTTTCGGTGACACAACGCTTGTCGCTGGTGGCCTCGAAGTCGACGTAGTTCACGACGTAGAGATCGAGCCAGCCGTCGTGGTCTACATCGACGAAGGCCGCGCTGGTAGACCAGCGAGGATCGTCGGTCCCGGTTACGGTCGTGGCATCTCGGAACGACACCGTCCCGTCGGGCCCTGGGCCCTCGTTCAGCCAGAGCTGATTCGACCCGAGGTTGGTCACGTACAGGTCGTCCCAACCGTCGTTGTTCAGATCTCCCACCGCGACCCCCATTCCGTAGCCGGAAGTGGCCGTGAGACCGCTCTGGCTCGTGACGTCGGTGAATGACAACCTCCCGGCCACCGCCGGGTCGGCCGAGACCAACTCGTTGCGATACAGACGGTCGTGGAGAACGTCGCCAGCCGCGGGGCTCCCTTCCCTCCACTCTGGATCCAGGTACTGGCCCTGGACCAGATAGAGATCGAGGTCACCGTCCCGGTCGTAGTCGATCCAGCCGCCTCCACCCCCCATCACCTCGGGAAGCAGGAGTCGGCCAAACTGACCACTGCGATGCTCGAACTCCAGCCCCGTGTTCGTGGCCAGTTCGAAGAGAACCGGAGGCTTCGCCGGAGGCGGTGGAGTCTCCTCCACCGTCGGCGGCTGGCATCCGACGAGGAGTGCGGCCCCTAGCAGCCCTGGGAGGTGGAGTCCTCCGAGCCAGCGGAAGGAAGCGACCTCGGTGACGGCGCGGGAGTGGGTCATGGATTCGGCGATCCCGGTACGGCTCCGAGGTCGGGTTCGGCAGCAGAGATCACCGGGCCGGGACCGAGCCTCCAACCAGACAGTGCGTCCAAGATCCAGTACCCTGGAGACAGAAAAGGGCTGCATCGCCCGATGCAGCCCTTCCCTCGTACGGTGGATCAGAACGGCTTAGGTGCTCGCGTTCTCACGCCGACGTAGCAGGACCATGCCCGCCGCCAGCAAGGAAAGTAGCAGGGCCACCAGTCCGACCTCGTTGACCGTTGGGACCTCGATGACGGGCGCGGAGCTGGCCCCCATGCAGAAAGCATGATCGCTCGGAACCGAACCGGTCTGATCGGCCATGTCGTCGTAGGAACCGATCAAGGTTTCATCGACCCACAGCCACTGACAGCCCACAACGCCGGTTTGGCGCTGAATCGACACCCACGTCGCACCGGTCACGTCGATCGAAGGGAAACTGGCGCTGTACTCGCGGATTGTGGTCGCCGCGAACGGAATCCCCGTATCGATGATGGTCGGCGAAACGCCGGTGGCACTTGCCACCACGTTCCCTACCGACGGCACGTCATCCCAGAAAGTGATGTCGAAGGGAGTTCCCGCGTCGTCGTCGTCAGTGCAGAAGGTGGCGATGAAGTCGAAGTTGATGCCCCACCAGCGCATGCTGTCCGCGGCGCCGCTGTGCGGAGTGATGGTTCCGGCACCGTCGACGAAGTCCTCGGCGACCAAGAACGCCGACTCCGCGTCACTGGTACGGGCAGTACCAAAGTTGTTGGCATCGAGGGGCTGCTGATACTCCTCGAAACCGGTGCACTCCTGGAGTCCACCGAGGATCGGGTCCGGATTGTTGGCCAGGAGGAAGGCCTCGGCCTCCGCTCCAGCCATCGCGGGAACGAGTAGGGCCGCCAACAGGCAGGGAATTGAGCGAACAAGCTTGATCGACATCTTCAACGGTAACTCCTCCAAAAAACGTTCGTGAACCAGATTCTCCCGAATACGGAATGCAGTCTCTTGCGGCACATCCGTCAACCGGACGTACGCCGTCGATAGTTTACCCAATCCGCAATCCCGAGTCCACAATACCGGACCGAATCGGGACATCAGAGTCCGGGGAGGACCGCCCGAGACTCTGACGCCCCTCTGCCGCTCAGGCGAGGTCGAAGCGATCGAGGTTCATCACTTTGCTCCAGGCGGCCACGAAGTCGTTCACGAAGGCCGGTCCGCCATCATCAGCGGCGTAGACCTCGGCCAGGGCCCGCAATACGGAGTTGGAACCGAACACCAGATCGGCTCGTGTGGCCTTCCACTTGAGCTCCCCGGTCGCGCGGTCCCGTCCCTCGTAGAGACCCGGCTCGTTCGCTGGCTTCCACTCGGTACCCATGTCGAGCAGTTCGACGAAGAAGTCATTCGTCAGCTGACCGCGCCGGTGGGTGAGCACGCCGTGGCTGGAACCTCCGTAGTTCGCTCCCAGGACCCGCAATCCGCCGACCAACACGGTCATCTCGGGCGCGGTTAGCGAAAGCAACTGAGCGCGATCGAGCAGCAGGTGCTCAGCTGGACGTTCGAATCCGTTCGACAGGTAGTTGCGGAAGCCGTCGGCCTTCAGTTCGAGCGCCCCGAAGGACTCAACATCGGTCTGTTCGGCCGAAGCATCCATACGCCCCGGCGCGAACGGTACTTCGACCTCGACACCGGCGTCTCGAGCCGCCTTCTCCACTCCGGCGCTACCAGCCAGCACGATCAGATCGGCCAGCGAAACCCGCTTGGCTCCACTCTGCGCCTGGTTGAACCGCTCCCGAATGCCCTCCAACACCTCGAGCACCTCCGCCAGACGAGCCGGTTCGTTGACCGCCCAGTCCTTTTGGGGCGCCAGCCGGATCCGGGCGCCGTTGGCGCCTCCGCGCTTGTCCGAGTGGCGGTAACTCGAGGCCGAGGCCCAGGCCGTCGATACCAACTGGGCAACCGAGAGGCCCGAGCCGAGGATCTCGGCCTTCAGGGACGCGACGTCCTCGCCGTCGATCAGCTCGTGGTCGAGAGCCGGGATGGGATCCTGCCAGATCAGCTCCTCGTCCGGAACATCCGGACCGAGGTAACGCGATACCGGCCCCATGTCGCGATGGGTGAGCTTGAACCAGGCACGAGCAAAGGCCTCGGCGAACTCGTCCGGGTTGGCATGGAAACGGCGCGAGATCTTCTCGTAGGTCGGATCCATCCTCATCGCCATGTCGGCCGTGGTCATCATCGGAGGATGTCGCTTCGAAGGATCGTGAGCGTCCGGTACGAGCTCGTGGGCCGCCTCGTCCTTGGGATGCCACTGCCAGGCGCCACCCGGTCCCTTGACGCACTCCCACTCGTACCCGAACAGCATGTCGAAGTAGCCGCTGTCCCACTGAGTGGGGTTCGGGGTCCAGGCACCCTCGATACCCGAGGTGATCGAGTCGACTCCCCGACCCGAACCGAGGCGGTTTTTCCAGCCCAGGCCCTGCTCTTCGAGCTCGGCTGCCTCGGGTTCGCGACCTACGTGGTCGGCATCGGGCGCGGCGCCGTGGCACTTACCGAAGGTGTGGCCTCCCGCGGTGAGGGCCACGGTCTCCTCGTCGTTCATCGCCATCCGCTGGAAGGTCTCGCGGATGTCGCGGCCGGAAGCCACCGGATCGGGCTCGCCGTTGGGCCCCTCCGGGTTGACGTAGATCAGTCCCATCTGCACCGCACCGTAGGGGCTCTCCAGCACGCGATCGCCGTGGTAGCGGTTGTCGCCCAGCCACTCCGTCTCCGAGCCCCAGTCGATGTCCCGCTCGGGCTCCCAGACGTCCTCGCGACCGCCGGCGAAACCGAAGGTCTTCAACCCCATCGACTCCAGCGCCATATTGCCGGCCAGGATCATCAAATCAGCCCACGAAAGGCTGCGGCCGTACTTGCGCTTGATCGGCCAGAGAAGGCGGCGCGCCTTGTCGAGGTTGGCGTTGTCCGGCCAGCTGTTCAGAGGGGCGAAGCGCTGCGTTCCCGAGGATGCCCCGCCCCGACCGTCGAAGATCCGATAGGTCCCGGCACTGTGCCAGGCCATCCGCACCATCAGGCCACCGTAGTGGCCCCAGTCCGCAGGCCACCAGTCCTGGGAGTCGGTCATCAGGTCCTTCAGGTCCTGCTTCACCGCCTCGAGATCGAGGGTCGCAAAGGCCTCGGCGTAGTCGAAGTCGTCGCCGAGAGGATTGGCCTGGGGAGGGTTCTGATGCAGTACGTCGACCTCTAACTGGTTGGGCCACCAGTCGCGGTTCGAGCGCTTTCGAAGGGTACCGGCTCCGGAGAAGGGACACTTGCTTTCTGTTTCTGACATCGGGTTTTCGCTCCTTTGGCTTTCGCTCCGTCAAACGACGGAAGCCCGGCACGACCAGCGCACCGGGCGGGGGATGTAGTTTCAAGGCGTCGGTGGTTCGACCCGTTCAACCTGACAGTCGGGGCATCGCCCCCAGTAGATGACCTCGGCTTCGTCGATCTCGAAACCCGAGCCTTCCGCTGCGGTCAGGCAGGGCGCGGCTCCGACTGCACAGTCGACGTCGACCACCCGGCCACACCCTCGACAGATCAGGTGGTGGTGGTTGTCGCCAACCCGGTTCTCGTAGAGGGCAGCCGAACCCGCAGGTTCGATGCGACGGATCAGCCCCTTCTCGGAGAGGATGCCCAGCGCGTCGTAGACGGCTTGGCGCGAGATGGCACCGAGTCGAGTTCGGACCACTTCGGTCAGCTGATCTGCCGTGCCGTGCGGGCGCTGGGAGATCGCTTCGAGCACCGCGACCCGCTGCGCCGTGACCTGCAGGTCGTGGCGGCGGAGCAGATCGACAGCGGGTTCTTGCATGGCGTCAATCCTCGCCCAAACCCTGGACTAAGTCAAGAATTAGACCCCGTAAACCCGGGAACAGGGATCAAGCGAGGACCAGGGCAAGGGCCACGACCGCCGGTACGGCCTGGAACCAGAGAATCCTCCGATTCGCGGTGGCAGCCCCGAACACTCCCGCCACGATCACGCAGGCCAGAAAGAAGACCACGACACCGGGGTCCTCTCGCCAAACGCCCCACCCCAGACCCGCCGCCAGGAAGCCGTTGTAGAGCCCCTGATTCATCGCCAGGGTGGCCGAGGACTCCGCCTGCTCGGGCGTGGTTCCAAAGATTCGCCGGCCGAACGGCCGGGTCCACAGGAACATCTCCAGGACCAGGAAGTAGACGTGCAGCAGGGCCACGAGCACGACCAAGGCGATGGCGGGTAGCGTCACGGGAGGTCCTCCTGTTGCAGGACGCGGAGCGGGATTCGAGGGCGAAACGGATCGGGCCAGCCGAGTCTGTCACAACCGACCGCCGTTTGGCGTCGCCCGCACCACCCCGTCAGCGGCGCCACCGACTCGAAGCAGCCTGGATCCAGAGCCGTGCGTCGCGGAGCAGCAGGAGCGACTCTTCCCGGCGGAGTACCGAGACGATCATCCCATCCATCCCCTCCCAGTCGAACCAGCCCGCCAACCCCACTGGTTGATCGAACTGGGTCAGACGGACCGGCTCTGGCTCGCCCGGCACCGACAGGTCCACCGCCCACAAGTCGGCGCCCTCCGCCTGGGGACGATCGTACGCCAGCCAGAGACCCGAGCGGGCAAACCGCGGGCGAAGCCCACCCCAGTAGCCACACTCTTCCTCCGTGGTCCACCGCAGGTCCCCCAGGTCGAGTTCCGGGGTCAGCTGGTAGACGAGCAACTGACAGCGACGACCACTACTCCGACGCACGAACGCCACGAGATCGCCCTGGGCGGAGATGCTCGGATTGAGGGCTCCGGCCCGGCTCAAACGGACCACCTCACCGTCGCCTACGTGCAACCGGTACAGGTCCTCCTGACCGTCCCGATCGGAGATCCAGAACAGATGGTCGCCATCGGGATGCCAGTCGGGGTGGAAATCGTTGGCCGGATCGTCGAGCAGCGGGACCGGCCCCGTCCCGTCGCCCTCGACGAGCCATAGATCCGACGCGCCCTCTTTCAGCACGGAGAAGGCCAACCGCTCACCGTCTCGGGACCAGGCTGGATTGACCGCCGTATCCCCCATGGTGACCAACGGCCGCGCGGCACCACTCTCGAGATCGAGGATCCAGATGTGTCCCCGCCGCCGCGCGAAGGCCAGCCGTTCGCCAGACGGAGCCAGTCGCGGTTGGTTCGAGTTTCCGGGAGGTCCCAAGCGGGGCCCGTCCGTGGCCGGACGCGCCCCGGTGAGGTCGATCGGCACCCGGACCAGGTTGATCCGCTCGCGGTTCGACTGCAGGGTGAGGAGGCTTCCGTCGCGACTCATCGAGGGAGAGGTGTAGTAGCTCGCCCCGGGGAGAACCGGGTCGAGCCCATCCTCCCCGAGCACCGCCAGAATGCTGTGGGCTTCGGTGGTCACCTTCGACAGCAGCAGCCGACCGTCCGGCGTCCTCCAGAGCCCGGCCCGAACCCAGCCCTCGAGTTCGCGGACCAGGCGGATCGCTCCGGTCGTGATCTCGACCTCGTGCACCTGGGTCAGGTGGTAGGTATCGGAACGCACCAGCCAGAGCCGACGTCCGTCCTCAGAGAAGACGAGACCGACCGGTGCCAGCGGTCCCTCGAGTCGGGCGACCGCCCGCTTCTCGGTGCCATCGCGCCCGCAGACGAAGACGCTACTCCCCTTCTCGTCAGCATCGAAGAGCGCCAGCGTCGTACCGTTCGGGGATACCGCGGGTCCCCAGCCGGTGGTGATCCGCCGCGCGGCCCCTCCCGAGAACGGTACCTCCCAGACGGCTCTTTGCCCCGATGCCTCGCGGAGTTCGAAGACCACATCGCGCCCGCTCGGAGTGATCGCCATCGACTCGACGATGCCGTCTCCGTTCCAGATCTGCCGTTCGACGCCAGACTCCAGAGCTCCGAACCAGATCGAGTCGCCATCGCGGGTCTTGAACACCACTCCCTCGCCGTCCGGAACGAGAACCGGAGCGTTCCAGGGCACCTCGAGTTCCTCGATCCCGGCGCGCGGTGGCTCGGTAGTGCCCGTCGGACCCCGCCAGAGCCAGAGTCCTGCCACCAGCGTCAGAGCGAGCAGCAGCAGCGCCCCCGTGGCAGCCGGCCACCGGTTGCCCGGTCGCGATTCGACCTCCAGGGCGGGTTCGAGGGACCGGCGAAGGTCGTACAGAAGGTCTCGTGCATGATGGTAGCGATCCGAACTACGGCGCGCCAGACAGCGCAGCACGACTCGTCGCAACGGGGCGGGAATCGAAGCCGGAAGATCTTCGGGCCGGGCTTCGAAGTCGATCGTTGCCTGCAGACTCTCGACCGGAGTTCGAGCCCGCACGGCGCGACGACCGGTCAGCAACTCCCACAAGAGGAGGCCGACGGCGAAGATGTCGCTCCTCAGATCGGCCGCTCCGCCCCGTGCCTGCTCCGGTGCCATGTAGCCTGGAGTTCCCAGCACCTTGCCGTGTTCGGTGAGTGGCAGCTCATCCCCCAGCGGCCCGTCGACGATGGTCTGGACTCCGTCCGCCTCGGCCAGAGGGTCGGGCTGGTCCCAGGTCTGGACCTTGGCCAACCCGAGATCGAGGAGCTTGACTCCGCCGTCCCCGGTCAACATCACGTTCGAAGGTTTGATGTCCCGGTGGGCGATCATCCGGTCGTGCGCCGCCGCCAGGCCCTCGAGCAGAGCGCACACCACCTCGACCGCCTCCGCGACCTCGATCGGTCCGCGGGACAGGCGCTGCGACAGCGTCTCGCCCGGCACGTACTCCATCACCAGGAAGGCCACCTCGACCTCGGGATGCAGCGGCCAGGAGGCCGTCCCCGCCTCGTAGACCTGGGCCACCCCCGGGTGGTTCAAGGCCGCCAGCGCCCGGATCTCACGCTGAAAGCGCTGGCGTGACCGCACTGCGTCGCTCTGCACCTTCGCCACCTTGACGGCGACGTCGCGACCGAGCTCGCGGTCGTGGGCTCGCCAGACCGCTCCCCCGCCACCCCGACCGAGGAGGCGATGGAGCTCGAAACGACCTAGTGGCCGCCCCGCGGCAGCTGGGTCGTCGATCCGAAAGGGTTCGGTCATCGCACCTCGCAGTCTAACGCGACCGGTCGGGGTGTCCCCTCGAGTCCGCAACCCTTCCCGACAGCGATCTGACATCCACTCCATGAACCGAAGTCACTGGACACACAATTAGAACGACGTACGTAATAAGTGTCGCATATAGATGTTCACAAGACTCTAAAATGGTTTCACTATCCACATCTCGATTCGAACCGCAACTCCGACGACCCTGGAGCCCGCGAACCGCCCCGCGGGCCACTACCTACCTGGGATCGGGTTCGGTCCAGCACGACGGGTCGAGACACGTCAGCCTGGTGCAGAGAAGGAGACAGAACCATGAAGGGACACCGATCTCGCCATCGCCCTGGTGCCCGCGAGACCGCCGGGCCCTCTCCGGGGAACGGGTCATGAACCACCACAGCCTACTGGCTCCGCAGCCACCCGACGAGCTACTCGATCGATTCCTGGCTCTAGAGCCGGCGGCTCGCACCGAGATCTTCTGCACGGTCACGGAAGCGGCGACGCTGGCCGCGGTCGGAACGAGGACGGTCCAACGGTGGATCGAAGTCGGAGAGGTCGACGCGGTCCTCGTGGGGCCTCGGTACTGGCTGCGGCGAGAGTCCTTGCTGGCCTACTTGCGTTCTCGAGCCCTGAAGGACCTTTGAAGGGACCCACCAACTGACACCCCACGCCAAATGAACGCCGCCAATCGCGACATTGGCGCAGAGTTCGTCGATAGCGCCGATTGCGGTCGCACTTCCCCGTCCACCCCGACAACCTAGAGGCCATCAGACAACAACCCAACTGCAACCCGACGCAAAAAGGAGCCGAAACGAGATGGCCAAGTACTACAACTCGATGGTGACAGGCGCCGACCGCAGTATCTCGAACTGCCAGAGCGTCTACGAACGTCTGAAGGGGTACCACGTCTTCGTGCTCAATCCCTGCGGGGTCGGCATGGACGGCACCTGCAACAAGCGGATCAAGTACACCGGAGACGGTGGCATCGGAGATGTCAGGACCGCGTTCGCGAGCGTCATCGAGGCCCTGGACCTCGAGTTGGACTACCTGGTGAATTCCAAGAGCAACTGTCAGTTCTGACGCGCCCTCGCCAGGCCGACTCCGCCCGGAATCGGTCACGACCCACCACCTTCCGTCAAGGAGAGATCGACGATGCCAGCAGAAGAAAAAGCCCTAGTTTCCATGGCCGAGCAGTTCACGGGACTCCCGATGGACTCCCTCATCGGCGCCCCCCTCAACGCCGCCGCGAACGCCAATGCCGCGATGGCGGTGACCCAAACGAAGTTCATCCTCGACACCTGCTTCTCGAAGACCGAGAACGGCGAGTACAAGCCGGTCATGATCAAGATGAGTCTGACCCGCGGCGTCATCACCCCGGGCCCCAAGGAGGGCGACAAACCCTCGATCGAACCGGTGGTGACCACCTTCGACCTGCCCCTGATCACGATCATCCCGATCAACTCACTCGGAGTGGACAACGTCGACATCACCTTCGAGATGGAGGTCAAGTCGAGCTACGGCGAGGATCAGAGCAAGTCCCAGGAGACCGAGATCAGTGCTTCCGCCGAATGGGAGGTCAAGGTCGGCTGGGGCCCCGTCTCGGCCAGCGTCAAAGGCACGGCGAGCTACGACTCCAAGGACACATCGAGTTTCAGCTCACACTACGAAAAGAGCAACTCGGCCAAGTACACCGTCAATGTGCACGCCGGCCAGCTCCCGGTGCCGAAGGGCGTCAACACCATCATCGAGGCGTACACCCTGGCGATCGAGCCCCTCGTCCTGCCGGACTCGCCCTGACGCCGCGCTCTAGCGGCCCGAAACCGACCGATCGACCGACCACGCCGAGACCACGAGACCAAGCGACGCGAACCCCGAAATGAAGCGCACGACGAACCGACGAAAGAACCCGGAGTACCGCGGCCTGCCGCTGCACGAACTGGTATCCAATCCACTGCTCGCAGTGGTGAAGGCCAACGAGCGGATGGCAGTGCAGCAGGTCAAGTTCCTGCTGGAGACCTGCTTCTACGAACGCCACGGGGTCTACCATCCGGTTCTGATCGTGATGTCGATCACGCGCGGGGGAATCCAACCCTCCAACGGTGGGACCTCGCAGATCGATCCGGTCACGATGGACTTCTCGGTGCCACTGATCACCATCCTCCCCCTGAATACCCTCGGGGTCGAGGAGACGACGGTGGACTTCTCGATCGATGTGACCTCCTACTTCGAGGTCGAAGCCGACCTCGACGAGGAGGGCCGGGGGTTTCACCCAGGCGCGGCCACCACGAAGTCCCAGTTGGTTGGACGGATCGGCCGTGATCACGAGCTTTCCCACGAGGAGGTCGAGGAGGAGGTTTCCGACGACACCAACATCTCGGTCGAAGTGGTCGCGGTCGACATGCCGTTGCCCAAAGGAGTCGTCACCCTACTCGATGCCTACAGCAAGGCGATCTACCCGACGACCGAGGAACCCAACTCCGACGGCGATTGGTAGCCGTCTCGAGGAGCACTCATGAACTACGAGGCCACGGTGCCCTGCCCGCAGTGTCAGACACCCATTCCGTTCGAACCGCGAGCGCTGATCTCAGGAATCGGTTTCTCGTGTCCGAAGTGCCAGGCGACGATCGCCATCTCTGGTCCTAGCCGGGCCGTGGCCAAGGAGTCTCTCGAGCGGCTCGAAGCGCTCAAGAAGGGGCGCTGAGGGGAGACGCACCATGGCTGCCAACATCCTCGCGCCCGGAGTGCCACGATGATTCGCTTCGAAGACTTCGTGGGGTCGATCCACGATGCCATCCTGTCCGCCAACGAGGCCCTGGTGGACCGCAATCTCGATCTCCTGGAACGCTTCTTCGACCAGAGCGACGAAGATCCCGAACTTCGGAAGACGCTCGACGGTGTGGTCGACGCCACCAATCGAGTGCTCGAAGAGCGGCGACCGACCAAGGGGTCCCTCCGCAAGGTCGTCAAGGCCGTCGAAGAGGTGCGGCAGGCGCTGAGCGATGGGACCGACGTCGGCGCCAAGCTCGGCAGCGATCCCCACCGCTCCCTGCGCCCGAAGATGGCCACGATCCAGTATCCGGAACAGACGGCGGACGGCCTCGTCCTGTGTGAGGTCCAGGTTCCCCTGATCACTCTGGTCCCGCTGTCGATGACCCAGGTCTCGGAGGTTAAGTTGCGGTCGAACCTCCAGATCGAGATCGAAAACGATGCCGTGGTGGTCAGCTTTCCCATGGCGGGGACCCACCCCGCCAGCTCCTCCCCCTCTGGCCCGCGAGAGGAGAGTCCCGAGGCTTCCCCAGAAACGCTGGCGAGTCTCGAGATCACCCTCACCCCGCACACCGGAACCGAGGGTTTGAAGCGGCTCGTGAGAGGCTACGAACGGGCCCTTCGGGCCCAGATCCCAACCTGACGAAGCGCCGGCGGCTCACCGGCCCGCGCGTCGTCGATCGCCACGGCGCTATCGCAGCGACGGCGGCAGACGGGAGAGGATCTCTCCCGCCCCCACCTCGGAATCCTCGGCGAGCAAGGCGATCTCCTCCGCCGGTCTGGGCAGGAGCGCCAACAGCCGGCCCCGGAGCTGAGCTCCCAGAGCCTCCGTCAGTTTCTCCTCTGGACCGTCGAACCGGTCGAGGAGTTCGACGATCGAAACGTTGCCGTCGAGTTCCTGAAGCAGGGCGGCGACCGCGGAATCGTACTCCTCGAGGTCGGCGGCCCGGGGAGATCGAATCCAGAACGGATAGAACCCCTCGAGCAGATCCGCCGGCAGGGCCATGCGCCGCTGAAACAGCTGGTTCTGCTCTTCGGTGGCTTGTTCCATCAGCAGGTCGTAGATCCCGATCTCGCGGCTAGCCTCGCGTTCCGTCGCTCCGCCGGTCTCTTCGATATCGACGATCTCCCGCATCGCCAGATCGAAGGTCGCCTCGAGGAATCGAAAGTAGGAACCCTGGACGACGGAGTGCAGCTTGCTGAGGCTCTTTTCGCCATCGACCTCCTGGTACACCAACCTCTGCAGGGCGCTGTCTCGGCGCGCGAGTTTCGCCAACCCGCGGTGCAGCACGATGTTGTCGTGCTGGAAGATGCCCCGGATCTTCTGGTACTCATCGAGCCACCGCGCTCCCTCGAGGGTCAGTCCGATACTGTCCAGGGGATCCGGCGACAGTTCCTCCTCCGGCCAGTCCTGCTCCGTGAAGAAGAAGACCCCGCGACGCCAGAGGAAGATGTCGCACACCGAATCCTCGATGTGCTGACGCAGTGCCTCCCTGATCTGGCCTTCGCTGAGAAGGCCCAGTTCCCTCAGCGCCACTCCGAGCCTCACGCTCCGCTGGTGGCAGTAGCGCAGGGCAAAGGTGATCTCCTTCAAGCCCAGGTGGCCCTGCAGGACGAGGTGTCGGCCAAAGTACTCGGCCGTGTCGTCGGAATGACAGCCCACGACCTCTCCACGGCGAAACAAGACGCGCTTCTCGCGATGGCTCCGTCGCACGACGAGCACACCCGTACACCGCTCGTTCATCGCCCACTGCAGGAGATCTGCCATGGGAAACGCGGACAGTCGGCCCGAGAAGTCCATGAGCGCTCAGTATAACAAATGCTCCCTGGGCGCCAGGCAACTCGTCCGCCCCTCCCCACCTCTCGCATCGAGAGCCCCGACATGGTAGACAGCAGCCATGATTCGAACCCTGGTTGCAGCCTGCCTTCTGTTGCCATGGACGACCCTGGGGTGCGGCGCCCCGACGACCCAAGGAACACCCATGAAGAAGCTCAGCGACCTGGACTCCGCCGACCGTCTCCTGCTGCTCGAGGTGCGCGGCCGCTACCGACGCGACGAAACCGGCATCTACGGTCTCGACGTCGAGCGGGAGCGGCTCCATCTCGTGGCCCAGCTGACCGGAGGTGAGGGAAAACGGCACCACTACTGGCTGCCGGACGTCTCGACCTGGACCGGACAGGAACTGGTCTACACCGCCCGTCTCAAGGGCACCGCGTCCCTGGACGGCGAAGGAAACCAGCGGCAGGTCTCCCCTGTCGACCGGATCGAAGCGTTGAGCCGCGACGGTCGAAGCGCTCTCTACCTGAGAAACGAGAAGGTCGACGGTGCCCGCTTCACCGCCCTGGGGGTCGGGCCGCTGGACGCACCCCCGCCGCCGCTGATTCGCCGCCAGCGATACTCCGAGCCAGACCAGCCCTGGCAGATCGTGGCGCCGATCTGGAACCCCTATCTCGGACGCTCCGACTTCATCGTCCGCACCCAGCGGGGTCGAGGCCAGGATCTCGTCAAGCTCTCGCAGGAGATCTTCCGGGTCGGAGAGGACGGGGAGCCCCGGCGCGCCTTCGCGATCCCCACCGACCTGCCGTTCAATCCTCCCAAGTTCCACCTGGTTCGGCCAGACGATGGCGGCATCGTGCTCCGCACCAGCAAGGCCGAGCTCGAGTTCTTCGATTGGACCGGAGAACGGCGGGGCGGCGTCTCACTCGAAGCGTACCAACAGGCCCGCTACGCTCGTCTCGGCGACCACGCCAACTCGGTCTTCCAACTGATGGCCTGGTCCGATGACAGCGAGAACCTGGCGATCGTCCTCGACCACTGCCGCAGTGAGGACCGCGACCGGGACTGTGCAGCCACCATCCTGCTCGCCGATCGCGAGCTCCAGCAGTCTCGCGTCCTGGTATCGATTCCCTACATGGGATTCCTGCGTCAGATCCTCTGGTCACCCGACGCCGCGTTTGTCGGGTTTTTGGGCAAGGGGTTGGTCGAGGGTCGCCTCGAGCACGACCAGCTCTACCTCGTCGAAGTGGCGACAGGCGCGGTCCAGCACATCAATCCCGACAACGGTTTGGCCATCCACCGAGCCCACTGGGTCCGCTAGCCAGTCATTCGTTCCGGGCGGTGCCCGCGGCCGCCACTGCCGTACAATCGGCAAACCATGCGCACGACTGCTCGCTGGCCGCACCGTCTCTGGGCGCAGCTGTTCCTCTCTCTTCTCACCGTCCTGAGCCTGGGAGCCTGCTCGGCTGCCCCAGAAGCCCGCACTGCCGCCGCCGCGGGACCCTCGGAGTCGGCAACCACGCCTCCCGAGGCCTGGACCGACGAGGTCGAGCGAGTTCTGGCCCTGCTCTCGGAGGAGGATGTCGAGGGAGCGGCCTCCGCAGCGCACTCCATGGTCGCGAGCAGAGCGACCGCCGACCCCGTCGCCGCCGCGGACCTCGCCCGGCGGTTGGCCGAGGAGTTCTTCTACGCCGCATCGCCCAGGGCCTGGAACAGCGCGGAAGAACTCCACCGGCGCTCGCTGGCCCTCCTTCTCGAGCAGGGTGACCGCCACTTCCCCGCTCTAGCCGAGGCCCACGCCGAGTTGGCTCTCCACCTCTACTATCTCGGACGGTGGGACGAGGCCGAAGCCGAAGACCTGGCAGCCCAGGCGCTGCGCGAGTCCCACTTCGGCGCCGACTCGGAGGTCGCGGCCGCTGGTCGGATCGAACTCGCCAAGGTGCTGTGGCAACAGGGACGCTACGCGGAAGCCGAGACGCTCTTTCGGCGCTCCTTGACCACGCTGGAGGCGCTGAAGGCACCCGATCTCGTGACCCTGGGGGACGGACTGCAGGGGCTCGCCGAGGTCGTGCGGAGCCAGGGTGACTACCGGACGGCCGAGCCCATCTTCCGACGCGCGATCCAACGCCTTCGTCGATCGTCCGCCCCCGACGCTGCGAGCGTGACGGCGACGGCATTGAGCAACCTGTCGATCCTTCTCAAGGATGTCGGCCGCTACCGCGAGAGTGAGCAACGGCTGAGCGAGGCAGAAGCGATCTGGAGTCGGGATCCCGACCGCTTCACCTGGGCCCTGAACACGGTAGTGATCAATCGGGCCGAACTTCTGCGGTTTCAGGGTCGTTTCGACGAGGCGGCCCCACTCTACGAGGAAGCCGTGCGTCGCACCCGTGGCATTGTCGGCGACGACAATCCAGCCCTGGTCTGGCGCCTCAACCAACACGGAGTCTTCCTGGCGCTGACCGGGGAGAACGACCGAGCCGAATCGAGATTCCGCGAAGGCCTGGAGATCCTGAACCGTACGCTCAGCGAAGAGCATCCCCTTCTGGCGCAGGCGAGTGACGACCTGGCGGTCTTCCTCTGTCGGGGGGATCGCGCCGCCGAGGCTAACACTCTGTTCGATCGAGCGCTTGGCATCCGCCGGTCGACGCTGGGAGCGGAGCATCCGGATACCGCGCAGACCCTAGTCCACCGGGCCCGCTGTCTACTCGACCGTGGCGGTGACGCGACTCACATCCGGGCCCTCGTGGACGAGGCCCTCGAAGTGCTGATCCTGGGGGGGCCGCATCCGGCCGAACGCTCCGACGCGCTGGCGATCCTGGCCGAACTCGAATACCAGCACGGTGAGCTCGACGCGGCCGTCGAGTCCATGCGCCAAGCGGTGGCGGGTGTCGAAGCCATGCGGGTGGAAACCGGAGGCAGCGACACCGCCCGCGCCGCTTCGTTCAGCCATTGGAGCCGCTACTTCGAACGACTCGTCGCCTGGGAGCTGGAGCGCGGTCAGATCCATCAGGCCCTGGAGATCTCCGAGCGGCGGCGGGCGCGCGTCTTTCTCGAGCAACTCGCTGCTGGCCGCGTCGACCTGCGCCGCTCGATTCCAGCTGCCCGCCTCGCGGTCCTGGAGGCCGAAGACCGCCAGAGCCGCGCTCGACTCGCCGAACTCCAGGGCCAGATCCTCTTCCTCTTGCAGCGCTCCGACCTACGGGGAGCGGAGCGCAACCAACGGCTAGCGACACTACAGTCTGATCTTTCGTTGGCCTCCCGCCAGGTCGACCAGGCCGCCGCCCGAATTCGCGACGCCAGCCCCCTCTGGCAGCGACTCATGTCGGACCGCGGCGAAACCGTGTCCGCGGCGCAACTGCAGCAGGACCTGCTCACGGGAGACGACCTTCTGCTGGTGTACGACGTGAGTGCCACCGGTAGCTTTCTCTTCCTGATTCCACCCCTCCCTGGGACCCTCGAGGTCTACGCCCTCCAGATCGACGAGAGCACGCCCCTGACTCGGCAGCGATTGGAAACCCTGGTCGCCGGTTCGCCGCAAGAACTCGGAGCCTTGACCTCCCTGCAGGGGACCCGCGGTCTCATCAAGGTCGGAGGCGCGGTGGGGCAATCGGTCGCCGATAGCACCCGGCTCCTCCAACAGCTGTGGGAGATCGTGATCCCGGAGCCGATTCGCGACCGCATTCTGGCGGCCGATCAGGTCGCCATCGTCCCCGACGGAGCGCTGCAGCGACTGCCGTTCGCCGCCCTGGTGGTCGAGCCACCGAGCCCCACCGGCGAGATCACCTACTGGCTCGACGCGGGGCCCGCCATCAGCTACGCGGCCTCGGCCACCGTCCTCGCCAACTTGGAGCAGCGCTCCCCTCGCGACTCCTGGACCCCGATCCTGGCGGTGGCCGACCCCGACTTCTCGGGGGAGGCAGAAGCCCCTCCAACGACCCCGGACCTGGCCGCCGATTCCGATGACCTCCGCCGGAACTTCCTGCGCACCGACGGCCGGCTACCCCGCCTCCCAGGAACCCGCCGAGAGGCTGAAGGGATCGAGCAGCTGGTGACCGACGAGGGACTGGAGCTGCTGCTCGGTCCGGAGGCGAGTGAAACCGCCGTACGCCAGCGACTCGAAGAGCAGCCTCCCACCATCCACTTCGCCACCCACGGACTGGTCGACGAGAGTCCCGGTTCCCTGCTGGCCGCCCTGGCACTCACCCCGACCGCCTCCGCCGCAGGGGAGCCCCAAACCTCCGAGAACGACGGGTTCCTCCAGCTCTTCGAGATCTATGAACTCCCCCTCGAGGCCGAACTCGTGGTGCTCTCCGCATGTGACAGCCACGTGGGGCATCAGGTCGACGGCGAGGGAGTCTTCGCGCTCTCCCGGGGTTTCCTGGCGGCCGGATCGCGCCGGGTCCTGGCCAGTCAGTGGCCGGTCGACGACGCTTCGACCGCCGCCCTCATGACCGCGTTCTACCGAGAACTGGGGCTCGGCCAAGCGGCGTCGCCACGACGAAGCAGCGCTCGAGCCCTACAGGCGGCACAGCGCGAGATCCGTCGCCAGGCCCGCTGGGCGAGCCCCTACCACTGGGCGCCCTTCGTGCTCAGCGGCGCGCGGTAGCCGACCGCCGCCTGACCACGAAGATCGCTGAAGCGACCAGCAGCAAGACCAGTAGGGCGAGCCCCGTAGGCTCCAGAGCCGGTACCTCGATGACGGCTTCGCTGAACTCGATGCCGATCTGGGTATCGGGTGCGAAGTCCCACCAGGCGACGATCGTGTAGGTGACACCTGGTTGCAAACCGCTCACCGGCACCGTAACCCGCGCGGGGTTTCCGGGAGCGCCGTTCAGGGCCACGTGCCCCGTGGTACACCCGACGTTCGGCGGGCAGGCGTCGCTGATCGTGGAGTCGTCGCCCAATACCACTGCCTCGGTGGCGGAGTCTCCGCCGCCCGACACGGTAGCGTTGAGGAAGGTCCAACCCGCGGCTTCGAGCGTCGGTTGGTCGTCGTCGAACACCTCGTGGAAGTCGAAGGGAGGTGCGGCCGCAGTGAAGACCGGCGCTCGGCTATCGGGGTACTCGGCCACGCTGCCAGAGTGGCATTGCGTGAGGTCCCAGAGGCTCACACCGTCGTCGAAGAGGTCAGCGCGTTCGACCAGGAAGATGTTGTCCAGGCGACCGACATCCTCGGTGTCGAAGGTCAGGGTCGTGGCCCCCGCCGGCGAGGCAACGAAGCTCAACTCGAAGATCCCCTGATTCAGGACCCCGGGGTCGGAGTTCCAATCGAGGTAGGGAGCCTCCGCTCCGCCGGTGATACCTACCGGACACCAGGTGTTGCTGGGGCCCACGCGGATCATCTCGCGCCGGCCGCCGAACGCCGCGCTGGCCAGGGTCAAGGTCAAGGCGACGAGGACGAGAACTCTTCGGGTCTGGTTCATGGGATCTCCTGACATCACTCGCTCGAATCGTGGTGTTGTAGCCAAAAATGATAGATCGCCAGGCCCGATTCGTCGGCCGTGACTTCGGCTCCGCCGGTGCCCAGCGTCTTGACCAGCCCCCGGGTTCCCAGTCCTGCCGGCAGGGGTGCCGGGGCCGCGGAGGGAGCCTTGGGGGTCGTCTCGGCGACCGGCCCGCCACTCGGCTTCGGTGACTCCGGTCGTTCCTCGGCGGCTTGACTGGCCACGGCGGCACTCGCGACTTCGTCCTCGGCCGTGGCCTCTCCCTCCAGGGTTCCCTCTTCGCGGGCCCGTTCGACGGCCGTATGGACCGCGCGATCGACCTCGGCCAGGGGGCGTATCGAAGCGACGAAATAGATGTGCTCCTCACCGATCTGGTCGTCGAGTTGAAACCAGGAACCCGATTCTGGGATGCGGACCTCGAGGTTGCCCGGGACTTGAAAGTCCCCGAGTTCGGGATAGAGCACGGCTGCCGTCTCGTCAGCGAATCTCTGCACGACGTAGACGAAGGCCGGTCGGTCGACCGAAAGCAGGAACTCGAGGTGGGACCCGCTGGCCAGACCGTCCCCCGACTCGAGGGCTCGAATGAGCGTGCCGCTCTTGCCATTGACCCGGACCGTCAACTCGAGGGGGGGCTCCTCGGGGGTTGCTACCTTGACGAGACCGCGCTCCTGCTGCAGCGCAGTGGCGGGATGGAGGACCAAACCCAATCCCACCAAGGTGAGACTCAGAGCCAGCCCACTCGGCCATCCCAAGGTGCGCGAGAACGAGAACCAGCGAGTTGTCGGTCGATTCATGGTCCGAACGAGAATACCATCGCCACCGGACGGAGGTCCATCCGACCCTGGTGAAGTCGCAGTTCAGTCGGGTACGCCGGTGGGGCTCGTGTCGCTCGCAGCCGCACTGGCACACCGGAACCCGATCGTGGGGCTCACCGAGGTGGCCGGGTACTGGTAGCGTCCGGCACCTCGCGTCATCTCTGCGATCTCGTACCAGTTGCCCCCCCGAAACGACCGACGCTCTCCCGCGGGAGGCGTCGAGGGGTTGCGACAGGGCTCGGCGCAGTCCTGATAGTGCGACGACACTCCGTCCGCCACCCACTCCGAGACGTTGCCTCCGAGATCCGAGAGCGCTAGGGCGGTGCGGTCGCCAGGCGCACTTCCCACCGGACGAGGTCCTCCCGCGGTGGCCGCGCAGGGTCCCCCTTCCCGGCCGCCGTAGAACACCTGCCCACAGACCGGTTCCTCGGATCCCCAAGGGAACCTCCGTCCCTCAGTGCCGCGTGCCGCGTACTCCCACTCGGCTTCGGTCGGCAACCGGCTGCCCTGAGCCGCACAGTACCGATTGGCCCCGAACCAACTCACCTGGACCACGGGCCGTTTCTGCCAGCCTTCCCGCGCTGCGAAGCCTGCCCCAGCGCTTACCTCGACCCCGCCGTAGGTCGGATGGAGATCGACGATCAGGTCACCGTCGAGGAAGACCAGACGTCCGTCCTCGACCGCGGCCGCCGTGGTCGACAACCAGCGCGCGAACGCCGCGTTGGTCACCTCGTACTGGTCGAGCCAAAACGGTGACACCACGACCTGGCGCTGAGGCGTCGAGCGTTCGTAGACGCTGAGTTCGCAAGCATCACCCGCCAACTCGCGGCACCAGGCGAAATCACGTTCCAACTCGAGGGCGTCGATCCCCTGTCGATAGGCCCCGCCCTCGACCCAGACCATCCCCGGTCGTGCGGGTGGAATCCGCGGTGTCACCACGTCGACGCCCTCCGCTGGCCTCTCATCCTCGGAGCGTTCGGTCTTCTCCGACTCGAAGAGGGAGACTCCGAACCACAGTACGGCTCCCAGACCGACCACCCCCAGGGCCCACCGCCACCAGCCCCTGGGCGAACCCTCCGACGCACCCGTCGGAACCGGCCGATCGCCGCCGATTGCCGGCTCGATGCCGACCGTCATCCGCTCGGGCATGATCTGGGTCACCCCGGACGAGATGTCCGGGGACGAAACCGACGATTCCGAGAGCCCTTGGCTCGATCCGCGGCCGAACTCCAGGGCCGCCCGCAAGCTACTGGCATCGGGGTAGCGGTCTTCCCGAGCGAAGGCGAGGCAACGAGCCACGATGGCGTCCAGCCATACCGGCACCTCGGACCGACGGACCCGTGGGTGCCGCTCGACCTCGCCGAGCATGACGCGGCTCATGATCTCCATGCTGCGGTCACCCTCGACCGGCGGGGCACCAACCAGCAGGCGGTAGAGGATTGCCCCGATCGAGTACACGTCGCTCCGGGCATCGGCGCTGGCGCTGTCCTTCACCTGCTCCGGGCTGGCGTAGTGCAGGCTTCCGAGAAAGGTACCGGTCTGGGTGAGTCCTGGCTCCTCACCGGCAAGATCGAGTTTGGCCAGGCCGAAGTCGAGGATCTTGATCCGAGGAGGCCTCCCCTCCTGTTGCTGACAGAAGAGGTTTTCGGGTTTGAGGTCGCGGTGGACGATCCCCGCTGCGTGCGCCGCCACCATGGCGTCCAGCAACTGGTCTGCGACCTGTAGGACCTCGTCCAGGGTCCTCGTCGGCCGCGCTCGAACCTCCGCTTCGAGACTGCGACCCTGCAGCAATTCCATGACCAGAAAAGGCACACCGTCGTCGGTCGTGCCGAAGTCGGTGACTTGCACGATCCCGGGGTGGTCGAGCGAAGCGGCGGCGCGCGCCTCACGCAGGAAGCGGTCGACGAATCCTTCGTGCAGGGCCGCTCTGGGGAGCAGGGTCTTGACCGCAAAACTCTTGGCCAGCTGAAGGTGTTGGGCCTTGAAGACGGCGCCGAAACCACCCACCCCCAGCAGCAAATCGAGTCGGTAGCGCCCGGCCAGCACCGTACCCAGCCGACGCGCCGGACACTCGCTCGATCCGCGAGTGTGTTCGTGATCGCAGCGAGGGCACGTGGGTTCAGCCAAGGGAGAGGATCCTCACAGCAGATTCCGAGCGGTCGAGAAGGAGTGCGGAAGCGTACCATGGTGCCTCCAACCGGGGCCGCGACTGAAGGTCCCTGGAGACCTTCCGTTCACGCCTTGACGCCTGCTCCAATCAGGCCCGGCGTAGCGGCGCCAGAACTGCTCGACCTGGGTGTTTGCACGAACCGCACCGAAGCATGGTCCTAGCGGCGGCCGATCCCGCGAGTTCGAGAGCGGCTCCCCTCGAGTCCCCCGCGATGACAGAATAGCGAAGTACCAGCCAGCCAAGGAGAAGCGCGCATGCCGAAGTTCCTAATCGAGCGAGACATTCCCGGCGCCGGGAACCTCACCCCGGTGGTGCTGAAGAAGATGGCCAAGAAATCGGTCAGCGTCCTCGCCGAGATGGGCCCGAAGATCCAGTGGGTCCACAGCTACGTCACCGACAACAAGATCTACTCGGTCTATATCGCTCCCGACGAGGCCCTGATCCATGTCCACGCCAAAATGGCGAGTCTGCCCATCCGTTCGGTGACACGCATCGTGTCCACCCTGGATCCGACGACCGCCGAGTAGGCCGCCACCGGGTAGGAGCCCCCGGAGAAGCCCTAGAGTTCGCCATCGAACACGGCCACGATTCGACGGCTCGCGGTTGGCTCGACCTTGACCCCGAGGACGAGCCTCTCCCCGCGCACCTCGACCAGAACGTCGATCTGATCGGGTTCACGACGTAGCACCGAAAGAACCCGCCCCTGCGCGAAGCGAACGCGAAGGCCTTCGAGACCGCGGATCCTCCGCTCCAACGAGGTCGGACCCGAAGCGGGAGCGAAAAGCCTGCTCACCAAGGTCTCGAGATCGATCGATGGGTCATCGATCGCCTGCAGGAGTTCGACCAACCGGGCCCCGGCCGGATGCTGCCGAAGGTCCTCGCGGGAGACCGGAGGCGAGGGCTCGGTCGAAATCCCTCCGCCCTGACCCGGTTCGGTGGGATCTACCCCGCCCTCCTGTACCTTCCGAATCCAGTCCAGTGTTTGATCCACCCGCACGAAGTAGTCTTCGGCGCCGTACGAGCCGGGACCGTCTTCCCCATCTGATCCCGCTGAACTCACCCCCAGCACTCGATAGGTTCCCTCGAATGCCATGAGCGCCGGTCCCCCGCTGTCGCCGGCCCCTGGGGTCACTTCGAGATCGGTCACCTCGTCGTTGGCGGGTCCATCGAAGACAAAGACGATTGAATCAGACGTCAGCCGCGCGACTCGATTGCTTCCCCCGCGACGGCGGCCATCCTCGGTTCGGAGGCGGTCGTTGCCCACGCCCTGCTCCCCGTGGCCGACCAACAGCAGGACCGTTCCGACCTCGGGCCGCTCCTCACCCAGCGTCAGCGGCTCGACCTCGGCGACCGGTGCGGCAAGGCGAAGCAGCCCGAGGTCGCGAGCTCGATTCGACCTCCAATCCGGGTGCACGAACCCTGCGGAGATCGGCACCTGGCGACCGCCAATCTCGTAGTAGGGCTGATCGAGGCGCAGGGCTGCATCAGCCACGTGTGCCGCAGTTAGAACCCACTCCGGGTCAATCAGCGTCCCGTCTCCCATCTCCGAGACTTTGCCCACGGCGGGAAATCGCTGTGCCAGCTCTAGGAGTCGGGCATCCGCCACATCGTGGCGGCGAATGATGGCTTGGGCTTCGGATACGGCTAGGAGGAAAAGGAGGAGACCGAGAATCGCCTTCGACATGGTGAGTCCTTTCGAGTTGCTTGCTACAGTGGAGGGGCCGAACCGAGCCTTCTCGGCCTGGCAGGCCAGGGCACGGCCACGCTATCGGGTCGCTCGCCCGCCTCCGATGAGCAAACCATGAGCAGAACATGAGTGCATTCCCAGAACCGCCCCGCAGAGGTGAACGGCTGTACTTCGCCGGTTTTAGCCTCGACTGCGAGGCGATGCGTCTCTACCGGGGAACTTCGTCGGTCCACCTCGCCCCCCAACCACTGCAACTTCTCCTCCTACTTCTCGGCTCGGCTGGGCGCCTGGTCACGCGCGAGGAGATTCGGGATCACCTCTGGCCCGAACGAGTGGTCGAGTTCGACCAGGGGCTGGCGCACTGTATTCGGAAGCTCCGCGAGGCCCTGGGCGACGAGGCTCGCAACCCGACCTTCATCGAAACCGTTCCCCGACTCGGCTTCCGGTTTCTACCCGAGGTGCGCAGCGAACCGAGTAGGACCCTTCCAGCTCGAGAGGCCAACGCCGACGGGCAAGGTGACTCCAGATCGTGGATACGGCCCGGGCTGGCGCTGCCGTTCGCCACCGCCCTGGTCGGCTGCGCAGTGTGGTTGGCACTCGCCGGCGAGTCGCCGCAGACATCGCTCGACCCTCCCACTTCCCCGGTCGCCGAGCGGGAGATCGCCCGTTTCGCCGTCGAGGTTGCTCCCTACCGGGACCCGGGGCTTCACCAACGAATCCGTCTGATGGCCGACCGGATCCCCCATCTCCTGCAGCAGGAGGTCGAAGGTCCACTCCACGGAACCCTCCGGATCGAACTCTCGGAGGGACCAGAAACACAGCAGCCCTCGTTGGGAGCGATCCTCCAGGTCGTCGGCTACCCCCGCGTGGTCATCGATCTCGACCTACCGGAGGATCTCGGCCTCGACATCGTAGCCTCGGACCTGGCCCTCGAGTTCGCCCGTCACCTGGTTGCTCCGGCCGGACCTCCTTCGCACGTACGTGAGCAGTCCGTCACGATCGTGCACCCCGGGGGAGCGACCAACGGAGAAGGGCCCGAAGCCGCGACACCGGACTCTGGCTCCTAGCCACGATCCCAACGACATCCGATCGAGAGCAGCGTTGTGCGTCTGCCCTACCCGAGGGGGTGGTCAGTTCTCGACACCATGCCGCTAGGTTGAACCACCGCGCGCCGTCGCTTGTTCTCGGACTCGGCGGTCACTGGCACCTAGGAGACCCGATGGCCACCACCGAACCCAACGCCCGACCGAAGACCCGCTTCTACTACCGGAACCTCGGCACTCTCAAACAGGATCTGGCCGCGGTGATTCCGCGAGAAGAACTCCGCGACCTCCACCGGGTGCAGGGTTGGCGTCACTTCGCGGTGGTCGCACGACACCTGGTCGTCGTCACCCTCTGCATCGCCGCGCTGGCGCAGACCCGCTGGCCCTGGTTCTGGCCGTTCGCGGCCCTGCTCCAGGGAGGGAACATCCTCGGCTTCGTAGTCCTCCTCCACGAGCAGGTCCACAAGAGCATCTTCGCCAAGAGTCGGCCGCGGCTCGAGCGCCTGCTGGGTCTGCTCTACGCCTTTCCGAGTGGGATCTCGGCCACCCAGTTCGCGCACTGGCACATCGATCACCACAACGAACTCGGCGATGACCACGACGATCCCAAGCGCGCCCACCTCACGCCGAAACGCAACGCTCGTTGGCTGAAGCTGCTCTACATGACCCCCTATCTCTTCTTCGTCTACGCCCGAGCTGCCTCCCAGGAGGCCAGGCGGTATCCGGTCGAGGAGCAACGCACCATCCGTCGAGAACGCCTCGGCAACGTGCTCGCCCATCTAGCACTCCTCTCGCTGCTGCTCTGGCTGGGCGGCTTCTGGCTGGCCGCCCGCGTCCAACTGATCCCCCTCTTCTTCTGCTTTCCCCCGATGTTCGTGCTGAACCGGCTCGGCCAGCACTTCGATATCGACCCCAGCGACCCCGCCAAGTGGAGCAGCCTGGTCAACGGCAACCGTTTCTGGCATTTCGTCTTCTTGTGGTCCAACTTCCACATCGAGCACCACTACTACCAACGGGTCCCCTTCTACCGCCTCAAGGAGCTAAACCAGGCCCTGCAGCCCTTCTTCGCCGCCAAAGGCATGCGCAACCTCCACTACCGCAAGATGCTCTGGGGCTGGCTGGTCAAGAACCGTCGCGCCCACACCGACTGGTCGCTGCCCGGCTGAACGAGTGCCCAGGAAGGCCGCTGGTTGGGCTTGGCGGGCGTCGGTCTCGGACCAACAGGCTGCGCCGCCACTGACAGGTGAAGTGCGCCGGACCTCGGCGCGGGACCCTAGGCCATCACGGCTACGGCATCGAAGTAGGGCCGCGCCAGGGTCCGGTCTCCCGACCGTTGGGCGCGACCCCAGATCTCTTCCGGATCGGCCCCCTTGGTCAACAGGAGCCACGCCGAGCGCTGGTCCAACCCGATCGCACTCGTCGGCTCCTCCGGCCACCCCCGGTAGAGCCGCCACCGGCCCGACCCGCTCCCCGAATCCACTGGCTCCGCAGCGCCTGAACGCAATGTGTATCGGTACGTCGTCTCACCGACGATTCGGATCGCCAGGGTGGTGCCCCGAGCGGCCTCCACCTCTCGGTAGTGGTGGGGCAAGACCCGAAGGAAGGTCTCCAACACGGGCGCGACGAATCGAGGGTCGTCCAGGCCAGGAGCACCGACCGCTTCGCGGATCTGCTGTTGGTGGTGCCAGCGCTCCGTCAACTCGCGCGCCACGTCGAACCAGGCCCGCGACGCCTCCTCACCCGCCCAGGTCACCGGAAAGGTCGCCAGCGTTTCGGGATCCTTCTCGCGGAGCACCTCGGCCAACTGCGGCTCAATCGCCGCCAGTGTGTCGGTCAGCAACCTCGGGGAGACCCTGCGCGCCGCCGTGACCCACTGCGCATTGAGGCGATCGAGATAGGCCACGAGTCCCCGGTAGCTGTCGATCTCCACGTCCGGCTCGGGCAGCCAGCCGTCTCGTTCGACCGAAACTCGGCGACACGCCGAATCGAGCAGATGAGCTGCCAGGTCCCGCACGGTCCAACCGGCACACAGAGTTGGCCGGTGCCAGTCGTCCGCATCGAGCGAGCGCAAGAGGTCGACCAGCCGCCGTCCGAGGGCCGGAAAGAGATCGGCTACCAAGAGCCTCTCCAGTGGGACCAGTTCCGCCATGGCCGCAGGTTAGCACCGAGACGACGCTTCGCCAGCGCTCCAAACCAGGCTTTGGCGCCGGCGCGCCGTTCAACCGGTGCGCGAAGCCACCGAGACTCCATCCTCCACTGCCTCGGACGGGTGCGCTAGCACGATCTCTCCCGCGGCCAGGCCGTCGAGCACTTCGGCCTGGATCGAGTTCCGTTGACCGATCTCGACCGGCCGCAAACGGGCTGTGCCCGCATCCGCCACGAAGACCGCCCAGCCTCCCTGGTGCCGAAACAGGGCGTTGGTCGGAACGATCAACACATCGTCGGCCCGCCAGGTGACGACCTTCACCTCGACCCGGTACTCGTCCCCGAGCGCCTTCCAGGCCTCGTAGGGTGTCTCCAGGTCGACAACCACGTTGACTCGCTGCTCCTCCACCCCCAGGGCCGAGACCTTGAGAAACCCGGCGGGATCGACCCTCCGCACTCGCCCTGCGATCTCCGCTCCGCCCCCCCACTGCACGATCACCGTGGGCATGCCCGAGGTGATCTTCACCGCATCGTTGGAGAGGTAGTCCGCGACGACCTCGAGATCCGACGGATCACCCACTTCGAGCAGCAGCTCCCCCGCGGCGACCGCCACCTCACTCTGGTGAGCGCGACGAAGGACCACGCCGTCGATCGGCGAGCGGATCTCGACCCCTGCCTGATCCCGGGGGTCGAAACCACTCGTGCCGGCGCGAAGCCGCGCTTCGCTAGCCTCGAGTTGGAAACGGGCGGTGGCCACGGCGGATTCGGCCGCTTCCAGCTCGGCGGCACTTCGTGTGGCCAAGGTAGAAGCCCGTTCGGCCTCGAGTTCCGACAGAACGCCGCTGGCGACGAGACCTTGCGAGCGCCGCAGCTCCGAGACCGCGAGTTCATGGGAGGCGCTCGCTCGATCTCGCTCCGCCGCCGCCGCCTTCAGCCGTGCGCGATCCGCTCTCACCGCGGCGGCCGCTTCGGCGTGTCGGGTCGGATCCAGCAGCGCGGAAGCGTTGGGCCAGAGCGTCGCCAGTACGGTCTCCCCCGCCACGACGGTATCACCCGGTTCGAGCTCGATCCGAGCGATGCGACCTGCGAAGGGCGCAGTGATGGCGAAACGATCGTGAACTCGAGTCTTGCCCTCGTGGTCGAGGGAGACCTGCATCGGTCCGCGAACGACTTCGACGTAGTCGGAGGGAACCGGCTTGGGAGCCAGGGTGAAGGCAACGGCAGCGAGAACGAGGACTGCTCCCGCCAGCCAGAACCAACGACGTCTTGTGTGATCGGCCATGGGACTACTCCCGGGTCTTGAGCACGGCGACCAGGTCGAGGTGATCGAGGCGCCGCCGTACGATGATGCTAGAGAGAACGGTGGAGAGGACCACCACCGCGCCGGCGAAGAAGTAGGTTCGTGGAGAGACGATCAAGGGAATCCGGAAGGCCTCGGTCGACAGACCGTCAGCGGTGGCCCGAGCCAACAGATATCCCGCAACGAGGGAGAGTGGAAGCGCCACGACCGTGAGCGCTGCGATCTCCCCCAGCAAGATGTACGAGATCTCGGAACGACGAAACCCGATGACGCGCAGCGTCGCGAGCTCTCTTCCCCGCTCCGACAGCGAGATCCGAGCGGCGTTGTACACCACGCCGAAGCCGATGATCACGGCGAAGAGCACGTTGATGGCCCGAACCGTTCCCATCGTCTCCCCCATCGCCTGATCGAAGCTGTCGATGGCCGCCTGCTTCCGGACCACCGCCGAGACGTTCGGCATCCCCTTCAGGCGCTGATACAAGGACTCGGCGGCGACCGGATCGACCCGTAGGAGGGCCCCAGAGGCGTTCGGCCCCTCCTCCAGAAAGCGATGGAGGGCCTCCGAGTCCATGTAGGCCGCAGTTCCCATCAGGTCGTCGATCACCTTCGTGACCACCAGCGTTCCTCGAGTCCGCCTTCCCTCGAGTACCTGAACTTCCACTCGGTCACCCGGTGCGAGCCGCAACACGTCGGCCAGGACCCGCGACAGCACGACTCCCTCGGGAGGGATCGTGATCGGTCCGCTCTCGAGATCGACCATACGCTGGAGCCGAGCGTCGGCCGCTACGCCGTCCATCCCCGTGTTGCGGTGTCGATGGCCATTCTGGAGTCGGACCCGCACGCTGCGCAGCGGCTCGACCTCCACCACTCCTGGCAGGCGCGACAGCTCGTGGACGACACCGTGTTGGCTGGGGCGATAGAAGTAGACGGACAGGTCCTGGCGCTGCGCCACGTTGAACTGAAAGTCCATGAGCACGTTGACAGCGTCGAGGGTAAAGCTCCCCAGAATCATCAAGGCGCCGCCGGCCGCGATCCCCACCACCGAAATGGCGGCCCGCGTCGGGGTCCGTTGCAGATTGCGCAAAATGATCCGAGTGGGTTGGGAGAGCAGGCGGCGAACACCCAGCCGGTCGAACCACGATTGCCGGAAGGTGGGCGGCGGTTCGGGACGCATCGCCTCTGCCGGCGGCAGATCGACAGCCCGCTTGACAGCGGTAAGAGCACCCAGGACCCCGGAACCCGCCGCGATGAAAAAGGCCTGCACCACCAGGACTCCCGGCAGCTGGTACAGAAGGATCGGAAAATGGAAGAAGGTGACGTACATCGCGGTCATCCCCCGCCCGAGTAGGGCCCCGAACCCCACGCCCAACACGACCCCGAGCGACGCTACGACCAGGCTCCATTTGATGTAGTGCCACGCGAGCTCGCGGTTCGAGTAGCCCACCGCCTTGACGGCAGCGATCTCTTGCCGCTGTACGGTGACGATCCGCGTCAGCACGATGTTGAGGAGAAAGGCCGCCACCGTCAGGAAGATCAGGGGAACCACCGTCCCCATCGAGCGCAGCTGGGTGAGTTCGTTCTCGAGGTACCAGTGGGACGCCTGATCGGCCCGCGTGAACGCGCCGAGACCGCCGTACGGCTCGAGGAGGCGGTCGAGCCGGCCCACGACCTCGACCAACGAAGCTTCGGGACTGACCGTGAGGACCACGTCGTTGAAAGCACCCTGCATGTCATAGGCGGCCGCCAGTGATTCGCGGCCCATCCAGAAGACGCCGTAGTTTTTCTCGTCGGGCAGGAACTCCCCGGGGCGGATGTTGTAGGTGAACTCCGGCGACAGGGCGACCCCGACCAGCGTCAGGGTCCGCTTGCGACCGTTGATCACTGCCGTGATCGCGTCGCCTGGTTCCAGCCCGTTGGCTTCCACGAACCCCTCGCTGGCCAGGACCTCGTCCCTTCGTGGCTCGATGTAGCGCCCTTGGCGAAGGTAGAGGTCGTTGAGCATGGGTCGCTCGATCTCGGGAATGGAGACGATCAACCCGCTGGCCGGCTCTCGAGACCCCTGAAGATCGAGGTTGACCCCCACCACGACCCGCGTCCGCACCACATCGACGCCGGGGATCTGCTCGATCTGCCCCGCCACCCGTTCGGGAGCTCTCTCCAGTTGGGCAAACACCTCGGCGAATCGGTAGCGCTCGTAGTACGCCCGGCGCGTCTCCTCCAGCGACACCAGGGTCGACATCATCAGGACGAAGAGGGCCAGGCCCGCGCCGATGACCGAAGCGATCGCCAACACCTGGCTGCGAATCCTCCACAGCTCGCGAAGCAGCTTGCGGTCGAGCACCGACAGGGTAGCGAGGATCCTCATCTGAAGCGCCTTACCAGTGGATCTCGTCCACCGAGAGGCGGCGTTCGTTCCGCCTCTCGTCCACGATGCGACCATCTTTGAGCGTCACCACCCGGTGCGCCATCCCGGCGATGGCTGCGTTGTGGGTGATCACCGCCAGGGTCGTGCCGAGTTCTCGGTTGACCCGCTCCAGGACCTGAAGCACCAGCGATCCCGTACGGATGTCGAGCGCCCCCGTCGGTTCGTCGCAGAGCAAGACCTCGGGCCGCTTGGCGATGGCGCGAGCGATCGCCACCCGCTGCTGCTCACCCCCCGACAGCTGCGCCGGGAAGTGATCGCGGCGCTCCTTCAGGCCGACCAGTTCGAGCGCCTCCTCCGGGGTCATGGGATCGGGCGAGATCTCGGTGACGAGTTCGACGTTCTCGGCCGCGGTCAGCGACGGGACGAGGTTGTAGAACTGAAAGACGAAACCGACGTGTTCCCGGCGGAACAACGTCAGCTCCTTCTCGCTCGCCCCCGTGATCTCACGGCTGCGGTAGAAGACGTGCCCCTCGGAGGGCACATCGAGGCCACCCAGGATGTTGAGCAACGTCGACTTCCCGCTGCCAGAGTGTCCAAGCAGGACCAGGAACTCCCCCTGCTCGATCGTCAGGTCGATCCCTCGCAGCGCGTGGACCGAGACCTCACCCATGCTGTAGACCTTGCCGAGGCCGCGGATTCGGAAGATCGTGGGCGAGGTAGAGACCGCGACTCTGTTTGCGTCGGTAGCCATGACGTTCGGCTGCGAAAGTTGACCGCACGAAACGACCCCGTCCGCGCTAGAGCAACCTATCACACGTCGTCGGTCGGACCCGGCCCGACGACTGCGATCGCTCCCGCCAGGTTAGGATCTGGGGCCGAGCCGAGCCGGCAGCCCAGCCAGTCGCGCTCCATCAGTGCGAGACCGATCGATCGCGACGAGCCATTGCCCATGATTTCACCGAACGACGTCCTCGTCTTCGACCTCGACGGCACCCTGGTGCAGAGCGTCGCTTTCGACGACTTGCTCTATCGCGAAGCGGTGTCCGAGGTTCTCGGCCGCTCCGACTTCGACGGTAACTGGGAGACCTACACTCACGTGACCGACAGCGGACTCCTGACGGAGATCCTGTCGAGGCTCGAGATCCCCTTCCAACCGGCCATCCTCTCCGCCGTGCGTGAACTCTTCCGCCACAAGGTCGAGGCCCACCTGAAGAGCGTAGCGCGGTGTGACCCACTTCCGGGCGCCCGAGAGACCATCGAGGTGCTGCGAGGGGCCGGGGTTCCGTTCGGGATCGCCACCGGGGGCTGGGCACCCACCGCGAGGATGAAGCTGACCCGGGCCGGACTGGATCCGGTCGAGGTCCTGGTGAGTTCGGACCATTCGCCCTCCCGCACCGAGATCATGCAGCGATGCCTCCACCAGCTCGGAGTCGGGGGCCGCCCGGTCGTGTATCTCGGCGACGGCCCGTGGGACCTCGAAGCCACTCGCAGTTTGGGCTGGAAGTTCATCGGGGTGGGTCCGCGTCTGGCCGGGGATTGCGACCCTTGGATCGAGGACTACGAGGATCCGCGCTGGCGGGCTGCCCTCGCAGAACTCGCTGGTGCTGCCCCTCGCTCTAACGACTCAACGGAACGACCGACGGAGGCCGCATGGCCGAACCCCTGAAGAACTCCTACGACTCCGCCTACGTCGAGCGGCTCGCCAGTGCGGTGGGCGCCCAGTACGAGGCCTTCGACCAGGAAACCTTCCTGACTCTCGTCTTCGACGCCGAGTGGCCGAACCGCGAGCTCAAGGACCGCATGTACCACCTCGCGGCCTCCCTGCGGCAGGCCCTGCCCGAAGACTACGGCCAGGCTCTCGAGATCGTTCTGCGCGCAGCCCCCCCGTTCGGTAGCTTCGAAGGGATGTTCTTCCCCGCCTTCGTCGAACTCTACGGTCTCGAACACTGGGAGCTCTCTCTACCGGCCCTCGCTCAACTGACGCGCTACTCCAGTAGCGAATTCGCAGTGCGGCCCTTCATCCAACGAGACCCTGATCGCATGATGGCCCAGATGGTGGAATGGGCCGGCGACTCCAACTACCACGTGAGAAGGCTGGCCTCGGAAGGGTGTCGACCCCGACTCCCGTGGGCCACGGCCCTGCCCGACTTCAAGGCCGACCCGACCCCCATCCTGCCGATTCTGCGCCAACTACGCGACGACCCAGAACTCTACGTGCGACGCAGTGTGGCCAACAACCTGAACGACATCGCCAAGGACCATCCCGATCTGGTCCTCGACCTCTGTGGCGAATGGTCCGGCGAGAGCGAGGCCACCGACTGGGTCATCAAGCACGCCTGCCGCAGCCTCCTCAAACAGGGCCGCACCGAGGCGCTCCGGCTGTTCGGCTTCGAGGATCCCCACGACGTCTCGGTGGAAGACCTGACCCTCCACGGGTCCCCCGTGCCCATCGGCGCGAAGATCGAGTTCGGGTTTTCCTTGCGGGTCGAGTCCCGGGCCAAGCTCCGAGTCGAGTACGCCATCGACTTCGTCAAGCGACGGGGTCAAACCTCGCGCAAGGTATTTCAGATCTTCGAGAGAACCTGCGAGCCGGGGAACGAGGAGGTCCGGCGTCGACACTCCTTCGTGGACCTCACGACGCGAACCCACTACCCTGGTCTGCACCGCCTGGTCCTGCTGGTCAATGGCACCATCAAGTCCGAGCTTCCGTTCGAAGTCGTTCGCTAGCTAGGCTGAGTTTCCGACGCTCACTCGCTGCCGACAGCGACCTCTCCGAGCCGATCGCGCAAACGCCCGAGCGCTCTCTCCACGTCGTGCCCTTCCGCCGCCATGGACTCGGCATGGCCCAGGACCTCGGTGAGCAGATCTCGGGTATCGATCCCCTGGCGCTCCTGGGACCGGGAATAGAGAACTGTCAGCGTGGCCAGGTTGTTCAGCGATTGGATCGAAACCCCGTCTGCGAACTCGAGCCGGGCCAGCTCCAGCCCCTCGAAGGTCGTTTCGGAAGCGTCGAAACCGTCCTCCAGGTCGCGGGTCGCGCGAAACGCCAACGTCTGCACCAGGCTATTGCGCACCGAGCCCTCGCCTGGAGCCAGGGCGTCGGCCTGTCGCAAGAGCTCGACGCTGCGCTCCAGGTCGGGACGGAACGCCTGACCACTTCGGTACTTCCATACAGCGTAGTTCGTGTGGTGCCAAGCCAGAGCCGCCAACCCTCGCGCGCCACCGTCCAGTTCCAGCAGACGTTCACTCAACTGCAGCGAACTGGCAAAGAGCGGCTCGGGATCCCCGCCGCCACGCGCCGTCCAGTACGCCCAGTCCTGCGTCAGGCGGGCCAGCGAGCTGACCGCCGGGATCGAGTCGGGAGCGATGACCAAAGCGGCCCGACAGCTCTCGCGACCCCGCTGCCAGAAACCGTCGGCCCCCTCGATCTCGGAGTTGACCACCATGTTCATGGCGATCTCGCCCACGCGACAGGAACCGTAGACGGCCTCCAGATGCTCGGCGCGATCTCTCGCGCCGCCCGCTGCCGTACGTACATCTGGCCGTAGGCAAGTCCCAGCGTCGCGAGTAGGCGAGGACTCTCGTACCCCGTCTGTCGGGCCGACTCGAGACTCTCGATGGCGGCTTCGAGTTGATCGGTCGCGAGCAACCCGCGCCCCATGGCGAAGTGACCGGGGCCGGCGGCTCGGGGACCCAGCGTCTGGATCAATCCTGCCAGCTTGTCCAACTGCTCGGTGACGTCGCGCATCGCATCTGCGATCGGATGGAGCGGTGCCATCTGCTCGACGCACATACGCCACTCGATGTCGCGCACCACCTGCTTCAGTCCCCGCGCGAGCTCGGCGTCGCGCGTCGCGCGCTGGCGCTCGAGTACCGCCCAACCGGTGAGCACCACCGCAAAGCGGCATAGACCACGCCCATTCCCCCGAACCCCAGAACCTCGTCCAATCGGTAGGCTCCGAGATCCGTCCCGACCCGGCGCGTGATGGGATCTGCTCGCGCAGCGTCGGTTCGGGAGCGGGTGACGGCTACCTCGGTGGCATCGAGGTCACCGGCAGCGAGGCGTCGAGAGACTTCGCGCCGGAGTTCCTCGTCGTCTCCGCACTCGGCTCGCAGAAACGCGTTCCACTCGGACGCGTCGAGCCAACGAGCCCGCTCGAAGAGATCGAACGCCCGACGGTACCAGCCTTCAGGCCGCATCGTCTCTCCATGGCAGCCTGGCCTCGACGCTGCTCCAGCGCCGGGGCCTGGCACCCCGAAGGTGCAATCGAGGTCGTGGTCGTCTGTGTCCCGGTGTGCGTGCCCGCAAGGCGTCCCCCTGGAACCCATCTCGTACGACTCTGCCTTCCAGCCTGGGAGTTCAGAGCCTCCCCGTTAGGTCGTGGTGGTACCGATGGTAGTGCCCCGAAGCCTGGTGGGCAAGCGATCCGGAGTGTCGAGGCCGCGTACCGTCTCTGCGCCTGGAATCGAGCTGGAACTACACCGAGGGCGATGGGATTCCTGCCGCCTCGGTTACCTGGCGAGCGAGGTCAGAGGCTGTAGGAGAGGCTGACCTCGAACGATCGGCCAGGCAGCGGAATGTCCTGCGGGATCTGGGTCCCGGCGGGCTCGCGGGCCAGTTCGTCGGTGAGGTTGCGCACCGCCAGGGTCAAATCCAGTCCCGGCAGAACGGCGGTCGTCTGCAGCACCGCATCGACGAGGGTGTACCCCGCCGTAGGAGGACGAGCGTCGCCCCCCTCCCGCTTCCGCTCGGAGATCCAGTAGCTCCGCACCCCCGTGTTCCAATCGGGGTTCAGCTGCCAGTCGACCTCGAAGAAGGCCTGGAAGTCCGCCACCTCTGGAACCGTGTCGCCTGCGTCGCCCGACCGCGAAGCATCCACCCAGGCGACGTTCGAGCGAACTTCGAGGCGCTCGGAGACGTCCCATTGCACCTCGATCTCGCCGCCCACGCCGTCCTGATCGCGCACGTTCCGAGTGCGCGACACGTTGGGTCCTTCCGGTACCAGCTCGATCAAGTCTCGTGCCTCGTACGAGAAGAGACTCAGAACCCAACGGACCGAATCGCTCGTACGGTAGTCGACCACGGCCTCGACGATGTCGACCATCTCCGGTTTGAGGTCTGGGTTACCGAGCAGGGGGCTGTTGATCCCAAACTGCTGACCAAACCCGGGGCCGTGGAATGCACTACCATAGAGCAACTTCACCACCAGATCCGGCCGGGTCGTCCAGACCAGGGCGAGCCGCGGATTGAAGGTGTCGCCGAAGTCGGAGTAGTGGTCGTACCGGATGCCCGTCGTCAGCTCCCACTTCGGATGAAACCTCCATTGATCCTGCAGGGCGAGGTACCAACGAGTCCGGCTGCGATCCTGCAGGAAGACGAAGGGCGTGCCCGAAACGTCGGTCAGGGTCCCGTCGACGACGGTCTGCGACGGATCCAAGACCCCGGGCCCGAAGTTCTTGGTCTCCCGAGTATCGACACTCTCCCGCACCGCGCCGCCGTTGAAGCGCCAACGACGGTCGGGATGCAGATCGTAGGTAGCGGTCAGGTCGAGTCCCGTCGATCGCTGCCGAACGCCGGGATTGCCGAGCAGCCCCTCGGTAAAGAGGGCCGCACCGACCGGGTTCGCGAAGTCTGGATTGCCGTCCCGACCCAGCGGCAGGACGGCTCCGGGGGGATTCAATACGTAGCGACCGCCCCCGTCGAGGTAGAAGCTGTGCAGAGTCTCCTGGAAGCGCCAGCCGTTGGTCGTCTCGTGGCGATGGTTCAGCTCGACGAGGAGACTCTCGCTGTCGAAGTCTCCCACTGGATCCAGGGCCGGAGAGCCACCGATCCCGTTGCCCAGCGTCTGATCCTGGCCCCACAGCCGAAACCCCCACCGCGAATTGGTCAGAGAGAGGTGTAGATCAGCGAGTTCGTAGTCGGTCGCCAGCGGACCGGGAGCCTTCGAGGCCGAGGTCCCCAGCACCGTATCGATGGCGGTCTGGAGGTCTTGGGCCACGATGCGGTCCTCGTCGCCGTCAGACCGCAGCCAATCGGCCGCGACGTAGAACTTCCAGTCCCCCCGAGTGGCGGCGTGCTCCGCCCAGGCACGACGCTTGCCGAACGATCCGAATCCGAGGCCCGCCCGCGAACCCGGTTCTTCCCCCTGCTTGGTGACGACATTGACGACCCCCGCCAGAGCGTCCGCTCCGAACACCGCCGATCCGGGTCCCCGGACCACCTCGACCCTCTCGATGCTGGTCACCGGCAGCTTGAAGCCGATGGGTGGGCCCCCGACCAGTAGCTGGGGGATCGGTGTCCCGTCGATCAAGACCAGGACCTGCACCCCCGACGTGTTGAGTCCTCGGATCGAATAGGCCGAATCGAGCGAGCGCCCTACGACCGGGTGCAGATGGAGCCCGGGTACCGACTCGAGTAGATCCTCGAGGAAGGTCGCTCCCGTCCGGGCGATCTCTTCCTTGGTGATGATGCTGACCGCTGCCGGGACCTCGGTCAGCGTCTGAGGGGTTCCGGTGCCGACGCGCACCTTGACCTTGAGCAACTCCTCGAGCGAGAGCGCCGACAGAGGCCTCTCGACTGGGTCCGAACTCGATGTCAGGCTCGGCGGAACGGCCACCGCCGCCCCGGCACCGGCCAGGAGGCAAGAGACGAGCAGAGCTTCGACGGTTCGCCGCCATCCCGAGAGGGGTGACCGGGGCTTCACCCAAGCTGAGAGCATGACGATATTCTAGTCCAAGCCGACTCCGCACTCGCAGCCATGCCTGACCCTGGGGCCCACCGGCCAGTGCTACGATCTCGCAATGCCAAACCTCGCCGCCGCGACCGCTTCTCCCAGGTCGGGCTCGAAGAGTGGGTCGCGATCGGAGTTCTCCCACTTCGGGAACCCCCAGCCCTCCCGGCTTCGACTCGGAGGGTGGCGGAGGTTCACCCGCCGCCTCGTCGCGGCCACCGGACTCCTCCTGGCCGCCGCCGCCCCCGGTGACGAGTCTGCTCCCCTGCTCGATCGGCTGGTCGCGACCGAACCCGACCGACTCGTGGCCTTCGAACAGATCGTCGGCCCCCTCGAGCGCGACCGCAGCGATTCCAGCGAGGCCTGGTACGGGCTCGAAAGGAGCCGCGAGGAAGGTCCGATCGCTCGACTCAGCGTCGCGTTCCTGGTCGATCACTTCCACGAGGATCCCGAGACCCAGCGGGACCTTCGCCTCCGCCACTGGACGGTCGAGTTTCGCCAGGGCTGGTCCGAAGCCAAGGCCAACCTCGAGCGCGCACTCGGACCTCCCGAAGTCCTCACCCACCAGCTTCGGCCCACCCTGCGCTACGGCAAGTTCTTCTTGAAACAGGGTGCGGAGACGGCCTTCGAACTCAGTTGGTTCCGCCAGGAACCCGAATGGGCGGTGCCCGAGCGAACCGGAGCCGAGGCCGAAGCGGCCGAGAACGAACTCATCGCCCTGCTCGCCGGCCGAATCGATCGCGAACGGCTGGCCGGAACCTTCGGGGACTTCGAGCCGGAGGGCAACGGCCGCTGCGCCAGTAGCGAGTCACCCCGATGGAGAGTTCGCATCTGCCCCACCGAGGCGCTGCGCCCGAACTCGATCCGCGTCGATGTTCGAGGCGAACCCCTACCCGCGAACCGACTGATCGCTTCGCTGGGCCTCGCCGACCCGGGCATCGTCTCGCGCGACGTCCACCTGGCGAGTCGGGACCTGGTCGACCTGCAATCGATGGAGGAGGTCCTGATCGACGGCTACGAGTTGGGTGCGTGGTACGACGAATCCGAGTTCGAGCCGCTCCCCTTCGATCAGGGGCCACGGGGCGGCATGGCGTGGCGCCCCAGCCACTGGTTGATTCGGGTGCTCTTCCTGCAGCTCCCGTAGCGCCCCTGCGGCTCGGGGTCGAAACGCCCAGGACCTGGCCACGACGAACCCTCGCCGCGACCTGGTCGAGACCCTGGCTCTTCGGTATTCGTTCGTCGCCGGAACCCGTCGGTACGTCCGACGCTCCAACAGGAGCCAGTTCTCGCCACCATCGCGCGAGGCCTGGACCTCCCAGGCAGACTCCCCACCTTCCACTTCGGGGACGAAGGTGTGCCGGAAGTTCGTCGTCTGTTTGCCGACCGAACGCGCGGTGCCGGTGGCGAGGTTGTCGAGCACCAGCTTTCCGTTTTGCTCGAAGGCACCCTGCGAGACGTCGAGCTGGTTGCTGTAGTCGTTCATGGTGGTGTAGCGATACAGCTCCTGGAAGCGGTCGTAGGAGATCGAGTAGACGACCGACAGGCCGCTCGGCTCCGTGAGGCCTTCCTGCATCTGGACCCCCCGAAGCATCGGCTCGATCGTCTACCGCACCGTGGCCGTCTCGAACGGAACTTCGGGCCGGTTGCGATGCTCGAAGGTGACCTCCCATTCGCCTCCCAGGTCGGCAAAGGTCTCCAGCCGGGGGGAGGCGGCAGCTCGAAGAGGTCGGCGACCAGCGGTTGGTTGACGGCGACTTCGTGGATCTCCAGGGTCCGGTAGCGCCCTACCTCCTGCTGGCTGCCACCTTCGGGGCCGCCGATCCCCTCCTCTACCTCATCACGGGCCACGGTCTAAGATCCCGCGAGTGATCTCTCAATCCAAACGGCTCGTGCGCTCGTAGACCGGCGTATGTACCCTCTCTCTTCGATGCCCCTCCTCTACCGTCGCGTACTCCTGCCGCTGAGCCTCCTGACTCTGCTGGCCTGTCCGACCCACGCCAGCGACGTCACCTGGGTCGGAGCGATCGAAGGACAGTGGCTGTCGATCCGGGACTCTGATTCGTGGCTGGAGGGTGGCTTCGGCGTCCTAGCCGAGGGAGAAGACGGGCAACCCTCGGACTCCCTTCGGGGATCGATCGCGACTTCGATCGAGTGGGACATCGGCGATCGCTTCGCCACCCACCTGCACCTGCTGGGTAGCTCCGCCCAAGGCCGCCGCGACGCAACGGCCGGCATCGTCGAGGCGTTCCTGCAACTCGACCTCCTCGACCTGGAGGAGAGGTCGGGCGCCCCCTCGCATCACCTGCGGCTCCGGCTCGGTACCGCGTTTCTTCCCACGACCTTCGAGAACGTCGCTCCTCTCTGGAGGTCGCCCTACGCCGTCAGTTCTTCCGCTCTCACCAACTGGATCGGAGAGGAGTTCCGACCGAGTGGACTGCAGGTCGAGTACCGCAACCAACACCGCCACGGCTGGTCATCGCGCTTCGGCACCGCCCTCTTCGGCGGCACCGATTCCGCGGGCGCCCTGATCGCCTGGCGCGGCTGGGGCCCCGGAGATCGGCTCACTCTCTGGGACGAAGTCGTTCCGCTCCCCGCCCTGCCCTCCCTCGGCGAGGATGGCCTCTTCGCACCTCAGCGCAGCGATGGCACCAAGCCCTTCGGACGGGATCTCGACGGCCGACTCGGCTGGGCCGCCTGGGCCGGAGCCACTGCGCCTGGAGGCTCCAGTGCGCAGGCGACCTGGGTCGATACCCGTGGCGATCGTGATCTACACCACGGCGAGTACGCCTGGGACAGCCAGTTCGCCATCGTCGGGAGCGAGGTACCGATCGGGCGCTCTGGTCTGCTCGCCGCCGAGTGGATGTGGGGCAGCACGGCGATGCAGCCGGGACCGCAGCCTCGGGTCGACATCGACTTCTCTACCTGGTACCTGCTCGCCAACCGGGAGGTTGGTCGGTGGCAGACCACGCTCCGCTACGAGGCCTTCGAGAACACCGATCGCGCCCACTACCCCGGTACCGAGCCGGCTGATCAGGATGGGCACGCCTGGACCCTCGCCGCCGGAGTCCAGCTCGGGCACCTGAACCTTCGACTCGAGTGGCTGGATGTCGATTCGGAACGCCCCTCCTGGAACCAACCGGGTGACACGATCGCGACCGGAGGTCGACAAGCCACTCTCGAGTTGACTCTCGACTGGTAGGTCCGCACCGAACGACGTAAGCCTCTCGTGCTCCGCAAGCCCGCCACGGCTCACGGCCTGGTAGCTCGAATCGGACCGCAGACCCGGCTGCCAACCCAGGGTTCAGGATCGGGTTTCATCTCGGGGCTTGACCTCCACGACCGCCTCTGGCATAATTGACCGGCCGGCCAGTTAAGGACGCTAAACGAACCGAGAAACAGAACCCCGATGATCGCCCGACGCGACCCCGAAGCCACCCGCAAAGCCATTCTCGATGCCGCCGAGGAGGTCTTCCTCGATCGCGGCGTGGCCGATGCCACCACCTCCGAGATCGCTCGCATGGCCGGGGTCACCAAGAGCCTGATCCACCACCACTTCGGTAGCAAGGACGCACTCTGGCGTGAGGTCAAACTACGACGGTTCCGTGAGTACGGCGATGCCCAACGAACGATGTTGGAAGAATCCGAGGGACCCCCGGGTGAACAACTCCTGCGAGATTCGATGGAGATGTACTTCCGCTTCCTCCAGGCCAACCCCGAGATGGTTCGTCTCCTTGCCTGGATGTACCTCGAAGACGACTCCGATTGCGGCGATCTCGATCGCGACCTCACCGAGCTCGGTGTCGACCGCATCCGGCAGTCTCAGACCGAGGGGCGATTCCGCGACGATATCGACCCGCACCACATCCTGCTCGCATTCCTCGCCCTGACCCAACACTGGTTCCACTTCCGCGATCCGTTCCTCGAAGACACCGGACTCGTGGGGCCCCGCTCTGAATTGGACGAGCAGTTTCTCGACACCCTCCTCAAGATCTTCTTCGAAGGCATCCTGCCCCGCGGCAACGCCTGAAACCTAGAGGTTCTCCCTTTTTTTGACCAAGCAATTGACCGGCCGACCAGTTAGGAGCTTCCCAATGACCCGATTTCATCGCATTCTCGCCCTCCTCGGTGCTGGCGCCATCGCGTGGCTGATCCTGGCTCCAGAGGGACATGGCCGCGCCGCCACCACCTCCCCGGTCGCAACGCCGCCGCCCACCCTGGTTCGCGTGGCCGCCGTCGAACTGGCGTCACAGACCATGGAACTGCCCTTCCCAGGCCAACTGCAGGCCGACCAACGAGCCGACCTGGCCTTCGAGGTCGAAGGACTTCTCGCCTCCCGCGACGTAGAGATCGGTGACGCGGTCACGCCCGGGCAGGAACTCGCTCGACTCGATGCGGCGGCCTTGCGCCACGCCCGGCAACAGAGGGAAGCAGCCCTGGCCGAAGCTCGCGCCACCGCGCGCCAACTGAAGCTCGACCTTCGGCGCGCCGAGGCTCTCGCCGACCAGAAGGCAGCGACCCCCGAAGAGGTCGAGCAGAAGGGCAGTGCCTTGACCGCCGCCGAGGCCCGGCTCCTCGCGGCCGAGAGCGCAGCCCAGGAGGCCCAGCGTCGCGAACGTGAGTCGGTGCTCGTCGCCCCCTTCGCTGGCCGAATCCAGGCCGTTGTGGTCGAACCGGGCGAGCGGGTCCGGGTCGGACAGCAGATCCTCTCCATCGTCGGCAGCGGACCGTTGGAGGTCGCCGTCGATCTTCCAGAGTCGATCATCCAAGCCATCGAGGTCGGATCCCGGGTCCGGGTCGAGCGACCCCAGTCCACCGATGCCATCCTTCAGGGCACTGTGCAGGAGCGCGGCCGGGCCGCCAAGCCCGGCACTCGCCTGTTCCCGGTGACCGTTGCGCTCGATCCCGAGGCCGTCCCCAATCTCCACGAGCTGCTCCCCGGAATGTCCGTCGAGGTCTACTTCCCCAGCTCCAGCCGGCACGAGCTGTCGGTTCCGCTGAGTGCCGTGATCGACCCGGGGAGCGCTGGTCCCCGCGTCGCCCGCGTTCGCGATGCCCGCGTCGAGGTCGTACCGGTCGAGCCAGTCCGGCTCCTGGGCGACCGGGTGGTCGTGACCGGCGATCTCGAGGCCGACCAGCTGGTGGTCACGGCCGGTGGCCGTGGCCTTCTCCCCGGCCAGGCAGTGGAGGTCGCCCCGTGACGAATCAACCCCGAAACTCGCTGGGACTCGCGGCCCTGCTCGGCCGACGCAAGCTCATCGTCAGCTTCGCCCTCCTGGTCTCCCTTCTCGGAGCCCTGTTCTGGCTGACCATGCCGCGCCAAGAGGATCCGCCCATGCCCGACTACTGGGGGCAGATCGTGGTTCACTGGGCCGGAGCCGACGCCCTGACCGTCGAGCGGCAACTGCTCGAGCCGATCGAACGCCATCTGGCCCGAGTCGAGGATCTCGACGACATCGAGGCCACCGCCTTCCCCGAACTGGCCCACCTCAGCCTCCAGCTGCGCGAAGGGGTCGACGATCCTGCCGCAACCTGGGACGAGGTCCGCCGAGCCCTGGCCAGGGCCGAAGCCGATCTGCCGGCCGAAGCGGGACGCCCTCGACTCGACGACGACCTGCAGTCCCAGGAGTCGATCGTTCTCGCCCTCTCGGGTGAGCCCGACCCCCTACGGCTCCAGGCGACGGCCGAAGAGTTGGAAGACCTCCTGCTCGATCTCCCCCTGGTCTCGGACGTACGTCGCCTGGCCGACCCCGGAGAGCAGATCACCATCGCCATCGACGACACGAGCCTGGCCCAGTTGGGCCTGTCGGCCCACCAGGTCGCAGCCCAACTGCAGGGCCGCACCCGCACGCTCCCCGGCGGCAATCTGCGAGTCGGAGACCACTCGATCACCCTGCGCCCGGAGAGCGAACTCAACGACCTCGCCGAGATTCGTCGCACGCCGCTCGTGCTCGACGATGGGTCGCGGATTCCGTTGGGCGCGGTAGCCACCGTGCAGCTCGAGCCGCTACAACCCCGGGCATCGATCATGCGGTTCGACGGCCACGAGGCGGTGGGGCTGGGGGTCATCCCCCGCGAGGGCATCAACAGCCTCGACTTCGGAGAATCGGTGCGCTCGGTGGTCGAAGAACACCGCCGCCAGTTTGCCCCGGTCGAGATCGAGGAGGTCATCTACCAGCCAGCGCGCGTCGAACAGCGGCTCGATGATCTCCTCCGGGCTCTCTTGCTCGGAGTCGTGATCGTGGCGCTGGTCCTGTTCGCCTTCATGGGTACCCGTCTCGGGTTCCTCGTCGCGGCGGTGGTTCCGCTCGTCGTACTCTCGGCGCTCGCCGTCTTCGCCCTCTTCGGCGGTACTCTGCAACAGATCTCGGTCGCCGCCTTCGTGCTCGCTCTCGGAATGTTGGTCGACAACGCGATCGTCATGACCGAGAGCATTCAGTGGCGCCTGGACCAGGGAGAAGACCCATTGACCGCGGCCGCGGCCTCGGTTCGTGAGCTGGCCCTGCCGCTCACCACCGCCACCGCCACGACGATCGCGGTGTTCGTCCCGATGCTGCTGTCGGAGGGAGCCACCGCCGAGTTCACCCGGTCGATTCCGATCGTGCTGATGATCACCCTCACCATCAGCTGCCTCTACGCCCTCCTCTTCACCCCGGCGGTGGCTAGCCGCATCCTGCGGCCACGGACCGCAACCGCCACCCCCGCGGGTCCTCATCCCCTAGAGCGGTGGCTGGTCGAGCGCCGCAAGACGATTCTGGGCCTCGCGACCCTCGCCCTGGTCGTCTCTCTGCTCGCCAGCGGCTCGGTGCGCCAGGAGTTCTTCCCCGAGTCTGACCGGAACCAGTTCGTGGTCGAACTCGAACTCCCGGAAGGCACCCACCTCGAGACCACGTCTCGGGTCGCCGATACTGTCGAGCAAGCGCTGCAGGGCCGGGAGGAAGTCTCCGGCGTGCTCTCCCTGGTAGGACGTAGTCTGCCCCACTTCTACTACAACCTGGCCCAGATTCCGTGGAGCCCGCACCTGGCCCAGATGGTCGTCACCACCGAAGACGTCGCTGCCGTCCGTCCCGCTATCGATTGGCTCCGCGAGTGGAGCGGCACGGCGCTGCCCGAGGCCCAACTCGTGGCCCGGCCGCTGGAACAGGGACCTCCGGTCCTGGCTCCGATCGAACTCCGCCTCTTCGGAGACGACCTTCCCACCCTCGCCGAGGCGGCTGACCAGGTGACTCATCTCCTCCACGAAGTGCCCGGCACCGCCGACGTGCGGTCGGACCTCGGACCCGGCGGCCCCATGATCAGGCTGCGCATCGACGACTCGGCGGCAGCCGCCCGCGGCGTCGACCGCGCCACGATCGCCACCTCGATTTACGGACGGACACGAGGGATCCCGGTAGGCGCACTGCGCCGCGGCGAAGACCCGATCCCGATCTTGCTGCGCTCGCCGGCCGGCGAGAATCTCGACCCGACGAGCCTGGCCAGTCTCGACGTGCGCGGAGCCGGTGCCGAAGCGGTCCCCCTCTCCGAGGTTGCGACCAGCGAACTCGAGTGGGCGCCGGCCGCGATCCAACACCGCGATCGCCACCGGGTCGTACGGGTCCTCTCCCAGCTGACTCCCGGAACGAGCTATTCGGACGTCCTACCGCGCGTCCAAGAGCGGCTCGCCGAAACCACGCTGCCGGCGGGAGTACGGCTCGAGTTCGGGGGTGCCGCCGAGGGTTCTGACGAAGCCAATGGTGCGATGCTCCGGACGCTCCCGATCGGTCTCCTGCTGCTGATCGGGATCCTGATGGCCGAGTTCAACTCGTTCCGACGCCTCGGTATCATCCTGGTCACCGTCCCCCTGGCCGCGGCCGGAGTCATTCCGGGCCTCCTGCTCGCGGGACAGCCGTTTGGGTTCATGTCCTTTCTCGGCCTGATCGCGCTGGTCGGTGTGGTGGTCAACAACGCCATCGTCCTGCTCGATCTGATCGAAACCGAGCGACAGGCCGGAGCCTCGATCGAGCAGGCAGTACTGGAGGCGGTCCGACGTCGGACCCGGCCGATCCTGCTCACCAGCGCGACGACGGTCGCGGGCCTGCTGCCCTTGACCTTCTCCGGGACCACCCTGTGGCCCCCGCTGGCCTGGGCCATGATCTCTGGCCTGATCGCCAGTACCGGCCTGAGCCTGGCCGTGGTCCCGGCGCTCTACCTGACCCTCTTCCCCGAGAGTCGAGGCGCTCGGGGACCCCGCGCCCTGGTCCGAGCGGCCCTGTTCAGCCTGACCCTTCTGCTGCCGACGGCGGCGAGCGCGCAGGAGCCGTGGTCCGTGGAGCGCATCATCGATCAGGTCGATCAACGACCCGCCATCCAGGCGAGTCGATACCGGGAGGCGGCGGCCGTAGAGCGGGCCCAGGCCGCCCGGATCCAGCGGTTCGCCCCCAACGTCGAAGTCCTGGCCCGCGCCGGGGACCAGGACCGCGACCTCGTGCTCTCCACGCCGCTCGGACCCCTAGCGCTCGGATCCAGCGATCAGCGGACCGCGACCGTAGCTTTGATGCAACCCCTGGTCGATCGGCCCTCAGCCGCCCGAGCGGCCGCCGCATCCGCCGAGGCAAAGAGCCAGCGCGCGGCGGAGACCTGGACCACCGAGGGCATCGTCCTGCAGGCGATCGACTCCTTCCTCCAGCTCTACGAGCTCGATGCCCTCATCCGGGCGGACCGCCAGCTCGAGCAGGGACTCGACCAGGAGCTTCAGGAGACTCGCGCTCGGGTGCAACGGGGACGAGACCTGGAGGTCTCCGCCGGCAAGATCGAACTCGCTTTGATCGAGGTCGAGCTCCGCCTCGCGGCCACCGAGCGCCGTCGCGGGGTCGTGGCTCACGACCTGGCCCGGCAGCTGGGCCTCGACCCCACCGCAGAGTCCTTCTCTACTCTGTCCCCCCTGCCCGCTCCGGCCGCTGACACGAAGTCTCGATCCTTGGGGCCCCTCGATGTCGGTCCCCTGGTGGCCGAAGCCCTGGAGCAGCGAGCCGATCTCCACCAGACCGAGCGCCAGATCGACGCTGTGGCCGCTCGCTACCGGGAGCTTCAGTCGACCCGGCTCCCCCAGGTCTCGCTGCGCCTCGCGGGCCAATGGGACTCGGCGACACCGTTCGCCGACGACCAGTGGCTGGAGGGTGGCGTCCAGGTGCAGTGGCGCCCCTTCCGGGCGGGCCGGGCGCAGCAAGCGGCCGCCGTCCGATCCGACCGCCAGGCCTTGGAGTCCTGGCGTGAGGAACTTCGCGCCGCGATTGCCTTGGAGGTCGCAGCCGCCGAGGCTCGACTCGCCGATGCGCGCGATCAGCGCCGCATCGCTGAGCGCGCCCTCGAGTTGGCGATCGAGACCGCTCGCGTCGAGAGCGTGCGCTACGAGGCAGGCCGGATCACCGCCAACGACTGGCTGGCGGCGGAGAGCAACCTGGCCCGACACCGGGCCGCCTCGACCCGAGCTCACACCGACGAGATTCGCGCCGGGTTCGAGCTCCAGCGCACCCTGGGCCGCCCACTGGAGCCTCGAGCCGGCGACCTAGGTGCAGCAGAGGCTGGAGGTACCTGACTCGCCGGAAGATCTGCGCGACCTTCTTGGCGAGAGTTACACTCGAGTCTCGATACCCCATCGGACTGGAACATCGGTCGAAGTCTTCGACCCACATGCCATCCGGCTGTCGATCGAAGCCCAGAGGGCTGGCGCTCCACTGCGTCGTGAACCTCCTGGCTCCCGCCAACGACTCCTAGGGTATGAAGCGCTCCTCGAACCCTCGGCCCACCAACCCAGCAGGCCCCCCCGACCAGGTCTCTGAGCGCCTGGTCTTGCGCTGCCAGCTGGGGGACCTCGATGCCATCGACGAGCTTGTGGAACGATGGCACACGCCACTGTGGCGGTACGTGCTCGCCGTGACCGGAGACCCCGACCACGGCGAGGAGATCCTGCAAGACGCCTGGCTTCGGATTCTGCGCAGCCTCGACCGGCTAGAGGATCCGCAACGACTGCGGGCCTGGATCTTCACCATCGTGCGACGGACCTTTCTCGACCATCTCAGGACACGCTACCGCACTCCCGATCACGCTCCACTCGACGATCGGGCCGACCTGGCTTCCGAGGAACCGGCCTTCTCCTGGGAAGAGACTGCGGACCTTCACCGAGCCCTGCTCGCACTCGCACCGATCGACCGCGATGCCGTCACTCTGTTCTATCTGCAAGGACTCGACCTGCGGGAGGTCTCCGAGGTGCTCTCGGTACCCGCGGGCACGGTCAAGTCTCGCCTCCATCGCGCCCGCCGTACCCTCCGATCGAACCTAGAACCCACCACAAACTCGAGGAGTTGACGTCCGATGAACACGACCCCAACCGACCTGGCACCGCCTCGCCCTTCCCTCGCCGCCATGCAGGCTCAGCTCGCCGCCGAACTCTCGCCCCGGCATCGCGGCCTGTACACTTTGCTCCTGCTATCGGCGCTCGCGGTCGCCATCGTCAGTGGATCCCTCCTGATGACCGAAGAGGCGCTTCCCCTGCGGACCCGTGTGGCCCTGGGTGGAGTCTTCCTGGTCGCTCTCGTCTGGACCGTGGTGGCGACCCGAACGCTAACCCACAGGCGAGTCTTGCTGGCTCGACAGCGCCTGATGACAAGCCGCCTCGCCGTCTTGTTCTCCAGCCTGTTTCTACTAGGAGCTGCAACGGTCGCCGCCACGCAGCCTGATCTCCGGTCGACCGCTCTCGCCGCGATGTTCTCTGGGGTCGTCTTCGTGGCGGCCGCGGTCCTACTCTGGTACCGAGCCGGGCGACGGTATCGCGACCTCCAACTGCGACTGCGTGCCCTGTCTGAGGACTAGTGCACCTGCCACCTGTTTCATTCGGTCGCCGGCAGCCACCGGATGACCAACCGCTCACCCCGGGTCTCACCCGTAGCCTCGTCTCGAGGCAGCGGGACCCGATAGAGCAACTCGAGACGGCCATCGCCGTCGACATCCCGCGGCGGCAGGAACCAGAGATCGTCGACCTCGGTCACGCTCGCGCTCGTCGAACCGCCAACGGCGACCTCGACCTCGAGTGCACCACTACGCTGCCAGGATCCGGAGGGCAGGACGATCGGCTTCCGCTGCCAGAGACGGCGGGTGCCGAGGCCGCGGTACAGTTCGAGTTCCTCCTTCCACAGCACGAGATCACTGCGGCCGTCGCCGTCGAGATCGTGCAGCCACCAGATCGCCTCTTTGATCGAGATCTTGCGCCGTTCCGGGATCGGCGCGAAGCGACCCTGGCCCCGTCCGTGGTAGCGCAGAACCACCAGGTCACCTCCCCCCAGACCCTCGGGGTGGGCTACCAGCAGATCGGTTCGCCCATCACCATCCTCGTCGCGCCAGCCAATAGTGGGCTCGTGCCAGACGTGGCAGTCGAGATCCACCCTGAGTCGGGGCGGAACACCGGAACGGGAGCGATCCGGATCGAGGGGAAAGAGCAGCAGGCTCAGCTTCGAGAAGAGACCTCCCGGCGGACGAGTCAGGACCTCGAGAAAGGTCTCACCGTCGACGTCGACGTAGCGGCTCGACTGAACCTCTTCCTGCCCGTCGAGCAGAGACCAGCTCTCCTCCTGCGAACCATCGGGATGGATCCGAATCGTCTGCAAACGTTGGGATCCCACCACGCGAGGCCCGACCAGAAGCTCCGCCCCCTCGTCTCTCGAACGCGACCGCAGCGTGACCGGCGGACTGGAGAGTCTCAATCCCCAGCCTCGGCGCTCGGTGAGGAGGGGCAGTGCGACGGTACGATCCAAGAGCAGTTCGTCGACTCCGAGCTGCCACAGGGTCAGCTCGCCAGGCTGCACGACCGGTAGCCAGGGGGACGCACCACCGACCTGGGCCACCGCTCCGGGCCAGTACCCTGGGACGAGGTGACGAGCGGACGTTCCAGACTCCGGCGCGGTCGCGAGTTCGACCACCTCTCCCACGGCTCGGATCAGCAGCCGCTGGCGGCCGTCACCCCGGAGATCGGCCGACTCGAGCAGCGGTTCCTGCAGTCGGCCCTGGTACACCCGGTGGAGCCGCGGGGGTGCTCCCGCCAACTCGACGGTCCAGGCTTCGAACAGCTCTTTCCGCGATCGAACCTCGTCAGCCTCGGCCGAGGTCGACGCGCCCTCCCCTTTCACGTCGTCCCCGCCGCCAGGTAGTGGCCCGACCAGAACCAGCAGTCGCTGCGAACCGAGGGACTCAACGCCGCGTACCGCGGCCGAGAACTGCAGGTCGATCCGGTCCTGGCCCGAGGCCGCCGAGGCCAGGCCGAGCAGGCTCACCCAAGCCAGCATCAACCCACGTCGGGCCCAGTCGGCGGGGGCGCCACTCATCGAACGCCTCCGCTTCGGTAGATGTCGAGTCGCACTCCCGGCGTCTCGATGCCGTCGGATCGGCGCCCCGGTTGGATGATCAGAAGGTCGGAACTCCCGTCGGCATCGAGATCGTCGATCCGAATCAGCTCCATCAGCGCGGCCTCCTGGCGCAACCGCAGGACCAGGTCGGGGGCCACCGGATAGGAGCAACCCGCCCGGCCGAGGTGGATCGTGACCTTTTCCCCTCGGCCGAATTGCACGAAATCGGTCCTTCCATCACCGTCGAAGTCCCCGTCGAACATGGGCAGACCTCGGACCTCGACCCGCTCCAGATTGAGACGGAACTTCCCCGACAGGTCGACCCCCGGCACCGCCCGGAACGCTCCACTCGGTTCCTGGCACGTCACGTAGAAGTCCATCGGCAGGGTGAGCCGATGGGTCGCCAGTGCCCCCAGGGCTCGGCGCAGAGAGATGTCGATGGTGGTCGACACCAGGGCCAGTCGACCGGTCCCCTCGAGGTCCTGGAGTCCCCCCGGCAGCTGGATTTCGGTCGCTCCCGCGAAGGTGTAGCCGATCGCCCGAAACGTGGTGTAGGGCTCCTCCTCGAGTTCACCATCCGGCCCGACGTGGTGGATCTGGTAGTCGAACGGTGGAGAGCCCGCGAGTCGCATCTCCTCCCTGAATCCCAGATCCTCGTCCGGCGCCTCCTCCCGACGCAAGACGAGTTCGGCGCCACCCTGGCCATCCACCTGCCCGAAGTAGATCGCCTCCAGCTCATCCAATGGGGGTGGGACGGAGACCGCCTCGGGAGGCGCGAAGTCTCGGCGCGATCGGTTCACGGCCACGCTCGGATTCTTCCAACCCGAGTCGACATCCTGCCACACGAGGTCCGGCACGCCGTCCCCCGTCACATCCCTGATCTCCGGCAACGGGTAGTCCACCACCCCTGGGTCTTCAGAGGCGGTCTCCGGCAGTCGCACGACCTGCGGCTCCTCCGCGAACCCCTCGGGGATGCCCCGGAAGACCAGGATCCCCTGCTCGCTGGGAACGAGGAGGTCCGGCGTGCCGTCCCCCACGACGTCGCGAACCCATTCGAGGTCGGGAAGGAACACGCCACTGGCCGCCATCACCGGCGGTGCCACCAGGACCTCCTCGATCGCCAGGGACCCGCTCGGCAGCGGTCCGATGGCCGAGACTCCTCGGTCCGTCAGGGCGACGAGCGGGAACCGCGGACCACCCGACTGCACCGCCAGAACCTCAGGTCCCAGTTCCAGCGGTGGCCCCGCCGGGACCCAGTCCCCACTTTCCTCGGCGCGAAAGGTCCACAGTTCCCTGCGATCCTCGACCGAGGGCACGATGGTGAGGATCTCGACCAGGCCTTCGATCCCCTCCATCTCGCTGTGCTCCTCGAACGCTGCTTGCACCCATTGCGAGTACGCGACCACCAAGGCCAGATCACGGCGCGCGTCGCCATTGAGATCGAATGGGATCACCTGGACGGGAATGCCCGGTAGGTCCAGCGCCTGATAGCGCAGTTCCAGCCGTTCGCTGGCCCCGGCCGAGGCGCAGGCGAGCAGCAGAACTCCGATCCACGACCGCACCACACTCCCGCCCCTGGTTCCGGGTTTCTGGGGTCTACGAATTCGTTCCATCCCCCACAATACGGTCCAACCCTGAATCGATTAACGGCGGCAGTGGATCCAAACAACTCGGATCGACCTCGAACTCGAGCAGTGCGACCTCCCCGCCGAGGACCGTGGCCAACGAATAGACGTGACGGTCGGCGCTGTGGATCACGTGGTGGCCCGTGATTCCTCCCACGTCCCGTTGGTAGAGGTGGTCCCCGCGCGGCGGCGTGTGGGCTACGAGCAACGACGCTCTCGGACGTCCGAGAGCCCCCAACAGCTTGCGAACATCGCGCCGCGTGTAGCCGGCCGGATTGTTCGCGGCTCGCAGGCGATTCCAGGTCAGTTGATGGGTCAGGCTCGGCGACCACGCGACATCGATCAACGCCTCCCGGGTGACACTCTCCCGGGGCGGACCGCCGTGGCAAGCGATGATCTCGGCCGACTCCAGGAGGTAGGGGCTCGCCGCATAGAACCGCTCCATCGCCGCGACGTAGGCTTCGCTCCGGAGGTTCGCCAGGGCCTCTCGCCAGAGGATTCCCTGGGGAACCGATGCTTTTCTCACCTCCGGGGAGAACGAGTCGTGGTTGCCGAGCAGGTAGTAGACGTGCCCCGGAAACCGATCGAGCAGCGTCAGAACCTGATCCATCATGCACACCGAAGTGACCATCTCGGACAGGTCGGGTCCCTCCTCGGGGTGGACAGCGTCGCCCAGCAACACGAGGGCCGCTCGCCCCGCCTCGATCTCGGCCAGAAAGCGGTTGCGGGTCAACAAGTCCCAGAGGTTCACGACCCGGGTGTGGAGATCGCCGACCACGATCGGAGTCACCTCCGGCGGCAGCCGGACGATACCGCCCGCACTCCCCGCTCGATCGATGGGGCGATTGGGATCGCGATGCAATCGTTCGACCACGCGTTCGATCAGAGCCTGCGCCTCGGAGGCAGGTAGGGGACGATCGACCGCCGGCAGAAGACCGCGCAACCGCTCGGCTGCCGCCCGCCGAGCGGCGAGGGGAGCCCGGCCAACCTCGGGGGGCGCCCGATCCACCACCGTCCCGTGGGGCGAGTCGAGGTCGACCAGCAGCAAGTCTTCGCCCTGATGCAGAACTTCCAATCGGGGCAGGATGTCCGCCGGCAGTCCACGGATCACGAACCGGTCCTCGGCGCCTCGTCCGAGCCGGGTCGACTGCCCGGTCCGCAGGCGTACCCGGCCGTAGAGCCGATCGATCCGATCGGGATCGAAGAGTTCGAAGGCGCCGGTCGGGCTACCGTCCAACCGACGCTCGACCCCGATCACGATTCTCTGCCCCCCGAGATCCACCTCGACGGGAAGTCCCGCGGCCGGAATCCTCACCATGTGACCGCGCAGTAGACGCCGCTCGACCGGATCCAGGACGGGTGCCATCGGGTGGCCAGCCAACCGACGCCACAGGCGCTCCACCAGCCACGCACGGCGGCGAGGCCCCGCCAGCGTGGCGACCGGGCCCAGCTGTTGTGGCTTGCCCCCGTACTGGGTTCGTACGACGATTCGGAAACCGTGGTCGTGCAGGGCCTCGGCGATCGCCGCGTAGGCGTCCACCTGGCGCTGCAGGAGTTCCAGGGTCACTCCGCGATCGGTCGGGTGGCTGCCAACCACGGCTCGCTGCTGGCGAGCCGCCAGCAGGGCCTCGGCGGTCGGCAGCTGAAAATCGAGTAGGTAGCGCTGCCTCCAATCCGTACCCCAGGCCCTCCGTTGCACCGGGAGCGCCAAGCGTCCCAGATCGAGTTCGAGGTCGGTCGCGTGTTCGCTCCAAGTGGGGTCGTGCAGCGCCAGCGAGCGCTCGACCCCCCGAAACGGCAGCGACAGGTGCACCTCGCGGGGCCGGGCCGAGAGCTCGCGCGAACGCCACCAGCCGTTCTGCGCCAGATCTATCAGCCCCTCTTCGGGCCAACCTCCCAGGTTTTGAACCAGCGTCGACTTGCCACTTCCCGGAGGACCGGTGACGACGATGTCCCGAAATCGGGTACCGGGGGGGTATCCGATGCCCTTGAGCTCGACGCGGTCGACGACCGGGTGCAGCTCGAGTTTCATCGCGGCCTCCGAGCTAGCCGTTCCTGGTCGGGCGCGGCGCGGTCACCGCCGAAGAACGACGCAAAAGAACCGCCGTAGCTCCCGACTGCCCTGGAAATGGTTCGGCCCCCGCCTCCGACGCGGACGGCTAGCCAAAGACTCCCTTGAAGAAGAAGAAGAAGAAACTCGCCAGCCCGGCGCCGATCGGCAGGGTCACGATCCATGACGTCACGATACCAGTCACCACGCGCAGATCGATGGCCGCGATACCGCGCGCCAGACCGACGCCCATCACCGATCCCACGATGATGTGCGTCGTCGACACCGGAAGGCCCAGCCGTGAGGCCATGACCACGGTCCCCGCCGCCGCCAGCTCGGCGCAGAACCCACGGGTCGGGGTGAGTTCGGTGATCTTCTTGCCGATCGTCTTCATCACTCGGTAGCCCAGCGTGGCCAGACCGATCACGATGCCACCTCCGCCGAGCAGCAAGATCCAGAGCGGCAGGGCCGACTTCTGGGCGACCTCGCCGGTATCGACGATGCTGACCACAGCCGCCAGCGGGCCGATGCCGTTGGCCACGTCGTTCGAACCATGCGCGAACGCCATGGAACAGGCCGTGAACACACAGAGCGGCGCGAAAACCCTCTCGACACTGGCGTAGTGGAAGTCCCGATCCGCCTCGTGGTCGATCTCGATCCGCCGGATCAGGAGCCAACCGAAGAAGGCGATGATGCTACCGATCACCAAGGCCACGCCGAAGGACTGGGGACCGTTCATATCGAGGTTCAAGTGCTTGAGGCCCTTGAACAGGGTGACCAGGGCGATGAGCACCCCCATCAAGAACACGTAGACCGGACCGTACTTCCGCGCGTTGTGGAACGGGTTGTCGGTATCGAGGATCAGCTTGCGGATCGACACCGTCAGGAGGAAGGCCAGCGTGGCGCCGATCATTGGCGAGATCAACCAGCTCGCGACGATGCTGCCCACCTTGGCCCAGGCGACTGCTTGCGGTCCCAGCCCCACGATGCCAAACCCGATCAACGATCCCACGATGGTGTGGGTCGTCGATACGGGCCAGCCGTAGTAGGAGGCGATCATCAGCCAGACGCCGGCCGCCAACAGTGCCGCCAACATGCCGTAGATCAGGATTTCCGGGGTGGTGACGAACGACGGGTCGATGATGCCCTTGCGGATCGTGCCGGTGACGTGGCCCCCGGCCAGCACTGCTCCCGCGAACTCGAAGATCGCCGCGATCAAGATGGCCTTCTTGACCGTGATCGCGCCAGAGCCCACGGAGGTACCCATGGCGTTGGCGACATCGTTGGCCCCGACGCCCCAGGTCATATACAGGCCAAAGATGATGGCCAGCGTGACGAAAACTGATGCGTATTCCATGTCGATTCCTCAGCGCGCCATCAGCAACCGAAGCCGGTCGGCGACGTTCTCGGCAATGTCGGCGATACCGCCGATCTTTTGAATGAGCTCGTGCCAGAGGATGAAGGTCCCGGTGGGGAGCTCTTCGTCGAGGCGGAACAGGCGGGCGGCCAACTCCATGCCCTGGCTATCGGTGGCGCTCTCGATGTCGCTCAGCTCGTCGATCATTTCGGTGACGCGATCTACCTGCCGGCCGCGGAACCCCATCTCCAGTAGTTCGTCGAGCTCGTGAATGATCTCGTGGCATTTGCGCACGGCATCCAGAACCTTCTCGACGTACTCCAGGAGGAGGTTCTCGAAGCTCGGAGGTACGGCGATCTGGCGCATCGCCAGAAGCCCAGCGACGTCTTGAGATCGATCGGCGATCGTGTCCTGAGCGTGCAGGATCTCGAGGAGATCGCGACGATCCACCGGCATCAACAGGCTCTTGGGCAGGTTCGATCGAATCTCGTTCTTCGCGTCGTCGGCCTGGTTCTCCAGTTCGAAGATCCGTACGCGCGCCGCCTCCACGGCCGCAGCGTCGCCGGCCTGGACCGCCCGCATCAGGGGCAGCACCTCGGCGGCGCACTGCATGACGAGTTCCATATGCTGCTGGATCGGCCGGAACGGAGACCGTCCCAGTAGGCCAGCGATCGTGCTCTTGACCATCCTCTTTCCCTCCATTCCCGCTCTTTGGCTGTCGCGGTAGCACGATTGTTACCTCTTCGCTTCCTACTGTCCATGATCGTCACGGGACCGTCACAATTCCTGCGAGCGGTACACTCGGGGCCGAACGCCGCCAACACCGAGCCATACCTCGCAAAGGGATTCCAGTGAACTACCTACTCTCCGAACTCCTCAACCTGACCCTGCGCTGGTTCCACGTCGTCGCCGGTGTCTTCTGGATCGGCCAGACGGCCCTGTTCAGCTGGCTCGACACGCGGATGAAGATCGAAGAGGACCCCGAGGGCCGCCAGCAAATCTGGATGGTCCACGGCGGCGGGTTCTATCGGGTCGAGAAGTTCCCCGATCCCAACTTTCTCCCCCGCCACCTCCACTGGTTCAAGTGGGAATCCGCTTTCACCTGGCTCAGCGGTATCGGCCTTCTGGTCCTGGTCTACTACGCTGGTGGTCTCCTGGTGCCCTACGACGAGGGTATCTCCCTGCGACTGGGCATCACGATCAGCGTCGGCACGCTCCTCGGAGGCTGGGTGCTCTACGACCTGCTCTGGATCGGTCCCTTCCGACGCCGACCTCGGCTCGGAACCGTGCTTTCGTTGCTCTTGCTGGTCGGGCTCGAGTGGTACCTGAGTACGGTCTTCAGTGGCCGCGGAGCCTACATTCAGATCGGCGCCCTCTTCGGCACCATCATGACGGCCAACGTCTGGATGCGCATCCTCCCCGGACTGCGGCGAATGATCGCCTCGATCCGCGCCGAAGAACCGATCGACCACTCCTTGGCCGACGTGGCCAAGCAGCGTTCGACCCACAATACGTTCCTGGCCCTGCCCTTGATCTTCATCATGATCAGCAACCACTTTCCGGTCACTACCTTCGGCCACCGACTGAACTGGATCATTCTCTCGGCGATCATTCTGGTCGGTTTCGCCGCCCGCGCCCTGGTCAGCCGGCACGAAGCGCGCTGACGCTGCCGCCAGCCGTTCGCGAGCCTTCGTAGCCCAGCGCGTGCTAGATTGGACTCCTCTTGAGAGAGAAACTGGGCAAGTACGAGCTGATTCGACGCATCGGTGGCGGGAGCTACGGCCTGGTCTACGAGGCTTTCGATCCCCACCTGAAGAGGCCGGTAGCGATCAAGATCTGTACGTCCCGGGACGAGACCGCGCGGCAGAGGTTCTACCGGGAAGCCGAAATCGCGGGCAACCTCGTCCACCCCAACATCACCACCGTCCACGACTTCGGCTTCCACGGCGATGTGCCCTTCCTGGTCGAGGAGTTTCTCGCCGGCGAAGACCTCGACACCAGGATCCGGCGCCGTGACCCTCTGGCCTTGTCGCAACAACTCGACTACCTGGTACAAGCCGCCGCCGGACTTGGCCATGCACACAGCCAGGGGATCGTCCACCGGGACATCAAGCCCTCCAACCTGCGGATTCTCGCCAACGACGCCGCCAAGATTCTCGACTTCGGCACCGCCAAACGGGCCGAGAGCGAGAGTCAGCTCACCCAGAGCGGAACGACCGTCGGGACGGCCGCCTACCTGTCTCCCGAGATCCTCCGAGGCGACGAAGCGAGCGCTCGCTCCGACACGTTCTCGTTCGGGGTGCTGGCCTACGAGCTGCTCTCCGGCGGGCGTCCCTTCCCCGGTCGTCAGATCGCCGAAGTGTTATCGCAGATCCTGCACGAGGAACCGGCCCCCCTCCGCACCGTGTGGCCGGGGTGTCCGAGCGAACTCGAACTGATCGTGGCTCGCTGCCTATCGAAGGAGGTCGACGCCCGGTACGGCAGTTGCGCCGAGGTCGCCACCGAGCTCGAGCGCTGCGTGGTGAACCTCTACGGACCGGGCAGTCCTTCGCGCCACGATCCGGTCCCGCCGCGCCGTCCGCACGAACTCACCCCGGCCGCCTGGCTGGAGCTACTGCTCGAACGCTCGCGAGATCTGGCGCGCGCCCGCCAGCTGCCGTCGGCGCTCGCGGTGCTCGCCACCTGCCGACAGGTCGATGGCGACCACCCCGAGGTGCAGCGTCAACTGGAGAACCTCGAGGGTCGCCTGCGACGGCGGTCGCGGACTGGAGTGACCAGCGATCGGCACGAGGCGTCGGTCCGAGCGGCGGCCGCCCAGGACGAAGCGGTCGAGAAGGTCCTGGCCGAGATGCGCGCCGTCTTGTACATCGGCAACATCGAGGGCGTCGAAGAGGTCCTGCGCCGACACCGGGAGGAGCTGCGAGGGCGGGACTCGGTCGCACGCTTGCGTCGCGAGATCTCGGGGCGACTGGTGGCACTGCGGGCCGCGATCGAAATGGCCGCGCAGGGCGTGGTTCGTGACGGAGTCGATACCGCCAAGCAGTTGCTCGGGCGTCAGCGGCTCCGTACCGCCGCTCGGCTGCTGCGCGCGGTCCGTCGTTGCCACGACCAGTTGATGCAAGGCGGCGCCGAGCAGCGCCAGACGCTCTACTGCTTCGCCGATCGCTTGCTCGAGGGCCTGACCTACCCCGAGATCGCCGCCAAGGAGGGGATCTCCGAGGCGGCGGTCAAGCGTCGC
>JAUIDB010000024.1 GCA_030429235.1 Thermoanaerobaculia bacterium | reverse complement strand
TGCAGCTGCCCGGTTCGGTCGGTAGCGTTTGTGCCGCTCACTGTGCCAGCTGGGCAGCTGGCGGTCCAGACGATGGAGGGAGTTCTACCCTTCGGCGGCAGGGCTGGATCGTTGGCCACCTGGGCAGGTGGCGTTCCAAGGGAGTACGGGCGCCGACGCTCTAGACATGGAGGGAGTCTACGCTTCGGCGGTAGGGCCTGGGTAGCTGGCCAGCTGGGCAGGTGGCGTTCCAAGGGAGTACGGGCGCCGGCGGTCCAGACGATGGATGGTGGTCTACGCTTCGGCGGCATAGCCTGGTGGCGGGGTTGGCGGTCAGGGTTCGTGTTGAACCCAGCGCTCGAGTCCGGTAGCGGGCAGATCGCTGTCGAGCTGCCAGAGGTCGGCGAAGAGGCGCGTCAGTCCCAGGATGTGAGGCTGGCCCTCGAGGGGCTGATGAGGCACGTTGCCACCGCCGGCAAAGAAGAGGGCGGAAGGGTGGTGCTCGAGAGCGGTCTTGGCACCGTGGTCCGAAAAAACGATCAGGACGTCGTCGGCGTCGAGCTGGCGGAAGATGGCGCCGAGGCGGCGGTCGGCGTAGCGGTAGGTCGAGAGCAAGAAGTCGGTGTCGTGGGGTTGGTCTGGGCGGTTGGCCTGGAGCAAGGTGCTATGGGTGATGATGTCGAACGAGGCGACCCGGAAGAGCACGAGGTCGAGGTCCGACCGGGCGACGAGGTTCTCGATGGTGTCGAAGTCGGCGGCCATCTCGGCGACGAGGTCGCCATCGGCCGTCTCGATGCCGGGTCCGAAGGCGGCAGCTTCGGCTGGCGTCAAGGGGCGGGAGGAGCCGAAGCCCCGAAGGAGTTCGCGCTGCCCACCGGGACCGAGGATCTCGGCCTGGCGTCCGTCGGCCAGGCTCCCGAAGGAGCGCAGCACGCTGGCGATGCGGCGGTGTTCGGCCAGACGTTCGAGGCTGCTGGTCCGTTCGGGAAGGAACCACTCGAGCCCGCGGAGCGGGTTGGTGCCGACGAAGTTGAGTCCCTCGATCTCGCGTCCCAGGCTGTGCATGAGGCTGGCGATCGACGCCTGACCGCGATTCTCCGGATGGAGGATCAGCTCGAGTGCCGCCGCGGTGAACGGCGGCCGACTCTCGATCGGTCCTACCACGCCTTCGGCCTCCAGGTGGTCGAACAGGGGGAGATCACCCCGCGCCTGGAGCAGACGGACGATGCGCCATTCGGCGGAGTCGAGGAGGACCGCCACGATTCGGATCCGGCCGTCGGCGGCAGGCTGCGACACCGCCAGGGTCTCGGGCTGAGGGCAGAAGTCGGCGCGGACCAGCGGTACCGTTTGGCTGCGCCCGCTCAGGGGCCAGAGGTTGCCGGAGCCACAGAGGCCACCGTCGGCGGATCGCCAGACCCAGCGGAAGGGGTGGTCGTCGGGGGTCCGTTGGATCCGGACCCGATCGCTGTCGACCGGCCGGACGACGAAGGGGGCGTCGGTTCCCGCCGCGGGATCCGGGGCGAGGTGTAGGGTGTCACCCTCTTGCCAGCCGCGCGGGTGGAGTTCCAGGGTGGCGACCTCGAGGGCCTGGTCCTGGTCGAGGCTGCGGGCGGCGGCGATGCGCTGGATGTCGTCATCGGTGAAGCGGTCGACCTCGTGCCCCAGGATCGCCTTGGCCCGGGCGTAGGTCTCCTCGATCTCCTCGGCGTCGCCGACGGTCGCGAGGGCCTGCAACAACAGGCTGATCGTGGCTTCGAGAAAGACCCGGTCCTCGAACTCGTCGGCTCGATCCACGGCCAGCCGCAGCAGGTCAATGTTCTTGGTCCGCGGGTCCCGCAGGTTGTTGTGACCAAGCAGACCAGCGTAGCGAGCCAGGTCCTCGGCCGGCGCCTCCGAAGGCTCTCCCAGCATGTGGTAGAGCTCCTGTAGCTCTTCCATGCGGTTGGTCTTGGCCAGGGCCTCGCCGCGAAGGTGCCGCGCCGTGGCTCGAAGTGTCGGCTCGTCGGGCAATTGGTCGGTGAGGGCGAGCACCTCATCCCACTCATGTCGGTCGGTCCGTCGGTTGGCGAGGTGTACTCGGACCTCTGGTGGCGAAGACCGGTCGAGGCGGCGCGTGATGTCGCGCAAGACCAGGTCCTCGTCCTCTACCAGACTGCGGAGCTCGATCTCGGCCTGGCCCAACGGAGCGGAGTCGGGGTAGGCACTCGCAGCTCGTCGCGAGAGTTCGGCGGCGGAGCTGAGCTGACCTTGCCGGTGCATCCAGTCGAGCAGGAGCAGCGTCAGGTGTGGAGGCGGAATCCAGTCCTCGTGAGCGGTGCGTTGGCGAAGGGTGTGGAGAGTCTCGGCACAGGCTCCGGCTTGTCCAGTCCGGATCTGGGCCACACAACGGCAGCCAGCGACCCGTCGCTCCTGGGTCGGTTTGCCCTCGAAGCCATCGCTCTGTCGGAGGACGCGCTCCCAATCCTCGGCCTCGACGGCCTGGCAGACAGTCTCCGCCTGACGGAAGCCTCGTACGCGTTGCTGGGCCTGGTAGGCCACCAGGAGAAGGACGACGAGTAGGGTCACGAGGACCAGCTTGGCCCTCACGGTGTGGCCTCGTTCGGTGCGTCGATCGTCCGGGGCAGGGTCTCCCACCGCAAGGTGAGGATGCCGTCGTTGGTGACGGCGGCGACACGCGCCGCCGACCAGGGATAGGACGGGGTTTCCAGGCTGGCCTGGGTGGCGCGAGCGATCGCCACGTCCGCCTTGCCGAGGGCCTCGAAGTCGATCTCCAGGTGGCTCGTCGCGGCGAGCAGATCGGGGCTCGGTGGGGTCTGCGCGGCGGCCAGCAGGGACTCGAAGTTCCAACCCAGGACGAGGTGTTGCGGCGTCGCGATGTAACAAGGAGACAGGTTCGGCAGCAGGTTGAGGTTGGTGAGGCAGACACCGCGAGCATCCTCGATCGGATGCACCTCGACCGGCCACTTTGCCCGGATCTCGGCGAGGAACTGTTCCATGGCGGCAACGGCTCGCTCGGAGTCGAGGATCGGGACGGCGAGGATCCAGGGTGGCATAGCCTGATCCTCCCCGGGTGTATACATCGCCACCTCGAGGGACCCTTCGAGCGTGGTAGCGGAGAAGAGCGCACTCTGGAGTGCGAAGAGCCGCGCGCCCCAACCGTCGGAAGGAAGCGCCGAGGCGATGTCGAGGCCACCCTCGGGGCGGAGCATCAGGTGAAGAAAGCGCCCGTGGGCCGAGGATACGGAAGGTGCGGGCGCGGCGCCAGCGGGAGCCAGCCCCGGCATCCCGAGCGCTCGAACGGGTAGCGACACCTCGCCGCGGGTGGCTCCACCGGGAGCCCGCGCCGCACGCACCTCGACCCAGTGGTGGTCCGAAAGTGGACGCCGGTAGTGAATCGCCCAGGGGTCTTCGTCCGTGGCCAGAGGGCTCAGGGCGGGGGCGACCTCGCATCGGAGCGGCTCCTGCTCCGGACAGCGACCGTCCGGGCAGTGGCGCGAGAAGGTCGAGCAGTCGGGCAGTTCGGCCAGCAGTTCGTCTGCCACCCGGCCGATCCGGGTGCCCTGCAGGGTCGCGAGTTCCTCCGCGATCTCGCCGAGGGCCGTTCCTTCGACCATCAGGTACTCGCCACCGATTCTCGGCGTCGAGTTGCAGCCGACCAGGAGGCCTAGGGTCCCCACGAGCAGCGTCAGGTTCAGGACCAATGTGGGGTGGGATCGTGGTGGCATAGCGACGGAGGACGAGGAGCGAGTGGTTGGGCAACTGATCTTACGGCGAACCAGCTGCCGCGCCGAACCGGCTCCCGCCGTTGCCGGCGGAACGACATGTAAGAATCGTCGAGGCGGCCCGTAGTGAAAGTGTGAACTGACTACGGAGGTCCCCAGGTGCAACTAGCCATGACAGACAACCAACCCCCCGCAGCGCACTCGCTCGAGTCGCTGTACCGGGACTACGGAAGACAGGTGTTCCGCGCAGCGCTGCGGATTACCGGCAGCTCTTCGGACGCGGAGGACGCGTTGCAGACCGTCTTCGTGCGACTCGCCCGCCAGGGCCACGTCGCCCGACTCGGCAAGCATCCCGGACCGTACCTACAGCGAGCCGGGACCAATGCTGCCCTGGATCTCCTGCGCCGACGCAAGACCGCGGCGCCGGTCGATCTGGACGATGCCGAATCGGAACTCCTGGCCGACCGCCGCGACCGGCCCGATCTCAATCTCAAGAACGCCGATCTGAGTTCGGCCTTGCGTGAGGCGATCGCTGGCCTGAGCGACCGGATGGCGGAGGTGTTCGTCCTTCGGTACATCGAGGGCCTCACCAATCCAGCCATCGCGGCGGAACTCGGCACTTCGGCGGGAGTTGTCGCCGTCACCCTGCACCGGGCCCGCAAGAGTGTCATCGAGACCATGCACCGGCATGGCATCGAGCGCCAGACCCAGAACCAACGAAAGAAGAACCCGTCGTCGGATGCGCCGGCGACCGAAGGAGATAACTGATGAACCAGGAACGAGATCGCGACGAGCTGCTGCTCGAGGCAGCGGTGAGCCAACTGCACGACGAGGCAGCAGAGATGGAAGAGAAGACCGCGGAGGCTGCGCTCGAGCGCGCCTGGACCGCGATCGAGAGTGAATCGTCCCGGGTGTTCGACTGCGATGCCCTGCAGGAACTGCTCCCGGCATACCGTGCGGGCGAGCTGAGTCCCGAACGGTCCCTGTTGGTCGAGGATCACGCTCGATCCTGCATCCCCTGCCGTCGCGCGCTGCGTCGGCCCACCGAGGTGGCGATCGAGACCGACGCTCCGACGGCACCGCGCCGCTGGGCACTGGCGGCGGGATTGATCGCCGCCCTGGCTCTGGCGCCGGCCCTCTACTTCGGAGGGTTCTTCGCCGGACCCTCGGACGCTACGTTCGAGCTGGTGTCGGGGTCGCTGCTCGCCCCGACCGGGGAGATGGTGGCACCGGTCGAGATCGGAAGCGAGATCGGCTACGACCGTGAAGTGATCACACCACGGGGTGAGAACGCCGTGCTGCAACTCGCCGATGGTTCGTTGGTGGAGTTGCGAGAGCGCTCCCGCCTCGCCGTGCGCGAGGGGCGGCGCGGCACCACCATCGATCTCGCCGCCGGCAACATCGTGGTCGAAGCGGCCAAGCAGAAGCAGGGCCGTCTCTACGTGGCCACCGACGACTGCCTGGTGGCGGTCAAGGGCACGGTGTTCTCGGTCAACCACGGGACCCGCGGTTCGCGGGTCGCAGTGTTCGAAGGGGAGGTCGAGGTCAACGAGGGAGGCCGCGAGCACACGCTGAATCCCGGTGACCAGGTGGCGACGCGGGCCAGTCTGGGTACCGTGTCCCTGGCCGATGAGATCGCCTGGTCGGTCAACGCCGCGGACCATCTGGCCCTGCTGCGCGAGCTGACCGATCTCAACCTCGAGCTGCGGAACCGGCCACAGCCGAACCTCCGCTACTCCTCGAACATCCTCGAGTTGCTGCCGCCCGAGACGGCGGTCTACCTCGGCCTTTCCAACTTCTCGTCCTCGATCCGAGAGACGGTCGAACTGCTCGAGTCGCGGATGCAGACCAGCGTCGTGCTGAGCGGATGGATCGGCCATAGCGAGGAACTCGACCACTTGCGAGAGGCGATCGGCCGGGTCGCGCCCCTCGGGGAGCGTTTGGGTGAGGAACTGGTGATCGCGGGTTGGTGGAGGGGGGACGACTTCGTCGGTCCCGCTCTGCTCGCCGAGTCGGGGCAGTCCGATTCCCTGCGCGCCGATCTCGCCGCCGAACTCGATGCCCTCGAGGATCACGAGAACCTGATCCTGGTGTCCGATCCCTACGCTGCGGACCTCCCCGACCACGGGCTCCTGATCTGGGTCTCGGAGCGGGGAGTGATCGCCGCTCCGGGAGCCACGGCCCTGCGCGAGGTGATCGCCGCCGCGACCGGCGCGGCTCCGAGCTTTGCCGACAACCCGTTCCACGGCCGACTGCAGAGTCGTTACGAGCTGGGGGTCGGTTCGATCCTCGCCGTCGACCTGCGACCGTGGGTGGAGCGGGCGATCGCCAGCGACGACGACTTCGCGGCCATGGGTTTCGACGGTCTCGAGGACCTGATCATCGAGCAGCGGTCGGTGGCCGATCGCGTCGAGCGTCAGGCCAACCTGGCCTTCTCCGAGGCCCGCCGGGGCGTCGCTTCCTGGCTCGCCACTCCGGGTCCGATGATGAGTCTGACCTTCCTGTCGCCGGACACCACGGCGGTAGCCGTGAGCCTGGTCGAGGACCCGAGCCGGCTGTTCGAGGACGTGTTGGCTTCGCTGTCGCCGGAAGAGGTCGAGGAGGTCGAGTCGGATCTCGCCGAGTTCGACCAGGAACATGGCTGGAATCCGCGGGAGGACTTCCTGGCGGCTCTGGGTGGTGAAGTCGCCCTGGCGCTCGACGGTCCCCTCGCTCCGGTTCCCTCCTGGAAGCTGGTGATCGAGGTCTACGACGCGAATCGTCTGCAGCACGGAATCGAGAGTTTCGTCGCCGATGCCAACGACCGGCTGATCGCCGAAGGGCAGGAGCCGATGGAACTGGCCGAGGCTCCGAACGGAGGTTGGGTGCTGACCGGTCACGCCGAGCTCGGTTCGCTGCGTCAGATCCACTACGACTTCTTCGATGGCTATCTGGTGGCGACGCCGTCGGCGGCCCTGCTGGGCCAGGCTTCGCGCTTCCACGACTCGGCCTTCAATCTCGCCACCTCGGATCGGATCAGCGCCCTGCTGCCGGCCGACGGGCAGATGAACTACTCGGCCCTCCTGTACCAGGATCTGTCGGGCATGCTCGAGCCTCTCGGAGCGCTGCTGTCGGGAGGCCCCCTCGGTGAGCAGATGCCGCCCGAGATCCGGGACGAGCTGGTATCGATCGGGGAGACGATGGGTCCCATGCTGGTCTACGCCACCGGAGCCGACGACGAGATTACGGTCGGTTCGACGTCGACGCGAAACCCATTGGGCCTGCTGCAACTGTTGGCCGTCCGCGACCTGCTCGAGACCCTCTGACGGTCAGAGCTTCGGGCGATGGCAGAGGCGGGGAACACTCCCCGCCTCTGTCTCGTAGGCTGTAGCATGCAGAGTGCGAGAACAGAGGGAGGTCCGTGATGGAGAGTCTGGAGAGTCGCTCAGAAGGGGCGACAGCGGGAGCGGAGCCGTCGGCCGCTTCCGAACCGGGGAGTAGCGCGCCGGTCATCGAGCTCGACGGGCTCAGCCTGCGATTCGGGAAGGTACAGGCCCTGGACCAGGTGTCGGTGGCGCTCTCGGGGCGGGCGATCGGTCTGCTCGGTCCGAACGGTGCCGGCAAGACCTCATTGGTCCACACGCTCCTCGGTTTTCATCGGCCGTCGGCTGGACGCGCCACGGTGCTCGGCTGGGACGTGGCGCGGCAGGGACGTGAGCTCAAGGCCCAGGTTGGCTACATGCCGGAGCGCGATGCGTTCGTTTCGGAGATGACCGGCGTCCACTTCGTACGGCTGATGGGCGAACTGTCGGGGTTGCCGCCGCAGGTGGCGCTCGAGCGCGCCCACGAGATGCTCTTCTACGTCGGTCTCGGCGAGGCGCGCTACCGAAAGATCGGCACCTACTCTTTGGGCATGAAACAGATGGCGAAGCTGGCCCAGGCCCTGGTCCATGGCCCTCGCTTGATCATCCTCGACGAACCGACCAACGGCCTCGACCCCTCGGGGCGTCAGCGGATGCTCGATCTCATCACCTCGATCCGCGACCGGGGCGAAGCACGGATCCTGATCTCTTCACATCTCCTTCGCGACGTCGAAGCGGTGTGCGACGAGGTGGTGGTGCTGAAGGCAGGCCGCGTGGTCGCCTACCGAGACCTGGAAGCTGAGAGGCGCTCGAACCGCAGCTTCCTCGAGATCGAGGTACGCGGCGGTCGCAGCTCCTTTGCCGAGGCGATCGCCGGCCTGGGCTGTGAAGTTGCAGTGCACGGCAAGCGCCGTCTCAAGGTCGTCCTGCCCGAGGCCGTTTCGGTCTCCGATCTCTATCGCATCGCGCGGGACCAGGAGACTCAAGTGCGGCGCTTGATCTACAAGCGGGACTCTCTCGAAGACATCTTCTTGCAGGCGATGGAGGTGGATCATGGCAGTCTATGACCAGGGCTACCGGGTCTACCGCGGGGCGTTGACGGCAGCGCAGTGGCGCTTCATGGTCTTGGCCAAGTACGCCCTGCAGGATGTGATCAAGAGCCGCCGTACGCTGGTGACCCTGGTGCTGTCGATCGTGGCTCCGCTGATCGCGGCGGTCATGATCTACATCCACCACAACGCCGAGGCGTTGGCGATCCTCCGGCTGCCGATCGAAGAACTGGTGCCGATCGACGGCCGCTTCTTCCTCTTCATCTTGAAGGCTCAGTTCGCCGCGGCCTTCTTCCTCTTTCTCGGGGCCGGGACCAAGCTGATCTCGGTCGACCTCAGGGACAACGCGCTACCGCTGTACCTGGGTCGTCCCCTGTCGCAGGCCGAGTATCTGCTCGGCAAGCTGACGGTTCTGCTGGTGCTGGGTTCGGCGGTGACCTGGGTACCGATGGGCCTGCTCTTCGGTCTGCAGGGGATCCTCGAGGGGTTCTCCTGGGTGATGGCCAACCTCAGGCTGGGGCTGGGGATCTTCGCTGGCTCCTGGGTGGTACTACTGCTCTACGGACTGGTGGCGCTGGCGATCTCGGCCGCTCTGCGAGCCAAGGCGGCCGCCGAGGCGAGCTTCGTCGGGATCTTCATCCTAGGAGCCCTCTTCGGCCAGGTCATGAACGAGACTCTCGACACCGAGAAGGGGGTTCTGTTCAACGTGTTCACGCTCATCGATTCGGTGGTGCGAGCGCTGATGGGGATCACGCCCTCCAAGGAGGTCGGTCCGCTGGCAGCAGCTCTCGCTCTCGGTACCCTGGGCGCGGTGGCCGTGGTGGTCCTCAGGCGCCGGGTGCGGGCCTACGAGGTGGTGGAATGAGCGAGCGTGTGATCCTCTTCGAGGACGTCTCGAAGTTCTACGGCGAAGTTCTGGGAGTCAACCGGGTCGACCTTCGGATCGGCCCGGGCATCACCGCCCTGGTGGGGCCGAACGGCTCCGGCAAGAGCACGGTGATGAACCTGATGACCGGACTGCTCGAGCCGACCCAGGGTTCGGTGCGCGTATTGGGCGAGGAGCCGAGTCGATCGCCAGCACTGTTCGACCGCATTGGCTACTGCGCCCAGTTCGACACCTTTCCTCGGCGGGTCACTGGCCTCCAGTTCCTGGTCGGGTATCTCACGCTCCACGGCATGGGGCCGGTCGAGGCGCGGAGCCGTGCGCTGCGGGCCATCGACCGGGTCCAGCTGACCGAGGCGGCCGGCCGCCGAGTGGCTGCGTACTCCAAGGGGATGCGGCAACGGATCAAGCTGGCGCAAGCGATGGCCCACGACCCACAGATCCTGGTACTCGACGAACCGTTGAACGGGCTCGACCCGATGGCTCGCGCCGAACTGATCGACCTCTTCCGCGAGTTGGCGGCCGAAGGGAGGCACGTCATCGTGTCCAGTCATATCCTGCACGAAGTCGACGTCATTGCCGACCAGGTGGTGTTGATCAATCAGGGGTACATCGTGGCCAAGGGGGATATCCCCGAGGTGCGGGAGGAGATGGTCGACCACCCGATGCAGGTGATGCTGCGGTGCGCCGATCCAGCGCTGGTGGCCTCGACGCTCTTCTCGCACGACCACGTAGTCGAGGTGAAACTCCACGAGGACGGCGGCGGACTGATGGTCAAGACGAAGCAGGCGGAGCACTTCTATTTGCTGCTCAATGAGCTGGTCGCCGAGGGGGCGATCGACCTCGAGTCGGTGGCTCCGGCGGACGACGACGTCATGGCGGTGTATCGCTACCTCGTGGGTACGGAAGGGGGGTCGCTATGAGCTCGTCACGCCGACGGCTGTTCGGAGTCGCGAAGTTGGAATTGCGTCGTCAGGCTTCGCCCGGTCGACTCCTCTGGTACTTCCTGTTGGCTGCGGCTCCCGTCACGATGATGGCCGTGGTGGCCTGGGCGGTCTCGAAGTTCGGGCATCCCGAGGGTCTGACGACCGCGGAGCTGCAGGAGAACTACGCTCACTTCTTCCAGGGCATGGTGGTTCGGATCGTGCTCTTCTTCGGCTGTGCCACGATCTTCATCGGGCAGATCCGCGGGGAGTTGGACCAACGCTCGTGGCACTACTCCCTGCTGACGCCGATCCCGAGGTGGCAGCTAGTGGTCGGCAAGTACCTCGCTGGCGTCTTTCTCGCCTGGTGCTTCTTCCTCCTGCCCGGTGTCATCGGTCGGGCCTTGTTTCAACTGCCACACGGTCTGGCCGCGTTCGGTGACCCCAGACTCCAGATGGAGGTCCTCACCTACCTGGGAATCGCAGCGCTGGGCTGCCTGGCCTACGGCGGTTTCTTCCTTGCCGTCGGCACGTTGCTGCGGGGGCCGGGTTACGTGGTGGCGGTGTTCTTCCTCATCGAGTGGGCGCAGTTCATGCTGCCGCCAGGGCTGAAGCAGCTGTCGGTGGTCTACTACTTGCGCTCGCTGAGCCCGGTGCCCCTCTCGGAGGGTCCCTTCGCCATGCTCGCTGAGCCACTGCCGACCTGGCTGGTGGTCGTGCAGCTGTTGGTGTACGCCGCGCTCGGCGTGAGCCTGGCCGTTTGGAAGGTCCGGCGGGCCGAACTCGACTACCGCACCAAGTGACGGTTGGGGTGGCGGCGATCCGGTAAGCGACCCGTCCCGAGGCGAAGAGTAGGGCCCGGGTCTCTTCGGACCCACTCCTCGCCGCCCGCCATCAGTAGCGGGGCTCGGGGCTTCCGTCGCGACTACTCGTCGTCGTCATCGTCACCGAGGTCGAGGTCGAGTTCCCACTCGGCGTCGCAGGTCATGAAGGCGTCGGTGTCGAGCACAGGGACGAAGTCCTGTCCCAGGGGGCTCATCACCGTGAACTCCTGGTCGGTGGCAACGTCGGTTACGGTCAGCGACACCTCGACGTTGGTCAGGCCGGCGGCGAAGACCCAGAAGCGGTCGAAGGTCTCACAGGCATCGATGACCTTGACCAACACCTCGGTATTCTCCGGTCCGAAGAACCAGAACTCACCAGCGGTATCGGTAGGCAGGATGGCGTGTCCCTCGCCGACGTTCTCCTTGAAGTCCTCCCATTCGACCTCGACCTCGAAACGTCCACCGGATAGACAGTGCGTCGTGGCACCGGGCATGCACTCCGGCAGCGTGATCTCGACCAACTCGAGGTCCTCGTCGACGATATTGCCAAGGCCCCGTGCGTACCACTTGGCATCGCCGGGCGGGTCCTGTTCGAGGGCGCTACCGGCGAGAGTTCCGACGGTGTCGGTGTAGGTTCCCAGGGGGACGTCGACGCTGTCTCCCAGACTGACGATCTCGGCGATATCGAGGGCGACTCCGGGCGCGACCTCCTCGAAGAAGCGGGACCCCAAGAGCGGATTACCCAGCATCAGCACGCCCGGCTGGGCGCCGTCGACTCCGGCGCGCCAGGCTCCCTCGTGTCCGACGATCTCACCGTCTTCGTAGTCGTCGACGTCCTCGCCGAAGTACCAGACGTCGCCGGTTTCGCGGCAGATGGCGACGAAGTTGCGAGAGATCTCGACCAACTCGCCGTCCTCGGACTCGACCTCCAGGTAGACGCGAGTGCGAACTCCGGCGACGACCTCGGTGTCGTAGGTCACCGTGTTGATCGAGTCGATCTGCACGATCTCGCCCTCATCCTCCTCTTCGCCGGATAGGTGGAGGGAGAGTCCCGGGATCAGCGGGAGAAAGCCATCGGCGCCGCCCGATGAGGTCCAGGTGCAGTGGGACGCGTCGGGAATCGTGTAGTCGGTGTCGTGAGCCGAGAGCAGCCCGGTTCCGACGAGGAGCGCCCCCGCCAGAAGCCCAGCGACCAGGGGGACGAAGGGTCGGTTGCTAGTGGATCGGAACATCTCGAAGCCTCCTTGGCAGTGCTGGCATCGGAGTGGCCCAGCTCTTCGAACGACCCTGTGTCGCTCGGATCCAAGCCGGACACCCGTTCGTGCCATGGTTTGCTTCGTTGGATGCAGCGGGGCGCGGAATCCTTCGCGGCGGTGGAATGAGGCTACAATCGCGCGCTATGTGGAGCGCAGCCAAGCACGAACTCAGCCGCCGTCTCGAATCCAGGATCCGTACGTTGTACGAGGTCGACCACGACCCCGTGGTCGAGATACCGCCACGCCGGGACCTGGGAGATATCGCCTTTCCCGCTCCTCTGCATCTGGCCAGGGTCGTCAAGCGCAACCCGCGGCAGATCGCGGCCGAGATCCTCGAGGGTATCGACCTGCCGGCGGGAGTTCGCAGCCTCGAGATCGCTGGCGCCGGGTACCTCAACGCCTTCCTTCAGCGTAGCTCTGGGGCCGCGGCTCTGCTCGCGCGCCCGGCACTCCGCGACGCGACCGACGAAGTCGAAGGCACCAAGACCGTCATCGAGCACACCAACATCAACCCGAACAAGGCAGCGCATATCGGTCACCTGCGGAACTCGGTGCTCGGCGACGTACTCGCGGCCACGCTCCGCACCCTCGGTCGTCGGGTCGAGGTCCAGAACTACATCGACGACACCGGCGTCCAGGTGGCCGATGTGGTCGTCGGATTCGTCGACATTCGAGGTCTCGACGCGGCCGCGGTCGAAGCACTTCCCGAGCCCTTCGACTACTACTGTTGGGACCTCTACAGCGAGGTCGGGCGCTGGTACGAAGAGGACGAAGAGCGCCGCGGACTCCGACGGAAGACCCTGCATGAGCTCGAGTCCGGCGAGGGCGAGCGCGCCGAAATCGGTCGCATCGTCGCCCGCCGCATCGTCACCCGGCACCTGAAGACGATGGCCCGGCTGGGGATCGGCTACGACCTGTTGACCCATGAGAGTGACATTCTCGGCCTCGACTTCTTCCGAAACGCCTTCGACAAGCTGGTGGCGACGGGGGCGATCCACCTCGAAGAGGCGGGCAAGAACGAGGGCTGCTGGGTGATGCCGCTTTCGGAATCCGAGGAGTTCGCTGGTCTCGAGGATCCCGACAAGGTGATCGTTCGCTCGGACGGTACCGTCACCTATGTGGGCAAGGACATCGCGTACCAGCTCTGGAAGTTCGGTCTCCTCGGGCGGGACTTCGAGTACCGTTTCTGGGAAGAGCAGGGGCTGTGGACCACCCACCGCCCCGGAGTCGACGAACATCCCGCGTTCGGCGCGGCCGACGACGTGATCAACGTCATCGACATCCGGCAGAGCTATCTGCAGAAGATCGTGCGGGCCGGACTCGAGGCGCTCGACCACCACGCCGAAGCGGAGCGATCGATCCACTTCGCGTACGAGATGGTGGCGCTATCGGCCGATACGGCGCGGCAGTTGGGCTACCTCGACGAGGCCGACGAGGACGCCGACGAGGGCAAGTCGCTCGAGATGTCGGGCCGCAAGGGGGTCGGGGTCAAGGCCGACGATCTGATCGACCAGTTGGAGGCGAAGGCGCGGCAGGAGATCGAGGATCGGAATCGGGAACTCGGTAGCGAGGAACTCACCGCGCTGGCGCACCAGATCGCAGTCGCTGCCTTGCGCTTCTTCATGGTCAAGGCATCGACCAATCGCGTGATCGCTTTCGACTTCGCCGAGGCGCTGTCGTTCGAGGGAGAGTCGGGACCCTATCTGCAGTACGCCCTGGTGCGGGCGGCCAACATCCGCCGCAAGCTCGACGAGGCGGGGCTGGCCAGTCGATTGGAGCCGGACACCGTGGCGGCACTCTCGGAGGAGGTCTGGAGCGACGATCTCTGGGACCTGGTGCTCTGCGCCGCGCAGGTGCGCGATAGCGTCGACAAGGCGGGGCGGACTCTCGAGCTGTCGCTGATCGCTCGCCATGCTCTCGATCTGGCGCAGAAGTTCAACGCCCTCTACCACCGGCATCCGATCCTGCACGAGTCGGACGAAGCGCTGCGCGCGGTGCGACTGGCGGCAACCCAGGCCTTCTGTGACGCTCTCACGGACTTGGCAGCGGTGCTCGGCATCCCGACTCCCGACCGGATGTAGGTCTCGGCTAGACTGGGCCAAACTGTCGAGGAATCCAGCATGTCCAAGAAGTCATCTCCCTGTCTCTACATGGTCATCGGTTGCGGCATCGCCGTGGTCCTGGCGATCGCGGTGCTGGTCGGTGGAGGTCTCTTCCTGGCCAAGAAGGGGCAGGAGTTCGCGGAGGAGATGTCGGACCCGGTAGCCCGCAGCGAGAAGGTCAAGGAGGTGTTGGGGGCGGAGCAGCTTCCGGAGGGCTACTACCCGATGATCAGCATCTCCATCCCCTTCGCCTTCGAGATGGCGATGCTGTCGGACCGTCCCGGCGAGGGACCCGAGCCGCAGGGCATCGACGAGTCGGGATTCATCTACCTCGACGGTCGGATGTTCGGAGCCAAACGGCAGAATCTGATCGACTACCTCGAGGGCAAGACCGACGACTTCGACATGCTGGACGACACTTCGATCGACTTCGACTCGTCGCAGTCGCTACGACGAGGCAGCTTCGAGATCGAAGGTCGACGGCATCTCTACGCCGCCTACCGGGGCGAGGTCGACACCGGCGAGCAGACCTTCGAGGGGCTTCAGGTCTTGACCTACATCGAGTGTGAGGACCCGCGGGTCCGGCTCGGGATCTGGTTCGGGCCCGACCCGATGGACGAGGTGGCCACGGATGGCGAGCTGCCGCTCGAACTGACAGGGACGCCGGCCGACGAGGCGGTGTTGATCGAGTTCTACCGCGCCTTCCGGCCCTGCGCCTGACGCGGCGGCGGAAGCGGTTTGCCGGCTAGCGGAAGCCGCGGCGCAGTTCGCGCTTGAAGATGTCGAACACGCCATCGCCCGGTAGCACGACGACCACGCGCTCGAGCTTGGTGCCGCCCTGGATGTAGCGCTGGATCTCGGTCAGGGTGATGCGAGCGGTCCGGTCCATCGGGTAGCCGCGATCACCGGTCGAGATCGGCGGCAGGGCGATCGACACCATGCCGTGTCGCTCGGCCAGGGCCAGGCTCGACCGCACGGCGGACGACAACTTGCGATCGGCTTCGGACTCTCCGAAGTGGGGGCCTACGGCGTGGATGACGTGCTTGACTTCGAGCTCACCGGCCCCGGTCATGACGGCGGTACCCGTGGCGACTCCGCCGACTCGGTCGCACTCCTCCTGGATCGAGGGGCCACCGGCGGCCAACAGGTCGGCCCCGACTCCCTGGTCCAGTTGCAGCTCCTCGTTGGCTGCGTTGACAAGGACCTCGACCTCCTGATCGAGAAGCTCTCCCTCGATGATATCGAGCTGAGTTTCCCGCAGGGTGATCGAAAGGCTGCGCCCTGCTGTTTGCTGCGTGTCCGTCGCCATAGCCGACGTATCATAGCATCGGTCGGTGATCGTTCGCAGCTCTGGGATCGGACCGAGAGTCAGAGGCGTTCGGCCGTTTGGCGCAGGGAGCGCAACTGGCGCTGGATCATCTGTTGCCAGATCCGGTCGATTCGCAGCCAGGCCAGTGGCTTCTGGAGGGCGCCGGGGAAGAGGGTGCGAGCTCGCACCTGGCACCCTCGCTCGTTCGCCTGCAGGTAGTACTCCTGACGAACCGGCAGGGCCAACCAATCGGCCTTCCAGGCCAAGGCCTTGCCGTCGGCGCAGAGCGTCACCGTGGGCTTGAGGGTACTGCGGAGCCTTCCGAACTCCAGGGTCATCTCGAAGCGGGAACCTTCGCGGAGGGGTTTGAAGTCCGCGCTGCGGGCAAACCGTGCGTCGCGCCACCACTGACTCCAGCTGCGGGGCTCGATGAGGAGCCCGAAGACGCGATCGGGTGGGGCTCCGATCTGGGTTTTCTCTTCCATCGCTCCTGTCAGGGCGTCCTGGGGGTCCGGCGTGGCGCCTCAGGTCACCAAGTAGGCGTAAGACCGTAGCTGGAGACGGGCCCGCGACTCGAAGCCGCTGCCGAAGAGCGCAAAGGCACAACGCTCCGCCATCACCGGCAGGACGACCAGTCCATCGAAACTCTCGCCATTGGCGTAGGCGGGGACGATCGGCTCCACCTCGGCCAGCTTCAGCCAATGGTCCTCGCGCGGGTCGACCCGAACGCGGAGTTCGAGGTAGGCCTTGTCGAGATCGATGGAGCGCTGTGGCGATGGGTGCCAGGCCGAGACCAGAAAACGCACCTCGTCGTAGGGGCTGGTCTGCACCCAGGCGTCGTCTCCCACTTGGAGCGGAAAGTGGAAGGCGCCGCCGCCGTCGGTCGCGAAGATCTCGGCGGTCGGTTCGAAGAGGACCTGCTTGGGCAGGGGAGGGGTGGTGCGGGAGGTGCTCATGGTCGGCTCACGGGTAGAGCCCTCAAGCCTATCTGTACCGCTCCCCGAGCGCCACCTCCGGTGGTATCCTTCGCCCGTGCTGCGTCGATTCGCTCCCACCGTTTCGATCCTGGCCCTCTTGCTCGGTACCGTCGTCAGCCCACTCTCGGCGCAATCGGAAGAGGAGTCGGAGCTGTTGCCGACGTTGTCGACCGGGGCGGCGCTTCTCGTCGTCGACGGTCAGGAGTTCGAGATTCCGATGAGCCAGACCGTACTCGGGCCGCTCTTCGGGCTCCCGGCGATCATGCAGCGCCTGGGAGGAGAGCTACGGCAGGGACCGCTGGGCCAGAGTTTCCGGCTCCGGCTCTTCGAGGAGGAAGCGGTCCTCGGTGCGGGCAGCCACGTGATGACCATCGGCGAAGAGATCGTCCGCCTGTCGCAGCCCCCGCGGTTGGGAATCGGCGGCGTGCAGGTACCGGTCGATCTCTTGACGCGTACGCTCGGGGTAGAGCTCCACTATGACTTCGTGTGGAGTGAGAGCGATCGTCGGCTCTTCGCCATGGCTCAGCAGGCTCGCGACGTGGAGGTGGACTGGCATCTGGTCCATCTGCAGGGAATCTCTACCCTCGTCTTGCAGTTCGCCGAGCGGCCGCGCTACCGGATCGAGGAGTCGGCGGATTCGATCACCGTCGAACTGCTCGGGGGAGAACGGGCCGTGGTGGGACCACGACGGGTGGACCCCGATCCGCTGGTGCGCTCTCTGCAGTTTGGATCTTCACGGATTCGTATCGACAAGGCCCCGGGGACGACGGTCGACCACTACGAGCAGCAGCGACCCTTCCGTCTCGTCTTCGACCTCTACCAACGGCTCGACGCGATTGGGGATCGGGGCTCCGACTTCGAGGCGCGCCGCGGGCGGGTGATCGTCATCGATCCCGGGCATGGCGGGAGTGAGACGGGAGCCGTCGGTCCCAGTGGAGTCGAGGAGAAGGCCCTGACCCTGCAACTGGCGCGGGCACTGGCTCGCCGGTTGGAGTCCCGACTTCCGGTGCGGGTGATCCTCACGCGAGAGAGCGACGTCGACCTCGACCTCGACCGCCGGACGGCCATCGCCAACCAACACCGTGCCGATCTCTTCATCTCGGTGCATCTCAACTCGTCCACCGGGCGCGGAGCGCACGGCGCCGAGACCTACTTCCTCAATCTCGAGGCGACCGATGCGGCCGCGGCGGCTGCGGCGCAGACCGAAAACGCCATCAGCGGCAGCGACGGAGCCATGGACGAGCTCGATCTGATCCTCTGGGACCTCTCGCAGAGTCGGTTCCTGGCGCAGAGTCAGCGGCTGGGGACCCTGGTCCAGGCCGAGTTGAACCAGGCGCTCGGTCTCCGGGACCGCGGGGTCAAACAGGCGCCGTTTCGGGTGCTGATGGGAGCAGCGATGCCCGCAGTGTTGGTCGAACTCGGGTTCATCAGCAATCCCGAGGAAGAGACCAAGTTGCGTCGGCTCTCCTATCAGACGGAGCTCGTCGATGCCCTGGTGCGGGCCGTCGATCGCTTCTACGACTCGGAGTCCGAAACCAGCGCCAAGAGCGCTGCTCCATGATCCGCTCTTCGCGGAGTCTGGGAGATCGGTTCTCCCTGTGGCTGCTCCTGGCCATGCTCCTCCTGCTGCTCCAGGCTTGCGGCGGGGGCACGGACGACGCCACGACGGCGGCCGAGGGCAGCGACGGGGACGAAGGGGTCGAGGCGTCCACCGATGGGACCGAGGATCACGAAGCGGTAGCAGCCGGAGACCGCGACGAGATCACGCTCTACTTTCCCGGCGCCTCGGGTCTCCTATACCCGGAACCGCGGCGGGTCGAACTGCCCGAAGAGGCCGTGCAGCGTGCCCGGGTCGTGTTGGACGAGTACCTGGCGGGTCCCCGCTCCGATGCTTTGGCGCGTCCCTTTCCCGAGGACGTTCATCTCGGAGGGGTTTACCTCTCGTCCCTGGTGGGAGATGAGCAAGTGGCCATCGTCGATCTCGTATCGGCCGAATCGCCCGATCCCCCTCCGTCCGGCTCGCGGGTCGAACGCCAGCGGGTGTACGGAGTGGTGCACAGCGCCCTCGACAACGTCGGTTCCCTGCGGGGTGTGGTGCTGCTGTGGAACGGTCGACAGCGCCCCGCCTTTGCGGGGCACGTAGACACCGGTCACGTACTGGTGCGAGACCCCAGCCTGATCGCCTCATCTCCGTGAGTGACGAACGTCCCATCGGGGTCTTCGATTCGGGGGTCGGTGGCCTGACCGTGGTTGCGGCCCTGAAACGACGCCTGCCCCGAGAGTCGGTGCTCTATCTCGGAGACACCGCGCGACTGCCCTACGGCACGAAGTCGCCGCTCACCGTCGAACGGTACAGCCGTCGCAACGTCGATTTCCTGGCATCTCGGGGAGTCAAAGCGGTCGTCGTGGCCTGCAATACGGCCTCGGCTCTGGGGCTCGCGGGACTGGAGGAGCCGGTTCCGGTCCTGGGTGTCATCGAACCGGGAGCGCGCCGAGCGGCCGAGATCAGTCGGGGTTGCGTGGGAGTGCTGGCGACGGAATCGACGATCGCCTCGGACGCCTACGGAATCGCGTTGCGGGCGGCTCGGTCTGATCTCCGGGTCGTGAGCCAACCCTGCCCCCTCTTCGTTCCCCTGATCGAGGAGGGGTGGTACGACGACACGGTGACCGCCGAGGTCGCGCGGCGCTACTTGCAGCCACTGATCGAGCAGCGGGTCGATACCGTGATTCTCGGTTGCACTCACTACCCGCTCCTCGCTGACCTCCTCGCCGGGCTCCTCGGTTCGGAAGTGCAACTGGTCGATTCGGCCGGGGCCGTGGCCGAGCGTCTGCACCAGGACCTCGAATCGAGCGGCGCTCTCGCGTCGGACTCGGCCGTCGAGGACCACTACTGCGTGACCGACGCGGGGTCGCGGTTTCGGCGGATCGCGGCCGACTTCCTCGGCGATCCCGATCTGTCGCTGGAACTGGTCGAGGTCGGTTGAGGGCGCGTTCAGCGGGGCGGAGGCGAAGGTCGCGCGGTCAGCTGCGCGGCTGACCCCACAGTTCGCGCTCCGCTTTCGGAGCCGCTTGTTTACGAGGTGAGGCCAGGGCGGCGTCGATTTCGGCCTGGATCGGGGCCAAGGTCGCTCGCTGGATCGCCGTCAGCTCCTGGATCCCTGCCAGGGCGAGATCGACCATCTGGGTCAACTCTTCCCGGGTGAAGGTGTTCCCTTCCCCCGTACCCTGCACCTCGACGAGAGCTCCGTCGCCGGTGCCGACCACGTTCAGGTCGACGTCTGCCGCCTGGTCTTCGATGTACTCGAGATCGAGGCGAGCCTCGCCGTGGAGGAGACCCACCGAAACCGCGGCGAGCGATGAGGTCAGGGGCCATTGCTTCAGGTCGCCAGTGAGCAGCAGGCGTCCCAGCGCCTGAACCATGGCGACGTAGGCCGCCGTAATCGAGGCGGTGCGGGTGCCACCGTCGGCCTGGAGGACGTCGCAGTCCAGGGTGAGCGTGCGCTCCCCCAGGGCCTTGGCATCGACGATACCCCGCAAGCTCCGACCGATCAGGCGCTGGATCTCGCTCGACCGCCCGGCGGGTTTTCCCCGGGTGACCTCGCGCGTCGAACGGGTGTGGGTGGCGGCTGGCAACATCGCGTACTCGGCCGTGATCCAACCCTTGCCCGATCCCGAGATGAAGTGCGGTACGCGCTCCTCGACGCTGGCCGCCGCCAGAACTCGGGTGTCGCCAACTTCGATCAGGGCCGAGCCGGCGGCGAACTTCAGCACGCCGGTCTCGATGCTGATCGGACGGAGGGCATCGAGGGCGCGTCCGTGGGGCCGGGAGCGCGGTGAACTCACTGGATGGAACCCCGGACCGGAAGCACGGTTTCGGGATGGTTGGGGTTGCTCGAGCGAATGGTCAGCTTGCCTTCGAACGGCCCAGCGCCCGCTGTGCTTTCGAGGGTCAGGTGGATGGCGAACTTGCGACCCTCGGCTTGCTCCTCGATTTCGGTCACCAGACCCGGCACGTCGGTCTCGACCCCGGTAATGGCGACCGGATCGTCAGCAAAGCTGGTGACGAGGACGCTCGCCTTGCGGGGCTGCTCCGCCGGGAAGGAGCCGAAGTCGATCAAGGGGGGACTGGCCAGCAGCTGGGGGCGAACGTAGCCGCCGATCGGGACCGAGATCTCCGACATCTCGGGGTGGTTGGTCTGCACCCTGATGCTGCCGGTAAGGGGACCCGCCGGGGCGTCGGAGGCGAGGGTGCCGATGATCAGCCACTGCCGCTCGGGTCCTTCCGGCGAGCGCTCTTCGGACGAGGCGAGGCGGTATTCGACGGCGACCTGCGGAATCGAGGAGGTGGCTCCCTCGACCGTCAACGGCGTTTCGTCGGTCGACCACAGGGTCTGCGTCTGCACCTTCGGCGCCGTGCCCTGCACGTGCAGGAAACGACCGTACCCCGGCAGCACGTCGACCAGCGGTCGGATGTCGGCGCGCAGCGTCAGGCGGAAGCGAGGGTTTTCGAGGTCGTTGGTGAACACGGTCACGTACTTGGAGACCGGACCCCGAAAGTCACCGGTACTGAGTTCGGCCGTCACCGAACCCGTGGCTCCCGGCGCGATCGTCTCGTCGAAACTGGCTACCGTGCAGCCACAGGCGGGCCGGACTTCTCGGATCTCCAGTAGGGCATCCCCTTCGTTGGCGATCGTAAAGGTGTGGCTGACGACGTCACCACGCGTCACGACCCCGGCATCGTGGAGCGGGGCGGCGACGGTGGCGTTGGGAGCCTGCGCCGTGGCGACGGAGGCGAGCAAGAGGGCCGAAAGCGCCAGGATAGCGAACGTGAGACGGTGCGTTTGTCGGGACATGGGAGGCTTCTCCTCGCGGGCTCGATCTGGGTACTTCGGCCGCCGCCTCGCGCCGGAATGCAGCGAGTGGTGCGGGGCCGGATGCAAGGTCCGATGGTATACTGCGGCGCCTCGGGACTCAACGAGTACGGGGGTTCCCGGAGACATCGAGAGGGTGGGTTTCTCGCTCGTGCCCGAGCCCGGATTCGGGCCAGACGGACGATCGCGGGGCCGAAGAACTAGTGAAGCCGGGGGCGGTTCGGGTCAGAGGGCCGGCTCGCGCCCGGACCTGAGGAGACTGTGAACTCTTGCCGACGCACCGACCGAACACCCCGACCGCAACCGAATCCCTGGACATCTACTGCATCGCCATCGGCGGAACCGGAATGGCCCCCCTGGCCTGCCTGCTGCAGGAACTCGGTCACCGAGTGCGGGGATCGGATCGCCCGCTCTACCCACCGATGAGCGATCTGCTGGCGGCAGCCGGCATCGAACCTGCGGTCGGTTTCTCGGTGGAGAACCTCGACCCTCGGCCCGATCTGGTCGTCGTCGGCAATGCCGTGCCCCGCCAGAACCCGGAGGCGGTCGCGGTCGAGGAGCGCGGGTGGGAGCGCATCTCGATGCCGCAGGCGCTGGGGCGGTTCCTGTTGGAGGACCGGCGAGCCCTGGTCGCCGCCGGCACTCACGGCAAGACCACCACCTCCTCCATGGCGGCTTGGACCTGGCGGCAGCTGGGGGCCGACCCAGGGTTTCTGATCGGGGGAGTCCCGGTCGACCTGGGCCAGAGTTTCAGCCTCGGAGGGGGAGATCGCTTCGTGATCGAGGGGGACGAGTACAACGCGGCCTACTTCGACCGTGGTCCGAAGTTTCTGCACTACAGGGCCGAGACCTTGATCGTCACCAGCGTCGAGCACGATCACGTCGATCTCTATGCGACTCCGGCCGACCTGCGCGCCGCCTTCGCACAGGTCATCGCACAGTTGCCGGCCCACGGTCACCTGATCGCTTGCGGAGACTCGGCAGACGTGCGGCAACTGGCGGCGGCGGCTCCTTGCGCCGTGACCCTGTACGGCTTGGCCGAGGACAACCACGTCCGAGCCGAGCCGGGGGCTCCCGGTGACGTTCGGGCTCACTTCGTCGATCGGGACGGCCGGCGGTGGCCGATCGAGCTCCAGGTGCCCGGGCACCACAACTTGAGCAACGCCCTGGCGGTCTGGGCGGCGGCCTGTGCCGAGGGCTTCGATCCGGCCGCGGCCGCGGCCGCTCTAGGCTCGTTTCGAGGTGTCCTGCGGCGCCTGCAGGAACTGGGCACCGCTCGGGGCATCACCGTGGTCGACGACTTCGCACACCACCCGACCGCGGTGGCGGCTTCGCTCCAGGGGCTGCGGGATCGCTATCCCGGCCGCCGCCTAGTGACGCTGTTCGAGCCGCGCTCGCTCACCGCCGGCCGCGAGTTTTTCCAGCGCGCCTACGTCGACGCCTTTGCGGGAGCGGATCGCGTCCTGCTCGCGCCGATCTTCTACGCCGAGCGGCTGGCGGCGGAGGAGCGACTCGAGACCACACGGCTGGCGAAGGATCTGGCCGAGATCGGCGTCCCGCTCGCGGTGGCGTCAGACCTCGACGACCTGGCGGAGCGGGCGCTCGGCGAGGCCCGAGAGGGCGATGTGTTGGTCTGTATGTCCTCCGGTTCGTTCGGCGGATTGCCCCACCGGTTGCTGCGCGAACTCAGCTGACTCCACTCGGGCGTTGAGGGGGGGCACTTCCGGGCCCGATGCGTCGGATTGGATGGTCTCAAAACGCGATGCTAATATCGTTGACTGGAGACAACCGTTTGTGCCACAACCGCCCCTGCAGGTGAGACCATGACCGATTTCGGACCGACCTATCCCGGCAACTCGGCGCTCGAGGAGGACGTCCGCGAACGGATCCTCGAGACCTACGAACACGCCCTTTCGGTCGCCGCGACCGGAGGGTTGGAAGAGGCTCGACTGGGCTGTGACTTCATCAGTCGCCTCGACCCCGAGTTTCGACCCGCCAAGGTCCTGGCGCAGCGCCTCGAGGGGGCAGTGGGCCCGGTGGATGTCAGCGACCTCGCCCTTGGGGCGGCGCCCGCGACGGCTCCGGCCGCTGGCCTGGAGGCTGCGGCCGCGATCGACCCGGCGTCCCTGGTTACGGAGTTTCAGTCCCTACTGGCGGGGCGCAGTTTCCAAGAGTTGGCGGCCCGGGCGCAGGAGGAGTCGGCGGCGATCGCCTCCGATCCCAGCTTGCAGCAGATCCTGGGTCAAGCCCAGGAGCGGATGGAAGCCGCGCCCTACGTCGAGAGTTTCCTGCAGCAGGCGGGAACGGCACTGGAAGGCGGAGATGCCGTATCGGCGGCCGGCCTTCTCGAGAAGGCGCGCGCCCTCGACCCGACCCACCCCGATCTGGACACTTTGCAGAAGTTGCTGCAGGCCGGCGGCGCGGCTCCCGATGCTCCCCCTGCGGTGGCGGATCCTCTGGATGAAACCTCTCCTTCCTTCACTCTCGACGGAGAGATCGAGCCGCCGGACGAACTCGAGGCGGGCCTCGAGAGTTTCGACGCTCCAGAACTCGAGAGCCTGGACGAGTTCGATGACGGGACCTATGCCCTGGACGAGGACCTCGCCCTCGATACCGATACGCCGTTGGCGACCGACCTCTCTCTCGATCCTTCGTTGAACCCCGACGCGGCGACGAGCGCTGACGCCGACGCCGGATTCGACCTGGGGGGTGGCTTCGACCTCGAGGCGGAGGACGACGTTGCCCCTACCGTGGGATTGACGGCTCCGGGTCCGGACGAGACCAGCTTCGGCGATCTCGGAGACGGCATGGGGGGCGACCTGAGCGCGAGCTTCGACGAGACCGCGGGCACCAGCGAGAGTGCGGACAGCATCACCGGTCCCCTCGAGTTCGAAGCCGCGGACGACGAACTCGAAGAGCTGCCGGCGCTGGAGGCCGAACCGTTCGAACCGGTCGAGGGGGAGGTGGAAGCCCTGGCCGAACTCGACGACGACTTGGCGCTCGATGGCTTCGATCAGCTCCCCGAGCTCGAACCGATCGAGGAACCGGCGGCTCCGGCGGCGTCTGCTTCGGGACCCTCGGACCCGGATCCGCGGATCGCCGAGCTTCTCGACGAGGGACAGGCGGCGTACGAGCGACAGGAGTTTCAAGACGCGATCGACGCCTGGTCTCGCATCTTCCTCATCGATATCGATCATCAGGAAGCGGCCCAGCGCATCGACCGGGCCCGTGGCCAGAAGGCCGAGGAGGAACGGCAGGTCGAGTCGGCCTTTCACGACGGTCAGGCCGCGTTGGAAGGGGGGGATCTGGCGGCTGCCGAGGCCGCGTTCCGTCGCGTACTCGAACTCCAGCCCAACCACGCCGAAGCCGGGGAGTTCGTGGCGCGTTTCGACGCCGGGGAAGGTGAGAGCCTCCTGGCCGACGAGGAACTGCCCGAACTGCCAGTCGCCGCCGCGGAACCGGTAGCCGACGCCCCAGTCGGAGCTGCTCCGGCCGAAGCGGCGGCGGCACCCAAGTCGGCTCCTCCGCCGGTGGCGCCGCCCAAACCCGCCGGTCGCGGTCGCTTCTTGACCATCGCGGCGGTGGTGGCACTCCTGGTCCTCGCCGGGGGTGGTTTCCTCTGGATGAAGTGGAGTTCGTTCTTCCCGAACACCGTGGAGATCGTCGAACCCGACGTGCCCGAGGTCACGCCGATCGAGCGAGCGACGGCGCAGTACGACGAAGGCAAACGTTCGGCCGCGATCGCCCAGCTCAAGCGACTGCCTCCCGCCAGTCCCTACTATCAGGAGGGACAGACCTTGATCGCCCAGTGGGAAGCGGAAGCGGCGGCGGAAGCGGGCCCCACCGAAGCGCAGTTGGTCGAGCGTCAGGGCCTGATCGACCGGGCCCGCCTGCTGAATCAGCAGCAGCGCTACTGGGAGTCGATACCCCTGCTCGATCGCGCGTCGATGATCGCCCCGCTCGAGGGCGAAGACGCGCGGGAGCGACAGACCGCCGCCACGGCCCTCGAGCCCTTCCAGGGTCAGATCACGTTGCTGCGCGAGGCCGAGTACGACCGCGCCTTGCGGGACCTCTGGCTGGCCCGCGAGGAGGACCCGTCGAACTCGGTGGCCAACCACCTGCTGCTCGCTTCCTACTTCAATCTCGGAGTTCGGGGTCTGCAGCAAGGACGGGTCGATTCGGCTCTCGAGAGCTTTGAGGAGGCGAGTCGGCTGGCTCCCGAAGACGAGGACATCCAGCGACACCTCGCCTTTGCCCGCTCGTACGAACGGCGCTCTCAGGACCTACTCTTCCGCATCTACGCCAAGCATCTCACCCCGCGCCCGATATGAGCCCGACGCGGGGGCCGCTCGAGCAGTCGAGCCTGTTCGATCTCGAACTGGGTGGTGGTGGCTCGGTCGAGGACGAGGTCGCGGGAGAAGCAGCCTCGGTGGAGCCTGTCGACCCGTCCGAGGCCGACACCCTGGCTCACTCCCAACCGCGCGAGGAGGTCTCGGAGCCTGAGATCGACCGCGAGGCGACACCCTCCCGTTTGGCCCTGTTGTACGCCGGGGCCGTCGACGGGGCGGTCCACGGCGCCGTGGTGCTGGTGCTCCTGGTCGGACTGCGCTTCCTCGGTATCGTGGTCGGCGGCCGTGAACTACCGGCCCTGGTGCTCTTGCTGGCGATCTTCTCGCTCTTCTACCACGTGATTCCACTGGCGTTCTGGGGCAGGACCCTGGGGCTCGAAGTGGCGGGTCTGCGGGTGACCTCCGACGGCGGCGAGCTGACCCTGTCGCAGGCCACGCGACGCTGGCTCGCGAGTTGCCTGGTGGTGCTGTTGTGCGGACTGCCGTGGCTCCTGTTGCCGACGGGGCGCTCCTTCGCCGACCGGCTGTCGCGAACGGCAGCGGAACTCTTCTGAGCCGTGGACGAAGGGTCGGGTGTCAGTCGGGAGTACGAACCGATGGGTTCGGAGAACCGGGGGCTCGACCTGCTGCGGGTGCAGGACGAGTTTGCGGCCGCCGCCGAGCCCTATCTGCAGTTCCCGTGGTCCTGGCTGACCTGGGGCCTGTTGCTGCCGATCGCGGCCTTGGCGACTCGGGGAGTGGCCGAGGGGTTCCCCGTCGGGTCCGTTTTCGTGCTCTGGTTCGGAGTCGTGTTGGTGGGGGGATTGGTCGAGGGGGTCGGAATCCACTTCGGACGGCGGCGCTTCGGGACCTCGGCGCTGGCCGGCTGGGTAATGCGAGCCCAGGGCAACCTGTCGCTGGTCGCCGTCCTCTTGACCGTCGCTCTGTTGGTCGCACGCGCCCCTTCCTACATCCCTGGGGTGTGGCTGCTGCTCCTCGGTCACTCTTTCTATTCCCTGGGGAGTCTGGGGTTTCCTCCCTTTCGTCGGTTTGGACTGACGTATCAGGGGGCGGGGGCTCTCGCCCTCTGGCCCATGCTGGTCGACCCGATGCTTCTTTTTGCGCTGGCTACCGGCTTCTGCAACCTCGGAATCGCCTTCGCGCTGTGGCGGGCCGACCGCTGAGAAAGAGCGCCGCGAAGCGGCCTGCGACGGGCCCTGGATCGGTTGACCCTCCCTAGGGGGCATGGTAAGGTCCGGCTCGCTCACAGCACTCGCGGCTGCCGCTGCCGGTGCGTCCCGAAACCTCACAACCGAACCGGAAAAAGAACGTGGAATTCGATGCCAGCTTGCTGGTGATGATGGGGATCTTCGGAGTCGTCTACACGATTCTTCGGATCTTTCTGTTCAAGCCCCTGATGCAGGTTCTCGATGCGCGCGAGGCGAAGATCGCCGACGCGGCGACGGTGTACGAGAGCGCCCGCACCGATGCCGAGGAGACGCTTGAGGCCGAGCGCCGCAAGCTGACGGAGGCACGGCGCGAGGCGGCCGGACACCGGGATGCCCTGCGTCGCGAGGCGCAGACGGCCCGCCGGCAGAGCCTCGAAGAGGCCAAGAAGGTCGCCGACGAGAAGATCGCCACCGTGCGCCGCGAAGTGGCCGAGCAGGTTGCGGCGGAGCGCAGCAAGCTCGAAGCCCAGGTCGATCAACTGGCCGACAAGATCGCCAGTCGCGTGTTGGAGCGAGCGGTATGAAGTCCCTGTCCAGACTCGGTCGCGGACTGACCGTCGTCGCCGTGGCGTCGTTCTTCGTTGCCGCCCCGGCCGCCGCCGGCGGAGGCGCGGCTCTGACCGACAAGTGGTTGGGCATCCCCCGCTGGATTCTTCTCAGCATCAACCTGATCCTCTTCTTCGGGATCCTCGGCTACTTCATCGGACCGCTGTTGAAGAAGTACCTGAACGACAAGCAGGTCGGGATTCGCGAGGCGTTGGCCGAGGCCGAACGCCAGAAGAAGGAGGCGCAGGAGATGTCCGCGACCCTGGCGGCGCAGATCGCCGAACTCCAGGAAGAGGTCGAGGAACTCCGCAAGCGCTCGGAGCGCGAAGGGGAGCGAGAACGAGCCGAGATCCTGGCCGAGGCCGAACGAGAGCGCGCACGCTTCGAAGCCCAGGCCGAGGAAGAGGTCCGCCACCGCCTGCAACAGGCCCGCGAAGAGCTGACCCGTCATGCGGTGGCGCTGGCCAGTCGTCTGGCCGAGGAACGCGTAGCGTCCAGCCTCACGGCGGAAGACCGCAGCCGTCTCTTCGATACCAACCTGGCTCGGCTCCAGAAGACGACCGCGGAGAACCCGTCATGAACCGTCTGGCTCGACCCTACGCCAATGCCCTGCTAGGGGCTGCGGGATCGTTGGACGAGGCGGGGAGAATCCGAGACGAACTGGCCGCCTTCCGGCAGATGACCCAGGAGGTTCCTGCCCTGGGACGCATGGCCGTGAACCCGGCGGTTCCGCCCGAGGTCAAGGAAAAGGTGCTCGATTCGATCTCGAATCAGGCCGGATTCACGCCGATGACCCGTCGTTTCCTCCAGGCTCTCCTGACCCGGCATCGGCTCGGGCGTCTGGACGAGATCCTCGACGGGGTGACCGAACTACTCAACGAGAAGCGCGGCATCGTCGTGGCCAAGGTGCAGAGCGCCGAGGCCCTCTCGCACGAAGCCCAGCAGCGACTAGCCTCGGTGCTCGAGGCCAAACTCGGCAAGCAGGTCGAGCTCGAGGCTGCCGTCGACGAAAGCCTGCTCGCCGGCTTCGTCGTGCGCATCGGAAGCAACTACTACGACGCCAGTGTCAAGGGTCAGCTCGATCGGCTCACCGCCGATCTCGCCCGCGTTTAGGAGAGACGAGATATGAAGATCAATGCGGAAGAGATCACCGCGATTCTCGAGCGTGAGCTCGCCGGTTACGAAGCGGACGTCGACCTCGCCGAGGTCGGTACCGTCCTGTCGGTCGGTGACGGTGTGGCGCGCATTCACGGCCTCGAGAAGGTCATGGCCAACGAGATGCTGGAGTTCCCCAACGGGGTGACGGGTCTGGCCCTCAACCTCGAAGAGGACGAGATCGGTGCCGTACTCATGGGAGAGAGCCGGAAGGTGCAAGAGGGCGACCAGGTCCGCCGCACCGGTCGGGTCATGTCGGTACCGGTGGGGGACGCCCTGATCGGCCGCGTCGTCGATCCTCTGGGCCGTCCGATCGACGGCAAGGGTGCCATCGAGGCCACCGAGTTCTATCCCATCGAGCGTACGGCGCCGGGCGTCATCGATCGGCAGCCGGTAGCCGAACCGATGCAGACAGGGCTCAAGGCGATCGACGCCATGATTCCGGTCGGTCGCGGTCAGCGAGAGCTGATCATCGGCGACCGTCAGACCGGCAAGACGGCGGTGGCGATCGACGCGATCATCAACCAGAAAGAGACCGGCGTGATCTGTGTCTACGTCGCCATCGGCCAGAAGCGTTCGACCGTGGCCCAGGTGGTCAAGACGCTCGAAGAGAACGGCGCGATGGACTACACCATCGTCGTCTCCGCTTCGGCTTCCGAACCGGCTCCTCTGCAGTACCTCGCGCCCTACGGCGGTTGCGCCATGGGGGAGTACTTCCTCTACAACGGCCGCCACGCGCTGGTGATCTACGACGACCTCTCGAAGCAGGCGGCCTCGTACCGCGAGGTTTCGTTGCTGCTGCGTCGGCCGCCGGGACGTGAGGCATACCCCGGAGACGTCTTCTACCTGCACTCCCGTCTTCTCGAGCGGGCCGCGAAACTCTCCGACGCTCGCGGCGGCGGCTCGTTGACCGCACTGCCGATCATCGAGACGCAGGCGGGCGACGTTTCGGCCTACATTCCTACCAACGTGATCTCGATCACCGACGGCCAGATCTACCTGGAGAGCGACCTGTTCAACGCTGGTGTGCGGCCCGCCATCAACGTGGGAATCTCGGTGTCGCGAGTCGGCGGTAACGCCCAGATCAAGGCGATGAAGAAGAACGCCGGTACCCTGCGCCTCGATCTGGCGCAGTACCGAGAGCTGCAGGCGTTTGCTCAGTTCGGTTCGGACCTCGACAAGGCGACCCAGGCTCAGCTGTCACGAGGAGCTCGATTGGTCGAGGTTCTCAAGCAAGGCCAGTACTCGCCGTTGCCGGTCGACCTTCAGATCCTGTCGATTCTCGCCGGTACGCGGGGCATCCTCGACGAACTCACCGTCGAGCACGTTCTGCCGTTCGAGGCGCGGATGCACCGCTACTTCCTCGACGAGAAGTCGGAGCAGCTGGCCGAGATCCGGGAGAAGGGTTCGATCAGCAAGGAGCTGGACGAGGCCATCATCGCCGGGTTGCGAGAAGCCTTGGATCTCTATCTGGCCGAGAACGAGGGCGCTTCGGCCGCCTAGAAGCCCCTCCGAACCCCGCTCATCAGTTTCAGTCTCTAGACCATGCCGAATCTCATCGATATCCGACGGCGCATCCGCTCCGTCAAGAACACGCAGCAGATCACCAAGGCGATGAAGATGGTCGCCGCCGCCAAGCTGCGACGCGCTCAGGATCACATCCTGGCCACCCGTCCCTACGCCCTGGAGATCCGGAAGGTGATTGGCAACCTCGCTTCACGCGGGGAGGAACTCCACCATCCGCTTCTCGAGGTTCGTGACGAGGGCAAGGATCTGCTGATCGTGGTCAGCGGTGACAAGGGGCTCGCGGGCTCCTTCAACGCCAACGTCCTGCGACGGGCCTCGGAACTGGTGGACAAGTCACCGGAGACCGATCTCCTCCTCCTCGGGAAGAAGGGAGCGGACTTCTACCGCCGCCGCGATGTTTCGACCCGAGCCTCCTACAGCTCGCTCTTCTCGGGCGTGACGTACGAGGACGCCAAGAAGATCGCCGACGATATCGTGCAGTCCTTCGCGCGTCGCGAGTACCGCCGAGTGACCGTGGTCTACAACCAGTTCAAGAGCATGCTGGCGCAGGAACTCTCCGAGGAGCAGTTGCTACCGATCGAGCCGGCTACCGACACGGCCGAAGTCAGTGCTACGGCGTACCACTTCGAGCCCGCTCCCAGTTCCATCCTCGGGGATCTACTACCCCGCTACCTGACCTTCCAGATCTATCGCGTCCTGCTGGAATCGCAAGCCGCCGAACATGCGGCGCGGATGAGCGCCATGGACTCGGCGACCAAGAACGCCAGCGAGATGATCGATATGTTGACCCTGCAATACAACCGCGCTCGCCAGGCGGCGATCACCACCGAGTTGATCGAGGTCGTCTCCGGCGCGAACGCGCTCGACGGCTGAGGGACGAGGACCACCAATCATGTCTGAGAACACCGCTACCACCACCACTGCGCCCCGCGTCGGGCGTGTCGTCCAGATCATTGGCCCCGTACTCGACGTCGAGTTCCCAGAGGGACAGCTGCCCGAGATCCTGAACGCCGTCAAGCTGGAGGACGACGGTACGGCGACGGGAGTCCCGATCTCGATCGTCTCCGAGGTCGCGCAGCACCTGGGTGAGAACCGTGTCCGCTGCGTCGCGATGTCCCCTACCGACGGGGTCGTCCGCGGCATGGAGGCCGTCGACCTCGGTCAGCCGATTTCGGTGCCGGTCGGCAAACCGACCCTGGGTCGCGTCCTCAACGTGATCGGTGATCCCGTGGACGAGCTCGGACCGGTGAACGCCGAGACGCGCTGGCCGATCCACCGCCAGGCTCCGCCCTTCGAGGATCAGTCCACCGAGACCGAGATGTTCGAGACCGGGATCAAGGTCATCGACCTGCTCGAGCCCTACACCAAGGGTGGTAAGACCGGCCTGTTCGGCGGTGCCGGCGTGGGCAAGACCGTACTCATCATGGAGTTGGTCAACAACGTCGCCCTGCAGCACGGCGGTTTCTCCGTCTTCGCCGGCGTGGGCGAGCGAACCCGTGAGGGGAACGACCTGCTCCGCGAGTTCGTGGAGTCCAAGGTGATCGACTTCGGTGAGGCATTCCACGAGCACATGAGCTCGACCGGTGCGTTCGACCTCGACAAGGTCGACAAAGCGGCGCTCAAGAATTCGAAGGCCGCCCTCATCTACGGTCAGATGACCGAGCCTCCGGGAGCCCGTCTGCGGGTGGGACTCACCGGTCTGACGGTCGCCGAGTACTTCCGCGACACCGAGGGCCAGGACGTGCTGCTCTTCGTCGACAACGTGTTCCGGTTCACTCAGGCCGGTTCCGAGGTGTCGGCGCTCCTCGGCCGGATGCCCTCCGCGGTGGGGTACCAGCCCAACCTGGCCACCGAGATGGGTGAGCTTCAGGAGCGGATCACCTCGACCAAGAAGGGGTCGATCACCTCGGTGCAGGCGATCTACGTGCCGGCCGATGACCTTACCGACCCGGCCCCGGCGACCGCCTTCGCTCACCTCGACGCGACGACCGTACTGTCGCGGCGGATTTCCGAGCTCGGCATCTACCCGGCGGTGGATCCGCTGGCCTCGACCTCGAAGATTCTCGATCCTCGACTCCTCGGTGACGAGCACTACAACACCGCCCGCCGCGTGCAGAACATCCTGCAGCGCTACCGGGACCTACAGGACATCATCGCGATTCTCGGTATCGACGAGCTGTCGGAGGACGACAAGTTGGTGGTGGCTCGGGCTCGAAAGATCGAGCGCTTCCTGTCGCAGCCGTTCTTCGTGGCGGAGCAGTTCACCGGTCTGGCCGGACGGTACGTCAAGATCGCCGACACGATCGAGGGCTTCCAGAAGATCGCCGACGGTGAACTCGACGAGTATCCCGAGCAGGCGTTCCTCTACAAGGGCGACATCGGCGAGGTCATCGAGCACGGGAAGAAGATCCTGGAGGGAGCGTGAGCGAAAGCACCACCGGCGGGCGCCTGAAGCTCGTCCTCGCCACGCACGACGAGAAGGTTCTCGACGTCGAGTGCGACCAGGTGGCCCTTCCGGGCCGGCTGGGAGAGTTGGGCGTGCTACCGGGCCATATGCCTCTGCTGACGATCCTGTCGGTGGGCGAGCTGCGCTACCGCGACGGCAAGCGGGAGACCTCGCTGGCCATCTCCTGGGGTTTTGCCGAGGTGGCCGACGACGTCGTCACCGTGCTGGCCGAGTTCGCCCAACGACCCGACGAGATCGACGTGGCCGGAGCCAAGGCCGAGATCGAGTCCGCCTACGAGGTGCTGTCGGTCGGCGGACGCGAGGAGGTCAAGGAAGCCCTGGCCAAACTCGAGCTGGCATCCGCCCGGATCCAGGTCGCCGAGCGCAACTAGATTCGGGGCGTCAACCCGCACCCCGTACTCTCGTCGATACCTTCGGCGCCCGATTACGGACGTGCGTGAGCGGCCGTGCGGCGGCATCGCTGCTCCGGATCTACGGCAGATGGTCTGCCAAGACCGTGCAAAGGTCAGCGCGGCCTAGGACAGCTCCGGCGGCGGCTCCGACCTGCTATTCTCACGCCAATGGTGCGCCTGGTTCTTTCGTTCGCCTGCCTCGGAGCCTGGCTCGGCCTGCTGTTCGTGGGTTGGGCGATGGGTGGGCTGGTTCATCTTCTCCTGGTTGCTGCCCTCGTGACGTTCCCCTGGCGAGAGGCGTTGGCTCCCGCGCCGGAGGACCCATGACGCTGGGCTGGGCGGCGGCGGGTGGGGGTGCGATCGGAGCCTGGCTCCGCTTCCAGATCTCCGGCTGGGTCTACCGCTCGACCTGGGCAGATTCGCTGGCCGGCCGGCTTCCCCTGGGGACCCTGGCCGTCAACCTGAGCGGTTGTTTCCTGCTCGGCCTGCTGGCCGGAGTCCTGCAGGCTCGGGGAGACGCGTCGCCGGCCCTGCGCACCTTCCTCCTGGTCGGGGTCCTGGGCGGGTACACGACCTTCTCCACCTTCGCGGTCGAGAGCCTGGAACTTCTACGAGCCGGCTACTACGGGCTCGGCGTGGCCAACGTCTGCGGGAGTCCGCTGCTGGGTCTGGTGGGAGCCTGGTGCGGTGACCTGCTGGCCCGGGGGCTCACGACATGAGGGCGCGGAGCACTCTCCGAGCGAGCCTCCTCAGCCTGCTAATCCTCGCTCCGGCCTGCGCCCCGACCCCAGAACCGACGGGCGACGCGCCGCTCGAAACCGAGGATGTCTCTCTGCCCCCCGATGCGCTGGTGGACCCGACCCTCGATACGAAGGAGGCGCGGATAGCCGCGGCCGACCTGTCGGGGCAGCTGCCGAGCGAGTATCCCGCGGATCTGCCCACCGTGCCCGGGGCGAGCGTGACCGATCTCGGAGGCGAAGAGCGTTGGGTGGAGTTCCTGGTGGCCAAACCCCCGGCCACGATCGCGACCCAGTATGCCGCCCAACTGCGGGCCGCGGGCTGGGAGCTTCCCGCGGCGGGACTCTCGACCGAGGGGGGCCGCCAGGAGCTGTGGCAAGGGACTCGAGTGGTCGCTCTCACGCTCAGCCCCGAGGGACCGAGCACCCGCCTCGTGGTGTACTACTGATCCGGTGAGGGCCCGTCGTCACCCCGAGGGTCGGCGCCAGTGGCGATCGGCCCCCGCGCCGCTCGGTCCTCGGAGGCAGTATTGAAGCGCCCCGCCCTCTTTCGCCTCCTCGCCTTCGGTCTGGGCTGCCTGTTGGTACTCTGTCTGGAGGGGCTATTCTGGCTCTTGCCCACCTCCGACGAAGCCTTCCGGGGAGTCGGGGTGGCGGAGTTCACGCTCTTCAGCCGCGAGGCGGAAAGCGACGGTGACTACTACCGCATCAGCCATCCCTACGCCTACCCGGAGCGGGGGGTTCGGTTCGCCGTCGAGAAGCCGGCCGGATCGTTCCGCATCTTCGTACTGGGGGCATCGGCGGCCGCGGGCTGGCCCCATCCGCCCGAAGAGACCTTCTCCAGCTATCTCGAACGCGGGTTGGCGAGTCGGTCCGGGCGGTCGATCGAGGTCATCAACGCGGCGGCTCACGGCTTCCCGAGCTATCGGGTGCGGACGGTCTTCGACGAGGTCCTGGAGCTGTCGCCCGATGCCATCGTGCTCTACTGCGGCAACAACGAGTTCCTCGAGCACCGTCGGTACGGTGGCCTCTCGATTCTGGGGGGATGGCTGGGACGTACTCAGCTGGTGCGGCGGAGCCGCAGCCTCCTGGGTGGTCGCGCCGAACTCTCGGGAGAGGAACTGAACGAGCTCGCCGCCTCGATGTGGGCGAGAGTGCAGCGGCAAGCCACCGAACTCCGCGACGACCCGAAGCAATACCGCGCGGTGCAGGAGCACTACGCTGCGAGCCTCCGGGCGATGGCCAGGGCCGCGGCAGAGCGTGACGTACCTCTGCTTCTGACCACCGTTCCCAGCAACCTGCGCGACTGGCTACCGACCGTCAGCAGGTCGCCGGCTCCCTCGGTTCACGGTTCCTGGGAAGCGTCCCATCGAGGGGGACGGGCCGCCTTGCTGCGGGGTGAGTTCGCGGAGGCTGCCGCCAGCCTTCGGCGGGCGAGCGAGCTGGCCCCGGCCCACGCCGAGACCTGGTTCTGGCTTGCTCGAGCGGAGGAGGGGACGGGGCGCTCCGAGGTGGCTCGCGATGCCTACCGCCGAGCGCGAGACGAGGACCGCAACCCGTTTCGGGCCATCGGACCCTTCCAAACCACGGTCCGAGAACTCGCGGGCCGGGGAGGGACGACGCGGCTCGTCGACCTCGAGCGGGATCTCGACGGCGTCGCAGCCCGGGTGGCGCCCGGCTTCGACCTGTTCCTCGACTATGTGCACCCGACCGTGGCCGGAAACCGAGAGATCGCCGACCGCCTGGGGAAGGAACTCGCCGCCCTCCCGCGCCTCGACGCCGACTGGACCCTGCCTCCTCTCTCGGAGGACTACCGGGAGGCCGACGACTTCCATCTGCACATGAAGAGTCTCGGCATGGCCCTGATCAATCACCAATACCAGGCGGCCGTCGGCTGGGCGCGGCAAGTGAACGCCCTCGTCCGGCGCTCGGGCGGACGACCGGGTACGGCGGTGCCCGAGGAAGTGCCTCCTGTTGTCCGTGAAGCGTTGGAGATTCTGCCCCAGGTGCTGGCCGCCGAACGGCGCGATCTGCTCGGCGAACCGATGGCGACGGGGGAGATCCAGCGCCTCGAGGCCAGTCGGCGCGGGTTCTACGACAAGTGGTTCCGCTACGGCGAGTTCTGAGGTTTCAGTCGGAACCGTCGTCGGGCCGCCGACGGGCCATCGACCGTAGACGATCGGACGTCCGCACGATCGAAAAGACCATCGCCGCGATCGCGGCGCCGAGGAAGAGGCCGAGCAGCAGCGGGTAGCCACGAGCGAAGACGGCGTAGAGCACGCCACCGGCAAAGGACACTCCGGTGAGGACGGCGGTCCGCGGCAGCGTCATGTGGGATCTTCCCAGGCCGCGATCGGGTTGGTGAGCGTTCCGACCCCAGCAATCTCGACCGACACCGTTTGACCGGGCCGCAACGGGGTCACTCCGGCCGGGGTTCCCGTGAGCAGGAGGTCACCCGGTTCGAGGGTCATGTGGCGGCAGACGTACTCCACCAGATCGAGGGGTTTCCAGGCCATCTCGCGCACCTGCCCCCGCTGGACGACCTGTCCGTCGAGGCGGGTCTCGACGCTGAGGTCGTCCAGGTCGGAGCCGAGGCGGAGAGCGGGACCGACCGGGCAGAAGGTATCGAAGGACTTGCCGCGGGCGAAGGTCTTGTCGGAGCGCTGCAGGTCGCGCGCGGTGACGTCGTTGGCGGCGGTCACACCCAGAATCGCCGCTCGACACTCGTCTCGGCCGGCTCGGTGGAGGCGCGCGCCGATCACCAGTGCGATCTCCCCTTCGAGTTCGACGCGGTGCGATTCGGGAGGCAGCAGGATCGGAGCTCCGGGGGCGAGAAGGGAAGAGGGTGCCTTGAGGAAGATGAGGGGCTCCTTCGGCATTTCGTTGCCCAGTTCCTCGGCGTGGGCGACGTAATTGCGGCCGATCCCGACGATCTTGCTCGGCTCGACGGGCGGCAGCAGGTGGTCGATCTCGACCGGCTCCCCCAGGCTCCAGCGGTCGAGGGACGTGGCCCACGGATTCGACTGCAGGCGACGAGCCGGCTGGTCGTCGCTGACGACGGCGTAGCCACCGTCGGTGGCGAGGCGGTAGAGCAACATGGCGCCGATTCTAACCGCGCCGTTGGCGGCGCAGGACCCAGAGGAAGAAGGGTCCTCCCAGCAGGGCGGTCACGATACCGACCGGCAACTCGGTGGGGGCGATGACGATGCGGGCCCCCAGGTCGCACAGGGTGAGGAAGGCGGCTCCGAGGAGGGCGCTAGCCGGGATCAGTCGCCGGTGGCTCGGTCCCACGAAGCGGCGGGCCAGATGGGGGACGACCAGGCCGACGAAACCGATGGGGCCAGCCACGGCCACCAGCGCTCCCACGGCCAGGGACGACGTGCCGAGCAGCCAGAGTCGCAGCCGAGTGACGTCGGCGCCGCGAGCAGCCGCGATCTCCTCGCCCGCGAGCAGGAGGTCGAGCTCGGGCCGATGGAGCACCATCGCGACGGCGAGCAGCACCACCCAGGGCAGGAGCCAGAGGACTTCACCGTAGCCGACGACGCCCATGCCTCCCATCATCCAACGGACCATACGCAGCGTCTGGGTGGCATCGGAGAGGTACTGCAGACAGAGGATCAGGGCCTGGCAGGTCAGGGCGACGGCGACGCCGGCCAACAGCAAGCTGCCACTGCCGCCCGGCCGCCCAGTCGGGGAGTGCCGATCCGAACCGAGGGCCAGCACGATCGCCGTGGCCACCGTAGCGCCGACGAACCCAGCCAGTCCGAGCCAGGGCAGACCGGGGTCAAGAGACTGGCCGAGGACGAAGACGAGGGCGGTGCCGAGAGCCGCCCCGCTGGCGACGCCTAGCGTGTAGGGCTCGGCCAGGTCGTTGCGGAAGAGCGTCTGGAAGGCGAGGCCCGAGAGGGCGAGCAGGCTGCCGGCGAGCAGTCCGAGCAGGACCCGGGGCAGGCGCAGCTGCCAGAGGATGGTGGAGGCCAGGGGATCGCCGGCCAACGCCTCTCTCAGATCGAGAGGTTGGCTCCCCAGCAGGGGGGCGACGACCAGCGTCACCAGCACCAACAGGACGAGGAGCCATAGCCGGTTCACGATCGTGCCCCCTCGGCGGCGCGCGGCCAGATCCGGAGTCCCTGCGGAGAGGATTCGACCGTGAAGGCCACCCCGAACAGGGTCTCGAGTTGCTCCTCAGTCAGGAGTTCGCGAGGAGCGCCCTGGGCCAGAATCCGACCCTCCTCGAGGGCCACCACTCGAGTGGCGAGCTGCGCCGCGAGATTCAGGTCGTGGGTCGTCACCACCAGGGTGTGGCCGTCGCGGTGCACGGCCTGGAGAATCGAGGCGATCTCGACCTGATGGCGCGGATCGAGGTAGGTCGTCGGTTCGTCGAGCAGCCAGACGGCTCCGCCCTGGGCCAGAGCCGCCGCCAACGACACGCGCTGCCGCTCGCCGCCGGAGAGTGAGACCATCGAGCGGTCGGCCATCTCCAAGAGTTCGAGCCGCGCCAGCGCCGACTCGGTGATCTCGTGGTCCTGGGCCGTGGCGGAGAGTGTCCAGCGGTCGCGGTGTGGGTAGCGACCGAGCCGCACGAATTCGCGGACCGTCAGCGGGATCGAGAGCGGGCTCAGCTGGGGTAGGTAGACCAGTTGGCGAGCACGATTCCGGCGCCGTTCGGCCCCGGCGCCCCGTAGTTTTCCCCAACGGAGCGTGCCGGTATCGGGCTCGAGCAGTCCCCCGAGCAGCCGAAGCAGCGAGGTCTTGCCGGCGCCGTTGGGGCCCACGATGACCAGGAGTTCACCCCGTTGCACCGTGAGGTCGAGCGGGCCCAGAACGCGGGTTCCACCTGGGTTCCAGCCGAGACCATCGGCCACCAGTGGAAGTGCGGCGGAAGGTTGGCTCATGGTGGCGGCGGGGGGACCGGTTCGGCGCCGAGCAGATCGGCCAGGGCGTCGTAGAGCTGGCGCAGTCGGGGTCCCGGGATCACGGTGTACCCGCCATCCAACACCCCGATGCGTCCTTCCTGTACGGCGCGGAGGGTGGAGAAGCGGCGCCAGTCGTCGAGCAGGAGGTCGCGTCCGCGGGCGTCGCGCTCTTCCCACTGCAGTTCGACGATCCAATCGGGATCTCGGCGCAGGATCTCCTCCAGGCCGATCCGGGGATAGCGTCCGATCGCGTCCGTGAAGAGGTTGCGAGCTCCCAGGTGGGTGAGGAGTTCGGTGACGTAGGTATCCTCTCCCGTCGTCATCAGCTGGCCGAGCGTTCCCGCTTCCCGGCCGAAGACGACCGCTACGGAGGGTTCCCCCACTACCCGACGGGACCCGAGGTGGGCGAGAAAGCCGTGGGCAAACGCCTCCGCGACCTCGTTGCGCCCGGTGGCCTCTCCGATCTTGCGGGCCGCCTCGGCGACTTCAGCCGCCGTCTCGATGTGGAGGCGGAGTACGGGAACGCCGAGCTGTTCCATCCCAGTGGCCAGCCGTTCCTCGCTCTCGAGCGCGACCACCAGGTCGGGGCCGAGGCCGAGGATCCGCTCGAGATGGGGGTCGACCAGCCCCCCGAGGCGAGGCAGGGCCTCGAGCTCGGGGGGCCAGTGACAGTAGTCACCCACGCCGCGCACCCGATCGCCCAGCCCCAGTTCGAACAGCAGCTCCACCACGTTCGGGGCCAGGGCCACGATGCGCTGGGGTTCCGCTTCCGCCGCTCGCCCGGGACCGGGGACCAGCAGACAGGACGCCAGCAGGAGGAGGGTCCAGATGCGACCGGACTGGCGTCGACTGGACTGGCTTCGACGGCCAGTGTGGGGCGTGGGTTGGGGGTGGCTCACCGTGAGAACGTGATCCCGGCGGTGAGCGTCCGACCGGGCGCCGGGAAGCCGAGCGCTTCCTGGTACTCCTCGTCGGCGGCGTTGACGACCTTCAGGTACGGGGTCAGACGATCGCTCAGCTGCCAGCGCAGTGCCAGGTCGTGCCGCAGGTGGGACGGGTTGGTGGCGTCGGCAAACGTCACCGCGTCGACGTCGGCACGTGGGCCAACGTAGATCGAACGCAGGTTGATGGTCCAGCGTCCCGGACGTAGGGTCAACGCCAGGCTACCGCTGTCGTCTGGTCGACGCCTCAGGGGCTCACCGGTCTCCAGGCTCTCGGCGTCGAGCAGGCTCCACTGCGCTCGGAGCTCCAAGGCCGAAGAGCGGTAGCCGACCTGCAGCTCGGTACCGCGGCTCCGGGCCCGTCCGAGATTGATGTTCCCTCCCGCCGCGAAGTCGTAGCTGATCAGATTCGAGAAACGGGTTTCGAAGGTGACCAGATCGAGGCTCCAGCGGTCGCGTTGCCAGTGAACCGCTGCCTCCCACCCTTCACTACGCTCCGGGTCGAGTTCGGGGTTCCCCGAGAACGGGAAGTAGAGTTCGCCGAGCGACGGGGCTCGAAAGCCCTCACTGTAGGAGGCGCGCAGCCTCAGCTCGGGGTGGATGAGGAACGTGGCGCCGACGCGAGGACTGGTCTCGCTGCCGTAGACGTCGTTGTCGTCGTAGCGTAGGCCGAGGTCGAAGCTGGCTCGGTCGGTGGAGTAGTGGGCCTGCGAGAAGAGGCCGGTGGTCTCCTGCTCGGCACCGTCGAGGTTCGAACCGTAGCTCGAACGGTCGTCGACCTCGAGCTCTTCGTGATCGGCCCCGACTCCGATCCAGAAGTCGTCGTTGGGACGCACCGTGACCACGCTCCGGACGCGTCGCGAGACGGACTCGGTGCGACCCTCGGTGAATCCGAACGGGTCCTGGGGGTCCGTGAACAGGTAGTCGTAGTCGATCTGGCCCAGATAGCCGGTGACGTCCCACTGCTCGAAGGTCGCCTCGAACGGCACGGCGACCTGGGTCTCCTGCCAGTCGATCTGTCGTTCGAGACTCGCCCGGGCTCCGTCGAAGGGAATCCCGGTCTGCGAATCATTGTGGCGTACGCGGGCCCCGAGCCAGGTCTGCTCGGAGGGATGGTAACGAACCAGCCCGGCGACCTCGGTGCTGTCGTAGAAGTCGTTCGGGTGGTGGCCATCGCCTTCGCGCCAATGGCCGTGCAGGTCGAAGCTCCAGTCAGTGAACCGGTCGCTGACGCTGGTGGCCACGCGTCGGTGGGCGTTCTCGCCGGCCTCGAGGTCGAGGCGTGCGTGCGGCGCGTCGCCGGTGATCAGCTGGACGACGCCGCCCACGGCGGCACTGCCGTAGAGGGCACTGACCGGACCACTCACGACCTCGACCCGATCGACTCCCTCGGTGGGCAGGTAGGCCCAGTTGAAACCACCGAAGTAGGGGTCGTTGAGTGGGATGCCGTTCCACAGGACCAGGGCCTGGTCGGACTCGGCTCCGCGGACGAAGAGGGAGGTCTGCTGACCGGGCGAGCCGAGGGTGACGGTGTGGACGCCAGGCAGTTCGAGCAGCAGGTCTTCGACCGAGTCGACGAGCCGTTCGTCGATCTGCTGGCGGTCGATCCGGTGGACGGTGACCGGCTGTTCGGACTCCTCGGTGGCGGCCAGGGTCGCGGTGACCAGGAGCTCGTCCTGGTAGGTCGTCTGGCCTACCTGGGCCAGGAGGGAACTCGACAGCAGGAGCGAGCCGAGCAGGACAATCGAGAATCGAATCACGTTGGATATCTCCGGTTGGAGAGACGCTTCGCCTCGGACGACCGGAGTTCTATTCGACCCTCGGCCGCCTCGCACCCCGGAGGCGGAACGCGCCGTCTTCGCGAGACGGCCGATGCGTTGCGGTCGGTCTCCTGGCTCCCGGATCATCCTCTCCCCCCGGCCTTCCCACGGTATCGACCGCAGTGGACGGAGTTGGGGGGATCGTCCCCGGTTACAGTGGCGGGGGCCGCGTCGGTATCCCACCGACTTCCCAGAACCGCAACCACGAAGTGTCGCCCTAGAAAGGGGCCACACGCTGGAACGGCGCCACCGAAGTGACGCCGCTCAGGACTGTATCAGGTCCGAAGCCGTTCCGCGCGGCTTCGTCGCCCGAATCAGAAGTTGCCGCTCGAACCGACGCTGCTCCCCCAGGCGGGGAGTCCACCCGAACCGAGTTCGGACGGATCGACGAACTGCTCGACGCTGTAGCGAGAGTTCACGTCGTCGAGGTACTGCGCGAAGTTCTGCCGCTGGGTCTCGGCCGGATCCTCGTCCTGGGCCTGAGGTACATCGACCAAAAGGATCCCGAGGTCGACCGTGGTCGAGTCGATGACTCGTCCGAAGCCCGAGGTCTCGGTCGAAGAGGTGACCGACTCGACATCGGCCTTGGCCAGCGTCATGCGAGTTCCGTACTCGTTCGTGAAGAGGATCTTGTCGGCATCCCAGGGCGCCTCGACGGGATCGTAGCGGCTCTGGAAGGTGTCCCCAGTGGTCATCGTGATGGTGTAGGTCTCGGCCGTGGCGGGCACGGCGAGCAGACCAACGGCCAGGACCAGTACGGCCGCGACGGCGACGAATTGCAAGCGGGACTTGGTGTTCGACATGAGGATCTCCTCTATGGGATTCGAAACGTGTCGGTCAGTATATAGCACGATGACATGAAGCGACAAGCCTGGGAATCGCCCTACCCAACGCGAGTCGCCGTCCCGACGTCGAGCATGAGGTCGGTGGAGTCTCACCAAGGCATCTACGACAAGACCCCGCAGGCGCTCGGCGCGGCGGGGTCTTCGAATGGTGCGCCCGACAGGATTCGAACCTGTGACCTTCGGCTCCGGAGGCCGACGCTCTATCCAGCTGAGCTACGGGCGCGGGGTGAGGCCTCGATCCGGGATGGGCCGGGGAGGGGGCCTCGGCCACCAGGGGTGGCTATCGAGAAGAGAAGATGGGGTGAGCGAGGGGATTCGAACCCCCAACAACCGGAACCACAATCCGGGGCTCTACCATTGAACTACGCTCACCATGAACTCTTGAGATCGACTTTGAAAGAACTGGCGGGTTGTCATCCGCTGTGTCGGGTTGGCCTGCCCGGAGGGATTCGAACCCCCGACCCGCGGCTTAGAAGGCCGCCGCTCTATCCAACTGAGCTACAGGCAGCCATGTCAACACCGCTGAGTTGGGTCCGAATTCGGGGCGCCCAGATTTGAACTGAGGACCCCCTGCGCCCAAGGCAGGTGCGCTACCAGACTGCGCTACGCCCCGACAAAACGGACGCTGAGTCTAAGCACTTCCCGTCGCGCTGTCAATCGCCGCAAAAAGGAAACGGGAGAGAGCCCCAGGGCCCCCTCCCGTCGCCGCTTCGTGGTGCTTCCTGGTCTACCAGGAGAACTTCACGGTACCGAGGGCGCGGCGTCCGAGAAGGTCGCCACCGAAGGCCTCGTAGTGCTCGTCGTCGAACATGTTGGAGATGTTCACGCCGAGAGCCCAAGCCTCCGACAGGCGGTAGTTGGCGGTCAGGTTGAACACCTCGTAGGAGGGGATCGGTCCCTGGAACACGCCGGCCGCCCAGTCGAAGCTCTCGACGAACCGACCGGTGACTCCGATGTCGAAGTTGTCTCCGACGTAGGTCACGCCGAGGCTGTACTGGTTCTCGGGGGCGTTGGGGAGCAACTTGTCGCCGATCTGCTGCGAGATCACCTCGAAGTCGAACCAGCTGTAGTTGGCCGTCAAGTTCCACTGCGGGGTGACGTACCAGTTGAGCCCGAGGTCGATGCCCTCGCTCTCGGCCGAACCGGCGTTGGCGTAGGACACCACGATGGCCGGGCTACCACCGACGGTGGTCAGACCGGCGAAGTTCGGTCCCAGTGCAGCCTGCAGGAAGGCCATGACCCCACCCGCGACCTGCGGCGGCAGCGGGATCGGGATCTGGTACGGGGAGAAGGCCGAGTTGACGCCGGGCAGCAGGTCGGTCACGAAGTTCTCGAGATCGCTCTGGTAATAATCGGCGGTCAGGAACAGGTTGCCCCCGATGATGCCGCTGTAGCCCAGCTCGATGGTCGAGATCTCCTCGAGCTCCAGGTTGGAGTTTCCGAGGGCCAGGACCGGGGTGGGCTCGAACCCGAGCAGCGTCAGCACCGGAGAGAGGGCTCCGAAGCCGGCTCCCGCGGCGGCGCTGGCCAGAGGTACCGGAGCGCCCGCCGGGGCCCGGAGGAAGAACTCCGAGTAGTTCGGCGACTGGAACGCCTCGTTGTAGGTGAGGCGCAGGGTCTGGTTGGAACTCGGCGAGTACACCAGAGCGAGCTTGGGAGCCAGCTTCGACTCGTGCAACGAAGCCTCGTCGTAACGGGCCGCCACGACGGTCTTGAAATTGTCGGTGAAGCTGTACTCGACCTGTCCGAAGACGGCTTGCCGGTCGCCACCCACGTCGGCGCTGGTCAGCGTGCCTTTGGTCTCGATCTCTTCGTCGCGGTAGGAGATACCGCCCACGAACTGGCCCTTGCCGGAGGCAAAGCCGGTGTTGCCCTGCAACTCGACGGCCCAGATGGTGGAGTCGAGGATGAGGTTGGCGCCGGAGGCGAGCGCGAGCTGTTCGGGAGCATCGCGGCGGTTGTAGTACCCGAGGAGGTTGAAGTGCTCGTCGTTGAAGTTCAGGCGCATCCAGGGACGGTCGGACTCGAGCACCTGGATCCGGCCGATTCCGGTCTGGAGGACCGGACCCTCACCCTGCGACAGACCGCCTTCGAGGGTCAGCACGTCGCCGCCGCCGAAGTAGTGGTCGAAGCGCAAGGTGCCGACGAAGATCTCGTCTTCGAGAGTGGCCACCGGCACCGCCTCGCGGTTGAGGCAGTTGGTGGTGATGCCGCCGCCGCAGAACTGCGAGTACTCGACGGTCTGGTTGCGGGAGCGATAGAAGTCGTCGCTCTGGGTGATGCTGCCCATCGCCTTGATGTAGCTGTTAGCGCCCACCTCGTTGGCGAACCGGATGTCGCCGCGGATGGTCGAGAGTTCACCGCCGGAGAGCCGCACCTCGCCGCCGGTCGAGAACTTCGGCTGCTTGGTGGTGAGGTTGAGGATGCCGTTGAACGCGTTGGTACCGTAGAGGGCGGAGGAGGGACCGCGGACCAACTCGGCGGAAGCGAGGTCGGTGATCGCGGCCATCGAAGGCCACTCCTGGGCTCCGAGGAAGGGAACCGCGGGATCGCGACCGTCGATCAGGACGGGGACGCGACGGTTCAGCGAACTGTTGAAACCACGGGTGTTGAGGTTGAAGTCGTAGAGCCCGCTCTGCGTGACCTCGGCGCCGGGCGTGGCCTCGAGGAGTCGCGGCAACTGGCCGTGGGAAGCCTCACGCTCGATCTCCATCTCGGAAACGACGGTGACCGCTGCCGGGGCTTCGACGATCCGCTCGACGCGACGGGAGGCGGAGTAGACCGTGATGGTCTCGGCAAAACTGACGTCCCAGTCGACGGTGCGGGAGAGGTCGGTCGTCTGACCATCCTGGACCTCGACCCCTTCGACGGTCGTGGTGTTGTCGCCGAGAGTAAACGTGACGGAGTAGGTACCCGCGGGCACGCCCGAGATGCTGTAGGAGCCGTTGGGAAGCGTGATCTCGGCCATCGCGACTTCGTTGACGACGATGGTGACGCCTCCCAGGGGGCCGTCAGCGGTGGACAGGGTACCCGACAGCTGACCCTGAGCCAGGACCAGGGCAGGGAACGCGAGGGTGATGGCTAGGGCCACGAGCTTCGAACGCATGCCAAATTCTCCTTCTTCACTGAGTGACTCGGGCTGGACTCGACGTCGGCCAGGCCCTCGACTATCCTCTGTATATCAGCGGGATACGTCTAAGCAACACTAGATCAGTCGCTGTTGGACGTCAAGGAGATTCGGTCTGGCCGAGCGCTCCTCTTGGCGGGAGCTTCGAGGGTAGATACGCTGAATCTGGCGCCTCGGTTCAGGAATCGTCGCGACACGGGTTCGGCCCGAACAGTTTCAAGGCAAGAGGGAGTTCGGATGGGGTCTTCCAGATTCGTCATCATGGGGGCAGGTCAGGTGGGATTCCATCTCGCCCGGGTACTGTCGGAGGCCGGTCGCGAAGTCGTGGTAATCGAACAGGATCCCGGGCGGATGGCCAAGCTCGAGGATGCCCTCGATGTCGCCGTGGTCGGCGGCAACGGCGCCTACCTGCCGGTGTTGGAGCAGGCCGAGGTTTCGCGGGCCGAGCTCTTTCTGGCGGTCTCGTCCTCCGACGAGGCGAACATGGTGGCGTCGCTCCTGGCCAAGCGCCTGGGGGCGGAGCGCACCGTGGTGCGGGTCCATATCGCCGACGAGGTCGTCTCGCACCGACGTACCTATCAGCAGGCTTTTGGCATCGATCTGCTGTTGTCGACCCAGTTACTGACGACGGTTCGCATCCTCGACTACCTGCGAGGCCACCGCACGATGGCGGTGGAGTATCTGGCCGGGGGCAAGGTGCAGTTGCGCAAGTTCCGGCTCGACAAGGGGGCTCGATTGACGCGGGCGCCGCTGCGGGACCTGGCGGTTCCCCGGGGGGCCCTGGTGGTCGGCCTGTTCCGAGACGGTGAACTGCTGATTCCGGCCGGTGACGATCAGGCTCAGGTCGGCGACGAGGCCCTGGTCCTGGCCTCGACCGACGTGATGCCCCGGGCCGAAGAGATGATCAGCGGGCATGGCCAACGGGAGCAGTTGGTGGTGATCGCGGGGGCAGGAGAGACGGGATCGACCGTAGCCGACGCCCTGCAGGGCTGGAACGTTCGGGTCAAAGTCCTGGAGCGAGATCGTCGGCGTGCTCGCATGTTGGCCGATCGGCTGCCGAAGGTCGAGGTCCTGCACGGCGACGCCACCGACCTGGCCTTCCTGCGTTCCGAGGGGATCGATCGCGCCACCAGTTTCGTCGCCTGCACCGGGCAGGACGACAGCAACCTGATGGCCAGCCTGTTGGCTCAGGAACTCGAGGTGGAGCGGGTGATCGCCATGGTCGAGCGCGTCGAGACCCGGCGCCTGTGGAAGCGCCTGGGGGACATCGAGATCGTCTCGCCTCGCGCCCTGGCCTACGAGCGGATCAAGGACTACGTAGACAGCGGCTACGAACCGGCGATCGTGTCGCTGCGTGAGGGAGGAGTCTTTCTGGAACGCGAGTTGGTCGCCGCCAGTCCGGCGGCCGGCGTGACCCTGGCGGAGATGGGACGGCCTCCGGGGTTGATCGTCGGGGCTGTGGTGCGGGGCGAGAAGGTCTTCGTGCCGCGCGGTAGCGATCGACTCGAGGCCGGCGACTCGGTGATCCTGTTCGCCCAGCAGGACGGACTCGAGATGGTGCAGTTGCTCTTCCCGGGGCGCGAGGAGTGAACTTCAGGCCGGTTTGCCGGTTCTTGGGAAGGATCCTGATCCTGTTGTCCTTTGCCCTGGCGATCCCGGCGGTGTGCTGCTGGGCGTACGCGGAGGCCAGCGACGCCAGGGACTTCCTCATCGCTTCGTCGCTGACCCTGGCGGCCGGCTTGGTCCTGAGTCTGATCGGGGGGCGCTCCTCCGAGGGGTTGTACCGCCGGGAGGGGATCGCCATCGTGGTCGGGGGATGGGTGCTCGCCTCGCTCTTCGGCGCTCTGCCTTACCTTCTGACCGGTACCATCGCCTCGCCGGTCGATGCCCTCTTCGAAGCGGCTTCCGGCTTCACTACTACTGGGGCCTCGGTCCTCACCGATATCGAGAGCAACGGCCGCGGGATCCTGTTCTGGCGCAGCTTCACCCAGTGGTTGGGTGGTATGGGGATCATCGTACTGTTCGTGGCGTTGCTCCCGGAGATCGTGCCGGGGGCCCGGTTCCTGTTCAAGATGGAGGTACCCGGTCCGACGGCCGAGACGCTGCATCCCCGGGTACGGGACACGGCGATCGTGTTGTGGCGGATCTACCTGCTCTTCACCCTGGTGCAGACGGCTCTGCTGCTGGTGGTGGGGATGGACCTCTACGATGCCCTGACCCACACCTTTTCGACCCTCTCCACGGGGGGGTTCTCGCCGCGCAACGCTTCGATGGCGGCGTTCGGGGTCGGCCCCCAACTGGTGGTGATCGTCTTCATGTTGATCTCCGGGGTCAACTTCTCCCTCTTCTACCTGGTGTGGCTCGGGCGCCGCCGCGTGCTGCTGCGCGACGCCGAGTTCCGCTTCTACCTGGTCCTGGTGGCTGCGGCGAGTGTGGTGATCACGGTCGACCTGGTGCGGGTGGCGGAGATCCCGTTCTTCCGTAGTGCTTTGGATGCGCTCTTCCAGGTTGCTTCCCTGCTCACCACCACCGGGTATGCCACCGCCGACTTCGATGGGTGGCCTCCGCTCAGCACGGGGATCCTGGTCGCATTGATGTTCGTCGGTGGCTGTGCCGGGTCGACCTCCGGGTCGATGAAGATCGCGCGCATGCTGATGGGGCTGAAGTTCGCCCTGCGAGAGGTGCGGCTGGTGTTCGCTCCCAGTCGGGTGCGCGGCATCCAGATCGGGGGCAGCCTGGTGCCCGACGCGGTGGTCTCCTCGGTGGCAGGGTTCTTCATCCTCTTCCTCTCGACCTGGGGCGTCGGTACCTTGCTGCTGACCCTGGGGGGGCACGACCTGGTGACCGCCGCGACGGCCTGTATCGCCACCTTGGGAAACGTAGGTCCCGGTCTGGCCCAGGCCGGGCCGACTCAGAACTTCGCCCACTTCGCGGCTTGGCAGAAGCTGCTCATGGTGGGGCTGATGTGGCTCGGCCGTCTCGAGGTCTACGCCATCGCCGCGGTGGCCACCTTCGCGTTCTGGCGACGCTGAGGCGCGTCAGCGGGGCGCACGACGCCGTGGCCGCGCGGCGCTTCAGGCGAAGAAGTGAGGCGCCTCGACCTGGCCGGCTTCCCGCGTTTCGATGACCCGGCCCCGCGCGTCCTGGAATCGCCCGCTGCCCCGGTAGAGCAGACAACCGTTGCGGCCGAGGTTCTTGGCTTCGTAGAGCGCGATGTCGGCGAGTTCGGTCAGCTCCTCGGGTCGGTGGCAGTGGACTTCGGGATAGACCGCGATCCCGGCCGATAGGGTGAGCGGTAGCAGGGTGTCGGTCTCGTCCGCCGGTACCTCGAGGGCTTCGACCCGTTGGCGGATCTGATCGGCCACCTCGAGCACTCGTTGACCCTCGAGGCCCTCCAGGACGAGGGCGAACTCCTCCCCGCCGTAACGCGAGCACAGGTCGCTCTCGCGAAGGCCGGAACTCAGGACCGAGGCGACGGCGACGAGGGCTCGGTCGCCCGCTGCGTGCCCGTAGGTGTCGTTGACACGCTTGAAGAAGTCGAGGTCGCAGAGCACGATCGCCACCGGATCCCCGCTGGAGCGACTGCGGGCAAAGGCCTCCTCGAGCCGGGTATCGAAGACCCGACGCAACGCCGTTCCGGTCAGTGGATCGGTGCGGGCTTGCTCGCCGAGCAGCGCCCGATAGACCATGCCGCCGAGTTGTGGGACGAGCTGCTGCAAGAGCTCCTCGCTGTCGGGACTGATCCGACGGGGATCACACCAGAGACGGAGGTAGGCGAGCGCGTCGACGCCCCCGGCGTCGAGTCGGTGCTCGAAGCGTTGCCACTCCACGCGCCGTGGCACCCGGGGGCGCATCGGAGGACGCTCCGGAAGCTCCAGTGGTTGGTTGTGCAGCCTACCGTCGGGGCCAGCGGACCAGAACTCGGAGGCGTCGCCGGAACGCCGCGGCACCAGCTCCAGCTCGAAGCCGTCGAAGCGCAGAACCTGGCGGCACTCCCGGTACAGGGCGGGGGCCACACCGCCGACCTCCGAGGGCTGGGTGACGAGCCGACGTCCGGCGCGGCCCAGGCGCTCGAAGGCGCGGACGCGGATCTCGGCTTGCTCGCGCAACCGGCTCTGTCGGGAGGCTTCGACGGCCAGCGTAGCCAGCGCAATGGCCAGGGCCAGGCTCGCTTCGACCGTCACTCCCTGGGCTACGGCGGCCAGCACCATGCCGGTGGCCAGCGCCACCGTCTCGATCAGGGCGGCGAGGACCAGACGCCAGGTTTCGATCTGTTGCCGGCCAGCGAGTCGCTGTTGCAGGAGTTGGATCGAGACGAGACCTCCGGTCCAGAGGATCAGGATCAACAGGGTGCGGGCCTGGGGGGAGACGGCGACCGCCGCGTCGAGGGACACGACCAGAGACGCGACCAGGGTGTGTCGAGTGAGGTCGTCCAACCGTCGACTGCGAGGTTGTTGTCGACGACCGCTGCCCAGAAAGCCACTAGCGCTGGTCCCCACGGCGACCACCAGGGTGGCTGCGGGTCCGAGGAGCAGCGCGACCGGGGCGACCATGGCCGCGCCGATGCCCAGACCGAGCCGACCCCAGGGTCGATGTCGAGCCGCCAGGATTCCAGCGACCAGGAAGGCGATGACCAGGAGAGGCGATTCCTCGATCCCTCGCGGTCCCGGGGCGCCGAAGAAGGACCAGGCGACACCACTCACCGCGGCGGCGAGGAGAGCCAGCGAGCCATAACGGCTGGAAGGGGACATCGAGACGATGGTACGCGCTGTGCCTCACGGAGGCAACGGATCGATCCCGCTCAGTCCCCTGCGGCTTCGGTTACCGTCTCCGTGGCCGGCTCGACGGCCGCGGGCACCGAGTAGTCGAGCAGCCGATTCGAGGTGCGGACGTACAGATGCCCATCCGCGATCGCCGGGGTGGCCCAGATCTCGCCGTCGAGATCGTGGCGGGCGGTGACCTCCCAGTCGCGGCCCGCCCGTAGGACGATCAGTTCTCCACCCAGCGAACCGATGAAGACCTTGCCGTCGCCGGCGACGGGGGAGGAGTAGACCTTGCCTCCCTTGCCCTCCAGGCGCCCCTTTTCGAGGAGCTCTCCGCTCTGCTGGTCGAGTGCGGTCAGCACGTCGTCCTTGATCAGGTACAGCACGCCTCGATAGGCCAGGGGAGTCGGGATGTAGGGGACGTTGCTGCGGTAGTTCCACACCTTCTCACCGCCGTCGGCCCCGAGGCGCAGGGCGTAGACCCCCCAATCGTCGTGGGAGACCTGCTGTGCCAGGTTGGCCCAGTCCGACGGGCTGATCGCGCCGTCACCGTCGACGTCGAGCCAGCCGAAATGGTTGGCGAGCCACACGCCGTCGACCTCGACGGGCGAGAACACGCCGTCTCCATTGGCGTCGTACTTGTCGGCCAGTGGGCCGAACTCGGGCCAGCCGTCTTCGGCGTGTTGGGGAGCGGAGGTGAACAGGGTGTTGCCTACCAGAACCAGGCTGGCCACCGGACCGCTACCCAGACCAGGGGTACTCCACAGGTGCCGCCCCGTGGTGGGTTCGTAGGCATCGATCCAGCGCGATCCCAGGAGGAGCAGCGCGGTGGGATCGTGGTCGCCGGGGTAGAGGATCGGGGTGGCGTAGGCCTCGACGCGGCCGTCGCGGTCCTGCCGCCAGACCTGCTTCCCGGAGTCGGCATCGACCGCGACCACGAAGGAACTCTCGGCCTGGTCGCAGACCTGGATCACCAGACCGGAGACCAGAAGCGGAGAGGCGCTGGTGCCGTAGAAGTTGCGGAACGGGCCCAGGGGGTGGCGCCAGCGTTCGACGCCGGTGGCGTCGTACGAGATCAGACCGAACTCCTGGAAGAAGACGACGACGTTGCTACCGTCGGTCACGGGGCTGGGGGTGGCGGAGTCGGTCGCCGGGTAGATCGTCTCTTCCCGGGGGCGCTCCACCGACCGTTTCCACACCAGGGTACCGTCGCTCCGGTCGAAGGCCAGGGTCGACAACCGATGGCCCTCCACCGCGGTGAGGAAGAGCAGTTCTTCGCCCACCGCCGGCGACGAACGGCCCAGGGGCACCGGCGTAGCCCAACGCTCTTGCTCGGCGGGCTGTTCCAGGTTGGGCAGCGGCGAGCTCTCGTCGACACCGCTCCCGTTGGGTCCGCGAAACCGGCTCCAATCGGTCCCGTCAGCGACCACGGGAGAGCCGGCGACGAGCAAGAACCCGAGGAGTGCGGCCGCAGCGGGAATCGATCTCTGGCGGAGACACATAGGAGCCTCCTTCGGGCGGTGGGGGAGGGGATCGTAGAGCCAGCGTCCGGGGCTGGCCGCTGGGGTAGCGGGATGGCCCGAAAACTCTAGCACGGGCCGGAGAGGCCGCTCCTCGTCGTGGCGAGCCTCGGAACCCGAGAAGGTTCTATACTTCCTCCGATGAAGACACGCTTTCGACCCGTCTACGGACTGCTGCTCGTGCCGCTCTTCTTCGGTGCGGTACTCCTCGCCGACCTGATCCTGGCGGGAGGGCCGGGACAGGACTTCATTCGGGTGTCACCCGACCGGCAGGGAGTGGTGCGGATCGGGGTCGACGACCTGGGCAGCGGCGACTTCCGCTTCTACCGGTTCTTGAACCCGGGCAATCAGGAGGTCCGTTTTTTCGTCGCTCGCGACCGCAACGGCATGCTCCAGGTGGCGTTCGACGCCAACGAGATCTGCTACAAGCTGAAGCGTGGTTACGCTCCCGGCGGAGACTGGGTTACCTGTCGCAAGTGCGACAAGTCCTTCCGGGTGCAGGAGGTGAACGACGGAGGGGGAGGCTGCAAGCCGATTCCGCTGGCCTTCACCGAGTCGGGCCGCGAGATCGTCCTCGCCGAGTCGGACATTCTGACCGGATGGCGCTACTTCCGGTGATCAGCTCTTGGGAAAGTGGTCTTCTTGACGTAGACTCGGGCACTCGGAACCGGATCCTTTGGTGCGCCGTGGGAGCGTGTGCGAAGGCGGCTTCGGGCGAGACCACTGTGATATATCTAGCAGCCGGGAGTTGAAAACATGCCTTCGAACTTGGTGATCTACGGCGAGGAGTTTGGGCAACTGGAGGAGTCCCTCCAGCGGTTGCGCCATGATGCCAACGCCCGGGTCGTATTCCTGATCGACAAGAACGGTCAACAGATCGCCTCGGCGGGTGAAACCGAGCAGTTCGACACGACGTCGCTGGCCTCGCTGACGGCGGGTAACGTCGCCGCCACCGACGGTCTGGCGAAGTTGATCGGCGAGCGTGAATTCTCGGTGCTCTTCCACGAGGGGCAGCAGGACCACATTCACATCTCGATCGTGGGCAAGCGTGCGATTCTCCTGGTGATTTTCGACGACCGCTCTTCGCTCGGTCTGGTGCGCCTGCGGGTGAAGCGCTCCAGCCAAGAGATGGAGCGGATCTTCGAGGCGATGGCCCGCAAGGGGGAGGAGGCCACTTCCGAGGCCGACGCCAGTCCCTTCTCGGAGATTACCGAAGAGGACATCGACGCCCTCTTCAGCGAGTAGTGCGAGCGGGGAGACGACGAGGGGCGGCCCTGGCGCCGTTCAGAGGCCGTCGGTTCCGAGAGCCCGGAGATAGCCAAACGCGATGACTTTCATCAACTACGCCAGCAAGGAGATCAACTGCAAGATCGTCTACTACGGTCCCGGCCTGGGGGGCAAGACGACCAACCTGCAGTACATCTACAACAAGACCGCTCCCGACGCCAAAGGCAAGATGATCTCGCTGGCCACGGAAGCTGACCGCACCCTCTTTTTCGATTTCCTGCCCCTCGACCTCGGTTCGATCCGCGGCTTCACCACCCGGTTCCACCTCTACACGGTGCCGGGTCAGGTGTTCTACGACGCCAGCCGAAAACTGATCCTCAAAGGGGTGGATGGCGTGGTGTTCGTGGCCGACAGCCAGGAAGAGCGGCGCGAAGCCAACATCGAGGCGATCCGGAACCTCGATTCCAACCTCAAGGAGCACGGTCTGGATCTGAACACCATTCCCTACGCGTTGCAGTTCAACAAGCGCGATCTGCCCAACGCGATGACGGTGGACGACATGTACCGGACCCTGAACTTCAAGCGCGAGCCCACCTTCGAGGCGGTCGCACCAGAAGGTATCGGCGTCTTCGACACCCTCAAGGCGGTGGCGAAGCTGATCCTCGTCGAGCTGCGCAAGCGATGAGTCGACGTTGGCTGGAGGTCGAGGTGCAGTACCTCGAACGGTATGCCGGGGTGAAGTCCCCGCGGGAGATGGCGGAGCGTCTTCACACCGATTCCGAGACGGTCGAAGCCAAGCTGCGCGATCTACAGATCGACTCCACGGGTGGGGACCGGGCCGAGTCCGAACTCGCCTTGATCGCTACCTTCGAGCGCGGAATGCAGGCCCTGTACGCCGAGCGCTGGAAGGAAGCAGCGGAGGCGCTGAGCCTGGTCGGAGAGAGCGACGGCCCGCCCGAGGTGGTGGCGCGGGCGCGACAGTACGCCAAGGTGGCTTCGGCCCGGACCGGAACGGAGAAACCGAACGATCCGTACCTGGAAGCCGTGGTCCTCAAGAACGCGGGGGACTACCCCGGTGCCCTGGCTCTGTGCCGCAAGGCGAAGCGGTCGGACGGTGGTCGGTTCGCCTATCTCGCGGCCACGGTCGAGGTGCTGCAGGGCAACCTGGAGGCGGCGGCGGCCCATCTCGAGAAGGCCTATGAACTCGACGCGCGCAGCCGAGGCCAGGCACGACACGATCCCGACCTCGAGGACCTGCGGGAATCCGACGAGTTTGCGGCCCTCTTCGCAGTCGGTGAGTGAAGTGAGCGCTCCGCACTGGGAGCCGATTTCGTGACGGCGGGCGCGACGGGAACCGAGTCCGGTCGTGTCGTGGCGGTGGTCCTGGCGGCGGGTAAGGGTACGCGCATGCGCTCCGAACTCCCCAAGGTGCTCCACGAGGCGGCTGGATGGCCTCTCTTGGGTTGGGTACTGGACGCTGCGCGTCGCACGGGGTGCGAAGATGCCGTGGCGGTCGTCGGACACCGCGCCGAGGAGGTGCAGGAGCGTTTCGAGGACGCTGGCGTGCGGTGGGTGGTCCAGGCCGAACAACTCGGCACCGGGCACGCGCTGGCCCAGGCCGAGGCCGTCGTCGCTCGTGAGGATCTGCTGCTGGTCCTGTCGGGAGACGTGCCTCTGGTACGTCCCGAGACCCTGCAGCAGCTCGTCGCCCTGGCCCGGGCCGGCGCCGGGGCCATGGTGGTGGCGGAGATGGACGAGCCCGGCAGCCTGGGACGGGTGCTCGACGATGGCACGGGTGGTCTCGCCGCCATCGTCGAAGCGGCGGATGCATCGCCCGAACAGCTCCAGATCCGAACCATCAACGCCGGGATCTACGCTCTGCCGGCGGGGCCGACCTTCGACGCGCTGCGCGCGATCGGCACGGACAACGCGCAGGGGGAGCTCTATCTGACCGATGCGGTTACGGCGTTGGCACGACAGGGGCGGATCGCCCTGCACTACCTCAAGGATCCCGACGAGGCCACCGGAGTCAACACCCGGGCCGAGCTGGCTCGGGTCGACGAAGTGTTGATGGAGCGACGACGACACCAACTGTTCGCCGAGGGGGTCAGCCTGATCGCGCCGTCGACTATTCGGGTCGGTCCCGACGTCGAGGTGGCACCCGACGTGGTGCTCCATCCCCAGGTGCAACTCAGTGGACGGACGCGGATCGCGACCGGAGTCACCGTGCACCAGGGATGTTGGATCCGCGATAGCTCGATCGAATCCGGGAGCGTCGTACACCCCTACTCGGTGCTCGACCGCGCCGAGGTCGGACCTTCCTGCCAGGTCGGACCGTTTGCTCGGCTGCGCCCCGCGGCACGTCTCGAGGCCGAGGCGCGGGTCGGCAACTTCGTCGAGGTAAAGAACGCAGTCCTCGGTGCCGGCGCCAAGGCGTCCCACCTCACCTATCTGGGGGACGCCGAAGTCGGAGCGGGAGCCAACATCGGTGCCGGCGTCGTGACCTGCAACTACGACGGTGTCAACAAGCACCGAACCCAGATCGGCAAGGGAGCCTTTGTGGGGAGCGACACCATGTTGGTGGCTCCGGTGACGGTGGGCGACGGGGCCACGACCGGGGCCGGATCGGTGATCACCAAGGACGTGCCGAACGAGGCCCTGGCCGTAGGTCGGGCTCGGCAGCGCAACATCCCCGAATGGACCCGTCGGCCTCGTCCCGACGACGCCAAGGAGTAGCACCATGTGCGGAATCGTCGGCTACGTCGGACACCAGGAGGTCGTCCCCATCCTGCTCTCTGGTCTGCGCAAGCTCGAGTACCGGGGGTACGACTCGGCGGGCGTCGCCGTGATCGACGGGGAGGACCTGACGACCGTCAAGGCGGAAGGCAAACTCGACGGACTGGTCGGTCGCCTCGAGACGCGGCCGGTGGCCGGATCGCTCGGCGTCGGGCACACCCGGTGGGCGACGCACGGGCGCCCCTCTGAGCGTAACGCGCATCCCCTGGTCGATTCCAAGGGTCGCCTCGCCGTGATCCACAACGGGATCATCGAGAACTTCGCCGAACTCAAACAGGAGTTGCTGGCTCGGGACTGGACCTTCCAGTCGGAGACCGATACCGAAGTGGTGGCCAATCTGCTGTCGTCCGAATTCGATCGAGTGGGTGACCTCGAGGAGGCGGTCCGTCGGGTCGTGGCCCGTCTGGAGGGACACTACGCCTTCGCCGCGGTGGCGGTCGGCGATCGGGAGCGGCGGGTCGTGGTGGCTCGGCAGGGGCCTCCGTTGGTCCTCGGAATCGGCGACGGCGAGCAGTTCCTGGCCTCGGATCCCACCGCGCTGCTCGAGCACACTCGACGCGTCGTCTACCTCGAGAACGGCGACAGCGCGGTGCTGACGGCCGATGGGTTCTCGGTCCGCGACCAGGCTGGACAGCCCGTCGAACGCCCCGAACACCACTTGACCTGGGACCCCATCCAGGCCGAGAAGGGCGGCTACAAGCACTTCATGTTGAAGGAGATCCACGAGCAGCCCAGGGCCCTGCAGGAGACCTTCGCAGGTCGGGTCAACTTCGAGCGTTGCAGCGTCCATCTGGAGGATCTGGGGATCTCGGACGAGACGTTGCAACAGATCGATCGGATCCATCTCCTGGCTTGCGGTACCTCCTGGCACTCGGCTCTGATCGGGAAGTTTCTGATCGAGGAGTTGGTGCGGGTGCCGGTCGAGGTCGACTACGGATCCGAGTACCGCTACCGCAACCCCATAGTCGATTCTGGCGTGCTGGCGATCGGGATCACCCAATCGGGGGAGACCGCCGACACCCTGTCGGCGATGGAGGCGGCCCGAGAACGCGGCGCCACCCTCGCCTGCATCTGCAACGTGCCGGGGAGCCAGGCGACCCGGATCAGCGAGGGTTCGTTGATCACCCACGCCGGGCCCGAGGTCGGAGTTGCCTCGACCAAGGCCTTCACCACGCAGTTGGTGGCCTTCTACCTCCTCGCCCTGCACCTGGCCCGGGTGCGCGGGGTCGCGGTCGCCGAGTCGATCGTGCGGGATCTGGCCCACCTGCCCCAGGCGGTGGCCGAGGCCCTCGAGCAGGAGGAGGCGATCGATGCCCTGGCTCGCTCGGTACATCGGGCCCAGGACTTCCTCTACCTCGGTCGCGGGATCAACTACCCGATCGCCCTGGAGGGAGCGCTCAAGCTCAAGGAGATCTCCTACATCCACGCCGAGGGGTATCCGGCCGGCGAGATGAAGCACGGTCCGATCGCATTGATCGACGAGGACCTACCCGTGGTGGCCATCGCCACCGGGGGCAAGGTCTTCGACAAGATGCGCTCCAACCTCCAAGAGGCCAAAGCCCGAGACGGCAAGGTCCTGGTTGTCACCGACCGCCCGCAGGACTTCGCGGACCTAGCTGATGCGGTCCTGACGGTCCCGTCGGTGGGTGAGCACTTGCAGCCGGTGGTCAACGTCATCCCGCTGCAGCTGCTGGCCTACCACGTGGGGGTTCGCCGCGGGGCCGACGTCGACCAGCCGCGCAATCTGGCCAAGAGCGTAACGGTGGAGTAGTCGGCGGTCGATGGGGCAGTTCTCTTTCACGTTCGAGGCCGACAAGGCCGACTCCGGAGGGCAAGGCGGCCCGGCCGATGGACCCGAACCCCAGGCCGACCGAGAAGCCTCGGCCGGTCCGGTCAGAACCGAGGCGCCACCGGTCGTCCAACCTCCTCCGGTCGAGGGCCGGGCGAGTCCTGCGATCGACTGGGAGACCACGCTCAACGCCGCACAGCTGGCGGCGGTGCGTCACGGAGAGGGGCCGCAGCTCGTCCTCGCTGGAGCGGGCTCGGGCAAGACGCGAGTCATCACCTACCGCATCGCGTGGCTGATTCGGGACCAGGGAGTCGATCCTTCGGCCATCACCGCGGTGACCTTCACCAACAAGGCGGCCGGCGAGATGCGGGAGAGAGTAGAGCACCTGTCAGGGTACTCCTCGAGTCGCGGTTTCGTCGGGACCTTCCACCGCTGGGCTCTCGTGCTCTTGCGGCGGTTCGGAGAGCGCGTCAATCTCCACAAAGACTTCGCCATCTTCGATACCAAGGATCAACTCCAGCTGGTCAAGAAGGCCTTGGCCCTCGAAGAGCTGGCCGAGAGCACCTTCGCCCCCCGCACCGTGCTGTCGTCGATCGGCGGCGCCAAGAACCTCCTGCTCTCGCCGAGCGACTACGAGAACCAGGTGTCGGATTTCTACGGACGTCGGGTGGCCCGGGTCTACCGGCGCTACCAGGGACTCCTGAGGGAGGCGGGAGCGGTCGACTTCGACGACATGCTCTACTTCGCGGTTCGGCTGCTGCGCCAGGAAGAGGACGTGCTGGCCGGGTACCGAAGGCGAGTGCGTTACCTGTTGGTCGACGAGTTCCAGGACACCAACCACGCTCAGCTCGAACTGGTCAAGTTGCTCAGCGGCCAGGCTACCGGCGAGCGGCCCAATCTCACCGCGGTGGGGGACGAAGACCAGGGGATCTACCGCTGGCGCGGGGCCGAGCTCGACAACATCCTCGATTTCGAGCGGCACTTCCCGGGGGCGGTCGTCCGCAAGCTCGAGCAGAACTACCGGTCGACCCAGACCATCCTCGACGCCTCGGGGGCGATGGTCGAGAACAACGAGTCGCGCCGGGGCAAGCGGCTCTGGACCGACGAATCCAAGGGCGAGCCGATCAAGGTCTTCAAGGGCTCCGACGAGGGAGACGAGGCGCGCTGGATCGTGCAGCAGCTCAAGGAGTGGCGCCACGACTTCGACCTTCAGGAGATGGCAGTGCTGGTGCGGACCCACGCCCAGACCCGGGCTCTCGAAGAGGAGTTGTTGCGATCTGGGGTTCCCTATCGGCTGGTCGGCGGCGTTCGTTTCTACGACCGAGCGGAGATCAAGGACCTCGTCGCCTACCTCCGCGTTCTGCGCAACCCCCGCGACAACTACTCGCTGTCGCGAGTCATCAACAATCCTCCCCGCGGCATCGGGGGGGGCACGTTGGCACTGCTCGACGAGCAGGCCGACAGCATGGGAGTGACGGTCTGGGACGCCCTGCTGCAGAACCAGGTTCTCGACAGCATCCCCCCCCGAGGATCGAAGGCGCTGCGCCGCTTCCGAGACTTCATGGTCACCCTCATGGACGAGGCCGAACACCTCGACCTACCGACGCTCCTGGGGCGTCTGATCGAGGAGTCTGGGTACGCTGATGCACTGATCAAGAAGGGCGATGTCGAGGCCCAGTCCCGTCTGGAGAACGTCGAGGAGTTCCGCTCCGCGGCGCAGGAGTTCGCCGAAGGAAGGCCAGACTTGACCCCCTTCGAGTGTCTCACCGACTTTCTCGACCACGTTTCGCTGACCACCGATCTCGACGCCATGAAGGAAGATGGCGGGGTCTCCCTGATGACCATGCACAGCGCCAAGGGACTGGAGTTCCCGGTAGTCGTGGTGGCCGGGCTCGAGGAGGGGATCCTGCCGCACTTCAATTCCCAGGGCAGTCGAGCCGACCTCGAAGAGGAGCGGCGCCTTCTCTACGTCGGGATGACGCGAGCCATGCAGCACCTGGCCTTGACGTGCTGCCGCCGCCGCCGCATCGCCGGGCGCTATCAGGATCAGATCGAGTCTCCCTTCCTGGCCGAGGTACCCGAGAAGTACCTCGACATCGAGGTCAGTCAGAGTCGTCTGATGGACGAGCGGTCCCGCGAGGTCTACCGGTTTTTCCGACAGCCGGGAGCGGCCAGTGGGGCGCCGGGCCCTGCCAGCGGCTCCGCCGCCGACTACCCCCGTCCGCCCGGTGGATCGCGGCCGAGCGCGGCGGCGAAGCCTCCTTCACCAACCGGCGGCGGGGGTCGGGGCGCACTGCAGCAGGGAGTCCACGTCGAGCATCCGACGCTCGGCCAGGGCGTCGTTCTCGAGGTGATCGGCAGCGGCGAGCAGAGTCGGATTTCGGTGCTGTTCGAGCGCTGGGGCAAGCGCATGCTGGTGGCGAAGTACGCCAAGCTCGAACGCATCTGAGGCACGGTGCCTGCAACTCGAGGGGAGCCTCCGACGTAGGAGTCGGATGATCCCACGGACGTCTCTATCTGCCGAACGCATCGCGTCGCAACTCCGAGAGCGACAGCGCCTCCAGCGGGCCGGAGCCCTCGGGTGGGGGCTCGGAACTCTCCTTCTCCTGGCTCCGACGTGGACACAGACGGAGGGCGCGGATCCTCCGTTCCCGGTTCGGCCGCTGACGGCGAGTTTCCAGCTCATCGAGGGGGGCAACGGCGCGGGGGCCAACGTCGGGGTCCTGGTGGGAGCCGAGGGCGTGGTTCTTTTCGATGCCATGAAGGACGAGAGCCATGAGCGCCTACTCCGCACCGTGCGGGAGATCACGGCGGGTCCGATCACCCATGTCTTCAACACCCACGGGGACTCCGACCACTCGGGAGGCAACGAGCGACTGGTGGCCCTCGGCGCGACCATCGTGGCGCAGGAGAACGTCCGCTACCGGAGTCCCAGGGCCTATCCGATCGAGACCTTCACCCAGCGACTCGAGGTCGAGCTCTACGGCGAGACGATCACCCTGATCGCCCAGCGATCCCACTCTCCGGACGATGCGTTGATCCACCTCGAGCGCAACAATGTGATCCTGCTCGGGGATACCTACACCAACGTCTGGCATCCGACCTTCTACTCGGGGGGACACCAGGGACAGCTGGCGGTCCTGGAGCTAGCTCTGGACCTGGCGGACGAAGAGACGGTGATCGTGCCGGGGCACGGCCGACCGGCCCATCGTGCGGATCTGCTCGACTACCGAAAGCGTTGCATCCGTTGGCATGAGCGAGTTCGCGCCCTGGTCGAGGTCGGGACCACGGAGGAGGCGATGCTCCGCGACGCCGAACTGCAGACCCTGCGGGCGGAGTTCAACCTGCGTCATGCCGAACGGCCGATCTCGGATACCTCGTTCGAGAGGTTTCTCAGTCGGACCCTGGCGACCGACTTCGTCGATCTGGTGCCGCTCCGAGGGCCCTCGATCGAGGCCTACCTGGGACAGTACCGCTACGAGGATGGCATCGATCTTCGACTCACCCTCGAAGGGGGGCGGATCGTGGCCAGGCAGTGGGAGAGCGGCTTCTACGAACTGCTGCCGGTGGCGCGAGACCGCTTCCGGATCCGAGGCAGTCTCGACCCCGAACGGTACGTGACGTTCGAGATCGACCCCAAAGGTCTGGTGACGGCAGCGACCTACGTCACCGCGGAATCGCGGTACCGGGCCCCGCGCGTCGAGCCCTGAACGGCGGACCGCCTCAGCCCACCGCCTCTTCGGCCGGAAGAGGTGCCCGATCGCTCGTCCCATCGATCGGATCGGGGTTCAGCAGCGGCAGAACGAAGAGGTAGGTGAAGCCCTGCAGGAACAGGTAGAGAAACGGAACCGAAAGCCACATACCTACCTTGATCGCGAGTGTGGTGCCGGCGAGAAAGTAGGTCGCCAGGGCACCCTCGATCCACCATGAGAACTGCCGCGGCAGGCGGTAGACGGATCCCGTGGCGCCGGCCCGATCACCGGTCTTCGGAGTGCGGTGGAAGACGCCGCCGTTGCGCCACAGTCCTCCGAGCACGGCCAGGGTATTGCTTACGGCGAGCCCGATGCCGGTGGCCATGACGGCGGGGAGATAACGGATCGCTCGGGGCCACGACCGCCCCACGGCGGCCTGGCTGGCGAGGTAGAAGAGCAGTACCGAAACACTTGCGGCGAGAAACAGCGGAGCGTCGATGGCCAAGAGCTTCCACGCTTCGCTGCCGCGCCGGAAAGCCATCGCCGGAAAGACCAGGGCGGCGAGCAGGATCATCAGCGGGTAGCTGAGGTTGTTGGTGAGGTGGATGAAGGCCTCCCGACGGATCGAGCCGGGAAGATCGGCGCGGAGGATCCTCGGTAGCAGCTTGCGACCGGTTTGGATCGAGCCCCTCGCCCAACGGAACTGTTGGCTCTTGAAGGCGGGGACATCGCGTGGAAGCTCGGCCGGAACGGTGACGTCGGCGCGGTAGACGAAGCGCCAGCCGGCGAGTTGGGCGCGGTACGACAGGTCGAGGTCTTCGGTGAGCGTATCGGCGGTCCAGCCGCCCGCGTCTTCGATGGCTCGGCGCCGCCAGATGCCGCCAGTGCCGTTGAAGTTGAAGAAGCAGCCGCCGGCGTGGCGGGCTGCGTGCTCGATCGCGAAGTGGCCGTCGAGCAGAATCGCCTGGACCCGAGTCAGGAGCGAGTCTTCGCGGTTGAGGTGCTCCCATCGAGCCTGAACCATGCCGACCTCCGGATCCTCGAAGTGTGGCACCAGGCGGCGCAAGAAGTCAGGTCGAGGCACGAAATCGGCATCGAAGACGCAGAGCAGTTCTCCGGTCGCGGTGTTCATCCCCGCCGCCAGCGCTCCGGCCTTGTACCCCTGGCGGTCACGGCGGTGCAGGTGTGCAATGGGGCGCTGTTCGGTCGCGTGGCATTCGATCGCTCGCCGGACGATCTCGCGGGTATCGTCGGTCGAGTCGTCCAGGACCTGGATCTCCAACCGATTGGCTGGATAGTCGAGAGCGGCGACGGCGGCGATCAAACGCTCGGCGACGAATCGTTCGTTGTAGAGCGGTAGCTGCACCGTGACGCGTGGCCAGGTGACGGGATCCTCGGGGAGCACGGGATGGGAGCGCTGCCCTTCGCGCTCACTGCGCCACCAGGCCCACAGCAAGAAGAAGCGGTGGCTACCGAACAGGGCCAGAACCCCGAGGGTCGCGTAGTAGAGGGCGAGGACGCTAGGCTCCAGCCATGGAAGGGCGGTCGACGGAGCCAGAGCGGACCACGCCGCGACGAGAGGATTCACCAGCAGCCTCCCCCCGGCCCTGGGGAGAATCGTCGATTCTGGTCCTCGGGCTGGTGTTCTGGTTGGGGGCTCTCGCGGGGCTGCATCTGTACTCCGATCTGTCGCACCGGCCGCTGGTGACGGTGGGACTGCTTGGGCTTTCCTGGCTGGGGCTGGCGGTGTCGATTCGGTGGGGTTCGCGGATCCGGTCGTACCGCCTGATTCTGGGTCTGGCGCTGCTCGGGCGGTTGCTGATGGTACCTCTGGCGCCTGATCTCTCGCAGGACGTGTGGCGCTATCTGTGGGACGGCCGGGTCGCGGCGGCCGGGTTCGATCCCTACCGTATCCCGCCCGACGACCCGCAGCTCAGGGGACTGCGGGAGCTCGAGGGCGGAGATCTCTGGGAGCGTCTGCATCATCGGGCCGTGCCCACGGTGTATCCACCTCTCGCCCTCACGGCGCAGAGTGTAGTGGCCCGGTTGCCGGGGTCGCTGTGGTGGTGGAAGGTGCTGCTGATGGGGATCGATCTCCTGGCCTGTTGGTTGCTCCTACGGCTGGCCGACGCCAGGGGATTGTCCCGAACCCGAACCCTCTGGTACATCCTGCATCCGCTGGTCCTGTTCGAGGTCAGCGGAATGGGCCACATCGACATCCTGGGCGTCGCCGCGTGCCTGCTCGCGGTGTACTGGCTGGTGGTGCCAACCCCGCGCGTGAAGGCCTCGGCCGTCGCGGCGTCGGCTGCTTGTCTCGCCAAGTTGGTGCCGATCGTCGCGTGGCCTCTCTGGGCCCGGACCAGTTCCCGCCCGGCGCTCTACCTGGCGGTGGCGGCGGCGGTCACGGGCCTGGCTCTGGCCCCCGTGTTCGCGCCGGGAGTTCCGCCGGGACTGACGGCCTACGCCGTATCCTGGGAGTTCAACGGTCCGCTCTACGAACCGCTGTGGAGAGGCCTCGACGCCGCCGCAGTTCCCGAAGCGGTCGCTGGCGGGCTCGATGCGATCAAACGAATCAGCGGTCGGCATGCTCTCTGGAACCGGTTCTACCCCTGGATCTACGCTCAGTTCCTAGCGAAAGGGCTGCTGGCGGGATTGGCTGGGATCGTGGTGTGGCGGAGCCTGCGGCGCCGCGACGTGTTGGAGGCCACCGGAGCCCTGTTCGGGGGCCTCCTGCTCTGTGTGGCGACCCTCTATCCCTGGTATCTTCTCTGGGTGCTCCCGTGGGCAGCCTTGGCAAAGCATCGTGGTTGGTTGTGGGTGGCGGGCGCCGCTCTCCTGTCCTATTGGCCCCAGTTTGCTGCGGTCGAACTCTGGCCCTGGGTCTACGCCGCGATCTGGTTACCCGCCGCGGGGTTGGTGGGGTGGGAAGTCCGGCGGGGAAGGAGCTCGTGGTGTCTGAACTAAAGGCGTCCACGTCGGCGACCTATGCCCTCACTCTTGCCTACCGCGGTGGAGCCTACGCCGGGTGGCAGCGGCAGGAGAACGCTCTGGCCGTGCAGCAAGTGCTCGAGGAGGCCCTGGCCGAACTGTTGGGGCAGGCAGTCCGGACCGTCGGGTCCGGTCGCACCGACCGGGGGGTGCACGCGCGAGCGCAGGTCGTCTCGCTGTCCCTACCAGAGTCTCGGCCCCTGGCGGCGTTGGTGCACGGGACGAATCGCTTCCTGCCCCACGACATCCGAGTGATGGCCGTGCGCAGAGCAGTGCCCGGTTTCAACGCCCGACGGGATGCAGAATCGAAGGAGTATCGCTACTCCCTGCGGGCCACGGAGGTGCTCTCTCCCCTGGAGTCGTGGCACACGGTGCGGGTGCGGCCGGACTTGGACTTTGCTCGGATAGAGCAAGCTACGAGGCGGCTCGTAGGACGCCATGACTTCTCGGCGTTCGCCAAGACCGGAGGTAGCCATCGGGATCCTCACCGTCGGCTGTTCGCGGCTGGCTGGTCGGTCGAAGAGGAGACCCGCTGGACGCTGTCGGTGCACGGAGAGGGTTTCCTGCGGGGCATGGTGCGAGCGATCGTGGGGACCCTGCTCGACATCGGGGAGGGACGTCGTACGATTGCGGACCTCGAGCGACTCCTGCTCGGAGGAGAGCGAGGGGACGCCGGAGCCAACGCGCCGGCGCGAGGTCTGACCCTCCACCAGGTCTCCTATCCGACGAGTTGCTTCCTCGAGGTGTGATACCTTCTCGCCACCCATGCGAGCGACTCTCACTATGGACCCAGCCGGGGAGATCTGCGCCCGAGTGATTCCGAGCCAGCCAGTGGTCGGTTGGAGTCCGACGTGAAGCGGCTGATGACCGCCGCCGTCGGCGCGCCGATCGTGATCGCCGCGCTCTTCTGGCTCCCCGAGGTACCGTTTCTCGTGCTGATCCTGCTGGCGGTCCTCGGTTGCGCCGTCGAGTTGACCCGCCTGGTGGAGGTGAAGGCTCCGACGGGACCTCTGTGGCTCCTGCCGGTGATCGTGCCGGCCACCGCGGTAGGGCTCTATCGGGTACTGGCGCCGTCGGGAGGAGGGGACCCGCGCTCGCTGGTGATCGGTCTGGGTTTGCTCATGACCATCGGCTTCTGTGTCCTGCTGCTGTGGTCGGGCTTGGAGCTGGAGGAAGCCCCCGTGGCCCTCGGTTTCCTGGCCTTCGGGGTGTTCTACTTCTCGTTTCCGGCGGCCGCGATTGCAGTCCTACAGCAGATCGATCCCTGGCTGATCTTCCTGCTTCTGGCGATCGTCTGGCTCGGCGACAGCGCGGCCTACTACGTCGGTTCGGCGATCGGGCGCCACAAGATGGCGCCCCGAATCAGTCCCAACAAGAGCTGGGAAGGGGCGATCGCCAGCTTCGGGATGGCGATGCTGTCGACCGTGGTATGGAGCTACTTCTTTCTCGGAACGGTCGATGTGGCCCTGCTGCTCGTGGCGGCGATCACGGCGGTTTCGGCCCAACTGGGTGACCTCCTCGAGTCGCTGTTCAAGCGCTCCGTCCACATCAAGGACTCGGGAAATCTGTTACCTGGTCACGGCGGATTGCTCGATCGCCTCGATGCTCTGCTCATCGCCGCGCCGGTCTTCTTCGCTGGCCTCTGGCTGATCCGCTGGCCGGGCCTCGCCGAGTGAGTCAGGCCTCGATGCAACTGGTCGTTCTCGGTTCGACGGGTTCCATCGGCGAGAGTACCCTCCGAGTGGTCCGGGAGCATCCGGACCGTCTGCGGGTGGCGGGCTTGGCGGCCAGCGGCAG
>JAUIDB010000072.1 GCA_030429235.1 Thermoanaerobaculia bacterium | reverse complement strand
GCTCAGCGAGGTCGAGGGCATCGTGACCCGGTTGACCGATCACCTTTGCGGCAACGAGCAGTATCGGATCGTCTGGAAGGTACTGTTCTGGTCCGATCGGGTGGTCAAAGCCACCTTCCACGACTACCGCTGCCGCAACTACGCCGAGTCTCTCGAGTTCTTCGAGCCCCTGGTCGAGTCTCTGACCTTCAACCCCGTCGATCTCGACCACCAATGATCCGAAGGCCAGTGCCACTATGGATCGCCTAAACCTCCCCAACCGAACTCCGAGACGGGGTCTGGCGGCCGACGGGCCGCACCCCGCCCCGCCCGCCACCCCGAGCCGTCGTTCAGGGCCCACTCCAAGCTGAGGCCTCGTATGGGATCCTCGGCTCACCCTCACGCTCCTCGGTCCCGTTGGTGGATCCTCTTTCCCATCGCACTCATGATCTCGATGCAGATCGTGTCAGGTCTTCCTCACCCTGCAGCGATCATCGAAGTCCCGGCGGCGTCTCTCGGACTGCGGGCGGAGCTTCTCGAACTATCCGAGGTGGAAGCTGGGCGCCTCGTCCATCTGCTGCTGAACGGCCTCCACCTGCCGGCGTTCGTGTGCCTGGCCCTGGCGTGGTGTTGGAGCCTGGCGAGTTGGAGACCGCAGGCAACCCGTCGGCTGAAGGTCGCCGCACTGATTTGCTTTCCCTTTGCGGTACTCAATGAACTCTCGCAGGTGGCGGTACCCCAGCGGCTCGCGTCTGTGGCCGACGGTGCCGCCAATACGGTGGGCGTGGCGATCGGCCTCGCCCTCTACCTCTTCGTCGATCGGTGGTCGAAGAAGGTCGACGCCTGATCGGGCCCCGGGGGAGAAAACCGGGCACGAAGCTTGCTTCGCACTACGGTGAGGCCTACTCTGTTTCGATCCAAGGAGGAAGACCGACATGTTCTCAGCCTTCGACCACCGCCCTGACGACCTTCGGACTGTCCGCCGACCGGTAGCCAGATCCGCTCGCCCGATCGACGCCAGGCTGTGGCTCCTGGGAATCGTGGGCTGCTTCTCGCTGTCCTGCGCCTCGACCAACCTGCCCTCGATCTCGAGCCTCGGACCCGACTTCGAACCCCTACCCGCGGAAGAGGAACTATGGGACGAAGCCCGTAGCGAAGAGAGGACACTTCAGGAGCACGTCGAGTTCTACGACGACCCGGAGTTCGCGGAGTACTCCGACGCCATTCTGGCTCGGCTGACCTCCTCGGACTCACTGCACCACGCGCTCGACCTGCAGGTCTACCTGATCCAGGACGACGCCCCCAACGTCTTCTCCTATCCCCACGGGCCGATCTACCTGCACACCGGACTCCTGTCGAGGCTCGAGGGCGAAGACCAGTTGGCCGCGGTCCTGGCCCATGAACTCGTCCACATCGAGGATCGCGACGCCTTCCGCCAGCTGCGGCAGGCGAAGAACACGCGCGGTCGTTCGATCGCCTTCGGAGTGGCCGCCACGGCCGCTCTCATCGCCCTCGATCTCGACGCCATCGACGACGGTGACTGGCACCGACACCTGTTCCTCGAAGCGCTGGCCCACGGCTTCCTGGTGGCGGGAGACGAGATTCTCACCCTGGCGGCGCAAGAGTCGATCGCTGGCTACGGCGACCAGATCGAGGCCGCCGCGGACCGACGAGCCTTCGAACGCCTCGATCGCGCCGGCTACGACGTCGAGGGCGCCGCGCTGCTCTTCGACCGTCTGCTGGAGGAGCCCGAAGAGCTGGATGAGTTCGGACCTCTCTTCTACGCCGATCGAGGTGAACTCGAAGTCCGGCGAGACCGCGTTCGACTCTGGCTCGACCAGCGAGCCGAGCAGCTGGTCCTGGAGGGAGAGACCATGTCGCTCGCCGAGGCGGCCACCCACTAGACTCGAGTCCTGGTGTCCGCCGTCGGCTCCCTCCGGAAACGAGTCCAAGGGCCGGCGCCCTCCGCCTACCACCCACCCCTGCCATGGTGTCACTGCCCCTTACACTTTCGCTCCTCTGCCTGGTGGCGATGGTCCTGGTCGACCGAGCCCTGGGGGCCCGTGCGGAGTTTCTCAACGCTTGGAGCGTGGTCGAACGCCTCTTGGGTCGTTCCCCGAGTGCCGGCGTCTCCCAAGTCGCCGCCCGATTCGGCGAGGTCGCCGAGCTGGTGGCCGTGGTCGCTTCCAATCTACTCTGCGGTCTCGCCCTCGCGGGGCTGTGGCGCTGGCTAGCGATGGGATAGCCCTCGGGGCCGCGGATCGCCGCTACACTAGGGTAACTTCGAACCCACACGAGCCGGTCCTCGAGCGACCGGCTCAACCCCGGGAGACTCACGATGCGCCGTATCCGACCGCTCTTCTTCGTCCTCTGCCTGGCGGTGATGATTGCTGGCAGCGCCTACGCCGGCCCATACACTAACGACCTGTCGAAGTGTCTGGTGGAGTCGACCTCCCAGGAGGACCGCGTCGATCTCGTGGTCTGGATGTTCAGCGCCGCCGCTGCCCACCCGGCGGTCGAACACCTGGTGACGGTGTCCGAGGAAGAGCTGAACGACGCCAACCGAACGATGGGCGAGCTCATCATGCGTCTGCTCACCGAGTCGTGCGTCGAACAGTACCGCAAGGCGGTCAAGTACGAAGGCGCGGCCGTCATCGAAGCCAGTTTCGAGGTCCTGGGACAGGTCGCGGGCCAGGAACTGTTCGCCCGCCCCGAAGTCGTGGCTGCCATGTCGAGCATGCAAGAAGCGATCGACGAAGAAAAACTGCAGTCCGTTCTCGAAGAGGAGTAGTTTCCTCCGAGAGAATCCTGACCACCAGGGCTCCGCTCGCCGACGACGGCCGAGGTCGAGCGACTGGTCGAACTGGCCCTGTCCCGGGGTACACTGGGGGGCAGGAGCCGTTTTGCTTTTACTTGATGAGCCGGGAGTCGTTCGAGTCTTCTTCGAAGAGGAGCCTCGTCTGCAGGTCCATGAGTGGTTCGAATACAACCCCGAGGACCGCGACTGGATGGTGGTGCGGACCCTCGATCGGATCTACCAACTCCTCCTCGATCATCCCGTGGCTTGCGTCCTGGTCAAAACGAACCATACCCGCGGCGCGTTCTCTCCCGAGATCCAGAAGTACCTGAGGGAAGTGCAGTTCCCTCGACTGATTCGCGATACCTCCCTGCGCTTCGTGGCCACGCTCAAGCCGGCGGATCGAGTGACGAAGATGAGCGCCGAACTCTGGAAGGGCCAGTTCGAGGAGGGAGCTCCCCTGATCCTGCACGACGTCGAGACCGAAGCCGAGGGACGCGCCTGGCTCCAGACTATGGTGGAACTGTCCCGGCGACCGAGTCAGGGGTCGAGCCGGACCGATCACCGCGCCGGAAGGTAGGGGCCCAAGCTCTCCGGCCCCAGGGTCGTAGTCAGGGACGATCGAGAGCCGCCCGCACCCGCCGCCGCAGCTCTGGCAAAACCTCGGTTTCGAACCAGGGGTTGCGCCGCAACCAGCGGTTGTTGCGGGGACTCGGATGCGGCAGGGGAACCGGCCCTTCGGGTCGGGCGCGCCACTGCTCGACCGCAGCGGTGACGGAGCCGACCGGTGGTTCTAGGTACGCATCGAGAGCGTAGCGGCTGAGGAGCAGGGTCAGCTCCACCGCGCCCAGCTGGTCGAGCAGAGGACGGTGCCAGAGCGGCGCACACTCGGGACGGGGCGGCAGGTCGCCCGAGGATCCGGTCCCGGGATAACAGAAACCCATCGGAACCAGAGCGAACTGATCCGGGTCGTAGAACGTTGTCTCGTCGACGCCCAACCAACTCCGAAGGCGACGTCCACTCGCATCGTCCCATGGGATTCCGGTGGCGTGGACCTTCCGCCCCGGGGCCTGGCCGATGACCAGGACGCGCGCCCGCCGGACCGCCTGCACCACCGGCCGAGGTGCGTACCCGAGGGCCTCGGCACACACCGTACAGGCGGAGATCTGCTCCAGAAGCTGACCCAGGGAGCACGTCATCCCTCTTCTCCCTCGCTAGCGTCTCGGAGACAGCCAGTAGGGGTCAGAACCCAAAGATCACCTAGCGATTCCGAAACAAAGCAGTCCCCGTTGCGCACGCGATCGAACCAGGCTGCGGTCTCGGTCGAGGGAACGAGCAGATGCGTTACCTTCGAGTCTCGCAGGTACCGCACAAGCGAACGGTCTCCACCCCGCGCTTTCGATCGCAGGACGGCGTAGCGGTCGGGTCCCAGCAGACCGCCGACCAAGACCGAGCCGAAGGGGTGGCGAAGATGCTCGAGGCGGTAGCCGTAGACGCGGACCGGGCTCGCGGTCGTTCGAGCAGGCTCGGAATCGACCCCAGCGTGGGGCTGAGCGAGAAGGAGACGCAGGGATCGATGGCCGACGAGCTGCCGATCCAGGTAGGACGCGCGGGACTCGGCCGAGGTGGGCAGCGGGCCACGCTCGGACAGCTTGAAGAGCGTGTAGCCCCAACCCGGAGCGATCAGCAGCAGCGCCACGACCACGGGACGTCGATACCCCGAAAAGCGGCCCGAGGAAGAGCGCAGTTGCACCGCACCCAAAACCGCCAGGAGACTCGCCAGGGGAAGAAGCGGGAGAAGAAACCGGATGTCGCGAACCGTGGTGAGCCAGAACAGCGCGTACAGGGCGAGGAGCCCCAGGGCTCGCCGGCCCCAGGCTCGGCGGGCCGCCAAGAGGCAGCAGATCAGCATCGGCCAGACCCACGGCGAGAGGGGGGCCTGATAGTGGAAGACCGCGCGATCGGCCACCGCTCGCCACGGGGTGAGGAGCAGAAACACCAGACCCTCCCACCCCCGGGACCAAAGCCCGCCGGCCTCCACCGCCGGAGGGCTGCTCGCCGCCGTGACCGCCAGTTCAGGTGACCAGGCGCTGTAGCCAAACCAGGCACCGTAGAACGGGAAGAGCGGATTGCCAGTCTGTTGCCAGATCCAAAGGTACCAGCCTCCGGCCAGAGCGACGACGGTTCCGACCCACAGCGCCAGCGGGCGAACGCCGGGACGCCGCAGGACTAGAGCAGCCGTCAGCACCACGACGAAAAAAAGGCCCAGGTACTTGGTGGCCGCCGCGAAGCCGAGGCAGGCGGCGGACGCGATCAGAAAGACGGAGCGTCCCGTCGTTCGCCACCGATGCCAAGCGTAGAGAGCCGCCGTGACTTGCAAGGTCAGGCCAGCATCGACGTAGGCGACGCTCCCGATCCAGAGCACCAGAGGATTCCCCAACCAGAGGGCAGCGGCCCACAGTCCGAGCGGAATCGGCTTGGTGGGGGTCTCCTCCTCGGCGATCACTCCACCCCATTCGTACAGCAGCCACGCCGTCGCCAGGGTCGCCAAGAGCTGTGTCAGCTGTGCTCCCTCCGCTCCCACCCAGGGCCAGAGGAGGGCAAAAAGGCCCTCCTGCAGTTGGGGAAAGACCGGGAAACGCACGGCGGCCAGGAACTCTGGCCCCCGCTCGACCAGGCTCTGGGCGAACGGCAGATGGTAGGTCAGTCCGTCGAACTCGGTCGGCGGGTACGAAGCGAGCAGCAGGACCGGAAGAAGGAGGACGGCGAGGCCGACAGCCTGGCGAGGGTGGAGCTGACTCCAGGAGACCTGCGATCCGGCGGCCCACCGGACGACCCGCTGTCCCGAAAACACCAGGCAGAGGAGAAGCAGAAGCCACAACCCTCCGCCGAGAGTACCGAGAGCCGAAGCGACCACAGCGACCGAGCCCAAGCTCCCGAGACCCAGCGCCAGGATCAGGGGTCCGGCCACTCGCCGGATCGGCGCCCGCCACCAGAAGAGACCGAGCGAACCCGCCAGCAGAGCGAGAAGGAGCAGCGTCGCAGCGCGAACGACCAACCATCCGGCGGGAGCGACGAACTCTGACACCTCGGCAATGTAGCACGGTGCACCACTGCACCGCGGGCGGCCTTCGACCCGCCGAACCGAGCCAACGGCGAGGCGCCAGCTCGCCCCGTTCCTGATCTACTGCTGCTGCAGACGGAGGATCTTGGCAGGATCGAAGACTTCGACCGCCAGGGCCTTCACCTCTTCCAGGGAGACCGCCCGGGTCTGTTCGGGAGTGGCCAGGTAATTCGCGAACCCGACGCCGTTGCCTTCGTGGACGGCCAGATTCCAGGCCACGGCGCCGTTGTCCTGAGCCCCCAGGTAGAAGCGGTTGAGCAGTCCGCTCTTGGCCCGGTCGTACTCCTCTTCCGAGAATCCACCCGCCCGGTAGCGCGCGAGATCCTCTTCGAAGAGGTCGAGGATCTGGTCGAACCGCTCGCGTTGGACGTCGTTCTCGAGGATCCAGGCCCCGGGGCCGAGATGACTCCAGAAGTTGATCCAGCTACGGTAGGAGACTCCCTCTTCGTAAACGTACTTGTAGAAGTGGTCGCTCCCCACGATGCGGGCGAGGAGTCGCGACACCGGAAGTTCCGGGTCGGCGGCCGCTGCTCCCGGTCGACCCCAGTTCACGGTCCACTGGTCCTTGCCGAGATCGAGGACCTGGCGATCGGCCGGTGGCGTCCACTGCTCGACACCGCGCGGCTCGACGGCGCCGGCTCGTCGGGCCGGCACGTCGTTCCAGTGCCGGGCGATCCAGTTCGCGACCTCGGGCGGCCTCACGTCGCCCACGACGCTGACCACCAACCGATCCGGCGTCCAGTGGGCGGCGTGGAAGGCGCTGAGCTGCTCAGGCGTCAGGGCGCTGATCGACGCCTGGGTACCTACCGTCGGTCGCCCGTAGGGGTGCCCGGCGAACGTCCGCAGGTAGAACTCCTGCTTGATGTACTCGAGGTTGTTCTCGGGCAGCGTGCTGATCTCGTTGAGGAGATCCTGGCGCACCTTCTCCACCTCTTCGGTCGCGAACTCCGGGAAAAACAGGGTCTCCTTCAGTATCGCGAGAGACTCCTTCCAGCCGCTGGCCAGCCCCTGGACGTGGTGTCCCGCGGCGTCGCGATAGTCGACGTTGCGCGAGCTGTTGGTCCGTCCCCCGATCGGAGCGTGGGCCGAGGTACTGATCGACAACGCTCCTTCGAGCCGCGAAAGGCCCTCGGAGTTCCAGCGGCGGGTGCGCCGCATGCCGAGTTCGGCCACCATCCGGTTGATCCCCTCTTGACCGGCCGGTTCGACCCACTGGCCTCCCAGAACACGACCCGACACGGCGAGAAGCTGCGAGGCGGACGAGTCTCGGACCACCAGGCGAAGTCCGTTGTCGTACGCGAAGAGCGCCGTGCCGTCTTCCTCCTTCACCAGTTCGAACCCCAGAGGATCCCCCGGTGCCGGTCGCAGGGCCCCCGGGACCTCGAGGTCGGGAGCGGTGGCCAGTTGCGGCGGTCGCGGGCTGACCGCAACCACGGTCTCGGGGGCGGTGAAGTCCTCGGGCAGCACCGTGGCCGTGATCAAGCGTCGCGCAGAAATCCACCGTTCCTTGGCCTGCTGCACCTCCTCGGCCGTCACGGACTCGAGTCGTTGGCGGTACTGCCGCGCTCCCTCGTCACCCAGCCGACTGAAGAGGAAACCGGTCCGCTCGGCGGCTTCGGCGAAGGTCCCGCGTTCGCGTGCCTCGGCCGCCAGCAGGGCTCGCCGTACCTCCTCGAAGACGCTCTCGGGCACCTCGGTGGCATCGAAGTCCAGGAGAAACTGCTGCACGAAACGCCGCACGGCGGGGAGCTTCTCCGCCTCCATCTCGGCGGTGACCTGGAAGGTCGACGCGTCGCGCATCGGGTAGTGGTTGGCTCCCACCCAGGCCACCCACTTCTCCTGTTCGACCAGGTATTGTCGGAAACCGACGTTGGAATCGCTGAGCAACGCCGCCAGCAGGGTCAGGGGCATGGTGTCGGCGTCGGAGCCCACAGGACCGACCACTCCCAGCACCATCCGAGCGGTGCTGGCCTGTGGTACGTAGTCCTCTCGCCAGCGCGGACCGCGCTGTTCGGGTTCCTCGAACCCCAGTTCGAACGACTCGGGCCCGCGCGGCTGGCTGCCCCAGATCTTGGCGATGGTCTCGACCATGGCCTCCACTTCGAACGAACCGACGATCGAGAGCACGATGTGGTTCGGGGAGAAGCGATCTCGGTAGTACTGCTCGGTCCGCTGCATCTCGAGTTCGTTGATCGCCTTCTCGGTGCCGATCACCGAGCGGCCGTAGGGGTGCTGTGGGAAGGCCATCGCATCCCACGCCTCCCACATCATGTTGGCGGGCCGCTCCCGCCCCTTCTCCATCTCCTGCAGCACCACGCGCTTTTCGTCCTCGAACCACTGCTCCTCGAACTCGAGGTCGAGCATGGCCTCGCGAAAGACTCCCAGGGCTTCGGCGAAGGACTCCTTCGGGTCAGTACCAGTCATTGTAGCTGAGAATCTGCCGGGGGGCCGCTATCGGCCGAGGCTGTGTGAAAACTCTGCTGCGATTATAATCATGCTTTCCGGTACGAGTATGCACGATGAGCGGTTTTATCGAAGGCGAAGACCGAACCCAGGCAACCTTATTCCCCGAACGCATTGACGATTACGTTGCTGAAGACAGCCCGGTTCGGGTAGTTGATGTGTTTATCGATGGCCTGGATATCTCGGGGCTTGGCTTCA
>JAUIDB010000023.1 GCA_030429235.1 Thermoanaerobaculia bacterium | reverse complement strand
ATCGGGTCCAGGGATCACTTCGGCATGATGCCGCGAGACGGCCTCCTCCGTCAGGCGAATGCTGTTGTCGGTCGCCCGGCCCAGGGTCACTACGGTCGGCCCCAGCACGTAGGTCGACACCGGCTCGCCACCTTCGAGAGTGACCAGGCGCGGCTTCGGCAGAATACGAGTCGCCTCACTCTGTACCGCCTCCGGAACCGCTCCCGGGGCCGGGGCAAAGGGTGGTGGCGGCGGGGCCTCGGCCTCCGACACCAGAGGTCGCTCGAAGACGTTGGTGGCCGCGGTCGACCAGTCCTCCCCCTCCGAAGCACCGTCGTTGTCTTCCGTCTCCTCGTCCGCCGTCTCGGCCTCGTCGGCACTCGGAATCTCGGTGATCTCCGTCGCCTCCGTGATGGGACGATCGCCGTCGACGCCACCGCCCTCAGGGATCGCCATGGTGCCGGCGGGGTCCTGTCCTTCGCCGATCGACTCGAACTCGTCGGAGTCGTCGCTAGGGTCGTCCTGCCCCGCGGCCTCGCCCTCTTCGTCATCACCCGCTGCCGCATCATCGTCTTCGTCGGAAGCTTCCGCTGCGTCTTCCGTGTCGTCGATCTGCTCGACCTCCTCGGTCGATTCGGTGGGGCTCTCGAGTTCCTCCTCGGAGCCGAAAGCATCGATGAAACTCTGGCGAACTACGCCGGCGGCCGCCAACTCGTCCTCGCACGTCTGCACGCGCTCCTCATGCTCCTTGGAGAGCTTGGCGTAGTCCTTCTCCTCGAACTCGCCCAGTTCGTGGCGGAATTCGATCTCTTCCTTGGCGAGCGCCGCGTCGGATTGCGCCTTCTCGAGCTCTTCGTACATCACGCGCAGGCGTCCGTACTCCTCGCGCGCCCGTTCCTTCAGGGGTGCGGCCTCTTCGGCCAGAGCGTCCAACTGCGTCTGATAGTCCGCCGCCACCCGTTCGTACACCGCCTCCGAGACCGAATCACGTCGCTCCTCCATGGTGCTGAGCCGCCCCTGTAGAACCTCGACCTCCTTGCGTAGCTTCTGGAGGTCTTCGATGGTGGACGTGTCGACGCTCTCGATCTCTTGGGACATTCTCTTCTCCTTCGATGACGCGGGCTGCCAATTCTAGCAGGGAGCCGACCAACTTCGAGCGCCGTGGACGATTCGGCTGGGAAGGGGTTCCGACGTCCAACGGCCTGAACCGTGGCCGCGGTTCGGCCTCAGGTCGATCGCGACCTGGGGTGGAAGTCGTCGTACAGCCGCCGCAAGCGGCTCTGGTGGATGTGGGTGTAGATCTGCGTGGTCGAAATGTCGGCGTGACCGAGCATCATCTGAACGGCTCGTAGGTCGGCGCCGTGTTCCAACAGGTGCGTGGCGAACGAGTGGCGAAGGACGTGGGGAGAGAGTTCGGGGATACCGACCTGCTGGCCGTAGCGGCGGAGAATCTGCCAGAAACCCTGCCGGCTCAGCGACCCGCCGCGGTGGTTCAAGAAGACCTCGTCGCGCCGTTCCCTCTGCAGAACCGGACGACCGTTCGCCAGGTAGGTCTGTACCCAGGCTTCAGCCGCCTCGCCGACGGGTACCACCCGTTCCTTGGCTCCCTTGCCCCAGGCGACGAGGAATCCAGCGTCGAGCCGTAGCTGCCCAAGTGTCAACCCGACCAGTTCGCTGACGCGCAACCCCGTCGCGTAGAGCAGTTCGACCATCGCCCGATCACGCAACCCGAGTGGCTGGTCGGGCTCGGGAGCCGCCAGCAGCGCCTCGACCTGCTCGGGGCTCAGAACCCTGGGCAGGTCACGCCCCTGACGGGGAGGTTCGAGGGTCTCGGCCGGGTTGTCCCGACGCTCGCCGAGTTCGACCTGGTGGGCGAAGAAGCCACGCAGACTGGCCAGTGCGCGGCGAATGGTACGCACGGACAACCCTCGCCGCCGCAGCCGGCGCAGATGAGCGGCCACCTGTGCCGGGGTCGCCAGAACCGGGTCCTCACCCTGCTCGGCGAGATCGCTCTCGTAGCGCAGTAGGTCCCGACGGTAGGCATCGAGAGTGTTCACCGCCAACCCACGCTCGACCAGCAGGGCGTCGAGATAGCGACCCACGAGGCGCTGGAAGAGCGACTCTCCCTGGGACCCCGCCGACGACGTGGCCATGTCAGCCGAAACCGGAGGCCTGACGACCGAAGAAGGGATTCGCCTCCCGCTCGGCCTCGAGGCCGGTCTTCGGACCATGCCCCGGCCACAGCGTGTAGTCTCCCTCCAGGCTGAACAGACGGTCTCGAATCGACGCTCCCAGCTGATCGAAATCGCCACCCGGCAGGTCGGTACGCCCGATGCCGCGGCAGAAGATGGTGTCACCCACGACGATGTTGCGGCTCGCAGCGTCGACGAAGCAGACTCCACCGGGGCTGTGCCCCGGGGTATGGATCACCGACAGGGTCAGGCCAGCGACCTCCACGATGTCGCCGTCGGCGAAGAACCCCTCGGGTTGTGGGCAGGGGCGAGCCCCCATCATCGCCGCCATCTCGGGCCACTGCGGCGTCGTCAGTAGCCAATGGTCGTCGCGGTGGATTCTGCATCCCAGCGAGTAGCGCTCCGCGAGGTGCGCCACATGCGCGATGTGATCGATGTGCCCATGCGTGAGCAGAATCGCCTCGGGCTGCCAGCCCTCGTCTTCGATCTTCTGCGCGATCCGGTCGCTCTCCCCTCCCGGGTCGACGATCGCCACCCGTGGCGCGACGCCGATCAGATAGGTGTTCTCGGCGAAGGGTCCGACGGTGAAATGGGCGAGAATCAACCGGCGGCCTCCATCGTCACCCCGTGCTCGGCACAAACGGCGAGCACCTCCGCCTCGCTGAGGACGGATTCTGCCTCCTTGGCCCGGGCAAAGATCGCCTCGACCAGATCGCTATCGGTCGGCAGATTTCGATCGTTCAGCCAACAGACGACGTTCGACATCCCGCACATCGGTCCGACCTCGACCTCCTGCCGCCGCCCGATCATCTCGGCCGGGACACCGGAGTAGATCCGGTCGGCAAGCCAGTCGTCACCCTTCGTCTTGGCCTTGATGATCGCCGAGGCATGGACACCGGTGCCGGTGCGGAAGGCATCCCGGCCCACCACCGGGTAGTTGTCCGGGAGCGGAACCCCGGTAGTCCGCGCCACGAGTTCGCAGAGTTCGGGCAGGCGCTGCAGGTTCTGGTCCCGCCAGCCGAGCAACTGCAGGTTGACCATCAGCAGATCGAGCGCCGCATTGCCGACCCGCTCGCCGACCCCGAGCACGGTGGCATGAATCCGATCGGCTCCGGCCTCCGCCGCGGCCAGGGCGTTGATCTCTCCCAGGCCGCGGTCGCGGTGACCGTGCCAGTCGACGGCCACCGACTCGCCGGTGTCGTCGACAACCTGACGAATGAACCGGGTGACCTCTCGAGCCCCGTTCGGCGTCGAATGCCCCACCGTGTCGGCGATGCAGACTCGCCGGGCCCCGGCTTCGACCGCCGTGGTGTACAGCCGTCGGATATCTTCCGGGGCAGCTCGCGTCGTATCTTCGGTCACGAACATCACCGGCAGCTGTTCGCGAACCGCCAGCTCGACCGCCTCCTCGGACAGCCGCAACATGCGATCCATGTCCCAGCCCTCCGAGTACTGACGAATGGGCGACGATCCGATGAAGCAGGCAACCTCGATCTCCAGACCGGTTCGCTGCGAGATCTCGACGATCGGCAAGATATCCGCCGCGACGGTGCGGGCCGCGCAGTTGGCCGCCACCGGCAGATCGTGGCGCACGATCTCCTCGGCCAGCGCCGTGACGTCGGCGACGACGTGCGGCCCCGCTCCGGGAAGGCCGAGGTCGAGAGCGTCGATGCCAAGCTCAGCCAGTAAGTGCAGGATCCGGATCTTGTCCTCGATCGCGGGGGAGCGGACAGAAGGCGACTGGAGGCCGTCGCGTAAGGTCTCGTCGTTGAGTTGAACCCCGGGACGCGCGGGCCTCATGTCGCCAGCGCCCTCCAGATTCCAGTCGTGGATCAGTTCCGATTCGTTCATGGTGGTCATGGTGTTTCCTCGCATTGCAGAGCTGCGGGGCCGTCGACCGGCGTTGCGGACACGGTCCTGGCCAGCCGATCTCCGACCTCGGAGGTGGTGGCGGAGCCGCCGAGATCGGGAGTCATCGCGCCAGCGGTCAGACTCTCCACGATCGCCGCCTCGATGGCGTCGCTGGCGCCTCGGTGCCCGAGGTAGTCGAGCATCATGGCGATCGACTGCACGGCCCCGATCGGATTGGCCCGGCCGGTTCCGGCCAAAGGCGGCGCCGAGCCATGGACCGGCTCGAACATCGACACGCGACCGGGATGCAGGTTGGCGGAAGCCGCCACTCCCATCCCTCCCTGCAGGGCGGCTCCGAGGTCCGTGATGATGTCGCCGAACATGTTGTTGGCCACGATCACGTCGAAGCTCTCGGGTTCACGCACCAGCAACATCGCCAGAGCATCGACGTACAGGTGCCGAGTCTCGATCTGCGGATAGTCGCGAGCGACCTCGACAAAGGTCCGCTGCCAGAGATCACCCACGAACCGCTGCGCGTTCGACTTGTCGGTCATGCACACTTCACGTCGACCGTGGGCGACGGCAAAGTCGAAGGCCGCCCGCACGATCCGCTCGACCCCGAGGCGGGTATGGATCTCCTCTTGGGTCGCAATCTCGTGCGGAGTCCCGACCTTGAAGTTGCCCCCCGATCCCACGTAGGCACCCTCGGTGTTCTCTCGGAAGACGACGAAGTCGACGTCCCGGGCCTTCTTGTCGCGTAGCGGACAGAGGCTCTCGTTCCAAAGCCGCACCGGGCGCTGGTTGATGAACAGATCGAGCCGAAACCGCAGTCCGAGAAGGATGTCGGCGGCATGTTTCATATCGGGGACCCGTGGGTCCCCGAAGGCTCCGACGAAGATGGCGGCGAATCGTTCCTGAAAGTCCTCGACGGCTCCGTCTGGTAGCGTGACGCCGGTCTCGAGGTAGTGGTCGGCACTCCACGGAAAGTGCTCCAACTCGAGATCGAGCGAGAACCGTTCGGCGGTGGCTTCCAAGACCTTCACCGCCTCGGCGCCGACGTCGCGACCTACGCCGTCGCCGGGCAGGAACGCGATCCGCTGGGGTCGCTGCTGCTGTGGAGTCGTACTCGTCATGGGCCCGTGATTGTACCTCTCATCGTTCGGCGCAGCCCCTTCCACTCGGGCGCGAGGAGGCCGAACCAATCCGCATCCTGGATCTCTCCCGGGGCGAAGTAACGCTGCCTCAGTCGCCCTTCCCAGGTGAACCCAAGGGACCGGAGCAATCCGATCGAAGCCACGTTGCGGGGATCGACATCGGCCTCGATCCGGTGGAGACCGAGCACCTCGAACGCGTAGTCGAGCACCCCTCCTACGCTTTCGCGCATCAGGCCTCGGCGCCATTGGCCACGTTCCAGGGCGAACCCGATCTCGGCCCTGCGGTGCGTCCAGTCGATGCCCGCCAGGGTCACCGTCCCTACGATCGGTCCCGGGGTGTCGGTGGGAGCGCCGACCTCAGCGGAGCGGAGTTCGATGCCCCATTGGTAGAGCGAATGGTCCTCGAAACCCTGCCGGATCGACTCGAGGAAGTCCCGGGCTGCATCGAGGTCGGCCAGGGGCGGGTCGGCCATGAAGCGCATCGTCTCGGCGTCCCCCCAGACCGCGAAGAGTCCTCCCAGGTCCTCAGCGGTCATCCACCGCAATCGCAGCCGGCTGGCCTCGAGCGTGGGCAACCGACCACCAGTGGGGGCCTGAGAAGGACACGACGGCACGTCGCCCTACCGACCCTGCGGGTCGGAGTCCAACCGAACCGTAACCCAACTCTGGGCCAGAGCGAGAAAATCCTCGTTGGCAGTTGCCAACGCCAGATCGGTGAAACTCCGGGCCGCCTCGTCCAGGCCAGCCCGTTGCAAGGACCTGCGAACCATGGCCACACACGCCACCGGCTTGTCGAGTTGTCCCGTCAGGTCGACCACGACCTCCGGATACCGAGCGGCGCCAGACATGTTGCTCCTAGCCGGGTACGTGATAGCCCATCGATTCGGGCGGCGAGAACAGGTAGCCCTGCCCGAAGGTCACGCGCATTTCGCGCAACGCTTCGAACTCCTCCTGCTTCTCGACCCCTTCGGCGATCACCCGGGCGTCGATCTTCTGGGCCATTAGCAGCAGGCTCTCGAGCAGCCCGCGCTTGATCGGATTCTCGTGAATGTCGCGCACCAGATTGAGATCGAACTTCAGGAAGTCCGGCTCCAGCTCGGCCACGGACTGCAACGACGAGTAGCCAGCCCCCATGTCGTCGACCGCGATCGCGACGCCCTCGGCGCGCAGACGGTCGAGGCGCTGACGAAACTCCTTCCACCCGGTCACTGCGACCCGTTCGGTGATCTCGAGCACCAGATCGCTGGGCTCGTAGCCCACCGCGGATAGATCTCGACGCAGTTCCTCGGGTAGGGGAACCAAGTCCTGGAAGCCATGCACCGAGGTGTTCAAGAACAGCTTGCTTCGCTCGGGCAGACGGGCGGCGCCGCGCACCGATTCCGTACGACAAAGCCGCTCGAGGCCGTGGATCTGATCGGTGCGCTCGGCAAACGAAAACATCATCTCGGGGTTCTCGAAGATGTTGCCCGGTGGCCCACACGACAACGCCTCGTAGCCGAAAACCGACGAGTTGGAGAGCCAGAGGATCGGCTGGTACCGAATCCGTACGTCCCGGTGCTCCAGGATTCGCTTCAGCTCGACGAGACGGGAGTTGAGCTGCTCTTCCCGGTCTTGCCAGCAGTTGGCTCGCACGACCTCGACCGCCCGGTAGATCGAGCGCTCGATCCGAGTGGTCGGATCGTAGGGAACCAGTCCCGAAGCCGCGTACATTCCGAGGCTGCGCTCCTGCTCACGCCCCACCCGGATCCGCAATCGCTGGCAGAGCTCGGACAGTACCTGATCGCGTTGGTGCTCGATCTCTGCGGCCGGAGTCGTACTCTTCAGCCCCAGAAAGAGAATGAACTGATCACTGCGCACGCCCTGAAGCGCTACGACATCGCCTTCGTCGAGAGGACCGCCTCGCAACTCGTCCAGAGACTGTGCGACCTGTCGGAGCACGCCGTCGTAGGTCTCCCAGCCGTAGATCTCCTCGATGTGCTCCTCGCTACTGAAGTCGAGGACGATCACACCGATCCGTACTCCCGTCTCAGCCCGTCGCCGAACGTCCTCCACCACCCCCGGCAGCGTCGGCAAACCGGTATTGGCGTCAAACAGACAGCCCCGCATCTTGAGCCACTCGGCGCGCAGCTCTAGATAGTCACGACCCTCTTCGTTCAACGGAATGATGTTGCCTTCTGGAATGGCTAGCTCACAGTGGGATTGAGAATCAAATCGATGCTGTTCAGAACACCCTTCACGGAAAAGGGCTTGGTGATGTAGTCGACTGCCCCTTCCTGCAGCCCCCGGATCTTGTCACGAGGCTCGACGCGGGCCGACAGAATCACGACCGGAATGTCCCGAGTTCGTTCCTCCATCTTGAGGAGCTTCAAGACCTCCCAACCATCCATACCCTCCATCATGATATCCAAGAGGATCAGATCCGGCTCGCGCTCGTTGACGGCAACCAACGCCTCCAGCCCCGACGACACCCCCTGAACCCCGTAGCCGTTCTTGTCGAGAATCACCTGCAACATCCGTCGGACGTCCGGTTCGTCATCGACAACAAGGATACTGGCTTCACTCATGTAGAAGAGTCCTTCCAAACAGTAACGCCATCCCGGGTTCGGCGCAACTGCTCGACCCTCTGCCGCAGTTCCCGGCGACTCGATACGACCTCACCCCAGTCGATCCCGGCGTCGGCCAGAGACGCCCGGACCTCTGCCGCGTGCTCGGCGTCGGCCCAGACGATGACGGGCAGCGAAGCGGCCAGGACCAGCGGCACTACCGAGCCCCAGGGGGTCAGTGGGCTGCGGCGGCGATCGAACAGGACCACCGCCCGCAGGTCGCCGTCGACCAGCAGCTTGGTCGAGTCGTTATCGCGCCAGCGCCGCCACCAGAATCCCAAGGGCCGCAAGCTGCGGGACGTCTCGCGGAGTTCCCGGTCGACCTGATCGGCCACCAAGAGGATGCAACGGGCCGAGGACGGCTCGAGCTGACGACGGAGCTTCTTCGCAACGACCCCAGCGGGAACCGGTTTGGCGAGAAACGCGATGGCGCCGAGTCCCTCGGCCACCGGTTGATCAGACCGTTCCGACACGACGACCACCGGCAGGCCACGCGTCGCGTCCTGGGACCGCCACTCTCGCACCAGATCGAAGGCATCACCATCGGGCAGCAGGCGGTCGAGAATCACGGCATCGACCTCGCCTTCCTGCACCGTCAGTTTGGCCGCCTGCGCCGAGGGAACCACCCGCCAGCCCCAACCGCAGCGTTCGATCTCGGCCGTCAGCTGCCGAGCGAAGGCGGCGTCGGGATCGACGACCAGCACCCGCACCAACGGCAGGTCACGATCGGACTCCTCCACCGCGCGCGGCAGCCGGAAGCGGAAGGTGGTTCCGACGCCCACCTGACTCTCCAACTCGATGCCGCAGCCGTGGGCATCGAGAATCTGCTTGACGATCGAGAGCCCCAGACCGATGCCACCGTAGCGCCGAGTCGACGAGGACTCCACCTGATAGAAGCGGTCGAAAACCCGACTCTGTTCCAGCGGTTCGATGCCGATGCCCTGGTCCGCGACTTCGACGCAGACTGTCTCGGCCTCGCCGACGAGTCGCAACTCGATGCGTCCACCCTCGGGCGTGAACTTGACAGCGTTGGTCAGCAGGTTCTCGATCACCTGACCGATCCGCTCGGGATCGATGTCGACCACGAAGGGACCCTCGCCGAAAGACTCGACCAGTTCCCGACCGACGCCCCGGGCACTGCGCACCGCCTCCACCGTCGAGCGGGCCACTTCGGTCAGATCGACGGCCCGCCGTTGCATCGCCAGGCGGTCTGACTCCAGCCGCGAGAAGGTAAGGAGCTCGCCGATCATCGTCAACAACCGATCGAGATTGCGCTGGCAGACCTCCAAGGCCTCCTCCTGGCCGCGATTGACCGGACCGAGCAGCCCCTCGGCCATCGCCTCGGTGTACCCCTGCATCGATGTCAACGGAGTCCGCAGTTCGTGGCTCACGTTGGCCAGCAGATCGCTCTTCAGTCGGTCCAACTCCTTGAGCTCGACGTTGGACTGCTGCAACGCGAGATTGCTCTCCTCCAACTCCACGATGCTGCCCGCCAGTCGAGCCGCCATCCGATTGAGCGTCGACGCCAGGTCCTCGAACTCGTCATCGGAGGTCAGCTCGATGCGACGATCGAGCCTTCCACTCCCAATGTCGCGGGCGCCGGCGATGAGCTTCTCCAAAGGGCTCAGACTCTGCCGCGCCAACAGGATCGCGATGAGCAGTCCGATCCCCAGCGAGAGCGTCGTGGGCACCACGAGACTCACCAGAAACGCCTGCGTGACTGCTCCGAGACTGTCGTAGGTAAAGTGGAAAGCCACCGAGTACCGATGACGCCCCCACTCTTCGACGTGCGGCTCCATGACCGTGTAGTACCGGACCGGCCGCGGAGTCCGCCAGGCCACGCTGTCGAGACCCCGTGCCGCCGCCCGTACTCTGGGATCCTCGGACACGACGTCGGGACGGGCCACCGGAACGAGGCTCGTAGACTCGCGAAGGCTGCCGGTCGAATACAGCACCCGGCCCGTGGTGTCGTAGATCTCGACCGCTACCAGATCCGAGCTGAGTTCGGCCAGGTCGTCGACGAGTTGCAGGAACTTGCTGTGGCCGCTGTCGAAGTAGGTCTCGTAGGCCCTACAGAACGGACCCACCGCCAGGCGAGCGTAGCTGCGCGCATGGGCCTCGATCTCGGACTGGAGGCGCTGGCGACTCGACAACCCGAGGGCCAGCGCCAGCACGACGAGCACCACCCCCACGAGCGCCGTGATCGCCACGACGAAACGCCGTCGGAGGCTGGACCCCCGCCGACTGTGGAGCGTGGGCCAGTCGTCGTGCGAGGAGGCGGTTACCCCATCGCGGCCAACCTCGCGGCGAAGTCGACGAGCCGAGCCGAGTATCCCCATTCGTTGTCGTACCACGAGACGATCTTGGCGACGCGCTGTCGCAGCACCATGGTGCTCTCGGCATCCACGATGGAGGAGTGGGGGTCTCCGAGGATGTCGCGGGAAACCAGTGCCTCGTCCGTAACTCGCAAGATGCCACGGAGTTCCGGTTCCTCCGCCGCGGCCGCCAGCGCCTGATTGACCGACTCGACCGTCACGTCCCGTTGGAGGGTGGCGACGAGGTCGACCACCGAGCCGTCGGGGACTGGTACCCGAAAGGCCATGCCGTCCATCCGCCCCTCCAATTCTGGCAAAACCAGCTCCGTGGCCCGAGCCGCTCCGGTGGTCGTCGGCACGATCGACAGCGCGGCCGCACGCCCTCGACGCCGCTTGCGCACGGGGACATCGGTCAGCGACTGACTCGACGTGTAGGCGTGGACCGTCGTCATCATCAGGTGCTCGATTCCGAAGTCGCGGTGCAACACCTTCGCCACCGGCGCCAAGCAGTTCGTCGTACAGGAGGCCATCGACACCACGACGTGGCGATCGGGGTCGAGCTGGTCGGCATTGACGCCCAGCACGAACGTGCCGTCGGCATCGGGAGACGGGGCTGAGATGACGACCCGCTTGGCGCCGCCCGCCAGATGCTGGGCCGCCCTCTCCCGCTGGCGGAAAGCACCGGTCGACTCGATCACCAGGTCGGCACCCAGGTCGCCCCAGGGAATGTCGGCCGGGTCGCGGTGCGAGAAGAACGGAATCGTACGGTTTCCCACGAACAGTGTCTTCTCGTCGCGCTCGACCTTCTTCGAGTACCAGCCGTGCACCGAGTCGTACTTGAGCAGGTAGGCCAGGTCGCCGAGATCGGCCAGGTCGTTGATGCCGACGACCTCCAACCCGTCGCGCTGGAGAAGCTGCTTGAAGGCACAGCGTCCGATGCGGCCGAAGCCGTTGATTCCGATTCGCAAAGTCGTATCGCTCATGAGTCCGTTTCCTCAGGGGTCAGTCCAAAACCGGTGCGGCTCACAGGCCCGCCGGTGGACGCTAGTTGGTTCCCAGGCGAGCCGAAGCCTCCCTGGCGTTCTCGAGAAGCCGTAGGAGTCCCAGCCGCTCGGCCGAATCGTTGACCTCGACCAGGCCTTCCTCCGCCGTCCGGATCCGACCCTCGCTGGCCAGAAGGCGGGAGTCCAGGAGCAGCGCCTCGAGCCGCAACAGCTCGAGTTCGGCCAAGCTCGCATCGGCCAGCACCTGTTGCAGGTGCACTCTCGCCTCGCCAACTCGGTCGGCCGCCGCATGGACCCGCGCAGCACACAGTCGGATCTCCAACCCGAGGGCGAGGTTCTCCGTGCGCTCGGCGCGCTGCACCGCCCGGGCTACGACAGCCCGCCCCTCGTCCTGGCGCCCGAGAAAGATCAGGGCTCGAGCCTGGTACCCCTCGGCCAGGGCTCGGAGGTCCGGAGCTTCGAGACGGTTCGCGACCTCAGCGGCCATCTGCGCTTGCTGCAACGCGGTTTCGAAATCGCCCTCTTCGACCGCCACGCGCGCCAGAGCAATCCGGTTCTCGGGTTCGGTACCCACCTCCCCCAGTTCCTGCCGCCGCACCAGCGCTGTGGTAAGGAGTTCCTGGGCGGTCGTCAGCCGGTCCTCTTCGTAGCGCACCCGACCCAGCCCCTCCTGGGCGTACGCCAGGAGGGACTGGTGCCCGACCTCTTCGGCGATCGCCACGGCCGCTTCGTAGTGTTCGGCCGCCTGTACCGGATTGGCCCGCTCGATCGCCAGGTTGCCGAGATCGATGAGGGAGGCCGCCTCTCCGAGTCGTACGCCCATCGATCGCCGCAGGTCGAGAGCTTGCTCCTGGAGATCGAAGGCCCTCGGGAGTTCTCCCTGCCGACGAGATGCCACCGCCAGGTAGTACAGAGCGTAGGCTTCCTGGTGCCGGTCCCCTACCTCACGAGCGAGTTCCAGGGCCGTGTCGAAACGCTCCTGCCCTCTCGACAGCGCGCCGCGGCGGAGATCGATCCCCCCCAGGTTCACCAATGCGTTGGCCATACCCACTCGGTTCTTCGTCTCGGTCGAGATCTCGAGGGACTCGCTGTACATCCGCTCGGCCTCGTCGAGTTCACCCTGCCGTTTGCTGACCACCGCGAGGTTGTTGAGGGCCTGGGAGAGCCCGCCCTGGTTCTCCAGTCCACGGAAGGTCTGCACGCCCTGTTCGAAGACCCGTCGCGCCCCGTCCAGATCTCCGGTGTCGTAGAGCAGGCTGCCCCGCTGCAGGCGGGCTCGGCCCACTCCGGGTTGATCACTCAACTGCTGGAAGAGTCCCTCCGCCTCGGTCGTCACCCCCAGAGCGTGTTGCCCCTCACCGAGGTTCCGAAGCGCCCACCCCTCGAGCAGGAGTGCCTGCGCCCGTCGGAGCCTCTCACCGCGCTGACCCGCCAAATCGGCGGCGGCGGCGGCCCGCTCGGCCTGGCGGCGGAAGTCTCCCTGCGACCCGGCAGCGCGCGCGTCGATCAGTTGGATCCTGACATCGCCCGCGGCCGCCGACGGCAGCTGCTCGAGCACCGCCGCGACCTCGCGAGCCCGGGAGGCGTTGCCCGACTGCAGGAGCGCCTCTGCCATCTCCAGGCCCAATTCGAGATCATCGGGGGAGGCCCGCCAGAGCTGTTCGTAGATCGCCACGGCGGCCGGCCAGTCTCCGACCATCGACCGGTACTCTCCCTCGATCCCCAGTCGCTCGGCGGTAGGCAATGGAGTCGACAGCTCCATGGCGAGCCGTCCCTCCTCGATGGCCCGCGCCTCGTATCCCAGCTGGTGCAGGGCTCGTCCCAGAGCGGCCCGGACCCGGGGATTCCGCGGGTCGATCTCGACCGCTTGCTCCAGCAGGTCGACGGCGTCGGCAGCTTGCTGCGCGTTGAGGCGAGCCAGAGCCGAGGTGTAGAGCCGCGCCGACTCCTGGCTCGCAGCCCGGAAGGCGCCGGCGGTGTCCGCATCGCCCCGCAATCCCAACGCATCCCGCAGCTGCTCCCCGGCGTCGGCCACCAGGGCGAAGATCTGATCGGCCGTGCCGGTCACGGCCATCGCGCTCGAGTTCTCGTCGGCCACGGTGTCCTGAAGGCGCAGATCCACTCGCAACTGCCCGGCTTCGACCTCGCCGACCAGGGTGAAAGCGCCGCTCACGACGAAGTCGCTTCCCAGATTCTGCCGCAGGGACTCGAGCGTATCGGGTGCGAATCCATCTCCGGTCTCGAGGCCGAGCTCGCGCCGAGCCCGATCCACGTTCTCCCCGGGTATCAGTCGGACCGCGCCGCCGGTCGAGAGTTCGGAACTCAACATCTGCGCCAACCCGTCCGCCAGCCAGGCGTGCTCCTGGTTGCCGGTCACGTTGTGGAAACCCATCACGGCGATGGCGGGTCGCGCTACGGTGGGAGCGACCAGCAGGCTCGCGGTGTCGACGGCCGTCTCTGATCCCCGCCACACCCGCACGTTGACCACCACCGCCGCCAGCACCAGCACCAGGGCAAGAATCACCATCAACACCTTGTGCAGGGTCAGCGGCGGCTTCTTCTCGCGAGCCTCGCGGACGAGGTCGGCCCCCGTCAGAGCCTCGACGATCGCCGCCCCGGAAGCGAAGCGGTTCTCCGGGTGCCGTTCGAGGCACTTGAGAATGGTCCGTTCCCAGTGGCGATCGAGACCAGGCGCGATCTCACGTGGCGATGGCGGGTTCTCGGTGAGTCGCTTCACCGCCGTTGCCAGGGGCGTCTCGCCCCGGAAGGGCACCTGCCCGGTGCACATCTCGTACAGCACCACGCCAAAGGCATAGCGGTCGGCAGCGCCGGTCACCTTGCCACCCTCGACCTGTTCGGGAGCCATGTAGGCCGGAGACCCGAGGACCGACCCGGCGATGGTCAACGAACCGCCGAGACCCTCGCCATCCTCGGTCCGAGCCAAGCCGAAGTCCGTCACCACGGCTCGCGTGCGTCCCGGAGAGGGGGACTCGAGAAAGACGTTGGCCGACTTGAAGTCGCGGTGTACCACTCCCGCCGCGTGGGCAGCATCGAGGGCCTCCGCCATCTGTCGTGCCAACACGACGCCCTCCGCCACCGGAATCGGTCCCTGCCGGGTCAGACGGTCCGCCAGGGTTTCTCCCTGCAGAAGTTCCATGGTCACGAAGAGGATCTCACCGCCGGGATAGAGGGACGCCAGGGGCGAGTCGGAGCGGTGGGCTCCGAGGTCGTAGATCCGGCAGACGTTGTGATGCGTGACCTGCCGAGCGACGTGGATCTCGCGCTTGAACCGGGCCAGTGCCTCCTGGTCCGAAGCGACGGTAGGACGGATCGTCTTGAGAGCAACGCGCTGGCCCAACGCTGAATCATCGGCCTCGTAGACTTCTCCCATCCCTCCCTGGTCGATGAACCTCACGATCTTGTAGCGACCGGCGACCATCTCTCCCGTCTCGAAGGTCCGCCGATCCGGCGACAGACCGGACGGACGGCTCGTCTGGAGGGTATCCTGGGTCGTTGGGCCGGGATCAGGGGGTGACGGCGAGCTCGCAGCCGGTGGTCTCGCACCGGTGCCCAGCGATCCGGTCGGAGCCGTAGCGATCGTCTTCTGGTCGGCAAGCGGAGCCGATGGGGTCAGCGCTAGCGGCTGCGTTCCCCGATCCGAATCCTTCCGCCGCACGACGAAGGGCGTCTTGCACGAAGAGCACCGGACCTTGAAACGGAGTGGGGTCTCGGCGGTCGTTGCCAAACGCAGGCGGGTATGGCAACTGGGGCACTGAACCACCTGCTTCTCCTGAGTCACGCTGCGAACTGCTCCTCTGCTCTCGACTGAACGATCTCGGGTGCCATTGTAGTCAACTTCTCGTCCGAAGAGTGCCAATCCCCACAACGCGGCGGGTCCCTACCGCAGCTACAATTCGCGCCGATGACTCGTCCTCCGTCGAATCCTGCGTCCACTCGTCGCATCGTCATCGTCGGCGCCGGCTTCGCCGGCCTCGCCACGGCTCTTCATCTCGGCCGACTGGGAGCCGGCTCGATCACCCTACTGGAAGGTGCCTCGTCGTTGGGCGCCTACGCCTCGGGTCGCAACGCCGGCCTGCTCCTACAGTGCTCCGGAACGCGGGTTTGGCGGCGGTTCTTCTCCGTCACCCGACGCTACTTCGAGAACCACCCGACGACCTCGTTCCGGGCCACCGGGTCCTGGCAACTCGGCTCCCGGACCCTGCTCGAAGAACTTCAGGACGCCCACGTGGCGACCTCGTTGCGGTCCGGAGCGGAGTGCGTTCGCGACCTTCCGATCCTGCAGGGTTCCGACCTCGACCACGCCCTCTGGACTCCTTCGGACGGTGTGGTGGACCCTCTCGACCTCCTCGCTCACTATGCGGACCAGGTGACGAGCCAGGGAGCCGACATCCGACTCGGCCAACCCGCTACGGAGATCCGAAGGGACCGCTCCGAGCGTCTGGTGGTCGTGACGCCATCGTCGGAGGTGAGAGCCGACGTCGTCGTCAACGCTGCCGGTGCCTGGGCTCGGAATCTGGGCCTACAGGCCGGTGGGATGGACCTGCCCCTCCGACCCTTGCGACGCCACCTGTTCTCCTACGACTGCCCCTCGAATCCAGGCACACCGCACCAACCGTACGTCTGGGACCAATCCCGGGACTTCTACCTTCGGCCCCTCGCGGACGGCCAATGGATGTACTGCCTTTGCGACGAAGAGCCGACCACCGCTCTCGATCACGCTCTGGCTCCCGCCATCCGAGAACGCTCACGGGAGCGGCGGCAGCGCGAAGTCCCGCGGCTCGTTTCGGCTCGCGAAACGCGGGCCTGGGCGTGCTACCGCACCAAGACCCCCGACGGTCATCCGGTCCTCGGCTGGGACCCTCAGTGCCCCGGTCTCTTCTGGGTTGCCGGCCTGGGGGGAGGCGGCATGAGCGCCAGCTGGGAGCTCGGTCGGTGGGCCGCGCGGATCCTGCTCGAGGATCCCGGTTCCGACATCGAACCGTACCTCTCGGCCGTCGAACCACAGCGCTTCGCCTCGCCCGCCCGCGGCCACGGGGATGCGCGATAATCGGGCACCATGGCGTCGCGGTCCCCCTGGCTTACTACCCTGGTCGGCAATGGTTTTCTCATCGTCGGCACTGCCGTCTACTCTGTTCTCGCCCTCCTCACCTTCTGGATTCCGCCACGGGGTCGTGCCGTCCAATTCTGGGCTCGGCGGTGGGCACGGGAACTCCTCTGGTGCGCGGGCGTTCGGGTCGAGGTCGAGTCGGAGAGCCGCACCCCGCTCCCTGAGAAGCTGGTCGTGATGGCCAACCACCAGAGCCTCTTCGACATTCCGGTCCTGATCGCCAGCCTGCCGGTGCCGGCGCTGTTCATGGCCAAACGCGAGCTGTTCCAGATCCCGCTGTTCGGATGGGCCTTGCGAGCCGGTGGTTTCATTCCGGTCGACCGCCGCAACCAGAAGCGTGCCCGAGAGTCCTTTCGCCAGGCCGTCGCCCGTCTCGGTCAGGGGGGCGCGGTTCTCCTCTTTCCCGAGGAGACCCGCTCCGTCGACGGACAGCTGCTGCCCTTCAAACGGGGCGGGTTCCTCCTCGCTCGCAAAGCCGAGGCGGCGATCCTCCCCGTCGGAATCGAGGGCACCCTGGGGGTCCAGGAACGCTCCAGTTATCTCATCCGGGGAGGCCTGGTGACGGTCCGCTACGGGCACCCCAGATCCGCTGATGCTCCCGACCTCGCCGCCGAAGTGCGCCACGAGATCGAACGACTGGCCTCGATCCCGGCCCGGGCGCCCGACCCCGGCGCCGACGCCACTTAGCTAAGATCGATCCCAGATGCCGCACCGACACCTCTACCTTCGCTTGCTGCGTGCCTCGCTGATTCTCGGCGCCCTCTACGATCTTGGCTATGCCCTGGCCATGGTCGCGTTTCCGCAGGTACCGGCCCGTCGTTTCGATCTTCCGCTGCCCGGCGAGGCGTTCTACCTCTGGTTGATGGCGACCTTTCTCTGCATGCTGGCGACGCTCTACCTGGTCGCAGCCAGAGATCCGCGGCGCTACAGCGCCGTGATCGTGGTGGCCATCGTCGGACGCACTCTGGGGGCGATCGTCTTCGGCCTTGCCGCCCTCCGCGATCCGGCCCTCGGGGGTCTCTGGATCCTGGCCGGATGCGATCTCTTCTTTGCCCTGGCCCACGCCGCCACTTGGTGGCCCATGCGCCGATGAGTTCCGAGCGTCCTCCGTTCGGCCAGACGGCGGGACAACTCGCTCTCCTGACGGTGCAGTCGTTTCGGGCCATGGTCACTCGACCCTTCCAGGTTCGACTCTGGTTCGATCAGATGGAGCAAATCGGCGTGCGCTCACTCGGCGTCGCCTTCATCACGACTCTGGTCACGGGCATGGTCCTGGCTCTCCAGACTGCCTACAGCCTGCCGTCGCTGGGGGTGAAGTACTACATCGGAACCGTGGTCTCCAAGTCTCTGGTACGCGAACTGGGGCCGATTCTGGTCGCGCTGGTGGTCGGCGGGCGCATCGGTGCCGGCATGACCGCCGAGATCGGCACGATGAAGGTGACCGAACAGATCGATGCCCTGCGCTCGATGGCCGTAGACCCCGTGAAACGGCTCGTCGTCCCCAAGCTGGTGGCGTGCCTCGTCATGCTCCCGGCCCTGACGATCCTCGGCGATCTATTCGGAATCCTGGGGGGACTGCTGATCGCCGTCTGGCAGTTGGACCTGTCCCCCGGGTTTTATGTCAACGACGTACTCTCGGCGTTGACCCTGCAGGATGTCGCCAGCGGCGTCGGCAAGTCCGTCTTCTTCGCATACTTCATCTGCACCATCGGCTGCTACAAGGGGCTCACCGTGCGGGGAGGAGCCGACGGCGTCGGTCGCGCGACCACCCAGACCGTGGTCCTGGCTTCGATCCTCGTCTTGATCTCGGACTTCTTCTTGACCAAGGCGTTCTTTCTCTTCTTCTGACCACCCCCTCGCGCTTCGATGACCTCACCACTCTTCACCATCCGCGGCCTCGTCAAACGCTACGGCGAGCGCGAGATCCTGTCCGGTCTCGACTTCGAGATCGACCGCGGGGAAGCCCTGGTAATCCTCGGCCGGTCCGGCACGGGAAAGAGCGTTACGCTGCGGCAGTTGAACGGCCTGGAAAAACCCACCGCGGGATCGGTGGTCTTCGACGGCGAGGAGATCACGACGCTCTCCGAAGCAGCGTTGTACGCCGTGCGCCATCGCGTGGCGATGCTGTTTCAGTCGGGGGCGCTCTTTGATTCGATGACCGTGTTCGAGAACATCGCCTTCCCGATGCGGCAGCACACCGAACTGGACGAGGAAGCCATTCGGCAGCGCGTGGCCGAGAAGCTCGAGTTGGTCGAGCTCCCCGGGATCGAAGAGAAGGTACCCAGCGCGCTCTCTGGCGGAATGCGCAAGCGGGTCGCGCTCGCCCGCTCGCTGGCTCTCGACCCGGAGGTGATACTGTTCGACGAACCGACGACCGGCCTCGACCCGATGACCTCGGACGCGATCGGCGACCTGATCCAGGGCGCGCGCGAGCGACTGGGTACCACAGCCGTCGTCGTGACTCACGACCTCATGTTGACGCGCAAGATCGCAACTCGTATCGCCTTCCTCCACGAGGGTCGTTTCCGGTTTCTCGGCACCTGGGAGGAGGCCGAGTCCGGGAAGGACGACCTACTGCACCGCTTTCTCACTGGTAGACGCGAGGACGCCTGATGGGATCAAGTCACAGTACAGCTCGAGTAGGGATCCTGGTGCTCGCCGCCCTTGGGGTCTTGGCCGCCGGGATCTTCCTGATCGGTGACCAGAATCGACTCTTCTCCAGTAAGAACCACTACTCGATGACGGTTCTCTCGGCGCAGGGACTCAACGAAGGGAACCCAGTCCGGCTCAACGGCGTCACGGTGGGCGTGGTCGAGAGGATTCTGTTGCCGAACGAAGCCGATCAGACCCGGCTCACGATCGAATTCAGCATCGAACGACGGTACAGCGAACGGATCCGAGAGGACTCGCGCGCCCGGATCCGCACCCTGGGACTGCTGGGAGACAAATACATCGACGTCACCTCCGGTTCGGCCGATCTACCGAAGATCGAACCCGACGGCCAGATCACCGTCGCGGAGGCCACGGATGTCGACAAGCTGATCGCCTCCGGCGAGGACGTGGTCGACAACGTATCGGCGATCTCCCACTCGCTTCGCAACGTCCTCGAGCGGGTCGATCGAGGCGAAGGAGTGGTCGGCGAGTTGACCACCGCCCAGGCCGGCGAACGAAAACTCTCGGACGCGATCTACGAAACCCTGGACTCGATCCAGACGATGGCTTCGACTCTGGAGGGCGGCCGCGGTCCGCTGGCGCGGCTCATCAACGATGAAGAGATGGGTCGGAGTCTCGCCTCGTCGATCGACCGCATCGACCAGGTCCTCGACGACTTCGAGAGCGGTCAAGGGATCCTGCCGGCGCTGCTGAGCGATGCCGATCTCAAGGCCGAGACGGAGGAGACCTTGGCCCATCTCCAGGAAACCTCCAGGAGCATCCGCGCGCTTTCGGCCCAGTTGGAGTCCACCGAAGGACTGGCGGGCAAGCTGATCAACGACGAGGAGTTCGCGGCAGAAACCGCCGCCAACCTTCGCCGTACCCTCGACAACCTTTCCGAAGCGGCCGAGAAGCTCAACCGAGGGGATGGCACCGCGGCCCGGTTGCTGAACGACCCGACCGTCTTCGAGGCCGTGGACGACATCCTGGTGGGCATCGACGAGTCCCGGCTCCTGCGATGGCTCATTCGGAATCGCCAGAAGAAGGGCATCGAGGTGCGGTACGAGGATGCCCAGACCAGCCCCGAAACCGACCAACTCTCCCCCCCGGCGACGCAGTGAACGCTCCGCTCTGGCCCCGTTGCGTGGGGCTGGCCTTCCGGCTAGGGTAGGCGCTGTCTGCGAGCCCACGCGGACCTTTCACGAGCGACCTGAGGAGAGTATGGGCCAACACGTATTGATCACTGGTGGAGCCGGTTTCATCGGCTCACATCTGACGCGAGCGCTTCTTCAACGCGGCGATCGCATCACGGCACTGGACAACTTCAACGACTACTACGATCCCGTCATCAAGCGTCGGAACGTCGCTTCCTGGCTCGAGCGGGAGGACTACACTCTGGTCGAGGGAGACATTCGAGACGCCGCGCTGGTGGACCAGCTCTTCGCCACCCATCAGTTCGATGTGGTGGTCCACCTTGCCGCCCGGGCCGGCGTTCGGCCGAGCCTGCAGCAGCCGATCCTCTACGAAGAGGTCAACTGCATCGGTACCCTCAGGCTCCTGGAAGCAGCTCGCGCCCACGGACCGCAGAACTTCGTCTTCGGCTCCTCGTCCTCCGTGTACGGCATCAACGAGAAGGTGCCGTTTTCCGAGACCGACGAGGTCAATCAACCGATCAGCCCCTACGCGACGACCAAACGCGCCGGAGAATTGCTGGCCTACAACTACCACCACCTCTACGATCTCAAGATCTCTTGCCTCCGCTTCTTCACGGTCTACGGACCCGCCCAGCGACCGGAGATGGCCATCCACAAGTTCACTGACCTCCTGGCGCGAGGCCAGGCGATCCCTGTCTACGGCGACGGAGACAGTCGACGGGACTACACCTACGTCGACGACATCGTCGACGGGATCATCGCGGCCATGGACCTGGCGCCCGACTTCGAGATCTTCAATCTCGGCGGGGCCGAAACGACTCGACTCGGAGACCTGATCACCTGGATCGCCGAGGATCTCGGGGTCGAGCTCAGGGTCGACCGCTTGCCCATGCAACCCGGTGACGTCCCGATTACCTACGCCGACGTGACCAAGGCGGGCGCCATGCTCGGCTATCAACCCAAGGTACCGATCCGCGAGGGCATCCGACAGTTCGTCGCTTGGTACCGACAACAGAATCCAGGAGTTTCCTCATGACACGACCCATCGCAGTCATCACCGGAGGTGCGGGGTTCCTCGGCTCCCACCTCTGCGACCGGCTGCTGTCCGAGGGCTACCGGGTTCTCTGTGTCGACAACCTCATCACCGGCCGGCGCGCCAATATCGCACACCTCGAAGGCGAAGAGCATTTCGAGTTCATTCGCCACGACATCACACGCCCGCTCCACCTGGATGGCCCGATCGACTGTGTGCTCCACTTCGCCTCTCCGGCCAGCCCCCGGGACTACCTGGAACTCCCGATCCAGACCCTCAAGGTCGGCTCGCTCGGGACCCACAACAGCTTGGGTCTAGCCAAGGCCAAAGGGGCTCGGTTCCTCCTGGCCTCGACCTCCGAGACCTACGGTGACCCGTTGGTGCATCCCCAACCCGAGACCTACTGGGGCAACGTCAACCCGGTCGGTCCCCGAGGCGTCTACGACGAGGCCAAGCGTTTCGCCGAAGCGATGACCATGGCCTACCACCGGTACCACGGGCTGGAGACCCGCATCGTTCGAATCTTCAACACCTACGGACCGCGGATGCGGGGTCACGATGGTCGGGTGGTTCCGAGCTTCATTCAGCAGGCACTGGCCGGAGAGCCCCTCACTGTGTTCGGCGACGGTTCCCAGACCCGCTCCTTCTGCTACGTCAGCGACCTGGTCGACGGCATCTATCGTCTCCTCTGCAGTTCGGTCACGACGCCGGTCAACATTGGGAACCCCCGCGAAATGACCGTGCTCGAGTTTGCTCAGAAGATCCTCGAACTCACCGGGAGTTCGAGTGAGATCTCGCACCGCGAACTGCCGGTGGACGACCCGAAAATCCGTCAGCCCGACATCACCAAGGCGCGGCGCGAACTTGGCTGGGAACCCACCGTCGAGCTCGATCACGGCCTGCGCGAGACCATCCACTACTTCCGCCACCAGCGTGACGCGGTGCCCGCCTTGGAGGAGAGTCGATGAGCGAGTTGCTGACCTGTCGCCGCTGTGGTCGCGAACAGCCCCCCATGCCCGCGCCTCCGCTCCCGGGCGCGACCGGAACCGAAATCCTCGCCTCGACCTGCGGTGACTGCTGGCAAGAGTGGGAGAAGATGGAAGTGATGGTCATCAACGAACTGCGGCTCAATTTTATGGAACCCAGTGCGCAAGAGACTCTGACCCGCCAGATGCGGGAGTTTCTGGGTCTCTCCGAAGCGGTGGACTCGTAGGCCCATCGTGCCGTGCCGTGTCGGTTTTCCGCAGGGCCCGATGACCCTGGGGAGATTCAGCTTCCATGGCCATCGACACTAGGCTCCAGGCCGGCCTCGAAGCCTACCTTCGAGGCGACCTGGTCTCCGCTACCACGGCGTGGGAGGACGTCAAGACGCAGTTGTCCCCCGAGGAGGAAGACGGACTCGCTCTGATCGACGCTCTGACGTACCTGACCAGGGGCCTACTGGCAGCACAGAGCGAGGCATCTTCCCAGCCCCTCTTCGACCAGTGCCGCGACCGACTGGCGGATCTGCCCAACCGCGTCCTCGGAGTCGACATCGTGGTGCTTCGCGCTGGCTGCGACCACCAACTCGACCGGTTGCTCGCTACCCCACCTCCGGTGCTCGTCGCCCGACGCTACCCGCCGGGAACTGGACGGTTCCTCCTCTTCGTGGCTCTGCTGATCGCGGCCGCGCTCGTGCTGCGGTTCACCCCCCTGAATCACTACCTCGATCGCGAGGTGGCCGTCGAGATGCTGGTCGCCATCCGGGGTTCGATCTGGGCCCCGATCGTTCTGCTCGCGGCCTTCGTGGTGCTCGCCCCCCTCGGCGCCCCCCTCTCCCCCATGATCTTGGCCGGCGGAGCCGTGTTCGGGTTCGGCAAGGGCATCGTCCTGAACCATATCGGCGCCCTGCTCGGAGGCTCGCTCGGATTCCAGTTGGCACGCCTCCTGGGGCGGGACTTCGTGGCTGGAATCGCCGGGGGAAAGCTGCGGAGGGTCGAGGCGGCGATCTCGCGACACGGGTTCTGGTCGCTCGCTGGGCTTCGCTTGATGCCCATTCCCTACCCACTGGCCAACTTCGGGTTGGCTCTAGCCGGGGTGAGTTTCCCCCTCTTCCTCCTCTCGACCGCCCTGGGCTTGATTCCCGGGATCGCCATGTACACCTATCTGGCGACGCTGTTGACCTCCGCCGCCGAGGGCACGGGCCAGGGCAAGACGCTGGAGATCGTGATCGCGCTGATCTGCTTCGCCGTGGTCGGGCTCAGCCCAACCCTGTGGCAACAGCGCAAACGAAAACTGCGGTACAGGACTCTCCGACAGCAACGAGCCAGCCGCGACCAACGCCGCGGAGACTGAGGCATCGCGCCGTCTGGCTAGAGGCGTTTGGGAATCTGCACGAAGACCGAATCGAACAGTCGCTTCGTCTCCTGCTCCCATTCGGTTGCCGTAAAGGCACTCTGAGGCGCAGTCAGTTCCACCACGCCACCCTCGAGATCCTGCCGCAGTTTGATGCGGTATCTCCCCCAGATCAGTGCCCAGTTCTCGGTGACCTCGACATTGGGATCGAAGGGCTCCCGCAAGCCGTAGAGAGCGTCGAGCACACTCTGGAGCAGGACCCCTCTCCCACCGTCGTAGGCGCCTTTGAAGACACGAGCCGCCCGGTGGGAGTCCGAGGACAGGACGTAGATGTCGGTGTTCATGAGATCCTGGAATCGGGGATGGTCTTCCAGGGACACGAAGTTGGGATCTCGTCGCGCCCGACGTCGGGACCTCTCGTCGAGCTTGATCGCCTGGTGCAGGTGGCGGAGAGCGAAGGCAGCGTACCCTCCCATCGCGTAGTTCGTGGCCACCAGATAGAAGGCCTCCGAGTTCCCCGCAGACCGCTGGAGATAGCGCTCGAAGTCCTGGGCCGCGGCATCGAGGTCGCCCATCAAGAGGCGGGTGGCACCGAGATTCAGATGATTGTCATCCGCCCCGGGATCGAGCTGCCGGGCCTGCTCGAAGGCCGCCAGCGCCGCTGGATAGTCAGAAGCAGCCATCGACAAGGCCGCGCGGTTCAGCCACCCTTGACGAAGCGCAGGATCGAGTTGCAGGGCGCGATCGAGTTCCTGCTCGCCTACCTCGAGATCGCCCAGCATGAGGTGGGCCGTACTCTGAATCAGAAGGGCTGCTGCGTTCTCCGGCTGTGTCGACAACAGGACCTTGGTGATCTCGAGCGCCGAGACGGGATCGCCAGCATCGACGGCTCGCTGGGCGGCAGCGACCGAAACTGGCTGCGCGACCGCCAATCCCGAGCTCAGCAGGAGCATCGCAAGGAGGGGGAGGACGGCAGTGCGGGGGGAGGAGGTTCGCGACATAGTGGAGGATTCTAGCCGAGCCGACCTCTTCGGTCCGACGCAAGCAGCGGGCGGTAGAATGCCCCGCATGCCTACACCGTTCGAGATCGCCGAGGTTCTCGGCAAGCGAGTCATCGGTCAGCGGGACGCCATCGAGGAGATGTCCGTCGCACTGGCCAAGAAGCTGGAAGGCGTCCGGACCGGACACATCCTCATGATCGGGTCCTCGGGGACCGGCAAGACCACTCTGATGCGTGGCGTCGAAGAGTACCTGGCCAGCGATCCCAAGCTGGCGAGCCGCTCGACCGTGGTGCGGCTCCACGCCAACGTCCTGGGCGAGGAGGCCGAGCGCGGTCGGCCGGGTGAGGCCGTCCTGCATCGACTACTCGAGCGAAGCCGCGAGCAACTCGGTGCCGATGCGAGCTGGGACGCGGTACTCGACCGGGCGCGCCGCGGTCTGGTCTTCGTGGATGAGGTCGACAAGATCCGCTCGCGGGTCGGCGATCGCCCCAACGTCGCCGGAATCCGCGCCCAGGAGGCGCTCCTGACCCTGATCGAGAACGAAGCCATCCCGCTCCGTCGTCCCGACTGGGCCGGGGGCGGGGTCCAGACCGTCGATTCCTCGGGCCTGCTCTTCGTCTGCGCCGGTGCCTTCGAGGGTCTCTACGATGCTGTGTTCGATCGGGTCACGGTGGGACGAGACAAGGGAGCCCTACAGGCGGTCACCGTCGTCGAGGGTGGACAGGTTCGAGAGGAACTGCAGTTCTCACTTCAGGAGTGGCTGCGCAACGAGGACCTCTTCGAATACGGGATGAGCCCGCAGTTCCTGTCTCGCTTCGATGCTGTCGTCCTGCTCGAGGATCTCACGGTGGAAGAACTCGTGCGCATCTTCCTCGAATCACCCGACTCGGGCCTTCAGCAGTCGAAGGAGTACTTCGCCACCTACGGCAAGGAACTCGTACTCTCACCGGCGGCGGTCCGCGCCATCGCGACCGAAGCGACCCGGCAACCCCGACTGGGAGCCCGAGCCCTCAAGGAAGTCTTCCGTCGAGTGATCCGACGCTGGGAACTCGATCCGGCCCAGTCGGTCCCAGGTGCCGCCCTAGTGCTCGACACAGAGCAGATCGAGCAGGCCTTGACCCACTAGCCGCCGCCCGGAAGTCGACGCGGTGCCCCTAGACTCGGAGAAGCACACTACCCCAATGGAGGCCTGCCCCGAGGGCCGTAAAGGCGACCAGGGCTCCCTCTGGCGCCTTGCCCTCGCGTCGCGCCTCGTCGAAGCAGATCGGTAGCGTTCCCGCCGTCGTGTTGCCGACGCGTTGAATGTTGTTGTGCACTCGCTCGGGGGGCAGTCCCAAGTGCTTGCGGGCGGCCTCGTTGATCCGAAGATTGGCCTGGTGCATGATCAACAGATCGAGATCGTCGATGCTCAGCCCCTCCGCTTCGAGCACCTCCCTGGTCACGGCCGGCATCATGGTGACGGCGTGCTTGAACACCGAGCGCCCCTCCATCACCGGCACCGAATCGTAACGATCGATCCCCTCGTGACTGACGTACGGCCGGTGTCCCGAACCGACGCCAGGGGTATACAGGATCTCCTTCTCACCGCCGTCGCCGTACAACCGCGAGGTGAGGATGCCCCGACCGTCATCGGCTTCATGAGCTCCGAAGACCATGGCTCCGGCGCCGTCCCCGAACAGCACCAACAGGTGTCGGAATTGGGAGTTGTAGGCGATCTCCTCGGCCGGAGGCGGTGGTGCTGCGGGATCTTCGATCGCCCTCCAGGTCGCCTCCGAGAAGGGCATCAAGGCGGAGTGGACCTCGGTGCCGACCAGCAGCACCGTGCGAGCGATTCCGCTACGGATCAAGGCATCGACGACCTGCAGGCCGTAGGCGAATCCCGCGCACTGCTGCCGGATGTCGAGAGCTGGACGGGGAGAGATCCCCAGCTCATGCTGAATCAAGGTGCCCGACCCCGGGAAGTAGTGGTCGGGAGTCATCGTCGCGCACACGACGTAGTCGACGGTCTCGGCCGACAGACCCGCATCCGCCAGGGCCGCGCGAGCGGCCCCGGCCCCTAGGGAGGCAGCCCCCACTCCAGCCTCGACGTAACGCCGCTCGACGATCCCGCTGCGCTCCTGGATCCAGGTGTCGTCGGTCTCCATGACCCGTGCCAGTCGATGGTTGTCGATTACTCGAGGGGGAAGCTCCACCCCGGTCCCGAGGAGCAGTGCCCGTGTCGTCATACCAAACCTCCCACTGGTGAAACCGCTATCGACTTGGCGCAGTTCGACATGGCGCCTGGCCCTCTCCCGTCGTGGCAATCAGAACCGCGATCGGACCGGCCGCACTCGGCCCGGAACGTAGGGAACGGTGAGATCTCCCTGCCGGATGAACCGGTAGATTCTCTCAGCCTTTCGGCCATCGAGTCCGCGGCGCTTCTTCTCGTACGTCCAGACCACGATGGGCTGACCTTCCGGATCCGGATTGACCTCGTAGTCGGTCTCCTCAGGTTCCCCAAAGAGGACGAAGATCGTGCCGCGCGCCGTCCGGCGCCCCAGGTACCCAGACTCGGAGAAGAGCTTGTCTGCCTCCTCGGCGCGGGTTTCGTACAGCGCCCTGAAGGGGTTCTGAACCAGCCCCATCGCGGCCCGCATCGAGGACTCCTCTCCGCCGTCGACCTCGAGGTCGCGACGAGCATCCCAGAATGCCTCGACGAAGCGCTCGGCTCGGTCGTCGTCCCGCAACGCGAGGAACTCCTCGACCTCAGCGTCGCTGGCCAACTCACCAGTGGCACCGACGAGCCATTGGGAGTAGGTCGGGCTGAGGTAGATGTTGACCAGGTCGTGGGGATCTCGGAGTTTCCCCTTCCCCGCTGCGACCATCGATGCCGTGCCGAGGCTGACCACCAGAAAGAACGCGATCACCAACCGACCGCCACGGGTGGTCGACCGAAGCCTCGATTCGACGCTCTTCGCGTCCATCATCGACCGCGAATCAGGTCCAGGAATTCCTCCCGGACCTCCTTTTGATAGAAGGACCCACGGATCGCCGAGGTCACGGTCACGGCTCCGGTCTTCTTGACACCCCGCATCTCCACGCAAAGGTGGCGTGCCTCGATCACGACCATGGCCCCCCGAGGATCGAGCTCGCGCTCGAGAAACCCGACGACCTGCTCCGTCAAGCGTTCTTGAAGCTGGGGTCGTTTGGCGTAGAACTCGAGAATGCGCGAGAACTTCGACAGCCCGAGAATCCGGTCCTTGGGGATGTACGCCATGTGCGCATGCCCGTGGAATGGGACGAAATGGTGGGCGCACATCGAAAAGAAGGGGATCTTCATTTCGATGACCATCGCCTTGTACCCTTCCTCGTTGGGAAAGGTCGTCACCTTGGGCCGCGTGCCGGCCTTGATGCCACTGAACATCTCGGCGTAGAGGCGGGCGACTCGCTGGTCCGTTTCGGCCAGGTTTGGGTCTCCGGGATCGAGGCCCAACTCCTCGATGATCCCCCGCACATGGCCGGCGATCCGGTCGAGTTGAGCCGCAGCAAAGCCGGACTCGTGATCCTCGGGTGGGGACTCTTCGTTGCTCGTAGTTCCGCTCACCGGACTATCCTACAATGGTCCGGTGATGCCATCCCCTACCGAAGTACTCCCCGTCGACCCGCGGGTCACCGAGCTACTGTCCCACTTTCCCGAAGACCTGTTCTCGGACTCCTTCTATCGCTCCTGGGAGCTGGTCGATCGTTACGGTCGGGCCTGGATGCTGGAACTCGTCGACGAGCTGGGCGTGTTCGAGGCGCTCCGCGAGCCCCGTTCCCTCCCCGAGTTGCGACACGAACTCGGTTTCGTCGAGTCGTTCCGACACGCCCTGGACTGGCTGGTGCGCGGACTCGTGGAGGTGGGCCTGGCGGTGCGCTTCGACGACGAACCTGTGCGCTACCAGAGGCGCGGAGAGCTACCCCCTTCGGTGCGAGCGTCGATTCGCGAAGCCTGCCTCGCCACCGACCCCCACAACGAGGCCACGCTGGCCCTGCTCGACGTGGCGTCCCAGGTGTATCCTCGCGTGGCCCGCGGAGAGATCCGGGGACAGGAGGCGTTGTTCGGACTGGGACAGACCCAACTCTGGCTCGACTACTTTCACAACGAGAATCCGATCTACGCCGTGAACAACCGCCTCGCGGCTCACGTCGCCTGCGAGCACCTACCGGTCCAGGCCGGCCGAGTCCTCGAGGTCGGAGCGGGAGCCGGCAGTGGTACCGATGCCCTGCTCGAGGCGATGGCCACCTCTTCGATCCGACCCAGTCGGTACCATTTCACAGAGCCAAGTCCGTTCTTCCGGCGCCGCGCCGAACGTCGCCTACGCTCCGAACATCCAGATTGCCCCTTCGAATTCGGAGGCCTGGACATCGACCAGGACCTCGCGGCCCAGGGAGTCGAGGACGGGTCCTGCGACTTGATCTACGCCGTCAACGTCGTCCATGTCGCTCGCGATCTCGACCGGAGTCTGGACGCGATGCGCCGAGCGTTGGCCCCAGGCGGCTGGCTGGTCGCGGCCGAGTCGATCCGCCCTTTCGCCGGGCGGACCCTCTCCACCGAGTTGATCTTCCAGATCCTCGAGGACTTCTGGGACGTACAACTAGACCCAACGCGTCGTCCCACCCCTGGGTTCCTGACCCCAGAGCAATGGGCAGGTCTACTTCGCGATGCTGGATTCTCCGAGGTCGAAGTCCTTCCGGACCACCAACGCATCCGCGAGGTCTATCCTCGTTTTTGCACCGGCGTCGTCTGCGGACGGGCCTAGCAGCCTCAGGGAATAGACCTTTCGAGGTTGCCGTAGTTTCTTATAGCACTTGATTATCATAGTGATATCATGCAATCCGAAGGAGACAGATCATGACTCAAGACTTTCGAACCGTCCGCGAACACCGCGCCACCACCATCGATGGGTTTGCGGCGCTGGCTGGCATTCTCGTTCTGTTGGGGCTTTGTGTCTGGCGTTTCATCGCCGGAGTCCAAGGGCAGGACCCCGTCCAGCTGGTAGCGGTCACCACGTTCTTCACTCTGCTCTGCGTCTGCTTCGGTGGCTTCTTCACCGTCCAGCCGAACGAAGCACGGGTGCTCATCTTCTTCGGGCGCTACATCGGCTCGACCCGGACCGAGGGATTCCGCTGGGGCAACCCGCTGGCCCAGAAGCGGCGGGTATCTCTCCGGGTCCGCAATCTCACCAGCGACACCATCAAGGTGAACGACGAATCGGGAAGCCCAATCGAAATCGCTGCCGTCGTCGTGTGGCGAGTCGTGGACAGCGCCAAGGCGCTCTTCGATGTCGATCGCTACGAACAGTTCGTCTCGATTCAGGTAGAGACCGCGGTCCGATCTCTCGCTACGCGGCATCCCTACGATCCGGCCGATGCCGAGGGCAATGAACCTTCCCTGCGGGGCGACCAGGAACGGATCGCCGAGGAGTTGCGGGTCGAGTTGCAGGCACGCCTCGAGGTCGCCGGAGTCGAGGTCCAGGAAGCCCGCCTGACGCATCTAGCCTACGCCCCCGAGATTGCTCAGGCGATGCTCCGTAGGCAGCAGGCGGCCGCCGTCGTCGCAGCCCGCCGACTGATCGTCGAAGCCGCGGTAGGCATGGTCGACGACGCCCTCCAGGGTTTGTCCGACAAGCAGATCGTACAGCTCGACGAGGAGCGAAAAGCCGCGATGGTGAACAACCTCCTCGTGGTCTTGACCAGCGAGCAGTCGAGTGCACCCGTGCTCAACACCGGCACCATCTACTCGTAGGTCGCACGCTCGTTGGCGCCCAAGAAGCGCTTCCTGCTCCGGGTCGACCCCGAACTCTACCGCCGCCTGGAGATCTGGGCGGCGGACGAGTTGCGCAGTGTCAACGGCCAGATCGAGTTCCTGTTGCGGGATGCAGTACGACGAGCCGGCCGACTGAGCCCGTCGAAGGCCCCGACCAAGACCGAGGAGAACGAGTAGACTCCTCGGAATGAGCACGCCTGCCGACTCCGCACCGAGCCTCGACTCAGCCGCCGATGGCGCAGGCAACGACCCCGCGCAGGGCCCGGCCAGTCGCTTCGCCGACCTGCACAATCGCACGTTCGAGATGGAGCTCCTCATCTCGGGGGTGGTGGTCTTCGCACTCCTGCAGGTCCCGCCACACATCCACCGGGCTCTCGACCTTCTGACGGCCACTCTGCACGGCGCGCTGCGCTCCCTGGTGATCTACGGCTACGTGTACGGCCTGTTGATGCTCACCGCGCTGATCGCGTTCTTCGTGCTCCATCTCGGACTGCGCGCCTACTGGATCGGCCTCGTGGGGCTGGAGAGCGTGTTCCCCGATGGAATCAACTGGAACCAGATATCGCTCGGTCCCTACAGTCGGAACAACCTGAAGCGGAGCCTCCGACCGCTGCCGGCCCACATCGAACGACTCGACGACCTGTGCAGTCTGGTCTTTTCCTTCGCCTTCTTGATCGCCCACAGCGGGCTCTACTCTCTCGTGATCGTGCTGCTCGCCGGTGCACTCGGCCTGGCTTCCTCCTGGGTACTGTCGCCCTCGATCGATCCCGTCTGGCTCTTCGTGGCGGCAATGCTGGCCGCCGTCGGACCGCTCTTGGTCGTCACCTGGGTCGACAAACTCGCGGGCGATCGAATCGATCCCAACAGCACCGCCGGGCGGTGGCTGCACCGTCTCGTCCGTTGGACCTATCGCACCTCCCCTCTCCCCATGGTCGGTCATATTCAACTGACCCTCCAGAGCCGGTTCTCCGAACGCCGCACGACGCTGGCGATCTTCTTCACGATCCTGCTCTTGACCTTCGGGCTGGTCGGTCAGAGCCTGGTCCGTACCGATGCTCTCCGCTTCGACACCCTCGAGCGATTCCCTGACGACCTCGACGCCTTTGGGGCAGAACCCGTGGACTACCGGGACCAACATGCCCCGGTGCAAGTGGTCGCGCGGAACCCGTCGATTCAGTCGGACGTCATCGAAGGCCCCTTCGTCAAGCTCTTCATCCCCTACTATCCGCACCGGCACCACCCGCTCCTGGAGCAGGCCTGCCCGGGAACCCTGGCGGCCGAGCCCTCGCCACTTCGGTTCCGGCCTTCGCGGGCCGGCGGCGCCGACCGCCGCGAGTTGGTGTTGGCCAACCTGGACTGTCTCGCCTCCCTCTTTCGGGTCGAACTCGATGGGCAACGGCTAGGCGAACTCGAGTGGGTTCCCACGCGCGAGGCCGGCTCCCATGTGGCCGGCCTGATGGCCTATCTACCGACCCGCGGCCTGGCCGCCGGGCGCCATCAGATCGTGGTGGAGGAACCGGCGGTCGAGGCTAACCTCGAGCCGCACCAGACGGAGGAGCCGCACCGCTTCGCCCCGACGCCCGAAGATCGGGTGGCGACCTTGTATTTCTGGTACGCGCCGCGTACCTCCGACTGAGTTCGATAGGTCGTCAACCGCCAGCCAACCGTCGCTCGCAGACTCGGTTGCGACCAAGGCCCTTGGCCTCGTAGAGCGCGGCGTCGGCGGCTTCTAGCAGGACCCGAGCCGGTACCCCTTCTCGCGGCCTAGTACCGGCCACTCCGACACTGATGGTCAGGTTCGGGGCGATGGTCGAGCCGTGGTGGGGGATCGCCAGTTGCTCGACCCTGCGCCGCAACTCCTCGGCCAAGGCCAGGCTCTCCTCCGCCGTCGATTCCTCGAGCACCAGGGCGAACTCCTCGCCACCGTAGCGCGCCACGGTGTCACCGCTGCGACGACCGAGTTCCGACAACACCTGCGCCACGCGCCGTAGGCAGTCGTCGCCGTACTGATGGCCGTGGGTGTCGTTGAGCAGTTTGAAACAGTCGAGATCGGCCAGGATCACCGAGAGCCAACGGCGCCGGCGACCCGCCCTCCCCCAGGCCGCCGCCAGCGCCTCGTCGAAGCGCCGACGGTTCGACAGCCCAGTGAGGCCGTCGAGGGCCGAAAGACGGGCGAGTTCGCGGTTGACGGCCTCCAAGCTGCGATTCAGGTTGGCGAGATGGATCGCCCCCGCGACTTGGTCTGCGATGTGGTCGAAGACGGTCAGGGCCTGGGGCGAGAAGAGATCCCGCCGGGTGCTCTCGAGGTTGAGGACGCCGAGAATCTCGTCGTGGTGGCGGATGGGAACGATGTACTCCGACTGCACCTCCGGATTGCCCGGTACGTAGTCCGGATCGGCGTGGACATCGAGGATGAGCTGCGGTTTACCCGTCCGAACGGCTCGCCCACACACCCCCACCTCGACCGGCCAACTGCCGCCGGCCGGAGTCTCGAGGGGAATCGATCCGGAGTAGACCTCCAGTTCGAACACCTTCTTATCCTCGCTCAGGAGCAGAATACTGGCGATCGTGACCTCGAGCCGTTGTTCCAGATAGGACACCACCCGGTGCAGCAATTCGTCGAGAGAGCCCCCTTCCAGAGCGACTCGGGAAACCTGACCGACGATTTCGGCCAGAGTAGCGTGCCGTTGGAGTTCATCGAATCGGTGTTGGGTGGCGATCGCGGTTCCTAGAATCTCGGCCACGGCCTCCAGCGTGGAAGGTACCGTGTCCGACCAGTCCACGCCCCCTTCGAGATAGAGCACCGCAAGAAGTTGGCCGTTTCGTTTGACCGGCTGGCACCAGGCGGCAGTCCGTTCATCGAGCTGCCCGAACGCTCGATGAGCGCGATCCGGAGCGCCGGAACGCACTACCCAGTCATCGAGGACCACCACGTTCTCCGCCCGTGGATCCTCCGCGTCGAGGCACTCCACGGCCCGGTGACCATCGCTGGCCACCAGATAGATACTGACTCGCTCGGCCCCGGACGCTCGTTGGAGCAGGTCGCAGATCTTTCGCAAGCGGCCCCGCAGATCGAGGTTGTCACCCAGGGCGCGTCCCACCTGACCGAGGAGGGCGACGAGGACCCTCGGGTCGTTCGAGACCGCCGGTCTCCGCGAGGCTGGAGGTCCCGAGAGCCGGTGTTGGCCGGAGCCTTCGGGTGGGGTCACGATTCTGAATCTACCATCATCGGCGAACGCTGCGGGGTAGACTTCCGACCGCAACCGAACCAAAAGGAGATCCCATGCCCTCGAGCACTGCTGGCGTCCGCGCCTGCCTCATCGCAGCCCTCTGGATCCTTGCGGTGCCCGCAGGGGCGATCGCGGAGCCGCCGGCCTCGGCTACCGTGGAGACCACTGCCGACTCCAGCGAGGTGGCGGTCCTCGACACCTCACTCGGCCAACTGGTCATCGAGTTCGTGCCGGGAGCTCCCAAGACAGCCGCCAACTTCAAGCGTCTCGTCGCCGAGGGTTTCTACGACGGCCTCCCCTTCTATCGAGTCGTCGCCGGCCACGTGATCCAAGCCGGTGACGGCGGCGAGAACGACCAACCGACGGTCCCGGGCGAGTTCGGTGCCCTGCCCCACGAAGTAGGAGCGGTGGGTCTGGCGCGGGGTGATGATCCAGACAGTGGATCGACCGAGTTCTACATCTGCGTCGCCCCCAGACCCCACCTCGACGGCCGCTACGCCACCTTCGGCCGCATTGTCGAGGGATTGGATGTCCTCGAACGGATCGCCGGCGTCGAAGTCGACGAGAAGTGGGTCGCCGACGGCAAGGTCGCGTTCCACGAACCCAGGGTCCCGGTCCTGATCGAGAGCGCTCGCCTCGAGTCCCGCGAGCCGGTGGCAGAATGACCCGTGCCAGCGACCGCGGTTTCGTACAGCTGATCTGCTAACCTTCGCGGACTCATGCGCTACGGTTTCGTCCTCGATCAGGACTCCTGTATCGGCTGTCACGCCTGTACGGTGGCGTGCAAGGCCGAGAACGACGTCGTCCTGGGCAGCTTCCGGACCTGGGTCAAGTGGGTCGAACACGGCACCTTCCCCGAGATCTCGAGATCGGCGGCGGTGCTGCGCTGCAACCACTGCGCGGACGCCCCCTGCATCGAGATCTGCCCGACCGTCGCACTCTTCAAGCGCGACGACGGGATCGTCGACCTCGACCGCGACCGCTGCATCGGCTGCGCCTCCTGTCTACAGGCGTGTCCGTACGACGCGATCCACATCGACGACCGCAGTGGTACCGCCGCCAAGTGCCACTTCTGTGCGCACCGCATCGAGGCCCAACTCGCACCCGCTTGCGTCGCCGTCTGCCCCGAACAAGCGATCTGGGTCGTAGATCTCGACCGCCCCGAAACCCGGCAAGAGCTCGGGCAGCGCCAAGCCGTCGTGCGGAAACCGGAACGGGGCACCAAACCCCAGACCTTCTATCTGGGAGCCGACCCGGCCGCGTTGAACCCGCTGGCCGTCGATGGCACTCGGACTCTCTCGCACGCTCAGGTCCCTGATCCCCTGCCGGCGCCGGGAACGGCCGAAGCGCGCGCCGTCTACGACGTGCCCAAGGCTCGCCCCTGGGGCAGCAAGATCGCGGCGTACATGGCCACGAAGGCCCTGGCCGCAGGATCCCTGATCGCCGCCGGACTCTCGCTCTGGATGTCCCAACTCGACGGACAGGTTCTCGGAGGGGTCAGCCTCTTCTGGACCCTGGTCACCTGCGTCCTGCTCGTCAGTGATCTGCACCAACCCTCGAGGTTCTACTACCTCCTCACGCGCCCCAATCCACGGTCGTGGCTGGTCCGAGGCGGATGGATCCTCGGGGTCCACGGTCTCCTCAGCGCGCTGTGGGCAGTGGGCCTCGAATCCGACCTCCTCGCCTGGTGCTCGCTGCCCATCGGTCTCGCCACCTCGGTGTACACCGCCTTCCTCTTCCGGCAGGCGCGAGGGCGGGAACTGTGGTCCGAGGACCCGCTACTCCCCTGGACGCTGACCGCCCAGGCCCTGGCCGCCGCCGCCCTCTTCGGGTGGTGGTACGAGATCGAACCGAGAATCCTGCTCTTGGGTCTGGGGATCTACTGCGCGCTGGCCGCGGCCGCCCTGGTCGTCGGACCGAAAACCGCGCAGGGTCGGCAAGCCCATCAACTGATGGTGCGACATCCTAGCTTCCGAGCGGGGCTCCTGCTGGCGGCGGCGAGCCTCGCGTGGCCTCCCCTGCTGGTGGCGGCCTTTGCCCTGCTCGACTGGGCGTTCGTCTACGCCGGCCAGGAGGTCGCACTTTCATGAAGTACCTTCCGGATCACCTCCAGGCAACGCCACCCAGCGAATCCTGGGACGACTGGGTCGAGTTGGATCCCGCGGCCTGGCCACGACGCTCCGAGCGGCACCTCAGCTTGATCCCGACGATCTGCTTCAACTGCGAGTCGGGTTGTGGTCTGCTGGCCTACGTCGATCGGGAGAGCGGGGAGATTCGACGCTTCGAAGGCAACCCCAGGCACCCGGGAAGTCGCGGTCGCGTCTGCGCCAAGGGACCCGCCACGCTCAACCAGATCAACGACCCCGATCGCATTCTCTACCCGCTGAAACGAGTCGGTCCCCGCGACGCTGCGCGCTTCGAGCGATGCAGTTGGGAAGAGGTCCTCGACACCCTGGCGCGGCGCATTCGCCAGGCGCTCGTCGAACGACGGCACGACGAGGTCATGTACCACGTGGGACGCCCGGGCCACGACAAGATGATGCACCACGTTCTCGCCGCCTGGGGCATCGACGGTCACAACTCGCACACCAACGTCTGTTCGAGCGCCGCTCGCCTCGGCTACACCGTGATGTGCGGCGGCGATCGTCCCTCGCCCGACTACGCAAACGCTCGCACCACCCTGCTCCTATCGGCTCATCTCGAATCGGGTCACTACTTCAACCCCCATGCTCAGAGGATCATCGAAGCCCAGGCCAAGGGCGGCAAACTGATCGTGATGGACCCCCGCCTTTCGAACACGGCCGCCAAATCGGACCTCTGGCTACCAACCTGGCCGGGGTCCGAAGCCACGGTGCTGCTGGCGATCGTCCGTCACCTGCTGGCCCGCCGCCGCTTCGATCGTGATTTCCTGGCCGAGTTCACCAACTGGCGAGACACCCTCGCCCATCTCCAGGGGGGAGAGCAAACCCCAGCCGACTTCGATACCTTCGTCGATCGCCTGCTCGATCACTACGCTCCCTACACCTTCGAGCGCGCCGCCACGGAGAGCGGCGTCGGCGTCGACCGGCTCCAACGGGCAGCTGACTGGATCGCCGACGCTGGGAGTGCGTTTGCCAGCCACGTTTGGCGGGGTCCCGCCACCGGCAACCTGGGCGGCTGGCAGATCGCGCGCGCGCTGCAACTGCTCAATGTCGTCACCGGCTCCGTCGGGACCCAGGGAGGAACCTCCCTGGCCGGTTGGAACAAATTCGTGCCAGCCGCCCCGACTCCGCCCCCTCCGCAGGACCGCTGGAATGAACTGCTCTACCCGCGGGACTACCCTCTCTCGTTCCACGAAATGAGCATTCTGCTGCCCTACCTCGTGGACGAGGGCCGCCGCATCGACACCTACTTCACACGCGTCTTCAATCCCGTCTGGACCTATCCTGACGGCACCGCTTGGATCGACCTGCTGTGCGACGAGGACCGGATGGGGTGCCACGTCGCACTGACCCCGACCTGGAACGAGACCGCCCGCTACGCCGATTTCGTCTTGCCGATGGGTCACTCCGCCGAACGACACGACATCGTCAGTACCGAAACCCACGCTGGAACGTGGATCGGATTCCGGCAGCCGGTCCAGCGGGTCCTGGCCCAGCGTGAAGGCCGAGAGTTCACCCATACCTGGGAGGTCAATCCCGGCGAGGTCTGGGAGGAGGAGGAGTTCTTCCTCGAGCTGTCGTGGCGTATCGATCCTGACGGCGCCCTCGGGATCCGGCAGTACTTCGAGTCGCCGTACCGACCGGGCGAGAAGTCTACCCTCGACGAGCGGTACCAGTGGATCTTCGAGAACTCCGTTCCCGGCCTGCCGGAAGCTGCCGCGAACGAAGGTCTGTCACCACTGGAGTACATGCGGCGCTACGGTGCGTTCGAGGTCAGCAAGGATGTCTACAAGGTGCACGAAAGCAAGGGTTTCGCGACCCCCAGCGGCACCATCGAGATCTTCTCGAAGACCCTTCGGGACTGGGGTTGGCCCGAGCACTCGATGCCCGGATCGATTACGAGCCACGTCGCCCGCACCGAACTCGGTCCGGGCGAGATGGTCCTGGTACCGACCTTCCGACTCGCCACCCTGATCCACTCTCGCTCTGCGAACTCCGAGTGGCTCTACGAGATCAGCCACAACAACCCACTCTGGATGCACCCCACGGATGGGGAGCGCCTCGGCATCGACGAGAAAACCCTGGTTCGGGTGACCACCGGTATCGGCCATTTCGTGCTGCGACCCTTCCTCACCGAGGGATTGCTCCCCGGTCTCGTCGCCTGCAGCCACCACCTCGGGCGCTGGCACGTAGCTCGAGATGGCGACAAGACGTCCCGCTGGGGCAGCGCTCCGGTGGAGATGACGACCGAAGGTGAGGTGACGCGCTGGCGGCGCCTGACTTCGGAGTCACCCGGCCCGGGCTGGTGGCGCGAGAGTGGTGTTCACCAGAACATCACCTTCCCGGTCCACCCCGACCCGATGAGCGGGATGCACTGTTGGCACCAGCGAGTGACCGTGTCGCGAGCCGAACCGGGCGACCAGTTCGGGGATATCGAGGTCGACCGCAGCCGAGCCCGAGCCATCTATGAGCAGTGGCGAGCCAAGACCCGGCTTCCCCCCGGGGAGCTGCGCCGTCCGCTCTGGCTGCCCCGGTCGATGCGGCCCACCGAAGCGGCCTACCGGCTCACCTGATCGGACCGGTTTCCTGCGTCCGACTGCCCAGTCGGTGCGCCGTCGGGAGCCGTCGACTCGGCCCCTTCGGTCTCGAGGAGATCGGCCAGCAGCAAACCCTGCAGCTTCGGCGCCCGAAGGTCCCGCAGAGAGCCGCGCAGATCCAGCAGCCTTCCCCAGACCTCTGTCCCGCTCTCTGCCATCAGTCGATCGACCGGACCGTCGTGCGAGCGTAGGATCTCTTCCACCGTCAGATGGTTGGGATCTCGAGCCAGGATCAACCCGTCGGTTTCGGTCTGCACCACGAGGCCACGGTCGAGCAGCGGCAGCAACGAGTCTTCGACCACCCCCGGCGGCAACGCGAGTTCGGCGGCGAGACTGCCAGGTTCCCGCAAGGGGGTGCCCTGCCGAAGTCCGCGGGCGAGCACCAGCATCGCGGCGAGACCGACCCAGGGGCCGCGGACGCTGGCATCGACCCGACGGCCTCGTTCCAAGGCCTCGAGATGCTGTCCGACGTAGGCCACCTCGGTCCCCACCAACACCAGCCACCAGGCGATCTGAATCGAGATCATGAAGAGCAGGGTGATGGCAAAGCTCCCGTAGACCAGACTCAGTTGGTTGATGTTCGCTACGTAGTAGGCGAACGGACGGCGGAGGACTTCGAGCGACAGCGCCACCATCACTCCCCCCACCAGCGCCCACCGAAAGTGCACCGGCGCCCGGGGAATCTGCCAGTAGAGCATGGTCAGACCGATCGAGGTCACGACAAAAGGAAGCGCTCCGACCAGCAAGGACTCTTCGAGCAAGACCCCGAATGTCGCATGCCGGCGGGCCATCACGGAAAGCGACAGAACGCCGCCGACCAGGAGCGGCACCCAGAACAGGATCAGGGCGAGCGAGACGACCTTCCCGCGTAGGGTGGCTCGTTCGCCGACTCGCCAGATCTTGTTGATCGTCTCCTCGATGGTATGGAGGGTTCCGACGCCGATGAACAGAAACGCCAGGAGGCCGAAACCCTGCAGCGATTCGGCTTGGTGCATGTAGAGCTCCAGGCGGTCCGCGATCGCCACCTCACTGTACGGCAAGGCGTTCATCAGGATCTCCAGCAACCGATCCTGGTAGCGGTCGACGAGCCGGGTTCCTATGAAACCGAAGGCAGCGAGCAGCGGAACCAATCCGAGGATCGTCGCGAAGGCCAAGGCGGCCGCCTTGAGGGTAATTGCATCCTCGCGAGAGCGCTCCCAGACCAGCGACGCGAAGTCCCTGGTCCGGCTCCAGTGACGACGCCATCGGGCGGGATCGATCCGATCTGCTACTGAACCCGGCACGCTTCGGATCGTAGCACCCGGATTCGACCCTCTCGAGCCCCGTTCTCTGGGGCTGTGCTGCCCTCTAGGCGAACGCTCCCAGCGCGCAAACACCACCCCAGAACAGCAGTCCGAGCAGGAGGAGCGGGGCGAGCAGCAAGAGGAAGGCCAGAACCGGCAGGCCGAGAGTGAAGAGCAGAACCACGGCTACCACTCCGACTACCAGCTTGAGCAGGCCACCGAACAGAGCCAGCGGAATCAACGCGATCTTGAAGGCCAGCTTGATCACCCAGAGTACGCAGAGAAACCCCAGGAGCACGACCCCGGCGACCCCGGCGAGCAGCAGCAAACCCATCAGTTCGAACATCGTCTCAACCTCCTTGGAGAGAGACTACGAGAGGGTCGAAGAAAAGTTCCCTACTCGAAGGTCGACTTCAGGGGTCGAGGACCTCTCCCTGCATCTGTTCGAACCGCACCGGAGCGACCTTGCGGCGCTCCAGTCCCTCCTCGGTCTTGGAGATCAGCTCCAGATCCTGGAAGTAGGAGCCGACGGGCACGACCATCCGTCCCCCGACCGCGAGTTGGTCGATCAGTGGCTGGGGGATCTTCTCCGGTGCCGCCGTGAGGACGATGGCATCGAACGGTGCCGCCTCGGGCCATCCCTGGTAGCCATCCCCGATGCGCACGTGCACATTGTCGAAGCGCAGACGCTGCAGATGGTCACGAGCTCTCTCCCCGAGACTGTCGATGATCTCGATGGTGTAGACCTCGGCCGCCAGCAGCGATAGCACCGCCGCCAGGTAGCCCGACCCCGTTCCGATTTCGAGGACCCGATCACCGGGTTGCAGGTCGAGCAGCTCCGCCATCAAACCCACGATGTAGGGCTGAGAGATCGTCTGGCCGAAGCCGATCTGCACGGGTCGATCGGCGTAGGCCTGGGCCTGAACATCCGAGGGCACGAAGAGATGCCGGGGTACGCGACGCATGGCCTCGAGGACCCGGTCCTCGGCGATTCCGCGTTCGACCAGCTGGCTCTCGATCATCGCTTCACGCTCGAGCTGGAAGGCATCCTGCTGTGCCGAGGACGGCACGATGGTCAGGACGACGAGCCCGAGCCAATAGACCCAGCCACAACCACGCACCCGTCCTCGGATCTCTCTGGTTGTCGTCATCGCCGTCCTTTGGTGGGGACGCTTGGTTCGCACAAAGCCCATTGTGCCGTAGTCCCGTGCAAGCGGCAAGCCAGGTTCGCACCCGCCAATCCCTCTTAGGGTGGAACCGGGTAGACTCTGCCCCCGGAGCCCCATCGATTCCCTACCCTGGAGACGAAGATCGCCCTTTCCGCCGCAGACTCGAAACTGATCGCTCTCGAGGCCGTCCAGGGACGTCTCAACCGGGTCGTCCGCGAGTCTCCCGCTGACGAAACGGCGATCACCTGGCTCGAGTCGCGCAGCCGGCGGACCGGGGTCGGGGCCAAGGACCGCAAGCAACCCCCGGTCCTGCACCGCAACGTTCTGGTTCGGGTCATCGAAGGAGGTCGCCTCGGAATGTACCGTACGGCCGCCGAATCGCTTTCCGAGATCCACTCGGCCGTCCGGCACGCCATGGCCCACGCCCGAGCCAGTGATCCGGTACCCGGCTTCCCCCATCTGGCCCACGAGCCCGACCCCCTACCGAGCATCGACGGGCTCTGGGATCCCGAACTGATCGATGCGGACCCGACCGACCTGCGCGAGAGGTTGGAGTCGGTCGCCCGCGAGGGAGACATCGCTCGGCTGGTGTGGTCCGAGACCCGATTGATCGTGTCGACCAGCCGCACCCTACGGCGTGCCGTGCGTGCGACCTCTGCCGAACTCACGGTGCGAGCGGGCCGGGGAATCGGAGCGGGTTTTTCCGTCGAAGCGCGCCGCAACCTCTCCGACCTGCGACTCGAGGAGCTGTTCGATCGGGCCCACTCACGGCGCGGAGATGGTGACCCCGGAACCGTCCCCGACGGGCCGACCATGATCCTCCTCTCTCCGGAGGCCACGGTCTCGCTACTCGACCTGCTCAACCGGATGGCGTTCACTTCCCAGGCCTACCAGCTGGGAGACTCCTTTCTGCGGGACTATCTGGGACAGCAGGTCTTCGATCGCACCCTCGACCTGGTCGACAACGGCCTCGATCCCGCGGGTTTGCCGTTTCCTTGCGATCTGGAGGGCACCATCAAGCGACCGGTGCCGCTGGTCGAATCGGGAGTTCCCCGCACCCCAGCCCTGGACCAGCTCCACGCCGGCCTGCTAGGACTGCCTCCCACCCCTCACGCGTTTGCGGGAGACGACGCTCGGGCCGAACATCTCTTCCTACGTCCCGGTTCCTGCGACTGGGAGGAGCTTCAGCAACGCGGCGACGGCGGAGTCTGGGTGGGAGCGATCGGTCACCTCGAGTGCTTCGATCGTCGACGACTGCGCATTCGCGCCCTGGCCCGAGGAGTGCGTCGTATCGAGAACGGTCGACTCGGTCGTCCACTCCCCGACCTCACCTGGGAAGGATCGCTGCTGAGTGCCCTGGGACAGGTCGAAGCGGTCGGATCGGAGACCCAGGTCCTGGCGGACCCGTCCGGCGAACTGGGCGCCATCACGGCTCCGGCCATTCTGCTTCGCAAGGGCAGCACGCTCAACCCCTGAGCGCCTCTTCGTAGCCACTGCCCCGCCACGCCTGGGCCACGACGCTTCCTCAGAGTGGAGCCGATGACGCAAACCGCGCGGCCCCGTCGGCCCGTTCCCCTCGTCCCCGTGGCGCTCGCAGCGCTGATTCCGGTCGGCCTCTGGATCCACCGACTCGCCTACCAGACCATGGGAGAGGTCCCGTCGGGCATCTTCGCTCTGGGCCTCATGCTCGCGGCGGTACCCGTGGTCCTCCTCGTGGTTTTCGGGCGCTCCCACCGGGCCTTGGTGATCGGCTGGATCTGCTGGACCCTGATCGGCAGCCTGCCCCTCGTCCTCAGCCATCGGTTGCACGCCCTCTACGGGGAGGCCGACACGATCGTCAGCTTCCTGGCGGTCGAGATCCGTACGGTCCACGACCTCTCTCTGGTCGGCTCTGCACCGATCGACCCGACGCTCGCGCCCTACCTTCGCCTCTCCATCCGAGGACACCGCGTCGGGCTGATGCTCGACCCGCTCGGCTCGTTCACCGGCGGCTACCGCTGCTCCTTCGACCTGCCCCTACGAAACGGTCGTTCGATCCCCAGGAGCTCCGAGCTTCCCTGCCGGGACCCCAGCGACTGGTTCTTCGAGGCTGACTGACGCCGATCGGTCAGCGGCGGCGCAGCAACAGCACAGTCTGATCGTCACCCTGGGGCTGTCCAGCCGTGTAGCGACTGATCCGTCGTTCGACCTCGGTGCGAATCTCCTCGAGGGGGGCGGAGCGGAGCTCCACGAGATCGGCGGTCAGGCGAGCGAGGCCGTACTCCTCTCCTCGAGGACTCTCGGCTTCGGTGAGGCCGTCGCTGTAGATACAGAGAACGTCTCCCGGCTCCAGAACCACCTGACGTGGATGGTAGCTGCCACCCCCCACCAGACCGACGGGAAAACTGCTCGAGGAGAGAGCCTCTGAGGAACCGTCGGCTCGCAGGACGAGTGCCGGATTGTGGCCGGCATTGACGTAGCCGATCTCCCCCGCCTGCGGGTCCAGGTCGACCAGAAACAGGGTCGCGTACTTGCTGGCGGCCGAGAACTCGAGGAGATGCCGATCGAGGTGGCGACAAACTTCATCGAGATCCTGGACACGGTCCAGCAACGAGCGCAGCAAGGAGTGGATGGTCGAGACCAGGAGCGCCGCAGGAACTCCCTTGCCCGAGACGTCGGCCAGAACGATGGCGAAGCGCCCTGACGACAGGGGGATGACGTCGTAGAAGTCACCACCGACGTGACGCGCCGGCCGGGTCCACCCCGCGAGGTCGTAGGAGGTAAGGTCGGGCAGATCACGCGGGATGATGCCGCGTTGAATCTGCGACGCGAGTTCCATCTCCCGCTCGAGGCGCTCCTTTTCGAGGGCCTCGCGGTGCAGGCGGGCCTGTTCGAGGGCCAAGGCGGCCTGGTTCGCCAGATGCTCGAGACGACGGCGGTCGTCCTCCGAGAAGGGGCCGACACCGGTCCGGCTCTCCTTGTCCCCCACCACCAGGAGTCCTTTGATCTCGGTCTCGATCCGCACCGGTACTGCCAGCAGATGACGAGCCTGAGGCAGAGTCTCGGAGGCAGCGTCCTCGGCGTCGACATCGGCTGAGAACTGCTCCCGAGCCGAGCCTCCAACCCGAGCCCCCAGTCGGAAAAGCTCGCCGTCCAGCGTGTAGAGCGCCCCTCTCCTGGCATCGAGCAGTGCCAGGGCCCGGAGCAGAATCTCCTCGCCGAGGGCGTCGAGGTCGAGGGTCTGAGCGATTGCCAGCCCCACGTCGTAGAAGGCTTCGAGTTCGACACCTCGAAACTTGACGTCGAACTCGCGCTGTTTGAGGCGTCGCTGATACTGGCACAATCGGCTCGCGACCTCGAGGAGCAAGCGAGACGGGGCATCGAGGTCGCTCCGACCCCCTCGCCAGTGGAGCTCTCCACCCTGGATGAGACACCGGGAGACGGCAGCATCCTCCTGGTCCCGATCGAGCGTCAGCGAAGCGGGCCACTCGTCACCACCCCGCCGACCGATGCGAGCCAGTTCGCACCCGACCAGTTCGTACAGCGCCAGGGAGTCGGCCTGCAGGCGCTCGATCGTCAGGTCGAGGACGCCGTCGAGAAAGGCGGCATCGGCGCCCTTCCGTTGCAAGAGCGAAGAGAGCTGTTCGAGTCTCTCGTCCGCCAACGGCGCCGAGAGCCGCGCGTCGTTCACCCCTCGGGCGACCCCTCGCCCTGCAGTTCCTGCAGTGCCGCTGCTTCGTCTTCGTAAACCTTGGCGTACTGCGTGAGTCCCATGATGTGGAAGGTCTTCTGGATGGTCGGCGTCAAGCAACAGAAGGCCAAGGTCCCTTCCAACTCCAACATCTTCTCGAGAACCTCGATGAGAATCGAGATTCCGATCGAGTTGACGATCTTGCTACCGGCGAGATTCAGCAACAGGATCCGACTTCCCTCGTCGAGCAGTGCCGTCGCCGCGCGCGCGATCTCCTCGCCACCCTGGTTGTTGATGTACCCCTCGGAATAGATGACGGCAACGCTACCGCGGCGTTCCACTCGCACCTTCAAGCTCTCCGTCATAGTCCGTTCTCCCCGACGTCCGCGTCGTCGATCTGCTTGCTCATCACCACCATGGTACCCGCCTCGTTCGATTCAATCTTCACGTCGTCCATGAGCCGGTGGATGATGGTAAGCCCCCAGCCCCGCTTTCGCGGCGCCTTCGCCTGCCGGGGAATCGTACCCCCAACCTTCTCCTCGGAAAAGCCGATCCCGTGGTCCTGCACCGTGATGCGGATCCGCTCGGGTTGGCGTCGGCCGACGAGAGCCAGTGTCACATAGACCTTCCCGTCGTCCGCCTGGCTGTGTTCGAAGGCGTTGATGCACGCCTCGAGCACCGCCATGCGGAGCTCGTCGACGCGATCGGGATGCATCTCGACGGAAGCCGCCAGAGCGGACGCGGTCTCAGACGCCTCCACTTCCCGGTTCGGTTCCATCGGGAGAACGAGACGCACCTCCCGGAAGGCCTTCTCTACCATCGGTACTCCACTGTCAGTGATAGCGGCTGGCACAAGCCGCGTTCGCGGCGGATCTTAGCAGGCTCCCACAATCAGAACGTGAGATAGACCTGCAGAAGATAAACGATCAAGGGGTGGATCTGATCACCGAGCAGTAACCAGAACAGACTCCCGACACTGACGGTCGACAGCGAGAGCTGCAAGGCGGTTTCGGATAGTTGGACTCTGTTGCGTACTAGCTCGAGCATCTCTCGGATCTCCTTCTTGACCCTTGCTTGAGCAGAGATCGTGCCAACCCCGCGAAACCCCCGAAAAACCTGCACTTCCTTCCGGAAAAGCCAAGAAGCAAATGGGACAAAAAGTCACACCCCTGACCCTCGAAAGGAGATCGTGCCGTTGAGGCCATGTTCTGCAACGCAGAAGACGCCTGGACAGAATGTCTCGGTCGAGACAAAGTGTCTCAATCGTGACGGACTTAGAAGCCCCTACGTAGAAGAGTCCGCCGAGTCACCCCGAGGATGCGAGCTGCCGCACTCTTGTTTCCGCCGGTCAACCGCAGCACCCGTGCGATATGCCGCTGCTCGACACTTTCGAGGTCGAGGGCACCCGCGCTCTCGCTCGACGGATCGACCTCCAGGAGAGAGCGCACCAGCTCGTCGTCGATCTCGCCGTCGGAGAGAGAGATGGCACCCTCGACCAGATTCTGGAGCTCTCGTACGTTGCCGGGATATTCATGGGCCAGCAACAGGGTGAGCGCCGAGCGACTGAATCGCGGTTCTGGTATCGACTCGCGGCGGCAGAACTCACCGGCGAAGTGGCGGACGAGATGAGCGATGTCCTCGCGGCGCTCTCGAAGCGGGGGCAACTCGATCTCGACCCCTCGCAGCCGATAGTAGAGATCCTCTCGAAACTCGCCGGCCCGAACCATCTCCTCGACCTGCCGGTGGGTCGCGGCCACGACCCTCACATCCACTCGCACCGCCTTCTGGCCTCCTACCCGAACCACCTCGCGTTCCTGGAGGGTGCGGAGCAGCTTGACCTGCAGCCCGAGAGCCATGTCGCCGATCTCGTCGAGGAAGAGCGTGCCACCCTGTGCCAGCTCGAACTTGCCTCGCCGCTCCTTGACGCCCGTGGCGACCCCACCCTCGATCCCGAAGAGCTCACTTTCGAGCAGCGACTCGGGCAGCGCCGCGCAGTTCAGCGCGATCAGAGGCCCATCCCGACCCGATTCGACGTGGAGCAACCTCGAGATGAGCTCTTTGCCGGTTCCACTCTCGCCTCGAATCAGGACACTGACGCCACGTGGAGCCACTCGGCGCGTTCGTTCCAGCGCTTCACGCATGGCCGGGGCGTACGCCACGATCCGCCGCCCGTCGACCTCGGCCGAAAGCTGCTCCTTGAGGGCCCGATTCTCCTCCACCAGGGTCTCTCTCTCACGCTCGAGCTCTTCCATCTGGCGAGCGCTATCGAAGGCCACCCCCGCCAGCGCCGCCACCGATTCGAGGAAGCGGGCATCCTCCTCCGAGAACGAGGGATCCTCGTCGCGCCTCGATTCCTTGTCGATCACCGCCAGGAGTCCGAAGAGGCGCCCCCGGTACCGGACCCCCGTCGCCAGCAACTCCCGGAAGTCCCGCCCCGCAAACGATCCCTCACGGCGTCCTAGCGGCCCCTCTCGGACCTCGATCTCGGGCCACATGGGCGAGCCGAGGAGAACCGCGGGGTCGGGCTCGCCCCCTGGCCAGCCGACCTGGGAGAAGGCTCGTAGACCACCTTCGGGCGATCGGGTGGCCACGACTGCGGCCTGAGGGTCGAGCACCGCGCAGGCTCGCTGCAGCAGCTCCTCGACCAGTTCTTCCTCCGATCGGTGTTCCTGAAGCGCGAGGGCGAGATCGTACAGCGTCTCCAGCTGCAGGATCCGCCGCTTCTCGGCCAGGGTGGAGCGCACTGCCATCAACTGACTCCGACCGGTTCCTCCAGGGTCCGGCGAAGGTACCGACCCGTGTAGCTCTCCTCCACCGCCGCCACCACCTCGGGCGCTCCCTCAGCCACCAGCCGCCCTCCAGCCTCGCCGCCCTCCGGCCCCAGATCGACCAACCAGTCGGCCGTCTTGATGACGTCGAGGTTGTGCTCGATGACGACCACGGTGTTGCCCCGATCCACCAGTTGGTGCAGCACCTCAAGGAGCTTGCGCACGTCGTCGAAGTGCAATCCCGTGGTCGGCTCGTCGAGGAGGTAGAGCGTCCGACCGGTGGAACGACGCGACAGCTCGGAGGCGAGCTTGACTCGCTGAGCCTCGCCACCAGAGAGGGTGGTCGCCGGCTGGCCCAACTGCACGTAGCCCAACCCGACGTCGTTGAGCGTGCCCAGGATCCGCTGGATCTTGGGCACGTTGCCAAACACCTCGAGTCCCTGTTCCACCGTCAGGTCGAGGATCTCGGCGATGTTCAGACCCTTGTACCGTACCGTCAGCGTCTCCCGATCGTAGCGCCGGCCAGCGCACACCTCGCAGGTTACGTAGATATCCGGCAGGAAGTGCATCTCGATCTTGTTCTGGCCATCGCCGCGACACGCCTCGCAACGACCACCCGCGACGTTAAAGCTGAATCGACCAGGCTTGTAGCCCCTGGCCCGTGCTTCGGGGGTCTTGGCCAAGAGTTCCCGGATGTGGGTGAAGACCTTCGTGTAGGTGGCGGGGTTGGAGCGCGGAGTGCGGCCGATAGGACTCTGGTCGATCGCGATGACCTTGTCGAGGTTCTCCAGGCCGGAGATCCGATCGTGCTTGCCGGAGCGGTCCCCGGAACGGTGGAAGTACCCTGCCAGCGCCTTGTAGAGGATCTCCTCCACCAGGCTGCTCTTGCCGGATCCCGAGACGCCGGTAACCACGGAGAACAGACCCACCGGAAGCCGAACGTCGATATTCTTGAGGTTGTTCTCGCGAGCGCCGTGGACCGTGACCCACTGGTCCCCCGGGGGACGACGTTCTGGCACCGGGACCGCGAGTTCACCGCGCAGGTACCGGCCGGTCAACGAGTCGGTGGCGGCTTCGACCTCCTGAGGGGTCCCGGCAGCGACCACGGCCCCACCGTGGACCCCAGCCCCCGGCCCGAGATCCACCACCCAGTCGGCCGCACGGATGGTGTCCTCGTCGTGCTCGACCACCAGGACGGTATTGCCCAGGTCCCGCATGTCCCGCAGGGTAGCGATCAGGCGATCGTTGTCTCTCTGGTGCAGACCGATCGACGGCTCGTCGAGCACGTAGAGAACCCCCATCAGTTTGCTCCCGATCTGCGTGGCCAGCCGAATCCGTTGACTCTCTCCGCCCGACAGCGACCCTGCCGTCCGGTTCAAGGTCAGGTAGCCGACGCCGACATCCGTCAGGAACCGGGCTCGATCGAGGATCTCCTGCAAGACCTTGTGGGCGATCGCTCGGCCTCGATCGTCGAGGTCCGACTCGATCTCCGCACACCGCACCTGGACCTCACTCACTGGGAGCCGAACGAGGTCGTCGATCGACCAGCCCGAGATCGTGACCGACAGTGCTTCGGGCTTGAGCCGACGACCGTCGCAGGCCGGGCAATCGGTCACGGTCATGAACTTCTCGATCTCGGTCCGAACCGCCATCGACTCGGTCTCCCGGTAGCGCCGGTCGAGACGGGGAATGACCCCTTCGAACCGACCGCGCCACTGGTAGCTCGACCGCTTGGAACTGATCTCGAAGTCGATCTCGCGCTCGGTCCCGTGGAGCAGAATGACCTGGATCCCTTCGGGCAGATCCCGCCAGGGGGTGTCCAGCGAGAAGTCGAGCTTGCGGGCCAGGGTCCGGATCATCCGCAGCCGCCACGACCGCTTGGTCGGAGGCCAGGGCGCAATGGCTCCTTCCGAGATCGACCGGGCAGGATCCGAGATGACCCGCTCGGGATCGACCCGCATCAGCGTACCGAGCCCCCCACACTCTTCGCAGGCTCCCTGCGGGCTGTTGAACGAGAACAGACGCGGCGTGACTTCGGCCAGGCTGGTACCGCAGTCGGCGCACGAGTAGTTCTGAGATAGCGTTTCCTCGGGCATTCCCTCGGGCGCTACGGTGACCAGCCCCCCTGCGACCTTGAGCGCAGTCTCCAGTGAATCGGCCAGCCGGCTCTCGAGCCCCTCCTTGATCACCAACCGATCGACCACGACGTCGATGTCGTGTTTGCGTTTCTTGTCGAGGGTCGGCAGCTCACCACTCAGGTCGTACACCTCACCGTCGATGCGGACCCGCACGAACCCCTCGCGGCCCATCTGAGCCAACTGCTTGGTGTACTCGCCCTTGCGCCCGCGCACGTACGGCGCGTACAGGACCAGGCGCGTCCCCACCGGGTGGGCGAGGACCCGATCCACCATCTGCTGCACCGTCTGGGGTCGAATGACCTGGCCGCAACTCGGGCAGTGCGGTACCCCGATCGAGGCAAAGAGGAGCCGGAGATAGTCTTGGATCTCGGTGACGGTACCAACCGTCGAACGGGGGTTCTTCGAGACTGTCTTCTGCTCGATAGAGATCGCCGGCGAGAGACCCTCGATCGCATCGACGTCGGGTTTTTCCATCTGCTGCAGAAACTGCCGCGCATAGGCCGAGAGCGACTCGACATAACGACGCTGTCCCTCGGCGAAGAGCGTATCGAACGCGAGAGTCGACTTACCCGATCCCGAGACGCCCGTGATAACCACCAGTTGATTACGAGGCAGGTCCAGATCCAGGTTCTTGAGGTTGTGTTCGCGGGCTCCGCGAACCGAAATCTTCTCCATCGGGGCTCCAGTCCGGACACGATCGTTCCCCCGGTCACCCCGCGAGGGCGACGAGGGCGGGCGACTAATCTACCATCGACTCGACGGGCAGCGCGGCGCTCGGCCGCGACCTACCATCTGCTACGATTCGGCCCGGAGGGAAGTTATGGAGTTCGAGCACGAGATCCACCGCAATGCACACGACGAGGTGAGCGAATACCTCACCGAACTGTTCGAAGATCCGCTCTTCGATCCCGAGAACGGACACTTCTACGTCCGCTACGGTAGCACCGTGCTGGAGATTTCGGTGGACGCCTACGGCCCCGAGGAAGCACTCGTCTCGGTCATGGCGTACTGCGTTCAGGGAGTCTCGCTCGAAGAGAACCTGCTGCTGGGGCTGCTGGAGCTCAACCACCACCGGCCTTTCGGGGCCTTCTCCCTCGTCGGCAGCGACATCTTCTTCTCGCACTCGATCTTCGGACGAACGCTCGAACGGTCCAACCTGCTCGGGACCATTGCCGCCGTGGCCAACGTGTCGGACGAGTACGACGACCGGATCGTCGCCAAGTACGGCGGCCAGACCGCCCTGCAACGAATCCGCGACACCGGCGGGCGCCGGCGTCGGCAGGAACGGCACGAGCAGAACGAATCCACTCCTCCCTCCTGAAGCGGAGGCCCTCGCCATGGCGACGGTCCTCGATGCGATCGGTGGCACCTCCCTGGTGGAGCTCGAGCGAGTCGTACCCCCGGGAAGCGCTCGCATCGTGGTCAAGCTCGAGTGGGAGAATCCCACCGGCAGCATGAAGGACCGGGCCGCCCAGGCCATGCTCAGCCGCGCCGAAGAGGACGGCCGTCTACGCCCAGGAGATACCGTGGTCGAGTACACGGGAGGCAGCACCGGGGTCTCGCTGGCCCTCGTCTGTGCCGCCCGAGGCTATCGCCTGGTGATCGTCACCTCCGAGGCCTTCAGCGAAGAGAAACTCGTCCAGATGGCCGCCTTCGGAGCCGAACTCGTTCTAGTGCCCTCGGAAGCGGGCCGCACCACCAAGGGTCTCATCCTGGCGATGATCGAGCGGGCCCGCGAACTCAGCCATCAGCCTCGCACCTACTGGACGGACCAACTGCACAACGAGGACAGCATCGCCGGGTACCACGGCCTGGGAGAGGAGATCTGGGACCAGACCGGCGCCGGGGTCGATGCCTTCGTGCAGACCGTGGGGACCGCTGCCTCCATTCGGGGAGTTGGAGAGACCTTGCGTCGGCACAACCCCCAACTCACCATCGTCGCGGTCGAGCCCGGGGAGTCGGCGGTTCTCGCCGGGGGCCCAGCCGGCCCGCACAAAATCGAAGGGGTGGGGATCGGATACCGCCCCCCGCTCTGGAAGCCCGAACTGATCGACGAACTGATCGCTATCGATACGGCCGAAGCTCAGGAGATGGCCCGTCGCCTGACTCGCGAGGAGGGGCTGTTCGCCGGCACCTCCTCGGGCGCCAACGTCCTGGCCGCCATCGAACTCGGGCAGCGCCTCGGACCGAAGGCTACGATCGCTACGCTGATGGTCGACTCTGGATTGAAGTACACCAGCACCGATGTCTACCGCCGCTAGAACGAACTCGCCCCCGGAGCGACCAGCCGACCGCGTGCTGGTCTGGCTGCTGCGCCTCGGAGGAGTCACCACACTCTGCGCCTTCTTTGCCGTGTTTCTCCCGGCCGACTGGATGGTCAGGACTCACCATTGGCTTGGCCTGGGCGACTTCCCCCGGGCTCCGATCACGCTCTACCTGGCCCGTTCGGTCTCCGCCATGTACGCCATCCACGGCCTGCTCCTGCTGGCGTTGGCTCAGGATGTGGAACGCTACCGGCCGGCCATCCGGATTCTGGGAATCGGCACCACAGTCCTCGGCGCGGTGCTCCTCGGTATCGACTGGTCGGTCGGGATGCCTTGGTGGTGGACGGCCCTCGAGGGTCCTCCGGTGGCCATGATCGGCCTGGCCCTGGCGGGCCTGGCGAAGCCCAGACACGCCAACTAGTCCCCGCCCTCCCGTCTGGAACCCCGCGCGGGGTTCACCGGCGGACGCTGACGGCAGGGACCTTACCCCAGTAGAGCACGAGCGCCCGCCAGGATCCACCAGATGCCGACCAGGCGGAAGATCCAGACCAGGTTCCGCACTCCGAGGAGCGTGAAGTTGTGGGCCGGGAAGGGAACCAGGGTCGGCGAGGCAGGCGCTACCCAGAGGTACCCGATGGCAGCGAGATTCACGGTGACTCCTACGATCAGGCGGAAGATCGCGGTGGCCGTCTCGACCGGCGCCGGCTGGCCCCACGCCACCAGCAGCAGGCAACCGAGGAGAAGGAACAACGGCCCGAAGATCCCCCCGCGCAGGGGCCCGCGCAGCCGCTCCAGGGCGGCCAGATACTTCTGTAGCGGAAGAGCATGAGGGGGACAGGAGCGGCCTTCGATCCGGCCACCCGCCGTATCGAGTGGAATCGCCACGGCATCGTCGGGCAGTGCCCCGTTGCACCACAGGCACTTACCGCTGAGGGAGCGGTGCATGTACGGCCTGGCCAGGAACCGATGACCTAGCATCAACACGACACCGACGACCAGGCTCGCCCCGACCGGTTCTGGATGGACCACGAAGAGGACGAGGACCACCGGAATCGGTAGAAATAGCAAGGCTCCTTGCAGCTGGAGCGAGCGCAGCTCGGTCATCAACCGCCGAGAGCGAGCCGGAAGATCCCGGGCAGTTTCCAGGGCGAGGGCTGGGTCTCGAACTCGGTCAGGCGTCGTCCGAGTTCGAAGGAGCGGGCATGGGAGAGAAACCAGGGGGGCTTGGGGCGCGCTTGGAACGGGGCTCGAAACACCGATTTCTCCACGCGGTCGAACATGAGCACGTTGTGCACTACGCCGCAGCCCGACTGAATGTCGTGCGGCGGATGCCCCGGAAACGCCCCCCAGGGAGTCACCACCACGCCGTACGAAATCGCGGCCCAGTGGTTGATGGCCACCGATCCGTAGCGTAGATCCGCTACCGCTCGCTCGACCGCCGCACCGAGGGCCGCTTCCTCGAGACTACTGGGGTGGACCAGAATCGTGGCGTTCAACGTTCCCCACAGCCGATCGTTGCAAAACGCGACCGCGGCCTCGACGTAGTCGGCCGCCGACGCCGCCCCCAGCGGTAGCTCTCCAAACAGCGCGCAAAACGACTCGGTACGGAAGCAGATCTCGTCGGCCGAATCCGCATCGAGGTCTGGAACCATCGTCCAAGGCAGCGTACCCGGGGGAGACTCCCCCAGCCTCTCGGCCTCGGGATGCGCCTCGATGAAGCGGGCGAAGCGCTGCTCCGCCCCGGGATAGTAGGCGTAGCGAGGCTCGATCTCCCCGAGGCACGTACGGAGCGCTTCGAGGAACTCCGCGCGCTGTGGCCAGTCCTCCCAGGTGATCAAGACCCGCAGCGCATTGCAGTTGAAACCACCGTTGTTCGCCAACATGGTGGCCACGTTCTCGGCCTGGTAGCACAGCTCTTCCCGGGACCAAACGCCGGGTACCACCAGGACCGGGCTGACGTTGCCGAGCTCGGCGGTCACCGGTTTGTCGAGTTGGGGGCGGCGCTCCGCCTTGCGCCGAGCGCCCTCGGTTCCGGTCCCGAAAACGATCGCCTCGTAGGTCTTGTCGGACCCCGTAATGTGCAGAGTGTCGACCGCCTCGTGCTGACAAAGGTACGAACCGACATCGACGCCTCCGTAAACCAGACGGAGGAACCCCGCTTCGATCAGGGGACGGAACCCACGCTCGAGCAGTGGCCCCAGGTACTCGTTGACCTCGTGGATCTTGTAGATCACGACCTGGCGGTCGACGAAGAGCTTGTAGAGAGCATCCATCGGGCCGATCGACGAGACGTTGCCCGCCGACAGGACGAGCGCTACCCGTCCGGGGTGGTCTTCGCGGTAGGCGGCCGCCTGGTGCTGCCGGAGATTCGCGGTCGTGACCCCCTCCTGCATCCAGACCTCGCCGCTGACCCCCGGATAGAAGAGGCGGTCGTAGAGATCGAACGGGAAGACCTGGGCCGCGACTCGTCCGTTCGAGAGGCTCCGTACGGGCCCGGGGATCCGAGGGAACCCGGCCACCGACAGGTTCCGCAACACCACCTGGAGCAGTCTCAGGTTCCGCTGGATGAAGTACGGGCCGACGATCCACTCCTCCCCCAGGCGTGGATCGGTGGGCTGCCGTTCGGCGGCGATGCAAGCTTCGACCCACTCTTCGGCGACCTCGGCGAAGGAGCGCCGCAACCGTCGAATCAGGTCGATCCGTTCGAGGAGCGGGAGTCCAGCCCAAGTGGTTCTGTTGTGCTGCAAGGTGTCGAGGGCAGCATCGAGCGTCGTTCTCGAAGACGCCGGAAAGGTACCCTCGTAGAGTGTCCCGGCCAGGGCACCCCCAGTTCCCGACGCGCTCTCGGTCATGCTACGGGTTCTCGAGTCATTGCGCTGCGGATGATACCTCGCCGATGCGGTCGGACGACCGGCCCCATCGACTCAGTCTAGTTCTCGAGGCCCGGCGACCGGAGGGACGAGTTCGACCTCGGGACCGATCTCGTCCGCAAAGAGGACCTCCACTTCGGGCCGATCGCCCGGAAAGTGCTGCAGGAGCCAGTTGGCCACGAAGTGTGCGGTCTGTCGGCGTGCCGTCTCGCGAACCAGTTCGATGTTCTCCCGGGCTCGAATCGCCATCCGACCCGTGATCTCGCCGGTCAGGGTCTCGAGCACCTCCTCCTCGTCCCGGAGCAGGCTGCCCTGACGCACTTCGTACTCCAACGACGACACATCGACCGCCGGCTTGTTCCACAGCAGATTGGGAGCCGACACCAGGACTCGCCCGTCGCGCAGCGACAGCTCCCAGGGGCCATCGAGGTTGAGATAGTAGGTATACGACACCGGCGCCGTTGCTCGCACCTCGACGGTGGGGAGGTCGACAACGCCCCAGAGCGTGGTGGCAGCGTCTTCGAGTACCAGGACTTCGACCTGGTCCAGGGTCGCTACCTGCAGGCGGGTGCCGCCCGAAATCTCGGTCGAGTGAGACAGGAACCGCTGCGTCACGGTACCTTGCGAGAAGGCCGCGGCCAGACTCTGGAGTTCGGCCACCACGTCGCCCCCCGCGGCCACGACTTCGGACGGAACTCGCAGCAGGATCCAGACCACCCAGGCGACGAGAAGGAGGGTCGAAGCGCCCAGGGCCAAGACGACCCAGGGCCAGGCGCTCCTGGCTCGTGCCGGCTCGTTCCTGCCCACCTCACTCATGCCGCGATCCTATCCGAGCCCCGCGGTGGAGCGGCATCTCCAGACACGAAAAAGGGGACCCGTAGGTCCCCTCCTCGTCGTCGATTGCTCGACTGCGACTCAGTGGTCGCCGTCGTCCGAATCGCCAGCGTCGTCCATCGCGTCCTTGGCTTCGTCGACCATCTCGTCGGCCTTGTCGCCCATCTCGTCCATGGCCTCGCCGGCGTCGTCCATCATCTCCTCAGCCTTGTCGCCCATGTCGTCCATGGCCTCGTCGACGGCCTCGGCCGCATCGTCCATCATTTCTTCGGCGGTGTCCGCGGCGTCATCCATCGCGTCCTTGGCCTCGTCCATCGCCTCATGGGTGGCATCCGCGGCGTCGTGTCCAGCATCCTCGGCCTTCTTGCAGCCGGTGAGCGTGGCAAATCCAGCGAGCAGCAGGACGGCGGCGAACAGAGTTCCGAACTTCTTCATCTTAGACCTCCTCAGGTGTTTCCTTCTTCCCGACACTCGGCTTGCACGCTCCGACCGGAAGAGCCGAGTCGGGCTAGGCACGAGCGCTACGAAATAGACCGAACGAGGATCCTAACCGAAACGCAGACACTGTCAAGTTTTGCTACGACCCGCCCCCCGCATCTTCCAACCGAAATAGGCAGGAAGGAGCGTAATCGAGACAAAAGCGGTCGACAAAGCTCCAAGAATAGCCACCCAGCCCACCGAACGAAGCCCCGGATAGTTCGACAGGGACATCGAGCCGAAACCGACGACGGTGGAGAGCGCCGCCAGGACGATCGCCTTGCCCGTCTCCAGCAGCCCGTCGAGGAGCGCGGCATCGCCACGCTCGTGACACTCCCGGTAGCGGTGGAGGGCATGGATTCCATAGTCGACCCCGATACCGATGATCATCGTGGTCACAAAGATGTTGAATAGATTGACCACGAGGCCAAAGAGATGCATTAGACCCAGCATCCAGATCACGCCTACCGTCAGGGGGGCCAGCGACAGCAGCGCGTCCCCGACTCTCCCGAAGTCCAGAGCCAGTAGGATCGCGACCAGGATCAATCCCAGCACGGCCGCCAGTACAGCCTGCCATCGAACCTTGCCGCGCAGGTGCTCACTCAAGACGTTGACTCCGGTGAGTTGCACGCTCGGCCCCAACGATTCGGCGAGTTCGACGACCTGGGGCGGCGGCTGACGCTTCCAGCGTTTCGGGGGCGGAAAGAGTTTGACCACGCTGACCCAGCCCGCCTCGCTATGCCGGATGTACCGGGCGACCAGCCGCTCGGACTGCGGTCCCTGCTCGAGATCTCGAACCGTCAGGGGCTGACGAAGCTCCATCGCCTCTTGCAGGAGGTCGAGCCCATGCCCGAACGGCTGGGGTCGCAGCCCCACGCTGGTCATCGCCGCCTCGATACGACCCCGCACCTCGGCCGGCCCCAGACCCTGAGCCTCGAGACCCTGCAGCCACTCGATCGATGCCAGCTGTTGCGACTTCGGCGGAACGATCGAGGTCAACGCTTCGTAGCCGTCGAGGACGTCCTCCTCGACCAGCCGACGAGCTCCCATGGCGGCTTCGTCGACCTTCTCCAGCACCTGATCCAGATCCTCGCCTTCGATCATCAGACTCATGAACTCGAAGCCGGACCCGAAGTGCTCACTGACCTCCTCGAGCACCTGAATCCCCCGATTCTCGGGTGAGCGCATGTCCTTCATGTTGTGTTCGAAGCGCAGCTGGCTCGCCTGCCAGCCGAGGAGTGCAGTCACCAGAGCTCCCACGATCAGCGCCGCCGCCGGCCGCTGGTAGCAGAAGCGCATGAGGCGTGCGGTTCCAAACGCGTGCAAGTACAGCTTCGGAGTGCTGCTCTGCCGGGCGTGGCGACGTTCACCCCATACCAACATGGCAGGGAGGAGGAAGAGAACCGACGCCATGCAGAGCAGGATGCCGGTACCGGCCAACAGCCCCATCTGTTCGAGGCCGGTGAAGTCGGTGACCAGGAAGGCGTAGAAGGTCGCGGCGCTGGTGATGCCGCCGACCACGACCGCCCGCCCGGAAGAGCCGTTCATGCTGGCGATCGCCTGCTCGACGGTGGCTCCCTGTCGGCGCTCCTCGACGTAGCGACCGTAGGAGACGATCACGAAGTCGATCGCGAGACCGATCAACAGCGCGGCGACGCCGCTGGTCGCCGAGCTGAGACTGCCCATGGCGAGGGCCGCGAAGCCGAAGGTCAAGACGATGCCACAGGTCAAGGGAACGAAGGCGTAGAAGAGCGGACTGATACGGCGGAAGGCCCAAAGGAAAAGGGCCAACACCACCCCCATCGAAGTCACGGCGTTGCCGATGATGTCCCCGCGAATCAGGGACGCGTCGTCGAGGGCCGTTAAGTACCCGCCCCCGAGGGCGACTTCGGGTGGCGGAGGCGGTTCCACTCCGGCGATTCGATCCCACTGGGCCAGCGCACGAGAGGTCGCGCCGTCGCACGCAGCGACCAGTTCCATGTCGAAGTCGATGTCCTGGGCCGGTCGAATCGGTTTGGCCAGGATCAACATCATGCGCTGATCCCGCGACAGGTAGTAGCCGCTCGAAAGGTCGACCGCAATCGCACCGGACGATACCCCGACGCTCTCGAGGAAGATCTCCGAGACCCCCACGGGATCCATCAGGAGGAGAGACTTCAAGGCCATCGCTTGCGGGGTGGCGATCAGGCGTTTGAGTTCCTCCGCCCGGTCGATGATCCCCTCGTCGCTGAGGCGCTCGGCCACCTGCTCCCGCCCCTCGGCGTCCAGGAAGAGAAAGAACCGCGGCAGGAAGGCCTCGATCAGTTCCTCGGGAGACCCGAGCTTGTAGTCGACGTACTCGATCTCTTCGAGCGGTTCGAGTTCGGCGGCCAGAGTCCCTACGAACGTCTCGTAGGGACCGATCGGAACATCGGCGGGGATTCGCACTGCGACCAACAGCAGATCGATGCTCCCGAACTCCTCCATCGAGCGCCGGAAGACCTCGACGGTGGGGTCGTCGCTCGGCAGGAGGTTGGTGACGTCGGTGTCGAAACTGAGAGTGCGGGTCGCTGCCAACGAGGCCAGCGCCAACGTCAGGAACACTCCGAAGACTCGATAGGGATGTCGCCCTACCATCAGGGCGATCCGTTGCAGGAAACTGGTCACGGCTACTCCTCGGGGCTCGTGGTCTCGGCGGGGGGAAGACCGAGGATTCTCCGTCCGTAGCGGGCGTAGTACTCGACCCCCGAGTACAAGGTCACCAGCAGCGACGCCCACAGAGCCACGGCGGCCAACGTCCTGAACTCACCGAGCCTTTCGTACAGGATGAGGAGAGCGATGGTGATCACCTGGACCACGGTCTTCACCTTGCCCGACACGCTCGCCCCGATCACCACGTTGTCCGCGGCGGCGAAGCTCCGCAGCGTCGAAACCGCGAGCTCGCGCGACACGATCACCACGACCATCCAAGCGGGGGCCACTCCCAATTCGACCAGAGAGATAAAGGCTGCTCCGGTGAGGATCTTGTCGGCTGCCGGATCCAGCAGTTTCCCCAGACGGGTCTCGAGGCGAAAACGGCGCGCGACCCAACCGTCGAGCAGATCCGTGAAGGCCGCGAGCAGGAAGAGGCCCAGAGCGACGAACTCCTTGCCTTCGAACTTGGTCAGGAGCGCGACGACCAGGAGCGGAACCAGGAGGATCCGGAAGATCGACAGCAGGTTGGGCAGGTTGCGAGGTACGGTCATGCCGGGTTCTGGGGTACGGGAAGCGTCACCTCGACTCCTGAACCCTCGGGTGGTACCGAGGAACCACCGTCAGCGGCCCGAAGGGGAGGTCGTCATGATGAGCTGATTATCAGGTCCTCGACGTAGGTAGACCTTCCGCCCAGGGGGCTCCGATCGTACCGCTTCCGGCAAGACGGGCGCCACCCCACGGTAGAGCGTGAGTACCTTGCGCACATAGTCACGGGTCTCGGCGTACGGTGGGATCCCGCCGTAGCGCTTCACCGCGGTCGGTCCGGCGTTGTAGGCCGCCAATGCCAACTCGATCCTCCCGAATTGATCCAACATCCGCTTGAGATACAAGGTGCCGCCCCGAATGCTCTGCAGGGGGTCGAAGGGATCCTCGACGCGTACCTCGGTCGCCGTCGCCGGCATCAGCTGCATCAGGCCCTGCGCCCCCTTGCTCGACACGGCCCGCGGATCGAATCCAGACTCGATCTGGATCACGGCCTTGACCAACTCGGGATCCAGGGAATGGAGGTCGCAATTGCGCTGAATGGCCGAGTCCCAGCGACTCTGGGACGTGCGCCGAACGGGAGCTGCGGCGCGTTGCGGCCGACTGCCTCCGACGTTGTAGATCTCGATCGTCCCGTCGGGGCGGACCCGAGTCTTCACCTCGGCGCTGGCCGGCGCCCCGAGCGCGACCAGACCACAGGCCCACAGAAAGCAGGTAACGGCGCTGCGAACGGGCGGCGTGAACGCGAGGGAAGAACGCTTCATGACAGAGTACCAGGAGCTCGTACCCGAGAGCAGACCCGCGTCGCAGCGAGGCTTGCTCTCGGACCGAGCGGGCTGCCTGTTGGCGGCATTGTAGCAGTCGATCGCGCCCTGGCCGCGTCGATCCGCCGTCGGCTCGACTTCAGAGAAGGCTCCGCAGATCCTCCGGAGCGGCGGCGAGTGCCGCCGACAGGGCCTCCGGATCACGTCCTCCCGCCTGGGCGAAATCGGGCCGACCACCGCCCCCACCACCGACTCGAGACGCCAGCGCCTTGACCAGACGTCCGGCATGAACTCGGGGCACCAGATCCTGGGTCACCGCCACCACCAGACCCACCTTGTCCTCACCCCGGCTTCCGATCACCACCACGCCCGACTCCAGACGCTGGCGCAGAATGTCTGCCATGTCGCGAAGCTCTTCGGCCGGGGCCGGTGGAACTTCCCGCACCAGGAGTCGGATCCCCTCGACGTCGACCGGTCCGTCGTCGGCCTGCAAGCTCTCCCCCGCCACCAGTTGGCGACGCACGGCGGCGAGTTCCTTCTCGGCGTCGCGCAGACGCTGCCTCAGGCCCGTGAACTCCTCCTCCAGTCGTTCGGCGGGAACCCCCGCTATCTCGACCAGAGCCTGCTCGCGGTGCTGTTGTCGGCGCCAGGCTTCGGCGGCCTCGCGGCCGGTGATCGCCTCGATTCGCCGTACCCCAGACGCCACCCCACGCTCGGTGACCAGGGCGAAGAGGCCGATCTGACCGGTGTTGCCGACGTGGCACCCACCGCACAGCTCCAGCGAAAACCCAGGGATCTCGACGGTTCGAACAGTCTCGCCGTACTTCTCCCCGAACAGGGCCATCGCGCCGCGAGCCAGCGCCTCCTCCTGCGACTGCAACTGGATCGCGACCGGAGACGCCCGACGAACCCAATGATTGACCCGATCCTCCACGCGCTCTCGCTCCTCTTCGGTCAGCGGCCGCGAGAACGTGAAGTCGAAACGGAGGCGGTCGGCTTCGACCAGGGAACCGGCCTGACGTACGGTCTCGCCGAGGACCTCACGCAGGGCCGCGTGCAACAGGTGGGTGGCGGTGTGGTTGCGCTCGATGTCGCGGCGACGATTCACATCGATCGCCAACTCGACCTCGGTTCCGCGGTTCACTGCTCCCGCGAGGATCCGCACCGAGTGATAGAAGTTCCCGGCACCATCCTTCTGGGTATCAATGACTTCCGCCCGGCCTCCCGGCCAGGAGATCTCTCCGACGTCGCCAACCTGACCTCCACCCTCGGCGTAGAACACCGTCCGTTCGAAGAACACGATACCCTCGTCGCCGACGGCCAGGTGATCGGTGATCTCCGGACCATGCGCCCCCTGGCGAATGAAGCGTAGCGGCCGGACTCCCGTCAGCCGATCCTCATCCTCATCGAACTCCGTGCGCGGAGACTCCTCCGCCTTGCGCAGCAGTTCCTGGACCGCCACCAACTGCTTCTGACCGTCCCCGGTCGCCTGCCGCGAGCGCTGCCGCTGCTCCTCCAGGGCCTCGGCGAAACCGGCTCGATCGACCTCCATCCGCTCCTCTTCCGCGATCTCCTCGATCACTTCGAGCGGCAAGCCAAAGGTGTCGTAGAGACGAAACACAGTCTCGCCATCGAGCTGCGAGCTCTGGGCCGCTCGACCTGCCTCGACCGCGATCTGGACCTGGCGAGCCCCGGCGGCAATGGTCGACAGGAACTTTTCCTCTTCCGCCTGCACCGTCTGGCTCGTCGCTCGTTCGGTGGCCCCCAGTTCGGGATAGGCCGAGCCCATCACCTCACCCAGCACCGGAATGAGCCGATGCAGGAAGGGCTCCTCGAAGCCCAAGCGCATCCCGTGCCGCAGGGCCCGGCGCAAGATCCGCCGGAGAACGTATCCCCGTCCTTCGTTCGACGGGATGACGCCGTCGGCGAGGAGAAAGCCCACCGACCTCAAGTGGTCGGCGATCACTCGCATCGCGACGTCGGACTCGCCGTCCCCTCCCTCGTAGGCGATCGAGCTGATCTCAGCCGTAGCGGCGAGAATCGGCTGGAAGAGGTCCGTATCGTAGTTGGAGGCGACGCCCTGCAGCGTGGCGGCCACCCGTTCCAGGCCAGCGCCCGTGTCGATCGAGGGGTTCGGCAGGGGCGTCATCGACCCGTCGGCCGAGCGTTCGAACTGCATGAACACCAGATTCCAGATCTCGAGATACCGACCGTTCTCCGAGCCGACCGCAAAGTCGACGGCCGGCTGATCGGGAAACCGATCGATGAAGATCTCACTGCAGGGACCGCAGGGCCCGGTGTCTCCCATCGCCCAGAAGTTGTCCTTGGCGCCGCACCGGTGAATGCGGTCGGCGGGCAGGGTAGAGAGTTCACGCCACAACCTCTCGGCTTCGTCGTCCTCCTCGAAAACCGTCGCCTGCAGGTGCGCGGGATCCAAACCCCAGACGTCGGTCACCAACTCCCAGGCCATCTCGATCGCCTCGGCCTTGAAGTAGTCGCCGAACGAGAAGTTCCCCAGCATCTCGAAGAACGTGTGGTGGCGCGGACTCGGACCAACGTTCTCCAGATCGTTGTGCTTTCCCGACACTCTCAGACACTTCTGTACGGTCACCGCTCGAGGTGCCGGTGGAGTCTCGAGGCCCACGAAGTAGTCCTTGAACTGGACCATGCCGGCGTTGGCGAACAGCAGGGTCGCGTCACCGTGCGGGACCAGCGGAGAACTCTCCCGATGGATATGGCCTCGTTCGACGAAATAGTCGATGAACGAAGTGCGAATCTCTGAACTCTTCATAACCAGCTCCGAGCCGAGAGCAGAGAGCCGCTCGGCGTTCGAGGGTAGCGTTGGGGGACACGGCCGCAGGACCGTCGTAGCAAGGTGCGGAGCCTTACAGATCGGCCGCGCGCGCCTCGTCGAGGAGCCGCACGATAACACGGGAGGAGAATCCCATTCGAGCCAGTCGCCGTGCCAACCGCTCGGGGTCACCACCTGACTGCCGCAGATACGCCTCGAGCTCGCGGCGAGCCAGCCGCTCGTCGTCCTCCTCGCTCAACTCGGACAGGACGAGGTCGACGGACTCCGACGCGGCCCCACGACGCTGCAACTCGGCTCGCAGCCGGGTGACGGCCCAGCCCTGACGACGCCGTTTCTGCTCCACGAACGACCGGACCGCAGCCTCTTCGTCGAGGTACCCCAGCTCGGCGAAACGGCGCAGGGTCGCCTCGACCTCGCTGTGGTCGTACTTCCGATGGATCAGCTTGTCCCGCAGCTGTCGCCGGAAGTGTGGCCGATCGGCCAGCAGCCGGGCCGCCGCGTCGGAACAGCTGCGCCGAGGGGAGTCGGAGTCGTTCTTCACTGGTTCGAACTCGTGCGAGTCACCAGACCCGTGGCTGGAACCACCGCCGCGAGGTCCGGTGGACCGTTGACGAACGGCGACCTACCGCTCGATCTCGAAGGGGCTCTCCTCGTTCATCAGATCGTCTTCCTGGCCGAGTTGCAGGGAACCCTCCATCTCTTCTCGCGCGATGTCGGCCGTGAACTGAACGCCCTGGATCTTGAGCTTGAACTCGTCGGGGTTGGTCGCACGGCGCAGCGCTTCTTCCAGCGTGATCAACCCCGACTTGTAGAGCTGATACAAGCTCTGGTCGAAGGTCTGCATGCCGTACTGGCTCGTCCCGAGTGCGATCTGCTCCCGAATGTACTTGGTCTTGTCCTTGTTCTCGATGCACTCGCGGATGTAGGGCGTCACTCGCATGACCTCGGCGCCCGGGACTCGCCCCATCCCGTCGGCACGGGGTACCAGCCGCAGCGAGATGACGGCACGGAGGACCTGGCCGAGTTGGATCCGGATCTGTTTCTGGTGGTGCGGCGGGAACACGGCGATGATTCGGTTGATGGTCTCGGTGGCGTCCAGGGTGTGCAGGGTCGAGAACACCAGATGCCCCGTCTCCGCCGCCAGGATCGCCGTTTCGATCGTCTCGTAGTCCCGCATTTCACCGACCAGAACCACGTCGGGGTCCTGACGCAAGGCCGAGCGCAGAGCTGTCGCGAAGTCCCGAGTATCGGACTCGATCTCGCGCTGGTTGACCATCGCCTTCTTGTCCCGATGCAGAAACTCGATCGGGTCCTCGATGGTGATGATGTGCTCGGTGCGATTGGCGTTGATGTGATCGATCATCGCCGCCAGCGTCGTCGACTTACCCGAACCGGTGGTCCCCGTACAGAGCACGAGGCCGCGCCGCTCAGAGGCGATCTTCTCGAGCACCGGCGGCAGCATCAGCTCTCGAATCGACATGATGCGGGCGGGGATGACACGCAGAACCAGCCCGACGGTGCCGCGTTGCTGAAAGATGTTGCAACGGAACCGGCCCAGTCCCGGAACCGAGTACGCGATGTCGATCTCGTACTCTTCCTTGAAGCGCTGCTTCTGCCGCGCGTTCATGATGGAGAAGGCCATCGCGATGGTGTCCTCCTGCATCAGTCGCTTCAACTCGACCTGGGGGATCAGATCGCCATCGACCCGGATGACCGGATGGCTTCCGACCTTCAGGTGGAGATCGGATGCTTTGCTCTCGACCGCGATCTTCAGCAGGTCGTTGATGTTCATTCCGGGGAGCCCTCCAGTGCTTTTCGGACATGCTAGCCCCCGCCATGGGAGGTGTCAACGAAGTCAGAGCGCCGAATCCTTCGCCCTCGAGGCAGGAACAAGCCGCGCGCTGGGCCTCAGGTAAGAAACCGTCCCGCCGCGATCACGGCTGCCGTCTCCGTGCGGAGAATCCGAGGGCCGAGACCGATCGGTCGAGCCCCCCGCTGCAGCAAAGCCTCGGTCTCCTCGCCGCTAAGCCCCCCCTCCGGACCGATGACCAGACTGGTCGATTCGGCTCGGTGGTCGACCCCGTCGGCATCGGCAGTCGGATCGAGCAACCAGCTCGACGCCCCCAACCGGCCCAGCTGGTCCGGCAGGGCCCCACCGAATTCGACCCGGGGCAGAAAGGAGCGACCGCACTGTTCGACGGCGGCTCGTGCGACTCGTTCCAAACGTTCGATCTGCCTCGGTGACGGGTACCGATCCGAACGCGCGAAGGTCAGGAACACGATCCTCGCCACGCCCAGCTCCGTGGCCTTCTCCACCAGCCAGGAAGCGCGGTCTCCTTTCGGCTGTGCCACCCACAACGTGACGCGGCATTCGGACTCGAACGAGGGAAGGCGATCGCCAAATCGCACGCGGGCGGAGCTGCGGTCGACCGACTCGATGGTGCCCCAGCGCGCCTCCCCCTGACCATCGACACAGCGCAGTGTGTCGCCACTCGCCAGGCGTCGAGCCCGGAAGAGATGACGGTAGCTGTCCCCTTCGACCAGGACTTCGCCCGTTGCGAACGCTTGCGGCGAGACCAGGAGGTTCGCCTTCACTGGGAACCTCCTTTGGTCAGCTTCCAGGCCACCCACTCGCCGCGTTGCCTCCGTCCTACCGGATCTAGACCCAGTGCGCGCCAGGCCGCCAGGACCGAGTTCTCTTCCGCGTCGAGCACTCCCGACACGAGAGCGAGTCCCCCCGATCGGACTCGGCCGGCGAGCCAGCCGAGCTCCGACGCGATGCGATGGGGCAGGACGTTGACCATCAGCAGATCGAACCGAGCCTTGGGGCAGATCGCTCCCGAGGTGCCGGCGTACAGCCCGATCCGGCCTCGCGGTACCGACGGCTCGCGGTTCAGGCGTTCGTACTGCCCCGACATCAGGGCCGACGGCAGGTCGAGATCGAATCCGATCACGCAGCGCGCTCCCAGCCGCTGGGCCGCCAGACTGAGGACGCCACTCCCCGAACCCACGTCCAGGATCGTCCGGTTCTCCACCTCGACCTGCTCCAACCACTCCAGCGTGAGCTGCGTGGTCTCGTGACTGCCGGTCCCGAAGGCAGTACGGGTCGGAAGTCGCAAGACGATTCGGCCATCGGCCACGGGCGGTGGCCGATCGAGCTCACCCGGATCGACGAGGAATCGGTCGCCGATCTGAATCGGTACCACGTGGCGTCGAAACTCCTCTTGCCAGTCTCGTTCCTCGAGCCAGCCCTCGGCCAGGAGTTCGACGTGACCTCGCTGCTCCCCGACCCGCTCCGGTAGGCCTTGGTGGGGAGGTGGGGGCGTCGAGAAGTAGGCCAACAACTGCACCGCATCGGAGCCTGCCACCGAAACCTCGATACCACGGGTGCCGACCTCGACGAGTCGTTGCGTGCACAGATCCTCCCACGCTGCCTCCGTCCGGTAGGTGCGACTGAAGTACCTGCTGGCCATCTGGGCCGTCCTGGGTCCGGCTGGCTATCCGAAGAGATCGCGTACGCGATCCTTGACGCTGCGCTTCTCGCGGACCGGATCTCCCGCTACCTCCGCCAGACTCTTGAGGAGATCCTGCTCTTCGTCGCCCAGGTCTCCTACCGAGGGCACCGCGAGCCGAATCTGGACGATGTGGTCACCGCGGCCGCGGCCTCCCAGACGTGGGATGCCCTGGCCCGCCAGCCGGAAGTTCTCGCCGGGCTGGGTCCCCGACGGCACCTCGAGCGGAGTCGTACCGTGGAGCGTCTCGACCTCCAGCGCAGTCCCGAACACCAGCTGCGGGTACGACGCGTCGAGCAGCGAGTAGACATCGGCCCCGTCGCGCTCGAAGTGCTCGTGGGGCTCGACCTGCATGACCACATAGAGATCGCCCGACGGGCCGCCGTGCAAGCCATGCTCGCCCTCGCCGGTCAGACGGAGACGAGCCCCCGTGTCGACGCCCGGCGGGATCTTGACTTCGATCTTGCGCTCCCGCTCGACGCGCTTCATGCCACGACACTCCGAGCAGGGATCCTCGATCAGACTTCCTTCGCCCCGACATTGAGGACAGGGGCGAGCGACGGTCAGGAAACCCTGGTTGAAGCGCACCTGCCCGACCCCCTGGCAGGTGCCACAGGGAGTGGGCTGGGTACCCGGTGCGGCACCGGAACCATCGCAGCCGTCACAGCGTTCGAGGCGCGGAATCCGCAAGGTGCGTGAGACTCCGAAGGCGGCTTCCTCGAACGTGAGGCCCAGGTTGTAGCGCAGGTCGGCCCCCGCCTGCCCCCGCGTACCCCGGCGTCGGCGTCCTCCTCCGAAGCCGAACAGGTCTCCCAGAATGTCGGAGAAGTCCCCGAAGGTACTCGGATCGAAGCCAGAGAATCCTTGCGGACCGCCCCCCACCCCGGCGTGGCCGAACCGATCGTACTGGCGACGTTTGTCGTCGTCCGACAGCACCGCGTAGGCCGCGGCGGCCTCCTTGAACTTCTCTTCCGCTTCCGGATTGTTCGGGTTGCGATCGGGATGGTATTCGACCGCCAGGCGTCGATAGGCCTTTTTGATCTCGCGGCTCTCGGCGTCGCGCGAGACCCCGAGAACCTCGTAGTAATCGCGAACGGTCGTCACGTATTGGAGCCCGTCGTCTGTTCCAGCATCAACTCCGACAGGGTGTGCGAGATGGAGTTCAGGTCGAAGACCGCCGCCTCGACCTCGGACCGCTTGTCCTGACTGAGGCTCATGCGCGCCTTGAGCAGAATCTGACTGATCTTCTTCTCCTGCTTCGGGTCCAGGTTCTCTCGTAGTTGCTCGAAGACCCGATCGGTGTTGTAGATCAGACCCTCGAGGCGGTTCTTGAGACGTCGCGTCTCCCGCCGGTCGGCGTCCTCCGAGGCGTGTTCACGTGCCTCGTCGACGAGCCGCTCGACCTCCTCCTTGGAGAGCCCACCGGCCGGGCTGATCTGGATGCTCTGGGATTGGTCGGTCGCCATGTCGCGAGCCGAGACGTTGACGATCCCGTTCGAATCGATCGAGAAGGTCACATCGATCTGAGGAACGCCGCGTGGGGCCGGTGGTATTCCCTCCAGTTCGAAGTCGCCCAACGAGCGATTCTCGGCGGCGATCTCGCGCTCGCCTTGCAGAACATGGATCTGCACCGTGTCCTGGTTGTCGGATACGGTGGTCACGATCTGATTGGTCTTGGTCGGAATCGTCGAGTTACGCTCGATCAACCGAGTGAAGAGGCCGCCATGCGTTTCGATGCCCAGCGATAGGGGGG
>JAUIDB010000022.1 GCA_030429235.1 Thermoanaerobaculia bacterium | reverse complement strand
ACCGGATCGGCCTGATCGTCTTCGCGGGCGCCGCCATCACCAAGTCTCCGGCGACCACCGATCGCTCGATGCTGGCGACGATCCTCGATTCGGTCCAACTCGACACCCTGCCCCAGGGAACGGCGATCGGGATGGCCCTGGCGAGTAGTGCCAGCCGCCTGAAGGAGAGTGAGGCCGAGTCCCGCATCGTCGTGCTGGTGACCGACGGCGACAACAATGCCGGACAGATCGATCCGGCTTCGGCGGCCGCGGTCTGTGAAGGGCTGGGGATCAAGGTCTACACGGTGGCCGTCGGCACCGCGGACGGTCCGGTCATGGTACCGGTCACCAGCCGCGACCCCTTCACCGGCAGAACGGTCACCAAGAGAGTGCCCGGCACCTTCAAGGTGGACGAAGAGCTGTTGCAGAAGATCGCCGAGCGGACCGGAGGACGCTTCTTCCGAGCGCACGACCCCGATTCGCTCCGTCAGATCTTCTCCGCGATCGACGCACTGGAACGGACCCCGATGGAAGTGCGGCAGATCGTTCGGTACCAGGAGCGCTTTGCCGCTTTCGTCTGGGGAGCGCTCGGCTTCCTCTGTCTGCCACTCCTGACGACCCTCATGGGCTGGACGGCGGAACCATGAGTTTCGGCCATCCCGACCTGCTCTGGCTGGCGCTCGCTGGCCCTCTGGTGCTCCTGGTGGCGTCCCTGCTGTGGCGGCGGCGTCTGCGCGCTACCTCCGCCTGGGCGTCCCGCGGACTCTGGCCCCGCCTCACTCCAGAGCTGAAGCGACGCCGTCTCGGACTGGCGGTGGTACTGCTCGCGCTCGCCGTGGTCGGTACCAGCCTGAGCTTGGCGCAACCCCGCTGGGGATTGATCGAACAGGAGGTCGAGCAACGCGGGGTCGATCTCGTCATCGTGCTCGACTCCTCCCTATCGATGAGCGCCGTCGACCTACACCCGAACCGCCTGAGCGCGGCCAAGACCCTGATCCGGGAGTTCCTCGCGCGGATACCGCAGCACCGGGTCGGGCTGGTGCAGGCAGAGGGCGACGGACTGGTTCTCGCACCACTGACTCTGGACCACGCGGTCATCGGTCTCCTGTTGGATTCGGTGGAAGCCGCAACCCTCCCTACCCCCGGTACCCAGCTCGCGAGCGGCCTCGAGCGGGCGTTCGCTCTCTTCCCGGAGAGCCAGGAGACCCGTCCCGTGGTCCTGGTAGTGAGCGATGGAGAGGACCACGACGCGAACTGGGACCAGCTGCTGGACGCGATCGATCGTCGACGGATCCACGTCCACGCGATCGGTGTCGGTACGGCCGCCGGTTCGCCCATTCCCCTCCCGGGAACCCGTGGAAAGCGGTACAAGACCGATCGCCAGGGGCAGACCGTGGTCACTCGTCTCCAGGGAGACCTGCTGCAGAAGCTGAGCGCCGCCGGGCAAGGAACCTACGTCGAAGCCAGCAACGCGGGTGCGAACTTGACCTCGATCCTCGACTCGATTGCCGAGATCGAGGCGCGTACCTTGACCAGCGAAACCATCACCCAGCAGCGGGAGCGATTTCAGTGGTTCCTCGCTCCCGCCGCCCTCTGTCTCCTCTTGAGTCTGACCCTCTCTCCCTTCTCGAGAAGCCAGGGAGGTAGATCGTGAAACCTCTCTTCGCCGCACTAGTTCTGCCCCTGGCCTTGGCCGCCAACGTCGAACCGCCGACCGCGGAGAATCCACCCTCTCGCTTCGAACGCTGGTTCGACGGCGCGGCCAAGCAGACCGACGAAGCGCTGGAAGCTTGGACCGAAGAGAACTATGCCGAAGCCCGTCAGCAGCTCGACCGAGCCCTGACCATCGAACCCGAGGACCCGGTGGCGCGCTACAACGCCGGCACCGGTCGCCTGGCCGACGGTGACCTCGAAGCCGCCCGGGAACTCCTCCATCCCGAGGACGCGGCCGACGCAGTCCTCTCGGCGGACGCTTCGTTCAACCTTGGCAACGGGCTCCTCGACCGCGGCGACCTCGAGTCGGCCATCTCGGCCTACGAGGAAGCCCTGCGCCGCAATCCCGACCACGGCGACGCCAAGTACAACCTCGAGTTGGCCCTCCGGCAACAGCAGGAACAGGAGAAGAACGAGCAGCACAACGAGGAGGACCCGGAGCAGAACCCGGAGGAAAACCCCAACTCGCCATCGGGCCCCGACGGGACCGATCAGGAGGACTCGGGGAACAACCAGCCGGAGCAGCCACCACAGGACCCACCCGAGCAGCCGTCCGAGTCTCCCCAGTCTCAGGAGCCCAACTCGGATGATACGGAGCCGGATCCGACGTCGGAGTCTCAGCCCGACGAGCCGGGAAGTTCAGATCCACCGCCGCCGTCGCGACTGCCCTCCTTCGAAGATCAAGAGGACATGACGGCGGAGCAGGCCGCCGCCCTGCTGGAAGCGGTCGAGAATCTCGAACAGCAGCAACGGGCCCAGATGGCCGAGGACGAACGCGCTCAACGGGCGGTGGACCTCCAGGTGGAGAAGGACTGGTGAAGCGCTCCCTGAGCTCGGGTCCTGGCTCTCCGGGCCTCTGGCTGGTCGGCCTGAGCCTGCTGACCCCGGCCCTGTTCGCCGACGACGGCAAGATCAACGTCCAACTGGCACCCAGTCCCGTCGGAGTGGGCGAACTGACCGAGCTGATCATCGAGGCCTCCGGTGAAGACCTTCTGAGCGTGCCCCTCGAACCGAGCTTCGAGCTCGACAATCTCGAGGTCGCAGGAGGACCCTCGCGACGCCAGAACATGAGCTGGAACAACGGCCAGGTCACTCGTACCAGCGGACTCAGCTGGTATCTTCGGGCCCTCGCCGAAGGCGAGGGTCGCGTGACCAACATCACCGTCCGCGCTGGCGACCGAGAACTGAGCTTTCCCGACGAGGTGGTCCGCATCACGGCCGAGCCCCAACAACGCAACCGGGCGGGTCGGGGTGATTCCTTCGGGGGTCTGCTGGACGACTTCTTCCGACCACGACGGCCCCCTCCCGGCCCAGCCGTCCGACCGGACATTCGACTCGAAGCCGAGATCTCGAACCGCACCCCCTACGCCGGCGAGCAGATCCTCTACACGCTCTATCTCCTGGTCGAGAGCCGACCCGATGGCCGAGCCCAGTTCGAGAGCATCTACCCCCGCCAGATTCCCTCCTTCGAAGGGTTCTGGAGTCAGGAGATCGAACTCCCTTCAGACGTGCCTCCCGACAGCGTGACGCGCGGGGAGAAGACCTATTGGCGCCAGCCCACCTTGCGGCGGGCTCTGTTTCCCTACAATCCGGGGGCGCAGACCATCGAGCCCGCCGAACTCGACCTGCGGACGGTTTTCGTCCAGATGACCCGCTTCGGCCCCGCCTCGCGCAGTCGGGCCGATGTGCCCGTCAAGAGCGGCACCGTACACCTCGACGTCAAGGCGCTGCCTCCCGCTCCCCAGGACTTCTCGGGCGCGGTCGGTCAGTTCCGACTGCAGGCCGCGCTCGCGCCTGAAGTCATCGAGTCGGACGAAGCGGCAACTCTCTCCCTCTCGCTCCAAGGTAGTGGTCAGATCCAAGGCATCGCCGATCCTCTGGTCTCGCCGCCCGTCGGATTGCGAGTCTTTCCTCCCCAGAGCCGAAGCTCGTCGAGAGTACGGCGTAATCGGGTCACCAACGAACGATCGTGGGAGTACACGCTGGTCCCCGAGGTCGCCGGTGACTTCGAGGTGCCCACTGTCTCATTCGTCTACTTCGATCCCGCGAAGGGCAGCTACGAGACCCTGGCTAGCCCGACCTCTCCGCTGCTCGTGAAACCCGACTCGACGGCCGCGCTGCTACCCGCCACGGCTGCGAGTTCAGAGTCCCCCCCCTCCGCCGCCGAGTCCCAGGCCGTGGCCAGCGACGTCACGGAAGCGGGTTCGGAGGTCCTGGGGGCCGCCGGCTTGCGTCCTCCGACCGAGCGAAACATCACGCTGCTCGTGGTGGTGGCGACCCTCGGACTCGTCGGGGTTCTTGCCGTCTGGTTCCAACGCCGCGGACAACCCGGAGCGAAACGCCAGCTCTTGCAGCGGCTCAAACGAGCCTGCACCGATTCTTCCCCCCGGGCCGCCGCGGCGGCCGCCGAGGATGCCTGGCGTGATTTCCTGCGGGATCGATTCGAAGTGCCGGTCTCACAACCCTGCTCGCAGTGGCCGCGGAGTCTCTCCGACGCCGGCGTGCAGCCGACCCTGGCCGAGGACCTCGTGCAGCTCATGGATGACCTCCACTACTTGCGCTATGCACCGCAGTTGGCGACCTGCGATACGGTCCAGGAGGAGTTCTGGCAGCGATCGCGACAGCTGATTCGACGGCTGCCCACCTAGTCCTCAGGGCTGGTCTAGCACCAAGACGAAACGACTCGAGGAGCCGATCTCAATGACCGACACGCCCCTTTCCGTGACCAGTGTCACTCCTACGTTGACCGTCGACGACCTGGTCCAGTCGGTCCGCTGGTACACCGAGGTGGTGGGGTTCCGCCTGTCTCGGCTCTTCGAGGATTCGGACGGTCGTCCGATCGCGGCGGCGGTGCACGCGGGCGCCGTGGGTTTCTACCTCCGTCAAGACGATTGGGCCAGGGGACGAAACCGCGATAAGGGCACCGGCCTGCGCCACTACCTCGAGGTCGACGGAGACCTCGACGCACTGGCCAGGGCGATCCAGGACCGAGGGGGGACGCTCGATCACGAACCGACCGACCGGGAATGGGGCACGCGCGACTTCACCGTCACCGACCCCTCGGGCTACGTACTGAGCTTCAGCACTCCCTTCGCCGATCAACTCTCCGAGTGAGCACCACCCGGACCGAGGCTCGACCCCGTCAGTAGTGAGGCGGGCGTTCGTCGGGCGGCCCGACCTCCTGGCCGGGATTCCGCAGCCATTCGGTCAGAGCCGACAACTTGCGATCCAGTTGATCGACCTGGCGAGCTAGGCCCTGCACGACGTCGTCCAGATCGGCCAGCGCTTTGTCCTGGTAGGCAAGTCGCTCTTCGAGGGCGATGATGCGTTCGTCCAAGTCTGGTCCTCGCTCAGCAAAGCCGAACCGGGACCCACGACCACATGGTCAGGGTGCCCGGCAGGTCGGGGCGGTACCCTACCCTGCCGAGCCCAGATCTGCCAGTGGTCCGGGCAAGTTCGGCTTGCCCAGCGTCCGAGCCGGTAGCCTACTCGCCGCCGCCGTCGTCGTCGTTCCGAGGACATCCGGCTTTGATTCCAGTGCGAATTTTCATGGTGGTTCCTTTCATTTGTCGTTCAGTTGTCTGGCCGCGGTCTGCTCGAAGACCGTGGCGCCCTCTCGAACACACACACATACAGCCACTCACATCACCCACTGAGTGGCTTCATCCATCGGACACGGGATCGCAGTGGCCGTCGGCCGACCCAAGGGTCGCTCCGAGCGTCCTCGACGCTGGGCGAGATCCCAGCGTCGTACCGCCTCAGCCTCGTCGGAATCGAGGAGGCCAGCGGCCAATGCCGCCAACAGGTCTCTCTCGACCCGCGCTACCAGTTCGTCGGCCCAGGGTTCGCCCCCCTCGGGGGAGAGCAACCAGGCTTCGACCTTCAAGCGCTCGGTTTCCGCGAGGCGGCCTCGCAGCATCGCCCGCAGGCGATCTTCGATCAGGGTCATTTCGACACCTCCTATCAAGGAGTGGCGAAACAGCCCGTTTCGTTTCAGGCGGCGCTACGTCTGGGGGGCCTGCGCCGTCGGCCAGTCGGTCGCGAGACCACTCAGTCCCAGCGACCCTGGACGACGAACGGAGCCCAGTAGTACGGGCTGTTCCAAGGGTTTGAGTCGAGCAGCTCGAGCTGCGCCGCCCGCAGGGCTGCTCCGGGTTTCGACTTCTGCTCGATCATCTGGCGGTAGAAGCGCACCATGAGTTCGCGGGTGGCCTTGTCCTGCACTTCCCACAGGCTGGCCACCACTCTGGGGGCCCCGGCGTAGAGGAACCCGCGCGTCAGACCCACGACCCCTTCGCCGCGCAGTTCCCGGCCGCTGGCGGTGCGGCATCCGCTGAGCACGACCAGCTCGGCATCGAGGTCCAGTTGGTAGATGTCGTAGAGACGAAGGAAGCCGTTTCGGCGGTTCCCCGCGGGGTCCATGAGCGACAGCGCAAGACCGCTGAGGCCCGGGTGTTCGGCATCGATCACGGCGTGGGTCGCAAGGTGCAGCCAGCGAGCCCCGCCCGCTCCCTGTTGCTTCAGCAGCTCCGCATCCGCTTCGAATCCGAACCGGACCTCGCCCTCTCCATCGGGCAAGAGGCTTGCGATCTCCTCGGCCTCGCTTCTCGAAAACGGCAGCCGATCGAACGGTGCTGCTTCGCCGACCGTGGTCTCGCCCTGAACCCGAGGGTCCCGCGCTCCGAACACGGGGTCCGCCAGGACCAACAGCTGCTGGCCCTCGGGACGCCGTGAGACATCCAGCAGTCGATTCAGCACCGCCAGCGACGGCGCATAGACCACTTCCCGATCTCGAACCAAAGGACGCAGGTGCCCGGTCTGCCTTGGGTCTGGCAGTGCTGACAGAGGTAGGTGATGCAAAGGGCCATCGGCCACGACCACCCAACGGACCGCCTCGGTCGCCAGCAGCTCCACTGGCAGCAAGGCTGCCGCGAGCTGCCGAGCCACCGACCAGTAGTCTGCGTCCGCTTGTCGCCAGCGTGCGACCTGGACCGGAGGCGGCTCCGCGGCGACGGTTCGATTACGCTCAGTGAGATGGCGATGGGCCTCGCCGACCATGGTCGCGATCTCGCGGCGGCCGGGAACCTCGACACCACGCAGCCCCCCTTCGTCCAACCACCAGACCACCCCCGCCGATTCTCCCAGGTAGTACTCGACCAGTAGCGTGTCCGCTGGAAGCCGAGAACGCAGTCGCTCGAGGTCTTCGGACGACGGCCGGACCTGAAGCGACCAGCCAGGATTCATGGCCCGAATCTCTTCCTGGACCTTCCGATACGAAGCCAGTGCCGCTTCCAGCTCAGGAGTAGAATCCCTGGCTGTTCCTGGTGCCCCTAGTGCCCTGGTTGCGGTCAGATCGCTCAAGCGCTGCCGAAGATCGCGCTCGCGACGCAAGAGGTCTGGCTCGGTAAACACCTCCGGGCCATGGGCCTCCTCCATCAGATCGAGAAGGCTGCGCGAACGCGACAGCTCGCTAGCCAGCAAGGCGGAGGCTAGGTGCGGCCCCTCCGGCTCCGCCTTGTGTTGTTCCATGAGAACGCCGACAAGGAGCTCGTAGCCGACCGATCGCGCCGCGAGAAAGCTCGAGCGGAACTCCTCTTGCAGTACCTCCGACCTGATTCGCTCGGTTAGTGCCAGACTGCTCTCGATCCCACTCCGCGCCTGGTCGAACTCTCCCGCCGCCCAGTCGAGCCGAGCCAACTCCAGAAAGACCTCGGCCTCGTTGAGGCGATCCTGAGTCTTTGCGGCTACCTCCGCTGCCAGGCGAAGATCCTCCCGGGCTCGGTCCGCTCGACCCTCGAGGCGAGCAGCAACGCCCCGCAGCCGCAACAACCGCCCCTCGACCACGAGACTCTGCTGAGAAAGTACCAGTCCGTCCTCGATCTGGTCTTTGGCCTCGGACAGGTTGCCGGCGGCCAGGTGGGCCTCGGCCAGGGCCTGATGCACCAGGGAGGGATAGTAGGACCCACTGATCTCGTTGGCTAGTTGCAGCGCGGCCTCCTGTTCCGCGATCGCCTCTTCGACCTCTCCCACGTCGAGCAGCGTCCTCCCCAGAAGGAGGCGGGCTAGGGTCTGACGTTGACGGTCGCCCGACCGCTGGCTCGTCGCAATCGCTTCCCGGAGGGAGGCCAACGACTCCTCGTGGAGACCTAGAGCCCGCTGAGTATCTCCCAGGTGCGCCAGAGCCCGGGCGGTCGCACTGTAGTCTCCCCCGGTCTGGCTCAGTTCGAGCGAGCGCCGGAAGTCACTCAGGGCGTTCTGCAGGTTGCCCACGGTCAACCAGGCCACACCACGGCGCCGATAGAGCCCCCCGAGAGCCTGAGAATCACCGGTGTGGCTTACGACCTCGATCGCCTCTGAGAACGCTTCCCAGACTCCCTCTAGATCCCCCGTCTGAACACGAATCCAGGCCAGTTCAGCTTGCCGCGTCGCCCGCGCCTTCGGATCCGTGGCGCCCGCCTCGGTATCCGCCTGGCTGGCCAGGTCGAAGTACTCTCGAGCACGATCGTACTCGCCCATGTCCCGAAGACAGTAGGCGATGTTCGAAAGAACCTGGCCGCTGCCCGTGGTTCCACACTCCTTCCGCAACTTCAGGGATTCCAGATAGGAATCTAGCGCCTCACGGTAGGCGCCAATGCGATGAAGGACCGTCCCCTGGTTGTTCAGGGCGATGGCAAGCTGTCGACAGCTGCCGGTCTCACGCTGCAGCGCGACGGCTCGAGCGATAAGATCCCTCGCCCTATCCAAACGGCCAAGTTTCCTCCAGACACTCGAGATAGCGGAGAGAGTGGTCGCTTCGGCCGACTGATCACCGAGTTCACGCCACATGGGTATCGTCTCTTCGTAGAGCTCGATGGACCGCAGCCGTTCTCCTTCGGTCTCCAGGTCGTCGAGGTGTGTTGCCTCGGCAAAGATGAGTTCGGCCGCTGCCCTCTGTCGATCCGTAGCCAACGCCGGCCGTAGGTCGTCGATCCACAACAAGAAACTTCCCGACGGAGAATCCGGCTTCACGGCCAGCCGTACGGTCCATTGGCCACCGCTGGCATCGGCCAAAGCGATGACTTCCTGCCCACGAACTCCAGCAGGTCCATCGGCCGAAGCCACCGGAGTTCCATCCTCGTCGAGAAGCGAGAGGACAAAATCCACCCCGAGCTGCGTCGCACCAAGGTAGAGGTAGTAGCCCTCGGGAACGTTCAGGCTGTAGTCGACGACCTGTCCCGCGACCAGATTCCCTACTTCATCTCGCCCGACCTCGAGGGTAGGCAGCACCGCGTCCCGGTGGGTCTGTGCCACCGCACAGCCCACCGAGATCAATAGGAGAATCGGGCTGCACCAGAGGCTCCACTTCGGACTCCACCTCTGGTTGCGACTACCCATCGCCGCCGGACTCCGCCGCTCAGTCGGCTAGAGACAACTGGTAGAAGCCGACGTCACGAGGGGCTTGACCGCTTCGCTGTCCCACGAGGGAGACCTGGTAGTGCCCAGCCGGGAGTTCGGATCGATCCAGTTCGACTTCGACCACCGAGGCCCAGTCCAGATCGGTGAGAGTCATGCTGTCCTGGGCCCAAATGGTCTCTCCGCCGGCACCCTGAATGCTGACGGCGAAGGACTCGTAGTCGACATCCCCTTCGAGGCTGAGCTGCAGCCGCACGATCTCCACGTCGGGTTGCAGGGTCCGCGCCGAGGCGCCGTCGCCGCTTCGAGTTCCGCCCAGGCCCAGGAGCAGGACCGCGGTGCGGCCGGTGGTCCGCAGCGAGCTCGCTTTGGGTGCGGGAGGCTGGGTACCGGCGGCTTGGCGTAGCTGGTCGATCTGCTCCTCGAGGCGACTCGACTCGCCCTCGAGCGAGGCGATCCTCTGGTCTTTCGACCGCAAAGCTTCCAAGGCCGCACCGAGCGCCCGTTGGTCGGTCTCGGTGACGGCTTCGAGTTTCGAGAGCCGAGTCTCGAAGGCCTGGTTCAGATCGGCCCGCGTTTCGGCAACCTCACGAGCTCCGAGCGAGAAGCCGAGGCCGCCGGCCAAGCCGACGACCAAGAGCAACGAGGCCGCAAGGGCCCACCAGGAACGAGAGGCTGGCTGGTTCGAACTCGCGGTCGGCGTCCCCTGCGCCGTTGGGCCCTCCGGGCGACCGATGGCGCGGTGCAGCGCGGCGGCAAAAGCACGTCGGCGAGCGATTCTCGGATTGTCTTCCCACCGACGAGCCAACCGAGCCTCGGCCCGCGGGCTGAGCTCTCCCCGCACCGAGCGGTCGATCAGCTCGGACTCGGCGACGGTCAGCTGCTCGAAGAAGCCGTCATCCAACAGGGCGCGCTCCTCGAATTGCTGTCGTTCCGTCTCGGTCAGGTCTTCGAGTAGGAAGCTCTCGGCGTCCGGCCGTCCCTGCGAGCTCATGCTTCGCCTCCTGAACAGTCGTTCACGCAGTGTTCCAGTTTCTGACGGATCCGATGGACCCGGAGCCGCAAAGTGCTGCGACTGATGCCGAGTTCGTCGGCCAGCCGACTGCGGTTGTCGATCCGGGCGCGCTTCTCACCCCGGTGGTAGTCGATCACGAGATCTCGCGTGCGGGGGGTCATGCGCTCGAGACATCGGTCGAGGCACTGCAGTAGCCCTTCACTCTCCTCGTCGGGATCGGCTTCCCGCGCCACTGCTCCCTGGCGAAACTCGGGGGTCTCGACGGCTCGTCGGCGGCGCCCCTCCTCGGCCAGGACCTCTTTGTAGACGTAAAAGGCCACGGAGCAGAAGTAGCGGTACGGGTCCTGAGCCTCGATCACGACGCCAGACTCGATCTTCATCGCCACCCGATCGATGGTCTCGTCCGCGAGTTCCTCGGGGAAGCGGCTACCCCGCCACTCGAACAGCTTGACCAACTTGGTGCGCACTCGCTCGTATTGGGCCGCAGCTTTGCGTGGGTCGGGATCGAGCCGGGCCAACAGACCGTCGAGCGCACTTCGGGACAGCGACCAGGACTCGACTCTCGAACCATCGAGGACGCGGCCGCGCGTCGCGCTGGTCTTCGTTTCGTGCTGTGGCGTGGTCGACATCGGTGTCAATGTTCTTCCGACGCTCAGGCTGCCCTTTCTCCAATCACTGGTCGCACAGAGGAACCTGAGGATCTGGTTGCAATACTAGCCTGTCCGTAGCATACCACCTAGCCGCTACTCTGCCAGGCTCGACTTCGAAAAGCCAGGCACGATTTCGATGAAACGTTTTCGGCGCTTTGCTCACTCCAAGGTAGAGGCCCCACTTGGAGATTCAGTTTCGAGGACGAGGAACGACATGAAGAACAAGGGAACATCGGCACAATCCCGGCAGTTGAGGGAGCGCCCCGTCTCCTCCCTACCCAAACCGGAAGAGCTCCAGGAGCAGCTCCTCCGCTCGCAGCGGCTCGAGGCCCTCGGCAGGCTGTCGGGCGCCGTGGCGCACGACTTCAACAACCTCCTGACAGTGATTCTCGGCAACGCACAGATGATTCTCGAAGGACTCTCCCCCTCGGTCCAGACCCGTGCGGTCTCCGAGATCATCCAGGCCGCTCAGCGCGCCGATTCGCTGACGCGGCAGTTGCTTCGCCTCAGCCGCAACCAGCCGGTGGGAATCCAACCGGTGGACCTCAACGAACAGATCTGGGAACTCAAGGCACTGCTGCAGCGACTCCTCGGTCGCGATGTCGAGTTGCTCACCAAGCACAGTGCCACGAAATCGGTCCGGGTAGAACCCACCCTGATCCAACAGATCCTGCTGAACCTCACCGTCAACGCACGCGAGGCCATGCCCCTCGGCGGCACTATGACGATCGAGACCGAGGATCTGTCGACCAGCACGGAGAGCCAGCTGGGCCATGGCGTCCACATCCCGGCCGGCAAGTGGGTAACCCTGTCGGTCCGCGACACCGGAGTAGGGATGCCACCCGATGTCGCCGACCGCGTCTTCGAGCCCTTCTTCTCTACCAAGCCCAAAGGTGAGAACACTGGACTGGGACTGGCCACCGTCCGCGGGGCAGTCGCCCGCCACGGCGGTCACATCGCCGTCCGGTCGTCCCCGGGGAGAGGGGCGACCTTCGTCATCGCCCTGCCCGCCCTCGATCCAGACTCCTGATTCAGCCGGTCAGGAAACTCCAGGCCAGGGAGACGACCGAGACCACCGTCAGCACCGCCAGAGCGACCCAGCGGTAGGTCTGGTCCCCGGCGCCTCGAAAGAGCCGACTTCCCATTTCGATGGCCAGCAGGAAAACGCCGCCGAGCACCAGAGCCGACAACATCACGTTGCCATCGAGCAGCCCCCCCAGCAGGAGACTGACCAGAGCGATGGTCTGAGTGATCGAGAAGAAGGCGATGAGGTCGCTTCGCGAGGTGAGGGCGGCGGTCGTCGAGGCCAACAACAAGATCACCACCGGCGGTCCTCCGACGCCGCCGATTCCGGTCAGTAGACCCGACAGCGCACCCGCCGTCAGACACACCGGCACCGTGAGTCGCCCGCGGTACGACCAGCCCGACCCCAGAAGCACGACCGACCCCAGCACGACGATGGCGATGAGCCGCTGAATCACGGTCGGATCCGTTGTCTTGAGGAGCAACACGCCCACGGGAATGGTCACCAGCGTGATCCCCCCGAGTGGTACGACGACCCGCCACCGACAGTGTCGATAGGCCTCGGGCAGGAGACGCAGGCTCGCCGCCACCTCGAGCAGAATCATGATCGGGAGACCGACTCGGGGTCCCACCAGGAGGGCGTAGACCGGTGCCACGATCAGTCCCGCCCCGAAACCGGAGAAGCCGCGGACGACGCCCGCCACCGCGGTGATCAGCACCAGACCGATCCAGACGGCCGGCGTCGGAAGGAACTCCATCGCGAGGCAGTCTAGCGTACGACCCGACGAGGACACCCTCGGTTGACCCTCCGTCGGCCCCGTCCTCGCGTAGTATTGGAGGGCACTCTGTCCGGCAAGCACGAGGAGGCAAGACGATGACCATCGCAATCACTCTCTGGCCCAACGATCGTTGGCGACACCTGGTCTGCCGCGGCGTCGGCCTCGGTCTGGTCGCCATCGTGGCTCTGGCCACCGGTGCCGAGGCCCGGAACGCCCGACTGGTGCGAGACATCGACCTGCAACGCGGCCCTCACCTCCCTCCCCCTTGCCCCCTGTCACCCTGCCCCATCCCCGAGCCCTACTTCGGAGCCGTGCTCTCTCGCCTCACCCCGCACGGCGATCTGCTTCTGTTCTCGGCCAACGACGGAGCCAGCGGCCCCGAACCCTGGGTCTCGGACGGCAGCTACGAAGGCACCGTGCGGCTGGGAGACCTACGCCCCGGCGCTGGAGGCTCGGCCCCGATCTTCATCGGGTCTGCAGGTCCGCAGGCTCTGCTCTGGGCCGAGTCGACGACCTCGCTGGGCAACGACCTCTGGACGACCCGCGGGCAGCCCGACGATCTCGAACGGATCGCTCTACCTTGCGACCCCAACTGCAACCCGCAAACCGAAGGGCTGATCCTCTCGGCGCCGGTGGGAGACAGCCTGCTGTTTTGGGTTCGCGACCAGTATCGTCAGCGGCAGACCCTGTATCGATTCGACGGAAACTCGAGGACCGTGAGCGTCGTTCACGAGTTGTGCCAGGCCGGAGGGCTCTGCACCCGCTACTCCACTGGGGTTCAGGAGTGGCGGGGTGGGCTGGCCTATGTCGAAGGCGATCTCTTCGACCGCGATGCCTGGTTCGTCGAGCCTGGCAGTTGGGTGCCGCAGCCTCTCGTTGCCGGTTGCTCCTACGTCGAACTGCTGACGGCATCGGAACTGGGGCTTCTCTTTACCGCTTCCTGCCAGGGAGAACCGAGTGGTCTCTATCGTTTGTCCGAACCGACCGGTACCCCACTGCGGCTGCACGGCCTAACCGGAGATGTTGCCGTCGAGGCCGTCGCCGGGCCGGACGGCTTCTTCCTCTGGAGCCGGTCGAGCGACTACTCGAGTTCCACGATCTGGTGGACCGACGGCTCCGACCTCGGTACGGAGTTCCTCGCCACCTTCGATTCGGTCTTCGACATCGCGGTACTGGGAAACGATCTGTTGCTGGCGGCACGGAGCGGTGTGAGCGGCCCGGTCACGCTCTGGCAGGTCACGCGGTCGGGACTCCGGCTCGAGCTCACCACCGCTCGCGTCACGACTGAGCTGGTCACGGTCGACGACTTCGCCTACTTCGGAGCCCATGACGGTGTGCACGGCACGGAACTTTGGAGCAGCGACGGCTCTCCTCAGGGCACCCGACTCGCGGCCGACATCTACCCCGGGCCCGGCTCCTCCGATCCCACCGACGGGGGACCGGGGCTCTCCGGTTTCGCGGTCATCGGCAACGACCTCTTCTTCGCCGCGGATCATCCCGCCTACGACATCGAACTCTGGACGATTCCGGCCGGGGCGCTACCGCCGGCGCTTTGCGTTCCGGCCGAGGGTGTCCTCTGCCTCGACGAACGATTCCAGGTCACCGTCGACTGGACCGATCACCGCGGGGAATCAGGGACCGGTCGCGCCCTACCGCTAGCCAGCGATACGGGAGCGTTCTGGTTCTTCGATGACGGGAATCTGGAATTGATGGTCAAGATCCTCGACGGCTGCGACTCGCCCTGGAACAGCTATTGGGTCTTCGCCGGCGGGCTCACCGATGTGGCCGTCCAACTCGAAGTCGAGGATCGACTCACCGGGGTGCGGCGCACCTATCCCAACCCCCTGGGCCAGCGCTTTCAACCGATCCAGGACACCGCCGCCTTCTCGACCTGCGATGCGACTTCCGAGTAGTTCTCCGGTTCCACCAACCGAGACTGACGATCTCACGGACCTCCTCATCGCGTGGCAAGGGGGCCACGCCGAGGTCCGGGAAGAGCTCTTCGACCGGATCTACCAGCGCCTGGTTCGACTCGCCGGCACGTTGATCTCGCAGCAAGGTAGAGACATCTCTCTCCAGGCCGGGGAACTCGTCCACGAGGCCTACGTGCGGCTGCTCAACCAGCAGCGCACCACCTGGCAGAACCGCAACCACTTCTTCGCCATTGCCGGCCGGCTGCTGCGCCGGGCTCTCGTCGATCATCTCCGGCAGCGACGCGCTCTCAAACGAGGGGGGGGACAGGCCAATCTGACCCTGGAAGGCGCCCTGCTGGCCCACCCGGAACGGATCGGAGAAGCGACCCCGATCGACCTTCTCGCCCTCGACCAAGCGCTCGAGCGACTGGCGGAAATCGACGAACTGGCCGCGCGCATCGTCGAGCTGCGGTTCTTCGGCGGCCTGGAACTGACCGAAACGGCTGAGGTTCTCGACATCGGTCGTTCGACCGTCATCCGCCGCTGGCGTTACGCTCGAGCCTGGTTGCAAGAGGAACTGCAGGATACGGCCACTGGTTCCAACGATTCGGCGCCTCCCGCGGAGGGCGATTGAACCGCGGTCCCCACGACCTGGACTTCGAGCGCCAGGTGCGCGAGATCTTCGACGTCCTGGCGGACCTCGATCGAGAGGAACAGCGCCGCCGCCTGTTGGAGATCGAGGACCTACCGACCCGAGACGCGGTCGGACGCCTCCTGGGCTGGGATGCTCTGGCATCTCCTTCGGTCCTCGATCGCCCTCTCGCCCTGCCCAGTGGCTCTCTGACCCAGCCGTCCTATACCGGTCTTCGGATCGGACCCTACATCCTGGGCGAACTCCTCGGCGAGGGGGGCACTGGAACCGTCTACCGGGCCGAACGGCGAGACGGTCAGTTCGAACAGCAGGTCGCCGTCAAGCTGATCCGTCGCGACCTGGCGGCGCCGTTGGCCCGACGGCGCTTCCAGACCGAACAACAGATCCTGGCTTCCCTGGAGCACCCCGGCATCGCTCGCCTGCTCGACGGTGGAACGACGCAGGAGGGAATCCCCTTCGTGATCCTGGAGTTGGTCGAGGGGGTACCGATCACCGAGTACTGCGACCGCGAAGAGCTCGACCTCGCGCAGCGACTCCGACTCTTCCGATCGGTCTGCGAGGCCGTGCACTACGCTCACCGTCGTCTCGTCGTGCATCGTGATCTCAAGCCGAGCAACGTGCTGGTCAGCCATGACGGCCAGGTCAAGTTGCTGGACTTCGGCATCGCCAAGTTGCTCGACGCAACGGCGGAAGGCGACGAAGACCAGACCGCGACCGAGTACCGCGCGTTGACACCGGCCTACGCTAGCCCGGAGCAACTGATCGGGAGACCCGTCACCATCGCCTCGGACGTCTACTCCCTGGGCGTGATCCTCTACGAACTGATCTGCGGGATTCGGCCCTACCAACGCGGTTCCGACAGCCCTCATCAACTTGCAGAGCGCCTGCAACGGTCGCCTCCACCGACCCCGAGCCGCGCCCTGAGTGCCGCCGACCCGGACACGGCGTCCCGTCTGGCCGAGAATCGGGGCCTGGCTCGTCGCGAACACCGACAACGGTTGCAAGGTGACCTCGATCGGGTGGTGGCCAAGGCCATGACCTCGGACCCCGAAATGCGGTACGAGAGCGCTCGCGAGTTCGAAGAGGACGTCGAGCGCTACCTGCACGGTCGACCGGTGATCGCTCGCTCTCCCACCTGGCGCTACCGATTCGGCAAGTTCGCGCTGCGGCACAAGATCGCCTTGCCCCTGGGAATCCTGGCGGCCGGTCTCATCGCCAGCTTCGCCCTCAGCACCGTCGTGCAATCGCATCGCCTGCGGGAAGAACGCGATGTTGCGATCGCCGCCCGCGAAGTCGCCGAACGCGAACGAGAACGCGCCGAGGCCGCCACGCAGTTCTTACGCGATGCGTTCCTACTCGCCGACCCGACCGAAACCCGCGGCGAGGATCTCACCGCCCGCGAGATTCTCGAACTCGGAGCCGATCGGGTCGAGTCCGAACTGACAGATCAACCACAACTTCGAGCGGCCCTGCTCGAGACCTTGGCCGACGTCTTCATTGGACTCGGCCGCTACGACCGCGCGAGCGAGTTGGCTGAGACCGCGGTCGAAGTGCGCCGCGCTCGGATTGCAGAGCAAGCCGTGACCCTCGAAGACCGGCAGGCTCTCGCGCGGTCGCTCGAACTGCTCGGCGCCGCCCGCCTGTACGAGCAGCGATTCGGCGACGCGGAAACCCTGTTCGAAGAGAGCCACCGACTCTGGGTCGATACGACCGGACGAGAAGACCTCTCCGCCGCGACGAGCCTCTTCTATCTCGCCTATCTTCACCGTTGGCAGGGACGGCAAGAGGAGGCCGAGCGGGCGGCCCGCCGTAGCCTGGAGCTGCGCCGTGGCGCCCCGGATGCGGCCGAGGCCCCGCTCGCGATCGCCGACAGCCTCTATCTGCTCGGAGAGGTGCTCGGAACCTCGGAGGACCCCGCCGCAGCTTTGCCCTACCTGGAAGAGAGCCTCGCACTGTACGAGACCGCCGGACCGAGACAGGAGCGCAAGGCGATCACTACCCTCCACGCCCTCGGCAACCTGCACCGCCGTCTCGGCCAACCGGAAGGCGCACGGTCCGCCCTTGGCCAGGCCATCGAAAGGAGCCGCGATCTCTTCGGGCAGCATCCGCTCCTGGCCGACGAGTTGGTGTCCTGGGGCGGGTTCCTGCGCTCGGAGGGCTCGTGGGACGAGGCGGAAGCTGCCCTGCGGGAAGCGGTTTCGATCTACCGAGCCTTCGAAGACGAGGATCTGCTGATCGCGGGCTTGGCTCACCTCGGCCACTTCCTGCTCCAGAAGCCGGACCTCGAGGCCGCTCGACTGCCCCTCGAAGAGGCCGTAGAGAGGGCCGAGGGAGGGCTGCCGACCGACGATCCACGCCGTGGTTCGATCCTCGCCAACCTGATCGCCCTCGAGCTCCGCGCTGGCCGATACGCGAGGGTCAAAGACCTTTGTCGCCAAGCGATACCGTACCGGCGTCGCATGCTCGACCTGGGCACGGACCATCCCGGCCGCCTCGCGGTCGGCCTCGGCAGCACGCTCGTCCTCTGCGCCGACGCCAACGCTCGGACCAACGACCAGGCCACGGCCCAGCGACAAGCCCAGGAGGCCAGGCAACTCTTCGCCGAACACGATGTGGTCTGGCGAACCGCCGTGGCCGACAGCATCCTCTCCCTGGTCGAAGCGAAACGGGGCGATCGCTCGGCCGGTATCGCCGGCCTGCGCGACGCGCTCGAGCGGCTCGAGGAGCTCAAACCGGGCAGCCGCTACGTCGACGAGGCACGCCACCGCCTGCAGCTCGTGAGCCCCTGAATCGGGTTTTTCCGCGTAGCGAGGTGAAGCGAACAACCCGGAGACCTACCATGAACCCCATTCGATCGACATCCACTCTCCTCCGTTTCTTTCTCCTCGCCCTCCTGGGGGCGGCTCTGAGCAGTTCCAGTTGGGGAGATGAGACGGTCCATCTCGTGTCGGACATCGACACCACGGGGGAGCCGTACACTTTGCCCTGCATCCTCTCGATCTGTCCGCCGCCTCCGCTCTACTTCGGTGCCCGCTTGGATCAACTGACCGCCCTGGGGGATCGGCTCTTCTTCTTGGCGGATGACCGAACGTCGGGCCACGAGCTCTGGACGACGGAAGGAAGCGACGAGTCGACCCGACTCGTGGCGGATGCGGTCCCGGGACCCGACGGATCGGGAAGCACCATCCTCGGAGCCACCCGCGACCGAATCGTGGTCTGGTCGCGGGTCGACGGTGGCACCCTCTGGAGCACCACCGGGAGCGGCTTCCAGCCCATCGACTTCGACTGCGCTGGCTGTGAATCGGTGGATGCGGTGCGGCGGGAGCCCTTCGGGGACTGGCTCTACTTCCAGCTCTACAAGCCGGCCCTCGAACGGTACATCCTGGTGCGGACCGACGGCTTCTCGGCGCACCAGGTCGACATCCTTTGTGACCTCCCCCACTTCTGTCTGGAACGGGTTCGACAGAACCTGGTGTGGGCCGACGCTCTCTACTACGACCACTACTTCCCGGGACACTTGCGGCGCGTGTTTCGTCTCGACCATCCGACCGCCGAGCCGGTGGAGATCGATGCCCAGTGCAGCTGGGGCCAGGACCTGCAGCCCGTCGGTGGACAGCTCCTCTTCGTCGGCACCTGTTACGACCCTCCCGCGGATCTCCACCGCAACGGCCTCTATGCTACGTCCGACCTCGAAGAGGCTCCGGAACTCCTGGTTCCCTTCGTGACCTTCCCGCCCGGCGGCGGCGCCGGAACCCTGCCGCTGCAACCGAAGGAACTGACCGCATTCGGCTCCACCCACGCCGCCTTCCTGGTCGACACGACCCTCTGGCTGACCGACGGAACCGCGCCGGGAACCGTCGAGGTCGGTCCCTTCGGAAGCGTGACCGCCATGGTGGAACTGGAGGATCGCCTCCTGCTCAGCGGACAAAGGAACTCCCAGGACGGACTCTGGTCGGTCACGACCGGAGGAGTCGTCCAACCGCTCGCGGCCGTTGCCGTCACCAGCACCCCGGCCACGAGTCACCGCCGCGACGGGACCGCCTTCGCCCTCTTTGCGGCCGATGAGGTCGGTTTTGGCTCCGAGCCCTGGATCACCGACGGAACCCCTGGCGGTACGCACCGACTCGGCGATCTGAGAGCCGGGGCCGAGGGTTCGGCCCCGGGCAGAAGCGGCCACCTGTCGACCGGTTTCGTCACCGCCGGCGACCGCACCTACTTCGGAGCCGACGACGGCATCCACGATGCGGAGTTGTGGGCCTTCGATCACAGCATTTCGGCACCCCCTAGCGGGTGTACCGCGACATCCACGACCCTGTGCCTGGCGGAAGGGCGGTTCGCGGTGTCGGTCGACTGGCGGGACTTTGCCAACCGAGAGGGGGTGGGCACCGCGGTCCCGTTCACGGTCGAGAGCGGCGTCTTCTGGTTCTTCGAGGACGTTCGCTACGAACTCGTGGTCAAGATCATCGACGGGCGCAGCAACAACGGGCACTTCTGGGTCTTCCACGGGTCGCTGACCAACGTCGAGTACACGCTCACCGTCACCGACACGGAAACCGGCCGGGTCTGGTCGCGAACCAACCCTCTCGGCTCCTTCGGCAGTGATGGCGACATCGAGGCTTTCCCAGGAACCTGAGAACAGCGAGCCGGCCGGTCACCGACCTAGATGGCTAAACTCCAGGGGTCAGTCCCAGAGCCCCGTATCACCGCTCTCGAAGCCATCCTCGAAGATCAGCGTTTGCGAGCCGAGCGTGAGCCGAACCACGAAGCCGTCGGTCGTCTCGGATTGCACTTCGACGTGCACCGAATCGGTGGGATCCGACCAGGACTCTCCCACCTTCCACATCGACCCTTCGTTGTTGTTGGTGTTGGCCGGCGGCACGTCACCGTCAACGACCCAGGCCGGCTCGGATCGACCTGAATCGACCTGGGCGATGATTACCGCATCGCCCGGTAGGTTCCCGTCGTAGTTGCCCTGTCGCTTCCGCACCTCGACGGTGTAGTAGAACGAGCCTCCCGACGGTGTGAGACGAGCCATTCGGTAGTTCGAGGTGCTGGCCAGGGCCAGGTGATCGATCGTCACGATCCAGGAGCCATCCGTCACCGGTTCGAAGAGCTCACCCGGCGGGATCCAGTCCAGACGATCCTTGTGGTAGCTGAGGGTGTGTTTTCCCAGGCGGCCGTAGGTCGGATCGAGTACTGCGTTCCCCGTGGCCGAACTCATCATGTCCCAGCGCGAATCGTACGGGTGACCATCGTCGTCGAAGTTGTTCGAGTGGGGCAGGCCGAACCCGTGCCCCATCTCGTGCGCGATCACGCCCTCGTCGGAGAACGACCAGGGCGGGTTCCAGGTCGTCCGCCAGGTCTTGGTCACGCCGTCCAGAGTGGCAAACCGACCACCTCCCCAGGCACAGCAGTCGAGCAGACCATTGAACATCAGATTGATGCCGACGTAGGGGTTGCCACCATTCGAGAAGTCGACCATCCCGTCCGCCGCCCCGGTGCAGTCGTTGAACAGCGCCGTGAGGTTGGCGTTGCTTCCGGAGCCCGGAGTCGCAATGTAGTGGGTCTGCGGGTGGGGTAGGTCCACCCAGGCGAACGCCTCGCTGCCTACCACGTCGATCGTTCCGTACGACTGCTCGCGCCAGTAGTGGTCGAGACCACCGGGAGCATTGGCGTACATGCCCTGGAAGTACCCCAGGTTCTCCGGCTCGGATGCGATGTTCGAGAACTTGCACAGGAGCGAAACCCAGGGCTGGGATCCGCTCACGGCCCCGCCGAAGAGAGAGACTCCCGGATCGGTTCCCGCCGACAGAGGAGCGAGAAACCGCAGCCTGGCTAATTCGTCGCCGGCCTGGCGCTCGACTCGGGCTCGGACCTTCTGTCCCACCAGCCGCGACAGGTAGCGAAGCTGCGAACCGTCGATGCGAAGCTCCGTCACGTCGCCGGTCTCGTGCCGCAGCTGGACCCGCTGGATGGGCGGATCCAACTCCGCCAACATCGGGTCACCCCAGAGAATCTCGAGGGTTCCGACCAACTGCTCGGTGGACGCCCAGGCAGCAGGAGCAGTTGCTCCGAGGACGAGGATCGAGGCGACTAGGGTTCCGATTCGCATGGGTAGACTCCAGGCAGTATTGACAAGTGCTGCATTCTAGGCGTCAGCTCCGTCGCGAAACTATGACCTCGTTCACTGCCCGGCTACCTGGCCCGAGGAGCGTCCTTCGAAGCCGGGAGCCAATGACCACGATGTTCTCGGCGATCGGCGCGTTGTGGACCGAGCTCGACGCACCGCGGAAGGGGAGGAGCCTCTCTGACCGCCCTGGTCTCCCCCGGGGAACGGAAGGCCAGAACGACTTGCCGTCGATCTGGCCCGAGGAACTAGACTTGGTTCATGAGTCCTCGCGTGGTCCTCCTCGCCGTCTTCTGCTTGGCCACCATCGGGGTCGCCCACGCGACACCCGACGGGCGGCCGCCCTTCCCCTGGCTAGGTACTGGCGAAGCGACCGAGACCTTGCAGGTGCGGTTTCCACCACCACCACAGTTTCAGCGGACTTCCGTCGAGCCGGACTCGATCGGCCACTGGCTGCGGCAGCTGCCGGTCTACCCAGGGCAACGACCGGTGACGCTGTTCGACGGCCGGCTCAAGCGTCGCCAGGACGTCCACCTCGCGGTCGTAGCCATCGACGTGGGCGACCGCGACCTGCAACAGTGCGCCGACGCCGTGATCCGACTCCGAGCCGAGTATCTGTTCTCACGTCGTTGCGACGAAGCGATCCGGTTCGATTTCACCAGCGGTGATACCTCGACCTGGTCAGAGTGGGCTCGCGGGGTCCGACCGCGGATCGCTGGCCAGCAGGTGGAGTGGCAGGCGGGGCGAGCCGCCGAAGACTGGAGCTACCCCTCGTTCCGACGCTATCTCGAGAACGTCTTCAGCTATGCGGGCACGGCGTCGTTGGCCCGCGAGTTGGACTCGGTGCCGCCTGACCAGATCCAGATTGGCGACGTCTTCATCGAGGGTGGTTTTCCCGGACATGCGGTGCTGGTGGCGGACCTGGTCGAAGGACCCGACGGACAGCGCCAGTTCCTCCTCTTGCAGTCCTACATGCCGGCGCAACAGATGCACGTCTTGCGCAACCCCGAGGACCCGGAGAGCCCCTGGTTCGCAGCCCGCGCCAGCGGACGGTTGGTCACCCCGGAGTGGGAGTTCTCGTGGCGGGATCTCTACCGGTTCTCCGATCCGGACTGCAGTCCGTGACCGACGACCAGTTTCTTGCAGCCACGAGAAAGGCCCTCCCGAGGGAGGGCCTTTGACTCGTGGACCTGGCGAAGAGAAGAAGTCTCTACGGGGTCCTCCCGGCTCGTCGAGGTCCCGAACCCCTCGACGGCTGAGTTATCGGGCTACCAGCGAGGGCGGTCGTCGCGGCGAGGACGAGCCTCGTTCACCCGCAGGGTCCTGCCCCCCATGTCCTTGCCGTCGAGGGCCTGGATGGCGGACATAGCGCCATCGTCGTCCATCTCGACGAAGCCGAAGCCTCGGGGACGCCCCGTTTCACGATCATTGATGAGCGCGACGCTGATCACCTCACCATGCTCGCCAAACTTCTCGCGAACCTCGTCTTCAGTGGCAGAAAAGGGCAGGTTGCCCACATAGATCTTCTTCATTCTCTTTTCCAATCTTTCTAAGCTTCGGCGCAACCCGGTGGTTCGATCTGTACCGAGAACCACTCCTCGTGCGCCTCTCTTGGGCGATTCCGACCGTCGGAATCTCAGACGAGAATCCCCCCTTGGGTGAAGGAACTGCTTGACTACTGTTGGAAGGATTCGGGATCTTCGGTCGGTAGGCGGAGGCTGTCCAAGGAATCTCGCGTGCGTAGAATAAATCAAGGGCAGGGGATTGTCTAGTCGCGACAGGACATTCGCCGCATCTCTCTGGAGTGGCGACGGCTACGTTCCGCCCGTTTCATTGGAAGCGACGGCCGTCGATTTCGATCCACCCCCCTCGTCGACGACCAGCAGGATCGTGGTGAGTCCAGTGGATCACGCCGCCGCGGTCGTTCCACTCGAACCGACCCCGCAGTCGGATCTCCGTTCCGGGTTCGACCGGCACGCGCGGGGCGAGATCGATATTGTGCGCGACCAGTACGGTGCCGGTGCCGACCGTGAGCAGGAAGCGCTGGTGGCGGTCGCCTCGGGTGTCGTCCCGCAGGGTCCGCAGGACCGTGGCTCGGGCTTCGAGCCAAACGCCACTGCGCCGCGACGCTACCGCGGCTCGCAGCGCTTCGTCCGAATCCGAGGTGGCGACCCCTCCGACCGTCGGAGGGAAGCCCTCGCCCTCCGAACGCTGCTCGACCCACCAGCCGAGGGAGACAGCGAGCCCCAGGAAGAGGACGATAACGAGCCGGCGGGGAGTCATGGCGCCTCAGCCTACCGCAACCCACCGCCGGCTCCGCAGCCTACCGCTGGCACTCCTCCTCGTAAGGCACCGTGGCCGGATCCTGCCCCTCTTCGATCCAGGGCTTGAGGCAGCGTTCGAAGAGAAAGCTCCATCCAGAGTCGAGGGAACTCGCGGTCTGCTCGGAAACGACCCCGAACTGCGACTGCTCGAAACGCACGACGGTTCCCTCACCGGCGTCTTCTAGCGTCCAGGAGAAGTGGCCGCGACTGGGTCCTCCCCAGGCTCGGCTGGTGTCGTTGACCACCTCGAGCCTGCGCCCCCGCTCCAGGCCGTTGACTACGCCCCAGACCAGTCCCTCACCCTCGCCCCACTCCTCGACCATCCGGCCTCCCAGGATTGATTCCAGGCGCATGTCGCCCACCTTGCCACCGGTGTAGAACGCAGGGTGCCACCAGCGACCGATGTCGTCCGTCAAGGCGGTCCATACGGCCTCAGGAGTCGCCCTGATCTCTACCTCGACCTGTAGGTGGATCACTCCGAGGTCCTGCTTCGTGCGGTTGGTCTCATCTCGACTCATGGTCTCTGCCTCCTCTTTCTGGTTCCCGACGGCTCGTTCCTCGACAAAGGTCCGGAGCCGTAGGAGTTGGTCGCTGGCTTGCTCCTCGAAGGGACGCATCCAGCGGTGGTAGATCGAGCGAATGGGCAACGGATTGACCGAATGCCAGCGTTCCCGTCCCCGCGCCTCGACCACCAGCAAACCCGCCTCGTGCAGGATCTTGAGGTGTTTCATGACGCCGAAGCGGGACAGTTCGAACCCCGAGGCAACCTGTCCCGTCGTGGCCGGTTCGACTCGGAGTCGATCCAGAATCTGCCGCCGCGTGGGGTCGGCGAGCGCTTTGAAGACTTGATCTTCGACGGTTGGTGCTCGTTCGCTCATTATGTGACCATTTAGTCACATATCGAATCAAAAATCAACCCCGGGATTCCCCGGGGCCGATCTAGGGTCGCGGGAGAAACCGAACTAGAAGCTCAGTACTCCTCCAGGTATCGCTCGCGCTCCCAGGGGTGGACATGGGAGATGTAGTCGGCCCACTCCTTGCGCTTGGCGACCAGATAGGCCTCAGCGATATGGGACCCCAACGCCTCCTTGATCACTCGGTCTTTCTCGATGTTGTCGAGAGCCTCGCTGAGATCGGCAGGAAGCTGCTTGATCTTCAGGCGCTTCTTCTCGCGCTCGCTCATGGTGAAGATGTTCTTGTTGACCGGATTGCCGGCGTGCAGGCCGCGCTCCACCCCATCGAGGCCCGCCGCCAGCATCGTGGCCAGCGCGAGGTAGGGGTTGCACGACGGATCAGGAACTCGAACCTCGCAGCGGGTCGACATGCCACGCTTGGCCGGAACTCGGACCAGCGGGCTACGGTTCTGTTCAGCCCAGGCCACGTTGATGGGCGCCTCGTAGCCAGGTACCAGGCGCTTGTACGAGTTCACCAGGGGGTTGGTCACGGCGACGAAGGCCGCCGCGTGCTCGAGGATTCCGCCGATGTACTGCATGGCGAGCTCCGACAGCTGGAAGTCGGCCTTGGGATCGTAGAAGCCGTTCTTCCCCTTCTTGCTGATCAGACTCTGATGCACGTGCATACCGGATCCATTCACTCCGAAGATCGGCTTCGGCATGAACGACGCGTGCAGGCCGTGATCGAGAGCCACCTTCTTGACCACGAATCGGAAGGTCGACACCTTGTCCGCGCAGTCGATCGCCTCGGAGTACTTGAAGTCGATCTCGTGCTGCCCCGGCGCCACCTCGTGGTGAGCCGCCTCGACCTCGAATCCCATCGACTCGAGGACCATCACGATGTCGCGTCGGCAGTCCTCACCTCGGTCCACCGGAGTCAGGTCGAAGTAGCCGCCGACGTCGTGGGTCTCGACCAGCGTGTTGCCCATCTCGTCCTTGTGAAAGAGGAAGAACTCGGCCTCGGGACCACAGACCATCTCGTACCCCAGCTTTGCGGCCCGTTCAGTCTGTCGCTTGAGGATGCAGCGTGGGCAACCCTCGAAGGGTGAACCGTCCGGCAGGTGCACGTCGCAGATCAGCCGAGCGACACGCGAACCGTCTGGGTTCGACCACGGATTCACCTGGAAGGTATCGAAATCCGGTACCAACAGCATGTCCGACTCTTCGATTCGGGTGAAACCCTGAATCGACGAACCGTCGAACATGATCTGGCCGTCCAGGGCCTTCTCGAGCTGACTGCGAGGGATCTCCACGTTCTTGTTGATCCCCATCATGTCGGTGAACTGCAGGCGAATGAAACGGACGTTGTCCGCATCGACGGTCTTGATGATCTCGGCTCTCTTCATGATCGGCACTGCCTCCTTGTTTTTGCCGTTTCGGCAGATTCTAGAGATCACCAACCCGCGAATCAACCCCCATTTCCGCTGATTGCTCACCCACTCTTGCCAAAACGACCAGAACGCATGATCACCTTGGATCGCGATCATCCGAAGCCAGCGTCGTCAATCCAATCCGAAGGCTGCCCCGTACTCCGAACGACGCAACCAAGACGGAGCGCTACAATTCCCCGAAGAAAGGCGAGAACCATGACCAGAACGACCGGTGGCGCTGACGACGTCTCCCCACCCCACGGCGCCCCCGACGCCACGATGTCCCATGACCCTGTCGGCACGCCTTCGACGGACAGGGAAGCCACCACCGATTCGGCTGGAAAACCACGACCTGCGACCCTACTGCTCCTGGTCGCGGGTCTGGTTGTTCTCTATTTCCTGGGCCGCGAGTTGGGGGGGCTGATTCCGCAGTTCAGCCACTGGGTCGAAGCCCAGGGCGCCTGGGGTCCAGTCCTCTTTGTCGTCGGCTACGCCCTGGCCACCGTAGCCCTGATCCCGGGCTCCCTGCTCACCCTGGCCGCCGGTGCAATCTTCGGACTCACCAAGGGAACCCTGGTCGTGTTCCTCGGAGCCTCCAGTGGAGCCTGCCTGGCCTTTCTGGTGTCCCGGTATCTCGCGCGGGGAGCAGTCGAGCGGCGACTCGCTCACCAGCCTCGGTTCGCCAGTCTCGACCGGGCGGTGGGAAATCAGGGCCGGAAGATCGTCTTCCTGATGCGGCTCTCTCCCGTGTTTCCCTTCAGTTTGCTCAACTACGGCCTCGGACTCACCCGGGTGCGCTTCGTCGACTACGCCATCGCCTGTTTCGGCATGCTCCCCGGCACCTTGCTGTACGTCTACTACGGCCACGTGGCGGGCAACGTCGCGGCTGCCGCTGCCGGCTCGGCCGCCGAGAAAGACCTTGGCTACTGGGCTGTCTTGAGTCTCGGCCTGCTCGCTACAATCGCGGTGACCGCCGTCGTGACCAAGACGGCACGACGTGCTCTCAGGGAGGAGACCCAGGATGGAGTCGACTGAAACCGGCCAGCCACTGTTCTATCCGCTGGACGAGCACAACGAACGCCTGCTGAGCCACGTCCATCCGGCCGGATGGAAGAACCCCACTCCCAAGAAGCGCTACCACCTGGTCGTCCTCGGGGCCGGCACCGCCGGCCTGGTCAGCGCGGCCGGGGCCGCCGGTCTGGGGGCTCGCGTCGCCCTGATCGAGCGCCACATGATGGGAGGCGACTGTCTGAACGTGGGTTGCGTCCCATCCAAGGGCGTCATCGGCGCCGCGCGCGTTTGGCACGAGGTGGTCGAGGGGAGCCGTTTCGGAGCGCCTCCACACATCGGCAGCGGTGATTTCGGGAAGGCGATGGAGAGGATGCGGCGCCTTCGGGCCGACATCTCGCCCCACGATAGCGTGGAGCGTTTTCAGGGTCTCGGCATCGACGTCTTTCTCGGCGAGGGTCGCTTCACCGGTCCAAGTCGAGTCGAAGTCGATGGCGCCACCCTGGAGTTCCGCCGTGCCGTGATCGCGACCGGAGCTCGAGCCGCGGCCCCACCGATCCCGGGTCTCGAGGGAACCGACTATCTAACGAACGAGAGCATCTTCGCGCTCACCGAACGACCGAAGAGACTCGGGGTCATCGGTGCCGGCCCGATCGGGTGTGAACTGGCGCAGTCGTTCGCCCGCTTCGGAAGCGAAGTCACGGTCTTCGAGATGATGCCTCAGATCCTCTCCCGGGAGGATGAGGACGCGGCCGCCGTAGTACAAGACGCGATGATTCGTGACGGCGTCGACCTGCAACTCGGAATCGCAATCCAGGAGGTTTCGACCGACGGCCGGGAGAAGATCGTTCGCTTCGAAAGGGACGGAGCTAGCCACTCGATCGCGGTGGACGAACTCCTGGTGTCCGTGGGCCGAGCGCCCAACATCGAAGCGCTCGACCTGGACAAGGCCGGTGTCCGACACCATGAGAAGGGAGTCGAGGTCGACGAGCGCTTCCGAACCAGCAACCCCAAGATCTACGCCTGTGGTGACGTGGCATCTCCTTTCCAGTTCACCCACGCTGCCGACGCCCAAGCACGAGCCGTCCTCCGCAACGCCTTCTTCTTCGGACGCGCCAAGAGTTCGGACCTGGTCGTTCCCTGGTGCACCTACACCAGTCCCGAAATCGCCCACGTTGGTCTCTACCCCAATCAGGCGGCAAAACAGGGCATCGCGATCGACACCCTGAGAGTGGACCTCTCGAGTGTCGACCGAGCCATTCTCGACGGTGCGACCGAGGGATTTCTCAAGATCCACACTCGCAAGGGGAGCGACGAGATCCTCGGCGCCACGGTCGTCGCCGCCCACGCCGGCGACCTGCTGGCAGAACTGTGCCTCGCGGTGACACAGAAGATCGGCCTGAGCAAGATCGCTGAGACCATCCATCCCTACCCCACGACGGCCGAGGTGATCAAGAAGGCAGCCGACGCCTACAACCGAACGCGCCTGACCCCGGCTGCCCAGCGGTTCTTCGGCTTCTGGTTCAGGCTCTTCCGCTAGACCGTGCTCGCTACGGGAAGGCGGAAATGAAGAGTGGGATCACGTATGATCGCGTCCCGTGACCGCGATCCTCGGAATCTCCGCCTTCTACCACGACTCCGCCGCCGCTCTACTGGTCGACGGCCGCATCGTGGCCGCCGCCCAGGAGGAACGGTTCACGCGGGTCAAGCACGACCATCGCTTCCCGCAGCGAGCCATCGACTACTGCCTCGCCGAAGCCGGACTGGGACCTGAGGATCTCGACTACGTAGGGTTCTACGACAAGCCCCTGCTGAAGTTCGAGCGGTTGCTCGAGACCTACCTGGCCTACGCGCCCGTCGGCTTCCGCTCGTTCGCCCGGGCGATGCCGCTCTGGCTCAAGCAGAAACTCCACCTGCCGCGCGAAATGCGGCGTGGCCTGACCGGGTACCGCAAACGTTTCGTCTTCCCGGAGCACCACGAGTCCCACGCCGCCTCGGCCTTCTTCCCTTCACCGTTCGAAGAGGCTGCGATCCTCACCCTCGACGGGGTGGGAGAATGGGCCACCGCAAGCTACGGAGTCGGTCGCGGCCACCGCCTCGAACTCAGTCACGAGCTGCGCTTTCCTCACTCCTTGGGACTGCTCTACTCGGCGTTCACCTACTTCACCGGCTTTCGGGTTAACTCGGGCGAGTACAAACTCATGGGTTTGGCCCCCTACGGTGAACCGAAGTACGTCGGCCTGATCCTCGATCATCTCCTCGACCTCAAGGAGGACGGCTCCTTCCGCCTCGACCTGTCCTACTTCAACTACTGCCAGGGCCTCACCATGACCGGCCCGAAGATGGCGAAGCTCTTCGGCGGCCCCGCCCGCAAGGCCGAGAGTGCGTTGACCCAGCGCGAGATGGACATCGCCCGCTCGATTCAGGAAGTGACCGAGGAGATCATGCTGCGCACCACGCGGCACGTCCATCGCCAAACCGGCCTCGACAACCTTTGCCTGGCGGGTGGCGTCGCCTTGAACTGCGTTGGCAACGGCCGCATCCTCAGAGAGGGCCCGTTCGAAAACGTGTGGATTCAGCCGGCGGCCGGCGATGCCGGGGGAGCGCTCGGCGCCGCTCTCTTGATCTGGCATCAACTTCTCGATCAGCCCAGGAACCCCGACCCACTAGACAGCCAGGCCGGGTCGCGGCTCGGTCCGGAGTTCGACGCCAGCTCGATCCGCGCCTTCCTGGAGTCTGTGGAGGCCGAGTTCGAAGAACTACCCGCAGGGCAACCGACGCACAGTCGCGCCGCCGAACTCCTGGCCGAGGGACGGGTGGTGGGTTGGTTCCAGGGCCGCATGGAATTCGGTCCTCGCGCGCTGGGAGGACGGAGCATCCTCGGTGATCCCAGAGACCGTGAGATGCAGAGCAAGATGAACCTGAAGATCAAGTTCAGGGAGTCCTTCCGGCCCTTCGCCCCCAGCGTGCTCGAAGAGCGTTCCGAGGACTACTTCGGTATCGGAGCTCCCAGCCCGTACATGCTGCTGGTGGGACCGGTCGTCGAGGGGCAACGACTCGAGCTCGACGAGGTGGCGCGCGAGGCCCGCGGCCTCGATCGACTCCGGGTCCCCAGGTCGCAGATCCCGGCGGTAACCCACGTCGACGACTCGGCCCGAGTGCAAACCGTGGACGCCGCCCGTTCACCGGCCTACCACTCGCTACTGCGGGAGTTCGAGCGACGTACTGGCTGTGGCGTGGTGATCAACACCAGTTTCAACGTCCGGGGAGAGCCCATCGTACGGTCTCCCGCCGAAGCCTTCCACTGCTTCATGGCCACCGACATGGACGCTCTCGTCCTCGAGAACTTCGTGCTTCTCAAGGAAGAACAGACGACGGCCGCCGCTCCCGAACGGGAGGAGTACCTCTCCCAGTTCGCCCTCGATTGAACCTCCGACGCAATCCCGAGAGACCCGAGCATGTCGATACGCAAGGACCCCAGCCCCCGCGAACTCCGCTGGTTCGGACTCGCCCTCTTCTGCTTCTTCGGCATCCTCGGCGGCGTCATCGCTTGGCGTACGGGCAGCGTTGAGATCTCCAGATTCCTGTGGGGGGCTGGCGCCCTCCTGGTGGTCACCTACTACTCGGTGCCATCGCTCCGCCGGCCGATCTTCGTGGCCTGGATGACGCTGACCTACCCAATCGGCTGGACCTTGACCCATCTGACCCTCGGCCTGATCTACTACGGGATGTTCACACCACTCGCGCTGCTCGGCCGTCTCTTGGGACGCGATTCGCTGCAACGGTCCTTCGATCGCAAAGCCACCAGCTACTGGATTCCCCGCCCCCCGGCGCCGCCGCCGGACCGCTACTTCCGACAGTTCTGAGTCGGCTTCAGAGCCCAGGCTCGATCCCTCCCAGGCACCGGCGTGAACGTTGAGTTCCTATTGAGGGTATGATCTGGCCGAGAGAAGGAGTTTGCTCGTGAGTGATGTACCCGCCACCTCGCCTCGGGAGCCCAGCCCCGATCGGCACGACGCTGTAGCCCCCGAAACGTTCGCCGCCCAGGCGGAGTCCGAAGCTCCAGGGCTGCTCCGCGAATTCTGGGACTTCCTGAAACACAACAAGAAGTGGTGGCTGGGACCTATCGTCGTGACCCTCCTCGTGGTCAGCTTCTTCCTGATCATCGGCGGGAGCGCGGCTCCCTTCATCTACGCTCTGTTCTGAGAACTACCGACCCACCATGGCGACGCGAGTCGATACCGAGATTCTGACGGCACTGTCCCTCTTCGAAGGGCTTTCCGGGGAGAGTCTCGAACAACTGAGTGGCAATCTCCGCCGCACGGTCGTTCCCCCTGGAACTCAGGTCATGAGCGCCGAACAACCGGGTGAAGCGGTCTACCTGATCCTCGAGGGCGCGGTAAAGATCAAGCTCTACACGGAAGATGGTAACGAGGTGACCCTGGCCCTTCTCGGTCCCGGCGATACCGTCGGCGAGATGAGTCTGGTCGGAGACGGCGACCGCTGCGCCAACGTCGTCACCGTCGAGGAGACCACCTTTCTCTGGATGGACCGAGCGACCTTTCTACGCTGTACCGAGTCGATTCCTGGACTCAGCCAGAACCTCTCCCGGCAGTTGAGCGAGCGGCTTCGCGATGCCAACGATCAGATCCGAGCCCTCTCGACCCTCGACGTCACGGGACGAGTCGCCCAACGCATCCTGCTCTTTGCCGAGCGGTACGGACGAACCAACCTGGACGGCTCGGTTCGATTGCGCATCCCGCTGACCCAGACCGACATCGCCGAAATGGTCGGTGCCTCGCGGGAGCGCGTCAACCATGTCATGGGAGACCTTCGCAAGAAGGGCCTGGTCACGGTTTCCTCTGGCCACTACATCACCGTCAAAGAACCCGACGCCTTACGCCGACTCTGCTGAACCAGACGTTGGCCGGCTGTCTCTGAGCGTGGGCAAGGTCGCGGAGGCCGCTGTTGCGCCGGGGCTATTCCTCTCGCCTCCAGCCGCGAGAGAGCCGTCTTTGTGACCAGTTTCACAGGGACTGACGGTCGAATCGGCTCTTTTGTGGTCCAGATCACAGAAGCTCGGTGGCGCAAGAGACTGCACCGCCATCCTGTGACTTCTAGACTTCCCTCCAGCGACCCACCGGAAGCATCGTTCCTCCCCGGAACGACCTTTCGGCTAAGGGGAACCCCCCGTTCCCCGGTTCGTCCCTCCTTCTCGTTGGCCGTGTCTGAGATTCAGGCGCGGCCCTTTTGTTTCCCTCGAACCTGTTGTTTCCCTCGCACCTGGCCAGTTGCGGCGACCCATGACCTGCTAGAGTCGGAATACCGAAACCAAGCCACGCTCGACGCTACAACTGTCTCGACAAGGAGGAAGTATGTCCGTGATCCCCATCACGATCTCGTGGGACCCCAAGAAGGGAAAGATCCAGAAGGTCAGCCCGGATCCCGTCACCCTGAAGTGGCTCAACAAGGATGTCGCTCAGTTCATCCTCGAGAGCAACGGGGACGACGCCGCGAGAATCACCAACATCTGGTTCGAGGGCTCCGAAGCGAAAGGGCCGTTCCACCACTTGGCCGCGACCCCGTACACGCACGACAAGGCCTGGACCGGTGCCAACCTCATCGAGATCAAGAAGACCTACAAATACTCGGTGGCCGTGTCCGGTAAGGCCGGAACGGACGAACTCGACCCGCTGATGGAGATCGTCGACGGACCCTAGACGACCGCGGGGCAGTCAGGCGGGGCGCTAGCCAGCGAGCCGAGGTCGGATCGGATCGAACCAGGGTAGTTCGAACCAACGCAGGTTCATCCCCGACTCCAGCGCTCGGTTGGCGAACGCCACCGCTGAGTTCTCGTCGCCCACCAGAGAGAAAACGAGAGAGGTCGTAAACCAGGCCTGCGACACGTTCGCGTTCTTGACGGCGTCCGACTGCAGGGCGGCGACGGCTTCATCGTTGCGCCCTAGTTGGGCCAGTGCCTGAGCCCGGATCAGCTGGATCTCCCACCGGGGTGAATCTCGGTAGGGCTCGAGATCCTCGACTGTCTGACGATAGAGATCCTGCGCGCGTTCGCTCTCGCCGGCCAAGGCCAGAGCATCAGCCAGGTTCAGGCGCCGCAGCGGATTCTCGGGATCGGTCGCCAGCACCAACTCGAAGTGCTGAACGGCGGTCGCGTACTCACCGTTGAGGAGATAGCAGAGCCCCAGATTCGTGCGGCGGCTATCGCCCCCCTCGGCCACGATCTCCTCGTAGAGCCGGATCGCGGTCGCGAGATCACCATGTTCGAGTTCGAGTTCCCCCAGTTTGTTCATCGCCAGATCGTTGCGCGGCGACAGGTCGAGGACCCGGCCCAGGTGGGTTCGAGCCTCGCCGTAGCGACCAGCGAGGACCTCGACCCGAGCGAGTTCCATGAGACTCGTCCAGTCGCCCTGTCGGTCGACGATCTGCTGCAATCGGTCGATCGCACCGGCGAGGTCGCCCTGCCGCTCCGCCAGGTGAGCCGTCGCCCACTGCACCTCGACCTCACCCGGGTGCTCGCTAGCCAACCGGTCGATGGTTCTCTGGGCTCGCTCGAAGTCCGAAGCAGAGGCCGCCGCCCTGATCTCGGCCAGGAATCCTCGGGGATCGCTCGGCGCCATCTCTTGCGCTAGGCGAGCCAGCTGGTAAGCACTCTCGAGCTGTGCGACATCCTCGGATCGAGTGAAGAGGTAGCGTCGTATCCGCGCCTCCAAGAGATAGGCATCGACGAACCGGGGCGAACCAGCCCGTACGGCGGCCAGACCGTCGGCCACAGCTCCCCAATCGGTTCCAGGAGGGCGCTCGGTCAGTACACGATGCCAGCCGAGATAGGCCTCGTAATCGTCTGGGCGCACTTCGAGTTCTCGACCACCCGCCTCACCCCGAGAGTCCGCGTAGCCACGATGGAGGTGAGCCGCCACGGCCGTGGCCAGCAATCGGGCATCCCCTTTCGGAGCCGAGAAGTCCTCGGTCCATTGCACAGCTCCGTCCGGCAGCACCCGTTTCAAGGTGACCTTCCAATCACCGCCCCGGTCCTCTACGCGACTGACCAGTGCCTCCGACGCAGCGGTAGCCTGCGTCACAGCAGGAATGCCGCCACCGATCGGAGCCACTTCGTCGATCGAGACCGGCTGCACTCCTGGCACCCCCACTAGCGTCCGCTCGATCGCCACTTCGACCTCAGAGGTGACGTAGTCTTCGCCCCCGGACGAGAGCTCGGTGGGAAGGATCGCCACCCGACGCGCGGCCGCAGTCTCTCCTCCACTCTCACCCCGACGCTGCGACCAGGCGAGGATCAGGACCAGGCCTACGATCAACAGTGCTGCCACACCGAGGGCCGGTGCCAACCAGCGCCGTGGGTCGCGCCCTGGACGAGACCCCACGGGAGCCACCGGGACCTTGGGGTTCTCCAAAGCCTCGACCAGATCGAGGGGTCTCGCGAATCGGTCGGCGGGATCGATCGCCAGGCACCGGCCGATAGCGGCCTCCCAGCGATCCTCGACCGCGATCCCGCTCTCGCTCAATCGGGGCAACGGGTCGCCCTGCAGCCGTTGGATCGCCACCATGAAAGGACTGTCGTCGTTGTACGGCAGCTTGCCCCGTAACATCTCGTAGAGCACGAGCCCCAGACTGTAGACGTCGCAAGCCGGCGTCGGAGGTTTGCCCGCGATCTGCTCGGGAGCCGCGTAGGCCGGAGTGCCCACCATGTGGCCGCTGGCGGTGATACCACTCTGGGAGGGATCCTCGAACACGCTGCGGGACAGACCAAAGTCGGTCACCACTGCCCGCACCCCGTCTGCTGACTCTTCGAGCATGATGTTGCTCGCCTTCAGGTCGCGGTGCACGACCCCGACGTCGTGAGCCGACTGCAACGCCGAGGCCACCTGACGCACGATGGACAGGGCCTCTCCAGGTCCGAGTGGGCCGTCGCGTTTCAGACGATCCGACAGAGTTTCACCCTGTACCAACTCCATCGTGAGGAAGAGAACCTCGAGATCTCGATCCTCGACGACATGGCGGCCGACATCGAAGACCCGACAGACGTTGGCGTGAGTCACTCGCCGTGCCAGTTGGATCTCACGGCGGAAGCGACCCACGGAGTTGGCCCGATACCCTAGCTCGGGGAGGATCGCCTTGAGGGCCAATCGCCCGCCGAGTTCCTCGTCCTCTACCTCGTAGACCGCACCCATACCACCCTCGTCGAGAAAGCGAACCACCCGGTAGCGTCCGCCGACGAGTTGCCCATCGACAAAGAGGCCGGGACGCCGGCCGGCCGGCCCTTCGTCGCTCGGGGCAACCTCCGCCTGGGTCGACTCGTCCTCGTCCGCTTCGTAGGTGGCGCGCCGCAGGGGATCGATCTCGGTCGGGTGCGCAGCCGAAGACGAGGCGTCGGAATCGCCGTCTAGCGGCTCGCCGGCCCGCTCACCCGCTGGCCAGTCGTCTGGTCGCTCCCCGTTCTTCATCTCCCTGCCCCCAGCTCCCAGGTAGGACCCCGCCGCGAAGCCCGACGACGCCCATCGCGTCGCCTCCACGGTCGGGCCGTACTCCCTGTTCAGACGCGCCTGAGTCTAGCAGTGTGTCCGAGGATCTCGCCCGCTGCGCTCGGTCTCGGATGGCCAGTGGGCTCGGCCTCCAGCCCTGGGAACGCCCCTGGCCACCGATCAGAAAGAGCGAAGTTCGTGCGACGGACCTCGATTACGGACGACATCATTGCTCGGCTCTTGACACTTTCCTCAAACTGGAATACCGTACTGTCATGTCTGGTTTTGACCCGCAACGAATCGGGGTCGCGCTGCGACTCATCCGCGTCCAGCGCGAAATGGAAGGCCGAGAGGTCGCCGAGAAGGCGGGCATCACGCCCTCGATGCTCAGTGCCTACGAGGGCGGTCGACAGCTCCCGTCCCTGGTGACCCTGAGCAAGATCCTGACCGCGCTGAGTTCCGACCTGAAGACCCTGCACGAGGCACTGCGCATCGGCAAGAGCAGCCCCAGTGGAGAGGTGGCCACCCGCAAACTCGTCGAGGGACTGGTGCGGATCGGCCTGGTCGATCGGGACTTCCTCGAGGGTCTTCTCAAGCAGGTCGACTGAGTAGTTCCTCGACCTCACCCTCCTCAGGAAAACGGTTGAGCGCCTTCTTGGAGAAGATCAGCTGGCCATCAGCCGTGATCTCGAAGACGCCACCCGAGCCACGAATCAGTTCGGCTTCGACACCGAACCGCTCTCGCAGTGAAGCTGCCAAACTGGCGGCTCTGGGTTGGTAGTTTCAAACTCCGCAGTACTCGATCCGAATCCTGTCCATCAGTCCTCCAGGTAAGGGTGGCTTCTGAACCCCGATTGTAGCGGACGCCCCACAACGGCTTTCTGTGGGCTCTCGAGGTCGGCAAGCCAACCAGCTCAGGGGCGGAGAACGAGCTGAGCCACGACCTCCATGTGACCACTCTGCGGGAAGAGATCGAGCAGTACCATCGATTCCACGGCGTAGTCCTCGTGCGTGAGGTGCTGCAGATCACGGGCCAGGGTCGCGGGATGGCAGGATACGTAGGTCACTCGCGGTGGGCGAGCCGCCAGCAGCGCCCGGCGGACACCCCGTGACAGACCATCGCGAGGAGGATCCACCACGATCCGGTCGATCCCGCTGGGTAGCCCCTGAGCCAGCGCACCCTCGACCGCTCTCGCATCGACCTCCACCCCATCGAGCTGGTGACGCCGCGCGTTCTTGCGGGCAAAGCGGGCCGAAACGGCCGCACCCTCGACCGCGATGACTCGGCGGTACCGACGGGCCAGCGGCAGAGTCAGCAGTCCTACCCCGGCGTAGAGGTCGTAGGCCAGGTCACCCTCCCAGTTCCCGATGGCTCGCTGTACTAGGGTCGCCGTCAGTTTCCGATGAGCCTGGAAGAAGCAGCGGGCATCCAACTGGTAGTCGAAGTCGCCCACGCTGATCCGCACCTCGCCGTGCGGTAGACCCTCGACCGGCGGCGCGATGTCGATGGCGGCATCGCCAGCCAACAGGTCGATCCTCCGTGGTCCGTCTGCAGGAAGCTGTCCTCCGAGATGGGGGATCAACGACTCGATCTCGGGAACCAGGATCCGACATTGGTCCACCGCCACCAGTTCGTTGGATCCCCGCCGGTGGTAGCCCACCGTCGACGACTCTCCTGCGCTCTCGACGTGGAGTTGGGTACGCAGCCGATAGCCCCACGGATGGCCAGCCACGATCTCGGTGCCTTTGGGTAGCTCGATCCCACCCAAGCGTCGCAGGGTCTCGCGCACGGCACCGGCCTTCAACTCGACCTGCCGCTCTTCGGTCAGGTGCTGCAGTGCGCAACCACCACACTCTGCGTAGTGGGGGCAGGGAGCCTCACGACGACCCGGACCCGCCGCCAGCACCTCCAAGATCTCGGCCCGACCGTAGTCGGCCTGGCGTTCGGAGACCCGGACCCGAAGGCGGTCTCCCGGTGCCGAACGGGGCACGAAGATGGGAATGCCCTCGTACCGCCCGAGACCATCACCACCGGCCACGAGTTTCTCGACGGTCAGCTCGATCTCGTCGACCATCGCTAGAGCCGCGGCCCGAGGCGGAGCCTCTCTCGGCGCCGGTTCTTGCCTCGGTTCGGGACGACGCCTAGACGCTGGCGGCCGAGAGCCCCTCGAACGGTCGGAGCGATCGCGTTGGACACGACGAGCCGAACGACGACGCCGGGGTTGATCGCCTCCTCGGGGAGGCTGCGGGACCTCGCGGTCGCCGCCCGCGGCAGTGCCACTCTCGGCCGTCGGCCGCGCGTTCCTCTCCTGGTCCTCGGTCTCTTCTCGTGAATCTGGCGAGGCCGTCTTCTCGGACTCCGCCGTCCGCGCGCGGTTCTCGGCCAGCCGAGCCAGGGACTCTTCCCATGGGGATCGATCAGCCATCGGCCCGACCTCGCGACGACTCCCCCACGATCACGACGCGCTCGGCAAGCCCACCGAGTCGCTCTTCGACGCGACGACGAAGATCGGACGTGCGGTGACGGCGACTGAGGTGATTGAGTACCACCACTTCATTCTCGAACAACTCCGCCCGCTCCGCCAAATCATCCAGGTGAACGTGTCCGTAGCGACGCCCCCGTCCCTTCATCCCTTCCCCGAGGAAGGTGCACTCGACGATCAGGATCGGGACTCGGTAGAGCTCGGGCCGCCGGTCGAGCAGTTCGACCGTCGTATCGCCGCAGTAGGCGATCCAAGGCTCCTCGAACTCCACCGACACCTCCGCCCCCTCCGCTCGCAATCGCGCGATCTCGCCCGACGGGAGGCCATGGTAGGCATCCGCCAGTCGTCGCCGTCGGCGCCGCAGGCAATACCCTAGACTCGGTACGACGTGCGAGGTAGCAAACGCCTCGACGGTCAAGTCGGTTCCCACGCCCACGCGTCCCTCCTCGGACAGACCCTCGATCGTGAAGTCGTAGGTGACCCTCTCCAGACGTTCTGCCGCCGCGATCAGATCACTCAACGCCTCGACGACCGGAGCCGGGCAGAACACCCGAGTCGGCTTCGACTCGTGCAGGGTACGGTGGGAGAGTACGAACGGTACCCCGAGACAATGGTCGAGATGTCCGTGGCTGAGGAAGAGGTCAGCCGCCCCGGCCAGGCGCGCCTCCCCCCGACCGACGTCGAACGCCAGTCCGGGGGGATGCACCCTGAACCAGGTGGTGTCACCAGCGAGCGATGCTCCCTCGAGCCTCAGAGCTCCCCGCTCGAAGACCCAACGACCGTCGGTACGGGTCCCGGTGCGGACGGGTCAGATCTCCCGGTAGATCCAGCGACTCAGGGGCCGCAGCCTCTGCGCCACACTGTCTGGATCGGGATCGATCTGCCAGAGTGCGGCCGCGATCGAGGAGAGCAGCGAGTTACCGTCCTGCGGGGTGAAGCAGAAACCGTAGACCTCGCGCTGGTTGCGGACCGCCAGGGTCGGCTGGACGACGACCGCTTGCGACAGGATCCGACCGTAGTACCCGTGATCGCGCCCGAAGCTGAAGATCAGATTGGCTGCATCCTTGTCGGTCATGGCCACCCGGGGGTTGTCCACCAGGGACTGCAGCACTTCCTGATGCGTCGTATCGTGGTCGAGTACCATGTGGAACCAGAGAGAGTGCATGTACTGGGTGTTCAGCTTGACCGCGCTGGAGAACAGGTCGAGGTCCATGTCGAGGGTCTGAAACAGACCGTGCGCGTCGCGTGCGTGGTGGGTACCGAAGTCGGCGTCCCCGTGCTTGCCCACCGTCGGAGCCGGAACGAACGAGCCGGTCTGGGTCACGTCGTTGGCACGCCGCATGCACACGAAAATCGCGCGGTCCAGGCCCAAGGGCTGACCGGCGCCGCGGCCTGCTACCGTCTTGAGCAGCGTGCCGATGTTGTGGGTATTGCAGGACACGACCTGTAGGAAGCGGTCGTCGCCAGGACGCAGGGCCTCGTCGTTGACCCCTCGAGCGTAGGGCTTGCCGAACCCGAACTCACTCCCCTGCGCGATGAAACCCCGGGGGCCGGCCAGGTGGTTGTAGATCTCTTCCTTGTTCCGGTTGCCCGCCGGGGTGCAATCGATCACCACCGTGGCCCGCTCCAAAGCTTCGTGCTTTTCGTAACTGACCTCGTGGCCCATAGCCTCGAAGTCGCTCTTGCGGTCGGCGTCGGTCGCCAGCCGTGCTCCGCGCTCCATCAAATGCCGGATTTTCGCCTTGTCGCTCTCGAGCGGCGTCCGCTTGTGGAACGTGACCTCATCGATCCCCAACCGGTCGCTAAAGTCGGTAAACAGACCGATCAGCGGTTCGCCGATCGTCCCCGTCCCGACGACGTGCACGATCTTCTTCATGGCACCCCTCGTCTCTGGTCGTTTCTTGGTTGCTTGGGAGCGCGAACTGCACCAACGATCCTGGTGGCGCGCTCCGCGCAGGGTACCAGAAGCCGGCGGGCGGTTCCAGCCTATAAACTAGGCCTCCATGAGCGACTCACCGCCGCCCCCCGAGGAGCCGACGAGCCTGGAAACCCTGAACATCAGGAACCTCTCGATCAAGTGCGGCCAGTGTGAGACCTACCAGACCTTGCTTCGATTCGAGCGGCATGGAGAGTGGAACGTATACACCTACGAATGCGAGAACGAGACCTGTGCTCCCGAGGTGACCAGGACCCTGCTCGAGGTCCCAGCCGAGCTCGACGTGTTCGCGCGGCGCGACCCGCAGTGGCGAGGTGGACAACGTTGGGGAGGCGCCGAGTGACCCCTCGGATCGGCACGGCCCGCAGGACGACCGTACTCCTCCTGGCGAGTCTGTGGTTCGCTACCGTCGGTGCGGCCCAGGAGGACTTCTCCGACCAGATACCGGAAGGCCTGGTGATCCACGACAGCTTCTCGGTACAGATGATCCTGGCTCCGGTCACGGTTCGGTCCAAGGGAGAGTTCGTCTCGGGTCTGGAGCAAGATCGGTTTCGGCTCTTCGTCGACCAACGCGAGGTACCGGTCGAGAGCTTCGAGAGCGGACCCACGGCACCTCTCAGTCTCATCGTCCTGCAGGATCTCTCGGGAAGCATGGACAACCTCGGCAAGATCGACACCAGCCGACGAGCCAGTGAGTACTTCTTCAACCGCGCCCTGCCCGCCGACGAGTTCGCGATCGCCACCTTCGCCAGTGGATCGACCCAGGTCGACGTCCCGTTCACCCGCGAAATGGGGACGCTTCGAGAGTCCCTCGACCTCTGGCGCGGCTGGGGAACCACCGCGCTCTACGACGCGGTCGCCTGGCTGCCGCAACTCTCGGTGTCCGGGCGCCGAGCCCGTCGAGCCGCCATCCTGATCACCGACGGGGTCGACAACGCCAGCGAAATTCCTGCCGCCGAAGCTGGTGTCATCGTGCGCCAGGCAAAGCTCCCGGTGTACGTCCTCGGTCTCGAGAGCCACGTCGATCGGAACCCCTACGACGACACGTTCCGCTACGACGATCTCCTGCGATTGCTTGCACACTCCTCGGGAGGCCGCTACTATTCCATTCGAGGACCCGAAGATGTCGACGCAGCCTGTGCCGCGATTCTGAGCGAGTTGCGGCATCAATACGTGTTGGGTTTTTCGGCCTCTGGCATCGGACCCGAGACGTACCACGACCTCGAAGTCGAGGTACGACATCGCGGCGATCCCCGGGTCGATCATCGACCGGGATACCAGGGTACGAAGCCAGCCGCTTTCGGAACCTCCGGAACTGGCAACTGACGGGCACCTCCCCAATCAATCGAGGTCAATCAAGGAGATCAAAATGATGTTGAGCAAGAATCGAGGTTTGAAACTTCTAGGACTCGCCGTAGCGACGGCGGCCCTCCTGTCCACCGGCTGCGCTACCAAGAAGTACGTCGAGGGTGAGACCGCAGCCGTCCACACGCGCGTCGACAGCGTCGAAGGCCAGGTCGAAGAGAACCAGACCACGCTCGCCGAGCACGACCGCCGCATCTCCGAGGCCTCCGGTACCGCGCAGGAAGCCCTAGAGCGTGCGATGGAGGCGGGAAAGCTCGCCGAAGGCAAGTTCCTCTACGAGACGGTTCTCTCCGACGACAAGGTCCGCTTCGGGTCGGATCAGGCTGACCTCGGCGAAGAGGCCGAGGCCGCCCTGGCCGAGTTCGCCGCCCCGCTGGTCGAGAACAACCAGAACGTCTACATCGAGATTCAGGGCCACACCGACTCGGTCGGCAGCGAGAAGTACAACTACGATCTCGGACTCGAGCGCGCCGAAGCCGTGCGCCGCTACCTCAACATGAACCACGGGATCGCACTCCACCGTATGTCGGTCATCTCGTACGGCGAAGCTGCCCCTGTAGCCGAGAACGACAGCCGCGAGGGTCGCGCCCAGAACCGCCGAGTGGTGCTGGTCGTCCTCGAGTAACCGTCGTCCACCCTTGGTCCCAGAACCCACCGTTCGCTCACGGCGGACGGTGGGTTCTCGCGTTTTGGGGACCGCACGCCGCCCCTGGTACCAGCCACCAATCCACTGGTGCGTTACAGCTGACGACGAATCAAGGGAGCGAACAGCCGAAACAGCCGGAGCTTCCATACCTTGCCGCGGGAGACTCCGGGATAGCGCTCGTCGCTGCCGACGGGCCAGCCCCTCTCGTCGATGCGATGGGCGCTCTCGAGGTGGGAGTCGAAAATCCGGCCCACCCGTCGAGCAGCTTCGGGAGACTGCACCGCGACGGCGACTTCGGTATTCAGAAACGCCGAGCGGGGGTCGAGGTTGAAGGACCCGACGAGGAGGACTTCGTCGTCGAGGACCCCGGCCTTGGTGTGCACCGATTCGGGTCCTCGATACTCCCAGAGCTCGACCCCCATCCGCACGAGCCGTTTGCGCTTACCGACGTACCCGGCCTGGGCCAGCAGATTGTCGGTCGAGGCCAGCGAGTTGGTGAGGATGCGGACCTCGACCCCCCGATCGATAGCCCGCTGCAGCCCGCGCCGGAACGGACGCGTCGGAATCAGGTAGGGGCTCTCCAAGACGATTCGGTGCTCCGCTCCTTCGAGGAGTTCGAGCAACTCGGTCCCGACCCCCAGACCCTTGCCCTTGCCGGTCGTGGGATCGTGCAGAAACTCGAGTTCGTCGACCCATATGCGATGGGACTCGCTTCGAGAACCGGGTATCGACCGCTTGGCGATCTGGCCATCCAGCCAGCGTTGGTGACGATCCAACTCCTCCCGGGCCGCCCGGAGTTCTGCTTCCGCCGCGCGCGCGGGACTGACCACGACGTGGTCGCTCTCCCACACCGCCAGGAAGTAGTCTCGCGCCCTTGCGGCCACCGGACCTTCGACTAGCAGGTCGAGGTCGAGATAGTCCCGCCGGGCGAGCTGACGGCCGAATCCGAAGTAGGGACTCTCGATGTTGCGGCCCCCGACGACCAGCGACTCGCCGTCGACGATCAGCAGCTTGTCGTGGAGCCGCTTGGTGATCCACCAGGGATGGCAGAGCCGGAACGGGTGATACCGCCGCACCTCAACTCCCTCCCGGATCAAGTGCGCCTCGATGGCTTCCGGCATCTTGTTCCACTGCGCGTCGACCAACAGCCGCACCTCGAGACCGCGGCGAGCGGCCGACCGCAGTAGAGCCATTGCCGTCATCGAGAAGGGCTCTTCACCCACGATGAAGGTCGAGACGAGAATCTGTTCGTCGGCCTCGAGGACCTGCTCGACCCGACGCTCGACTGAACTCTGGTGGTCGGCGAGTACCGAGACCCACTCCCAGGCGATGGCGGGAGCCGGCGCAAGCCAGACCAGCGCCGCCAGCAGAAGTCGGCAGCCTCTACTCGATCCGTTCCCTCCGCCCCTTCCGCAACTCCCCAATTCCGTCGTTCCTCACCTCTCGGCGGCCTCCCCGCCGAGCGGAATGCTCCGGGAGCCAGGCCCGTACAATACTGCGATGGCACTACTACTCAACCTGCTCTGGCTGATCTTCGGTGGACTCCTCTCGGGATTGGGGTACATCCTGGGTGGCATGATCCTCTGCATCACGATCATCGGCATTCCCTTTGGTATGCAGTCGATCCGCCTCGGCCTGGCGACGCTCACCCCCTTTGGCAAGGAGGTCCGCGAGATCGAGAACTCCGGCATGTTCCGGCTGCTCTTCGACGTGGTGTGGATTCTCCTTTTCGGTTGGGAGATCGCACTCGCCCACATCCTGTCGGCCGCGGTCCTTTTCGTCTCGATCATCGGTATCCCTTTCGCGCTCCAGCACGTCAAACTGGTTCCGGTGGCGCTGTTCCCCTTCGGCAAGGAGCTTCGCTGAATCCGAGCCCCTGGCACTGGTGGTGCGAGTGGCTCCGCTCCGAGCCTTCGAGCGCTTTGAGATTTCTACGGGCGCGGCTAGAGTCGCCCTGCTAGCGAACCCGAGATGGAGACTCAGATGACTCAGCCCACCGCCAACTTCCTGCGTCGGTTGCTCCTACCCTGTCTAGCCGCCTTGGTGCTGACCCAAGGAACCGCTGGGGCCGGTGATCTGGAGAACGCTCAGAACGCCGGAAAGATCGTGGTTGCGACCTTCCCGCAGCCCACCAGCCACTTCTCTCGGCCCGACGGGAATGGTGAGTACGAAGGGTTCGACATCGAGCTGCTGACCACCTTCGCCAAACGGATCGGTCTGCAGCTCGAGTTCCATACGGTCGGTGGGTACGACGAACTGATTCCGGCCCTGCTCGAAGGGAAAGCAGACATCGTGGCCTCGTCGTTCACGATCACCGAGGAACGCGGTCGAGTCGTCGACTTCTCCGCCCCCTACTTCCCAGTCCTGGTCCAGGTCGTGGTGCCGACCGGTAGCTCGATCCGGTCGATCGACGACCTCCAGGGCCGGCGCGGATCCGCCATGCCAGGTTCCAACCAGGAGCGGGCGATGCTCGAAATGGGCGGAATCGAAATGCACCACGTGGCGTCCTCCCTCGAACACTGGGAGGTGCTCCGCACCGGCGCCGCCGACTTTGCCCTGATCGACTCGACTAGCGTCTTCCGGGATCGCGACAAGAGTGCCGGCACCGAGGTCGCCTTCAATCTGCCAGGCACGGTGAACTACGGGTGCGCATTCCGGCCGGGAAGCGATCTCAAGGCCGTGTTCGACGAGCACCTGGCCAACCTTCGCAGCACCTCCTACATCTACGGGCTGGTCCGCCGCCACTTTGGAGAGGACGGAGTCGCCCTCTACCGGCTCGCGTCGGAAGGGAACTGAGCCCTAGCCAAGATCTCCCAGTTCGCGCTGCACGATCTCTCGCCACGGTCCGGCCGCCCGCAACCGGCCCAGGTTCCCGAAATGGCCGGACAGAGAACGCTGGACAAAGATCACGTCCCGCGGAAACCTCACATCGGTCGCTTCGTTCCAGTTCTCCAACCCCGAGGTGAGGACTCGGTCGAGGACTTCGTCATCGGCGCCAAACCGGTAGTGGGGGTCGCGCCGCAAGATGTCACCGACCAGATCGAAATAGACCGCGAGCGGCCCCGCGTCCAGGGCGCGACCATCGGATCGCACCAAGCCGAGAGCCGCCAGCGCATCCGGCACGGCCTCCCACCGGGCCTCCAGTGCCAACCGCAGTAGCTCGGCATAGGCACGGGCCACCGACTCCGGCACGACCTTGAGGCTTCCGAAATCGTAGACCACCATCGCGCCATCCTCGCGGAAGGCGAAGTTGGCCAGATTGGGATCGGCGTGGAGCAACCGGTGCCGAAACAACCCCCGGAAGAGAAACGAAAACAGCACCTGTCCCCAGCGGTCCCGCAGCTCCTGCGGCACCTCTGACGAAAACACCCTGTCGGAGGACAGGCCCTCGACGAACTCCATCGTCAGCACTCGATCGGAGCTCAGTTCGGGAACGAGATCGGGAATCACGACCTCGGGAACGGCTCGATGGAGTTCTCGCATTCGCGAGAGGTTAGCCGCCTCGTGGCGATAGTCGAGCTCCTCGAGCAGCCGGTCCCGAACCTCCTCCCAAAGCGGCTCGAAGCCACCGTCGAACACCAACGAGAAGAGGCTCATCAAGAGCCGCTTGAAGTTGGCGAGGTCCGCGGTGACCACCTCGCGGATCAGCGGATACTGCACTTTGACCGCAACGTCGCGCCCGTCGTGGAGCACGGCCCGATGCACCTGGCCGATCGACGCGGCCGCGAACGCCTGCTCGTCGAACTCGGCGAAGAGCCGATCCACAGGAGCGCCCAGCGAACCCTCGAGCTCGTAGCGCATCACCTCGGGGGGCACCGCCGGAGCCTCCTTCTGAAGGGACTGGAGCACCAGACTCACCTCCGGCGGCAACAGCCCCTCCTGCAGGCTGAGCATCTGACCGATCTTCATCGCCGCTCCGCGCATCTCGCCCAGGGTCTCCACGACGCGAGTGGCGTTCCGCACTAGATTCTCGGCTCGACGCGCGTCCTGCCCCGACTTCGAGCGCACCACTTCGAGCACTCGGGTGCCCAGGATCGAACCCCCGACGCGCCCCACGAGTCCGCCCATCTTCACCGCCCGACGCAGCGATGAGGTCATCAAGGCGGCCTCGCGTTTTTCCTCGGTCATAGCGGGCAGCCTATCGCAGCCTCGAGGTCCAGCGTGTCGCCGCGAACCCCAACTACTCTAGTTCGAGCTGGAGAATCAGGTCGGTCTGCACGTCCTGTCCCAACTCGAAGTCGTGGGACCCCACCGTCTCGAAGCCCAAGCGACGGTAGAAGCCGAGAGCACGGTCGTTGTGCTCCCAGACCCCGAGCCAGAGCGTCCGGTGGTCGGCTCGGGCCACTTGGTAGCAGTCTTCGAAGAGGCAACGACCCCACCCGCGGCCCACGGCTTCCTGAAGCAGGTAAATTCGGTGGAGCTCGATCGGCTGCGCCCCCCGCACGCAGGGCGGTGCGGCGCCACGTCGAAGCTTCCAGTAGCCCACCAACCGACCCGAGGCCTCGCCGACGCGAAAGGTGTTTCGAGGGTCCCTCAATTCGAGCTCTAGCGCTCGCGGACTCAAGGCCGTCGCGACGTACTCCTCCATGTCCGGCTGGCTATTGTCGGCCCCGAAGGCCTCCACGAAGGATCGAGCCGCCAGGTGCGCGACCTCGGCCGCCTCACTTGCGGCCGGGGATCGGAGGAGAAGCTCAGGCATGGCCAGAGCATAGCGCCCTGACCGAGGTCAGTCGGCGCGTCGCGTGAGATTCATGGCGAAGAACTGACGCCAGGTCTCGCCATCCACCGAGTGCTCCCCGATCTCCTGCCATCGATCCCCCTCCACCGTGATGGTGTACCGCACCGTTCCGTTCGGCGTGGCGATGGTCCAGACCAGGTTCCCTTCGTCCCACCGCGCCGGATAGTCACCCGAGCGACCGTCGGCGAGATAGCTGGAGAACCGATACCCCTGGGTGGTGGGGTCGTAGCTGAGGACCGCCAGAGCGTGGTGCACCGACTCCTCTCCCTCCTTGGCGTGGTGCCGACCTTCGACGAGCAGGACTCGCCCATCGAGCCGACTTTCCACCAACTCGTGACTCGTAAAGTGGGAAGGATCACCGGGGCCTCGTTGCATCCACCCTTCTCCCTCCCAGGTGCCGACCAGGACCGCGATCTTCTCCATGGCCTCCCGTCCCTCCGTGGACGGTGGGGGAGCTTGCCCGAAGACGGCCGTGCTGCAGAGCAGCCCGATGGCAATAGCGAATAGGCAACGTGGTCTTCCACTTCTCTTAGTCATCTCGATCTCCTTGTCGGTTGGGTCGCCCTGTTCTCGGCTTCGATGCCACCCTATCGCGCCACCAACTGGACTGTCTTGAAGAAAACGGCCGCCCGCGGCGTGTCAGCGCACCACGTCCCCGTGTCGAATCCGCCGAGCGTGTTCCTCGAACGCTCCCGGCGTGAGACCCAGGAGCTGACGGAACTCGCGCACCAGATGGGCCTGATCGGCGTAGCCCTGTTCAGCCGCGATCTGGACCCAGCTTCGGCGACTCGGATCGACGGCCCCGCGTGCCGAAGCCCTGAGTCGTTCGACCCGCGCGAGTTCCTTGAGCGAAAGCTCAGTGGCCCGGCGGAACCGCCGTCGAAGCTGGCGGGACGAGATCGCCAGCGGCGCGGCCAACGAGGCGATCTCGAGGTCTCCGGCCGCGGCGATGATCCGAAAGACGGCCCCCAGCACCGCCGAATCGAGCGGCCCGGCCGACCCGACCCGGGGCGTCAGCTGCTGATCGAGCCAGGCGCTCACTGCAGCGGCCGCGGCGCCGTCGAACGACTCCCACGTCGACTGCAACCATGACCACGGCACGACCTCGTGGGCCAGCACCCGACCCTCGCGCTGGCGGGCTGCGCCAGTTCCGAGCAGCGAAACCGCGGCCCCGGGCCAGAAGTGGACTCCCCAGACCGGTTCGTGGCTCCGAACTCGGGTCTGGAACGGAGTCGTTCGAGGGCCGACCAGCACAGCGGGCGCTCCGCGGGGAAAGGCCAGCATCACGCCGCCGGTGGGGGGGATCCAGTGGTCGAACGTGGCGTCTTCGGCCCGGACTTCGAAGCTCCAGTATGCCGCAACCCAGGGAGCGAGTTCCGGCGCCGGAGGATACTCGGAATAGTGCATTGGGGCTTGGCTCACGCGAACTCCAGACTTCGAGGCTGCGGGTTTCGATCGGCTCGACGGGCCAGCTTACCAAGTCGAGACGACAGCCTGCCGCCCGCCAGCGCGGTGGATTCCTGCGTAGAATCGTGACCATGGTCCAGGACGCCCCCGAGGCACCCGCCGCCACGTCACGCCGCCGCATGGGGTGGCGACGCCTCCGACGCGAGCGCTCCGACAAGCCACCCCGGACCGAGCCGATTCTCGCCTGGGCGCCACTAGAGGTCGGCGATCGGAGCGCAGCCCTGCGCGCCTGGGCCGACGAGGGAAACCGCCGGGTTCTCCTACCCGTCCTCTGGATCGCCACCGCCACCGCCTTCGGGGTCGGCATGGCTGCACTGGAGGGCCCCAAGCCCGGTTGGGCGCTGGCTCCGTTCGTGCTCTTCGGCCTCAACCTTCTCTGCATCCACCTGTTGCGGCGAAGACGACCGGTGTTCTCGACCCCGGAACCACCCCTGCTGGATCGCCTCGCCTACGGCCTCAAACGCTCTTTCCGAATCGTCGCTATCCTCTACCCCCTGCTGCTGGCCCTGCTCCTCACCGCCGTGTTCTGGGGCAACGATCCGACCCCCTTCTTCCTCTTCGTGCCCTTCGTGATCGTCTTCTTGCGACTCCCGGCCTCGGACCGTTGGCTGGTCCACCTCGGACTCGCCACCGCGGCGTTCCTCGAGCGCTGGGGCAGTGGCGAGTTCCTCGGCGACTTCGGCATGGGCGTGCTGGTCGTCAACGCCGGGCTCCTCGGATTCGGACTGTGGCGGGGGCGACGGAGCCGTCGTGGCTTCCTGAGCCAGTGGGTCGTCGCCCAGGAGCGGTCCCGCGAAGAGCAGCGCATGCGGCAAGAGCTGGAGTCCGCCCGATCGGTGCAGCTCAGTATGTTGCCCTCGGAGGCTCCCGCCCTCTCCTGGCTCGAGATGGCGCGCCTCTCGCTGCCGGCCGCCGAGGTCGGAGGGGACTACTACGACTTCTTTCCGCTCGACGAAGACCGCATGCTGGTGGTGATCGGAGATGTCGCCGGACACGGCCTGGCCAGCGGCCTGGTTCTGGCCTCGATCCGAACCGGGCTCACCCTCCTCGTCGACGAACTCGACGATCCGCCGAGAGTCATGCAGCGACTGCATCGAATGCTGCGAGAGACCAGCCGCACCCGGGTCCTGGTATCGCTGGCCCTGGTCGTCATCGAACGCCGCGGCCGGATCACCGTCACCAGTGCTGGCCATCCACCGGCGCTACTCTGGCGGGCCGCCTCCGAGACGGTCGAGCTCCTCGAACTTCCGGCCCTGCCCCTCGGGACGGCGATCGATTCTGACCTCGTCCCGGCCAGCGTCCCACTCGACCCGGGGGACACGGTCCTGCTCTACACCGATGGGTTGTTCGAAGCCAGCGACTCCTCCGGGGAGCCTCTCGGCCTCGACGAACTGGCGGAGGCCTTCGGCGCCGCGGCCGGCGAGCCGCTAGAAGATCTCAAGCGATCGATCCTCCGCCGCGTCTCGACCCACCGCGGCGCCGCGGCCCAGGAGGACGACATCACCCTGGTGGCCATGCGCTTCGACCCCCACGAGCCGGAGGTTTCGCACAGCGGTCCCTAGCGCGTCGGAACTAAGATGCAGGAGATGTCTTCGACCTCCAACCCCAACCAGCCTCCACGGGGACGAGGAACGGGGCAGAACCCCGCCAATCGATTCGAGCGTCTGCACTTCGAAGCGGACGAGGCGGCCGATCGGGTTCCTACTCACTACTTCGAAGACAGCTCTCGCAGCATCATCTCTCGCAACACGAGTCCCGACGTGGGCTTCGACGCGTCGATCAATCCCTACCGAGGCTGCGAGCACGGCTGCATCTACTGCTACGCCCGCCCGACCCACGAACATCTCGGATTCTCTGCGGGGTTGGACTTCGAAAGTCGCATTCTGATCAAGCGCCGAGCCCCCGAGCTGCTACGCGACACCCTCGGCGCGCCGCGCTACCAGCCCACACCACTGGCGATGAGTGGGGTCACCGATCCCTACCAGCCGATCGAACGTCGTCTCGGAATCACGCGAGGTTGTCTCGAGGTTCTCGCCGACTGCCGCCATCCGGTTCTGATCATCACCAAAGGGGGATTGGTGGTACGGGACACGGACTTGCTCGTCGCTCTGGCGCGCCACCGGGCGGCGGCGGTCCGGATCTCGATCACCACCCTCGACGGGGAACTCTCGGCGCGCATGGAACCGCGAGCTCCCCACCCCCGAGAGCGACTGCGAGCCATCACCACCCTCGCCGAAGCGGGGGTTCCGACTGGCGTTCTGGTCAGTCCCGTCGTCCCCGGGCTCACCGACCACGAGATGCCCGAGATCCTAGCCGCGGCGCGGGAAGCGGGGGCAGACGCCGCCTCCTACATCCTGCTCCGTCTGCCCGGCGCGGTCGGACCTCTCTTCGAGCAGTGGCTCGAGACGCACTATCCCGAGCGCAGCAGTCGGGTGCTGGCCCGACAGCGCGAAGCCCGAGACGGACGCCTCAACGACCCCCGATTCGGGCATCGCATGCGGGGCCATGGTGCCTACGCCGAGCAGATCAAGAGCCTGTTCACCACCTCGGCCAGGCGCCTCGGCTTCTCCTCCCCCCGGGCCGATCTCTCGGTCGCGGCGTTCCGCTCTCCCTCTCCACAGCGCAGTCTCTTCGACCCACCCTCAGCCTAGACCCTGCCGCTCATCACCTAGAATGGACCGATGACGCGAGGTGAGCGGCGGGTGGAGTTCGCGGCCAAGGACGAGCCGCTACGGGACGATGTCGGTCAGCTGGGCCGGCTGGTGGGAGAGGTGCTGCGGGAACAGGGAGGAGCCGGACTGTTCGAAGCGGTCGAGGACTGCCGCCGCGCCGCGATCGAGCGTCGCGAGAGCGACGACGAGGCGCGACGGCGGGCCGAAGACAGATTGGCGCGCCGGGTCTCAGAGCTCGAGCCGACGCTGGCCACCGAACTCGTGCGGTCGTTCAGTGTCTACTTCCGCCTGATCAATCTCGCAGAAAAGGTCCATCGCATCCGACGGCGCCGCGACTACCTACGCTCCCACCAGGACCCCCAATCGATGAGCCTGGCCGCCGCGATCACCGACCTGGCGGGCCTCGGGTGGAGTCGAGACCGCATCCTGGAGCTCCTTGCCGAAGTCCGGATCGAGCCCGTCTTCACTGCCCATCCGACCGAGTCGACTCGACGCACGCTGCTGGAGAAGGAGCAGGAGATCGCGCGCCTCCTCGTCGACCGACTCGATCCCTCGCTCACTCCCCCCGAGAGCCGAGCCCTGTGGGAGCGGCTCCGCATGATCGTCTCGACACTCTGGCAAACCGAGGAACACCCTTCGTCTCGCCCCACGGTCGGTGACGAACGGGAGCAGATTCTCTTCTTCCTTAGCGATGTCGTCCAGCGCGTCCTGCCCCCGTTTTACGAGTCCTTGACCACGGCCCTTCAGCTCGCCCCCGGAGCGTCTTCGGAGCCGGACCAGATCTCCGAGCAACTGATCCGCTTCGGATCCTGGGTGGGCGGCGACATGGACGGCAACCCCAACGTCGGGGCCGACACCATCCTCGACACCCTCCAGCGCCACCGAGCGCTGGTCCTTCGTCGCTACCACGCCGAGGCCCGGCGACTCTCCGAGCAGCTGACGCAGACCACGCCCCGAATCCGAGTCTCCGAGGCCCTGACCGAGCGCCTCGCCACCTGGACCGCAGAGGATCCCCAGACCTGGCAGGCCATCCACCCCCGACACCGAAACATGCCGTACCGGGTCTTCTTTACGTTGGTCGCCGAGAAGCTCGAACGAGCTCACGACGGCGCCGGCGGCGGCTATCGCAACGCTGACCAGCTCCTGCTGGATCTCGACTTCGCGGCCGACAGTCTCGCTCACCACCAGGGACGACACGCGGGTCTGTTCAACGTGCTTAGGTTTCGTTCTCGAGTGCGCGCCCTGGGGTTCCACCTCGCCAGCCTCGATCTCCGTCAGGATGCCCTGGTCCACCGTCGGGCCATCGCCGAGCTGTTGCGAGACCGGGAATGGCTCGAGCGCTCGGCGACCGAGCGTACCCAGCGACTCCTGGCCTGGCTCGATCACCCAGACGTGCCGGCCGACGGCCAGGACTGTTCTCCCGAGACCGAGGCCACGCTGGAGGTCTTCCGCGCCCTGGCCGAGGTCTGGGAGCGCTTCGGGCCGGCGGCGATCCACACCTTCATCGTCAGCATGACCCAGGGGGCCGACGACGTGCTGTCGGTCCTGGTGCTGGCCCGCTGGGCCGGACTACCCGGCCCGGGTGAAATCCCCCTCCACGTCAGCCCGCTCCTGGAGACCGTGCCCGACCTCCAGGCCGGACCCCGCATCGTCGACGAACTGCTGACGGCGCCGGTGTACCGGCGACACGTCGCAACCCGCGGACACCGCCAGCCGATCATGATCGGCTACTCCGACTCCAACAAGGAGGGGGGCATCGCCGCGTCCCGTTGGTCGATCCATCGGGCCCAGGAACAACTGGTCGCCGCCCTCGGGGAATTCGGCGTGGCACCGATCTTCTTCCACGGGCGCGGAGGCAGCATCAGTCGGGGCGGCGGCAAGACCCATCGCGCCGTGCTCGCTGCGCCGCCGGGAGCGATCGCCGGGCGACTACGGGTCACCGAGCAGGGCGAGACCATCAACGCCAAGTACGGACTGCGCGGCATCGCCCTGCGGACTCTCGAGCAAATGACGGCCAGCGTCCTCACCGCGACGGCGCGCGATCGGGTGGGAACTCCTGCCCCCAGTCCCGAGTCCCGTGAGGCCATGGACCTGGTGGCCTCGGCCAGCCGAGCCACCTACCGATCCCTGATCTGGGATACCCCCGGACTCGCCCACTACTTTCGCCACGCGACGCCGATCGATGTCATCGAACGACTAGCGCTCGGCTCTCGCCCCGCCAAGCGGTCCGGACGGGGTCCGGGAATCGGAGGGCTCCGGGCCATCCCCTGGGTCTTCGCCTGGACCCAGAGCCGGCACATTCTGCCGGGGTGGTTCGGACTCGGCTCCGGGCTCACTGCCGCGGCGGAGCGTTACGGCCTCGATGCCGTCCGCCAGATGATCGACCAATTGCCCGTGGTGCAAACTCTGCTCGACGGAGTGGAGATGGTCCTGGCCAAGACCGACCTCGACATCGCGGCGCGCTACGCCGCGCTGGCCGGGCGCGATGGAGTCGAGATCTTCGACCAGATCCGCGCCGAGCACGACCGGACCCGCCGCTGGATCCTCGACCTGGCCGGCACCGCGGAACTGCTCGACCGCGACCCCACGCTGCAGCGGTCGATTCGGCTGCGCAACCCCTATGTCGATCCGATGAGCTTTCTGCAGGTCGAACTCCTGCAACGCTGGCGCCAGACCGACCGTACCGACGATTCGTTGCTCGAGAGCCTGCGCGACACCGTCACGGGAATCGCCGAAGGGCTTCAGAATACGGGCTAACCGCTTGGATCCCAAACTCGGAGCCGGTACGATGAGCCGTGCTCCGCCCCTGGAAGCTGGCCGCCCAATTCCTCGACCTGAGCCTCGTCACGTCGCCGGGTATCCGTACCCGCATCGTCGAACGCCCCGGGCGCTGGATGCAACCGGCCGAGATCGACGAACTCCTCGCCGACCTGCGGCAGGTGGCCCACTCGGTCCTACCGCAGGGAGAACTCGACTACGGAGTGCTCACCGGCGACCAGGAACGGCTCGAGCATGCCGTCATCACCGTACTCTACGACCGCACCGAGAACCGTCCCGTTGCATTCAACGCGCTGTCGTACATGGACGTTCTTCTGCGGGGCCGACCGGCTTCTGTGCTCCACCTGGGGCTGGTCATGGTGGACCCCGGGCAACGCAGCCGGGGGATGTCCTGGGTCCTCTACGGACTGACCTGCATGCTGCTCTTTTTTCGCAATCAGCTGCGGCCCCTCTGGATCAGCAACGTGACCCAGGTTCCCGCCATCGTCGGCATGGTCGCCGACAGTTTTGCCGCGGTCTTTCCCACTCCCCACCCCGAAGCGCGGCGAACCTTCGACCACCTGGCGCTGGCGCGCGAAATCATGACCAAACACCGGGCCGTCTTCGGTGTCGGCGAGGACGCCGGGTTCGATCCCGAACGCTTCGTGATCACCAACGCCTACACCGGAGGCTCGGACCACCTTAAAAAGACCTTCGAGGATGCCCCGAAACACCGCAACGAGGTCTTCAACCAACTGTGCGCCGACAACCTCGACTACCAACGGGGAGACGATTTTCTCCAACTCGCCCAGGTCAACCTCGGAGTCGCTCGGCGGTACCTTTTGAAGTCGGTTCCTAGAGCCTCGCTCCCCGCCGTGCTGTACCAGGTTCTTTTCGTCACGATCAGTTCCACCCTGCTTCCCGTCCTCCACTGGCTGACGCCCAATCAGCCACTGAACGAACTTCGACCCCGGTGAGAACAAGTCTCGATGAGCCATACCGAACCCTCCTCCCCTCCTGAGCCGTTCACCTACGACCGGTTCATCGGCCGCAACCTCGGCTTCGTCGATGCGGCCGAGCAGGAGCGGATTCGGCGCGGCCACGTCTTCGTCTGCGGAGTGGGGGGCATGGGCGGGGCGTGCCTCATGTCGTTGGTCCGCGCGGGCCTCGGCCACGTGACCCTGGCCGACATCGACCACTTCGAGGTGTCCAACCTCAACCGGCAACTCTTCGCCGACCTCACCACCGTCGGGAGCAACAAGGTCGACGCCACGGTCGAGCAGATCCGCCAGATCCATCCGGGCATCGAGGTGACAACCTACGACGGCAGATGGGTCGACGAGCTGGACACCATTCTGGCCACGACCGATATCGTGATCAACGGCATGGACGACATCCCCCGCGGGATTCACCTCTACCGCCGCGCCGCCGTCCACGGTGCGACAGTGATCGATGCCTACACCTCTCCGCTGCCCTCGGTCACGGTGGTGCGGCCGCGGGATCCCCGGCCTGAGGAGAGGCTGCGCTTCCCCACCGTCGGTCGACCGTGGAGCGAGCTCGACGAGGAGGAGATCAGCCAGTGCTCCCTCCGGGAGCTCGAGTACGTGATGACCCACTCGCAGTCGCGACACCACATCCACCTCGACATCGCGGTCGAAATGGTCAGCGGCCAGAGGCCCCGGATGTCCTTTGCCCCCATGGTCATCACCACTGGCAACCTGATGGCGTTCGAGGCGATCAATCGACTCCTCGGCCGGGGCTCGGGAACCGACTACCGTGGTTACTTCTTCAATCCCTGGACGGCCCGGGTCGAACGACCCCGCAATCCACTCGTCGCCGCGGCTCTCGGGTTCCTCGTGCGTCGTTTCCTCCGCCAACAGATCGGATCGGCCTGATGCCCCCGATCGCCGTCGACGTCGTCATCAGCTGGCTCGCGGCGGCGGCGATCGCTATCTACCTCCTGGCCCTGCGCCGTCCGGGGCGACCGCGCAGTCCGCTCGAGTCCAAGCTCCTCTTCTTGCTCCTTTGTCTCGGTAGCCTGTTCGCCATCCGCGGGTTCTTCTGGATCTACGGAGGGGCTCCCCTCAAAGTCCTGACCTTCATCCCGGCCACCCTCCTGCCGCTGGGGGCGACCCTCTTCGTCGAAAGCCTGCAGCGTCGTCACGCTCCGCTCGCCCTGAAGGTCTTCGTGTTGGTCGGTTCCCTCCTCGTTTTCGGCGCCAATCTGATCGTCGGCGAGGCCGGCCGCTGGTACTTCTTTCGCGGTCTCACCAGCTTCATGATCGTGACCTTCCTCTGGCTCTTCTGGATGGTCCTGCGGCGCGACCGCGACACTCTGTCACCGGCCGAGAACGGGACCATCGACGGGCTCTCCGTCGCCATCGTGCTGGCGATCCTGGTGTCACTGTCGGACTTCCAACTCCGCCCCGACTGGCTCCACCTCCGGCTCGGCGGCCTGGGGGGACTCCTATTCATCTACACCTGCGTGCGGCTGGTCCGAAGCGGCGAACGAGCTGTCGTGCGCGAGGTTGGTGCGATGCTGCTGACCACGGTCGCCCTGGCCGCGAGCATGCGTCTGCTGGTCGACGACGCCGACGCCACGACCTGGGTCGAGGCCAGCGCCCTCGCCCTCGGGTTCGTCGTCTTCTTCGCGATCATCGACCGCTTGAACTCTCTCGCCCGTCTCGAGCGAGGACATGGCCTCCGCCACTGGCTGGTCGGCGCGAGCCTGGACAGTATCGAGGATCTGCTGGGATCTCTGAAGGACCTGCCGGCGGCCGAACGCCATCTCGTACTCGACGAGTCCGGCTCCGAACTCGCAGGTTTCGACGGTCCGCTGATGGCTACGGTCTTCGACGCGGCGCGCCCCGTCTGGTCCCTGGCCCAACTCAGAACGGCGCGGCCGCGGAACGACCTCGACCCCATGGCCGTAGAACAGCTCGAAGCGCTGCTCGAGTCCTACGGCATGGGCCAGGTGACCCTCGTCTCGCGCACCCCCTGTCGTTTCCTGCTGCTGAGCCTACCCGACGTGGCCTCGGCCCGAGAGTGGGAGCAGGATCTACTGATCGTCCAGAAGATCGCCCTCTCCCTCGACCGGGAGAAGGGTTGATGATCGAACTCCGCGAGCGGCACTTCGCTAGCTTCTTCGAGGTTCCCTTCGCCGCCTATCCCGCCTCTTTGCCCTACGTGGCGCCGATGCGCTCCGACCTGAAGCGCTACCTGAGTCGCGAGAATCCCCTGTTCTCCGACGGGACCTCCTTCACCTACTTCACCGCGCTGCGGGACGGTCATCCCGTCGGCCGCATCACCGCCCACCTCCACTCCGCCTCCAACCGTCAGTACGACCTCCGGCGTGCCTATTTCGGACACTTCGACTGCATCGACGACCGCGAGGTGGCCGGTCGACTGCTGGCTGCCGTCGAAACGTGGGGCCGAGGGCAGGGGTGCGACGAGATCGCCGGAAACTTCAACTTCACGGCGATGCAGCAGGTAGGAGTGGTGACCGAGGGCTTCGACGCGACCCCCTACACCGACATGACCTTCGGGCCCGCTCACCTGCCGCCCCTCCTCGAGACCCACGGCTACGAAGCCTGGTTTCCGATGACCACCTTCGAGACGGACCTCACCGACTTCGACCCCGAAACCCTGCTCGGCGAGAAGCAGCGTCGTCTCCTGGAAGGTCCCAGTCTCCGCTGGGACCGGATGCGGCGCAGGCGCCTGAAGGCCCAGATGGAGGACGTGCGTCGGGTCCTCAACGACGGGTTCGCCAACAACCCGATGTTCGTGCCGCTCAGTCAAGGGGAGTTCGCCTTCCAAGCCAGCGAGATGCTGTGGATCATCGACGAACGGATCGCCTGCCTCGCCTACCAGGAGGACGAACCGGTGGGAGTCGTGGTCTGCATCCCCGACCTCAACCCGTTCCTCCGCGCCACCGGCTCGCGGTTCAAGCTCTCGACGCCCGTACACTTCCTGCGCCATCGGTTCCGACGCCGCCGAGCTGTGATCCTCTTCTACTCGGTGTGCCGCTCCCAACACGGACGCGGCCTGGCCGGAGCCATGCTCTATCGCGTGACCACCGCGCTCCGCTCGGCGGGGTATCGCACCCTCGGAACCACCTGGATCGCGGACGGCAATCCCGCCAGCCTGCGGCAGATGGAGAAGCTCGGCGCTCAACCCCTCCACCGACTGCGGCTCTACCGCAAGCCTCTGGTGGCGCTGTGATCGACCTACCGCGCGACGAACAGCTGGCCATCGTGGCCGCCGTCGGCCGGGCCCCGAGTGCGCACAACACCCAGCCCGCCCGCTGGCGGTTCTCGAAGGATCGGGTCACGCTGTTCGAAGACCCGGAGCGTCGTCTGCCGGTCGCCGATCCTCACAACCGCGACGGTCGCATCAGCCTGGGAGCTGCCCTGGAAGGAATGGTCCTCGCTCTGTCCTCCCGTGGCTATTGCCTCCAACTGCGGCAGCGGGCCGCGACCGAGCGCCAGCCAGCCAGCGAGGGTGAGCTCCTCAAGGTGGCCGATGGGCAGATCGTTCCGTTCTCGGAGCCGCCCGACCCCCTGGCGCACTGGGTCCCCCGACGGCGAACCTGGCGCGGCAACTTCGCCGAAGTCACCGACGAGGAGAGAAACCGGCTCGAGAAGCAGCTGACGAGTTCCGACGACATCGTGGCCGTCACCGAACCCGCCGGTCTGGCGGCCGTGGCCCGCCTTCACGATCGTTGCATCTGGTCCTTCCTCCGCCACCGGGACTACCACCGCGAGCTGTACGAATGGCTCCGCTTCTCGCCCCGCCACCGAGCCTGGTCCCGGGATGGCCTGACCACCGACTGCATGGATCTATCGTGGTTCGAGCGGGGCCTGATGCAGTGGGTCTTCCACCCCACCACCTTCCGAGGCCTCAAGGCGCTGGGACTCGGACCGAGCCTGGCCAGCGAAGCCGGGGCGGTACGGTCCGCCACGGCGGTCGCCGTGCTGCACGCGCCCGAAGGACAGGATCCGCTCGTCTCGGGCCGCCGTCTCTACCGATTCTGGCTCGAGGTCTCGAGCCTCGGCCTCGCCGCCTGTCCGATGTCGGCCACGGCGGACTCAGCCGAGGGGCGCGAGGCCCTACGTCAGCAGGGGCTTCTTCCCCCGGGTCGGGAGCCGATCAACCTGTTTCGGATCGGTCCGGTGCGCACCGAGATCCCCACCAGTCGACGGCTGCCCGCCGAGGAGTTGCTGGTCTAGCCCGCCTCCCTACAGCAGCTTCAAATACTCGATCAGCTCTAGACGCTCGGCCACGCTGAGTTCGACGAACTCCTTCTCGTGGCCACGATTCGATCGTCCCGGTTGGGTGGTGTCGTAGATCTGGGGCGTCGACCAGGGCCGGTAGGCCGCGTCGTAGCGTAGGGTTCCCTCGACCTCCCGAGCCAGGGCCACGCCCACGTACCGGAAGTCGAGAGCGTGACCGCCGACCTCGAACCGCTCGGGCCTGGCTTGGGGGAACAGGACGTGCCACAAGGTCGGCACCGAACCGTTGTGGAGGTACGGAGCGGTAGCCCAGACTCCCGACAGTAGCGTTCCGACGTAGCCACCGGTGGTGGTGGCCGCGAGGTGACCTCCGTACTTCGAAGTATCGATGGCGTCGACCAGAGCCCGATCGATCGCCTGCCAGCGCAAGGGATCGGTCCCCATCTCCTCCTGCGGCGAGAGACGATTCGGAAAGCTCAGCAGTCGGACGTCCTCGACCCCAGGACTGTAGCGACCGTGGCACTCGGCACAGCGCGCAGCATAGGTCGAGGACCCGCGCTCGGCCGCCACCAGATCGATCGGTCCTGGGAAGGCAGGGGGCTCGTAGTCGGCCAGGAACTCGAGGATCTCCACCATCGACTCGACGGCCGCCGGAACTTCGCCGGGCGCCACCCCCATGGTCGGCACGGTGAAGAAGGCTGCGATGGGAGCGAGGATCTCGGCTCGCTCGGGAGCGAGTTCCGCCGCCAAGATCTCGACGAACCGCTCGCGTCCGCGGGGGGCGTACGCTCCGTCGACCAGCAGAGAACTCCTCAGCGACCGATGGGCCAGGTCGGGAATCGAGGTGAACCCGAACTCGTCGGCTCGCACCTTGGGATCGAGGAGGCCCAGCTCCGACTTCAGCGCCCCGACCCCGTTGGTCACTCCGGGCGAACCGCCGGGAAACACCGTCGGCGCTCCGAGTTCGTCGAGCTGCGCGATCCGGCGTGTGGACCGGGGCACGACGTAGCGTTCGAGAGAAACCCGTTCCCGGGAGGTGATTTCCGGAAAGAGCCGATCCACCTCCCGCAGGAGCCGGGGCGGATCCTGGAGGGCAAACCGCAGCGCCTCGAAGACTCCTCGAGTGTAGCGGTCCAGATCGAGCGACGTATTGGGCAGACCCAGCCAGACCTGGGGCCGAGGGGCGCCCGTCGCGTCGTACGTCACACCGGCGTGACAAGAGGCACACCCCAGGTTGACGACCTCGATCGACACCGGCGGCACTCCCCGGGTCACCTGTCCCCCGACCAGACCCAGAGGTCGGTCGAACTCTGGCTGCGCCCGTGCTCCCGCCCAATTGGCGATCGTGTGAGGCGCGATGAAACCGAAGTCGCCGAGGATCTCCCCCACGGTTCGCGGCGCAGTTCGCTGCTGTTCCGCCGTGTCCCAGAGCACCAGCGAGGCGGCGACCACCTTCCAGGGCAGAGCATGGGAGTCCATCGTGTGGGTATTGAGACCACCAAGATCGTCGAAGAGGAATCGCTCCTGACCGGCGACGTTCCCCTCGCGCTCCCAGGAGCTCAGACGAGCCGACTCCCCTTCCGCGTACCCGCTGAGCAGTTTCCGACAACCCAGCGTTGTCAGCAGGAAGACACACGCAGCCAGAAGGGCCACCGATCGAGTCCCGCGGTTCCAACTTCGACCCTCGAGGCAATTCACCAGCCAACCGTACCACCCCCCTCGCAGGGACACTACTCGTGATCGCGACTACGGTTCCGGCCTCCGCTACCAGGCGCGAGCAAAACCGTCCCGAGCGTTCCACCGGTGCCGAGCGAGAAGACCTCCTGCCACCCTAGGGGACTTCCTCGGGGAGGCGATCCGGTGCGACCTCTTCGACCGCCCGAATCAACACCTGGGCCAGGTCATCCGCCACCGGCGTGTCCAGGTTCGCCAGCACGATCACCATCCAGCCATTCTCCAGTGCCATCATCGAGCTCAGTCCGGGGCCACCCCCGCCGAGCGCGATGCCAAGTTCATCGATGGGGCCGGCCCCGAACCATGCCTCACCCGGAGGGATCAGCTGGTGGCGGAACAGCTTCTGGTAGAAGGCAAAGAGGTCCTCGATCGGTGAGTAGCTCTTGCCCCACGGTCCTCCGACCGCCGGTTCGAGATAGATGTTCTTCCACAGCTGATCGCTCTCGCCGTAGTCGGGTCCCATCCGGGTATAGCCGGTGGCAACGTTCGGGGTGACGGAGTCGACGGCGAAGAATCCACTGTCGGTCATTCCTGCCGGACCGAAGATCCGCTGCTGCACGAAGTCGGGGTACTCCATCCCGCTGACGGCCTCGATCACCGCTCCGAGGATGGTGTAGCCGTAGTTCGAGTAGTGCCGGCTGGTGCCGGGTTCGGCGATCAGGGGTCGGTCCGCCCAGATCGGGAGGTAGTCCTCGACCTTGCGCAGGATCCGCATCGGGGTTTCGCCCCAGTGGTCGTCGAAATAGTCGGCAACTCCCCCGCGATGGTCGATCAGCTGCCGCAACGTGACCTCGTCCCGGACCCGAACCTGCGGGTAGTCCGGAAGGTAGGTTCCCACCGTGGCTTCGAGGTCGATCGTCCCCTCGCGGGCGAGGAGGAGCAGACCGAGGTGTGTGTAGTCCTTGTTGATCGATCCGACATCGAAGCGGGTGGAGAGCCGATTCGGCACTTCGTACTCCCGCGAGGCCAGGCCGAACGCCCCCTGGTAGAAGACCTCCCCGGAGGGTCGAGCGATCAACACGGTCCCCGAGAACAGGTCCTGTTCCACCAGGCCCTCGATGTAGCGATCCAGCGCTGGGGCATGCCGCGCAGTGTCCGCCGGCAAGTCGAAGGGGGGCAACGCCGACGCCCCCCTGGAGCCCATCTCGATTCGCAGGCCCGCGATCCGGTCCTGCGAGTCGAACTCAAAGGTGAGGGTCACCGGACCATCGTTGGAGTCTCCGATCGCCTCGACCGAGGTCTCGTCGGTGATCTTCAAACCCTCCAGCGAGAGAGGGGCCAGGTCCTGGCGCATCGACTCCAGCTGTTCCTCCCAGCCGGAGCGCTGAGCCACCGCTTCGCTGTAGTGCTCCGCCCGCACGGCGGCCATCGCCTCGACTCCCCGGTTGAAGGCCTCGAACCAGGCCTCGACCGCACTGACCCGTCGGCCTTCGTCCGCCCCGGCCGATCCGGCCAGGAGGAGGAAGGCGATCGTGCAACCCGAATACAACAAACTGCCAAAACGCTTCATGGTCGATTCTCCTGTTGCGTCCCCGCGATACTGCGAGGCGTTCCCCGAGACTAGGACCCGATCATCGAGAGATCTCGACCGAAGCCTCCACGAAATCTCCACATCTACTCCTACAATCGAATCGTGGCGACTTCGACCCAGCGTGTCCTGATCGTCGAGGACGACGAACCGACGGCGACGACGGTAGCCCTCTACTTTCGCCACGCCGGCTTCGAAGTGTCCGTGACGCACTCCGGTTCGGAGGCGCTGACCCTGGTGCAGCAGCAGGCCTTCGACCTCGTACTGCTCGACATCATGCTGCCTGGTATCGACGGTTGGACCCTCTGCCGCCGCGTCCGCCGCCAGTCCGATGCCGGCATCATCCTCGTCAGCGCGCTGTCGACCCTCGACAACCGTGTCGAGGGACTCGAGACCGGTGCCGATGACTACGTCACCAAACCGTTCAGTCCGCGGGAGCTGGTGGCGCGAGCCCGGGCGGTGCTCCGGCGTCGGACCGGGCGCGCCCAGCGGGTCCTGTGCCACGGAGAGTTGCGCCTGGACCGCGATCGCGCCAGCGTCGAGGTGGGATTGCGCCCCCTGTCGCTCACCCCGTCGGAGTTCCACCTGCTCGAAGCCCTGCTCGCTGCCCCCGGCCGACTGTTCAGTCGCAGCGAACTGATCGACCACGCGGGAGGCGACTGCACCGATCGCACCGTCGATTCGCACATCGCCAACCTGCGGCGCAAGCTCGGAGGCGAAGCACAACAGTTCATCGAGACGGTCTTCGGGCGCGGCTACCGTCTCCGCGCTGCCAGGGACGACGAGGCCGGATGAGAGGATCGCTCTCCCTGCGCGTCCGCCTCGCCCTGGCGATGGGGGCTCTCGTCGGTCTGGTCACGGTATGGACCACGGTCTCCGGACGCTCGATCTCGCTCGAGGTTCTGGAGGAGGTGCGACAGGCCAACGAAAGCGCCGACCGCGGACTGCGCTTCGAAACCGCCCTGGCCACCGCAGTCGCAACGACCGCGGAGGCGGATCCCTGGGAGGCCCTGAAACGAGAGCTCTCCACCCTGCCCACCGAACTGGGAGCACTGGCGATCGATCTCGAGGGTGAGCTACGAGCTGCCTGGCCGCCGCACTGGACGAGCGGGAAGGCCTCCTGGGACGGCTACGAGCTGGAGTTCCGGCTGAGCCGAGGGGGACAGGAGTCCTCTCTTCTCCTGGCCGGCGGCACTCGGATGCACGACGAGGCTGGCCCGATCGGCACCCTGTTCGTGTTCGAAGCACCCCGCCCCCCGGCCACACCCGGAACCTCGCGGTGGGTTGGACTCGCACTCACGGCCATGACCCTCGGCATGGTCGCGGCCTGGTTCTTGGCTAGTGGCCTGACCGCCCCCCTGCGCGACCTCACCCGAGCCTCACGGCGACTGGCGCGCGGCGAACGACAGGTGCGTGTCGTAGCCCACGGCCGGGACGAGGTCGGTCAACTCTCCCTCGCCTTCAACGAGTTGGTCGAATCGCTCGAGCACCTGGAGGCCGCGCGGCGACGACTGGTCTCCGACACGGCCCACGAGCTGCGCACTCCACTGACCCGGATGCGCTGCCAGCTGGAGGCCGCCGAAGATGGGCTGGCCGTGCCCGACGCGGCCTGGTTTCAGGCCCTGCGTACCGACGTCGCAGACCTTCAGAAACTGGTGGAAGACCTGCAGGATCTTGCCCTGGCCGAATCGGGTCAACTCGAGCTCGAACGTGCGACCTACCCCATCGCCGACCTGGTGCAGCCCCTGGCGACCACCCCGGGCCGCCGGGAGCGCCTGACCGTCGAAGGACCCGCGTCGGCCCACGTGTGGGTCGATGCCACCCGGTTCCGCCAGATGGTCGGGAACCTGCTCGAGAACGCGTTCCGCTGGTCCGACCCCGATTCCTCCATCCGACTCGAGTGGGGATCGAGGGACGAAGGCTGGGAGATCCGCGTCATCGACCAGGGTCCTGGCCTCCCACCGGAGGAGCAAGCGCGAGTGTTCGAGCGCTTCTATCGTTCCGAACCCTCGCGAGCTCGACACTCCGGGGGCTCGGGCCTAGGCCTCGCGATCGTGCGGCGACTGGCCGAAGCCCACGGCGGAACCGTAGGCGTGCACAGTGAAGCCGACCGGGGGTGCCGCTTCTGGATCCGCCTACCGCCAGCTACCCCGTAGGCGAACACTCGCCCCCCTCCTCACTCGAGAACCCTACTCCTGCTCCCAGATCGCAACGCCTCGGGTCCCGGAGGCGTCGGCCCAGGCTCGATACATCCCACCGGTGTTGTAGTGCATCCCGATCCGACCGGCTCGGTCGATCATGATCACACCACCATCTCCGTCGTCCAGGTGTTCCGCAAAGACTCGGCGAGCAGCTTCGTCGATCGAGAGTCCCTCGAACTGGACCCGAGCGGCGATCGAACGGGCCACGGTGTGGCGAATGAACTGCTCGCCTTTGCCGGTGCCCGAGATTCCGCAGCAGGCATTGTCGGCGTAGGTCCCGGCCCCGATCACCGGGACATCGCCGACCCGACCGAACCGCTTGTTCGTCAGGCCTCCGGTCGACGTAGCTGCCGCCAGGTTGCCATGGGTGTCGAGCGCGACGGCGCCCACGGTGCCATGCTTCTCTTCCTTCTCGGAGGCCAGAGCGCGCTCCAGTGACTTGCGCCGCCCCTCGGTATCGAACCAGCTGTTCTCCACCCGCTCCACCTCCATCTCGGTGGCAAACTGCTCGGCTCCCTCACCGATGAGGAAGACGTGCGGCGAGCGGTCCATCACCAGGCGAGCCAGGCGGATCGGATTGCGCACCGTCTTCACGCCGGCCACCGCGCCGCAGGACCGATCGCTACCGTCCATGACGGCGGCGTCGAGTTCGTGCACCGCGTCGTGGGTGAAGACGGCTCCCTTGCCAGCATTGAAGCGCTCGTCGTCCTCGAGCAAGACCACCATCAACTCCACGGCGTCGACGGCGGTGCCCCCAGCGGCCAGGTGCTCCTCCCCGGCGGCCACGGCGCCGAGCAGGGCCTGTTCGTACCCCTGGCGTCGCTCGTCGGACATGTCGCGCGGTGGGGTCCCAGCTCCTCCGTGGACCACGATGGCCCAGTCCTGCCGTACCTCTTCCGCGGAATCCGCAGCGGGACGCTCCTTCGCAGCCGGCTCTTCGCCGACCACTCCTTCGGGGTTGGGGGCGGCACAGCCGGCCCAGACCACCACTCCACACAGCATCAGGGTTCGCAATCGGCTCTGCATCGGCTCTCTCCTCTTCCTCTCCACGCTGGCGGGTCCTCGCTCGGGCTGAGCTCTACAGTCCCAACCCCTCGGGTTTACTCGACGGTGAACTCCTGGAGTTCGACCGGCACGTTCGTCTCCAGGTCGTAGATTACGTCGAATCCAGCCGTCTGAATGTGGAGCTCGTCGGCGTTCCCGTCGAAACCCGCCGGCCAACCAGAGCCCGCCTTCAGCAGGATCCCAGCCAGGGCTCCGCTCTGGATGGCCAGGTTCGGATAGGTCGAGAGGAGAGTGACCCAGGTGCAGGGACTCGAGATCGGACAGGCGGCGGCGCCCGGGGTGTTGCCCACCACCGGCGTTCCGCTCGACCACCAGGACCCGCTCAGGGCATCCCAACTCTGCCAGGCACCGACCATCACCGTACCGCCGTTCGACGGCTCGAACACCAACCGGCCCTGCCAGGAGGTGGTGCTGTCCGTGTCGTCGTAGTCGACGTTGAACTGCAGCGCAATCGCCTGAGGAGTCATGTTCTGGTAGGTCGAATAGCTGAGCGTGACGAAGTCCGCGAGCCGCGTCCCGCCATGGAGCTGGGTACCGAGCAGAACGCCGTCGGTCGGCGCCCCGAGCGCCAGGTGAGCGCTGCCGGTACCACGCGGCGGCGTGGCAGGTCCGAGCACGAACTCGGCGGTCACGGTGCCCGGTCCGGGAACCGTTTCGTCGAGGAAACCCCAGTCGGGATTGGCCTCGTCGACCGTCACGATCGTCTGGGCCGCCGACAGTCCTGCCAGACAGAGTCCGAAGAGCGCTACGAGAATCGTCGTCCGTTGCCGTCGCATGGTCTTCTCCCTAGGAATCCGCGTTCGAGAAATCACGGGAAGTGTACTGCCCGGGCCTTCGTGTGAGCATCGGGACGCTCGGTCCAGCCCTCCGTCGTGATGCGAGGGGACCACGCGGAGCCGGCGAGATCGCTGCAACACGCTCCAGTACCGCACGTACAAGAGAGAGCAATTCCCCTCCATCGATCACGACACGAGACCCGGTATGCCCTCAGATTCCTCCTCGACTCCCTCTCCGGCCCTTCCCGTCGCCCTGTGGGCCGGCACTCTCGTTCTGGTCCTGGTGGCCTTTTTCAGTTGGCCCGCGGAACGGTTTGCGGCGGTGCAGGTCGAAGGCGAGTCTCCCGCCCAGTCCGCCGCGATCGAACTCGAGTCGATCGGTGCCCTGGAGTTCGGCCCCGAAGGCGTGCTGTTCGTCAGCGATCCCCAAGGGGCTGCGGTCTACGCCCTCGAAGTGCCGGCCGGCCCCGGCCCTCGACTGAGCGAGTCGGTTCCCGACCTGGATGCCAAGATCGGCAGCCTACTCGGCGTCGACGGCCGGGAGATCTACGTCCAGGACATGGCCGTCGACCCCCGGGGAGGTCTGGTCTACATCTCGGTTCAGCGGGGAGACGGCGACACCGCCCTCCCTGTCCTGCTGACGGTCGACAGCCAGGGAACGATCCGTACCGTGGACCTCGCCACCTTCGTTGCACAACGCCTGGACCTGCCCAACGCGCCCCGGGCCGAGGACCGGCTGTACGAGTGGGAGGCCCAGACCTTCACCGTAACCGATCTCGAGTACGTCGACGGTGAACTCCTGATCGCCGGCCTCTCCAACGAAGAGTTCGCCTCGGTCCTGCGTCGGGCTCCGTACCCCTTCGACGATACGGTCGTCACCACCGGACTCGAGATCTTCCACGGTGCCCACGGGGAATGGGAGACCTTCGCTCCCATCTTCTCGTTCGTGCCCTACACCCTGGACGGCAAAGAACATCTTCTGGCCGCGTACCTCTGTACCCCCTTGGTCACCTTCCCGCTCGACGAGGTGCGGTCGAAGTCTCGCCTGCGGGGCAAGACCATCGCTGAGCTGGGTTGGGGCAACCTGGCCACCGACATCCTGCCCTACCGCTACGACGACGAGGACTACGTACTGATCGTCAACAACACGCGCGGCACGATCAAAATGAAAGCGAAGGACATTGCGGCCGCGGCCGCCGGCCAGGGGCTGACCGAACAGGCCGACACCCGAGCTGGCGTCGACTACCACACGGTGCCGGTCGGTCCGGTGCTGCAGCTGTCCGACCTCGACTCCGAACGGGTATTGCTCCTGGGTCGTTCGCTCGACAACGGGTCCCTCTACCTGTCACCTCGCCCCAAGCGGCGGCTCTGATCCTCCGCTGACTCTTTCCGGCCGATGCAGCTAGGGGCGAAGGGTCGTTTGGCCGGTGCGTCTGACTCTCGCGGCCGCTCGACCGCCGCGCAAACGGTCGTGAACGGAGCCTTGGTGCTCCTGACCCTACTCTGGCTCCCGTCCTGCCGCCCCACCGAGGTCGCGCCGACCCTGCACCTCGAGACAGAGGTCGGTGCCGCTGAGTTCGGTCGCTTCGAGGCCTACCTCGGAACGGAGGTGGCCTCTCGCCTTCGCTCCGAGAACCTCTCGGACGAGACCTGGCCACGGTACTTCGCCGTCTACCCGGCCACCAGTGCCCACGCCGACCGCCCCCCGATGCTCGGCGACTACCGCCTGCTCGCCGACCGAGTCCAGTTCCGCCCCGCGTTCCCCCTCGAGCCGGGCACCGAGTACCGAGCTCGCTGGAGTTCGGACCAAGCCGAGGTGGAGAGCACCTGGCTCATCCCCCGGCCAGCGACCGAACCGACTCGCCTCGACGCAATCTACCCCTCGAGCTCACGCTGGCCCGCCAACCTGTTGCGGATCTATCTCCAGTTCTCGGCTTCGATGTCCCGCCAGGGAGCCGTCGAATCGGTGGAGATCGTGCGCCAGGACGGTACGGTGGTGGCGGCACCGTTCGTCGCTCCCGAGACCAGCCTGTGGAACCCGGCCTCCGACCGGCTGACCCTACTCCTCGACCCCGGTCGTACGAAACGGGGCGTCGGTCCCAATCTGAGTGAAGGCCCCGTGCTCACGGCGGGCGAACGCTACGAGATCGTCGTTCACAGCTCCTGGGAGGACGGACGCGGCCGACCGCTCGACAGCACGGTGCGACGGGAGTTCGAGGTCGTCGGCCCCGATCGAGAGTCTCCGGACCCCGACACCTGGACCGTCGACTTTCCCCAGACTCCCATCGACCCGCTGGTCATCGTGAGCGCGTCTCCCCTCGACCGCGTCTCCTTCGAGCACCGAATCGCGGTGCTCGATCGGCACGGTGAACGCGTAGCGGGGCTCGTCTCCATCGAGGGACTCGAAACACGCTGGATCTTCCATCCCCGCGTGCCCTGGCTTCCGGGCCAGGACTACGAAGTACGAGTGTCCAAGGCACTGGAGGACCCGTCGGGCAATAGCCTGTGGCGACGATTCGAGGAGCCACTGGTCTACCCCGAGTCGACGGAACCCGCGGACCAGAGTCTGGGCCGGTTCAGCGTCAGGTCCCAGGGATAGAAAAACCGGCCCCACCAAGTAGCTCTCTGCGATAGCCTTCGGTCGAGTTGCGCGGAATCCTGGCGAGAGACTCGAACTCGCCGCAGCCGACACCGAACCACCTATGGGAATCGATCTCAACTTCTACGTCGAACTCGAGGGAGCAACTGGACGCCGCCGTAGGCCAGCATGGCATTGGCAACCTTGACAAAGCCGGCGAGGTTGGCGCCTCGAACGTAGTCGATCTGACCGTCCTCTCCCGTTCCCCACTGCCGGCACTTGCGGTGAATGTCCTTCATGATCGCGGCGAGCCGAGTGTCGACGTCCTCCGCATCCCAAGACATCCGGAGTGCGTTCTGGCTGAGTTCCAACCCTGAGACGGCGACTCCCCCGGTTCTGCCCAAAATCTCGAGGCCCCGTCTAGGCTGAGCCGAGTTCCCTGACCAGCTACTTCAGTCCACGTGCACGGGAGTCTAGCGGACCGAGAGCCGATGCTCGTCGAGTCGGTCGTAGCCATAGACACCACCGGCAGCACCTGCAACTCGCGTCCGTCGCGCCACGTACCAATCGGTATGCACCAGTTCCGTGATCGGGCTGCCATCTTCCTGTTGGCCAGTCTTCTCGCCGCATGTGGCGAGCCGCAGCCCGCTCTCGACCAGACATCGCGCGGAGCGCCGACACCTCAGATCCGCTCCGAAGACTCGCTCTCGGCTCCGCTCCAGGGCAACCAGGAGGAGCTGATCCGACGGAACCACGCTTCCCTATCGCCAACCGGCGACCGGATCGTCTTCCACGGCGCCCGCCCCAACGGTCGGGTGGGCCTTTTCATCGCCACCGCCCACGGGCAGGACGAGAGGGTGCTCTTCGCCCCCGACGATTCCCACGCGCAGGAACCCCGCTGGTCCCCGGACGGAGAGTGGATCGCCTTCGTGGGCGGTGACCGGCGAGAGGTCGGAGGCTTCAGTCTCTACCGCATCCGTCCCGACGGTAGGGACCTGGCCCGTGTGACGTCCTCGGAGGACGGCAAGATCAAGAGCCCCACCTGGTCCCCCGATGGCCAGCAACTCGCCTACGAAGTGCGAGACTACGAGAGCGGATGGTCCAGCGTGTGGAGGGTATCCGCCTCGGGCGGGGAACCGGTGCGCGCGACCCCGCCCGACAGTGGAGTGCATCGACACCCTCGTTGGTCTCCAGATGGAGCCTCGCTGCTCATCGGCTGGGTCGATCCCGATGACTGGTCAGCTGGTGACCTCTACCTCACCACCGCCACCGGCGACCACGCCCCGTCCTGGCTTCCCCGGGAAGAGGGAGTCGAGGGCATGATGGCCTGGGCCCCAGACGGTGAATCGTTCGCGTTCAGCCGCGCCGATCCGGTCGACGGCCAGAGCGACCTCTTCCTGCACCGCTTGACGACGGGCGCAACCCAGCGGCTGACGGAGAGCGACGAAGTGGACGAGTACTTCCCGACCTTCTCGCCCGACGGTGCGTGGCTCTACTACGATGCCATGACCACCGATGGCGAGGAGTACTACTCCACCATCGAGCGGATGCAGGTCCCTCCCGACTGAGGCCAGGGATCGTTCCGCCTCGGCGAGCGGCGGGAACCACGCCAACGGCCCCCTGGGTTCCGCGCCATCTCTCTCGCCCCGCTCGTCCTCGGCCGCACCGACTGCGCTAGGATCACCACCTCGGTCAGAATTCTTTTCTAGATGGAGAAACGGATGATGAGGAACCTCTGCCGCTCGAGCCTGATCGGCCTGCTGCTCGCCAGCCCAGCCTTAACCCTGCCCAGCCTCGAGGCCCCGGCCGCTGCCCCTCCGCAGGAAGAGTCGAGCGAGGAGACCGAGCAGCTCTTCGAGGCCGTGGAACGCCAGTTGGACGATCTCAGGGAGCAGTGGCGCGCTGGCAAGCTGCCGGCGGAAGAGATGAAGGACCACCTGTGGGCCCTGCGGTCTCACCTTCGCAGCGTTCGCGCCGCGGGAGTCGACACGGGGGGGACGTTCGGCTCACGGCTCTACGTCCTGGAAGCTCGGGCCGCCCTCTTTCCGGGCGACGGCCCGAAGCTGCCGCAAGCGGGCATCGAGCGGGGCGGAGGCGTGATTCTCGGCCGTGTCCTCGACGAACTCACCGGCGATCCCCTGGTGGGAGCCGAGGTCGTCGCCTACGACGAGTTCGGCTATCAAGTGGAGTACGACACCACTGGGAACAGCGGGTACTACTCGCTCGGCGGACTGCCTCCTGGGACCTACCGGGTCACGGCCAGCCACTACGGCTACGCCGGTGAGCTCTGGAACGACCTCCACTGTCAGCCCTACTGTGATCCCACCTCTGGCCATCCGATCGGCGTGACCAACGGCACGCCCGCCTCTGGAATCGACTTCGATCTCGCCCCGAGCGGCACGATGACCGGCGTATTCGCCGTCGACCCTACCGGCGACTACCTGAGCGGCTATCTGGAGTTCTGGTCCGGGTCGGGAGCCTATCTCTTCGATCGCTACGTCGGCGGAAACTACACCCTCGACGACCTAGCGCCGGGAACCTACTACGTCTCGAGTTCCACCTACGCGGCCTATGTCGACGAACTCTTCGACGACCTCCCCTGTCCGGAGGGTGCTCCGACCGGCTGCGATCCGACCACCGGGAGTCCGGTCGTCATCACCTCGGGAGCGACCACGGGTGGTATCGACTTCCGACTCGAGGAGATCCCGACCGGTCGCATCACGGGAACCCTGACCAACGCGCAGAACGGTAGTCCGATTCCCTCGTACTACGTCTACGTCCGAGCCTATGACAGCTCAGGAAACTCGGTGGCCACCGACTACTCGGGCCAGAGCCAGTACGAGTTGGTACTCCAGGAGAGCGGGAACTACTTCGTGGTCGCGACCTCCTCCTACTACTCGAGTGAAATCTGGGAAGAGATCCCTTGCGAGGCACCTTGCAATCCCCTGCTCGGAGCGGCTGTCCCCGTCACGCTGAACGAAACCACGGCCGGAATCGACTTCACCCTGGATCCACCGGGCAGGATCGAAGGATGGGTACAGGACGACGCCGGGGTTCCTCTGCACGGTGTCAGAGTCGAGCTGACGGGTCAGAACTACGATGACACGACGACCGATCTCGACGGTCACTTCGAGTTCGATCCACTGCAGGCCGGATCGGACTACTTCGTCGCCGCCTACAGTCCCTACCACCGAGATGAGTTGTGGCAGGACCTACCCTGTGAACCGAGCTGTGACACCCTGTCAGGGAATCCGATCAGTGTCACGCCGGGGCAGACCACGGGAGGCATCAACTTCTCGTTGACGCCCAGCGGAACGATTCGCGGCACCGTGACCGCCGAAGTGACGGGGACCCAACTCCGGGACGCGCAGTTGACTCTGCACGATTCCACGGGGGATCCGCTGCAGTACGGCTATACATCGGAAGACGGCAGCTTTGTCTTCTCGGACGTCGGCCCCGGTGCACACTACTTGGTCACCAATCGTTCGCAGTTTGCTTCCGAGGTGTTCGACGACCTCGAGTGTCCTCAGGGATACTGCGTTCCGACCGATGGGACTGGGATCGCAGTGGGTCCGGGACAGGAGTTCGTGGCCGACATCCAGCTCGGCCGGCTGGGTCGCATCTTCGGACGAATGACCAGCAGTCTCACCGGTCTCCCTCTGGATGACTGCTGGGTACGAGCCGACTCTCCAGGCAGCAGTCATGGCGCCTCGACCGCGCCCGATGGCAGCTTCGAGTTCCACTCTCTCGAGGCGGATTCCTACATCATCTCCGCCTACGACTGCCAGGGCCTGGAGGGACGGCTCTACGACGACGTCTACTGTCCGCAGTTAATCTGCGACTATGGAGCCGCTACCCCGCTGGCCGTGGACAACAACGTCCTCCACGAGGGCATCGATCTCCAGCTGGGACCCTTGGTTCTCTTCCTGGACGGCTTCGAGTCCGGTGACACCCAGGGGTGGTCCTCCGCCAGTCCCTGATCGGTCGCCGGTCCTGGCGAAGACCTACCCGTCGGGCCCGGCAGTTCCGCTCAGAGGGCCGGTTCGACCTCGCTCGGAGCGTTGTCTGACCGCCGCTGAAGGCTGCCGGTAGGAGCCTCGCGTACAGCCTCGGTCGCCGCTCGGTGGAAGGCCCTCTCCAGGTCTGCCCAGAGGTCCTCGACCGCCTCGAGTCCCACCGACAGTCGCAGGAGGCCCGGCGAAATCCCGTGCGCGGTTCGGTCGGTCTCGGAGACCACGCGATGGGTCAATCCCGCCGGGTGCTGGATGAGGGTGTCGCAGGACCCCAGACTGACGGCCGGCGTGATCATCTCGACGCCGCGGAGCACGGCGGCGGCCGCTTCGAAACCACCCGCCAGCTCGAAGGCGATCATCGCTCCGGGTCCTTTCATCTGGCGCCGCAGCCACGGTTCGCGGGAGAGATCGGGATAGGCCAACGAAGTCACGAGTGGATGCCGTCCCAATCGCTCCGCCAACTGCGAGGCCGTAGCCTGAGCCCGTAGGACCCGCACCTCGAGGGTCGACAGAGACCGCAGCAGCTGGTGGGCGGCAAAGGGGCTGAGCAGCGCCCCGGTCAGGATCCGAACCTGGCGTAAGCGGGCAGCCATCTCGGCATCCGTGGCCACGATCCCGGCCATGACGTCGCCGTGACCGCCGAGGTACTTGGTGGCGCTGTGCAGAGAAAGTCGGGCGCCGAGGAGCAGCGGTTTCTGGAGAATCGGTGTGGCAAACGTCGAGTCGACCAGCACGGGACAGGGAGCCACTCGGCGGCAGAGACGCTCCAGATCGACGAGGTCGAGGGTGGGATTGGCCGGAGTCTCGACCACCACCAACGTCGTGTTTTCGTCGACCACCTCGCTCACGGTTTCCTCGGTCGCCCAACGGTTCTCGAAGCCGAACCAACCGGTGCCCAGCAGGTGGTCGGTGCCCCCGTAGAGCGGCCGCACCGCGACCACGTTCGCTCTCTCGCCGGCGGACGCCAGTAAACAGGCCGTCACTGCGGCCATGCCCGAGCCGAAGGCCACCGCCTCCTCGGCTCCCTCTAGGGCGGCCACCGCCGCCTCCCAGCGCGCCACCGTCGGTTGATGAAGGCGGGCGTACACCGGTTCCTGCCCCTCTCCTCCCTCGACCCAGCGATCCAGGCTCTCGGTCCCCGCGGCGAGTGAGGAGATCGGATAGGTGGTCGACAGATCGAGGGGGGCGACATGGACTCCCAGGGCCCTCAGATCCTGGCGACCTCCGTGGACGCACAAACTCGCGTCGGGGTGGGCCTCGTGGCTTGAAACCGCCAGGTGGCGGGCTGCTTCAGGGCTGACTCGATCCGTCATTTTTTCTACCTCCCGCCAACAATGTAGAATCAGAACCCGTATAGAAGTAAGGAGACCGAAGATTCTTCGACACGACCCCGCCCGCGCTGTCACCGACCGAATCGACATCGAGATCCTCTCCGCTTTTCAGAAGAACGCTCGGATCTCCCTCAAGGAACTGGCCGAACAGGTGGGCCTGGCGTCGTCCACCTGCCACGAACGAGTGCGTCGGCTCTCCGAATCCGGCGCCTTCCAAGGCTTCCACGCCCGAGTGCATCCCGCTACCGCGGGCATCGGTCTGCAAGCCATGGTGGCGGTACGGCTCTACCGCCACGCCGGCGAGATCGTCGACGACTTCGAACAGTTCGCCATCTCGCTCCCCGAGGTGGTGTCGACCTACCATCTGACGGGAGCCGACGACTTCCTCCTCCACCTCGTGGTGCGAGACGATGCCCACTTGCGCAAGGTCGTCGTCAACGCGTTCGCTGACCGTGCCGAGGTCGACCGGATCGAGACCTCACTGATCTTCAACCACCGGGTCGATCCGCAGTGGCCAATCTATACGGTCCCCGAGGAGTAGGCGAACTCGGTGCACTTGGTCAGCCGCGAACGGTTGAAGAAACCTCGCCGCCTAGCTCCTGTCCGAAACCGGCTCCTCGCCCCCGGGACGGAGCGCTCGCACTCGGTAAGCCAACTCGAGCGCGGCCTCGAGCCAGTCGAGCCGCTGTTGGGGTGAGGCCCGCAGGCTCTGTTCCAAGTGCTCTACTTCCGCTGTCTGAAACGATACCCGCTTCCACCCGCCCGGCGAAGACTCAGCCTTCACGACGCAGCTCTGCGATCTTCTCGAGCTGCTCGATATCGGCGAGGTCCCTAGCCCTCCCGCAAGACGTTTGAGCCCAATGAGATCCGCGATCGAAGCGACCCTCACCCGGGTCGAGTCGAGATCGACTACCTCAGACCGTGCAAAGAGCTGTTCGAAGTCGATCGGATAGGACACGAACAGGTCGACTCGCAACATCGGATTGTCCTGGTCGTACAGCGAGAAGACCTCCATCCCCTTCTCGTCGATCCACCGTTGTCGAGTTTCAGGATCGGCGAAGCGCACGGCCGGCTCAGGGATGGTCGCTCGCAATCCGGCGGCCTCGAGAGCCTCGATCAGACGAGTGGCCGGACCAGGCTCGAGGTCGACTACCAAGTCGACGTCCGCCGTGAGCCGTGCATACCCATGAAGCACCGTCGCGACACCTCCCACGACGACGTAGCGCACGCCAGTTCGCTCGAGCAAGGCGAAGAGCGACTCGCACATCGACACCGGGCTAGCTTCTTCGATCCTGGGACGGCTCGAGCCTTGGCCTCCTCCCAGTGACCCGCCTCCGGACCGAGAGCAGGGGTCACCGCAGACCCCTGGTGTAGCGGCCCCGATCGGACCTCAGGACAGTCGAGGCGCCCGTCGGGGTCGGGCTTCGTTCACGTTCAGGCTGTTGGTACCGAGGCGGGCGTTCTGTAGGTTCGACAGCGCATCGCGGGCCTGATCCTCGGTATCCATCTCGACGTAGGCCGTGGTGCGATCAATCGTCACCGAGGTGACGCGACCAAAGGGGACGAAGAGGTCCTTGACTTCGGCGGAGGTGGCCCCGGCGGGCAGGTTCTCGACGTAGATTCGTTTAGACATGCTGCGCTCCTTGTTCGACTCGGTGGTCGCGGTGTACCTCAACGGCGCCCAGCTCGCGTGCAACGACGACCACGGCTCCACCCGCGCCTCTCGGGTCGAGGCGTCGCTCCAGGCGGGCCAGCGGGTCGAGGTGGTGGTGGACGGTTTCGCGCTACCTGGCGGCGGGTGAGGAGCCGAGGCCGAGCCGTGAGGCTTACCCCGGCTGAGGCCAAGTGCGTCTCACCCCCAAACCCTGCAACTTAATGAAATGGTTGTGGTTTTGGTGAAGGTGCGGGCGGGAACTCGAGCTCCGAGGCGCACTACGTTTCAGGTTCGGTGCGCTCAGCCTGCACTCGGCCCGGTCCAGAACGCCTAAAATTGCGCTGGTTTCCGGCGTCGCCGGCCTGGGAATCGTTGACTCGACGGAGTGTGCGCGCTAGTTCACCGCTCCCCGAACGGGAAAGGTGCGTGCTCTTGGCTCCGGCTCCTTCAGGCCCAGGCACTCGCTCAAGGCCTGCGTCCGCACTCAGCTCAGCGAGCTGGCTGTGGCCGCAACCGGTCCTGACGCACGCAACCACCCGACGGAGACCCTTGGAAGGAACCTAACTAAACAACATGTCTGAAACCACAACCACGACCACAACCCCCTCGGATTCAATGGACAGCTTTGCTGCCATGTTCGAGGCGAGCGCATCTGCCGAGGCTCAGAAGAAAGAAACCGGTGGCGAAGGAGAAATCGTCAGCGGCGTGGTCATTCAACTCGCCCGCG
>JAUIDB010000021.1 GCA_030429235.1 Thermoanaerobaculia bacterium | reverse complement strand
CACAAGATGGCGCCCCGAATCAGTCCCAACAAGAGCTGGGAAGGGGCGATCGCCAGCTTCGGGATGGCGATGCTGTCGACCGTGGTATGGAGCTACTTCAGTCTCGGCACGGTCGATGTGGCCCTGCTGCTCGTGGCGGCGATCACGGCAGTTTCGGCCCAACTGGGTGACCTCCTCGAGTCGTTGATCAAGCGCTCCGTCCACATCAAGGACTCGGGCAATCTGTTGCCCGGTCACGGCGGATTGCTCGATCGCCTCGATGCTCTGCTCATCGCCGCGCCGGTCTTCTTCACGGGCCTCTGGCTGATCCGCTGGCCGGGCCTCGCCGAGTGAGTCAGGCCTCGATGCAACTGGTCGTTCTCGGGTCGACGGGTTCCATCGGCGAGAGTACCCTCAGAGTGGTCCGAGAGCATCCGGACCGTCTGCGGGTGGCGGGCTTGGCGGCCAGCGGCAGCCGACCGGAGGAGTTGCTGGCCCAGGTGCGCGAGTTCGAGCCCGCGGCGGTCGCCGTGGCCGATCGCGAGGTGGCGGCGGCGCTGGCTCCGGCGTTGCCGGAGCAGGTCGAACTCCTCTCGGGTCCCGGTGCGGCGACGGAACTGGCGGGCCGGCCGACCGATCGGGTCGTTGCGGCGATCGTCGGGGCGGCGGGTCTGGCTCCCGTGCACGCTGCGCTGGCGGCCGGCAACGATGTCGCCCTTGCCAACAAGGAGGCTCTGGTGGTGGCAGGGTCCCTGCTGCTCCGACTCGCGGTGGCCAACGGCGCGACGATCCTCCCGGTCGATAGCGAACACGCGGCGTTGCACCAGGCGCTCCGTGGCGGCCGTTCCACCGAGGTCCGCAGGTTGGTGCTCACCGCGTCCGGCGGGCCGTTTCGAAGCCGCCAAGGCTCGCTGGACTCGGTCACTCCCGAAGAGGCGATGTCTCACCCAACCTGGGAGATGGGAGCCAAGATCAGCGTGGATTCGGCGACCCTGATGAACAAGGGGTTGGAGCTGATCGAGGCCACCCATCTGTTCGCGGTACGCGAGGAATCGATCGAGGTGGTAGTGCACCCGCAGTCGATTCTGCACTCGCTCGTCGAGTTCTGTGACGGCTCGTGGCTGGCGCAGTTGTCGGTGAACGACATGGTCTTCCCGCTGCAGTATGCCCTGGCCTACCCCGAGCGTTGGTCGAATGAGTTCCCACGTCTGGACCTGGCGTCGCTGGGACAGTTGGACCTCGAACCGGTCGACCACCACCGTTTCCCTTCGATCCAGCTGGCTCGCCGAGCCCTGCGTCTGGGCGATCGAGGACCGGCGGTGTTCAACGCCGCCAACGAGGTCGCGGTCGCCGCGTTCTTGGGCGGCACCGTCGGCTTCTCGAAGATCTTCCGGTTGGTGGAGCAGGCACTGGAGGCCCTGGCTGCTTCCGAGACCCGAGACCACCCGATCGTGAGCCTCGAGGAGGCGCTCGAGGTAGACGATTGGGCGCGGCGGAAGACGCGCGAGCTGCTGGCCGCGGAGTAGCGGCGCCGGCCTCGCCGGCGGCCGGATGACAGCGGCTCATCGGTGGCGAGTTGTCTTTCAGAAGCTGGGTCCACCGACATCGAGAACCGGACGACAACCGCGTCCGGGAATAGGCAGCCGTCCAGGACCAGTTGCAACAAGGGATCCGATATAGTCGGCGCCGGTCTCGCGGCCGTCCGCTTGTCCGTTCCACTACTCGAGCCACGATGGATATCTACCTCACCAACCTGCTGGCCTTCATCTTCTCGCTGGGCGTGATCGTGTTCGTGCACGAGGCGGGCCACTACCTGGTGGCCAAGTACTTCGACGTTCGCATTCTGACCTTCTCACTCGGTTTCGGCCGCCGGATCTTCGGTTTCCAGCGCGGCGAGACCGAGTATCGAGTGTCCTGGATCCCGCTGGGTGGCTACGTGCGGATGGGCGGAGAGATGCCGGGGGAGGCGGCCGACGATCCCCGAGATTTCCAGAACAAACCTCGTTGGCAGCGCATCCTGGTCTACGTGGCCGGCCCGGCGGCAAACGCCGTGCTCGCGGTGGTCCTGATCGCCGTGGTCTTCATGATCGGCCTCGACATGCCCCACCTCGAGAGCATTCCCCCGGTCGTCGGGACCGTGGCCGAGGGCTCACCGGCCGAGGCGGCCGGAATCCAACCGGGAGACCGCGTGGTCGCCTTGGATGGCAAGGACGTGGAGAGCTGGCAGGACGTGGCCCTCGCCGTCATGGAGGCTCCCGGACGCACGATCGACTGGCAGGCGGAACGCGACGGGTCGCTGGTTCGGCTCGAGGTGACCCCGGTGCCGGTCTCGAAATACGAGTTCGGCGAAGCTGGCGTCTATCCGAGGGTCCTGCCTCGGATCTCCTCGGTGACCGACGGCAGTCCGGCGCAACGTGCCGGCTTCGTTCCCGGGGACGAGGTTCGCGGCGTCGACGGTCGGAGCCTCGGCTCGCCCGCCGACTTCGTGCGGCACATCCAGGCACACGTCGGAACCGCGGTGGCGGTCGAGGTTTTGCGCGACAGTCAGTTGGTACGACTCGAAGTGGTCCCGGAGGAACGGGACGGGGTGGGTCGAATTGGGGTGGGACTGACGATCGCACGCAAACTCGGAGTAGCGGACGCCCTCCGTGAGAGCGTGCGATACAACGTCAACATCGCGGAACAGACGGTGCTGCTGATCGGCAAGCTGTTTCAGCGCCGCGTGAAGCCTCAGAGCGCCCTCTCCGGTCCGATCGAGATCGCTTCCATGTCTGGGGAAGCGGCGCGGCGGGGGCTGCCCGATCTGTTGCATCTCATGGGTCTCATCAGCCTCAGCATCGGTCTCCTGAATCTGTTCCCGATTCCGGTACTGGACGGTGGGCAGATCCTGGTGCTGTCGGTGGAGTCGGTGATGCGCCGCGATCTCTCGTTGCGACTCAAGGAGGCGGTCAACGTCGCCGGCCTGATTCTGGTCATGGCCCTGATGGTCTTCGTGATCTACATCGATGCGAGTCGGAACTGGCCCTTCGGCGGAGATCAACCGGCGTCCGAGCTTTCGAGTGAGCCGGCGGAACCGGCGACTCCCTGATGCCCCTGCTCGGAGCTCACGTCTCGGTAGCGGGAGGATTGCACCTGGCCTTCGAACGGGGCGCTGAACTCGGCTGTCGGAGCCTCCAGATCTTCGTGAAGAACGCATCGCGCTGGCAGGCCAAACCCCTCGAAGAGGCCACGGTGACCACCTTTCGCGCGACCTGGCAAGAGTCGGCGATCGGACCCGTGGTGGCGCACGCCGCGTACTTGATCAACCTCGCTTCACCCAAGACCGAGGTGCGAGACCGTTCGATCTCGGCCTTGGCGGACGAGTTGACGCGGTGTCATCGGCTGGGTCTCGACGGACTCGTGTTTCATCCAGGGGCCCATCTCGGTGAGGGCGAAGAGGCCGGTCTCGCGGCGATTCTCGACGGCGTCGAACAGGTCCTGCAGCGGGTTCCAGATGGTCCTTGCCGCCTGCTGTTCGAAACGACCGCGGGCCAGGGAACGGTTCTGGGGTATCGGCTCGAACAGATCGAGACGCTTCTCACCGGCGCCTCGAAGCCCGATGCGGTTGGCGTTTGTCTGGACACCTGCCATCTCCTGGCGGCGGGGTATCCGATCGCAGAGCCAGCCGGGATGGGAGAATTGCTCGATGAGGCGCTGGACCGCTTCGGCGAACGGCTCGCCTGCGTCCACATCAACGACTCCAAGCATCCGCAGGGTTCGCGCAAGGATCGTCACTGCAACGTCGGGGAGGGTTTCGTCGGCAGCGAGGCTCTCGTCGCCCTGGTGCACGATGAGCGCCTGTCCGGGATCCCGCTGATTCTCGAGACGCCGGCGGGCGAGGCCGACCAGGGGCATCTGCAGGACCTCGCGGTCCTCGAACGGAGGATTCCTGGGCCGGGCCGAATCCAAGGCCTGGAGTAAGATGCGCGGGATGCATTGGGTCGGTCGTTGGTTGCTGCGCGTTGCCTATCTGGGGCTTTTGGCCGGGCTCTTCGGCGTCGCAGCCTACGTGGGTTTCAGCTCCTTCGTGCGACGCGGCGTGACCCCCGTTCCCGATCTGTCTGGGCTACCCGTCGACGAGGCCAGGGCCCTGGTCGAGGATCGTGGTCTCGAGCTTCGGCATCGCAGCGAAGAGGACCGCTTTGCGGCGGAGGTGCCGGAGAATCACGTGCTGGAGCAGACCCCGAGTGCGGGGAGTTTCGCCAAGCGAGGCGGCTGGGTCGACGTCGTTCTTTCGCGCGGCGAGCGGACGGTGGTGATGCCCGATCTCCGAGGCAAGGCCTTGCCTACCGCTCAGGTGACCCTGGCGGGAGTTGGAATGGCCAGCGTACGCGCCGCCCAGGTTCTCACCGGAGCCGGAGACGCAGGCCGCATCGTCGGCCAGTTTCCGGCGGCCGGGGAGAAGGTGGGACGCGACCAGGCGGTTCGATTGTTCGTGGCCGGCGAAGCTCTCGGCCAGACCTACGTCATGCCGGACCTCGTCAACCGAGGGCACGACGAGGTACTGCACTTCCTAGAGTTCCATGGCTTCCGGGTGGGTAGCGTCAAGTACGAGCCCTACGAGGGAGTCGACCGAGAACTGGTGCTGCGCCAGTATCCCCTGCCGGGACACCCCCTGAGACAGGGAGAGGTCATCTCCCTGGTGGTCGCGGCGGTGGCCCAAGACGAGGCAACGGAGAGTTCCCTGTGAAGCTAGCTCCTTCGATTCTGGCCGCCGATCTCGCCGACCTGGGACGGGCCGTCGCCCTCTGCGAGGAGGGCGGGGCGGACCTCGTGCACGTCGACGTGATGGACGGACACTTCGTTCCTAATCTGACCTTTGGGGCTCCCATGGTGGCGGCACTGGCGCGCCGGACCGAGCTACCGCTCGATGTGCACCTGATGGTCTCGAACCCGGATCGGCTGCTCGACGACTATCTCGAGGCGGGCGCCGCCTGGGTCTCGGTGCATTACGAGGCCGCAGTGCATCTCGATCGCCTGCTGGCGCGCATTCGAGAGGGTGGGGCTCGGGCCGGGGTCGTCCTCAATCCGGCCACGCCGGTGCAAGTGCTCGACGCGATTTTGACCGAGCTCGACTTCGTGCTGTTGATGTCGGTGAACCCCGGATTCGGGGGGCAGTCCTTCCTACCCTACGTCCTCGACAAGGCACGACGGCTGCGGGGCGAGATCGACCGACGCGGTCTCGCAGTCGAGCTCGAGATCGATGGCGGGGTTGGGCTGGGCAACATCGCGCAGGTGGTTCGCTCGGGTATCGAAGTCTGTGTGGCAGGATCGGCAGTCTTCGGTGCCGCTGACCCCGCCGGACGCATGCGCGAGTTGGTCGCGGCCGCCAGTTCATGAAAGATCGGTCTTCGCCTCGAGGGAGGCGGGATCTGGAGGGTTTCTAGAGTGGTATCAACCAAGAAGAGAATCTGGCCGGGCCAGGGAGCTGGCTGGCTCCATCGGGCCAGGTTGCCGTTGTACTGTGCGCTGCTCCTCGCCCTGGGCGTCGGGCCGATGGGCTGTGGGGGAGGGGGTATCGAGAACGACCCGATCCTGCGGTTGTCGGCCGCCGAGTCGCTCGAGCAGGGAAAGCAGCTCATGGAGCAAGGGAAGTACGGTCAGGCGACCAAGTACCTCAGCCATGCTTTCGAGGTCGAACCCAACTCGGCCACGGGACGGGAAGCGCTGCTCCTCGTCGCCGATGCCCACTTCGCACACGGCGGTCCCGACAACCTGGTCCAGGCCGAGGCCAAGTATCGCGACTTCCTGAACCGCTTTCCCACCAGCGATCGCGCCGACTACGTCCAGTTCCAGATCGGGAACGCTCTCTCCGCCCGCTTGGAGAGACCGGATCGGGACCAGAAGCCGACTCTCGAGGCCCTCGATGCCTTCCGGGAGCTGCTGCGGATCTACCCCACCACGGAGTATCGAGACGAGGCCGAGGCAAAGATCGGAGAGTTGCTCTCCCTTCTGGCAGAGCACGAGTTCTCGGTGGCGTTTTTCTACTACCGGTACGGTCTTCCCGGCGCTTCGGTGAACCGCCTCCACTATCTGCTCGACACCTACCCATCGTACGCCGAGAAGGACAAGGCCTACTTCTTCCTGGGCCAGGCCTACCGCAAGGGGGGGCAGGAGGAGAAAGCGACCGAGTGGTTCCAACGCCTCCGAGACGAGTTCCCCGACAGCTCATACATCAGTGACATTCCCAGCAACGGCTGAGGAGGCAGTATGCAGAAGTCGAATCCGGCTCTGACGTCATCGCGGGCGAGCTCGGTCACTCATCGTCGAACCCTGCCTTGGTGCCTGGTACTGCTCTTGTCGACTGGTTGTACCAGCTTCACCGGGGGTGGTGCTTCCGAGCAGGTCGGGGTGGCAGAGCTTCGGGATGAGATCAACGCGCTCCGCCGTCAGGCCGCGGTAGCCGAGGTGGAGATGGCCAACCTCAAGCGGCGGATCCTCGAGTTGGAGGGGCGCCTAGGGGGCGCTCCTTCGGGTTCACCCGCTCCACAACGGGAGCCGACGCCGGCTCCCGCCGTACCTTCGATCGCCGAGTCCGAGGCACCGACCGCGGTGACACCACCGCCCCGCATCGAGGAGAGCGAACTCCCCGCGGAGCCGATCGAGGCCGAGCTACCGCCGGCGGCGGAGGACCGGAACTCGGGTTGGCAGGAAGCACCACCGACCGATCCACCGGCCCGCCCGGTGGTCGAGGTCACCGAGCCGATCCTGTCCCCGGTCGAGGAGGCGGCACGCGTGATCTACGACCGTGGGTATACCCACTACCACGAGGGCGACTTCGCGGCCGCGGAGAGGGACTTCCTCGAGTTCCTGGCCCTGGGGCCAGCGAACGAACTGTCGGACAACGCCCTCTTCTGGGTAGGATCTTCTCGCTACGCCCGAGGAGACTACCCGGGTGCGCTGCGGGCGTTTCGCGAGACGGTCGAGACCTACCCGGACCAGAACAAGGTACCCGACGCACTCTTCAAGATCGGTCAGTGCCTCGAACAGGTGGGCGACCGAGCCAACGCCGAAGAGGTCTTCCGGGAATTGGTCCAGCGGTTCCCTGAGACCGCCGCCGCGACTCTGGCACAGCAGCGTCTCGACAACCCTTAAAGAAGAACTCTAAGGGAGAAGGCGCAAGCCTTGACAGCAAGGCGGAAACCGCTGTAGCCTTGGTTTCGAATGTACCCCCTCGAGTTCGTATCTCTGGTGTTTGGGAGGTCTACCGTGACGCCAAGAAAAGTGTGTGCCCTCGTAACCGTAGCCTGCGCTATGGTCTCGCTCGCGGCATTTGCCCAATCGCCGCCCCGCGACCTGCATCTGGTCGATGATCACTGGACGGCCTGGCATCCTCCGATGGAGTTCCCTCCGGGCGCCCAGATCCACACCATCGTCGTCGGCGACACCCTCTGGGATCTCTCGGGTGAGTTCTACGGCGACCCCTACCTCTGGCCCCAACTGTGGGAGCAGAATCAGTACATCGAAGACGCCCACTGGATCTACCCGGGCGATCCGCTCGTGGTATCGGTCGAGGTCGTACCGGTCGAAGAACTCGGAGCGGTGGATCTCGGTGACGACAGCAGCGACGAACGGCTACGACTGGGCTCTGGAGCGACGGCACCGCAGCCCCTGGGATCCGAAGACGACATCTACTGCAGCGGCTACGTGGGCGAACTCGACGAGGAGTTCGGATACCACCTGACGGGCTCCGAGTACCAGGCGATGTCGCCGGCGGTCAGTGGACAAGCGAACATCGAGAGTTCGGAGGGTCTCTACGGACCGGTCGATACCGTGAAGGTGGACCTCTCGTTCGGCGATATCGTCTACGTCGATGGCGGTCGAGCCGGTGGCCTCAGCGCCGGCCAGCAGTTCACGATCGTCCGCCCCGCCCAGAAGCTCCACGAACACACCGGCGAACTCGCGGGAAGGCTCTATCGCTACCAGGGGCGGCTACGGGTTCTCTCGGTGCAGGAAGAGACCGCGATCGCCGAGATCGTCGACGCCTGCGACGCGATCAAGGTTGGCGACGGCCTCAAGCCCTTCGTCCCGGAGCCCGTTCCGCTCGGACGCCGGGTGGGCCAGATTCCCCCCAACGATCCGGCGCCGATCGAGGCCCTGGGCCAGTCGGCTGAGATCCTGGCCGCCAAGGACAACACGGTGAGTCTGGGACAGGACCACGTCGTGTTCATCGACCATGGTGAAGAAGACGGTGTCGTTCCCGGTGACATCTACACCATCTACCGCAAGAACTCCGAGGGCTTCCCCCCGATCGTTCTCGGCGAGCTGGCGGTACTGTCGGTCCATCAGCGGGCCTCGGTCGCCAAGATCCTCGAGTCGCGCTACACGATCTACATCGGTGATCTCCTCGACCTGAAGTAGCTTCGTAGAGGCAGGGGAGGCGGGCGCGCAGCGTCGATGGCAGGAGCCGTCGACGCTGCACTGCGTTTGGGGAGGTCAGGATGGTCGAGGAGTTGGCTGCGGCTCCTGATCGACCTTCCCCGGAGACGGCCAGGCTTGTGGTAGGCTGAGACTCTTACCGCGAGGAACATTGATGCCGGAACAAAGTCTCAACGGTCTCCTGTGCCGTCTGGTGGGCGAACTCGTCCAGCAGGGGGTACCCATCAAGCAGGCGAGTCGTGAGTTCGAGCGACAGTACGTCTCGGCCGCGCTGGAGCATTCGGAGGGGAACCTGACACGCACTGCGGACCTGCTGGGTGTGCACCGCAATACTCTCCGGAACAAGATGACCGCACTCGGGATTCGGTCCGACCGCTGAGGACAGATACCTGGCACTGGGTTTGCACTGACACAGTCTGCGTCGATTAACGACGCGAAGTGATCGCAGTTTGATTCCTCGAACGCGCCACAATGGCGCTCACGGTGAACTTTGCGTAGCCGCTCGGTGCCAATCCGGCCCATCTATGGGTTGGGTAGCTCCACCCAGCTGGCCCCACCCCTCGAGCTACAAGACGATGAAGAAGTATTCCAACTACTGGCTGGCGGTGCCTTGCGCCGTCGCGATGGTCCTCGGTCTGCCGAGCCTACCCTCGTCGGCCGTGCGTCTGGACGCACCGGCTCCGCCTAGCGTCGAAGACGTCCAGATGGTCGAGGAACTGGCGGCCTGGGTCTACGGCGAGGAAGCGATCGGTCGCACCTACGCCGGTCTCGAGCCCTCGCTGCTCGGCCAACAGGTCACTCCGGGACGTCAGAGCTTCGACCTGTTCCGAAGCTTCAACGAGGCGGAGGAGCACCGCACGATCCTCTCCGAACTACCGTACGGGGAGCTGATCGAGAGCATCTCCGAAAGCGTGGGAGTGGACGGCCTCCTGGTCGCCGCCGTGATTCAGGCCGAGTCTGGATTCAATCCGAGGGTCGTGTCGTCCGCCGGAGCGCTTGGTTTGATGCAGCTCATGCCCGCCACCGCCGCACAGTACGGCAACTTCGACCCGATGAATCCGCACGACAACGTGAGGGCGGGAGCCCGCTATCTGCGCGATCTCCTGGCGGAGTTCGACGGTGAGATCGTTCTTGCTCTGGCTGCCTACAACGCCGGTCCCGGCAACGTTCGCCGGTACGATGGCGTGCCTCCGTTTAGCGAGACCCAGACCTACGTCGACCGGGTTCTGTCTACCTACATCGGGTACCACCGGAGCCTGTGGCAGGAGACTCAGGTAGCGGAACTGCTGGGCCAGGTCACCGTCAACTAGGACCGGTCGTCGGTGGCGGTGCCCCCTCTAGGGCGGTTTCTACTCTGTTAGACTTCGCGCCGCGAGGGGGCTTCATCCCCTCCTGGAGGAAAGACCATGCCCAACCTCGGTGCTACCGAACTTCTCATCATTCTCGCGATCGTCGTTCTTCTGTTCGGGTACTCTCGTCTTCCCCAGCTCGGCCGGGGCCTGGGGCAGGGGATCAGGAACTTCCGTCAGGGCCTGAAGGACGGCAACGACGAAGCGGACGGCGACGAGACGCCCCAGTCGTAAGGCTGCTCGCCTCCGAGTCCCCTCAGGCCGGCAGCTCAGGCGACCGATCGGCCCAAGTAGAGGTTCCAGGCCGGTGCCAGTTCGGACACCAGTGGTACCAGCTCGGGTGCCTGCTTCAGACTTCGCCACACCCTGCTGGCGGTGGGGCGGACCAGAGGCAGATGCCGCGGGCGTCCTCGCTCTGCGAAGCGAAGGAAGGTAGCGATCGCCTTGAGGCCCCGCTGCACTACCGCCCGGTGGTAGTCGGTTCGCTGACCAGGAGTCGGAGCGTAGAGTTCGAGCAACTCTTCCTCGAGGCCTGGGGCCGCGAAGACGCTGTCGTTGAGGAGTGACGCCAGGTCGTAGTAGCGCGGGCCCAGACGGAGGTCCTGATGGTCCACCACCGTGATCGGTTCGCCGTCGCTCTCTACGAGTAGATTGCGGGCCATGTAGTCCCGATGGCAGGGAACCCGCGGCGCGTCGTCGAGGTGCTGGCAGAGAACCGAGAGCCCGTCCCGGAGAGTGCCGCTGCGGCCGGCGAGGCCCTCGGGCACCAGGAAGCGATCCCAGGCTTCGCCCAATTCACGATCGAGGGTAGCATTGTTCAACGGAGGCAGGAGGCCCGACGACGGCTGCCAGACGATTGCTTGGATCCGGGGTAGAAGAGCCGCAGCCTCTCGCAGCCACGGGCCAGGGTCGCGGCCGGCGACCGCCAGGTCGTGCACGGTGTGCTCGCCGACGTCGGACAACGCCATCATGCCGCGGGCTCGATCGGTGACGAGGATCTCGGGAACCGGAATGCCGACCGCTTCGAGGAGACGCGTCGTCTCGACGAAGCGATCGAATACCGGAAGCTGATCGGCCGGGTAGACCGCGAGGATCATTCTCTGCTTGGGACCGGCAACTCGCAGGTACCACCGCGCCGAGAGGTCACCCTGCATGGGAAGAGGGTCGGGGGCTCCCGGGATGTGCTGCGCGAGCCAGTGGCGGACTCTCTCGAGAACCTCGCCGAGCTCAGGGGAGGGATTTGGGCTCGTCATCGGAACCCGATTCTCCCTGTCTCAGGGGCTGCTGTCGAGCCGAGAGCTCGTTCCGGCCGAATCCGTTTGACAGCTCTCGAGGCCGGACCCATAATTCGAACGAGCGGGCCAGCCTCTCCAGAGCGTCGGGTCCCGCGTCAGGAGTCACCGTTGGACGAACGAACCGAGAAGAAACTCACCGACTTGCGGCAAGCCCTGTTCGAGGCCCTCTCTGCCTCCGAGGAGGTCCGGAGAGTCTGGTCTGAGCTGCAGTCGGAGGGCTACTCGCTCTACCTCTTGCTCGAGCAGGGTTCGCTCTTGGGGGCAGTCACGGAAGTGGCTGAGGGAAGCGAAGCGTTGGAGCCGGAGCCCCTCTTCCAAATCAACGGTGCTGATCTTTCCTTTCTCCGCTCGTTGGGCATCGATCCGACCCGCAAACAGCGCGGCAGTCGCTAATGAACCCAGGACCGGGTCGAGCTCTGCTCGGCTTGACGAGGGACGAGCTGTCGGAACGACTGCAGCCCTATCTCGACCACTCGTATCGGGTCGAGCAGATCTTCAAGGCGCTGCACGAGCAGGGTTGCACCGAGCTGTCCGAGATCACCACGCTGGGACGCGGTCTGCGCGCCTCGCTGAGCGAGCAGTTCACGGTCGGCTCCCTGGCGGTGTCCGAGAGTCACCAGTCCCACGACGGCACCCGGAAGGTTCTCTACCGACTGGACGATGGTGCAACGGTCGAAGCGGTCGACATCCCCGACGGCGAGCGACGGACCTATTGCATCTCAAGCCAGGCGGGCTGCGCCCTGGCCTGTCGGTTCTGCGTTACGGGATTCTGGGGTGCGGGACGGAACCTGACCGTCGGAGAGATCGTGGGTCAGGTCGTGGGCCTGAGCGGCGGGCTGAACCGAGAGCAGCCACTGAATCTGGTGTTCATGGGTATGGGAGAGCCACTGCTCAACCTCGAAGGGGTCCGGGGGGCGCTGGGGCTTCTGACCGAGTGGATCTCCTGGCGCAGGATCACCCTCTCCACGGTCGGCATTCTGCCGGGCCTCGAAGCGATGATGGGCTGGGAGAAACGACCCAATCTAGCGATCTCGCTCCATGCTCCCGACGAGGAACGGCGGAGTCGGATCATGCCGGTGAACAACCGCTATCCGCTGGCGGAATTGCTCGCGCTTCTGCAGAGCTACCCCCTGGAGGGAAGCCGCAAGATCACCTTCGAGTACATCCTGATTCGAGACTTCAATGACTCCTTGGACGATGCCGACCAGCTGGTTCAGCTCCTGTCGGGGTTGCGGGCCAAGGTCAATCTGATTCCAGTGAACGCCGATCCCGTGCTGGGTGAAACGATGGTGCCGCCTCCGCCCGGCCGCGCCGAGGCGTTCTCGCGCCGGGTGCAGAGCCGGGGCATGGTCTGCACGATTCGCCGTCGCCGAGGTGACGACGTGAGTGCTGCCTGCGGTCAACTCCGTGCCTTCGGTCGTGATCCGCGGGGTTTTCGCCGCAGTCAGCTTTCGTTCTGATCGACTCCGTCGGAAACCGCGGCAAGCCTGGGAAGCAAACCTTCAACCGCGGCCGTGGTCAGAGCGCCAGATGAAGGCGAGGTTGCGTCCCGCCGCCGTACCCTCTCGCCGGTAGCTCCAGAGCTGTTCCCCCTCGCAACGGGTGCAGAGGTTCACCGCGGTAATCGAGCGGACGCCACCGTGCTCGAGTTGGTGTCGAACCGCGGCCGAGAGGTCGAGATGCGGTCGAGTTGCCCGGTGGTCGACCACGGCCTCGGAACTCGCCTCGACGACTTGTGCTGCAACCTCTGCACCCACTTCGTAGCAGCAGGGGCCGATCGCCGGTCCGATCATCGCCGCGATCAGGCTGGGATCGCGGAACGACTCCAAGCTTCTGGTGACGATACCGCCCGCTACGCCGCGCCACCCGGCATGCACCGCAGCGACCTGCTCTCCGTCGCCGAGGAGGAGGGGAACGCAGTCGGCGGTGACCACGGCCAATGCCAGTTCTGGCTCTCGGGTGAAGAGAGCGTCCCCTTCGCCGACCAGGCCAGCGGAGCGAGCCTGCAAGACGCGGTCGGAATGTACCTGCCGCGCCCAGGCACACTCGACGCCGTCGACGCCGACGCTGGCCCAGGCCGCGACTCGGTCGACGGGTCCTTTCCCAGTGAATGCGACCTCGGAGCCATCGGCGAGTCGACGGCGCAGAGTCCAGGGGATGAGCCGGGCAGGAGGGGACATGTCCGGTAGTGTCTCCGGCAGGGCAGCCCCAGCGCAAGCCCACGCGCCTCCAAGAAGGAGGGCAGGGTGAACTCTGTCCGGTCGCTGATCGTGCCGAGGCGGTAGACTAGGCTGGTGAATCCGACGGATGGCAGCGACGGCGCTGGAGTCGCCTGGTGATCAGCTTCTTCGATGTGACCAAGCGGTTTCCGGGAGGCCAGGTCGCTCTCGATCGGGTGTCCTTTGAGATTGGTGCCGGGGAGTTCGTCTTCCTGACGGGACCAAGTGGAGCGGGCAAGACGACCCTGTTGAGTTTGATCCTGCGCCAGGACCTGCCCACCCATGGCCGGATTCTCGTCAACGGACGGAATGTCGTCTCGCTCCCCCGAACCAAGATTCCTTTTCTACGGCGGAGCATCGGCGTCGTATTCCAGGACTTCCGGCTGATTCCCCGCAAGACGGTGTTCGAGAACGTGACCTACTTGCCCAGAATCCTCGGACTGGGGAGCGAGAAGCAGCGGACGCTGGGTTACGAGACCTTGCGACGGGTGGGTCTGGCCCACAAGGCGAATGCCTTCCCCCTCGAGCTGTCGGGAGGGGAACAGCAGCGCGTAGCGATCGCACGTGCCCTGGTCAACGACCCGGCGATCCTGGTGGCTGACGAGCCGACCGGAAACCTGGACGAGGATCTTTCGGACGAGATCTTCGAGCTGTTTCGCGAGATCCACCTCCGAGGAACCACCGTCATCGTCGCCACCCACGACCGCGACCGGATCCGTCGAGCGGGGCAGCGGGTCCTCGTGCTCCACGGGGGGCGGCTGGTGCGAGACGGTGATGCTCCAGTGGAGAACTCGGAGCTCGAACCGGTCTTGTCCCGAGGCGAGAACGGCGGATGACGCTCGGCAAGGCGCTCTACTACTTCGCTCGCGAGGCGCTCCTGAACCTGTTCCGGAGTTGGAAGACGAGTCTGCTGGCGGTCACCACTATCGCCGTGTCGCTCTTCATCGGCGGCTTCTTCCTGATGTTGGCCGCCAATGCCTCTCGCCTGATCGAAGACTGGAAGAGTGAGGCGATGGTGGTCGTCTACTTCGCCCCGACGACCGACTTGAACGAGGTCGACGCGGCGCGTTCGTTGGCCGGCTCGCCAGCCTGGGTGGAGGGGGTCGACGAGGTCACGGCCCCCCAGGCGCGGGAGCGTTTCCGAGCGAGCTTTCCCAGTGTCGCGACCCTGGTCGAGGGGTGGGAGGAGGAACCCCTTCCGGCATCCCTCGAGGTCAGCTTCGATCCCCTGCTCGTCGAGGACCACGCCTTCGAGGCCTGGCTCGGGGAGTTGGAGGAGCTGCCCGAGGTCGAACTCGTCGACGACGACCGGGACTGGGTGGACCAGCTCGAGCTCGCACTGCAGCTCGTGCTCGGTCTCGGTTTGGCCTTGGGAGCGGTTCTGCTCGGGGCGGCGATTCTCACTATCGCCAGCGTGATCCGGCTCACGGCGATTCTGTATCAGGACGAGATCGACGTCATGCGCCTGGTCGGGGCGACCGAGTTCTACCTCAGGGGCCCCTTCTACGTCGAGGGGCTGTGGCAGGGTTTGCTCGGTGGGCTCGTCGCGCTGGGGGCGCTGTTCGGAGGCTTTGTTGCGGTGCAACCGATGGCCGAAGGCAGCCTGCTTCTCGGCACGATGGGGACCACCTTCCTGGCCTGGCCGCAGCAGGTACTCCTGGTCGGCGTGGGGGCGGTGGCTGGTCTGCTGGGTGCGATCTTCTCCCTACGACGCGAGGCGATCTAGCGGACCTGGCCGCCTCTCCGCGACGCCGGACCGGATCGCTTCGGGTTGCCACGGCGGCGGTGACGAGCCGAGCCAATTCGGAGTGCCGCCAAACGAGAGAGAGCGCTACCCGATGAGGTAGCGCTCTCGATAGGGAACCGTGAAACCGCCTCGGGTGGCGGAACCGAACTCAGCTGGGAGGCAGGTCTTCCATCTGCTCCTGAAGAGCCTTCTGCTGCGCCTCGAGCTCCTCTAGCGCCTCGTTGAACTCCTCGGCCTCTCGGTTCTCTTCGGCGATGCGGATGTTTTCCTCCACCCGGGCGAGGGCGGCGCTGTCGCCGACGCGGGTGTAGGCCTGCTTGGCTTCGGCGAGCTTCTTCGCCTTTTCGTAGACGAAGCCGAGCTGGCGCCAGACCAGCTTCTCGTCATTGGAGTTGGAGGTCTTGCCGAGCGCGGCGTTGAGGCTCGTTTCCGCCGCACTGTAGTTTTTCGTTGCGGTCTGGGCCTGGCCGAGGTAGTAGTCGGTCAACCAGGTGTTGGCTCCCGCGGAGCGCGCCCGCTCGAACGAGCTGGCGGCGGCGCTGTACTGCTTTGCTCCCAGCTGGGCTTCACCTAGCAGAAGGAGATTGTCGCCACTGGCTGAGGAAGCGACCAACTGCTCGGCGACCTGAGCCGCAGAGCGATAGGCGCTGTCCTTGGCCGAACCGCGGGCCGAGCGTCCAGCCAACAGATGAGCCTTGAGCAGAGACCGCTTCTTGTCCGTGTCTCTGGAGTCGAGCTGTACGGCTTTTTGAAGTGCCGGAACGGCGCAGCTGTCACGCTCGGCCAGGCAGGCCTGACCGTAGCGATACTGAGCTTCTGCGTCGTTCGGACTGGCCTGGGCGGCGGAGCGGAGGCTGCTGAGAACTTCTGCACCCTGTCCACTGCGGTCGAGAGCCACCGCGAGCATCTGGTGGTACACGCCCTGGCGTGCTTGGGAGAGGTTGCCCGGATTCATGGTTCGGAGCAACTTGACCGCATCGTTGTAGCGCTTGGACTCGAGGTAGGCCTGCGCCAGCGGTAGGCGAATGCCGTCATTCTGCGGCTCCAGGTCATAGCCTTTGCGCAGCTGAGTGACCGCCTCCTGGGCCCGCTTCGTCTTCAAGAGAGCTTGACCGAGCATCTGGTAGCACTGGGCGCAATCACTGCGAGAGTCCACCAGAGCCTGAAACTCCTTGGTGGCCGTGGCGTAGTCTCCGGCCTGGAATGCCGCGACGCCTTCCTCCCAACCAGCGAAGGAGAGGGCGGGGACCAGAGTGGCCAGGCTGGAAAGGAGAAGGGTTCGGGTCAGTATCTTGCGCATGCTGGGTGACTCCTTGGGTATGCGGAGACGGTTGCGTTCGGTTTCGCCATCTACAAGGTTCACTTGCAGACACCGTGCCAGAGGCTTGGTGTTGATTAGGAAGCTCCGAGAAGAGAGTGGACGCGGTTGAGGAAGGTCTTGGCCTGGTTGGGACCGAGGGCAGCGGAGAGGATCTTCTCCTCGTCGCGAACCAGGTCGAGGATGGCGTCGGCGCCGCGATCAGCGTCGACCTCTACCGCGCTCTGGCGGTAGGCACCATCGAGTTCGCTCTGTCGGGGGTGGTTCTGCAGCAGTTCGCGGGCCTGTTCGTGAATGCCCTGGGCGAGTTGGCGGAGCTGCTGAGGTGTCATCGTGCGGAGACGCTCGGTGTCCAGTCGCCGCAGATCCTCTTTCAGTTCGATCAAACCGGAGGTGATCAGGCCGTACAGGGTCTTGCAGGCTTCGAAGGGACTCAGACCGAGGCCGACGGCGATCTCGTCGATCGAGCGCCGTTCGTCGACCCGACGAATCAGGGACCACTCCTTCGGGGTGAAGGAGACCGAACTGTTGGAGCTGTTGGCCGTGAAGACCGGGACCAACCGCGTGGATGGAATCCGCTTCGAGAGAATCTGCCACTCGTCGATGCGGCGCGCCGCCTCCATGAGGAGGTTGGTGTTGGACTTCTGAACGGAGGTATGAGAGGCGGCCTCGCCCGGGGTGAACACGAAGTCACCCTGCGGCCAGATGGCCAGGTCGTAGACCGCCTCCTCGCCCTCCAGATCGCCCACCGTGGCGTGGACGATCTGGCCGTCGGCCAGATAGATGGCGCCCTTCTCGTTCCCATTGGTCAGCTGGAAGGCTCCGGTCTTGCCGGAGACCGAAACCAGCTGAATGATGTCGGGTAGTGGAAGCTCTTTGAGCGAGCCCTGAAACGCCATCGAGTTCTGGAGAGCCGAGCGGTTATTGGATGCGGAAGTTCACCGTCAGATTGTAGTACACGTCCACCGGCTTGCCGTTGAGGGTTGCCGGCTTGAACTTCCACTTTTTCACCGCGTCGGCCGCGGCCACGTCGAGCCCCATGGGCAAGCCCTTGAGTACCTTGACGTTGGTGACATCACCCGACTTGTCGATGATCGCCTGGACGATCACGACGCCCTGGATACGGGCCTTGCGGGCCATCTCCGTGTAGACCGGCTGTGGAGCCGAGATCTTTTCGGGGGCGACCACGTCACCGGCGACCAGGATCGGTCCCTCGGGTTCGGCCGGAGGAGGACCCTCGGGGATGTCGAAGACCAGATCGGTATCTGGGAGATCGATCTCCGGTTGCTCTTCTTCGGGCATGCGGATCGGCTCGGGCTCATCGGGAGTCGGGTCCGGAATCGGAACCTTCTTCTTCTTGCGCTCGGGGATCTGCTGTTCCTGCTTCGGTGGCGGCGGCTTGAAGCGCACCTGCTGCACGACGTAGACCTTCGCCTTCTTCTCCTCGGCGTTCACGTTGGAGTTGAGGGTCGGGAAGTTGATGACGCCCACGATCAGATGGAAGACGGCAGCAACGATCAAAGCTCGTTTGAGGAGGCGATTGTCGTCTTCGTACTCGCGGGCGAACATCTGCAGATCGGCTACGGCCAGATCGGCTTCGCTCATCTTGGCCGAAGACGCCTGCGCCGGCTTCTTCGCTGCGGGCTGCTTCTTGGGGGGCTGTTTGGAGTCTGCCATGGTTCCCTTTCCGTCGTCCGCCACTTAGTACCAGAAACTCTCGATTTCCCGACGAGTCGGGATCGAGATGTTCTTGACCTCCATGCCGATCTTGTCCTCGCTCTGCCGCAGTTCGTCGAGCACCGTCACCATGTGCACGTAGGAGGCCTGCGGGTCAGTCTGGATGATCACCGGCTTGGTCGGGTTGTCCTTGAGGATCCCTTCCAAATGGGTCAAGAGGTTGTCGAGTGGCATCGGCTTGCTGTCGACGACGATGTTGCCACCAGGCTGCACTTGGATGTGCACCGAATCCTCCTTCTCGATCTCGGGTGGATTGTCATCTTCCTTGGGAAGACCGAAATCCAGTCCGCGAGTGGCGGTGAAGGTGGTGGTGACCATGAAGTAGATGATCAGCAGAAAGGCGATGTCCGCCATCGATGAGGCGGGAATCTCGTCGCTGATCTTGTTGTCGCGGTTGATCTTCATCAGTGTCCTCCCTATCCGTCGACGGGGACCGTCTGCTGCTCGGATAGCAGGTAGATGACCTCGACCTTGGCCTGTTTCAGAGCATCGAGAACCTTGTCGATATGGTCGTAGGCCACGTTCGAGTCCGCCTTCAGTACAAACGGCTTGCTCGGATTCGAGGCGACCACGGTCGAAGCGAAGGACAGCACGTCCTCTACCCCGTTGACCTGGTTCGAGAGCTCTTCACCGTCCGATACCTTGATCAGTCCTTGCTCGGTTACCGATACGTAGGCAGCCTTCTTCGGCACCTCGAGCCGGATCACCGTCTTCGGTAGGAGCACCTGGGTCTTGTCGACCTCGAAGGTGATCGTCACCATGAAGAAGATGATGAGCAAGAACGCGATGTCCGCCATCGAGGCGGTAGGAATCATCGGCGTGAATTGCTGTGATTTCTGCAGCTTCATCGGGGATGGACCCTCGACTGGCTCAGGAAGCGTTTCCAGAGGAGGCCGGAGCGGAAGCACCGCCTCGGTCGGCGCTGACGCCGCTACGATCCATTTCGCCGAAGGTCTCCAGGAGCATGTTGGCCGAGGTCTCGATGTCGCGGACGAACTTGTTGACCTTGCTCATGAAGAAGTTGTAGGCGATCTGGACCGGGATTGCGACGAAGAGACCCGCCGCGGTGGTGGTCAGGGCTTCCTTGATACCGATCGCGACGAGGCCAGGGTTGGAGAGACCGGCCGCGGCGAGGGCGTCGAACGACTTCATCATTCCGGTTACGGTTCCGAAGAATCCGAGGAGAGGAGCGACGTTGGCGGTGGTGGCCAGGATGACCAGACGTTGTTCGAGGCGTCCGAGTTCGTAGAGCGCTGCGTTCTCGATCGTCTTCTCGACGTCCTCTTTCGGCTGACCGTACTTGAGAAGGCCGGCCTTCATTACGGAAGCGACGGGGCCCTGGTACTGCTCACAGATCTTGACGGCGTCGCGGATCGACCGGTTGACGATCAGAGCCTTGCGGATCTTGGCGAGGAACTCGTTGACATTGATGCGGGCCTTGTGGAGAACCCACCAGCGCTCGAAGATTACCGCCAGGGCAACGATCGAGAAGAGAAGCAGGACCCACATGACCCAGCCGCCCTGGTTCATGAGCTTCATTACGTTTCCGCTAAGGTTTTCCACGTTGCCTCCTCTAGAAAGACTTCTGAATGATTGGACCCGCCAAGGGCGGGCCGAGTTCCCGGTCAGGGTACCTCACGGCTCAGGACGAGCAGCGGGACACCCGATCGGGCGGTGTTCTTGGTGACTCGATTTACCGCAAACTGCGATAGGGCAGCCGGGATGTTAGCACAGTGCTGAAAAACCGGTCAAGCAACCCTGGGTGGGTCATAAAGGCTTTCGTGGCAGTGATTTAGGTGCCTCTTTTGGCGGCCTTTGCCCAGGGTCGGCGAGCGGCGTAGCAGAGTGCGACCGCGAGCGCATCCGCCGCGTCCGGGGTCAGTGGTTGTTCACGGATCGAAAGCAGGATCGTCACCATTCGTTCGATCTGTGCTTTGTCCGCCCGGCCGTTGCCCGCTACTGCGCTCTTGATCTCGGCGGGAGCGTATTCTTCGATGGCGAGGCCGAGTTGGGCCAGGGTGACGATCAGCGCTCCTCGAGCCTGCGACAGTACGATGAGAGAGCGCGGGTTGACACCTTGGAACGGCTTTTCGAGGACGGCGACCTCTGGCGACCACCGATCGACCAGTTGGCGTGTCTGGTCCGCGAGAAAGGCGAGCCGGTCGGGAAGGGGGTGATTCGAGCGGCAGCTGAACCGGCCCTGGTCGACCAGCACCGTACGGGACCCCACGGCGTCGACGATGCCGTACCCGGTGTGTCGACTCCCGGGGTCGATTCCGAGAACTCTCATGGTCGGAGGTTACTCCAGGCGGGAGGGCCCTCCAAGGCGTGTCGCCCCCCTTGGGAGCCTGCTAAGATGCAGCGGTCAGGAGTCAACTCTGATGAGCCGGGCCGCCGGATCGGGCGGTCGTCCAATCGAGGCACTGGGCCGCGGCTTTGCCGCCGACTGGTGTGGAGGGCATAATCGAATCGTGAATGCGCTTTATTCAATAGACCTTAGGGGACATTCCGGGACTCCCCACCGGTGCCGTCGCAAGGGAATCCGATGTCTTTGATCATTCTCATCGATAGCAGGGAGGAGCGGGCCCGCCGCGTGGCGAGCGCACTCGAGGCGGAAGGGTGGATCGTCGAGACCCGTCGCGGGGTCAACGAGGCTGCAATCCTGGCCGACCAATCTTCTCCTGATCTGGTTGTCGTGGCCGAGGGTAGCGAAGACGCTACGGCGGTGCGTCGTTTCTCGAGCGCCGCGGGAGGGCCAGGTGTGGTCGTGCTCGGCGCGCAGGTGGCCGGTTCGGATGGTCAGGTCGATCCATCGGGATCCGACGAGGAGATCAGAGTCGGAGTGCGGCGGATTCTGTCGGGGCTGTCTCGGGCGGCGGTCGAGAAGGCGGCCGCTGAGGCCGCTTCGGAAGGTGGCCAGTTCACGTCCCAGGACATCTTCGGAGACATGCTCGCCGAGGTCGAGGAGGAGGTCGAGGCCGCCGGCCCAGCGCGAGAAGTCCAACCCAGTCAGCCGGCTCCCCCTAGCCCGTCCCCGGCTCCTCCGGCTCCAGCAGCTCCCCGACCTGCCGCGTCGAGCGGCTCTTCGGACCTCGATCGAAAACTCGAACAGACTCTGTCCGGCGTGCTCGACACGCCGAAGCCGCGGCGGAAGCCGCGCCGTCCCGCCGCGGGTGGCGATGTCGACGCGTTGATCAGCAAGACGCTCTCCGGCGTCGTACGAACCCCTTCGAAGTCGCCCGCTTCGCCGCCGAAGGCCCAGGAACCCGAGATCGAGGTTGTGCCCGAACCGGTCGTCGAACCGCCGAAGTTAGCTTCCCGCCCCCGGCGCAAGCCACGACCTTCGGTCGCCGATGTCGATGCGTTGGTCGACGGACTGACCCCGCGTCGATCGTCTCGGCCCAAGGCCAAGAAACCCGCTCCGCCCCCCCAGCCGGTGGTGCCGCCCGCCGCCGCCAAGAGCGATGTGCCGTCCGAGGCCGACGTCTACAGCACCATGCGGATGCCGATCGTCGAGTTGCCGGAAAAACCCCCGGAACTGCCCGCGGTGGATATTCCCACCATGGTCGCGAAGCCCAAGTCTGCTGCCGCCGACGCCTCACTCGACGCGACCGAGAAGCTGGACCGCGAGGCCCTGAAGGCCGTGGTCGAGGAGGCCGAGAGGAAGGAACCGGCAGCCAAGCCCGACGTCGCCGCCGACGCCGACGAGGCGGAGGATCAGACCGAACGGCAGCAGTTCGGCCAGTACACCCTGCTCGACCGGGTTGCAGTCGGTGGCATGGCCGAGGTCTGGAAGGCGCGGATGCAGGGCGTCGAAGGCTTCCAGAAGAACGTGGCGATCAAACGGATCCTGCCGCATCTCACGGATAGCCCGGACTTCTTGACCATGTTCATCGACGAGGCCAAACTGGCCGCCCAGCTCAATCATCCGAACATCGTCCATATCTACGACCTCGGCAAGATCGAAGAGGACTACTACATCGCGATGGAGTACATCGCGGGGAAGGACTTGCGCTCGATCCTCAACGATGGTCGAAGTGCAGGAAAACCGCTGCCCTTGGGACTGGCGGTACTGATTGCCTCTCGCTTGGCGAGTGGGCTCGACCACGCCCATCGGAAGCGAGACTTCGACAATCGTGATCTCGGCCTCGTGCACCGCGACGTTTCACCCCAAAACGTGCTGGTCAGCTTCGACGGCGACATCAAGTTGTGCGACTTCGGCATCGCCAAGGCGGTGGCCAAGGCGAGCAAGACGCAGATGGGCGCCCTCAAGGGGAAACTCCAGTACATGTCCCCCGAGCAGGCGTGGGGACGCGTCGTTGACGCTCGCTCCGACATCTTCTCGTTGGGAGCGGTGCTGTTCGAGATGCTCACCGGCGAGCGCTTGTTCTCCGGGGCGAGTGAAATCTCCGTTCTCGAATCGGTTCGGGAAGGCCGCGTGCGGGCAGTACGCGACATCGCTGGCCAGGTTTCGGCCGAACTCGATGCCGTGGTGGCGAAGGCACTGGCGAAGGATCCCGACGAGCGCTATCAGACCGCGGGCGAGATGCAGCAGGAACTCGAGGCGATCCTCTACTCGCTCAAGCCCACCCCGAACGAAGCGACGCTCACCGACTACATGCGGGCGGTCTACGGGGAACTCGCGACGGAGGACGACTCCCAGGACCTTTCGCCCGTGGCGGCCGCAGTCGAGGGCACCGGTTCCAAGGCGGCAGCGGTGCCGGCGGTACCGCCCAAGGGGGGAGCCGTGGCGGACGACGAGACCGGCAAGCCGCTTGGCTTGTGGCTCGGCCTGGCGGCCGCCCTCCTGGTGATTGCCGGTGTGGTCTGGTTCGCCATGAATCGAGGAACGACCGAGGGGGGCGAGTCGGTCACTCCACCTGTGCAGGCACCGGTAACGACACCTGCCCCGGCGGTGACTCCCACTTCCGAAGCCAGCGAAGGCGGCGAAGTCGATGCTTCCGCTGGCGACGGGGAGGCCGATGCGGAGACGCCGGCCACAGGGGACGAGGGAGACGAAGCCGCCGCCGCGGAACCTGAAACGGCGCCGGAAGCTTCGCTCGAGGATCTCGTCGAAGAGCAGGTGAGGGAGCGGGATGCCGCCCTGGACGAAGAGCGCCAGGAACTCGAACGACAACTCGAAGAGGCTCGCCGCAACGCCGAGCAGGCAGAGCAACAGGCCGCCGCGGCCGCCGCCGGCGATGCCGAGCTCGAACCAGCTGCCGACCCGCAGCCCGCGGCCGAGGAACCGACCCCGGAGGTCGAGGAGCCGACCGAGGCAGATGAGGCTTCCGAAGCGGTCGCCGAAACCACGCCAGAACCAGAGCCCGAGCCCGAACCGGTGCGACAGCCTCCACCCCAGCCCGAGCCGGAACCGGAGCCGGAGGCTCCCAAGTACACGACGGGGCAGATGGTCGAGATGGGGACTCCGGGGCTGGTGGCGCCGCGACTGCTCAATATCAAGACGCCCGAGTACCCACCGATGGCCCGACGGATGAAGGTCCAGGGAACGGTCGTCGTCGCCGTACTGGTCGACGAGAGCGGTTCGGTCCGGGAGACTCGCATCGTCCAGGGCGTGCGGCAGAACGTCGGCCTCAATGAGGCGGCGCAGCGAGCGGCCGAAGGAGCGAGGTTCCAACCGGCCACCATCGAAGGGGTTCGGGTAAAGACCTGGTTCAACCTGAGTATTCCTTTCAGGCTTTGATTGTTACAAACTGTGTCCCCGGCCGAGTGGACGGACCTCTGGTGGTCCGCGCCGAGAGGCTCGTCCCGAATCGACCCGGCCGGATAACCAACATGCTCCCGCGAGGAGTCAGTGGAGGAGAGAATGGCCTTGAATGATCAGCAACGCAAGTTCTACGAGAACACCCTACAGGTAACCAAGCAGGAGATTGCGGACCTCGATCGGCAGATCGAAGAGGAACTCGCCAAGGTGAAGGAGGCGCTCGCCGATCTTCAGAACGCCAAGAAGGCGGCTCGCCAGATGTACGACGCAGCCTGCCTGCGGCTCGATATCCCGAACGACCTCGCAGAAGAGGACGAGGACGAGGCCGAAGTCTAGAGTCGCCGGACTCTCGAACCCAGGCGGGTCGCCCTCGCAGGTCGGCTCGCTTCTTGAATCATGCCCTGGTTCCGCAAGGACAAGAAGCCGAAACCCGTTCGCCGGGAACGGGTCCGCAGCCCCGTACCCGAGGGGTTGTGGTCGAAGTGTGATGGCTGCAAAGAGGCGATCTACGCTCGAGAGCTGGAGCGCAATCTATCGGTCTGTCCGCAGTGTGGATACCACAATCGTCTGGACGCGCGGCAACGGATCGCCCTGCTGATCGACGACCCCGAGCCGCGGGAACTGTTTACTGGTCTCCGCTCCAGCGATCCCCTGCACTTCAAAGACACGAAGAAGTACAAGGACCGCCTCAAACGCTACCAGCAGGTGGCGGGAGATCGCGATGCGGTGGTCGTCGTCGAGGGCGACCTCGAGGGAATTCCGATCGTGCTGGCCGTCATGCAGTACCCCTTCATGGGGGGCTCGATGGGCTCGGTCGTGGGGGAGAAGATCACCCGCGCCGCCGAGGCAGCCCTCGCGGCGCGAAAGCCGCTCTTGGTCGTTTCGGCCTCGGGAGGGGCTCGCATGCAGGAGGGCGTGCTGTCGCTGATGCAGATGGCCAAGATCTCGGCCGCCTTGGCTCGTTTGTCGGCGGCCCGGCTGCCCTACCTGTCGATCCTCACCGATCCCACGACGGGGGGCGTGACCGCCTCCTTCGCTATGCTCGGTGACCTCAACCTGGCCGAGCCGGGAGCCCTGATCGGGTTCGCCGGTCCCCGGGTGATTCAGCAAACCATCCGCCAGGACCTGCCAGAGGGATTCCAGCGCAGCGAGTTCCTCCTCGAACATGGTTTTCTCGACTTCGTGGTGCCCCGAGCCGAGATGAAGTCGCGGCTCGCCCGTTGCTTGCGCCACCTGGGGGCGTGAACCGCTCGGCGGAGTCGCCGACGGAATCCGAGGCCGCTCTCGACCGGCTGCTCGCGACGCTCTCCCCGTCCGATATGCGGCTCGGTCTCGGGCCCATGCGACGGCTTCTCGCCCAGCTCGGTTGGGATACGCCGTCGGCTCCCGTCGTGCACGTCGCCGGCACCAACGGGAAGGGTTCCACGGCTCTGTTGTTGGCGGCCCTCGCCTCGGCCGGCGGGAGCAGGGTCGGGCTCTATACCTCGCCCCATCTCGAGTCGGCTCGGGAACGGCTGCGGATCGACGGTCGCGCGATCGCCGCATCCCGGCTCACCGAGTTGCTGCAGGGGATCTTGGCGGCTTCTGATACCCGGGTCACCTACTTCGAGGCGATGACCGCGGCGGCCCTGGGGTGGTTTCACCAGGAATCGGTCGACCTGGTCGTGTTGGAGGTGGGTCTCGGTGGACGGCTCGACGCCACCAACGCGGTGGACGGCTCCCTCAGTGTGGTCTCGGCCATCGACCTGGACCACACCCAGTGGCTAGGCTCGACCCTGGAGGAGATCGCCGCCGAGAAGGCCGGAGTCTTCAGAGCCGGTCGCCCCGCGGTGACGGCTCGACAGAAGGTCGGAGCCCTGGGGACCCTAGAGGATCAGGCGCGGCGTCGGGGTACCACGCTGGTCGTGGCCGAGGACCTACCGCGGGGTCTGGACAGCCCCTTCGAAGGGCGGCACCAACGGGAGAATGCCGCTTTGGCCTGGGCCGCCTCACGGCGATTGCCTGCCCTGGGGCTGGACAGTCCCGACCTCGACTCTGCTGTGCTTGCCTGGTCGCACTGCCGTCATCCAGGGCGTCTCGAACGGGTGCGACTGCCCACCGGTCGGACCGTACTCCTGGACGGCGCTCACAATCCGGCCGCCGCCGAGGCGCTGGCCGCGGCTCTCGCAGGGGAACGCTACGACCTGCTGTTCGGGGCGCTGGCAGACAAGGACGTCGGGAACCTTCTGGCTCCGCTGGCCTCGAGGGCTGGTCGAGTCGGACTGACGGAGCCTCCCTCGCCGCGGGCCCTGGCACCGGACGCTCTGGCCGCCTCGGTGGCCAGGGTCTTCCTGGTCGAGAACGATCCCGGGATCGCCTTGAAGCGCATGCTGGAGTCCGACGCGGGTGCAGAGGACTCTCTCCTCGTGGTGGCGGGTTCCCTCTTTCTGGTGGGATGCGTACGCCCTCTCCTGACCCAGCTCTACGGAGTTCCGCCGCGCGCGGTGGAACTCTCGACCTGGGGAACGGAAGACCCAGTGGCGGAAGGCTAGTTCCCGCGTCAGCCCACGCTGTCGTTCGTCAATCGTAGAGCGGGAACCGCTGACAGAGGTCTCTGACCTCCTGGCGCAGTGCACTGGGGATCGGTCGATCTTCGGGAATCTCCAGCGCCCGATCGATCAGGTCGGCCACCGTGTCCATCGTGGCCGGGTCCATGCCGCGGGTCGTGACGGCGGCCGTGCCGATGCGCACTCCCGAAGCCACCATCGGTGACTTGGTGTCGTAGGGGATCGTGTTCTTGTTGACCGTGATTCCCGCCTCGTCGAGCCGCTTCTCGACGATCTTGCCGGTCAGGTCGCGCGATGACACGTCGACGAGGAACACGTGATTGTCGGTGCCGCCCGAGACGATTCGCCAGCCCCGTTGGCCGAGGGCGGAGGCCAGGGCGGCCGCGTTGTCGATCACTCGCTGCTGGTCGTGGCGGAACGCGTCGGACGCCGCCTCTTTGAGGGCGACGGCCTTGGCGGCGATGATGTGCATCAACGGGCCGCCCTGGAGCCCGGGGAACACCGCCCGGTCGATCGCCTTGGCGTGTTCCTCTCGACAGAGGATCAACCCGCCTCGCGGACCCCGCAGGGTCTTGTGGGTCGTCGTGGTCACGAAGTCACAGTGTGGGACCGGCGAGGGATGCAGGCCGGCCGCCACCAGACCGGCGATGTGCGCCATGTCGGCCATGAGGAGCGCATCGACGGTGTCGGCGATCGCCCGAAAGCGGGCGAAATCGATGGTGCGCGAGTAGGCGCTAGCCCCAGCGATGATCAGGCGCGGTCGGGTCTCGCGGGCACGGGCCTCGAGAGCGTCGTAGTCGATGGTCTCGGTCTCCGGATCGACGCCGTAGGAGACGACCTCGAAGTCGCGGCCCGAGTACGACAGCCGATGCCCGTGCGTCAGATGCCCTCCTGACGACAGATCCATTCCCATCAGTCTGTCGCCGGGTTTCAGGAACCCGAAGTACACCGCGGTGTTGGCCTGGGTGCCCGAGTGGGGCTGGACGTTGACGTGTTCGGCTCCGAACAGAGCCTGGGCCCGATCGATGGCTAGTTGCTCGGCGACATCGACGACCTCGCAACCACCGTAGTAGCGTTTCCCTGGGTATCCCTCGGCGTACTTGTTGGTCAACACGCTCCCAGCGGCTTCGAGTACGGCGGCGGAGACGAAGTTCTCGGAAGCGATCAGCTCGATCCCCTCGTTCTGCCGCCGTTTCTCCTGATCGAGAACGGCTTGAATCTCAGGGTCGACAACAGACAGGGGGCGCAGATCCATCGGGGTGCTCCTTCACTCGAGAACGGTCGGCCTCAACTGCAGGTCGAAGGAGAGTCCTCGAGAGCAGTGATCTTGTCGAGGCGGTCCTGGTGGCGACCACCGTCGTACGGGGTTGCGACGAATGCCTGCACGATCGCTTCGGCCAAGGCCGAACCGATGACTCGCGCTCCGAGCGTGAGGACGTTCGCATCGTTGTGGCGGCGGGCCATCTCCGCCATGAAGAGGTCGTTGCAGTTGGCGGCTCGAACTCCGGCGACCTTGTTGGCAGCGATGGCCATGCCGATCCCGGTGCCGCAGACGAGAATGCCCCGCTCGACCTCTCGACCGGCGACGGCGCGGGCTACCGCGCTCGCGAAGTCTGGATAGTCCACCCTCTGCTCGCTCGCCGGGCCGAAGTCCTCGACCCGGTGCCCTGCTTTTTCGAGGCCGCGACGCACTTCTTCCTTCAGGGCGAAGCCAGCGTGGTCGGCAGCAAGAGCGATGTGCATGATCGGTCTAGAGGTCGCGAAGGAGCCCGTCAGGTCTCGTCAGTACTCTCTCCGGCGGCGGTCTTCTTGGCCGGTGCCTTCTTAGCCGGTGCCTTCTTGGCCGTCGTCTTCTTGGCGGGGGCCTTCGTGGTTGCGGCCTTCTTGGCGGGGGCCTTGGTCTTGGTCGTTGCCTTCTTGGCAGCCGGCTTTCGGGAGGCCGTCTTCTTGGCCGGAGCACGTTTCCGGGCGGGCTTCTGGGCGGCGGCGATCTCCTCGCGGCGCCGGCGTTTCAGAGCCTTCTTGCGACGGTGCCGTCGTCGTCGTAGTTCTCGGTCTCGCTCGCGCACACTCGGTCCTTTCCTCTTTGAAGATTCGTCCTCGGAGCATCGCTCAGGCCGTGAATCCTGTCAAATCCGAGCCCGATCGTGGCTCATAAGGGCAGGTTCCCGTGCTTCTTGGCGGGCATCTGGCTTCGCTTTCCCCGGAGCTGCCGGAGCGCTCGAGCGATGAGTGGACGAGTCTGCCGGGGTTCGATGACGGCGTCGACGAACCCGCGTTCGGCCGCGATGTAAGGCGTCGAGAACTTACTGCGGTACTCTTCGACCAGTCGAGCCCGCACCTCCGCCGCGCCGTCACCGGCGGCAGCGAGTTCGCGGCGGTAGAGGATGTTGACCGCCCCCTCGGGTCCCATCACCGCGATCTCGGCGGTGGGATAGGCCAGGTTGAGGTCGGTGCGCAGGTGTTTGCTGGCCATGACGCAGTAGGCACCGCCGTAGGCCTTGCGGGTGATGACCGTGATCTTGGGCACGGTGGCTTCGGCGTAGGCGTAGAGTAGTTTGGCACCGTGACGGATGATGCCGCCGTGCTCCTGCTGCGTTCCCGGGAGGAAGCCCGGCACGTCCTCGAAGGTGATCAGCGGAATATTGAAGGCATCGCAGAAGCGTACGAAGCGGGCTCCCTTGAGGGAGGCGTCGATATCGAGAACCCCCGCCAGGTAGGCCGGCTGGTTGGCCACCACGCCGACGCTCTGATTGCCGATGCGGGCAAACCCCACGACCAGGTTGCGCGCGTACTCCGAGTGGATCTCCAGGAATCGACCGTCGTCGACGATCCCCTCGATCAGTCGTTTGATGTCGTAGGGCTTGTTCGGGTCCTCGGGAATCAAGCGGTCGAGCTCGGGCTCCTCGCGGTCGGGAGCATCCTGGCTGGTGCCCACCGGCGGCTCGTCGAGATTGTTGCTGGGAAGGTAGCTCAGCAGATCTCGCAGGGTCTGAAGACAGGCGGCATCGTTGGGGGCGGTGAGGTGGCAAACACCACTGCGCGCCGCGTGGGTGTGCGCTCCGCCCAGCTCTTCCTTGGTCACCTCCTCGTGGGTCACGGTCTTGATCACGTCGGGACCGGTGACGAACATGTACGAGGTATCTTCGACCATCAGGATGAAGTCGGTGATCGCGGGGGAGTAGACGGCACCGCCGGCGCAGGGACCCATGATGGCACTGATCTGGGGGACGACCCCGGAAGCCAGCGTGTTGCGTAGGAAGATGTCGGCATAGCCACCCAGCGAGACCACACCCTCCTGGATCCGAGCTCCACCAGAGTCGTTCAGGCCGATGATCGGGGCTCCGTTCTCGACTGCCAGATCCATCAGCTTGCAGATCTTCTCGGCGTTGGTTTCCGACAACGACCCACCAAAGACGGTGAAGTCTTGCGCGAATACGTAGATCAGCCGTCCATCGACCGTTCCCCAGCCGCCCACCACTCCATCGCCAGGGATCGAGTTGGACTCCATGCCGAAGTCCCGGCAGCGGTGGGTTACGAAGGCGTCGACTTCCACGAAACTGCCCGGGTCGAGGAGTAGCTCTACCCGCTCGCGAGCGGTGAGTTTTCCGGCGGCGTGCTGGCGAGCGATACGATCCTCGCCGCCGCCTTGTCGGGACGCCTCGAGGCGTGCCTGGAGTTCATCGACGGGGGTCTCGGTGGCTTCGGTCATCTGATTCTCCTCGAGAGTGGGAGGGCGAGCTACGCGCCGCTCGATTGGCCGGGGCCAGAGAGGGTGGCGCGCCCGGCCGTCGGAGGCCCTGTACTCTATGTCAGAATCGACCACCATGCCGTTCTCTGGGCTCGATGCCGCCTCCGTCTCCCGAGCCCTGTCGCTGCTCGCCGAGCGCCCCCACGATGTCGTAGATGCCCTCTTCGAGCGGTCTACGCTGTGGGAGATTCCTCCCGAAGGGGAGCCTCCGGGAGTGCGCTGCTGGCGCGAGAGCGGCTTAGCGGTGCGGCTCCTGCGGGACGGCGAGGAATGGTCGGCGACCCGTGATGGTTTTCCCCGGGAAGGTCTGCGCGACGCGATCCGGCGCGTCGCGCGAGCCTATCCACGAACCGCCTTTCCGCTGCCGGACCTCGACCTCGCACGCCGCACCGAGACCGAGGTGGACGAGGAGATGCTCGAGGATCTGGTGCGCTTCCCATCCTGGCTCGGTGCGGCGTTGCGTCAGCGGCGGGTGGCTTTTCCGCTGCACCTCACGGTGCGGCGGCACCGGCGGGACTCGCTGGTGGTCGGGCCACGGGTGGTGGCGCCGGTCCAGCGGGAAGATTTTGCCAGCCTCCGGCTCGAGACCCCTTGGCATCGCCTGGGGGCTCTACACTGTGGTCCGCTCGCCGAAGCCGTGTCCGGCATCGCGGACCGGTTGGTGGCGGGGTTTCGGGCTCGCGAGGCGCCGCCGCCTTCGGCTGGCCGCTGCACGCTGCTGCTCGGTAGTCATGCCGCCGCAGTGGTGCTCCACGAAGCCGTCGCTCACGCCCTCGAGGCCGATACCCTGGCTCTGACCGGGACGCCCGAAGCGGCGTTGGGGATCGAGTTGGCGGCGTCGTTGGTCTCCGTGGTCGACGATCCCTCGGCGGCTCCGGAGGGGGTGCGGCGCGAGGTCGATGACGAAGGAACTCCGGTCGTTCGGCGATGGCTCCTGCGGGATGGAGTCGTCGAGCAGCTCCTGGCCGATCGGGCGGCAGCCGAACGGTTCGAGCGGCTCGAACCGGGAGCCGGCCGACGGTCGGATCGCCACCAGTCGCCCGGTCCACGGTCGACCTACCTCGAACTCTTGCCGGGAGAGGGGAGCCTCGAGGACCTCGTGGGCTCGGTGGAGAGTGGACTGTTTGCGGCCGAGGCGGACCGCGGACAGCTGGACCCCCACACCGGGGTCTTCGAGGTCTCCTTCCCCTTTGGGCGCAGGATCGATGACGGACGGTTCGGTGAACCGGTGGGGCGATTCTCGGTGCGGGCCCGGGTCGCCGACCTTCTGGCGCGCGTGGTCGCGGTCGGTGGCGAGTCCACTTCGGCGGGGGCGGGTTGGTGCGCCAAGGGTGGCCAGCGGCTCCCGGTCTGGGCCTCCGCTCCGCCGATTCTGATCGAGGCCGCTCCGATTGCGAGCGCAAGTGGGAGTGGCAGCGATCGTCGAGGTGGCTCCGATGAGTGAGCTGGTCGCGGCGTTCGACGTCCTCGATGCGCTGCGCGACAGTGGGTTGAGCACGGTAGAGGTCTATTGCAAACAGGGTCGAGGCCGGAGCTACCGGCGCGAGATCGGCTCCCACTCGACCCAGACGCGGCGAGAGCTCGGATGGGCCGTCCGTGCGGGCGACGCACGGTGCTCGTTTTTCTCGGCCGGGATCGGGCGCCCGACTCCCGATCTGGAATGGCCCACGCCCGATGGCTACGCGCTCGTGCTGCCGGAACTGCGGGTTCCCCCCACCTGGACCCGGCCGGAGGGACTCGACGCTCCGCTGGTCGGAGAAGTCGAGGCGCGGGAACTCGTGGCCGGCGTCGAGCGGGCTCTGGCGGCCGAACTCTCCGGATCCCGGATCGAGTCGGCCCGACTGGACGACGGCTCCTCGGAGTCGCTTCTCATCTCGTCGACCGGGATCGAGGTCGAGTGGCGTCAGCGCCTGGCCCGTCTCAGGCTGGAGGCGAGCTGGAAGGGCGCTCAGGTCACGCTCGAAGGAGCGGCCCGAGCGGTGGGACTCTTCGAACCGCTACGGTTGGCACAGCAGTTGATCGATCGGCTCGTCGTGCGGGTGCAGGGTCGCGTCCCGGCCAAGGACCGGTGTGAGATGGTCCTCGGACCTGCGGTTTCGGCGCAGCTCCTGGCTTCCCTGCTACCGCTCTTCGTCGGTCCCTCGGCGTCGGAACGCTGCCGTGGTTTGGTGGATCGCAGGGGAGTCCTGGCCAGCTCGCAACTGACGATCGTGGACGACGGCCGACTCGTCGGTGGGCTGCTGGCTTCACCGGTCGATGGTGAGGGGGTTCCGACCGGGCGCCGGGTCCTGCTGCAGGATGGTACCGCCGGACCCCCCTTGGGCGACTGGCGGGACGACCCGGCCGGTCTGGGATTGGGTTCGATGCAGCGTCCAGGCTGGCGCGATCTACCGAGCGTCGGACCGAGTCACCTCTACATCGAACCACCGCCCGAAGCGCCTCGGGTCGCTGACCTGGTGGCGGCAGTAGCGCGAGGCTACTATCTGGTCGAGGCGCCGTCGCCGGCATCCGTCGACTGGCAGGCGGGCCGCTTCGCGCTCCCGGTGAGTGGGTTCTCTCTCGAGGCCGGACGAGCAGTCCAGCCGGTGGCGGGGGCCTATCTCCACGGCGCGATCGGTGCCTTTCTGCGAGGCATCAATGCCATTGGACGAGACCTGGCGTTCCTTCCGCTCGGCGGCCTGCTCGGGGCGCCCACTCTGGTGGTCGGTGGTCTCGAACTGCGCTCCTCCGGTTGAGTCCGAGGAATCGGCCGGGGTACGATGCTCGCTCAGTTTGCCTGAACGTACGCCCCGGAATCGCGCAGCGGTGGGGCAGGGAGCGCTACCGTGAGCGAGTTGGTCTTGGGCTGTCGAGCGGTCGATTCGGTCGCGGGTCGAGTTCCGGGTCTTCCTCTAGAAGTTCAACCCTGGTCGCTTCGCGTCGGTGGGAGCGAGGAGCGGTGAGAGAGCGATGAGGGATTGGGGCTGCGTACTTCTCTGTCTCCTGGTGGGGGCTGGCTGGGGCTTTCTAGCCTGGTCTCTCGAGGCGACGAGTCTCGCCGAAGCGCTGGGCCGGACCGCGATCGGGGGAGCCATCGGTGTGCTGTTCGGTGCCTTCTGCGGCCGCTGGCTCCTCGAACGCATCACCGAGTGGTTGCCCTGACAGGGTCGCCGCAGCGAATCGCCCCGTCTCGTCAGCGGTGCGCTCGCGGCTATGATTGCGGCCGATCCCGGCCGAACCGATTTCGGAGGCCGGGCAGAATCCCATCCCGAGAACCTCCGAGAGTTTCGATATGACCGAACCCGTCTCCGCTGCGGCCGCCGCCGCCAACGAAGCCATCCGCCAGGCGTCTCCGGCGCTCTGCGACCTGTTGTCCCCGTTGGGGCGCCGCGTCGTCTTTCCCAATGACATTCCGTTCCAGGCCGCTCAGGCTCGCGGCAAGACCTTCAACGCCACGATCGGGCAGATCACCGACGGCGCTGGGGGAGCCCTTCCGCTCCACAGCCTGGTCTCGGGACTCGAGGCGATGGATCCAGAGCGGCGCAATCGCGCCGTGCTCTACTCCCCCGGCGTGGGTTTCCCCAGCCTGCGGACTGCGTGGCGGAGCCGCCAACGGCGAGGGGTTGCGGCGGAGGTCCCCTCGACGATGCCCTTCGTTACCGTCGGCCTGAGTCATGGTTTGTCTCTGCTGGCTGACCTGTTTGCGGGCCCGGGCCGAGCGGTCGTGACCCCTGAGCCGTACTGGGGCAACTACCGACAGTGTTTCGAGGTGCGCACCGGGGCGCATCTCGTGCCCGCCCCTTCGATCGTCGACGGGAAGTTCCCGCCGGACACCTTTGCCCGAGCCCTGGAATCCCTCCCCTCGGGGGAGCCGGCGATGGTGATTCTCAACTTCCCTTCGAACCCGGGTGGCTACAGCCCCACCCAGCGAGAGCGCCAGCAACTCGTCGCCTCGTTGGTCGGGGTCGCGGCCGATCGTCCGCTGCTGGTGCTCTGCGACGACGCCTATGCCGGCCTGGTCTTCGAGGAAGGGGTCCCCCGGGAGTCGCTGTTCTGGGAGCTGATCGACCAACATCCCAACCTGATTCCAGCGAAGGTCGACGGTGCGACCAAGGAGGTCTCCTTCTTCGGTGGTCGGGTCGGGTTCGTCACCTTCCCGTTCTCCCCCGACAGCGAGATCGCCGCCGCTTTGGAAAGCAAGCTGCAGTGTCTGTTGCGAGCGGCGCTCGGTTCTCCCGTGGCGGTGAGCCAGCAGTTGCTGGAGGCCGCCCTGACGTCGGAGACGCTGGAGGCGGAGATCGAAGAACTACGTCGGACGCTCGGTCATCGCTGCGAAGTGCTGAAGCAAGCACTCGCCACGACCTCGCGGGAACTGCTCACGCCAATGCCGTTCAACTCTGGGTGCTTTGCGCTTCTGGAACTGCCCGAGGAACTCGGGTTGACCTCCGAGGAGGTCCGGCTGCACCTTCTGGCGGAACACGATACCGGGTTGGTAGCGATCGCGCCGCGCTATCTGCGCATCGCGTTCTGCTCGGTGTCGGCGGCCGCCCTGCCCGAACTGGTGCGGCGGGTGGAACTCGCGGTCCGCGAGCTACGGCGGTAGGATCGGACCATGGAGGCTAGAGAGTTCGTGGCCGGCCTGGTGGCCGAGATGGAGCAGCTCTTCGGGCAGCTCGGCGAACTCGAGACGCTGGAGTCGGAATCCGATGGTCGGGTCGAGGTGATCACGCTGCTCAAACTCGCGCTCGCCAGCGAACTCGAGGCCAGTGACCTCGCCGGTCTCTGGTTGCCCACGACGCCCGAGATCGACGCCAAGTCGCTGCTCGCCGATCAATGTGCCGACGAGATGAAGCACTACCGGATGATCGCGGCTCGCTTGGCAGAACTCGGCGTGGACCCCGAGACGCTCGATCCGATACCGGACGGCTACAGCCCCCACTTCGAGCACCTGCGGCGCCTGCGGACGACGGTGGAGCGGATCGCGGCGGGCCCCTTCGCTCGCGAAGCGATTGCCAAGGTGCGCAATGCTCAGTTCATCGACTTCTGTCGGTCGGTGGGAGATGACCGCACGGCCGACATGTACGAGCAGGTGATCAATCCGGAGGAGATCCGCCACCACGAAGGGGGGCGGAGGGTCCTCGAGCGGCTCTGTACCGATGCCGAGTCGCAGGACCTAGCCACTCGCGCCACCCGGCACAGCCTGGCGATCGCCGACGAACTCCGGACGCTAGCCGAGAAGTCGACCGGACTCCATCCGATCCCAGTTTCGTAGCCAGTCTTGCCGGCCGGGCCGCCTCGTCATCGGGCCCCGTCCTCACTATCGACCTTTCTGAACGGAGTCTTTTTCTATGTCCGTGACTACCATCGCCGTGCTCGGTGCCGGCACCATGGGGCGGGGCATCGCCCACGTTTCGGCCCTCGCGGGGTACGACACCCGCCTGTTCGACGTCGCCCAACCCGCTCTCGATCTGGCTCGGTCCACGATCGAGAAGAACCTGGACAAGGGCGTGGCTCGCGGCAAGGTCGAGCGAGAGAAGGCCGAGGCCGCCAAGTTGAACCTCAGTCAGTTTACCGATCTGGCCTCCGCGGTCGGAGGTTGTGATCTGGTCATCGAGGCGGTGCCGGAGAAGATGCAGCTGAAGGTCGAGACCTTCCAGCGCGTCGCCGAGCACGTAGGTGCCGAGTGCGTCTTCGCGTCCAACACTTCGTCGCTCTCGATCACCGAGATGGCCAGCGGTAGCGGCCGGCCCGAGCGCTTTGCCGGAATGCACTTCTTCAACCCGGTGCACATCATGAAGCTGATCGAACTGGTTCGTGGCCTGGAGACCTCGGCCGAGACTCTCGATCTGCTGACCGAGGTTTCTGTGGCCATGGGCAAACAGGTGGTCACGGTGAACGAGGCTCCAGGTTTCGTAACCTCGCGCATCAACGCCATGATCGGCAATGAGGCGTTCCGCATGCTGGAGGCGGGAGTGGCCTCGGCCGAGGACATCGACACTGCACTCAAACTGGGCCTCAACCACCCGATGGGTCCCTTCGAGATGGTCGACCTCGTCGGGCTCGACGTTCGGCTCTCGATCCTCGAGTATCTCCACGCCACTCTGGGTGAGGTCTACCGGCCCAGCCCGCTCCTGCGCCAGTACGTCAAGGCCGGCCGGTTCGGTCGCAAGACCGGCAAGGGAGTCTACGAGTACGACGCGGAGGGCAAGCGGGTCGGATGAGACCTACCCTCGGCCTTCCGTACGGGGCAACGAGTTGCACCGAGGCCTGCTACCGCTACGAGATACGGTGGCAGCCTATTCGATCGAGAAGGTCTGGAGCTCGACGGGTACCGGGCCGCACACCGCCGTACCGGGACTGCACACGGTGCAGGAGGTGATGTTGCCATGGATCTCGATGTTGGTGTCCCCGTCGGGATTCCGGGCCATCGAGTTGCCGTCGGCATCGTTGCCGAAGTCTTCGACGCTGCCGACGAGCGTGGCCGTTCCCGAGAAACCGGCGTACGTGGTGGGATCGTCCGCCGCGTCTCCGTTGTAGCGAGCCTGGATGAACTCGTCGTTGTTGGGGTCGTAGAGGACGACGTTGTCGCCTCCGTTGTTGATCGTGCCGCTCACATTGGCATCAAATGCGAAACTTCCGGCGGCGACGGTCGGGAGCGTTCCTCCCGTCTGAACATCTACCAGCACCACGGCGAAGCCACCCGAGGCCACGACGGTGGCCGGTGGGAAGGTAAACCAAAGGCCCTGACCAGCGTCCCAAAGCTCCCAGCCACTGATGTCGATCGACCCCCCCGAGAGGTTGTACAGCTCGACGTACTCATCCTCGGTATTGGCGGTTCCATTGCTGTCGGCATCGCAGTTGTCCCCTCCGCTGTTGGGATCGGCGAGGATCTCGTTGATTGCGATCCCGCCCTCGAGCACGTTGGTGGTATCCGCAGCGTGTATCGGTAGCGCGAGAAGGACCAGAGTCGTAAGACAGAGTGTGGTGCGAGTGCGAAACATGGTGATCTCCTTTGAAGGGATGGCAAGACAGGAGTGATGGATGAGATGGAAACTGCTCACCCTGGCTCGGACCCCGAATCATAAGGGAAAACCCGGTGGTCTTGGAGGAGGCGACGCTCGACCGACTCGGAGTTGTCACCAGAGCCTTGGCGATGGGCAGGTCAGCTCCGCCCCGGGTAGCCCCGGAATCTCTCTTCCGGTAGGCTGCGGCTTCTCGTTCGTCACGCCCACGATCGATGCAACCCAGGAAAAGCGATGACCGAGCCCGGACCTACCCCCAACTCCCCCGATACCGACTCCGACCGCCCGTCGAATTTCATCCAGGAGATGATCCGGCGCGATCTCGCGTCCGGGAAGCATCAAACGGTGAGGACGCGGTTTCCACCGGAACCCAATGGCTACCTCCACATCGGACACGCCAAGTCGATCTGCCTGAACTTCGGTCTGGCCGAACAGTTCGACGGTACCTGCAACCTGCGGTTCGACGACAGCAACCCGCTCACCGAGGATCCGGAGTACGTCGAGTCGATCCAACACGACGTCAGGTGGCTCGGTTTCGACTGGGAGGATCGGCTCTACCATGCCTCGGACTACTTCGAGCGGCTTTACGGCTACGCCGTCGACCTGATCGAAGGGGGGGTGGCCTACGTCGATAGTCAGACCGAGCAGGAGATCCGGACGCATCGGGGCACGGTGACGGAGGCGGGAGTCGACAGTCCCTACCGGGGCCGCTCGGTGGAGGAGAACCTCGACCTCTTCCGCCGTATGCGAGCCGGAGAGTTCGCCGACGGTGAGCACGTGCTGCGGGCCAAGGCCGATATGGCCTCGCCCAACATGAAGATGCGTGACCCGCTGCTGTACCGGATTCGCCACGCCGACCACTACCGATCGGGCGACGCCTGGTGCATCTACCCACTCTACGACTTCACCCACTGTCTCTCGGATTCGATCGAGCAGATCACCCATTCGCTCTGCACCCTGGAGTTCGAGAACAATCGCGAGATCTACGACTGGGTCCTCGATCACCTCGAGGTGCCGCAGCCGCAACCGCGGCAGACCGAGTTCGCGCGTCTCAAGATCAACTACACCGTACTTTCCAAGCGCAAGCTGAAGGAACTGGTGGAGGACGACCACGTCGCCGGATGGGATGATCCCCGGATGCCGACGATCTCGGGGTTGCGTCGCCGCGGATACACTCCGTCTGCGATCCGGAGCTTCTGCGATCGGATCGGTGTGGCCAAGGCCAACAGCACCGTCGACGTCGGCTTGCTGGAACACGCGATTCGGGATGACCTGAATCGAGTAGCCCCCCGGGTGATGGCGGTGCTCCGACCGTTGAAGGTGACGCTACAGAACTACCCAGAAGGCCAGGTCGAGGAACTGGAGGCGTCCTACTGGCCGCACGACGTACCCCGCGAGGGGAGTCGATCGGTTCCCTTCTCCCGCACTCTCTTCATCGATCGCGACGACTTCCGGGAGGATCCACCGGCCCGTTTCAAGCGGTTGGCCCCCGGCCGCGAAGTGCGCCTGCGCTACGGCTACATCATCCGCTGCCAGGAGGTCGTCAAGGATTCGACCGGGGAGGTGACCGAGTTGCGGTGTACCTACGATCCGGAGTCGCGTGGGGGAACCGCCGCCGACGGTCGTAAGGTTCGCGGGACGATCCACTGGGTCGAAGCCTCCCGCTCGCGGCCGGCCGAGGTTCGCCTCTACGATCGGCTGTTCGCCGACGAGAATCCCGACCGCGGCAAGGCGGGCGAGGACTTCAAGACCTTCCTCAACCCGGATTCCCTCGAGGTGCTGACCGAGGCTCGAGTCGAACCCAGTCTGGGTTCTGCCGCGCCCGGAGACCGCTTCCAGTTCGAGCGGCTTGGTTACTTCTACCTCGAACCGGAGGACTCGCGGCCCGACCGGCCGGTATTCAATCGTATCGTGACCCTGCGCGATACCTGGGCGAAACTGAACGAACCGGAGCCGGTCGAGCGTCGCACCCGGTCGGTGGAGCCGCTCGAAGTCGTGGTCCACGATCCGCGCGCCGGTCTCGGGCCGGAGCAGTTGGCCGAACTCGACCGCTGGGTCGCCCGGTACGGGCTCAGCGACGCCGACGCCAGGATTCTGCTCGACGACGCGCCCCTGGGAGCCTTCTTTGGGCGGGCGGCGGCCGACCACCCCAATCCGGTCGGTATCGCCAACTGGGTAATCAACGAACTGCGCCGCGAGCTCAAGGAGCGCGACCTGGAGGCACTGCCGTTCGCAGCTGAGGAGTTGGGGCACCTGGTCGATCTCATCGATCAGGGTCAGGTGACCAGTGCGGCGGCGAAGCGGGTGTTCTCCGGTCTGTTGGCTGGCGAGGGTACGGCGGCTGAGATCGTGCGGGACCGTGGTCTGGCTCGACTCGAGGACGGGGAGGAGCTGGCCCGGATCGTCGACGGAGTCCTCGCCGAGGCGGCGCCCCAGGTGGCGGCGTACCGCGCCGGGAAGAGCGCTCTTTTCGGCTTCTTCGTCGGTCAGGTGATGAAGGCCAGCCGCGGCCGCGCGAATCCGCAGGAGGTCAGCGAGGCTCTGCGACAGCGCCTCGACGAGGAGACCTGAGGAGAGCTACCGCAGTCGTCGGTACAGCGCCACGATCGCGCACAGGCTCCAGGTTCCCTCGAGCACCACGAACGGCGGGTAGGCCAACAGGACCGAGGCGTAGCAGGCGAGCCCTGCCCCCACGGCGTTGATCGCCGGGTACCAGGCCGACTCCGAGCGGAGTCGTCCGAAGAGATTCAGGAAGAAGGCTCCCAGGAGAAGGGTCACACCGATCGATCCGATCCAGTCTGCGGTCGTCATATCCGAACCCTACCCGGTTCCGTGTAAGGCCCACCGTCGAGCTTCCGTATGGAGGAGTAGTCGAACCACTACTCACCACCTGGAGGCTCTCATGTCCCGAATCGGTCGTAACTCTCCCTGCCCCTGTTCGTCGGGGCGCAAGTTCAAGCGCTGCTGTGGTCCCAAGGTCGCGGCACAGTGGCGAGCCCTCAACCAGGATCCCCCGCCGACCGATCCGGTCGAGATCGAACGTCGGTCGGTGGCGTTGCTAGACCCCGACGGGGTCGAACTCGAAGTCGTCTGCTGTTCGCATCCGGATTTCGAGGCGCGGTGTGATGCGCTCTACCAGCGGGCGACGGAGCTCAACTACGAGGATGATCTGCGCTACACGGTCCGCAGTCGGTGCGTCCGCACTTTTCTCGAGGACTCGTTGGCACGCCCTTGTCAGGAGGAGACGTGGCGGCTGGATCCCTGGTGTTTCGTCAGCGAGTCGGTCGCTCGTCCGCTGGGCCGGCGGGAAGCGGAGCAGGTGCGGGCAGCGCAGGAGGCGGACGGGGAGCTCGGTCCCGGTACCCCTTTTCCGAAGCCCGGGGTTGCTTCCGATCCCAGCCAGGCTCCCGTCTGGGTCACCATTCCACTCTGACTCGAGCCGAGGCTCTTCCTCTCGCCGGCCGAGCTCGAAACGCCCCGAGACTCCGCGACAACTTCACACGCTGCCATCGCGCAGCCATCAAGCAGCCTCTTCCAAACTGGATCATCTGGGAACGGGCGACCTACCGCCCGATCAGATCTCGGAGGAGAGACCATGACGTTCGTACTGACAGTCTTCGTTCTGGCCATTGGCCTGGCCCTCGTGCTCATCCAACGCAACCACCGGCGTCGAGGGACCGTTCCGGGGGTTTCGCAGCGCCTTACGGTGCGAGCCTTGGCGGTACTCCTGATCGGTGGTGGCATGCTGGTGCCGCTGGCGCTCGTCGAAGGGGTCATCAACGAGCGCCAGTGGAACCACCAGTTGGTGGTGCAGGAGATCGCCGAGAGCTGGGGGGCTCGCCAGGAGCTTCAGGGTCCGATTCTCTTGGTTCCCGTGGTCGAACGCCGGCTCGAACGCCGAACCGTGACCAACGATCTCGGCGGAACCGTGACGACCGAGATTCCGACCTACACCCGACGTTTTCTCTGGGCGCTTCCCGAGGTCCTGGAGATCGATGCTGCTCTGGAGCCCGACACCAAGCGGCGTGGGATCTACGAGGCGCTGGTCTACTCGGGCGAGTTGCGGCTGTCGGGGTTCTTCGAGCGGCCGGACGCCTCGCTGCATTCCGAGGCGATCGACAGCGTCGAGTGGGATCAGGCTCGACTGGTAGTGCTGCTCTCGGACCTGCAGTCCCTCGACCAGGCTGCTCCCCTCGAGTTTGCGGGTCAGACGCTCGATTGGGAGTCGGGAACGGGGCTGGAGGCCCTCTCTCGGCCCGGGTTCCACGCTCGAGTCGACCTGAGCCCAGTCGTGGGCTCGTCGGAGGTCGAGTCAGAAGCCTCGACGACCTTTCCCTTCGAGGTGAGCCTGGACGTGCGTGGCAGTTCGGGTTTTTTCTTCGCACCCTGGGGGCGCACTACGAGAGCCGAGGTGCGGTCGGCCTGGCCCGATCCCAGTTTTCAGGGAGCGGTACTGCCCTGGGAACATGAGGTGACAGAACAGGGTTTCGTGGCTCGTTGGGAGATTCCTCAGCTCGCTCGTGACTACGGTCAGAGTGGCCTGTTCAGTGGCCAGTCTCTCGACTGTACGGAGGGAGCGCTGCTGACCGGAGTGCGACTGCTGGAGCGGGTCTCGCTCTACTCTCTGATCGAACGCTCGGCCAAGTACGGCATCCTGTTCGTGGCCCTCACCTTCATGACGTTCCTGGTGTTCGAGCTGCATCTGGGGTCCCGTCTGCACTACATCCAGTACGGTCTGATCGGAGCCGCGCTCGCCCTCTTCTTCCTCACGTTGCTATCGCTGGCCGAACATGTGGGGTTCGCACGGGCCTATCTCGGGGCAGCGCTGATCGCGATCGTGTTGATCACCGGTTATACGGGTTCGGCGCTCAGGAGTCGTGGAGCCGCTGCCTCGATCGCCGCCATGCTCATGGCGCTCTACGGCCTGCTCTACACCATTCTGCATCTGACCGACTTTGCCCTGTTGATGGGAACCGGCCTCTTGACCCTCGTGCTCGCGCTGTTGATGGTGGCGACCCGCGATCTGGGCCAGCTCGAGTCGCCGGACGACGGCCGCGGCGAGCCCACTCCTCCCTATGGTGAGGAGTTGGCCGCCGACGGAGGGCGGTGACGGTTGGCGTCGAGCGAGGAGTCCCCGACGGCGTCCTGGCTAGCTTTGCGAGTCGAAGGCCGCCGTCGGGTCCTCAGGCCAGGCGTGTTTCGGATAGCGACCGCGGAGTTCCTTGCGGACCTCGGCGTAGGTCGTACGCCAGAAGTTGCCGAGATCCTCGGTGATCTGCTGCGGCCGTCCGTTCGGGGCCAGCAGGTGGACGAGGACGCGCACGCGGCCCCCGGCGACGGTCGGGGTTTCCCGCAGTCCGAAGAGCTGTTGGATCCGAGCGGCGAGGACCGGGGGTTGTCCCGGTTGGTATTCGAGCCGTTGCCGTCGCCCTGAGGGCAGAACCACATGCGTGGGAGCGTCGTTCTTCAGGGCTTGGAGTTGAGTTGGTAGGAGCGAACCGCGGAGGACTTCGAGCAGCGGCGCTCGTTCGAGATCGGAGAGCGAGCGGCAGCCGAGAACGAGACTCGGGAGCACTCTCCGCAGGAAGGTCGCATCGACGAGCGGCAGATCGAGCTCTGGCCGCCAGCCGGCGAGGGAGTGCAAGCGAGCCAAGAAAGCGGCCACCGCCGGATCGGTGAGAGCGAGGAAGCTCTCGGGTCGCTCGTGGACGTGCGCGAGAAGAGCAGCCTCGGCCGTGCCAGAGTCGGTCAGCGGGACCTCCGCTTCCTCGAGGACCAGATCACGGTAGCGCAGCCGACGAATGCTCCGCACTCGACCCGAATCGTCGACTTCGGCTTCTTCGGATCGGGTGGTGTTCAGCCAGGCCGGGTCGAGGGCGATCGCCAGTTCGACGGTGGCTTCGGAACGGTGGCCGCGACGACCGGCACGCACCGCCAGGGCGAGGAGAATCTCGTGGTTGCGAACGGCAGTCCTCGAGCCGAGACGGAGTCCCTGACCGCCCACCATGAGGGCACGGTCGCTCTGGTGCCGCCGCTTGGCCACCCGGTCCGGAAAGGCCGTCAAGAGGGCTCGGGCCAGGGATTCTTCCGGGTCGTCCGAGGACTTCGTCCCGCCGCCGAGGTGCCGCCGTAGACTCTGGGCCACGCGAAGGACTTGGCGGGCTGGACCCGATTGCAGCCGGCCGTAGGGGGTCGTTGACGCGACCTTCTGGCGTTGGAGTCTGTCGAGCGCTTCGAGTCGCGGCTCGAGGTCCGAATCGCCTGGCGCCGGTGGAGGTGCGTCGCGATCGCGGCGAGGAAAGGGGTCGCGTTCTGCCAGCAGGGCGGCGGTCAGGCAGGCGGCGTCGGCCACGCCACGGTCGGCGCCTTCGAGGACCAGGACGGCGAGCCGGGGGGGTAGTGGCATCGCCGCCATGCGACGCCCCCGGGACGTCAGCCCCCGTGCGTCGCGGGCGCCGAGCAGGGTGAGGAGTTCGAGAGCCTGCGCCAGGGAACCGGCGGGTGGAGATTCGATCCAGGGGAAGGTGGTGGGGTCGGTCTCGCCCCAGGCGAGGAGTTGCAAGACGGCGCCGGAGAGATCGACCCGTTGGATCGCAGGCGGCAGCTCGTCGAGGCGGCCGGATTGCTCGGCTTCGGTCCACAGTCGGAGGCAGTAGCCTGGCGCGTCTCGTCCGGCGCGCCCGGTGCGTTGGTCCGCGGCATCGCGTGCGATCGGCTGCAGTTCCAACCGGTCGAGGCCTCGCCCCGGATCGAAGCGGAGGACTCGGGCCAGGCCTGTATCGACTACCGCGGCCACGCCCGGGATCGTGACCGAAGTCTCGGCCACGTTGGTGGCCAGGACGACTTTGCGTCGGGTCGTCGGGCGCAGCACGGCGTCCTGGGCCCGCGCGTCGAGGCCGCCGTACAGTGGCTGGATCTCTACTCCGGTCTCCGAGGCCAACGGTGCCAGAGCGTCGGCGGCCCGGTGGATCTCGCCGACCCCTGGCAGGAAGACCAGAACGTGGCCGGGAGAGCGTGCAGCCGAGGCCGCCAGGGCCCTGCGCACCCCACGCGCAACCTCGCTGGCCAGGGAGGATCTACCCGCGTCCGGTCGGCCTCTCGGCGAGTACTCCACGGTGACTGGGAAGCAGCGCCCCGTGCTCTCGAGCGTAGGGCAGTGGCCCAGGGCGCGTCCGAGAACGGCCGTCGAGAGGGTGGCCGACATCGCCACCAACCGGAGATCCGGTCGGGCGTCGTCCTGGATCCTGCGACAGAGGGCCAGGCCGAGGTCGGCTTCGAGAGAGCGTTCGTGGATCTCGTCGAAGAGAACAGCGCCGACACCCTCCAGAAACGGGTCGGCCTGGAGCCAGGCGAGCAGCGTTCCCTCCGTCATCACCAGGATCTTGGTGTCGGCGGACTCGCGCCGGTCGAACCGCATGCGGTAGCCGACCTCCTGGCCAACCTTCCATTGCCACTCGGCGGCGATCCGACGTGCCGCAGCCCGCGCCGCGACCCGTCGGGGCTCCAGCATCAGAATCCTCCCGGGAAACGAGCCGGAAGCCAGCAGGGCCGGGGGAACTCGGGTCGTCTTGCCGGCCCCGGGTGGAGCCTGGAGTACGAGGGTCGGCTGGTTTCGGAGGGACTCTACGACGTCGGGCAGCAGCTCATCGATGGGAAGGGAAGTACTGCCTGGCGCGGTGAGCGCGGGAGGCCTCACGGGGTGAACCGGTACCCCACGCCTCGAACGCTGTGGATGTGCTGAGGCCGCCAGGAGTTCTCTTCGAACGACTTGCGCAGGGCGACGATGACGTTGTCGACGACCCGAGTGTTCGGATGATTGGGCAGCTCCCAGACTTCGGTGAGAAGCTCACGCCGAGTGACGACCTGATTGGGACGTGAGAGAAAGACCCGCATGACCGAGAGTTCCTTGTGCGACAGCTCGACGACGCCGGAGCGAGTTTTGGCCTGGAAGGTGGAGAAGTCGATCCAGTAGTCGCCGAATTCGACCCGCGTGGGAAGCTTGGGAGTGTCGCGCGAGTCGTCGTCGGTGGCACTGCCCCAGGTCTGCCGACGCAACCGAACCTCGATGCGGGCGAGCAGCTCCGCCAGGTCGAAGGGTTTGTTCAGGTAGTCGTCGGCGCCAACCTTGAGCCCGAAGACGATGTCGTCGGGTTGCGACCGAGCCGTGAGCATGACGACCGGCGTGAAGTCGTTGCGTTCCCGGAGGCGGCGGCAGACCTCGAAGCCATCGACCTCGGGCAGTCGAACGTCGAGGAGGATCAGATCGTAGTTCTCCTCTTCGGCGCGCGTCAGAGCCTGTGCTCCGTCGGTGGCCAGGTCGACGTCGTACTCCTTGCGCTGCAGGTTCAGTACCAGGCCTTGAGCGATCGCGTCTTCGTCTTCGACGACCAGGATGCGTGGCCGTGGCTTCACGACGCCCCCAGGACCGGCAGTTCGACGACGAAGCGGGTTCCGGGACGTCCTTCGTGAGAGAAGGCGCGGACGGTGCCTCCCATCTCGCGAACCAGTCCCGATACGATCGAGAGGCCGAGGCCAGAGCCGCGGCGTCGGCCATCGATCTCTCGTCCCAGTTGGTAGAAGCGGTCGAAGACTCGAGCCAGCTCAGACTTGGGGATGCCGATGCCATCGTCTTCGATGGCGATGCGGATCGAGCGGCTGCGATCCGAGACCTTGACGCGCACCTCGCTGTCGCGGTGCGAGAATCGTTGGGCGTTCTCCAGGAGGTTGTTCATGATGCGCTCGAGGGCATGGCGGGAGCCCATGATGGTAGCGGAGGTCGTGATCTGAGGCACGAGCCGGACCTCGTAGCGGACCCGTGAGCGCTCGATCATAGGGGGGAGGTAGTCGGCGAAGAAGGGAGCCAGTTCGATCGGTTCGAGCGGTAGAGCGCTCTTGCGGGCCAGTAGCCGGCTGCTTTCCAGCACATCGTCGATCAAGTGCCCCAGCCGCTCCGCTTGCTCCAGGATGAAGGCTACGGATCGGTCGTGGATCTCGGCTTCGAGGCTTCGTTCTTCGAGCGTCTGGGCGTGCAGCTTGATCGCCGCCAGGGGCGACTTCATCTCGTGGGTGATGTTGGACAGGAACTCCTCCTGCTTCCTGGCGTAGCGGTTGGCGGCGATGGCCTGGGCCAGCTGATACGACAGGCCACCGATTACCAGGCAGAGAAGGGCTGAGCCCACGCCGAGGATCACCCAATGCGTATTCGAGTTCGACAGGCCGACCCGTCCGGCGACCTCTCGGATCTGACTGACTGACTGGACGACGTAGAGGACCCACAGGACCAGGATGGCCACTGTCGCGACCACCGAAAGGACGTAGGTGGTGATCAGCAGAGCCGAGGAACGCTTCTTCTCCACGCGCGCAGTAGAGCAGCTTCGTCAGAAGGGGTCAAACCCTTTGACAGTGGCTTGACAGATGTCTGACCCACGTCTGACCCCGTTGCGTCGTGGGCACTTTCATAATGCTGGCGACGGAAAGGAGACCGGACGAATGATCGAACCGATGGGCGAGCCGAGGAAGATTGTGATTCAGTGGAGCGGGTCGACGATCGCGTTTTTCGCGGTCCATGCGCTGGCGCTCCTGGTCTTTGTCGTTCCCTTCTCGTGGGGAATGGTCGGGCTTTGCCTCGCCTTCTACGCGCTGCGAATGTTCGGGATCACCGGCGGGTATCATCGATACTTCTCGCACCGTTCCTACAAGACGAGCCGATTCTTTCAGTCGGTTCTCGCGATCCTCGGACTCCTGGCGCACCAGAAGGGTCCGCTCTGGTGGGGGGCGCACCACCGACACCACCATCGGCACAGCGATCGGCATGGCGATCTCCACTCGCCCGGGCTGGAAGGGTTTCTCTGGGCTCACGTCGGCTGGGTTCTGGTGAGCGACTACCGGGAGGCGGAGTACGACAAGATCGCCGACTTCACCAAGTACCCTGAGTTGCGCTGGCTCGACCGGCACCACTGGGTTCCCGGTGTGGTCTTCGGGGCCGCGGTGTTCTTCCTCGGGGGACTTCCAGCTCTGGTCTGGGGGATCTTCGTCAGCCTGGTCCTGACCTGGCACGCCACCTTTGCGATCAATAGCTTCACCCACATGTTCGGACGTCGGCGCTACATGACCAAAGATGACAGCCGCAACAGCTTGATCCTGGCACTGCTGACCATGGGCGAGGGCTGGCACAACAACCACCACTACTTCAAGGCCTCTACCCGCCAGGGGTTCTATTGGTACGAGATCGATCCCACCTACTACGTGCTGAAGGCGCTCTCCTGGTTTGGGGTGGTCTGGGATCTCAAGGAGCCGCCGCGCAAGGTTCTCGAGGACCACGAGAGCGTCGACGAACACTCGGGGCTGCGGGATCCTCTCAAGCGCGCCGACCACGCTCTGCTCGGCCGCAAAGCGTCCGGTTCCCCTCACGACCAGGCGGCCTAGCTCGCGCCGGAGCCTTGGCTGAGGTGTCGCGGTCGCTTCCTTTGGGATAGTCTGGCGCCCGGAGGGACGAGCCATGGCCGGGACAGCGGACGGGGTGAGAATCGAACCGGGCACGAAGCGGGAGGTTTGGCTGGTCGAAGAGGACCGGTTTCTCGCGCACGCCCCGCCCGGCGAGCACGCCGAACGCCCTGGCCGGTACCCGGCCGTGCAGCGAGGTTTGTCAGCGGCCGGTGATCTCGTCGAGTACCGGCGGCTGGCCAGTCACGTCGCCACGGACGAGGAGCTTCTCCTCGGTCACACCGAGGAGCATCTCGAGCGAGTGACGGCTGCGGTGGCAGCCAACGCCTTCCTCGACGAAGACACCTACACCTGCGACACGAGTGAAGAAGTGGCTCGCCTCGCGGTCGGCGCGTCGATCGACCTCTGTGCGGCGGTGTTGGAGAGGGGTAGTCCAGAAGTCGGATTTGCGGCCGTGCGCCCGCCGGGTCATCATGCGGAGCGCTCCCGGGCCATGGGTTTTTGCCTGTTTTCCAACGTGGCGTTGGCGGCGCTGGAGATGCGTCGTCGAGGGCTCGTCGAGCGGGTCGCCGTCGTCGACTGGGACGTACACCACGGCAACGGGACCGAGCACGTGCTGTGGGAGGAGCCCGACCTCTTCTTTCTCTCGTTGCACCAGCATCCCTTGTATCCCGGCACTGGCGCTCTGGGCGACACGGGGAGTGGAGAAGGCGAGGGTTGGAACCTGAATCTACCGCTTCCCTCCGGCGCACGCGATGCCGATGTCATCGAGCTGTTCGACCGCGTGGTCGTGCCGGTGCTGCATCGCGTGGATCCCGACCTCGTGATCATCTCGGCGGGCTACGACGCCCACGTCCGCGATCCCCTGGCGAGCCTGGCGTTGACTGGAGTGGGTTTCGGTCTGATGACCCAGCGCCTACGGTCGCTCGAGGTTCCGTGCGCGGCCATCCTGGAAGGTGGCTACGATCTACAGGGGCTGGCGGAGGGCGTTACGGCCACGGTGCGGGGTCTGGCGGGGTCGTTCCCCGCCGAAGTCGAAGCGACGGCGGCACGCTGGGTCGACGAACTGGTCGGGGCGGCCCGGAGCCAGTTCGAGAGCCACTGGGGACCGCTTATCGACTAGGTGCTGATTTGACTGTCTTTTCGACGGTCAGCAGAAAATCTGACTCTGGATTTCTTGACCGGCAGTCGGATTGACTGTTATTCTCCGGTTCATGAGGCAGCTCGACGCAACCGACCGTCAGATTCTGGCCCTCCTGCAGGACAACGCCAGAACCAGCAACTCGCAGATCGCTCGTACGGTGGGTCTGGCGCCGTCGGCGGTCAGCGAACGAATCCGACGCCTGGAGCGGGACGGTATCGTGCTCGGCTACGAGGCGCGGGTGGCTCCCGCCGCGGTGGGAATGGGGCTCCTCGCTTTCGTGGCGGTACGGGGTGACGAGCGTCCGGGCGATCTGACACTGGCGACTCGATTGTCCGAGTTCGAAGAGGTGCAGGAGGTGCACCACATCGCCGGTGACGACTGTTTCCTGGTCAAGGTCCGGGCGGCCAGCCCGGCCGCGCTGGGGCGTTTCCTTCGGGAGCAGTTGGGAGAGATCGATTCGGTCATGGGGACCCGAAGCACCATCGTATTGGACACGGTCGTCGAGCGCGGCAGACTCCCGACCGAGGCGAGCGAGGAGGACTGACATGGCGCGCAGCCAATGGCGTTTGGTGATCGCCCTCGGGCTGGTCTACGTCGTCTGGGGATCGACCTACCTGGCGATCCGCTTCGCGGTCGAGACCATGCCGCCCCTGCTCATGGCGGGGGTGCGCTTCGTCGTGGCCGGCGGGTTGTTGCTGTCCTGGCGTCGGTGGCGGGGAGATGCTCTTCCCACCCTCCGTCAGTTCCGCAACGCCAACCTGGTCGGAGCCCTGCTGCTGTTGGGGGGCAACGGCTGCGTGGTGATCGCCCAGACCTGGATTGCTTCGGGACTGGCCGCGCTTCTGGTCGCGACCGTGCCCCTGTTCGTCGCTCTCTTCGATTGGCTCCGTCCGCAGGGTCGGCGTCCTTCCTGGGTCGTCGGGGTGGGATTGGTGCTCGGCTTTGTCGGGATCGCGTTGCTGATCGATCCTGGGACGGTGGGGGGCGAGGGTGCCGCGGATCTGCTGGGAGGTACCCTCCTGCTCCTCGCGGCGGCTTCCTGGTCGGCCGGAACCGTGTACGCCCGCCACGCCGACTTACCCGCTTCGGACCTGATGGGAGCGGCGATCTACATGCTCTCCGGTGGGTTCTGGCTGTTGGTGGCCGCCGTGGTGAGGGGAGAACTGACGGGGTTCGATTTGGCCGTGGTGTCGGCCACTTCGGCCTGGGGATTGGCGTATCTGATCCTCTTCGGCTCGCTGGTGGGATTCGTGGCGTACTCCTGGCTGATGCGCAACGCCGACTCGACGCTGGTCTCGACCTACGCCTACGTCAATCCGGTGATCGCGGTGCTGCTCGGTTGGCTGCTGGCGGGCGAAGTGATCACCGGCAGAACGGTGGTCGCGGGGGCTATCGTGCTGGTGGCGGTCGGTCTGATCACGCAGAGTCGCCGTGTGGCCACTCGGGCCGCAGTGGTCCCTCCCTGTCTCGCGAAGGAAAACGCCGCGACGCGCATCTAACCTCCCAAAGCTCCACGGCAGGAGCGGGAGGAACCAGATGCTGGCGTCGACCGATGGGATTCGTAGATTCAAACGAGGACCGAGCGGCAGCCGGTCCGTGGTGCCGTTGTTGGTGCTCTTGCTGCTGTCGCTAGCGGCGGCCGGTCGGTCCGAGGATCCGTTCGTTCGAGAAACCGCCGGTTGGCACATCGTGCGCCCGGGCCAGAGTCTGGAAGAACTCAGTCGGCTGTACTTGGGAGAAGATGGTTCCTGGCATTCGCTGGTGGAGTTGAACCCTTCGTTCTCTGGAATGCGGCTCTTGGCTGCCGGCGACCGCATCCGGGTCGTGCTCACTCGTGGGCTACCGCAGGGAGGATCGTTGGTCACCAATCTGACGGGTGATGCTCACGCCTATCCGACGCCGGTCGATTGGACCAAGGGGCGAAGGTTCGATCTGCTGCAGCCGGGGGATGGCTTCCGAACGGGCCGCCGCTCGTCGGCGGTGTTGGTTTTCGACGGGTTGTCGCAGCTGCTGATCGGGGAGGAGAGCCTGGTCTTCTTGGCCGGGGCATCCGAGGCTCCACCGGCCGAGCCGACGCCTTCGGCCGATCTGGAGATCGTGGTCGGTCAGGTGGATCTGCAGGGGTCGCGATCCCGCGAGGACGAAAGCGAGATCGAGGTCATTCTCGGCGCGACGCGGCTCGCCGCCGCGGAGAACCAGGCCGGCGAACTGCGTACCAGGGTCCGTCGCCGGGAGCAGGGCGCGGGCCAGGTCATGGTGTTCCGCGGGCGGTCTTTTGTGACCCAGGCCGGGCAAACGCAGGGAGTGCCAGAGGGCTCAGGGTTGGTACTGCCCACGAGTGGACCGATTCCGAGTCCCGAACCCCTGCTGGTCGCACCTCGCCTCCTCGGACCGGCGGTCGGGACGACGGTCGCCCTCGACCGGGCGGTGCTCTCCTGGGCCCCGGTCTCGGGGGCCTCCTCCTACACCGTCGAGGTGTGCTACGACGTGGACTGCGGATCTCTGGCCCTGCGGATTCTCGATCTGACGCAGGGAGTGCTGCCGCTGGCTCCGTTGGCGCAGGGGCGGTACTACTGGCGAGTGACAGCGGTGGCGCCGAGTGGTCTCGACGGGTATCCCTCAGCGGGCCGTTCACTCTGGTTGACCGCGCGGTCGAGTCCCCCCGAGGGGGTCGCAACTGCGACCTTGGTGGGGACGGTCCGGGATCGACTGGCTAACGCCCCGTTGGCGGGGGCGGTGGTCAGAATCCCAGAGACTGGCCAGGAAGTCTGGACCGACCATCAGGGTGGATTCCGGTTCGAGGGGCTGCCAGATGGTGTCGTGACCCTCGAAGCCGAGGTCGAAGGGTACCTGCCGGGAAGGCTCGAGAGGATCACGGCTCGGCCCGGAAGGTCGACGGCCTTGGAAGTCTGGCTGGACAGCTTGCCGACGGCCTACGCCGAGGTCGTGGTCACCCCCAGTCAGGTCTCCCTGGGTGAGCCGGTTGCCAGCCGGCCAGCGGCACTCAGCCGGCGGGAGCTCGAGACGCTGCCGCATCTCGCTGATGACCTGTTCCGGGCTCTGCCACTGTTGCCGGGAGCAACTGCCAACGACATCAGTGCGGAGTTTCATGTCCGAGGAGGACGTCGCGACCAGGTCGAGATTCGGTTCGACGGTCAAGAGTTGTACGAGGCACATCATCTCCGCGACTTCGATGGTGCGCTGAGTCTTCTGGCCCCCAGTGCGATTGGGTCCGTCGACCTCCACACGGGTGGCTACCCGGTGCGATTCGGCGATCGTTTGTCGGCGGTACTCGAGATGTACAGCGCCGAACCGGTCAGCGAGCCCGAGTTGGAGTTCGGACTCGGCCTACTCAGTTCGCGCATCGGTACCCGCGGGGTTTCGGCGAATCAGAAGGGCCGCTGGTTGGCGGTCGGACGGGCCGGTTCGACCGAACTGGCCGGCGAGTTCTTGTCGGGACCTGCTCCCGCGTTCTGGGATCTCCTGGTCAAGGGGTCCTACGCCGTCGGTCCCCGGCAGTCGTTCACCGTTCGAGGTCTGCTGGCGGAGGATCGGCTCGACTTTCAGGAGGAGATCGACGGGGAGTTCAAGGAGCATCGAACCGAGCATCGGACTGCCTACTACTGGGGAACCCACCAGGCCATCCTGACGGACCGACTGTTCGTCGACACGATGGTCTCCTGGAGCACGATCGACAAGGCGCGCCTCGCCTTCGAGGACGAGGAGGAGCAGCGGTTCTTTCTGGGGGACGAGCGTCGGGTGGAGATCGCCGAACTGCGCCAGGACTGGAGCGCCCAGGCACGGCCCGATCACTTCCTCGGCTGGGGTTGGAGTCTGCGACAGTACGAGGCCAACTACCAGAGTTCGGTGGTGCTGGATTTCGAGACACCGTTGGCCGCCCTTCGGTCCTTTGCTCCGGAGTCGGTGGAGGAATACCGAAGAGACTTCGAGGCTCATCACCTCGCGGGGTACGTGACCGACCAGTGGCGGCCACGCAGCACGATCACGGTCGAGGTCGGTGGACGCTACGATCGACACTCGCTCACCGACGAGACCCTTCTCAGTCCCCGGCTCAATCTGGCCTGGGTGGCGGGGCGGGGGACCGTCGTTCGAGCGTCTTGGGGAGTCTTCCGGCAGAGCCACCGCCCCCATGAGCTCGCGGTGACCGACGGTGAGCGTCGATTCGCGACCGCTGAACGCTCGGAGCAGAGAATCCTGAGCCTCGAGCACACGCGTCTCAGTCGAAGTTCGGGGCGTCAGCTGGCGGCACGACTCGAAGTGTGGGACCGTCGCATCGAGGATCCTCGGCCGCGATTCGAGAATCTGTTCGAGCCGTACAACAACTTCCCGGAACTCGAGCCCGAGCGGGTGCGGATTGCACCGACCTCAGCTCGAGCCAAGGGGGCCGAGCTGTTTCTCCGCACCGACTTGCCAGGTCCCTTCGATCTCTGGGGAAACTACTCCTGGTCCCGTAGCGAGGACCTTCTCGAGGGGCAATGGGTGCTTCGCGCGATCGATCAGACCCACGCCGTCAACCTCGGACTGGGCTTCGCTCTGGGGAAGTGGCAAGCCAGTCTCGCCTGGCGCTATCACACGGGTTGGCCGTCGACGCCGATCGACTTCGAGCTCGAACTCGGGAGTGACGGAGAGGTCGAATGGACTCCGGTTCTCGGTTCGCCGAGGAGCCTGCGGTTGAATGATTACCATCGACTCGATCTTCGGCTCAGTCGTCAGGTCCGACTCCGGAATGCGGGACGCCTCGAGCTTTGGCTCGACGTACAGAACCTCTACGACCGCCGAAACCTGGCTGGTTTCGACTTCGACTTCGACGACGAAGCCAGAGCCGCGACCCAGGTTTCGGAGTTCTGGCCGGGGATCGTTCCCAGTCTCGGTGTGAGCTGGAAACTATGAGCCCGAGGACGGTGCCGTCGTGGACATCACTCCTGGCGGAGTGCCGCCGACGCCTTCTTCCGATCGGCCTTCTGCCGGGGATCCTATTGGCTCTGGTGGTGGTAGGAGTCCTCCCGCTCGTCGTTTCGTCCGCTGGTCTGGTCAGCCTCAATCGGGACGCGATGACCGAACAGGTGCTCCGGACCCACAGCGTCGCGGCGCGAGGGGTCGGGGGGAGGGTGGAGTCGTTTCTACAGTCGCGGCGAGTAGCGCTCGAAGGAGCGGCCCAGATCCTCTCCGAGCAGGGAACGGGGCCCTCGGGCCAGGATGTCCTCAGCGCGCTGCTGCGGTCCGACCTGGGTATCCTGGGAGTGATCGTCCAGGACCGGGAGGGCCGACCCGTGCTGAGGGTTCAGAGGCGAGGTGCGGGGGCTGTGCTCGACGAGATCCTGGAGGATCGTAGGGGAACGGCGGGGTGGAGGGTCTCACCGCCGGCGAGGGAACCGAGTCGAGGGCCCTACCTGAGCTACCAGGTGACGGTGGGAGGAGCGGCGGCACTCCGGGCTGTCTTCGAGGGGGCGACCCTGCTCGATCTGCTCGAGCCTCGGGAGTTGGGCAACCAGGCCTCCCTGGTTCTGGCGTCCCGAGAGGGCACGGCGCTGCTGGGAGCTGCCGACCTTCGGGAGTTTCCGCCGGAGATGCTGGCCCTCGCAGCGGTCGATCGCGTGTTTGGCGCTGGGTGCTACGGCCGAGGCTCGGCCTCGGTGGTCGGGGCCTGGTCTGGGGTTGCGGGTACCGACTGGACGGTGCTGTCGCGTCAGCCGGCCTCCGTGGCGGAAACTACCGCCAGGACGTTGAGGACGCGGTCGCTCGCGGCCGTAGCGATGGCCGCGGTGTTACTCCTCTTGACGGCGACGATCGCCTATCGGACCTTGGTGCGACCGATTCGGGGTCTTCTCGAAGACCAGCGTTCCCTGCTGGCGATTCCACCGGACGCGCGCGGCAGTGAGATCGAGCGGCTTCGGCTGTCGTTTCGTGCGCTGGCGGACCGGATCCAGGCCCGACAGGATCTCGGGGAGGTCTTTCTGGGACGCTACCAGGTCATGGAACTCGTAGGCCAGGGTTCGATGGGAAGCGTGTTCCGTGGCTGGGACCCGGTATTGCGGCGCGACGTCGCGCTGAAGACCATTCGGCTGGATCGCGGTGAGGTCGAGCCGGGGGCTCCCACCGCGCAGCTCTTGCACGAGGCCTCCCACGTCGCTCAGCTCAGCGATCCGAACATCGTGGCCGTGCACGACGTCGTGGAGGCCGACGAGGTCGCATTCTTGGCGATGGAGTACGTCGACGGCATCGATCTCGCTTCGTACCTGGACCGGTTCGCTCCACTTTCCGTGCCGGCCGTCGTACAGGTCGGACTGGGAATCGCCCGCGGGCTTTCGGCCGCCCACGAACGTGGGATCGTGCACCACGACGTCAAACCAGGCAATGTCCTGTTGGCGGGAAGCGGAGGACTCAAGATCGCCGACTTCGGCGTCTCCCAGGCCCTCTCTGGACCTGACCAGAACCGCGGGTTTGTGGTCGGCACTCCGGGCTACCTGGCTCCCGAGGCCATTCGCGGGCTCGGTTACGGTCCGGAGGCGGACCTGTTCGCGCTCGGCGTCATCCTCTATCAAGCCGCCACCGGGACGATGCCGTTCCGGGGTCGTTCGGTGCGGGCGTTGCTGCTCGACACGCTGCGCCGGCCAGTTCCGTCGCTGGCGCAGGCCGCAGCGGACATTCCACGAGAACTCGACCACCTCGTCTTCGGTCTGATGCAGCCAACGCCGGAAGAACGTCTAGGGCCGGCCCAGGAGGTCGTGCGGGTTCTCGAGGGCCTGGTCCGCCGATGGGGAAGCGTCGATCTCATCCAGAGCGAGGGGCGGTCGTTCCGTTGGGAACAGCGTCCGACGGTGAAACTGCCGGCCGTGGTCGTCGGCACCCATCCGGCGTAGAAGGGCCATCCTAGCCATTCGGCGACGAAGGCTCGCGATTCTCCTTTGACCTTGCGAATGAAACCCTGCTAGGGTTCACAACGTTGTAACAACTACACAACGTGGTGTCTGCAGGTTCGATTGGAGTTCGGTTTCGCAACCGAGTCTCTAGCCGTACCCATTGCAGCATCGATCGCAAACCGCATCGAAGGAGTCGGGAATGAAGAGAATGAGACATTGGTCGTTGGGGACGGTGGGGGCGGTAGCCCTACTGGTTTCGGTGGGCCTGGTTCCAGCCTATGCACAGGACGAAGCTGCCATGGACGAGGAGGAAACGTCCTCCGAAGAGATGGAGGAGGAAACGACACCCTTCGGCGAAGAGATCGTGGTGACCGGAAGTCGTTCGGAGCCTCGTTCGGTGACCGAGTCGATGGTACCGATCGACGTCATCTCGGCGGCTGACTTCGAGCGCCAGGGAGATACGGACGTCAGCAACATGCTGCGGACGCTGGCTCCTTCCTACAACGTCAACACGCAGCCGATCAGCGATGCGGCGACCGTCGTGCGGCCGGCTAATCTACGGAACTTGGCCCCAGACCACACGTTGGTCTTGATCAACAACAAGCGCCGCCACCGGGCCTCCGTCATCTACTGGCTCGGCAATGGTGTGGCCGACGGGGCCCAGGGTCCGGACATCTCGGTGATCCCCTCGATCGCCCTGCGGCAGGTCGAGGTTTTGCGCGACGGTGCCTCGGCGCAGTACGGGTCCGATGCGATCGCCGGTGTCATGAATTTCATGCTCAAGGACGATGCCAGCGGTGGATCGGTCGAGCTCCGCTACGGCGGCTACCAGGAGGGCGATGGCAACGCGGGCTCCGTGGCTGCGAACTTCGGTCTTCCGATGGGTCCGAACGGCTACTTCAACACCAGTTTGGAGTACGGCTTCTCCGACGCGACCAGCCGGTCGGTCCAGCGGAACGATGCGGCCGCGCTCATCGCGGCGGGCAACACCAACGTCGCCAACCCGGCTCAGATCTGGGGTTCACCCGAGATCGAGGACGATATGAAGCTCTGGTTCAACTTCGGTAGTCTGGTCGGTGACACGAGCCAGTTCTACGGCCATGCCAACTACGCCACCAAGACGGTAACGGGTGGGTTCTACTTCCGTAACCCCAACACTCGGAGCGCGGTGTTCTCTGGCGACGGTGGGGCCACGCTTCTGATCGGTGACATGCTCGATGCGGCCGACGGAGTCAACGATGGCTCGGCCAACTGTCCGACGGTCACCATTACCAACAACGTGCCGGATCCGACGGCGCTGAGTCAGGTCTTCGCCGATCCGAACTGCTTCTCCTTCCAAGAGCTGTTTCCGGGCGGGTTCACCCCGAGCTTCGGTGGCGACGTGGTGGACCAGGCGATCACGGCTGGCCTCCGCGGTACCACGGGTGGTGGCCTCAATTGGGACGCCAGCATCAGCTACGGCGACAACGAGGTCGATTTCTTCATCCGCAACACGGTCAACGCCTCGCTCGGCCCGAACACGCCGACCGATTTCGACCCGGGTCTCTACGGCCAGACCGAGCTGAACTTCAACTTCGATGTCTCCTACGCCATCTCGCCGACTCTCAACCTGGCGGGTGGTCTCGAGTGGCGCGACGAGGAGTTCACGATCGGAATCGGTCAGCTCGAGTCCTACCAGATTGGTCCTCTGGCCACCCAGGGATTCAGTGCGGCTTCGAACGGCTTCCCCGGCTTCGGCGACATCGCGGCAGGATCCTGGAGTCGCTCGAACTGGGCGGTCTACGGCGACCTCGAGAAGTCGGCCGATGACGGCCGTTGGACCGTCGGTCTGGCGCTGCGCTTCGAGGACTTCGAAGACTTCGGAACCACCACCAACGGCAAGGTCTCCGGTCGCTTCAATCTGACCGACAGCTTCCAGCTGCGCGGTAGCGTGAGCACCGGTTTCCGGGCGCCCACGCCGGGCCAGTCGAATGCGTTCAACGTTTCGACCGAGTTCGACCTGGTGCAGCAGGAGTTGGTCAACAACGGCACCATTCCCTCGTCGTCCCGCGTAGCGCAGCTGCGAGGTGGTGAGCCACTGGTGGCCGAGGAGTCGGTGAACATCGCTCTGGGTATGGTCTGGGACAACGGTCCGTTCACTCTGACGGCCGACTACTTCCAGATCGATCTGTCCGATCGTCTGGCGGTAACTCAGCTCTTTAGCTTGACCCAGGACGAGGTCGATTCCCTCATTGCCGAGGGGATCACCAGTGCGGCCAACCTGCAGAACTTCCGATTCTTCACCAATGATTTCGATACCGAGACTTCGGGAATCGACATCGTGGCGACCTACACGCCGAGCGTCGATACGGTCTTCAGTGTGTTGTTCAACCACACCGAGACCGACGTGACGAAGTTCAACCCGGCCACCCTCGACGCAACGCGAATTCGGGAACTCCAGGAAGCACTGCCCGAGAACCGGGCCACGGCCTCGCTCAACCACAACTTCACCGATCGGCTCTCGGGCATGGCTCGGGCGAGCTACTACGACGGTTGGTTCGATTCCGAAGACGGTAACGTCTACAGTGGAAAGACCCTTCTCGATCTCGAAGGTAGCATCGATCTGACCGACAGCATGCAGCTGATCGTCGGTGGCAACAACGTCTTCGACACGACTCCGGATGACAATCCCGGAGCAGCGGACGGCGTGGGGAACCGCTACAGTCAGTTCTCGCCCTTCGGTTTCAACGGGGCGTTCTGGTACGCCCGGGTGAAGTTCCGCTTCGGCGGCTGATCCAAGGCGTCGAACGCAAAAGAGCCCCCTCGGTGAGGGGGCTCTTTCTGTTTGGGGCCTGTCGACGCCTCAGTGTCCGGCCAGGTCTCCCCAGAGTTCCTCGAGTCGTGCATCCCGCCCACAGCCTCGGCGGTAGCGCTTGTAGTGCGATGGATCCTTGAGATAGAAGTCCTGGTGGTACTCCTCTGCCGGCCAGAAGTCGCCGGCCGGTTCGATCGGAGTCACGATCGGAGCGTCGAAGGGGGGCTCGGCCTCGAGCGCGGCGAGGGACGCACGGGCCAGTCGGGCCTGCTCATCGTCGTGGGTGAAGATCACCGTTCGATACTGGGTTCCCCAGTCGCAGAACTGGCGGTCTTTCACCGTGGGGTCGATGTTGTGCCAGAAGACCTCCAGTAGGCGCTGGTAGGAGACTACGTCGGGGTCGTAGGCCACCTGGACGACCTCGGCGTGTCCGGTGATTCCGGCCGCAACCTGCTTGTACGTGGGGTTGTCTTCCTCTCCACCCATGTACCCGGAGGTGGTCGACACGACCCCCTCGAGTCGGTCGAAGGGCGGCTCCATGCACCAGAAGCAGCCACCCGCGAAGGTCGCAACCGACGTGGCAGCCGATGGATCAGGGTCGAGGGGAGCCACCGTGGCTCGGGGGGCGGGAGGCTCAGCTCCACAGGCGACGGTGGTCCAGAGAGCAAGCGAGGCAATCAAGGAACGGGTCTTCATGATCGGTAGTCTCCTGAGGTCGGAAGCAGCGGCGGTGGATCCCGCCGTCATAGGCGCTACGCAGGCGAGCTGCGAGCGGTTCACGACGCGGTGGTCGCACGGTCGTCGGCGGCGCCGGATCTGTCGACGACGATCCTTCCATCTTCGTGGGCCGGTGCGACGAACTGCGGCATGCGCCCCCTCTCCATGGCGCGCCGGAAGCGGGCGGACTGCAGGAAGAGGATGCGGTCCGACAGCCAGACTCGGGGCGTCCAGTCTTGCACCTTGCCGGCGATGATCGAGACGATCGGTGGGAAGAGAAATGGCGGCGGGTTCTCGGACGAGAAGAGGGAAGCGAACCCCGGGTCGTAGTAGCCGAGAATGTACCGGCGAAATCGCGTCAAACCGCGTCGGACATCGCGCTCGAAGCGGCGGCAGTCGGCGGCGTCGAATCGGTCCTTGTGATCGAGTGCACGCCGGATCGCGCGGGCGGCTCGCTCCGCGGCGTCAACGGCGATGTGGATACCGGAGGAGAACACCGGGTCGAGAAACGCGGCGGCATCTCCCACCACCACCCAGCCGTCGCCGCCGAACTGGTCCAACTGGTAGGAGAAGTCCGCAGTCGGTTGGACGGGCTTCAGTCGCGTGGCTCCGACGAGGCGCCTCGACACCTCGCTCGAGGTGGCCGCGAGTTCGTCGAAGAACTCGTCGAGGCTCCTCCCTGCTCGTTGCTGCATCGTCGACCGGGGGCACACGACTCCGACGGAGGTCTGCTCCTGGTCGAGCGGGATCATCCAGAACCAACCGGTGGGTCCGCCGACGATCAGGACGTTGCCACCGTCGCGACCCACCCCCATTCTGGCTCCCTTCCAGGGGGCAAAGAGCGCCACCTGGCGGAGTCGGGGATCCCGTCGGCGGGTTCCGAGCTGCGAGCCGAGGAGGGTATCGCGCCCACTGGCGTCGATCACGACCTTGGCTTCGATCCGCTGACCGCTGGCGAGTTCGGCCCCGACGGCGCGGTCGCCGTCGAAGAGGACACGGGCTACCGGCGTTTCCTGGCGCACCTCGACGCCCACCGTTGCGGCGCGCCGCAACAGGATATCGTCGAACTCGGCGCGCCGCACCTGGAGCGCCATGTCGTACTGAGGTTCGACGCCGGCCGCGAAGTCGATCGAGACTCGTTGACCCCCGGGTTCGAAGATCAAGTCCCCTCCGTACTTGCGCTGGAATCCGTAGTCGACCAGTTCGTTCCAGACGCCGAGCCGCTCGAAGATGGGAACCGAGTAGGGAAGAAGCGACTCTCCGACGTGGAAGCGAGGAAACCGGTCGCGCTCGCAGAGCAGAACATCGCGACCAGCCTGGGCCAGGAAGTTGGCCACCGTACTCCCGCCCGGTCCCCCACCGATCACGAGGATTTCGCGCCGTTCTGCCATCCCGCGAGTCTACCGGACCACCAAGGGTTCCGATGCGGTGTGCCTACTCTTCTTCCGCTTCCAGATAGGTGTAGCCATCCAGGCCCTGGCGGTAAAACGTGAGCAGAGCGCGACTCTCCTCGACGCGCATGCGTCCGCTTGCGACCGCTTGTTCGCAGTCGTCCCGCACCCGTTCGAGCAGGGCGTCCGGCGAATACTGGAAGTAGGTGAGAACCTCCCGCACGGTATCGCCTTCGATGACGTCGCGGATCCGCCAGCCTCGCGTCCGGTCGGGGGAGGACTCGACGTGGACGACGTGGGCGTCGCCGAACAGGTTGTGGAGATCTCCCAGCGTTTCCTGGTAGGCCCCGACCAGGAATACGCCGAGGTAGTAGGGCTCCCCCTCGCGCAGGGGATGGAGTTCCAACGTTCGTTTCATCTCCCGGTGTTCGGGAAAGAGGTCGATCTTGCCGTCGGAATCGCAGGTGATGTCGGCGAGGATTCCGAGCCGAGTCGGAGTCTCGTCCAGCCGATGGATCGGCATCACCGGGAAGACCTGTCGCAGGGCCCAGCTATCGGGGAGGGATTGAAAGAGCGAGAAGTTGCAGAAGTAGATGTCGCGGAGCTTCTCTTCGAGATCGAGGAGTTCCTCCGGTCGCTCCTCCAGTTCTCGGCTGAGGTTCCGAATCCGGGTACAGGTCGCCCAGAAGAGTCGCTCGGCCAGCGCTCGAAGCGGCAGTTCGAGATAGCCGAGGTTGAACAGGTGCATCGCCTCGTCCCGGGCCTGGATCGCATCGTGGTACGTGGCGACGAGGTTGCTGTCGGGCTCGAGGCAGCGGTAGGCCTCGAGAAGGTCGAAAATCGGTTGAGGGACTTCGTCGTCCAAGGTCGCTTCGAGGTCCCCCGGGAACGACTCGGTCTCCTCGCGGGTGGTCGAGCCCAGTACGTCGAAGAGAAGCACGCTATGGTGGGCAACCATGGCACGACCGCACTCGGTGATGACGTCCGGGTGGGGTACGTCGGCGTTGTCGCAGACGTGGAGGATACGGTGCACGATGTCGGTGGCGTACTCCTCGAGGGTGTAGTTGATCGAGGACTCGACGTTGGTCTGGCTTCCGTCGTAGTCGACACCGAGCCCCCCGCCGACGTCGAGGTAGCGCAGTCCGGCTCCCAGTTTGTGGAGGCCCACGTAAACCTGGGCGAGTTCGTTGATGCCGTCTTTGATGCGACGAATGTCGTGGATCTGGCTGCCCATGTGGCAGTGGAGGAGAACCAGGCAGTGTGCCAGGCCCAACTGGTTGAGTTCCTCGACGGCAGCCACGACCTGGGGCACGGTCAGCCCGAACTTGCTGCGGCTCCCCGCCGACTGGCTCCAGCGGCCGGTTCCGGTCGAGGCGATCTTGACCCGCATTCCGAACTGGGGCTCGACGCCGTAGCGATCGGCGTGTTTCAGAATGAGCCGCATTTCGGAGGAGTTTTCGACGATCGGCAGGACGTTGCGACCCAGCTTGCGCGCCAGGATGGCGTTCTCGATGTACTCGTCGTCCTTGAACCCGTTGCAGAGAATGAGGCGGTCATCCTCGCTGGAGGTGATGCCGAGCACCGCCACCAGTTCCGGCTTGGAGCCGACTTCGAGGCCGAATCCGAGGGCGACTCCTCGCTGGTGGATGGTCTCGACGACCTGACGCTGTTGATTGACCTTGATGGGGTAGATCCCGACATGCCCACCCCGGTACTCGTGTTCCTCGATCGCCTGCTGAAAGGCACCGTGGATTTCGGCGAGACGGTGAGAGAGCAGGTCGGGAAACCGAACCAGAACCGGGGTCGAGATCCCACGCGCCTCGAGCCCCTGGACGACTTCGAGCAGGTCGATGCTGCCTTCTGGACTCTGTCTCGGTTGCACCGAGACGTTGCCAGCGGGGTTGACGGCGAAGTAGTCGCCTCCCCACTCGGCGATGCGGTACAGGTCATCGAAGGTCGTGCGGGTCTGGCGAGCGTCGGCGTTCATGGCGAGCCGGATTCTAAAGCCTCGCGGCGCCGAGCACTAGGAGCGGCGAGGCGGAAGTCGGCCGGTGGGGACCGAGGAGGTCACTCTTCGTCGAGGAACTCCTCGAAGCGTGCCTTCTCGGCCGCCTTCTGGTGTGCATCGCGCGGAGAGATGACCTTGCGTTCGAGGAGGTCGGCCAGGGCGTCGTCCATCATCTGCATCCCCTCCTTGCGACCGCCCTGAATGATGGAACGGATCATCGGTGTGTTGCCTTCGCGAATCACGTTGGGTAACCCGCTGGTACGGAGCAGGATTTCGTTGGCGGCGACGCGCCCTTGCCCGTCCGCGGTGCGCAGGAGCAACTGAGCCACGATGGCGGCCAGTGATTCGGCCAGTGTCGTGCGGATCTGGGCCTGTTGGTCGGCGGGGAAGGCGTCGATCAGGCGGTCGATGGTGTTGGTGGCGCTGTTGGTGTGGAGCGTTCCAAAGACGAGGGCGCCCATCTCGGCGGCAGTGATGGCGAGAGCGATCGTCTCCTGGTCGCGCATCTCGCCGACCAGGATGACATCGGCATCCTGACGGATCGCCGACTTCAGGGCATGGCCAAAGGATGGAGTATCTCGTCCGACCTCGCGTTGCGAGAACACCGAGCGAATCTCGGGGTGAACGAACTCGATCGGGTCCTCGATGGTCACGATGTGGCGGGCGTGCTTGCGGTTGATCCGATCGATGATCGCGGCCAGCGTGGTCGATTTTCCTGAGCCCGTCGGCCCGGTGACCAGCACCAGCCCCTGCCGCAGGTCGGAGAGGGTCTCGATCGCAGGTGCGACTCGCAGCTCTTCGAGGGTCAGGATCTTCTGGGGGATGATCCGGAAGACGGCCGAGATTCCATGCTCCTGGCGGAGGTAGTTGCCGCGGAATCGGGCCACGCCATCAAGACCGTAGGCGAAGTCCAGGTCGCCATCCCGCTCGAATTCCTGCCAGCGTTCGTCGCTGACGAGTTCCCGCAGCATACCGGCGAGACCCTCGGTCGTCAGGCGCTCCCAGTTCGGAATCGCCTCCAGATGGCCGTGGCGCCGCATCCGTGGTTCGAGGCCGCTGACCAGGTGGAGATCGCTGCCCTTCTCGTCTCGGAGGTAACGGAAGAGTTCGTGGAGTCGGGCCATGAGGTGTAGGTGGGGGAGCTAGGGTTGCTGAGTCTCTGACCGGATCAAGGGGTGAAGAGGGACGGGTTCTCGGCCACGTGAGCGGCGGCTTCTCTGGTGATGGTACCGGCGTCGACCAGTTCCTTCAGCGAGGAGTCCAACAGTCGCATTCCCTGACTCGACCCGGTTTGCAGGATCGAGCGGATCTGGAAGGTCTTCTTCTCGCGAATGAGGTTGCCGACGGCGCGGTTGCACACCAGTACCTCGAGGGCCGGCACCCGCCCTTCATCGTCGGCACGCGGGACCAACCTCTGCGACACGATCGCTCGCAGCGATTCGGAGACCATCGTGCGAACCTGGTTTTGTTGGTCGGGGGGAAAAACGCCGATCAATCGGTTGATGGTAGCGGTGGCGTTGGTCGTGTGCAGGGTGGCGAGGACGAGATGGCCAGTTTCGGCCGCCGTCAGGGCCAGGGAGATCGTCTCGAGATCGCGAAGCTCTCCGACCGCGATGATGTCCGGATCTTCCCGGAGCGCGGCGCGCAGGGCGCGGGAGAACGACTCGGTGTGGGCACCGACTTGCCGTTGATTGACCACGGATCGCTGCGAGAGGTGTACGTGCTCGACCGGATCTTCGATGGTGATGACGTGGTCGCGGCGTTCTTCGTTCAGAATTCGAATCAGGGCGGCCAGGGTCGACGACTTGCCGCACCCGGCCGGACCGGTGATCAGCACCAGGCCCTGGTGGTGGTTGCAGAAGCGAGCGAGGTCCAGGGGGAGTCCCAGTTCGGTGAGACTCGGGGGCTGCGGTGGAATGACGCGGAACACCGCATCGAGGCCGTTCTGTTGAGCGTACGCGTTGACCCGAAAGCGTCCGGTACCGGCCAGGGTGTAGGAGAAGTCGATCTCGCCGATCTCTGCCAACTGCTGCCGCTGGCCGGGCGTGAGCACGGCCTCGATCAGACGTTCGGTGTTCGCCGCTGGCAGCGGAGTCTCGGACAGGACCTCGAGGACTCCATTGCGACGAATCCGCAGCGGCGACGCCGCATGCACGTGGAGATCGCTGGCGCCGACGGCGGCAGCGTAGGCCAGGAGCGACTCGATCTGCTCGGGGTCGAAGGTCGGAGGCGGTGGGGGAGGAGCAGGTTTCTCGGAGGTCGCCGCGGCGCCCTCCGGCTGTACCGGGGCCTTGGCCTGCAACTGTTCCTGGTACTTCTCCTGAATGTCCAACAGCTGCGCGAAGCGCGCTTCGCTGAGCCATCCCCGTTCGATCAGGATCTCACCCAGGCGCTGCGTACCGCCATCCCGGCTCTGCTGACCCAGGGCATCGACGAGCTGATCCTTGCTGATCAGCTTGTAGTGGACGGCCAGTCGGCCGAGCAGGTTGTCCCGACTCACCCCAGCAGATTAGTCGACCGGAGCCAATCGGGTCAATCGGACACGAGCGGCTCGGGACCGAGTAAGGGTAAGCGGCTCGTCCCGGCGGGCGCGTCGGGACGAGCGTTGGCTCAGTCGACGGTCAGGTGGTCGGTGATCCGCCCTCGTCTCGGCTCGGCACCGCCACCGGCTCGGGAGCCACCGTGGCGGTGCCGGCGGAGGGCGTGGCATCGTCGGGGGACTCGGCGCGCCGGCCACGTCCTCGCCGTGTCCGCACGGGGGCCTCGAGGTCCGTCATCAGAGCCTCGACCTGTTGATCCACCGAGTCGTCCCTCGCCGGTTTCGACGTCGGAGTCGCTCCGTTGGAGGGAGCCTCGGTGCTTTCGTCCGCGCCAGCACGGGCACTGCGTCGGCTCCGACCGCGACGGGGTCGGGTCTTGGTTTCTTCGCCCGATGCGGGCGGAGTCTCCGGTGGCGCGGCCGCTTCGCTGGTCGTCGCCGGTTCGGAGCGGTTCGACTCGGGGGTACCCGAGGCCTCCGCCGACCGACCCGAGCGACCACGGCGACGGCCCCTGCGGCGGGGACCCTCCTCCGGTGCCTCGTCGCCGGTGGCGGCTACCTCGGGCGTGGGCTCTGACTCCGTGGTGGGCTGCCCAGCGGTGTCGCGGGTCTCGGTGGTGGAGTCGGATCCTTCAGCGGAGCGCCGTCGGCGACCACGGCCACCCCGTCGGCCCCGGCGGCGTCGGGAGCCGCTGCGCTCGTCGCTGTCGTCGCCGTCTTCGGACGCGCCCTCGTCGGCCTGGGGGGAAACGGCCGCCGCGTCGCTTTGGTCGGAGCTGTCGGAGCGGCGCGAGTCGGAACTCTCGCCCTCGCCGTTGCGGCGTCGTCGGCGACCGCCACGGCGTCGGCGTCGCCGGCTGCGCGAACCCTCGGCCTCTTCTTCCTCGTCGGCGGCCTCGAGATTGGCGGTAGCCTCGCTCAGTGTGGCGGCCTGACCGCGCGTCGGGAGCGGCTCACGGGGCACTTCGTTGCGCTCCTCGGCTGGCCGAGCCGTCCAGTCGATCTTCTGTTCGGAGGGATGGAACCGGCTCGAGGAGACGATCTCGATGGCGATCCCGAACTCCTGCTCGATGGCGGCGAGTTCTCGTCGTCGCTGGTTCTGGACGGCATCGGCCACCTCAGCGTGCAAGGTGATCGTCACCTCGCTGATGGCGCCCGATGCTGCCCGGGCTTCGATCCGTCGCACCAGGTTGAGTCCGACCAGTTCGGGACTGGCGAGACGACCGGTGCCACCGCAGGTAGGGCACGCGTGGTGTGTGCGCATCAGGAGGGCCTGCTTAATGCGCTGGCGGTTGATCTCGAGGAGCCCGTTGCTACTGATCCGCCCGACCTCGAAACGAGCCTTGTCGGGCTTCATCGCGTCCCGCAGCGTCTTCTCGACCTTGCGACGATTCTTCTGGGTACGCATGTCGATGAAATCGACCACGATGAGCCCACCGATGTCGCGCAGCCGCAGCTGGCGCGCGACCTCACGGGCCGATTCGAGGTTGGTGTGCAGTGCTGTCTCTTCCTGCGATTTGGCCTTGGTCGAGCGACCCGAGTTGATATCGATGGCGGTGAGGGCTTCCGCCCGGTCGATGACGATCGAACCGCCACTCGGGAGTTCGACCGACCGCTGGTAAATGCGGTCGATCTGGGTCTCGAGGTGGTATTTCGAGAAGATCGGGGTCCGCTCGTCGTAGCGCAGCAGCTGGGTCTTGCTGCGCGGCATGAAGGCCTTCATGTACTGCTCTGCCTTCGCGTAGGCGAACGCATCGTCGACGACGACCTCTTCGATGCTGGTGTCGAGGTAGTCGCGAAGGGACTGCAGGATGATGTCCTGGTCGGAGTAGAGGAGCTTGATCTCCTTGCCCGTGCGGGCCTCGGCGCCGATCCTCTTCCAGAGGCGCAATAGGGCGTTCAGGTCACGAGTCAGCGTCGTCTTGTTCTGTCCGAAAGCGTTGGTGCGGACGATGGCGCCACAGCCGTCGGGGACCTCGAGTTTCTTGACGAGTTGCTTGAGGGACTTTCTGGTCTCGTCGTCGTTCACCTTGCGGGAGACGCCGATCGAGGAGTCGAAAGGAGTCAGGACCAGGTAGCGGCCGGCCAGTGAGAGGTTGGTGGTCAGCGCCGCGCCCTTCTGTCCTTCGGGCTCCTTGGTGACCTGGACCACGATCGGTTTGCCCCGGTCGAGGACATCTTCGATCTTGGGCCGGCCGTTTCCCTTCGGCTGGCGATACCAGGCTTCCGGCACCAGATCTTGCAAGGCGAGGAAGCCGTGCCGCTCGGCTCCATAGTCGATAAAAGCGGCGTTGAGGCTCGGCTGAATGTTGGCGATGCGTCCGCGGTAGATGTTGCCGCGGGTCAGTCCTCGTTCGGCCACCTCGACCTGAAGCTCTTCCAGGGTGGGGCCGTCGACGACGGCGATTCGCAGTTCTTCGGGCGACTGCGCGTTGATCAGCATTCTTCGGGTCACGGGTTCTCCGTTCGTTGTTCTGGCGTACGACGGCGTCGCCGCAGGAGTCTCGGGACTCCACCTCGGCGGTGTCGGTACGGTTGTAAGTCGATCTGCACCCTGACGAGGCCAGAGCGAAAGGTCTGCGAGGTAGGACGCTCCCGACAACCCGCCTCGAGGGCGAGATCGCGGAGCGAGGGCGTGGAAGCCACTCTCATCGATCAGTTCTGTTCGATGACCGTGAGGCCATCGATTTCGACCTGCTGGACCGGCTGGACCGACCCGTCCGGCCACGTCACCACCAGCGACTCGATCTCGGTGTGTTCACCGAGACCCAGAGTCAAAGGTAGCTCGACGGCAGAGAGGTAGCTCCGAGCGGTTACGACCTGGCGTCTCTGCGTGGTACCACCGGCCGAAAGCTCGACGGTGGCGCCCAGGGCGTCGACGTTGGGTGCTCTTCCTCGCAGCTTCAGACGCACGAAGTGGTGTCCCGTCTGCTGCTCGTTGCGCAGCAGGCGAGGACGATCGTCGATCTGAAGGAGGAGAAGGTCGAGGTCACCGTCGGCGTCGAGATCGGCGAATGCCGAACCCCGACCAACGATGGGCCCTCCAAGATCTACCTCGGCGGGAAGGAAGGTCCGCTGGGATCGAGGCCCGGCGTTCCAGAAGAGCTGGGGGACCTGGCGGTAGCTCTGCGAGGGATCGACGCTGCCGATCTCCTCCTCGAGATGACCGTTGTTCTGTACGAGGTCCAACCGCCCGTCCAGGTCGTAGTCGAAAAGGTTGAGGCCGAAGGAGAGAACGGTGCGCGTGGGCGCTCCGACCCCCTCGGTGATCGCTTCGTCGGCGAACAGCGTGGGATCTCCCTGGCTGACGAAGACCGAGGTCATTTCGTTGGCGAAGTTGCCAACCAGAAAGCCGATCTCGTCGTCATTGCGGAAGGAGCCGAAGTCGACTCCCATGGCGCCGGTGGCGCTGCCGTCTCTGTCGTAGGCAAGGCCCCACGACTCCGCCGTTTCCTCGAACGTGCCGTCGCCCAGGTTGTGGAACAGGAAGTTCCGTACCGTGTCGTTGGCCACGAAGAGGTCGACGAGACCATCACGATCTACGTCGACGGGGGAGACGGCAAGCGACTTTGCCACCGGAAGGTCGGTCGCCGGATTGGAGACTCGAATCCCCGCCGTGGCCGATACTTCGGTGAACGTGCCGTCGCCGTTGTTGCGATACAGGTAGGGGTAGGTCCCCTCGTAATTCAAGGGCGGTCCGTAGGCTCTACCAACTCCGGTGAGTTGGTAGCCCAACTCGAAGTCGATCTCCTTGGACCACCGTACGTAGTTGGCCACGAAGAGGTCGAGGTCGCCGTCCCCTTCGAGATCGAAGAAGGCTGCTCCCGTGCTCCACTCGTTTTCGGCACCCGCCACCCCGGCCTGCTGCGTGACGTCGACCAGCATGCCGTCGAGGTTGCGGTAGAGATGGTTTCGTCCCACCGCAGTCACGAAGAGATCGGTGGCTCCGTCGCCGTCGTAGTCGCCAGTTGCCACTCCCATGCCATAGAAGGCATCTTTGGGGGCGTCGTCCACCCGTGTGAAGTTGCCGCTTCCATCATTGCGATAGAGGACCACGGCCGGGTTGGTCGCGACCCCGTCATGGGGCCAGGCGGTGCCGTCGATCAGGACGAGGTCCTGATCATCGTCGCCATCGAGGTCGAAGAAGCCTCCTCCGCCTCCCATGGTCTCGGGAAGGAGCTTGTCGCCAACCGCTCCGTTCCGGTGCTCGAAGTCGACTCCTGCCTCGAGGGTGATCTCGCGAAACGTTACCTGCGGAGCCACGATGGGAGCCGTATCGACCGCCACCGGTGGCGCTGCATCGACTGCCTGTTCGACCGCCGATTCCTCGCCCTCGCGGGAGAGTAGAAGGGAAGCCGCGACACACACTGCGATTACCAGGAGGACCCACAGCGAACGCCGAAAGACCACCCCGATGATCTGGTCGTCCTCCGGTACCAACTCCGGCTCGTCGCCGTGGTCGGTGGCACGTGAGGGGAGGGCCGTCGGAGCGGGACGGTCGTCGGACGGATCGCCGTCGGGGCGCGGATCTTCCAGAGTGTTCGGCATACGGATGATAGGGACTCGAGTTCGGGGCGGGGATCGGGTGGGCGTCGAGCCCAGGGATCCTCCCAGCGGAGGCAAGCGCTTTATACCACAGAGGGATAGCCGGGGGAAGCGACAATCGCGAAGGATGGGGTCGCGGTGTCGCTGAGCGGGCTCGGTGCCGGCCAGTGCCGATGATATCGTCTCGGCGATGAAAGCCGCCATCGCAGGGCCGTCATTCGAGGTCCTTCGAGAACCCGCGACCGCGTCGGAGACCTCCGGTGGAGCGTGACCGTCCGTCGGCAGCGTTCGTAGGGAGAGCGCTGGGAGCCAGCGGGCTCCTGCTCTGTCTAGTGCTCCAGCTCTGGGCGCTCCGGGCGCATTCGCTATCAGGAGACGGAGCGCACCATCTGGTCGCCGGCTACCAGGCGTTGCACTACGGCCGCAACAGTGTCAACCTGGAGCATCCCCCGCTGGCGAAGCTGATGATGGGCCTGGGGATGCTCGGCGCCGACCCGCCCCTCCCCGAGATCACGGCTCGGGAGGCGCATCGAGGGGCCGATCAACTCTTCCTGCGGTCCGATCTGGTGCAGCGGACAGAGCGCTCCCGGGTCTGGCTTCTGGCTTGCTTTGTGGTGCCCTGGTTTCTGGTTTGCTACGCGCTGGGGTGTCGGTGGGAGCGCGAGCGGGGAGGCAGCCGGTCACAGAGTCGAGGGGCTGGCCTGCTCCTCGTGCTGGTGCTGGGGTTGTCCTTCCCGGTGGTGGGCAATGCCACGATTCTGCAGACCGACAGTGCCGTCGCCCTGGGATTTGCGGTCACGCTGTGGGGTCTGGCTTCTTTCTCCCGGCGGCCCTCGATGCCGTGGGCCCTGGCCATCGGTGCCGCCCTCGGAGGCAGTCTGGCCGCCAAGTACTCGGCGGTACTCCTCCTGCCGGTGGTGGCTCTGGTCTGGCTGCGAGTGCTCTGGCGATCCCCGCCGGGAGAGCGTGGTCGTCGCTGGCGAGAGGGCGTGGTGGCCCTGCTGAGTGCAGTGGTGGTCTTGCATCTCGTCTACGCGGGAGCCAACTGGAACTACGACTCGGAGACGGGACAATCGGTCATCGCAGAGTACTGCCGAGGAGAAGGCACGGTGATCGTGGAGGACCGTCTCCAGCCCTGGGAGTCGCGGCTGTTGACGCTGGAGCGGTTCGATCCCTGGTTAGCTCAATGGCTGACGGGTTTTCTCGGGGTCCAGGCACAGAACTCGATCGGGGTGTACACCTCCTATGCCCTGGGTTCGGTGAGTTCGACCGGAAGGTGGTGGTACTTTCCGGCTCTCCTCCTGCTGAAGACACCGCTGGTGCTCCTCTTCGTGCTCGCTCTGGTTGTCGGGGGCTGGTTCGCGGGCGGAAATGCGATGCGCGACGGGACGAGCCGCGACCTGCGTTTGCCGCTGCTGTCGACGCTGGCGATCTATCTACTGGCTTCGAGCACGTCGAACTACAACCTGGGGATTCGCCACTTGCTGCCGGTGGTACCGATTCTGGCGCTCCCCGTGGCGAGCTGGTTGGTGCGGCGGCCTCGGTGGGCGGTCACGATCGTTACGCTCCTGGCAGTGGAGTCGGTCCTACTGGCCCCGTTCTGGCTCGGCGCGACCAATACCTGGTGGTTGGGGCAGCACAATCCGACGCGGCATGCACTGGGGGCGGGCAACCTGGAGTTCCGCCAGAACTTTGTGCAGTTGGCTGCGTGGGCCGCAGAGGCCGACCTCGAGTCCGAGCCGTTGCAGGTGGTGTATCCAACGCTGCCCTCCGAGGTGGTTTCGGCCTATCTCCCGCAAGCTCGCCGGTACGACCCGGCCCAGGCCGTGACTCCCGGTTGGTATGCCGTCAGTGTCACGGTCGAGCAGTTCGTGCCGGCGATACTCGCGGCCGAGCCCGCCGACCTCTACGACTTCGAGACACTGACTTCGGCGGCGGAACTCTGGCGACCGGCCTGGGAGGAGATCCGTGCGGGCGAGGACCACGGCTGGGTGGCTGGGACCTTTCATCTCTTCCGCGTTCGGGCGGACTGACTGCGTCGACGCTCGAATCCGAGCTCCGGCTTTAGGGTGCGGCAGCCTTGGCCGGGACCGTTTCGGTCGAACTTCGTAGGGCAAACGTCTCGGCTCGGCCGAGCCCTTGGCCATCGAGTTCGAATGCCCCTGGGCGCTGAAGATCGTAGATGACGATGGCCTGGGCGGCGTGGTCGGCCGCCGGGTTGGCGGCGCGATGGATCGCGATCGCCCGGTCGCGGGCGTTGTCGTCTGGCTTGTACTCCTGATAGAGCGCCAGGTGTTCATCGGCCTTGGTGGGGTTGCCGAGTCGTTGGTGCAAGCGCGACAGGTTGTAGTGAGCCGTCACGTTCTCCGGGTCGATGATCAGGGCCTGTTGGAAGACCGCGAGGGCTTCCTGCAGGAAGTGGTTTCGCTGGGCCTGCCGCGCGTCGCCACGTTCGAGGTTGGACCGCTCGAAGAGCGCCAAACCCAGTCGGTTCAGCAAGCGGTAGTCGAGGCTGAAGTCGAAACCACGTTCCCGGGTCTCGGCGGTATCCGCTTCGACGATGCTGCGAAAGCTCGCGATCGCGGCGTCGAGGTTGCCGTTCTGTTCGTTGACCTGACCGGTGAACCAGGCGATGGACCAGGGTGGGGCCGGTGGGTCGAAGTTGGCGGCACGCTCGAGGGCAGCGATGGCCTGGTCGCGGACCGTGCCCTGGGCGATGTAGACCCGGGCCAGGTTGAGCGGGCCGTCGGGGCGGCCGAGGGCTTCGACCTGATGGAAGGCCTCCTCGGCGCCGCGCAGTTCGCCAGGACTCTTGCCGGCCTTGCGCAGGAGACCAATGCCGTAGTCGTTCCAGCGCTGCCACAGTGGAAACTCGGGGCTCTCGACCTCGGCAGAGGAATCGAGCGGGAAGGTGATCGAGTCCCGCGCCAAGGTCATGATCGGAAGGTCGTTGACGTAGTCCTCGCCGTAGACGTACTTCAGGTAGGTGGTGTCGAACTTGCGGTAGCGGAGGACCGCTTCGACGGTAATCGGTTCGACTACGTCGGCTGGTACCTGCAGCTTGTAGTGCACCACGTCGGCGGCGCCGGGGGGGATCTGGTGATTGTAGAGGGGGACGAAGATGTCCTGGGCATTGCGCCGGTCGATCCGGTTACCGTACCGATCGAGCACGTAGGCGTTGACGAAGTGCGACCACGGATCGACGGCGTGGTCGGGACCGAATCCGCCACTGCGACCGAGAACCCGTTCGCCAGAACGCACGGTGACGTCGAGCCAAACTTCGTTCGAGTCGGCGGTTCCTTGGGTGAACAGGTGTCCCATCTTCAGGGTGCGGATCACCGCCTCGATCAGGTAGGTCTCGCCGGGCTCGAGGGCAGGGATCACCGGCCGCAAGGGCGCGACGAGTTCTCCTTCGATGGTGCCCCCCTGCTTGAGGCCGAAGAGGTCGACGCGCATGACGCCTTCGTTGAAGTCCTGGTGCTCCTGATTGACCGACGGCGGAAAGCCGAGCAAGTGGGGAATCCCGGTGTTGGCGGACGGGAACTGATGGTCGTGTACCGTTCGCTCTCCCCGGTCGTCGAAGTGCTGGGCTCCGAAGTCGTCGGAGGTCCGGAGTTTCATGTGGCACTCAGCGCAGGTAGCGGTCGCCTTGGGCGGGTAGTAGAAGCTGGTGATTCCATGCCCCGAAACGCCGGAAAGCAGGAACGCGTCGTAGTGGTTCTGGCCGCGCAGGAACTTGTAGTTGTTGAGTTCGACGGGGAGGTGGACCTTGTGGCAGGAGCCGCAGAATTCGTTGCTGCGGTGCAGCGGCTTCAGGAAGGTCCGTTTGTGGAACTCCGGTTTGGCCTTGACGAGTTGCCGGTTTACCCACTGCAGGCTCTGGTTGTCACTGAAGGCAAACGGGTAGTGGATCGGCTCTTCGATGGTGTAGTCGGCGTTGCCGCGCACGCTGTTGATATTGGTGATGGCGTGACACGCGGTACAAGTCAACCCCGCTTGACCGGTCGGATCGTTGACGTCGTCGAAGTCTGGATCGTCGAACTTGCCGGTGAAGAAGACTGCCGGATCGTGGCAGCCGGCACACCAACGAGCCGCCTGGAGGTTACCGTCTCTCTCCAAGGACACTTGCCGAGTCTCCCGGACCGAGGTCAGGTAGGGCGGGTTGTTGAACGAACTGAAACGGTGCACACTGTTCTGCCACCGCGCGTGGACGTCTTCGTGGCACTCCTGGCAATAGCCGTCGTTCATCAGGACGCGCTCCGGGATGAAGTTGCCATCCGCCGTGCGAGCCAGCGAGGGAAAGAAGTACTGCTCGCCGGAAGCGGGACCGACCACCTCCCAGGAGCGGGGGTCTTGCGAGTGCAGGGCTACCATGATCAAGGCGAACACGGCGGAGACCGTGGCCCAACGCAGGCCGATTCCCCAACGGATGCGCCGGCCCGCGAGGCGGTGGAGGACGAACAGCCAGGCGGCGAGCAGCGGGGTGATGACGTGGAGCCACCAGGCTACGCTGCGGATGCCCGGATCCTTCACCACGATGAGTCCTTCGATCCGCGTCAGGACCAGGCCAGACGCCAGCAAGACGAGGGCGGTAGCGAACAGGGCGTAGCCGGCTCTCACGGCTCGACGGTTTGGTCGATTGGAGGCGTTGCGGATGTGGATCAGGCCGAAGACGATGACCGGCACCACAATCAAGAGTCCCAGGATCAGATGTCCCAGGAACATCACCAGGTAGAACCAGTTCTGGTAGGTGTGACCTGTAAAGGCCTCGAACCCACGGACCGCGAGTAGGTAGACCGAGTTGACGGTCAGAAGCGCGAACAGCCCCAGCACCACGAAGAGGAGCTTCTTGAGCCGGGGTCCGACGACGGGAACGTAGCGCTTGCGCCGCTTGGGCGCGGGGTTGGATGGAGGGGACTCTTCACCCATCAGCCGTGGCTCCGTTCGAAATCGTCCATAAAGGAGGCTAGTTCTTTGACGCTGGAGTTCGGCATGGCGTTGTACAGCGAGGCGCGGATACCGCCCACCGAGCGATGCCCCTTCAGGTTGACGAGGTCCGCGTCGGCCGCCTCTTCCAGGAAGCGGGGCTCGAGCGTGGTGTCGGTCAGTCGGAAGGTGATGTTCATGAGGGAGCGACTCTCGGTTTGCACCGTGCCGCGGTAGATTCCGCCGCGGTCGAGGCGGGAGTAGATGAGATCGGCTTTGCCTCGGTTGCGGGTCTCCATCGCTTCGAGCCCACCCAGGCCTTCGATCCACTCACAGGCCAGGCCGGCCACGTAGATGGCCCAGCAGGGTGGAGTGTTGTAGAGCGATCCCTTGCCAGCCTGCGTCCGGTAGTCGAGCATGGTCGGGAGGCCGTCGGGAATTCGGTCCAGCAGGTCGCGTCGGACGATGGCCAGGGTCAGGCCCGCTGGACCCAGGTTCTTCTGTGCCCCGGCGTAGATCATGCCTACGTTGGTGAGATCGAGGGGCCGCGACAGAATGTCTGAGGAAGCGTCGAGAATCAGCGGCGCGGTTCCCGATGGGAGGCGCGCCCACTGGGTTCCGGCGATGGTGTTGTTGGTCGTGAGGTGGAAGTAGGCCGCCTCCGGGTCGGGATCGAGCGCGTTCGGGATGCGGTCGAAGGACGTCGGAGCCGAGGTCCCTGCTACCCGAACCGAGCCGACCTTCTCCGCCTCGGCCAGAGCCTTCTTGGACCAGGTTCCGGTGATCACGTAGTCGGCCGATTGGCCCGCGGGAAGCAGGTTCATCGGCACCATCGAGAACTGCAGACTTGCCCCACCTTGGAGGAGCAGGACTTCGTACTCTGCGGACAGGCCGAGCAGACGTCGCAGGGAGTCGATCAGGCCCCGGTGGATGCCGTCGTACACCGGCGAGCGGTGGCTCATCTCCATGACGCTCTGGCCGGATCCGCGGTAGTCGAGCAGCTCGGCTTGGGCTCGCTCGAGTACTGATTTGGGTAGGGTGGCCGGGCCAGCGCTGAAGTTGTGGACGCGGCGGATCGCGGAAGAATCAGGCATCGGGGGTGGCGCTCCGGAGTAGTGGGCTGGAGTCAGATCTCGTGCACGAAGAGGCCAGAGCGCAGCTTCGGTTCGAACCAGGTCGACTTGGGAGGCAGGACCAGGCCGGCGTCGGACACCGCGATCAGCTGCTCGATGGTGACGGCATGGAGCGAGAACGCCACTCCATCTCCGCGCTCTTCCACCCGCCGCACCAGTTCGTCAGTCCCCCGGATCCCTCCGACGAAGTCGATCCGGCTCGAGGTACGGGGATCGTCGATTCCGAGATGCGGTCCGAGGATCAGACCCTGGAGGATCGAGGCGTCCAGCGACTGTACGGGATCGGGATCGTCGATCGCTTCCTGGGGTGCCGCGATGTCGTACCACTGGCCGGCCAGGTACATCGAGAAGTGACCCGGTCCGGGAGGCGTCGGCTCGGCTCCCGCCCGAACGTCCAGCACGTACCCCAGATCGGTCAGGAGTTGCTCTGCGGTGGAACCGTTGAGGTCGTGAACCACTCGGTTGTAGGGCAGGATCTGGAGTTGGCTGGCGGGGAACAGGACCGAGAGGAAGAAGTTGAACTCTTCCTGACCCGTCGGGTTCGGGGTCGAGTGGTGGCGATGGGCCCGGGCTCGGCTGGCCGAAGCCGAGCGATGGTGGCCGTCGGCGACGTACAACGCCGGCACGGTGGCGAACGCTGCGGTGAGTTCATCGGTCTGCAGGACTCGCCAGACGGTATGACCGACTCCGTCTTCGGCCACGAAGTCGTAGAGTGGATCCTCGCGCTCGACGAAACTACGAACCAGGGCGTTGATCCTCGCATCGTCGCGGTAGGTCAGGAACACCGGCCCCGGTTGCGCGTTGATGGCCAGGATGTGGCGCATCCGGTCCTCTTCCTTGTCGGGCCGGGTCTTCTCGTGTTTCTTGATCAGGTCTCGGTCGTACTCGTCGACCGAGCAGCACCCGACGACGCCGATCTGCTGATGCGAACCCATGGTCTGGCGGTAGAGGTAGAGCGCAGGGCGCGGATCCCGCAGCATGGCACCTTCGGTGAGCAGGCGGCCGAGGGATCTGGCCGCTTCGGCGTAGGCTTCGTCCGAGTGAGGGTCGGCTCCGGGCGGTAGCTGAATCTCGGGACGGATCACGCGCAAGAAACTGAAGGGGTTGCCCGCCGCGAGCGCCGCCGCTTCCGAGGTGCCGACGACGTCGTAGGGGACGGAAGCCACCCTCTCGGCACACTCTGGCGTAGGGCGGACGGCACGGAAGGGGCGTAGCGTAGCCATGGGGGAATGCTACCGGATCCCCGGTCGCGGTGCGACCTCGGTGCGGCTGGTGTCGATTGGCTTCAGGCTCTGGCCGTGGGGAAGGCGAGAACCTGGTCGAGGTGGTCGGCTCCCACGCGCAGGAGCAGGAGGCGATCGACTCCCAGGGCCACTCCGGCACACGCGGGGAGGCCGGCTCGCAGCGCCGCCAGCAGATGCTGGTCCGGCTCGACTCGGGGCAGACCGTGAGCTCCCCTGGCCTCGAGGTCGCAGCGGAAGCGGTGTGCCTGCTCGTCGGGATCTCTCAACTCGT
>JAUIDB010000071.1 GCA_030429235.1 Thermoanaerobaculia bacterium | reverse complement strand
TGGGGGACGGCAGCCCGGCAGACCAGGCCGAAATGGTGCTGGCGATCGACGGGGCGCTGCAACGGCTCGATCAGTTCGACGCGCGGCTGGCGCGGGTTTTCGAGTGCCGCTTTTTCCTGGGTCTGACCGCTCCCGAGGCCTCGGAAGTGCTCGACATGCCACTACGCTCGGTGCAGCGGAGCTGGATGAAGAGCAAGGCCTGGCTGCGGGCCGAACTGGCCTGAGACCGCTGCCTGGTAGGCTCTCGCTATGCTGGAAGGGCTGAGCCAGGAGGAGTGGGGGCGGATCGACGCTCGGCTCGAAGAGGCGCTCGACCTCGATCCGTCCCAGCGCCCGGCCTGGCTCGGTCAGTTGGCCGCCGCCGAGCCGGCGCTAGCGGCACAGCTGCAAGAGCTGCTGTCGACGCTCGAGGACTCGACGGGTGATGCCTTCGAGGAACCGATGGCGGCCGGCATGGCCGACCTGAGGTCGGCCGCGCTCGACGATGTGACCCGGGATCGCGCCGGCCAACGGCTCGGTCCGTACCGCCTCCTCGAGGTACTGGGGCGCGGAGGAATGGGCGTGGTCTACCGGGCGGAACGGGCGGACCGTGAGTTCGAGAAGACGGTGGCGATCAAGCTGATTCCGAGTGGTCTGGAGAGCCCGGAAGCGGAACGTCGGTTCCGAGCCGAACGCCAGGTCCTGGCGCAGCTCGAGCACCCGGGGATCGCGCGACTGCTCGACGGCGGGGTCACCGACGAGGGGTATCCCTACCTGGTCATGGAACTGGTGGAGGGCGCTCCGATCGATCGCTACTGTGACGAGCAGGGTCTCGACAAGCGGCAACGGGTCGACCGCTTCCTCGCCGTGTGCGACGCGGTGCAGCACGCCCACCAGAACCTGGTCATCCACCGCGACCTCAAACCCGCCAACATCCTGGTCTCGCGCCAGGGGGCGGTCAAACTGCTCGACTTCGGGGTGGCGAAGCTGCTGGGGGAGGGCGCCGGACCGCAACCCACCCTGGTGCAGCCGCACACGCCGGGCTACGCGGCCCCGGAACAGATCGCCAACCAGCCGGTCTCGACGGCGAGCGACACCTACTCCCTGGGGGTGATCCTCTGGAGCCTGCTCGATCCGACGGCGCAACTGCGGGCCCTGACCGCCGGGGAACGGCCCCGCTTCGACCGTAGCGTAGGGGGCGATCTCGCCCGGATTCTCGACCAGGCGCTGCAACCCGAGCCCGCGTTGCGTTATCCGACGGCGGCGGCGTTGGCGGCCGATCTGCGACGCTATCTCGCCGGGGAGCCGATCAGCGCCCGCGAACCGACCTTCGCCTACCGGGTGCGGCGCTTCGTGGGGCGCCATCGCTGGGCCGTAGCGAGCACGGTGGCGGTCTTCGGGGCCTTGGCCGCCATGCTGGGGGTAACCCTGCGCCAGGCCGAGCGGGCGCAGACGGAGGCGGACCGTGCGCAACGGGTGGCCGGCTTGATGACCGGCCTGTTCGTGGACGCCGATCCCTACGCACCGACCACCGGCGAGGTCTCGGTGGTCGAGATCCTCGACCGGGGGGTGGCGCGGGTGCGCGAGGAGCTGGCGGACGATCGCGAACTCCGAGCGGAGCTGTTGTCGGTGCTCGGTCGGGCCTACCTCGGCCAGGAGCAGGTGGAGAAGGGAGTCGCCCTGCACGAGGAGGTGCTAGCGGAATGCCGCGCTCTGTTCGGAGAGACCGACCCGCGGACCGGAGAGGCCATGCGACAACTGGGCTACTCGCTGTTGGTGGCCGAGAGGGGGGAGGAGGCGGCGCCGCTCATCGAGCGATCGGTCGCCCTGGCGGAGGAGTCGGCGGTCGATCACGGCTCCGACCACGAGCTGGCCCGACGGCTCTTCGCGTTGGGACTGCTGCGCCACGACCAGGGAGACTTCGCGGCTCAGGAGGAGCTGTTCTCCCGGGTGGTCGAACTGCGGCGGCGAGAGGCTGGGGAGGGGAGCTCGAGCCTGGCGCTCGCCCTCGGGCAGCTGTCGGTGGCGCTGGAGTCGCAGGGTCGCTCCGAGGCCAGTCTGACCCACCAGCGCGAGGCCGTGGCCATGGCCGAGGCGACGCTGGGGGCCGATCACCCCTACACCGCCAACCTGCGCAACAACCTCGGGGTACGGCTACGGAGTGCCGGCGACTACGAGGGGGCGGTGGTCTACTTCGGGCGGGCGCTCGAGGTGCTGGAGAACCGCCCGGACGTGCCGCGGCTCGAGCTGATCGCGCCCCTCAGCAACCTCGGCCGGGTGCGGCTAGAGCAGGGTCGCTTCGCGGCGGCGCGGCCCCATCTCGAGCGAGCGGCCGAGATCGCTCGATCCGAGACCCCCGAAGACGACTTCCGACGGTTGGTGGCGATCATCAACAGCGCCACTCTCGGTACCGAACTCGGTGCGTTCGAGCGGGCCGAGGCGGGGTACCGCCAGGTCCTGGCGGCGATGGTGGAACGGTTCGGGTCCGACCACCCCGCGACGACCCGAGTCCGAAGTCTGCTGGGGAGCTGCCTCTTCGCGGCGGGGCAGAGTGAGGCCGCCGACGAGGCGCTGTCGACCGCCCTTGCCGCGCAGCGCGGATCGGGGCAGAACCCCAACGGTCTCGACGAGACCCTGTTGTCGCTCGGAGCCCTGCGGCGGGAGCAGGGAAACCTCGACGAGGCTCGTGCTCTGCTGGAAGAGGCACTCGAACTCCGAGGCGAGATCCTGCCGGCCGGGCACTGGCGGCGGGCCGAGGTCGAGGCCGAACTGGCGCTGATCGATCGTTGCCACGACTCCACGGCGTCCGCTCGCCTGGCTGCAGCCCGGAAGACGCTCGAGGAGAGCTTGCCCGCGGACAACCATCGCATCCAGCGCCTGGGGGCGGAGGCGGTGGTGGGCTGCGGACCTTAGGGAAGCTGCAAGCTCGCCAGGGGGATGTCCGGGGGACGGTGGCCGCGGCGCGGGGGGGACCAGCGCAGACGGTAGGCCAACTCCACATGCTTCGATTGGGTTCCGTAGTGGTTGTAGCTCCACTGGACGGAGAGCCGTCCGACCGCAGCTCCCAGGGACCAGGAGGGGCTGGACGCCGCGATTCGAGGGGCGAGCGGCTCGAATTCGACCTCGTGGAGGGCGTACCCCACCCGCGCCGAGAGATCGACCGGTCCTAGCTGGTGCGTGAGGTCGAGGCTGGTGGCGAGCCAACTCCGGAAGCCCGGTGCCGCCTGCACGTCGAGACTGGCCGCCAGCGTGCCGTACCGACCCTCGAGCAGGGCTCGCGACAGCCAGAGTTCGGCGGTGGCGAACCACTCCTCGTCGTCGACGTAGTCGAGTTCCAGTTCGGTGCCGCCGATCAGGCGGTGGATCGAGTTCTGCAACGACTCGCCGGCACCGTGGCCGAGCACGACGAGGCCGGCGCCGACCCGAAGGTCGAGGTGGCGGCGATGGAGTTCTCGCGTGTAGCGGACGTACGACTCGTCGAACCGCAGACCGCGCTCGCGGTCGGTGAAGATCCGCTCACCGAGTTCGAGCTCACCGTGAGCTCCTACCCGGAAGCCGAGCCCGATCTCGGCGGTGTAGAGATCGTCTGACTGGTTGGGATCCGACAGGAAGTCGTTGGAGGTCCGCAGTTTGATCTCGGTGGCGCCGGCGGCGGGCGAGGTGAGGAGGCCCGTAACGAGAAGGGCGATTGTAGTAAGATGACCAGTCGTCTTAAGCATGATGAGAAAGATCCGTGGAGCTCCAGGTTGGTTCCTTGGCCGCGTCAGGGAGCGGTCGGTTTAGTTCGCTGGGTGAGGGAGGAGACGTTCGAAGACGTAGCGTTGGAAGTTGCGCAACGGCTGGTCCGAACCGGCGGCCTTGGCGCGCAGCGTCGCTCCCTGCCAGCCGTTGTGGAGGAACTCGGCCAGTTCGGCTGGGTCCTCCGAGAAGGCGATCTCTCCTTCGGTCCGCGCCGCTTCCAGGATCTCTGCGATCGTCGCTCCCATGCAGTCGAAGGCATGGTTCAGGGGTTCACGCACCAAAGGGTGTTCCCCGGCGAGCTCCTGGCACAGGCGACCGGCGAGACAACCCCCGCCGAAGTCGGCGTCGACCAGCTGTTGGCGAGCGGTTTCGAAGAAGCCGACGAGTTTCTCGCGCGGCGTCCCGGGGAGTTCACCGAAGAGGCGGGCCAGTTCGAGGCAGGCCAGCTCGCGATAGTGCTGGACCACCGCGATCATGAAGTCCTCTTTCGACTCGAAGTAGTTGTAGAAGGAGCCCTTGGGTACCTCGGCGCGGTCGGCGATCTCCTGCACTCCCGTGGCCCCGAACCCCTGGTGGGTGAAGAGTTCGAGTCCGGCTTCGATGAGGGCTTGGCGGTTGGTTCCTCGGGGCATGGCAAGGACTCTAACATGACCAGTCGTCTTGGTATTCCCGAAGTGGGCCGGAACACTCGGGGCTGGTTCGCAGAGTTGATCCGAGCGGCCGCGGGGTCCTCAGCCGGTGGTCACTACGAGTTGCGCCCGCGGGGCAGCCGGGAGTAGGCCAACAGCGTGAGAAGGAGGGCCAGGGCGACTGCACCCAGGGGGTGCAGGGTCGGAACTTCGATCACCGGCAGCGGCGCCGGCCCATCCCCGAGGGCCCAGAGGATCTCCGCCTCGACCTCGGTGTTCTCGTTGCCGCCGGGGTTGGAAGGAAAGCCGCCGCTGGGGAGCTGAATCGACCGCAGGTAGGCCTGGCCTCGTTCGATCGGCTCCGCCAGGGACTCGTCGGTCACCCGGTCCAGAGCTGCCAGCGCCAATACGGAGTAGGCGGTGTTCTGCGCTCCCTTGTCGGTGTCGGTCGGTGCCGGGAAGTTGGAGTGGCGGTACCACGAACCGTCGGGATTCTGGAACGACAGCAACAGCTGGCCCAGGTCGCTGAGGTTGTCGATGCCGTCCACCCCGGCGTGGAGGGGAGCGACGATGGGGGGAAAGGTCTGGAGGTTGGCGGTGGCGAGCCCCTTGACGGCCCCGGCGAGCCCAAGGACGTCGTTGCGAACGGTGTCGGGGTCGGTATTGTCGAGGGTGGCGAGGCCGCGCAGGATGGCGGCCACCATCGCTTCCGACTGCCCGGGATGACCGATCTCCCGCGCCGTTTCGACGTAGAGGTGGAACTGCCACGCGCGCAGGTTGACGTTGGCTCCCGTGCGACGCTCCTCGATCGATGCGATCCAGCCCTCGGTGTCGAAATCGTCCGGCCCGTAGGTGCCGAGTTGCAGTTGATCGAAAAAGGCACGGGCGAAGTCGGCGTAGACCGGGTCGCCGGTGGCGCGCGACAGCTCGTAGAGGAAGTGACCGGTGAACGAGTGAAGCTGCGGTTCTCCGTTCATGAACACGTGCGTCAGATCGAAGTCTCCACCCGCGGCGGCGGCGGCGAGGATCGCCGGATCCGGCCGGTGGTGGTGAGCGGTGAGCAGGCCCAGTCCGATCGGAGCCGTGATGTTGTTGTAGGTCTCGCTGCAGTCGTCGTGGGGCCAGCCGAAACCACCGTCCGGACACTGCTGGGCGATGATGTGGTCCGCGCCGTCGAGGAAGGGGTCGATTCCGCCACCGCGACTGGGTACCAGGTTCGTGGGCTCCGCGGAGGTCGCCGAGGGCAGGGGGCCATCGGGGGCGGCATCGAGTGAAGCGTCGGCGTGACCCGTGCTGCCGACGAGGAGCAGGGAGAGGGTGATGCCGGCGAGGACGGTGCGATTGGACGATCTCATGAGGCTCCTCGGAGAGTGGGTGAGACGAAAGGACCGGGTGACGGGAGTCGATCGAAATCGAACCCTTCGTGAGAGAGACACGACGTTTCGGTCCTTCTGGGATCAGCGGACTCGCACCCCGCAGGGTGATTTGGGGGCCGAGGCCGTGTTCGGGCGAGCCGCTACCGGGAGCTCAGGGTGTGGTCGAAGGCGAGGGTGTCTCGTCGCTCGCGGGCGGCAGGTCCCAGACCGCCTTGGCGTGGAGCGGCGTGCCTTCCCACCAGGGAAGGGCTTCGCTGAATCGGTCGCGACGGGAGAACCAGACCTGTCGGGGCTCGGCCTCGAGGGGGAGCGCGAAGGCCACTCGGTAGCGACGGCTTTCACCGCTGCCGAGGGGCTGATCGATCGATACCGCAGGCTCGGCCTCGTCGATCAGGTGGCTCCACTCCTCGGGCGGGTGGACCTTGCCCTGGGCGTCGCGGATCGTCAGGGCGAAGGAGCCTGGATCGACCAGGAACGGTGGGTCCAGGCGCACCGCGCTGTTGCGGAGTTCGATCTCCACCCACCAGAGGGCCGCGTCCGGCCGCAGTCGAGGGCCATCGGGCAGCGGAGCGACGGGCCCCTCGACCCGATGCAGTCGAGCGTAGAAGTGCGGGTCGAAGGCGAGGGGGGCGAGGCTGCGCTCGGCTCCCACCGGGGCCGGCTCGTCGAGCCGCTGCCAGGTCTTGTTCGCGAGCAGCAGCCCGAGCGCGGTGAGCGAGGCGACGAGGAGCGCCACGACCACCCCGGTCGTTCTCCAGCGCTGGTTCATGCCAGGAGCATAGCCGAGGCAGGTGCGCCGTCTTGGGCTCGCCTCTGGTGCCACCCGGTAGCGGAGGGGGCAGTGGTGGCGGCTGGAGCCGGATCGTCTACCATGAGTCCCGGTCGCGATGGAGTACGCCGGGGACTAGTCCCGAAGGTGCTCGCGGATGGCGGTGATCGCTTCCTCTTCGAGTGCCTCGAGATCTTCGGGCATGCGCTCCTCCTCCTTGGGGAGGTAGAAGATCCTCTGCTGGTACCAGGGCAGGGCGTGGATCTGGTTCCAGCGGGAGTCGACGGTCCTCGTGGGTTCGGTTCCCGGTAGGAAGGCTTCCTGGATGGTGCGGTAGGTTCCCGGCGCACCGACCGGCGGCAGCAGCCCCGACTCGTACTCGATGCTGGCCAGGTGGACGCCGCCGGGCACCTGGAACGAAGTCCCCTTCTCGATCCAACCACTCTCCAGGCCATCCTCGACGACCGCCTTCCAGACGGGGAGGGCGGCCCGAGCCCCGGTCATGCCGCGCCCCAGACTGCGCTTCACGTCGTAGCCGACCCACACCAGCAAGGTGTGTTTCGAGGTGTAGCCGACGAACCAGGCGTCGGAATACTCGTTGGTGGTTCCGGTCTTGCCGGCGAGCGCGGTCTCGATTCGGGCCATCGAAGCCCCGCTACCGCGATCGACGACTCCCTCCAGCACGTGCGTCAGCAGGTAGGCGACGTCGGGAGAGATGGCCTGGTTGGCCTGCGGGATGTGCTCGCGGAGCAGCCGCCCGTCGGGGGTGGTGACCCGTTCGATCATGTACGGCTTGATGTAGAGGCCCTGGTTGGCGAAGGTGGCGTAGGCCGCGGCGAGTTCGAGTGGAACCAACTCCGCCGCCCCCAGGGCCAGGCTGGGGTAGGGAGGCAGCTCGCTCTCGACCCCGCAGCGGCGGGCGAAGTCGATGACCCGTTCCGGTCCCACCAGGTCGAGGAGCTTGACCGCGGGGATGTTGACCGACTGCTCGATCATCTGCCGCAGGGTCATGATGCCGCGGTACTTGCGGTCGTAGTTGCGGGGTACGTAGTCGAGTTCGCCGGTGGCGCCGGGGAAGCCGGTGGGCGCATCGAACAGCGTGTCGGCCGGGGTCCATCCGTTCTCCATCGCGGCGCCGAAGACGAACGGTTTGAAGGCCGAACCGACCTGACGTTTGGCCTGGGTGGCCCGATTGAACTTGCTGCGACCAAAGTCCCAGCCACCGACCAGGGCCCGGATGGCGCCGGTGGCGGACTCGAGCACGATCGCCGCCGCCTCGATCTCCGGTTCCTGCTCGAGAATCAGCTGTGGCTCCTCCTGCTCGGACTCCTCCAGCACGTCCCAGCGGAACCAGCTGATGTCGCCCGGCTGCAGGAGTTTGTCGATTCGGTTCTGACCCGTCCAGGCGGCGCCATCGCGGGTCAGTTCGAGCTGCTGATCGCGGTACCGCACCCGAGCACGTTGGGGCTCGACCTCGAGCACGATGGCCTCGAACCAGAGGCCGGGGGCGAGGTCACGGTTTTCGTTCCAGGACGGCAGCTGGTAGGTCTCCCAGTCTTCACCCGGCAGGCTGGTGGGCACGGGGCGCCACCCCTTGCTGTGGTCGATCTGGCTGAGTTGCCGGCGCACCGCGGCCTCGGTCACCGCCTGAATCTGGGGGTCGAGCGTGGTCTGGACCTGCAGTCCGGCGTCGTAGAGCTCCTTCGAGCCGAACTCCTGCTCGAGCTGCCGTCGGACGTCCTCGGTGAAGTAGGCCCCGCGGTCGGCCTCCTGGCGCCGCTTCTTGACCACCTCGATGGGGCTGGCCATGGCGGCGTCAGCCTCGGCCTGGGTGATCACGCCGGTATCGACCATCCGGTTGAGCACGTGATTCCGCCGCTTCAGGGTGAGGTCGGGACGGCGGTTGGGGCTGTAGTCGGTCGGTCGCTTGGGAATCCCGGCCAGCGTCGCCGCCTCGGCGATCGTGAGGTCGGCGACCGACTTGCCGAAGTAGTTCTGGGCGGCCGCCTCCATCCCGTAGACGCCGTCTCCCATGTACACGATGTTGCAGTACAGGGTGATGATCTGCTGCTTGCTGTACCGCTTCTCGATCTCCACCGCCAGGAGGGCCTCGGCGATCTTGTGTTTCCAGTCGCGGCCGCGGGTGTGGAAGAGGTTCTCGGCCACCTGCATGGTCAGCGTGGAGGCGCCTTCGACGATGCCGCCGGCGGCCAGGTTGGTGCGCACCGCCCGCAGGATGCCGGTGGGGTCGATGCCCGAGTGCGAGTAGAAGCGGGAATCCTCGACCGCCAGCACGGCGTCGCGGAGGAGCGGGGGCAACTCGTTGTCGGCGAGCAGGATCCGGTTCTCCACCGCGTAGGTCGTCAGCAGGCCGTCGTGGCGATCGTAGATGCTGGTGATCAGGCCGGGGGTGTACTCGGAGAGCGAATCGACCTCGGGCATATGGATCATCGCCGCCACCACGCCGCCGGTCAGGACCCCGAGCACGACCACGTACAACCAGGCGAACCGCCACAGGTGGCCCCAGATCGGCCACTGTGTGAAGCGTCGGCGGCGCGGCTTCGGGGCCGCCGGCGGGCGGGGAGACGGCGCGGACGACTTGGGTTCGGGGGTAGGGCGGGTCTCGGCCATGGCGGGATTATCCCATGGTCTCGGTGGCCCAACGATGGGGATTCTGTGGCGTCGTCGCGGCGGGCACTCGCGGTTGCCCAGGGTCGGTCTCGGTGATAGAACTTCGACATGAACGATCAGTACGACCCCGAGTCCGTCGCCCCGACCTCCGCTCCGGAATCCTCGACCGAGTCGGCGGCTCCGTCCGACCTGCCGGATCTGCCCGAGCCGTTCGCCGCGGGGCCGGTGTCCCCGAAGCTGCCGAGCGCCGGGGGCAGCGGATGTACCAAGGTGGGGCTCCTGGGCTGCGGCGTGCTGATCCTGCTGTTCGGACTCGGCATGATGGTGTTGATGTTCAAGGCCAACGACCTGATGAGTTGGGTGTTCGGCAAGCTGGAGGCCGAGATCGAACGGGGACTGCCGGCGGATCTGACTCCAGCCGAGCGCGAGCGGCTCGACCAGGCCTTTACGGCCTTCTATGCGGCTCTGGAGAGTGGAGAGATCGACCCCTCCGCGCTGCAGCGCCTGCAGGGCAAGTTGATGGAGCTCTCGGCCGACATCGAAAGCGGCTTGACCCGCGAGCAGGTCAACGACCTTTCCCGTTCCCTCGAGGGAGTGGCGGGCCTCGAGTCGGCTCCAGGTCCGGCGGACGAGGCACCGTCCGAGGAGGCTCCCAGCGAGGAGGTCGCGCCCGACGATCCGGTGAGCACCGTCTGGTTCGATCCTCTCGGTGCGGCCCGCGCGGCCTGAGCCCGGGCGTAACCTGGGCGGTACACTAGGACGATGGCCAAGTTCGAAGTCGTTTCGCCGTTCACGCCGAGCGGTGATCAGCCCGAGGCGATCCGGCAGCTGGTCGAGGGACTCGACGCCGGGCTGCGCGAGGTCGATCTCGACGATCCGGCCGAGCGGCGGCGGGGCGGCGTCGAGCTGCCGGATCGGCCGGCCGTCGGCGCGGCCCTGGTGGCGGGG
>JAUIDB010000020.1 GCA_030429235.1 Thermoanaerobaculia bacterium | reverse complement strand
CGGCAGCGATCATCGCGGGGAGCGGTGCTCCTACGTTTGGTCGAGGAGCGCTCTGGATTTCGACTACTTCGTCGTCATGAACGTCGTACATGTTGCCGAATCAGCCTAACGGATGGAGCTAACCGGCCCAACTGGCGAGGTCACCTCGGCAGGCGGAAGACCGATGAGCCAAGCGGGACGAAGTGAGTTGGTGGCAGGCACGTGTTGGGTCCGGTTCAGCGGTTGGTTGGGCTGCAAGGCAATACCGCCAATTCAGGCGTCCACGAGTTCAGTGATGCGACGGTCCTTGAGCCAGATCGCGTCAACAATCAAGAAGGCCTGCTGAGCATAGCTCGACCCAATTACCTCCGAACGAGAGAGGGCCGTGCCAACGACGCTCTCGTCGTTTCTCGGTCGGCCGGCAGCATCCACAACAGAGAAAGATGGCCCTTCTTCGTTGTAGTGGAGCCTCAACGCGACAAGTACTCTATCGACGGCCGAGGTCCCCTCGCCCCATGGCCCCAGTACTAGGTCGACACTAGCGCCATGCTCTCGGGCTGCACCAGGGGTCCAACTGAAGAAGTAGCCAGCCAGCGTCCGTTGGCCCTCGTGAACAAACCCTATCGCTACTCGAGTCGAATGACCGCAGCACGAGCAAACACCCGTGTCCCTCAAGACCTCCGGCTCGACCTCTAGGCTTGCTGGGTCCGACGGCTTGGGTCGCAGTCGGCCTAGCAACCACTCAAGCAAGAGTTGACGGTGCCCCTGCAGCCCAACGGACGGAAGCTAACCGGCCCAACCGGCGGGGACACATGCCATACGGGAGAGCGATGAGCCAAGCGGGATGAAGTGAGTTTGTGGCAGGCACGTGTTGGGTCCGGTTCAGCGGTTGGTTGGGCGGCACCTGAGTAGCCGTTACAATTGGTCGATGGTATACCAGTACACGCGTGATGACAGCATGCTGGGGCACGTAAGCTACCCGAGAAGTACGTACGAGGTGCTTCACGAGGGCCTGCGGGCACTCTTGGCAGAGGTATGCGCGTGGAATGAACGGGTGGCGGCAGAGACCGGAGCTGAACCACCGTTTAGGGAAGAGGAACAAGACCTGACGTTGTTGGTCAAGAACAGCGGAACTCTTCTCGAGGGGGACTCACTAACGATTCGAGTTGGGCCCACAACAGTAGGCACCACTAGGTATCTGAGGGCTGGCATCGAACTCTTGATTGAGAGAAAGAAGGTGACTCTTGAGGCCAAGAAGAGAGAGGGGTGGCCGGCTGCAGCCCTTTCGGCGCTAGAGGACTCTCTGATGAAGCTCGAGAGAATCTCGAAGGAGTTGAGGGTCGAGCCGGCCGGCATTCTCGACGAGGTCAGACATCGCCCCGCCCCAAGGCGACCAGTAGGGCAAAGCACGACTGGGGAGGAGATGTACTACGACGTCTTCATCAGCCATGCATCTGAAGACAAAGAGACATTTGTCCGCGACCTGGCTGGAGCTCTTGTCGCCGCCGGGGTCAGCGTCTGGTATGACGAGTTCTCGTTGAGGATTGGAGATAGCCTTCGACGGTCTATCGACAAAGGTCTCGCCAAGTGTCGCCATGGGGTCGTCGTGCTGTCGCCTCACTTCTTCAACAAAGAGTGGGCTCAGCGAGAGCTCGATGGTCTCACGGCAAATGAGGTCGGTGGGAGCACCAAGATCCTGCCCATCTGGCACAACGTGGACGTTGCCCTTGTCAGGACCTACTCACCTACGCTCGCAGACAAGGTGGCGATCAACTCGGCACTCGGAATCTCCAGGGTGGTTCAGGAGCTTCTAGACGTGGTCAAGCGGTCGTAGTGCCGCCCAACAAGTGATTAGGTGGGGTTGGGAGGGGAATAGGACGGCGGGAGGCATAGTGGATCCCGGTGGTGGATTGCCGCTATCGATCGCGCCCATGGCGCCATTATGCCCTGAGCCGAGCTGAACTGTAAATGAGTGGTGAGCTGGGGACTGGGTGGAGCGGGGGCGCGGTTTCGTCGGGTTTTGGCGGTTGAAGGAGGGTTAGGCGGAAGATGCGGGCGCGCTTCGAGCAGGGTTGAATCGACTAACTGACTGTAGAGACGGGGGATAGCTGGGCTGGGCTGGCGGGTTAGGCGGAAAGGAGGGGCGCGTTTGTAAGGTGGAACCGGGGTTTTGCGTTTGAGGGGGTATGAAGAAACCACGATTGTTGGAGCGATTGCGGTCGGAGTTGCGACTGCGGCATCGGAGTTTGCGCACGGAGCGGGCGTACGTGGATTGGGTGCGTCGGTTTGTGAGGTTTCACGGCTACCGGCATCCGGAGGAGATGGGGGCGGCGGAGATCACGGCGTTCTTGAGCCACCTGGCGGAGGAGCGGCGGGTGACGGCGTCGACCCAGAACCAGGCGTTGAATGCGCTGGTGTTCCTGTACCGCTGGGTACTGGAGCGGGATCCAGGGGCGTTCGAGGGGTTGGTGCGAGCGGATCGAGGACGGCGGTTGCCGGTGGTGTTGTCGCCGACGGAGGTGCGGCGGGTAGTGGGGGAGTTGCGGGGGGTGCACCGGCTGGTGGGGACGCTTCTGTACGGATCAGGGATGCGGCTGCAGGAGTGCTTGCGGCTTCGGGTGAAGGATCTGGATTTCGAGCTGGAGCAGGTGGTGGTGCGCGATGGAAAGGGGGCTCAGGACCGGGTGACGGTGCTGCCCCGGGGGCTGGTGGGGGAGCTGGAGGAGCAGCTGCAGCGGGTGCGACAGCAACACGAGTCGGACCTGGCGGCTGGGTACGGGCGGGTGTGGTTGCCCTATGCCCTGGCCGAGAAGTTCCGACAGGCGGACCGAGCCTGGGGATGGCAGTATGTCTTCCCCTCGCCGCGGCGCTCGAAGGATCCGCGCTCCGGTCGGGTGGGGCGCCACCACCTGGCGGCGAGCACGGTGCAGAAGGCGATGCGAGGAGCGGTGCGGCGGGCCGGGATCCACAAGGCGGCGAGTTGTCACACGTTGCGGCACTCGTTCGCCACCCACCTGCTGCAGGACGGCTACGACATCCGCACCGTGCAGCGACTGCTCGGCCACCGGAACGTCAAGACGACGGAGATCTACACCCACGTGCTCCGCGGCGGCCGGGGTGCGGTGCGCAGCCCGGCCGATCGGTTGTGGGGCGAGCCGGAGCCCGCCCCAGGTTTCGTGCGAGGGGCGGAGCCTAGCGGCGGCTCTCGCCGAAGGTGACCTCCATGTCGACCCGTTCGCCGTCGCGGAGTACGGCCATGCCCACGGTCTGATGGGGCTTGGCCTGCCGCAGGATGAACATGAAGTCGTAGATGTCACCGATCGGTTGCCCGGCGAGCTCGATCAGGATGTCGCCGCGCTGGATCCCGGCCTTCTCGGCCGGACCGCCGGCACGGGCCCCGGCGAGCAAGACGCCCTTCTCTCCCTCGGGGAGACCGACGTAGTCGGGGATGGTGCCGAGCGAAGCGCCGAAGGAGCGGACGTCGCCGCTGGCCGGAGCCGGGGCTTCGACCCGCTGGTAGGTCAGGGGTTCGGCGCGTTGGGATAGGCCCACGGTGAGGGCCGCGGCGAGTTCCGCGATACGGGCTCCGCCGACGGCGTTGATCGTCGGGCTGTCGTCGCTCGGCTTGTGGTAATCGTGGTGGGTGCCGGTGAAGAAGTGCAGCACCGGCAGGCCGGCGGCGTAGAAGGGGGTCTGATCCGAGGGGCCGTAGCCGTCACCGCCGAGGTCGCAGCCCAGACCGAGGTCGGCACAGAGTGGCGGCACCAGCTCGGACCACTCGGCGGCGGAGTCGCCCCCCAGGACCGAGACCCGGTTGTCGCGGAGGCGACCCACCATGTCGAAGTTGAGCATGGCCAGGCCGGCCTCGACGTCGAGGTCACCCGGCGGGGAGCGGACGAAGGCGGTCGAGCCGTGTAGCCCGCGCTCTTCGCCCGAGAAGGCGACCAGGTAAACCGGGCGGGCGAGCTCTTCCTGACGCTCGGCCAGTCGGCGGGCGACCTCGAGCAGGGCCGCGGTACCGGAGGCGTTGTCGTCGGCCCCGTTGTGGATGGCGTCGGAGTCCGGCTGCATCGAACCGGGGCCACCGTGACCGAGGTGGTCGTAGTGGGCTCCGAGGACGATCGCGCCCTCGTGCACCTGCTCGGCGCCGGGATCGATCCGAGCGACGACGTTGGAGGTCTCGGCATAGTCGTAGATCAGCTCGACCTCGACCTCGGCGCGGTGGGAGCCGTCGAAGAGGGCGCTCCCGGCGTCCCGGGTGAGGACGGCGACCGGGATGCCGGCATCGCCGCGCCGCTCGACGTGGAGCTTGGGCAGCGGGGCCTCACCGGGGAGCGGGGCGGGCTCTTCCACCCCTTCGTCGTTGACCACGGTAGTGGGAGCCGGCAGGTCGACCACCAGCAGACCGAGGGCGCCGCGGTCGCGGGCCACCCAGGCCTTGTAGCGCAGGTCGCCGTAGCGGCGCTCGGCATCGGGCGTGTCGAAGGTTTCGCCCGGCGGGACGAACCGTCGCACCAGGACGATCTTGTCGCTGACGTCGAGGTCGACGTAGTCGTCGTGTCCGAGGTCGGGGGCGTGGATCCCGTAGCCCGCCGCCACGATCTCGCCGGCGGCCGCACCCGAGGCGGAGAAGCCGGTGAGGGCAAAGTCGGTGCCCAGGGTCAGGGGCTGGCCGTCGATCGCCAGGGCGCTGGCGGGACCAGAGTGCACCCCGACCGGTACCGTGAACTGCTGGCGGTAGCCGTCGTCGCCGGCCGGCGTGAGTAGCAGTTCCTCGAAGCGGCCGGCGATCATCGAGGCCGCGGCCTCTAGGCCGTCGGTGCCGATGCCACGGCCGTCGCGGGCGTCGTCGGCCAGCCAGCGGACATCGGCGGCGTAGCGGTCGGCATCGACCGGACGCTCGGCGGGAGAGGCCTCCTGCCACTGGGCGACCGCCACGTTGGTCTCGTAGGGTCCGCCGGCGAAACGGTTGGTGCCGAAGGCGAGCTGGGTTCCGTCGGGCGAAAAGAGTGGGAAGCCGTCGAAACCCGGTGTGTCGGTGATCCGTTCGAGTTGGGTGCCGTCGGTGTTCAGGGCCCACAGGTCGAACTCGCGGCCCCCGGGGTCGGCGAAGTTGGAGGAGAAGATGATGCGCTTGCCGTCGGGGAAGAACGAGGGCGCGAACGACGCCTTGTCGAAGTAGGTGAGCTGCCGGGCGTTGCCGCCGTCGGCGTCGGCGACCCAGATCTCCAGCTTGGAGGGCCGCACGAGGTGCTCCTTCAGGAGGCGCTGGTACTCGGCGAGCGCTTCTCCCTGGGGACGGGAAGCGCGCCACACGATCTGGGTGCAGTCGTTGGAGAAGAAGGCACCGCCGTCGTAGCCGGGGGTGTCGGTGATCCGGGTCAGCTCGCTGCCGTCGGGCAGCATGGTGTAGAGCTCGAGGTCGCCGTCGCGATCGGAGGTGAAGATCAGGCGCCCGTCGATGGGACAGACGGTGGCCTCGGCGTCGTAGAAGTCGTTGTCGGTGAGGCGGATCAGGTCGGATCCGTCGCCCGGATCGAGGACCAGTTCGTAGCTCGAGTAGATCGGCCAGACGTACCCCTGCGAACGATCGGGCGGAGCCGGACACTCGGGGGAGTGCAGGGCGGTGGTGGCGTAGACGAAACGCTCACCGTCGGGCAAATAGTAGGCGCAGGTGGTGCGGCCTTCGCCCGACGAGATCATCTCCGAGGCGCCGTCGACCGGCGACAGGCTGTAGATCTGGTCGCAGCCGCCGTCGGGGTCGGTGCGCTGAAAGATGAGCTTCTCGCCGTTGGCCGACCAGTAGGCTTCGGCGTTCTCGCCTCCGAAGGTCAGCTGACGGATCTCTCCCAGGCGGGGTTCGTCGGCGGCCAGGGGGCCGGCGAGCGCGAAGGTGCAGAGAGCGAGGGTGAAGATGGATAGGGATCTACGGTCGACGGAAGGCATCTGAAGCTCCTTCGGAACAGCGGGGGGAGGGGAAGTTGCGCGCCCCGCGGACGCGAAGCGGTGGCGATTGTAGCAAGTGTGGCCGGTGTTAGGCCTACCCGTTGGGGTGGACGCTGGGTCGGCTCGCTCGGGGGGTTCGGGTGACGATCGAAGCCCCGTTCTGGTCTTCGGCGCTCTGTCTCCGGAGGCCTGGCTGGTGGTAATGTCGGCGGAACACCGGGCGTCTCGATCGACCGAAACGTCCGGGGGCGAGGGGAGCGTGCAGTGAGCGAGAAACGTCGAGCCGAGATACCAGAGCGCCTGGAGCGCGAGGGAGGACTGACGCCGGGCGCCGCGCGCCGGGTCGCTCGGGCCACCGGCGTTCCCGAGGCCGAGGTCTACGGCGTCGGCAGTTTCTTTCACCTGCTGGCGGACCACGAGCACCCCGTGCGGGTGTGTACCGGACTCTCCTGCCGCCTGGCCGGGGCCGACGGGGTGTTGGCCACCGCCCGGGCGGCGGGCCTGCCGGTGACCGAGTGCACCTGCCTGGCGGCCTGCGACGAGGCGCCGGCGGTCCTCAAGGAGCGCTCCGTCCTGCCGTCGGTGCGCCCGGAGGACGTCGAACGGGCGGCCGGAGACTGGCAACGTCTCACCGCTTCGACCCTGCCGCAGGACGGTCCCTGGCGGGGGACCGTGGGCCCACCACGCACCGATCCCGACCAGCTGGTCTTCGATCTCCTCGGCCCGCAGGACCTCTCGGGCTCGGCCTACGAGAAGGCGCTGGGCCTCGACCTCGCCGAGATGCTGGAACTGCTTGAGACGTCTGGCCTGCAGGGTCGCGGCGGCGCCGGGTTCCCGGCCCACATCAAGTGGCGGACGGTGTCCGAACAGGAGGAGACCGAGCGGTACGTGGTGCTCAACGCCGACGAGGGGGAACCCGGTACCTTCAAGGACCGCGAACTCCTGCTGCGGCGCCCCGATCTGGTGATCGAGGGGCTGGCCATCGCCGCGGCCACGGTGGGCGCGCGCGATGTGTTTCTCTACCTGCGGGGTGAGTTCGCGGACCCCTGGCAGTCGCTCGAACGCCATCTGGCCGAGGCCGAGGAGCGAGACCTCTTCTCCGGGATCCAGTTCCACCTCCACGCCGGGCAAGGGGCCTACATCTGCGGCGAGGAGTCGGCGTTGTTGGAGGCCCTCGAGGGGCGTCGAGGCATGCCCCGCCTGCGGCCGCCCTTCCCGGCCCAGGTCGGCCTCTGGGGCAAGCCGACGCTGGTGCACAACGTCGAGACGATCGCCTGCCTGCCCGCCATCGTCCACCGCGGCGGCACCTGGTTCCGTGAGCTGGGGCGCGACGAAGCGGGGACCAGCCTCTACTGCATCAGTGGGCACGTGAAGGAGCCCGGGGTCTACGAACTGCCGCTCGGCGTCACGCTCGACGAACTGGTCGAGGCGGCGGGGGGGTACGTCGGCACGCTGCTGGCCTTCAGCCCCGGCGGCGCCAGCTCCGGTTTCCTGCCGGCGTCCGAACGCACCCGGCCGCTCTCGTTCGGGGCCTTGGCCAAGGCGGGTTCGATGCTCGGCTCGTCCGGGGTCGTCGTCCTCAACGACACCGTCGATCTCGCCTGGGCGGTGCGCGAGCAGCTGCGCTTTTTCGAAGAGGAGAGCTGTGGCCAGTGCGCCCCCTGCCGGATCGGCACTCGCTACCTGCGCGAATCGGTCGACCACCACCGGCACGGCACCGCCGCCGAGCCCCTGGGCAAGGTCGCCGACGCCGCCTGGCAGATGAACGAAGGATCGATCTGCGGTCTGGGACAGGCCGCCGCCCTCCCCTTGACCAGCGCCTTGAAGCACTTTCCCGAGGCCTTCGGCCTCGAACCAACCTCCGACGGAGACGCACCATGAGCGAGCGCAACCTCATTACCCTCAACGGACAGGATGTCGAATTCACCGCCGGCGAAACCGTGCTCGAAGTCGCGGCTCGGCACGGGCTGGAGATTCCCACCCTCTGCCACGATCCCCGCCTGGATCCCGCCGGTGCCTGCCGGACCTGTCTGGTCGAGATCGAAGGGTGGCGCCGCATGCCTCCCTCCTGCGCCACCAAGGCGATGCCGGGGATGGTCGTCTCCACCGAGTCGGAGCGCATCGCGCGCCATCGCGAGACGCTGCTCTCGCTCTACTTGACCGACCACACGCAGGATCGCACCGAGGCCGAGAGTTACGGTCCCGATCAGCTCTTCGAGATGGCGGATCGGTACGGGGCGGAGCAGGACTGGGGCGCGATGGAGACGGTGCGCGCGGCCCGCCCGGGCGACCGTAACCCCTACGTCCACTTCCATCCCGAGAGTTGCATCGTCTGTGCGCGCTGTGTGCGCTACTGCGAGGAGGTCGAAGGGGTGTCGGCGATCACCCTCGCCGGCCGGGGATCGAAGACCACGATCGCTACCGTCGACGAGCTGTCGCTCCTCGACACCACCTGCGAGATGTGCGGCGGTTGCATCGACGTCTGCCCGACCGGGGCGATGGCAGAGAAGATGCCGATCACCCGCACCGCCCGGCCCGAGCGTGAACTCGAGAAGGTGCGTTCGACCTGCAACTACTGCGGCGTCGGCTGCCAGGTCGATCTCAACGTCGACACGGCCGCCAACGACGGTGCCGGCCGGGTCGTCAAGGTCACCAGCCCGCCCGCCGGGACCACCACCAACGACGGCAACCTCTGCGTCAAAGGGCGCTTCGCCTACGACTTCGTCGAGCACCCGGAGCGGATCCAGGTGCCGCTGGTACGAGGAGCGGACGGTGAACTGCGCGCCGCGTCTTGGGACGAAGCGCTGGAGCGCGCGGCGGCGGGTCTGCTCGGCGTCAAGGAGCGGCACGGCGCCGACTCCCTCGGCTTCATCAGCTCGTCGCGCTGCACGATGGAAGAGAACTACCTGATGCAGAAGCTCTCTCGCGGGGTCTTCGGCACAAACAACATCCATCAATGCGCTGCTACGTGACACGCTCCCACGGTGGCCGGTCTGGTCGCCACGTTCGGAGCTGGAGCCATGACGAACTCGATCGGGGAGATCCGCGACGCGGACTTTCTCTTCGTCATCGGGAGTAACACCTCGGAGGCGCATCCCATCATCGCGATGGAGATGAAGCGCGCCGTCCGCCGCGGGGCGACGATGGTGGTGGCGGACCCCCGCGCCATCTGGATGACGACGATCGCCGAGAAGCATCTGCAGCTGATGCCGGGGACCGACGTCTGGCTGCTCAACGCGATGGCCCACGTGATCATCGAAGAGGGGCTGACCGACGACGAGTTCATCGCCGAGCAGACCGAGAACTTCGAGGCGGTGCGGGCCAAGGTGCGGGGCTACACGCCGGAGGAGGCGGAACTGGTGACCGGAGTGCCGGCGGACGACATCCGCTGGACGGCTCGCCGTTACGCCGCCACGCCCCGGGCCGGGATCTACTACACCCTCGGCATCACCGAGCACTCGCACGGCACCGACAACGTCTACGCCCTCGCCAACCTGGTCCTGATGACGGGCCATCTGGGCAAGGAGTCGGCCGGCATGAACCCGTTGCGGGGCCAGAACAACGTGCAGGGCGCCAACGACGCCGGGGCGACGCCGGTCTTCTTCCCCGGCTACCAGTCCTGGGACGACGAAGAGGTGGTGGCCAAGTACGAGCAGTCGTGGGGCGCGCCGCTGTCCCGGCGGCCGGGTCTGAACCTCAACGAGATGATGAAGAAGGCGGGCAGCGTCGTCAAAGGGATGTACGTGATGGGGGAGGACATCTTGCTCTCCGAGCCCAACGTACTGGCGCTCGAGGAGCGGATGAACGGCGTCGAGTTCCTGGTGCTCCAGGACGCCTTTATCAACGAGACCGCCCGGTTCGCGGACGTCGTGTTCCCGGCGGCGGTCTTCGCGGAAAAAGAGGGGACCTTCACCAACTCCGAACGGCGGGTGCAGCGGGTGCGCAAGGCGGTCGAGCCTCCGGCCGAGGCCCGGGCCGACTGGGAGATCGTGTGTGAGATGGCGCGTCGTTGTGGCGTCGATTGGCAGCTGAACGACCCCTCCCAGATCTACGACGAGTTCGTGCGCGACGCGCCGAAGTTCGCCGGCATCAGCTACCAGCGTCTCGAGACCGAGATCCACGACGGCAAGACCGGGATCCAATGGCCCTGTCCGACCCCCGATCACCCAGGCACCAAGTTCCTCCACCAGGGCGGGGTCCTGCGGGGCAAGGGGCTCTTCACCGCCGTCGACTACCGACCGTCGGAGGAGACCTGCGACATCCACTACGGATTGTTGCTGTCGACCGGGCGCACGCTCTACCACTACAACGCGGCGACCCAGACGCGGCGAGAGAGCGGGCTCGACGTCAAGCAACCCGAGGCGTTCGTGGAGATCCACCCCCGGGATGCCCGGGGTCGTGGCATCGCCGACGGCGATCGCGTCGTCGTCACCAGCCGCCGGGGCAGTGTCACGGTACGGGCGGTGCGGTCGCGCCAGGTCCGTCCGGGCTGCGTCTGGATGCCGCTCCACTTCGCCGAGGCGCGGGCCAACGTCCTCACCAACGATGCCGGGGACGCCGTCACCGGCACCGCCGAGTACAAGGTGTGCGCGGTCGAGATCACCCGGGCCGAGGAGGGCTCGGCGGTCGAGGGACTCTTCCCCGGAGCCTACTTCGGGCTGGATGGGCCCGGCCCCGGGGCCGAGGTCGAGTCGGAAGGCTGACGACCGGTCAGGGCACCGACCGCGCGCGGGCCGCGGGCGGCTGGAACTCGGCGTAGTCGACCCCGTAGCGGCCGGTGACCCGGTCGTAGGCGGCGAGGGCGATGGTGTAGGGCCCCGGGGGCAACACCATTTCGAAGGACTGCACGAGTTCGTTCTGCGTGACCTCCGAGCCGTCGGGCTCCCAGGGTTCGCTCTGGATCTCGATCAGGTCGCCGTTGGCGGCGTAGAGGCCGACGTAGAGATCGACCGCCGGATGCTCCGCTTCGGGAGTCCACTCACGTCCCAGCCGGCTGAAAGGGACGCTCAGCGTGGCGCGAACGGGCAGGCCTTCAGGGGTCGCGGGCGCGATCCCGGCGCGGACCGAGACTGGCAGCACCCCACCCCGTTTGGGGATGTTGGCCGACGTTCGTAGCTGCCGCTCCAGCCGGGTCCGGTCATCGACGTCGTCGTAGGACTTCGGGTAGCGCACCGAGGCCTCCCCGAACCCGGCGACCTTGACCTCTATCCGGTGTGTGGCGCCGTCGGGAGCCCGCTCGACCTGGAACGACAGGCGATAGTGGTTGCGAGAGGTCTCGGAGGCCATGGCGAGACCGCGGGACAGGTCGTTGACGTTCACGTGTTGGCCACCGGTCAGATAGGCGACCTGGTCGACGAGCTGCTGCCGGCTGGTGTCACCGAGGTTCGCCGGCGGCGAAGTGCCAACCGTCGGCACGCTCACGCGGCTGGCACTGGTGCGGTTGGCTGGGTTGGACAGGCCAGTCGCCTGGGTGGCGTAGACCTTGACCGAGGAGGCCACCGCGAGCCGGGAAGCGGTCTGGAGAGCGTTGGCGACACGGTGGCCATCGCCCCCGCCGCCAGCCACCAGGTTGCGCTCCTTGCAGTGGTCGCTCTCCGGTTCGTAGAACAGCACCAGGCTGCGCGATCCGGGTTCAGCCGGCCAGGCGAGGAAGAGTTCGGAGAGCGTGCGGCTGAAACGGAGCGCCCGGTGGACACAGGCGTTGCCCTCCACGGTGTCGAGGAACTCGCCCAACTCCGCCGACAGCTGCTGGGGGCTGTAGAGGGCCGAGGCCTGGGTGTAGCGGGCCGGCGGGCTGAATCCCAGCGCCGGGACGGGGATCGAGCGTCCCTGCCGCAGGGTGGCGACGTAGTCGAGCGCCGCCGCGATCTGGTCGCGATCGTCGGTGAAGGGGAGGAGCACGTCGGGGCGCGTGCCGAGGAGCATGACCGAGTAGCGACTGTTGGGGTCGGGATCCTCGCGCACGAACTCCTGGGCGGCGCGGATCGTGCGTTGGAGGTAGGGCAGTCTCAGGGTGCCGAAGTCGAAGGCGATGGCGATCTGCCGCGGCAGGCGAGGCGCTTCGGTGCGGACCCTCGCCGCCACCTCGTCGCCGCCAGATGCACTGGCGGCTCTGGGGCCCTGAACCAGGTCGGTCGTTCCCGCCTGGACCCGTTCGAAGTGGGTGATGAGGCGCGGCTCGCCGTCCTCGAAGACCTGGAAGTCGGCGAGTTCGAGATCGGCGATCGGTCGGCGCGAGAACTTCGACTCGACCGCCACCTCGACGGTGACCAGGTGCACTTCGATGCGTTCGCCGAACTGCGGCTCGGCGGCGGCAGGACTCACGGCGGCAGTTGCGGTCAGGAGGCAGGCGAGAACGACGGTCTTTCGGTAGGACATGTCCAGTCGGTGGAGCAAGGCTGGTGCCAGAGGGGGTGAGAACCAAGCCGGTAGGGCCTTGGGTGCGGAATCGCGGACACCGTGCGAGGGCTTAGCTGGCCCGTTCTGTGCTCTAGAGAGGACGGTTCGTCCCCGGCTCCCGGTCGCGGCGTGGTCAGGACTGGGGAAGCCAGCAGCTGACCCGGAGCCCGCCCTCGGGGCGGTTGGCCAGGCTGAGCCGCCCGCCGTGCGCTTCGACGATCTCGCGGGCGAGGGCCAGTCCGAGCCCGGTACCCTCCGGTTTGGTCGAATAGAAGGGAAGCAGGGCCCGGCGCAGCGTCTCGGGCTCCATGCCCGGACCCCGATCGAGGATCTCGAGCCGGACACCTCCTGGTCCCAGACTCTCGATGCGAAGCTCGAGGGCTTCGCTGGTGCCACTCGCCTCGCGCGCATTCCGCACCAGGTTGATGAGCGCCTGTTGGAGCTGGGCGGGATCGGCGCGGCAGGGGACCGGTCCGTCCTCGGGAACCTGCGTCAGGGTGAAGGGTTCCAGGCGCTGGAGTTCGTGCACCAGGTCCAGGAGGTCGATCGACTCGAGGCGTGGGGCGGGCAGCCGGGCGAAGCGCACGTAGCCGTCGATGAACTGGTGGAGCCGCGCGGCGGAGTCGTCGATCGTCTCCAAGGCCTCGGACAGGCGCTCGCGGGGATGGTCCGCCTCCAGCATCTGGCGGGCGGTTCTCGCCACCGAGCGGATCGGCGCCAGCGAGTTGTTGAGTTCGTGGGCGATGACTCGCAGGACCTTCTTCCAGGCGGCGATCTCCTGACGGCGGAGCTCGGTGGTGACGCGGTGGATCATCAGCAACCGGTGGGGACGCGCGTTGAGCTCGAGGTCCCGCCGCGAGATGTGGAAGGTCTCTTCGACTCCCTCCAGGTCGAGCGTCAGCAGCTGGTCGGTGGAGGCTTCCGTGGCGTGCTGGAGTTCGGCGGGGAGCGGAAGTTCCGCCCAGTTCTGGCCCTCCAGGCGTCGGTTCTCGCCGAGGAGGCGCCGGGCCTGGCGGTTGGCGAGCTCGACGTAACCGCGCGAGGAGAGCAGGAGCACCGCCGCCGGCGAGGTTTCGATCACGCTGCCGAGCAGGATCTCGCGCTGCCGCAGCTCGTTGCGTTCACGCCGCAGGACGCTGCCCATCGAGTTGTAGAGCTCGACCAGGCGACCGAGTTCGTCGCGACGCCCCCCCTGGGCCAGCCGCAGGCTGAAGTCCCGGCTCAGCCAACTGTCGACGCCGTCGGAGAGGGCTTCGAGCAGGGCCAACGAGGGAGCGAGTGCCCGCGACAGGAGAACGGCCGCGAGGGGAAAACCGACGCCGCAACCGACGAGAAAGACCATCCAGGGGCTGGCTCCGGCGGCGCTGGCCAGGGCGGCAGCCCCCGCTCCGACCGTCAGGGGAAGGAGCAGCAGCAGGGTCAACCGACCCGGGATCGAGGAGCGCAGCGCCCGGCGATGCCTGGCGGCCGGGGTCACGACGGGTCTCGGCGCGGGCGTCGTTCGAGCACGATGCCGAGTCGCTGCATGCGGCGGTAGAGGGCCTGGCGGCTGATCCCCAGGCTGGCCGCGGCCTGGGCGACCACACCGTCGGCGGCGAGCAGGGCGGCCTCGGTCTCCCGCCGTTCCTCGGCGTCCTCCGGCGAATCCTCACCGGAATCGGCGGCTGGTTCGGGGTGGGAGCCGATCGTTCCGGAGTGGGCAGGAGGGCTCCCCGCCGGCCCGAGACCGAGGTCGGCCGGCTGTAGGACCTGACCACTCGCCACCAGGACGGCGCGTTGGATCGCATTGCGCAGCTCGCGCACGTTGCCCGGCCAGGGGTGGGCGATCAGCTTCCGCCGCGCCGCTTCGGAGAGCCGGAGCGGTCCCTGGCCCCGGGGCGTCAACTGGCGGACGAACTCCTCCGCCAGCGGCAGGATGTCGTCCGGGCGCTCGGCCAGGGCGGGGACGCGCAGCTCGATCACGTTGAGCCGGAAGTAGAGATCCTCGCGAAACTCACCGCGAGCGATGGCGGCGGGCAGGTCGGCGTTGGTGGCGGCGAGGATCCGCACGTCGACCTGGCGGGTCGCCGAACTGCCCAGTCGCTCGAACTGACCCGTTTGCAGAACGCGCAGTAGTTTGGCTTGCCCGTCGGCCGACAGGTTGCCGATCTCGTCGAGGAGCAGGGTCCCGCCGTGGGCGGCCTCGAACCGTCCCGTGCGCCGTTTGGATGCGCCGGTGTAGGCCCCGGCTTCGCTGCCGAACAGCTCGGCCTCGAGCAGCGCGTCGGGCAGGGCGCCGACGTTGACCCGGACGAACGGTTCCTGCGCTCGGTTCGAGTTGCGTTGCACCAGCTCGGCGATCCGCTCCTTGCCGCTGCCGTTGGGACCGGTGATCAGGATCGGCACCTCGGCCCGTGCCACCTTGAGCGCCAATTCCACCACCTCGTGGAGCGCGGAGGAGGCGTAGATCAGCCCTTCGAGATCGTGGGATCGGCTCAGCTGACGTCGGCTGGCGTCGACGCTGCGCGGAGCCTCGGGACCTCGCTGGCGGAGCAGACTCTGAATCCGCTCGATCAGCTTTTCGTCGTCCCACGGTTTTTCGAGGTAGTCGCAGGCACCCTCCTGGATGAGGCGGACCGCGTGTTCGATCGAACCCCAGGCGGTGAGGAGCAGGATCGGCACCTGCGGGACGAGTGCGTGCAGGCGCCGGAACAGGGCCACTCCCTCCTCGCCGCTGGCGGCGCCGGGCGAGAAGTTCATGTCCTGCAGGATCACCGACACCTCGCGCTGCGAGACGACGTCGACGGCGGCGTTGGGATCCTCCACGGCCAGGCTCGGCAGCCCGTGCAGTTCGAGGAGCAGGGCCAGGGCCTTGGCGACCCGGGGCTGATCCTCGACGATCAGGATGGGGGGAAGGGGCATCGCGTGGAGACTATCGCACCTGCCCAGCGCGGCGGGATCTGCCAACGGAGCGACCGGGGGCCAGGGGCGGCCCCCGGAGCTCTTCAGACGGTGCGCGTGGCCAGGGCCGGGGAGAGCCGCGAAGCCCGCAGCGCCGGGAGTCCGGTGGCGAGACCGGCCAGAAGCCAGAGCAGGGTGATCCCGGCGACCAGGACGGCGGGCCCCAGTCGCTGTGAGTCCATCTGCCCCGCGATCATCAGGTCGAGTCCCCAGGCTCCTACCAGACCCAGTGCGGTGCCGAACAGCGTGACCAACCCGCTCTCGAGGAAGAAGTAGCCGAGGATCGCCGGCTGTGTCGCTCCCAACGCTCGGCGGGTGCCGATCTGTTTGGTGCGCTGGGTGACCGAGAACGAGGTCATGCCGTAGATCCCCAGCGTGGTGACGAACAGCAGCAGGCCGATGATGGCGGTGAGGATGCGCACGGCGAAGGCGTTGAGGACCTGGCCCTGCCCCTTGATCTCGATCAGGGTCCGGGTCTCGATGATGCGCTGCGACTCGCTCTTTTTCATCACCCCGTCGACGGCGGCGTAGACCTCGTCGAAGGCTTCCGGTTCGGTCCGGACGAGGTAGCGCAGGCGTCCCGCGGAGCCCGGGTTGCCCGGATAGAAGAGGATCCGCGTCTCCATCGGGCCACCGCCGTACGGGGTGTACATGTAGTCGAGGACGCCCACGATGACGTCCGGCCACTCTTCGCTTCCGGTATCGATGGTCTGTCCGACCGCGTTGCCGTCCGGGTAGAGGGCATCGGCGAGATCCTTGGTGACCAGGACGTTCATGATCTGCGGTCCCGGGTGAGTCGGGAGGTCGGTGGCTTCGAAGGCGCGGCCGGCGACCAGTTCGAGGTCGAGGGTGGAGAGGACCTGGGTATCGGCGGTGTAGTAGGGGGCACGCACGCGGTCGCTGTCCGGGGCACCCAGGGGTTTGGCCTGCAGCGAGCTTCCTCCACCCTGCAGGGGCCAGGTGCTGATCGGAGTGGCGTCGACCACTCCCGGGATGGCGCGCAGGGCCTCCGCGTCGCGTCGCACGACCTGCTGTCGGAACTCGAAGTCCTGGTAGTCCGGGCTGTACGGGCGCGCCTCGACCGCGATCGTGTGTTCGTCGTCGAGCCCGGAGGGTTTGAGGAGCGAGGCCCGCTGCTGGTCGATCAGATTCCAGCAGTTGAGGACGATCGCCAGGGTGACCGCGATCTCCAGGGTCAGGAGGAGGGTGCGGGTTCGATTGCGTGACAGGGAACGGAGAATGGGGCCGAAGTCCATGGACAAACTCCTTACTGCAGCTTGAGCTGGTGGGCGGGGGCGATGCGGCAGGCGCGCCAGGCGGGATAGAGGCCCGACAACAGGCCGGCGACCAGGGAGAGGGCGAGGGCGACTCCGAGGGAATAGCCGTCGATGGCGAAGGTTCCCGAAGGCACGATCTGGTCGGGAAGGCTCTTGTCGATCAGGATCAACGCCAGCCCGGCCAGGGCGAGTCCGGCTAGGCCCCCGAGAACGCCCACGACCTCACATTCGAGCAGCCGCTGCGCGAAGATACTGGCGCGGGACGCGCCGAGCGCGCGGTGGACTCCGAGTTGCGGAGCCCGGGCCAGGAAGCGACTGAGCAGGAGTCCCACGAGGTTGAGCGAACAGACCACCAGGAAAAGCATCGAGATCCAGACCAGGGCGACCGACACCGGGGGTACGACCTCGCGCACCTCCATCCACTCCATCAGCGGCAAGACGCGGTTGTTGAGCGGGCGCGGAAACCGGCCGAGCTCCTTCTGTCCCAGGCTGTAGTTGTCGACGAAGTCGCGGTAGGCGTCGACCCGGTCGGGGGGCAGCTCGACCCAGTATTGGATCCAGGCCCGTTCCGTGGCGGTGAACTGGAGGTCGGGATTGTCGGGATCGGGGATGAAGTCTCCCCAGTTGTCGGAGTCTCCGGTGCGCTGCAGGGCCAGGCTCTGGTCGCGGATCAGGTCGAAGGGCACGAAGAAGTCGAGGGTCGGTCCCATCTGGTTGTTGATCACGTCGTAGTAGAGCGGGGTCGGGTTGAAGTCACCGAGCACGCCGACGACGGTGAACTCGTGCTCGCCGAAGCGGATCGTGCGGCCGATGCTGTCCTCGCCTCCGAACAGTCGCTGGTTGGCGTCGCGGCTCAGGACGGTCACCCGCCGCCGCTCGACATCGGCCTCGGCGCTCCAGCCTCCGCCGTGGTCGAAGGGGACGGCGAACATCGGGAAGAAACCGGAGTGGCAGAGGCGCAGGCGGGTCTGGAAGGGGGGCATCTCCTCGTCGGGCGGGAAGACGAAAGTGCTCGCCATGGCGATACCGCTGGCGTGCCGCGGGATGTCGCTCCCGCGGATCCCCTCCATGTCGCGGTAGGTGATGTGTTTGGGCGGGTCTCCCGGCCGCGCGTCGAAGAAGTCGACTCCGGGCTCCCAGCTGTCCATCCGCACGTTGAAGAGCACGTCGCTCTTCTCGGGGATCGGGTTCTGGGCGAAGACGTGGTGGATCGAGAGCATGGCGGTGGGGACCGCGATGCCGAGTCCGATGGCGAGCAGAGTGATGGCTGTCTGGGTGGGGGTACCGCGCAGACTGCGCAGGGCGAGCTTGAGGTAGTAGAGCGTCATCGTGCCCTCCTCAGGAAGCGGCCGGGTGGAGCTGGGTCAACCGCAGGTTGGGGGCGTCACCGTCCCGTAGGTCGATCAAGCGACCGTCGAGCAAGTGGATCTGGCGGTTGGCCTGGGCGGCGCATCCGGGGTCGTGGGTCACCATGAGAATGGTGGTTCCCTGCTCGTTGAGTTCGTGGAGCAGTTCCATGATCTCGGCGGCGGTGGCCGAGTCGAGGTTGCCCGTCGGCTCGTCGGCCAGGATCAGGCGCGGGGTCGAAGCCAGGGCCCGGGCGATGGCCACGCGCTGTTGCTGGCCTCCCGAGAGCTGCGACGGCAGGTGCTTCATGCGTCCTCCCAGCCCCACCAGTTCGAGCGAGCGGACGATCCGCTGTCGCCGCTCTTCGCGCGGCAGACGACGGTAGCGCAGCGGCACGTCGACGTTGTCGAACACGTCGAGGTCGGGGATCAGGTTGAATCCCTGGAAGATGAAGCCGATCTTCTCGTTGCGGATGCGCGACTGGGCCCGGTCCGACAGGTTCGAGACGTCCACGCCGTCGATGCGGTAGGTGCCCTCGTCGAAGGTGTCGAGCAATCCCGCCACATTGAGAAAGGTGGTTTTCCCGGAGCCCGACGGACCGCTCACGCTGACGAACTCTCCCTCTTCGATGGTGAGCGAGATGCTGTCGAGGGCGCAGGTCTCGACCAGCGCGGTCCGATAGTTCTTGGTGATGTCGATCAGTTCGATCATGGGCATCTGAGGTCTCCCGGGTTGGGGTGGATAGGGGGCTAGTCTCTGAGTAGCAGGGTGTGGTCGGGATCGAAACGGCTGAGATCCGAGAGCACGATCTGCTCGCCGACCTCAAGTCCGGAGAGGATCTCGACCTCGGTGACGCTGGTGACCCCGATCTGGACCTCGCGGCTCTGGGCCAGTTCGCCGTCCACCACCCAGACCCGGCGGCCCGCTTGGGACTCCAACCAGGGTCCGCGGGGGACCATCAGGGCATCGGCGCGGTGGTCGAGCACGATCCGGGTCGAGAGGCGCTGGTTCTGCCGCAGTCCCGCCGGGGTGCCGTCGGCGAAGGCGAGCCGACCTTCGACCTGTCCGTTGCGTACCTCGGGGGCGACCCGGGTCACCCGCGCTCCGATCGAAGCACCGCCGAGCTGGACCCAGGCGTCGAGACCGGGTTGGACCTCGTCGGCGTAGGCCTCTGGGATGTTGATCTCGACCTCGAGATCCGACAGGTCGACGACGCCGATCAGCGGCTGCCCGGCGATCACTGCGTCGCGATCTTCGGCTTCGACCGTGGCCACGAGACCCTCGAACGGCGCGCGCAGGGTGAGTTCCTCGTACTGCCGCTCGACTTCGGCGACCACCAGTTGCTGGCGTTCGGCGCGGGCGCGGGCGTCGCTGAGTTCGAACTCCCGCATCTCGCCCTGCAGCGACCGGTTGCGGCGAGCCTGGGCGAGTTCCAGCGTCTGGATCGTCAGCTCGTCGCGCGCTGCCTCCAGGTCGAGGACGTTGAGCAGGCCCTCGTCGTGCAGCCTCTCGGCCCGCTCGAGGCCGCGCGAGGCGGCTTCCTGGCGGACCTGCAGCAGCTCGATCTGCTGATCGTCGGTCTGGTTCTGTTGGCGAAGCGCCAGGGCGAGACGTGAAGCATCGGAGCGCAGGGCGAGCAGGGTGGCTCGTTCCTGTTGGAGCCGGCTGGCCAACTCGGGGCTCTCGATCTCGGCCAGCTTCTGTCCGGGCTGGACGGATTCGCCTTCCCGCACGTGGAGCACGACCAGGCCGGCCGAGGGGGCGAAGAGGGTGGGCCGGGAGGCGGCGACGACGCGTCCCTGGACCGCCACCTCGTAGTTGAGTTCGCCGCGGGTGACGGGTGCGATGCGCAGGCGGGCGCGCTCCACCGAACGGTCGGCGCTGTTCCAGCGGCTCAGCGTCGGGCGGAGCACCGCCACGGTCACCAGGACCAGGCCGATGGCGAGGGCTATCCGTAGTGGCGTCAGCCGCCGATTGGGCTCGAGTTGTCGGTCCATGGCGCTGGTGTCGTGGATCTTGCTCTTGTGCATCGACGCTCTCTTGGAGCAAGCGCCTTGCCAGGTTCCCCTGGAGCACCCTCTGGCTTGACTAAGACGTTCAGAATGAGTCACTTGAAACTAGGATGAGACTTCGCAGGGAATCCCAGGAACGGACATCTGTCCGGCTGGTCGGCGGACACCTGTCCGGCCGACGGTCGCCCTGCGGACGCCTTCTGCGAACTCTGCGGGTTGCGCAACGTAGAAAGAACATGCTCGCAGCGCACACCTGGTCGAAGTTCGGCCTCGGTTTTCTCCTCCTGGGGTTGGCAGTCCCGGGGAATACCCAGCCTTCCTCCACCACCGAGTTACCACGGGGAGAGATGGTCGAGGGGTTGCAATGCCAGACCGATCCCTCGCAGACTTATTCCCTCTACCTGCCCTCGTACTACGAGCCCAACCGGAAGTGGCCCGCGCTCTTGATCTTCGACCCCCGGGGTCGATCGGTCGCTGCGGCCGAGCTCTTTCGCGAGGCCGCCGAGGATCTCGGGTGGATCCTGATGAGTTCCAACGACACCCGCAGCGATGGACCGATGGAGCCGAACATCAAGGCGATCAACGCCCTCTGGCCCGAGATCCATCTGCAGTATCCGACTGACTACGACCGGATTTACGTCACCGGGTTTTCGGGCGGAGCGATGATGGCCTGGCAGCTGGGGTACCTCAGCGCCGAAGTGGCCGGAGTGCTCGCGGCGGGAGGGCGATTCGAACCGAGCAACTTTCGGGAGCGGTTGAACTTCCCGAACTTTGGTGTCGTCGGCGAACTCGACTTCAACTTCCTCGAGATGCACGAGGTCCACCAACAGCTGGTGCGTTGGGAACTGGACGAGCGACTGGAGATCTTCCCCGGTCCCCACTCTTGGATGCCCGCCCCGCTGGCTCGAGAAGGACTGGAGTGGTTCGAGCTCTTGGCGATGCGCGACGGTCTGCGCGAGCCCGATCCGGAGCGCATCGAGCGCTGGTACGAGCGTGGCCTGAACGCGGCCCGGGCGCTGGAGGAGACGAATCAGCTACGAGCCGCCGCCGCCCGGTACGCCGACCTCGAATCGAGTTTCGCTGGACTGCGCGCGACCTCGGAGGCCGCGGCCGGCTCTCAGAGGCTCGCCAAGACCAAGGAACTCAAACGCCAGCGGAAGGACTTTCAACGGTGGCTCGATTTCGAGACCCGGTTCCGAAACCGCCTCTACGACGCTTACAACGGCATGAGGTCGGGAGCGCCGATCTGGTCGGGAGCCGCCTTTGCTCGCCAACTGGGAGTTCCGGAACTCGAAGTGCAGGCCCAGAAGGAGGGAGCCGCGGGGGTGGTGGCGCAGCGTCTTCTGGAGACCATCTTCACCCAGACCTCGTTCTATCTGACGCGGGAACTGTTCGGGGCCCAGGAGTACGAACGGGCCGTCGCCGTGCTGCAGGTGGCGACGCGCATCCACGGCGACCGGGCCATCGCGCAGTACCAGCTCGCCTGCGCCCTGGCTCGGACCGGACAGAAGGAACCCGCCCTCGAGGCGCTCGAACGCGCCGTCGCGGCGGGTTTCGCCAACCGGGAGTGGATCAGCCAGGATCCCGATCTCGAGATTCTCCGCAACGAGGCCCGGTTTCAGGCCTTGGTGCAGGCGCCCCCAGGCTCGGAGGCGGTGGCCACGGGCGAGTAACGAGCCCCTCGCGCGGGCCGTGGGGCTTGGTATGCTCCCGGCCCAATGGCTCGGCACATCCGCGATCGTTGGCGCGACTTCCTCGGTCCAGGCGCCGTCCCTTCGCTCCTCTTTGCGGGGTTCCTCTTCCTGGCGGGTCTCGGTCTGCCCTGGCTCTGGCGCGTGCTTCAGGTGTGGAGGCGGTGCGGAGAGAACGAACCCGGGGCGGCCGACCTGATCGTGGTGCTGGGTCGGACCCTCGAGCACGACCAACCGACACGAGTGTTCAGGGCTCGCCTCGCGCGTGGGGCCGAGCTATGGCAGGAGGGCGTGGCGCCTACCCTGTGGGTGGCGGGCGGATTGACCGGAACGTCCTCGCGGACCGAGGCCGCGGCGGGGTTGGAAGAGCTGCGGAAGCTCGGGATCCCGGAGTCGGCTCTGCGGGCGGAGGACACTTCGCGCCACACGCTGGAGAACCTCTTCCACATCCGCGAGCTGCTGGGCCACGAGCGATCGGCTCGACTGCTGATCGTCTCGGATCCGATCCACACAACCCGCATCTCGGCTTACGCCACGGGGCTCGGGCTCGACCACCGGTTCGCTCCGGCGTTCGACGCGGCGCCTCGCACCTGGCTCGGTCGGTGGGCTCGGATTCTGCACGAAGCGTGCTTTCTCCACTGGTACCACGCGGGAGTGCTCTACAGTCGGCTGACGAGGAACCACGACTACCTCGCGCGGGTGACCTGAAGCCGCGAACCGGCTAGCCGAGGCGCGTCGGCCCCGGGGTGGAGGGTTTCTCAGGCGTCCTCGGACTCGCCCCGTCCTCGCTCTTCGCCGCGAGCCACCCGCTCGGCGGTGGTGAGGAGTTGGTCCGGTGTGAACGGCTTGCCGAGGAAACCGTCGGCGCGCCGCGTTCGGAGGTCGAGTTCTCCGGCCGGGTACCCCGAGATGAACAGGACGCGCAGCGCGGGGCGGAGTTCACGCAGTGCGTCGGCCAGTTCGGGACCGTTCATTCCCGGCATCACCACGTCGCTGATCAGGAGATCCCACTGGTCGTTTCCTCCGGCCACCCGTTCGAGGGCAGCCCCGGGAGAGTTGACGCGGTCGACCTGGTGGCCGGCGCGGGTCAGGGTGGTGTCGACCAGCCGGGCGATCATCGGTTCGTCCTCGACCACCAGGATCCTCAGCGGACCGCTGCTCTGGCGGGGCGGAACGCTCTGCCAGGCATCGTCGGACCGCGATTCCGAGGCGCGGGGCAGTCGGATCCGTAACGTCGTTCCCTCACCGGGCTCGGACTCGACCTCGATCGAGCCCTGGTGCTGGGTGACGATCCCGAAGACGGTCGAGAGCCCAAGCCCCGTTCCCTTGCCCCGCTCCTTGGTGGTGTAGAAGGGCTCGAAGACGTTCTGGATGAGGTCTCGGGGCATGCCGATCCCGTTGTCCGAGACCTCGAGTTCGACCCTCGGCGCCGAGCCGGCCAGATCGCGGGTGGCGAGACGCAGTCGGCCCCCCTGAGGCATGGCATCCCGACTGTTGGCAGCCAGGTTGAAGAGGATCTGTTCGATCTGGCCCGGGTCGCAGCGGATCGGTCCGAGGTCGGGTTGGAGGTCGAGTTCGACGCGGATGTCCTCGCCGATGATCCGGCGCAGCAGGACGCTCGACCGCTCGATCAGCTGGTTGAGATCCAGGACTCGCGGTTCGACCACCGACTGGCGGCTGAACTGGAGGAGTTGCCGGGTCAGTCGGCTGGCGGCCTCGGCGGCGTCGCTGATGTGCAGGAGCTCGGGCTGATCGTCCTGCTGCCGTTGCAGCAGTTGGCAGTACCCCTGGATCACCGTCAATAGGTTGTTGAAGTCGTGGGCGATACCGCCCGCCAGTCTTCCCAGTGCCTCCATCTTGACGCTCTGGGCCAAGCGTGACTCGAGCTCCTTGCGTCGAGTGACGTCGAGGGTGGTGCCGAGGAACCCGAGGACCCGCCCCTCGTCGTCGCGCAGGACGCGGCCGCTGGTCTCCATGTACCGAAGCTCACCGTCGGAGGCTCGATGGATGCGGTACTCGTGGGTCTCGGTGTCCTCGCCACGAAAGAAGCTCGCCTCGGTCGCTTCCACGATCTCGCGATCGTCGGGGTGGATCAGCGAGGCGTAGAGTTCAGGGCTGGGTGGCGTCTCGGGATCGACCCCGAAGATTCGGTACAGCTCGCGCGACCACTCGACCGACTGGGTGACGAGGTCGAAGGCCCAGCTGCCGATGCCCGCGGTCTCCTGGGCGAGCCGGAAGTGGTGCTCCTGGCGCCGCAGGAACGCCTCGGTGGCCAGGCTCTCGGTCAAATCGAGCACCGTGCCCACCAACAGGATCGGTTCGCCGTCCGGGGTGCGGATGGCGGCGCTGTCGACCAGGGCCTCTCGCACCGTGCCATCCGGCCGCAGGACATGGAATCGAGTGGGTGGTTCGCGTCCGGTCTGCAACACCCGTTCGGCGGCGCGCTGCAGTTCCTCCCGATCGTCGGGCGCCACGGCGGCGAAGAAGGCCTCGGTCGAAGGTTGGGTCGTCTCGGGCTCGTAGCCGAGGATGTGGAAGAGCTGGGGAGACCAGGTGACCTCGCTCGATCGGAGGTCCCAGACCCAGGTTCCGAGCTGCGAATGGGGATCGGAGGGCGAGGGCGGATACCAACCGGTCAGGTGGGGGAGGAGGTCCTGGCTTCCCTTCTCGAGTCGCTCGTTGAGGGCGAGCCGGGCCCCGGCGAGTTCGGTCTCCAGCCGGAGGATCTTCTCGCGCAGCTCTCTCAGGTCAGGCGGGCGATCGTTGGCCACTCACTCATTGTAGCGGGCGGTCTCAGAGTCGCCGGAGGATGGTTTAGGATGTATCTACCATGAAGGATCGGTCCGATCGGGAGGGGCTACCGGAGACGGAGGTCGCTGGAGGTTCGGGGGCCGCCAGGACTCCCGCCGCCGAAGTGCTGCCCGAGACCATCGGGCCCTATCGAATTCTCGAACGACTCGGTGCGGGCGGCATGGGGATCGTCTACCTGGCCGAGCAGACCGAGCCGATCCGACGGCGCGTGGCGGTCAAGGTCCTCAGCCCCTTCCGCGAGGACGCCGTGCACCAGGCGCGTTTCGATCGTGAGATCGCCGCTCTGGCCACCATGGAGCACCCCTTCATCGCGCGAGTCCTCGACGCGGGGAGTGAGGAGGGGCGTCCCTACTACGTCATGGAGGTGGTCGACGGACCGCCGATCACATACTACGCGGAGGCCGAAGGCCTCTCGGTGCGACAACGACTCGAGCTCTTTCTGCAGATCTGCGAGGGGGTGCACCACGCACACCAGCGCGGAGTCATCCATCGCGACATCAAGCCGGGCAACGTCCTGGTCTCCTGTCGAGAAGGGGAGGAACCGAGGCCACGGGTCATCGACTTCGGCCTGGCCCGCCAGACTGGGGTGGCGTCCGACCTCTCGGTCACCGGGTCGGTGGTCGGTACCCCCAAGTACATGAGTCCCGAGCAGTTGCAGGGTCTCGATTCGGCCATCGATACCCGCACCGACGTGTACGCCCTCGGCATCCTGTTGTACGAGCTGCTGGTGGGGCGCAATCCGTACGGCGACGAGGCTGCTTCTTCGCTGCTGACGCTGGCTCGTCGGGTCCTCGAGGACGAGCCGCCGGTCCCCAGCCAGGAGGTGAGTCGCTCCGGTTGGAGCGGCGTCGACGCCTCTGGGGACGAACGCGAGGCGACACTCTGGTCGCGGCGGCTCGAAGGGGATCTCGACTGGATTCTGCTCAAGGCGATGGCCAAGGAGCCGGAGCGCCGCTACGCCTCGGTGTCGGAGTTTGCGGCCGACATCCAACGGCACCTCCGTCACGAGCCGGTCCAGGCCGGTCCCCCCACCCGGCGCTACCGGGCCCGCAAATTCGTACGCCGCCACCGGGCGGCGGTCTTGGTGGGATCGCTCGCCGTCCTGCTGCTCGCCCTGACCGCCTTCGGCGCCACCCTGGCCTGGCGGCGGTCGGTGGTCTCCGAAGGCGAAGCGAGGAAGGCGCAGGCGGAGGCAGTGGCCGCCGCCGAGGAGGCCGAAGCGATCCGGGCCTTTCTCGAGGAGATCCTGGCCTCGGTCGACCCCTCGCGGGCTGGCCGCGACGTTCGGCTGTTGAGCCTGCTCGATGCCCAGTCGGCCAGTATCGAACACTCCTTCGTGGGACAACCGGCGGTCGAGGCCTCGGTTCGCCACATTTTGGGGCGAACCTATGGGGCCTTGGGGGCCTATCACCGTGCCTCGGAGCACCTGGACCGCGCCGTCGAGGTGCGACGAGAGCTCCTGGGCCGAGCGGCTCCCGACACCCTGCAGACGCGGTACGAACTGGCTCGTTTGGCGCTGCTCGAGGGCGACCTGGAAGCGGCCGAGACCCAGATCGACGAGGTGCTCGCCGACCAGCGACGGGTGTTGGGCGAGTCGGCGATGACCACCGAAGAGTCGGAGTACCTCCGCGCCCTCATCGCCTATCGTCGCGGTCGCTCGGACGAGGCCTTCGAGCTCTTCCAGGCGTTGCGTACGCGGATGGCCGACCGGGGAGAATCCGGCGCCCAGTTGGCGCTCCAGGCCAAGCAGGAGATGGCCGGGGTTCTCGTACGACGCGGGGAACACGAGGCGGCCGAGGGGCTGTACCGAGAGGTGTTGGACGAGAACCGGAGACGGTTCGGCGACGACCATCCGGCGACCCTTCGCAGCGAGAACCGTTTGGGCAACGCTCTCTACCGGCAACGGCGTTGGGTCGAGGCCGAGGCGATCTATCAAAGTGTGGCGGACCGGAGCGCCGAGGTCCTGGGCCCCGAACACCCCTCGACCCTGCTCGCTCTCAACAACGTCGCCAACGTGCTCGACAAGCAGGAACGTTACGAGCCGGCGGAGGCGATCTTCCGTCAAGCCCTGGCCACGGCCCGTCGGGTGGTGGGAGAGCGTCATCCCGATACCCTGCTGCTGCTCAACAACCTCGGCAACGTCCTCCGGCACGACGGACGACTGCGCGAAGCGGAGAGCACCTACCGGTTGGCTCGGGCCTACCAGGTGGAGGTGCTCGGTCCGGCGCACCCCGAGACGCTGCGCACGGTCTCCAATCTGGTCAAGGTCTTCTGGGGGTTGGACCAGCCCCACGAAGCCGATCGTCTGACGGCGGAGGTGCTGGCTCAGGTCCCGGAGTCTGCCCAGGCCTGGGGCCTCCGGGTCGAAGTCCTGGACCGAGCCGGGCGCAGCGCCGAAGCGGCCGAGGCCCAGCGACGTCTCGAGCTTCTGACGGAGGAGGACTGAGGGAGCCGCATCAGGCTCTGAAGAGCGGCAGTCGAGGCCCGGACCAGCCGGGGAAGATCTGTGGACTCGCCACCCCCAGGTGTTGGTGGGCGACCTCGGCGAACACGCTGCGGAAATCGGTGGTGACGGCGAGGTCTCGTCCCTCGAAAAGAGCACCGTGGTCGAGGCCGGGCCACTGGCCGTGGACCTTGCCTCCGTCGATGTCGTGACCGAGCACGAACAGGCAGGATCCGTGGCCGTGATCGGTGCCTCCGGAGCCGTTCTCGGCGACGGTACGACCAAACTCCGTCATGGTCATCAGCACGACGTCGTGCTGGTACGGACCGAGATCGGTCCAGAAGGCCTCGATCGCCTGGGCCAGTTCCTGGGCCCGGCGCGCGAACGAACCGGTGGTCGTGCCCTGCTGGACGTGGGTGTCCCAACCGCCGCTCTCGGCGAAGGCGACCTCGAGTCCCAGATTGGACTTGATCAGGAAGGCGATCTGGCGCAGGGCCGAGCCGAGCTGGCCTCGAGGATAGCGGGCGCGCCGATCGGGCCGATAGCTGGCGATACCGGCGCCGTCGAGCAGCTCCACCGCGTCGAAGGTCTCGCCGGCGGTCTCCTGGAGCAGTTCCTGCGTGGTCTGTTGGTAGAGAGCCTCGAACCCCTGGTCGAGGTCGTGGCCCACCGCTCCGGTCCCCGGAGGTCGTACCTGGAAGGAGCCCAGGTCGCTGACCGCGAGGGCCGGCTCCGGTCCGTACAACGACTTGGGCAGCGCCGCGCCGAAGGCGACCGATCGGAAGGGCGAGGCTTCGTGGCCGAGTTCCCCGGCGACGCGGTTGAGCCAGCCGCTGGCCGTCCCCTTGCGCCCGGGGGTTCCACTCTCCATGTAGTCCTGGGCGTCGAAGTGGGAGCGGGTGGCGTCCGGCGATCCCACGGCGTGCACGATGCCCAGGCGGCCCTCGCCGAAGAAGCGGCCGAGCGGTTCGAGGGCGGGGTGCAGTCCGAAGTCGGCATCGAGTTCCAAGATCCGGTCGTCCCCGGCGCTGCGGGCCGCCCCCATGGCGAGTCGGGGACGCAGCGTCCGCAGTCGATTTCCAGACAGGGGGGGCACGGCGGCGATACCGTCCATGGCGCCGCGTTGGAAGATCGTGACCAGCACCTTGCGACGATGGTAGGGGCCCGGCTGTGGGGTAGCGGCCGCGGCGCGCTGCAGGAAGAGGGGACCGCCGAGAGAACCCGCTCCCATGGCGAAGAGGGCCAGGCCGCTGGTCTTGAGAAAGACCCGCCGGTCGAGCTGGGGTGGTCGGGAGTGGGAGTTGCACATTGGTTCGCTCCTTGGTGGGGTCGGGTGGGCGAGTGATCGGCTACTGGCGTTGAAACTCTGGCGAGCCGAGCAGGACTCCGACCATCGAGGCGAGCGCCGAGTCGTCCCCGCGACGGGGGTGGGGCGGCGAGTAGCCGGGGAACGGATCCTGCCAGCGGCGAACCCGTTCGTCGTAGTCCATGGATGCGCTCCGCGAGGGCCGATCTCGCTGGGCGACCTGGGTCGGCAGGTCGGGGTCGGCGAGGATCGGTCGCAATCGGTCGATGGTCTCTTCGAGGGGACGGCCGGGGAGCAGTTCGGCGGCCACGACCTCGAGTCCGGCCTGGAGCGATTCCGGCTGTCGGTGGGAGTAGAGCGCCTCCAGATCGATCGAGACGCCGTGCACCAGACCGCCGGCGAGAGCCAGACCGAAGTTCATCCGGGTCAGCAGGGCCCCGGCGTTGGTCCACGAGGCGGCATCGTCGGGGTAGCCGGTGGGGGCGCTGAACTGATAGAGCGGTTGGCCCATCCGATCGACCCAGTCGACCAGACCCGCGGCGTCGTCGACCTCACCACCCACCGCTCGCACCGACGAAATCGCCAGGTCGAAGGGGGACTTGATCTTCTGCCGACGCGAGGACTCGCTCCAGAACTCTGGTGAGTAGGCGATCGCTCGCACCATGGCTCGCAGGTCGCCACCGGTTTGCTCGAAGACCGAGGCCAGATGATCGATCACCGGAGCCGAAGGCTCGTCGGCGAGGAACTTGGCCGCCAGCTTGGTGGCGAGGTGGCGCGCCGTCGACGGGTGCCTCGCTACCAGGTCGAGCACCTGCTCGCCATCTTCGATGCCTCGGTTGGCCGGCAGTCGAACTCCGAGCACGCGTTTGCTGGCGGCGTCGTGGCGGTCGGGCCGGAACAGGAACTCTCCCTCGACGTGGATCAGAGCGCGTTGGGATCGGGTGGTGCGAGCCAACCGGCGCTCCGCTTCCTCGCGTTGCGGGCCGGGTGGCAGGATGGTCCAGCCAGTGAAGGCGCGGGCCACCTCGACGATGTCCTCCTGGTCGTACCCTCCGTCGACTCCGAGGGTGTGGAGTTCGAGCAGTTCACGGGCGTAGTTTTCGTTGATCCCGGTCGACCGCTGACGCGGCCGTTCCGCCTGGGGCCGTGGCGGTCGGGCATTGGAGCGGCCCGCGGAGCGGGACGGGTTTCCCATACCACTGCGGCCGCGCAGGCCGCCGCGCCGCGCACGCTGTCCCGACCGCTGGCTATCGAGCAGGGTGGCGGCTCCCTCGTCGGCGGACGATTGGGCATTGTCGAGGTAGAGCAGCATGGCCGGATGCCGGGCCGTGGCTCCCAGCATCTCTCGGAAGTCGCCCAGGACGTGAGGGCGTATCGCATCGCGCTCGTAGGCCAGGACGTAACTCTGGACTTGCGGGTCGGTCAGCGACACGTTGAAGTGGTTGAACCAGAAGTCGACCAGGACCTCCTGCAGCTGGTTCTCGGCGGCCGTGGCGCGCACGACCTTCTGACTGAGTAGCGCGTGCAGGAGTTCACCCTGGCGGTGAAATCCCCGCGACTCGGCCCACTCGAGCAGGTCGCGACGGGCTCCGGGTTGCTGCATCTCCGCTCGAGCCTGTTCGTCTCCCTCGGGCAGGACACCCTCCTGCTGAGCCAAACGCAGGAGCATCTGGCCCGGTGGATACTGCTCGAGATGGTCCGAGACCGAGAGGGTCAGGGGACGCAGCTCGTGCAGCAGCTCGAGGTTGGGCTCGGCCAGGTCTGCTTGCAACTGCGCCTCCAACCACTCTTCGAGACCTGTTTCGAGCAGTCGGTCGACCTCGCCGGGACGCGGCCCGAAGGTGAACCGGTCGAGCAGGTGGGCTGCGGCCTGCCGCTCGTCGAGGCCCGCTGCGGCCCAGGGCAGGGTATCGGCGGACAGGGTCGAGCTGGCCAGCAGACCCCAGAGGCCGAGCAGGAGCGCGAGCCTGGAGAGCCGGTGTCGGCGGGCCGTACCGCGTGGCGCCGCCAGCCCACCGGTTCGTCGGGGTCTAGTGGTGGTCGCCGCCAGAGCGGTCGGAACTGGACTTCGGGCTCGCCCTCCGGCGATCGATCGTGAATGGCTCATAGGGGTGCAACCCGTAGAGCCTCGGTTTCTTGCTGTCGCTCTCTATTCTTGCTGTCGCTCTCTATTGCAGCGTCGGCTCTTCGCCCTCGGAATCAGCCTGCGGGTTCAGTTCGGGGAAGAGAGTCCGGTTGCGGGGCAGGTTCAGATCGACCACCGGCCCCAGGCGTCGCCATCGTCCTTGAATGCGAAAGTCGATCTCGTCCACCGAGATGCGGGGCGAGCTTCCCTGGCGCAGCCCGCTCGATCCCGCGGGCCAGGAGAGAAGAAAGCGGCCGCCGGAGTCACGGTCCGCCCCGACCCGTTCGAGGATCGATCCCAACTCTTCGCGCGTGCACTGTCTAGCCATCTGTTGTGTCTCCTTGCCGAACGAGCCTTCTCGCCCGGTGGATTGATCGTAGCGTAACTAGGGCGTAAAGTCAAGGCGTAGCCTCGATCTCGGAAGCGGGATCGGTCCGTTGCGTCCCCATCCAGGGCTCATCGCGACGGAACGGGGGTGAGCCGGAGCGCCATCAGGCCAGAGTAGAATGGGGCTTGCAGAATGACCCCAACTCCGGGGAACCGACTCAGAACCGTGAGGAGATCGACCGTGGCAGCAACCTATTCCTGTGCAGCGTGTGGCATGACCGTGAACATGACCTGTGGCAAGTGCGGCAGTGAGTTGGTGCACGATACCTTGACCAAAGCCGACGGATCGCAGGTGGCGATTTCGAAGTGCCCCGAGGGGCACGGCAAGATCAAGTCGCCGATGTGCTGCGCCACCGATATGACCTGCAGCATCGCCTAGGATCCGCTGGGACCGAGTGTCCCCAAGGAACGGGCCGCCGGGGCCACGAGGGCTACCCGCGGGGCGAGATCGTCAGCTGGGGGAGCCGAGTCGGGTGGGGGGAACCTGTCCGGTCTAGCGGAGCACGCCCGCCACGGTCTGCCGGCGGGCGTAGACCAGGAGTAGGATCGCGATGATCCAGATGACCCCGGTGAAGACGACTCCGGCGGTTCCCATGACGGCGGCGCCATCCGAGAGCCCGAAGTTGTAGATCGAGCTCACCAGCAGGCCGGCGAGGCCGAGCCCGAACGCCCCGACCGCCCACTTCTTCCGCAGCAGAAGCCCTACGGAGCCCGCCACCGCGCTCCAGACTCCGATCGCCCAGGCTGCCACCATCCAGGTGGGAAAGGCGAGGAAGTACTCGAGTTGCTCTGGGGTGAACTGATCGAGGTACGACTGGATCGGAAGTTGGGTCGCCAGGTAGTCGAAGGCCCCCACCGAGTTCCACAACAGGGCCAGGACGCCCACGATCCACAGATGGATGGGCGTGCGTACGGGGGGTGTCGTCGCGGCAGCAGTTTCCGTCATGGCTTCTCCTCGGTCCGAGAGTTGGTCTCGGCGGGTGGTACGGGAACGAATTGTGGGGGACGCCCCCGAACGGTATCAGACCCTCGGAACTCGGGCCAGCGGATCAGCTTCCGACCAGGGCGGACAGTCCCGTCGTCAGCGGGGGGAAGTAGGTGATGGCCAGCACCCCGAGGGCCAGGATCAGGAGGAACGGGAAGGTCGCTCGGTAGATCTCGAGCAGTGGTTTGTCGAATCGATAGGAGGACAGGAAGAGATTGAGTCCCACGGGTGGCGTCAGGTAACCCAGCTCCAGATTGGCGATGAACAGGATCCCCAGGTGCACGGGATCGATTCCGAAGGCCGCGCCCAGCGGAGTGATCAGCGGCACCACGACCACGATGGCCGAGAAGATGTCCATCAGACAGCCGATCAGCAGGAGCAGCACGTTCAAGGCCAGCAGGAAGACCAGCGGCGATTCGATCGCACCCTCGGCCCAGTCGACCAGGCGCTCGGGGATCAGTGCGTCGGTAAAGTAGTACGAGAGCCCTTTGGCCGTGGCCAGAATGATGAGAATGCCGCCGATGACGACCGTGCACTCTCGTAGGACCCGCGCCAGTCCCCGGGTCGGAGAGAGTTCTCGGTGCACCGCCGTCTGCAGCAGGATGGTGTACAGGGCGGCCACCGCCGAGGCTTCGACGGGAGTGGCGAGCCCGGTGAACAGGGTCGCCAGCACCAGCCCGGGCAGTGCGAGTTCGAATTTGGCTCCCCAGAGCGCAGCGACCGCCTCCCGACGATCGAAGGCGACCCGCGGCGCGTCGCTGCGCAGGCCTTCGCGGATGCCCCAGGCGACGACCAGTCCGAGCAGCAGGAAACCGGGCAGGACGCCGCCCACGAAGAGGTCTCGGATCGGGACCTCGGCGACCACTCCGTAGACGATCAACGGCAGGGCGGGCGCGAAGAGCAGACCCAGCGAGCCCGAAGCGGTCAGCAGACCGAGCGAGAACCGCTCCCGGTACCGATCGTTGGTCAGCGCCTGGTGGAGCAGGGCACCGAGGGCGAGGATGGTGACCCCGGAGCCCCCGGTGAAGGCGGTGAAGAAGGCGCAGACCACGGCGCAGACGACGGCGGTACCACCCGGCATCCAGCCGAACCAGGCTCGGAAGACGCGCACCAGGCGATCCGCAGCTCGACCTTCGGCGAGCAGGAAACCGGTCAGCGTGAACAGCGGGATCGACGGCAGAATGGGGGAGACCGACAGCTCGTACATCTCGGCCGGCACGGTGGCGGCGACTCCTCCCTCGGTCAGGAGCAGGACCGCTGCGCAGCCGCCGAGGGCCGCAAAGATCGGACCTCCGAGCAGGGTGGCCAGGATGACCACGGCGAGGCTCGGCCAGGCGGCTCGACCATCGAGGACCTCCGGATGGCTCGCGAGCCACAGCCCGACCAGGAGACCGGTGGCGGCGAACGCTCTCCCGCGCCAGCCGCTCACCGCCCAGATCAGGCGGAGCGCGATGAGAGCCAACCCCACCGGAAGCACCAGCTGGGCCACCCAACGCGGGATGCCCGCGGCGATGGTCTCGCCGATCTCCCGCTCGACCGAAACCAACTGCCAGGCGGCCCAGCCGAGCAGGCCGCACACCGCGGCCGACACCGCGGCGGCCGCTCGCTGAGCGAGCGAGCGCCACCGTCCGGCGGGGATCAGCTCCCCCGTGGCCAATGCGAGGAGCTTGCCCTCGCGGGCTGCCAGTGCCGCTCCCAGTAGACCGACCCAGAGGGTGAGATGGCGGGTGAACACGATCGCCCCCGGCACCGCCTGATCGAACAGACTGCGGGCCGCGATCTCGGCCAGGGGAAGCAGCACCATGCCCAGCAGGGCGAGGGCCGCGACACCGTTCTCGAAACGGTGGAGGACCCGGCGCAGAGGACGCCAGGGTGGCGCGGCGGCCGCCGCAGGATTCACGGTCAGGGAGTCACCTCCGACTGGCGGGCTCGGTAGCGATCTCGCACCGCCAGGACCCGTCGCAGTACCTCGGCCGGCACCTTGCCCTCGCCGACCTTCTCGGCGAAGGTCGCCGCCAGGTCGCGCCACTCGGTCTCCTGCGGGCTGCCAGCGACCCGGACCACGGTCAGGCCCCGCTTCTCCATCTCGGCAATCGAGCGCTCGTCCTGGGAGGGAACCTCCTCGGCGAGCCGATCTCCAGCTTCCCGGGCGGCCGTCAGGAGGGCCTTCTGGTCCTCGGCCGAGAGCTTGTCCCAGGTCTTCTGATCGACCACCGTGGCGCCGACCAGTGGGGCGAAGCCGACGTCGAGCAGGTAGGGGGCACTCTGGTACCACTGCAGCAGCAGCGCCGCCAGCGGAGGACTGGGGAGGGCATCGATCAAGCCGGTTTCGAGGCTCGTGAGGATGTCGGTCTTGGCCAGCGGTACCGGCCGAAACCCGCCGTCCTTCCACCACTGCAGGGCGCTGTCGTCGCCGGCCGAGGTGAAGAGGCGGACCTTGCGGAGGTCGTCGAGCGTGCGCACCGGCGTCGACGAAAAGAGATGCACCCAGCCGGCATTGCCCCAGTGGAGTAGGACGTATCCCTGTTTGGCGAGACTCTGCTCGAACATCGGCGTCAGTTCGTCGAGGACGTGGTACAGCTCGTCGTAGGACTCGAAGAGGAAGGGGATACCGAACACGCCGAAGGAAGAGTCCAACAGGGTCAGCCCTTCCGGCGTGAGGACGGCTCCCTGCAACTGTCCGATCCGCATCTTGCGGACCACCGCCGGTTCGTCGCCGGCGACGCCACCCGGGTACACCCGCAGGCGGACTCGGCCCTCGGTGGCTTCGCTCCAGTCCGCTCCCATCTCCTCGACCACTTCGTCCCAGATCGAGTTGTTCGGAGCCAACGACGCGACCTTGATCGTCGTAGTGCGGGCCGCGGCCGGTACGGTCAGCAGCAGCGCCAGACCTCCCAGGAGGAGGTAGCGGAGGAAACTACAGGAAGTACTCATCGATCCTCTCCAGTAGGATGCGGGCCCTTCGTTGGGCGATCAAGTTGGCGAGCCGGCGGGGCGGCTGTTGGTCGGGGTCGATCGCGAGACTCTGTTCGAGCAGTCGCTGGAACTCTTCGCGGTCCTGGTTGGCCACCGCTACGCCCCGAGCCAGGGCCACGAAGGCGCTGGCGCTCTGTCCCTGGCTGAGTTCGAGGGCGCGAGCGAAGTGTCGGCGGGCTCCCTCTTCGGAACCTCCGAGGGCTTCGGGGAGAGCGTCGAGCGTCACGAAGGCCTCGTGGATCGCTCCCTGGCCGTAGCGCTCGTCGAGATCGAGAACGCGCTGCAGCAGAGCCCTCGGCACCGGGACCTCGGCGATGCGTTCGGGCTGATCGGCACCGTTGGCGACGACGAAACCCCAGGTGGCTCCGGTCCAGTAGAGCAGGTCGATCTGGCCGGCGCCGATCTTCCGGGCCGCCAGCTTCGGGTCCAGTGACAGCTCGGTCGAGATGCCGGGTACCACCACCTCTAGGCCTCGTCGACAGTATCCCAGGGCTCGTTCGTACAGTCGGTCGGCGCGGTCCTGCTGTCGGCGCGACGCGCGGTAGTTCTCGAACTCGAGTTCCAGGGCGTCGGTCTCGACGAAGGCGTAGGCGTACTGCGAGAAGCCGCTACAGGCGGCCACCAACAGGTCGAGATTCTCGGGTTCGCGGGCCAATAGCCCCTCGATGGTCTTGAGGGCGAAGGGCAGCGCGTCGCGCACCAGCTCGGGGTCTTCGTCGCTGGCGAAGATCGAGGAGGAGCCGTTGAGCGTACGCCCCAGCTTCCGTACCACCAGCGATTCGATCGAGCACCCCGCGGAGAGCAGAGCCAGCAGGAGAACGCCGACGGCGGAGCGCGAGAAACCACGCCGGGCGAGGTGGTTTCGGCGGGCCAACAGGAGGGGTGGGAAGCTGCACTTCATGGGTCGACTGGGATCTCGCAGGGGCGGAACCTCGACAGTTCTCGTCGCGCTGCCGGAAGCCTAGCATCACTGGTGGGCGACCACCGGCGCGTCCCCCGGCTGGGCCATTGTGTCGGCTTCCCGTGACGGTCGTGTGACGGGGGTCGAGGACCCCACGGCCCTCGCCACGCCGCCGGCTCTCCGCGATCCGCCCTCGTCACTCCGAGGCCGCGAAACCGGGGCGACCAAGAGTCATCCACAGGGCCGGACCGTCGGGAGTGGTGATCTCGCCCCGGGGGCGAAACCCGAGGGCCTGGTAGCACGCGATGGCCCGCGCGTTGTCCGGTCTCGGGTCGACCCAGACCTCGGTCACGCTGGGGTCTGCCCACAGTCGCTGCAGAAAGGCACCGATCATGGCTCGGCCCCAGCCCTGTCCCAGTCGATCCTCCGCGGCGAGGAACTGATCGATCCCTCGTACCCCGGGCGGAGGGTCTGTCGGCCACCAGTCGGGGCCGATACAGGCGTCGTACCACTGGATGTACCCCACCGGCTCCCCGGCGATCAGGGCGAGGCACGGGTGAGCGTCGTCAGCGCCGGCGATCGGGGGTAGGTACTCGTCTCGGATCTCCTCGAGATCGACCGGGCCCTGCCGCCACCAACGTTGAAGGTGGGGTCGTCGCAACCACTCGCACAGTCGCGGCAGATCATCCTCTCGCAGGGGGCGAAAGGCGACGTCGGGAGCGGGGTGGAGGGGTGGCATCGACGGTCGAACCTTAGCAGTGGCGCCGGCCAGGGTAGGATGCGGGCGATGAGACTCGAACGGGCACGTCGTAGGGCTCTCGCCCTCCTGGTGGTCGCGGGCTCGATGCTCTTCGCCTGCGGTCGCTGGGCACCCCCCGTGGCGGTCGGGCAGCGGGACTCGCTGGCCGGTCAGGGGGTGGTCCTCACCCTCACCAACACCTCCGACCGCTATCTGCACGAGGTCACGGTGACCATCACGCCGCCCGACGGTGACGAGAGGAGCGCGGTGATCGAGACCCTGGGACCCCACGCCAGCGAGTCGGTGGGCTGGCTACGGCTCGAAGGGTGGCCGATCCCGGCCGGTGCAGAGGTCGAGGTGAGGGCTCTCGACTATCGGGGAGCCGTACGTCACCAGACGTGATCCTCCAATGATCGAAGCGGCGGTATTCGATCTCGATGGTCTTCTCGTCGACTCGGAGCCCCTGTGGCGGAAGGCGGAACGCTCCGTCTTCGCCCGGGTCGGGGTAGAGCTGACGGAAACGATGTGCAGTACCACTATGGGTTGGCGCTCGGATCGCGTGGTCGCCCACTGGTTCGAGCGATATCCGTGGCCGGGACCGAGTCCAGCCGAGGTGGACCGGCAGCTGAACGAGGAGGTAGAGCGTTTGGTCGGAGCGCAGGCCGAGGCCCTGCCGGGAGTCGACTACCTGCTCGATCTACTCGCCGAGCGCGGCACGAGAATGGCCGTGGCTTCCTCGTCGGCGCCGCGGTTGATCGAGGCGGCCCTCCGTCGCCTGGCGATCCGAGACCACTTCGAGGTTCTGGCTTCGGCGACCGAGGAGGCTCACGGCAAGCCGGATCCGGCGGTCTACCTCACCGCCGCTCGCCGGCTGGGAGTCGACCCCACGAACTGCGTGGCGTTCGAGGACTCGATCGTAGGCCTGCAGGCGGCCCGCGCCGCTGGAATGACGGTGGTCGTGGTCCCAGCCCCCTCGCAGAGGGAGGACCCCGCTTTCCTGGAGGCAGACGTAAGGCTTCGGTCGCTGGACGATTTCTTGCTGAGCTGCCTTTCCGGCTGGAGCGAGGCGAGCTAGTGGTCCGCGAAGCAGTCGAGCCGGGGAATGAGTACGATCGTGGGGTGTGCCCCGACGACGACCTCCGAACTCCCCAGCCCCTGCCGAGCGGCGATGCGATCCGATGGGCGGTCAGTTCCATCGAGGCACTCCAAGCCAGTGCCAACCATGAGGTCTGGCATGGGCTCGATGAGCATCGCCCCGGCGTGTTCAGCATGCCCTGGTGCGAGATGCCCAGCTCGCTCTTGGACTTCACAATGGAACTCGATGACCGAAACTTCGTGCGCCGTGGCTACTCGATGGAGGTACTGCAACGGTTCGAAGCAGACCCCGGTGGGCTCGAAACCCTCTCCTTCGTGGAGGGGCTACACCTGCTGACGTCCTTCGTCCGGGGCGAGAGATTCTGTGAAGGCTACCTGGCGGGTAAGCTGAACGACGGCAGCCTGGTTGCGGTTCTGAGGCAGATCGGCCGAGCGTGGGAAGCGATCGAGTCATCCGGCAGGAAGACCGTCTGCGTCCTGAAGGTCGGGGCCGAAGGAGGCTCCATCGGCCTCCTCGCTCGCCCGCAGAAAGACGGTCGCTGGGAGTACGTCGTGACGACCGACGAGTCCCTCTTCCAGGACGTCTCAGACGAGCGGGCCGACGACAGAGACGAACCGATCCGCTGGATCGCGGACTGGGGCGAAGCGCTGCGAACTCTGGACCGATACCCGTGGCCCGTCCTCTTGCCGCTGCACGTCGATCTCGGTTTCCGTCTCCACGTTCTCGAGGCGGTCGCCGCACGGCTCGAGGAGCGTTCGATGCCCGAGGAGGCCCGCACGATGAAGCGCGAGGAGTGGGATCAGGTTGCAGGGGAGAGCTAGGATCTCAGTCCTGAACAGACCGATTGGGGCCACTGCCACGCGATCACGCCGAAGAGGCGGCGAGGTCGCGGGTTCGCCCTAGGAGTCGCTCGTGCAATCGCGCCCTTTGGCGCGCCTGCCTTGTTGGTTCTCCGATGCGATCACGCCGAAGAGGCGGTGAAGTTGCGCGGAAGCGCATGGGAGTCGCTCGTGCAATCGCGCCCATTGGCGCGCCTACCTTGTTGGTTCTCCGATGCGATCACGCCGAAGGGGCGGCAAAGTTGCGCGGAAGTGCATGGGAGTCGCTCGTGCAATCGCGCCCATTGGTGCGCTTTCCTCTTGTTGGTTCTCCGATGCGATCACGCCGAAGGGGCGGCGAGTTTGGCGGAAGCGCATGGGAGTCGCTCGTGCAATCGCGCCCTTTGGCGCGCTTGCCTTGTTGGTTCTCCGTTGCGATCACGCCGAAGAGGCGGGTGAAGTTGCGCGGAAGCGCATGGGAGTCGCTCGTGCAATCGCGCCCCTTGGGCGCGCTTGCACTGCCGATTCTCCCATGCGATTGCGCCAGACACGCGCCAAGCGCGAGTTTGGCGGAAGCGCATGGGAGTCGAACCCACCCCGGATACCGTAACCAGTACCCGACAACGGTTTTGAAGACCGCGGGAGACACCGGTCCCCGTCCGCTTCCACCTCGCAGTTTAGCCGTCCCAGGAACCAACGGCAAAGCGGCAGCGTCGCTCGGCGCGATGGATTCGGCGCCTCGTCGTCTGCGAAGGAGGCGCTGAGATCGCGGGGATGGATCTCGGAGTCTGAGCCTCGGTCGACTGGGTTCAACGTGCGAAGAGGACCCCGGGCCGTCGGAGGCCCGGAGTCCCTCGCGAGACGTTGGGCGAGCTACCTTCGAATCGACTGGATGGCGCTCTGGACCTTCTCCCGAATCGTGGGGTCGGGGTGGTCGGCGTAGCCATCGAGGAGCGTGGCGGTCTCCTCGGTCCGGCGCTGGTAGTAGATGTTCCAGAGCGCGGTCGCTCGGACGTCAGAATCGAGACTCTCGGTCCGACCGATCTGCTCCAGGAAGGCGTAGACTGCGTCGCAGTGGTAGGTCTCGGGGTCGTCGGAGTGTTGGAAGCAGGGCTCCCGGTAGATGTTGACCGTGACCGAGTCGATCCCGCCCGATGCCAGGCGGCGCTCGCCGTCGGCCAGCAGGGTGGGGATCGAATCAGGTCCGCACTCGAGCAGTGCCTTGGCGGCGTCCAGGGCACGGTAGCTGTCTTCGGCTCCCAGGTGCGTTTCCGCCCAAGGGCAGATCTCGTTTTGCTCCTCGGCGGAGAGGTCGCCAGCCGTGACCACGGCGGAGAGAGTCTTGCGGACCAGGTTGTCGTTCTGCTCGGTTTTCCACTTCAGGAATCGGAACGCGGGCAGGCGGCCAAACTTGATCATCTGGTCGACGCTGGCCTCGAGGGCGGCGGGATTGGGATGCTCGTGTAGGGCCTTTTGGAGAAGGTCGCCGTGGCCGGTAGCCCAGGCCAACTGCACAGCGGCTTTGGCGGCCCGGCCAGCGGCGGCGGAGCTGGAGGCGTCGCGCAGGATGGCCAGGGATCTGAGGGCGGTCGCGTCGTTGGCGGCGCCGTCCAGCCAGGAGTACTGAACCTTCGAGCGCAACGAGTCGAGCTGGGTGCGGGCGGCGATGCGAACCTCAGTCGACTCGTCGACGAGGGCGAGCTCGGCGAGTGATTCGAAGATCTCGGGGGACTTGTTGGCCTTCACCCAGTCCTCGAAGGCGTTGGTCACCTCCGGGGGACAGCGATTCATGGAGCCACCGTCGAGATCGAACTGGCAGGACGCCGCGTAGGCCTGGAGGTGCTGTCGTACTTCCGGCATGACCACCACTGGCGGCAACTCGGCCAGGGCCGTATCGAGGTCGGGATCGGGCAGGACGTAGGCTCCGCTCGTCTCACCGCTTCCCGTTGGCGTGGTGTCGGCGCTTTCGACGGCTCCGGCGTTGCCCGTGGAAGGCGCGCCGTCCCCTCCGCACCCACTCGTCACCATCGCTAGGCAGGGAACTGCCATCACAGCGAACCATCGTTGCATCTTCCTGATCCGTGCCAACTTGCTCATCGTGGTCTCCTTGGATTCTCCGCGGCCGGAGCGGTCTTGCCGCGTCGGCGGTTCGTGGTTTGCCAAGGGGATTGCAACCGATGTGCCAGAGCAGTTACCGCGCGCACCGTATCTTTGCGCCGAGAAAGTGTGCCAGCTGCGGTACGGTTGCTCCAGATCTGGGACAGTCTCGGGTCGATGGTCGAATCCGTAGCGGCAGTAGCTCGGCTCGCAGAGTGACCGTTGGCACGGACGACTTCGGGGGCGGCAGCTGGTTACCAGCTCGAGGATGAGGCGGGTTTCATGGAAACTCGCGAACTCGTTCGCTACGTCCTACCAGGCGGTCGTGTCTCCGCTCTCGAAACCGTCGGCAAAGAGCTGGGGCAGTACGAGGTTCTCGAGATCGGGCCGCAAGATGAACAAGCCCCGATTGATGTCGCTCACCAGCACCGTGCCACTCGCGAAGAAGGGGTAGACGCTCCAGGCCCCAGAGGTGGCGGCGTGGTCGTTGTCCGGGTAGGTGTCGAAGTGCGCCACCTCGTGCAGGGTGGCCGAGTCGGGGTCGATCCAGAGGATTCGGAGGCCGGCGCGGTAGTTGGCCTGGTAGGCGAAGTCACCGACGATGTAGAGGTTGTGGTCCGAGGCCGGTAGGTGGGAGAGGAAGCTGGGAGCCGCCACCGGGTGGTCTAGATCCGAAACGTCGAAGACCCGGGTCTTGCTGTTGTGGCCGAAAGCCAGTTCGTCGGACTCGTCGTCGTGCACGAAGTAGCGGTGATCCTCCGTCAACCAACCCTGGTGGGAGTAGCCGACGTTGTCGTAGGGGGTGCGGGACAGTTGGACCGGGTTCTTCTTGTCGGTGACGTCGACGATCGTGACGGTGTCCTCGTTGGAGGCGAAGCAGATCTCGTCGCCGACGTGGTCGGCATCGGGGCCCTGGTAGATCACGCACTGCGCGTCGTGGGTATAGCCGTCGCCGCTGAAGCAGCCGGCATTGTCGGGCTCGATCGGGTTGGACAGGTCGTACATGGTAAGCCCGCCGGAGCAGACGGAACTCTCGGTGCCGACGGCGTACAGGAAGCCCGAAGCCTCGTTGATCACCAGATTGTGGGATCGTGCGAAGTCCTGGATGTGGTGGTCCTCGGTGAAGGTCGTCGGAGTCGAAGTGACGCTCCGCAGTCGCGTGAGGTCGAAGACCTGCAGCCCGTGAGGCATCTGCGGGTAGTCCTGCACCACGTAGGCCGTGGTGCCGTAGACCTTCACGTCGCGCCAGGCCGAGGTATTGCTCACGCCACCGTGCGAAGGCAGTGACCCGACGTGGCTTGGATTCTCGGGATCGGTCACGTCGACAAAGGCAACTCCGTTGCGGAGCCCGATCAGGGCGTACTCACGGCTGGTTTTCGGGTCGGTCCACCCCCAGATGTCGTTGCCCGCGGTGGAGCCCAGCTCGGGGGGCTGAATCACCGCCATCAGGTCGACCCGTTCGCAGGAGTAGACGTCGGCTGTGCCGTCCACGCAGGGGACGGCGGCCTCGATCGAATACGGGACGAGGGTGAAGTCCATGTGATGGTCGAGGCGGGCGAGCTGCTCCGGTGAGAGCAGCTTCTCGAGGCGCTTCTTGGTATCTGGAGTGCCACACGCATCGCCGACGGTGGGGTGGACGAACTGCACGGCGACGAGGAGGCCGCCGAGCAACCAACGAGCTGGTCGAGTGGACATGGTTGGCGACCGTATCACGAGGCAAGCTCGTTCTGCGCGCTTCTCGGGTGGCTGCCCCGAATGCGAAGGACTCGACGGGATTCCTTGTGCACCGGTGGCGAGGGAATTCTGGGCTGGCTCGTGCGTAGAGGGAGCGGTAGGAGGACGACATGAAGTGGAAGAACTGGGTACTCTGCGCGCTGGTCTACAGTCTAGTAAACCCCTTGATGGCGGCGGCCGACGCCGACGGGTTGGTGGGTCGCTGGGCCGGCGCACTCGACACCGGGGGGCAGATTCTGAATCTCGAACTCGAACTCGAAGGCGGGCCCGACGAAGGCTGGTCGGCCGTCGTCGTCAGTGTGGACCAGGGAGGAGCTCGCATCCCGGTCTCGAAGGTTGTGGTTGCAACGCCGGAGTTTCGCCTCGAATTGGCGGCCATCGCCGCCTCGTTCGACGGCCTGGTCTCGGGTGATTCGATCATCGGGACCTGGCGCCAGGGTGGAGCCGAGTTGCCGCTGACCTGGAACCGCTCCCGGGAGGTCCGAGCCACCAAGGTCCGGCCGCAAAACCCGGTCGGTGACCTCCCCTACCGGGAGGTGGAGGTCGAGGTCGCCGGTCCGGCGGGAGGGCTGGCCGGGACCCTGACGCTTCCCGGGTCGACCGCTCAGGGTGGTCCCTATCCCTGGGTCCTCCTCATTTCGGGATCGGGACTTCAGGATCGGGACGAGAGTCTCTTCGACCACCGTCCCTTCCGGGTTCTGGCCGACGCTCTGACCCGGCGGGGTGTGGCCGTCTTCCGGTACGACGATCGGGGCTTCGGCGAGTCCGGCGGTGACGCCTCCGAGGCGACGACTGCCGACTTCGTCGAGGATGCACGTGCCATCGTCCGGGCCCTGGGTCAACGCCCCGAACTCGGAGGGCAAGGGTTCGGCCTGGTCGGACACTCCGAAGGGGCCCTGATCGCGGCCCGGCTGGCTCCCAGTGCGGGCGCAAAGGCCGTGGTTTCGATCGCGGGGCCGGCTCTGCCCGGGAGCGCGATTCTGGTCGATCAGGTGGCGGACCTATCGCAGGCGTCGGGATTGCCGGCCGAAGCGGTGGCCTCGCGCCGAGAACTCCAGAGGACCCTGGTGGAGATCGCCGTGGCGGATCTGGCGGCTGCCGAAGCCCGAGCGCAGATCATGGAGCGGTTGGCGGCCGCGGCGAATCTCGACCTGGCGCAAGCGGAGGAACGCCTGGCTCCCCAGGTAGATCCCCTGGTTTCGCCCTGGATGCGCTACTTTCTGCGGCTCGATCCGGCCGACTGGTGGCGGGAGGTCGAAGTACCCACTCTAGCCATCTTCGGGGAGCGGGACCTCCAGGTCTCGCCGTCCGCCAACGCGCCCCGGTTGACCGAGCTGCTGACGGGTCCGGGGCAATCGGTCGAGGTCTTCGCCGGACTGAATCATCTGATGCAGCCGGCCCGGACCGGGCTGCCGAACGAGTACGGGGAGATCGAGACCACCATCTCTCCCGAAGTGCTCGAGCGGATCGGTGACTTTCTCGTCGACGTGCTCGGGGTTCCTGCCGAGTAGCCGTCGACTAGGACGCCGCGGGTGGCGGGGTGGTTCTCCGAAAGCGGTAGTTCACCGTGAGTGCCGCCAGCAGGACCAGACATCCGACCGCCTGGTGCAGCGACGCCCCGACGATGGGGATGACCGCGAGCAGGATGTAGACCCCGAGGAGGTACTGGAGGCAGAGGATCCCAGCCAGGAGGTGAAGACTCGCCTTTTGACGACGGGCCAGCGGGAGCCGAAAGGCGTAGCTCCAGAGCCAGGCCACGGTGAGGAGCAGCAGGGTTCCGAGCCAGCGGTGCGTGAACTGGACGCCCGCGCCGCTCTCCAGGAGATCGCGCCACACGGAACTCGAGGCACCGATCGCCTCGGGCACCCACTGGCCGTTCATGGTGGGGAAGGTGTTGTACCCCCAACCCGCCTTCAGTCCGGCGACGAACGCCCCCCATACGATCTGGAGGCAGACCAGGGAGGTCGTGAGGAGTCCCAGCTGGCGGACTCGGGGCCAGTCGGCATTCGCCGCTCCGACGGCGGCACTCTTCAGGTCGAGCACGATCCAGTACAGGTAGGCCAGAAGGAACAGGGCGAGGCTGAGATGGGCGGCGAGGCGATAGTGGCTGACCCGGGGGATGTCGACCAGCCCACTCTTGACCATGTACCACCCCAGGACTCCCTGCAGGCCCCCCAGGAAGAAGGCGAAGAGAAGCCTACGCACCAGGGCGGGGGTAAGCCGTCGCCGGGCCCAGAAGTACGAGAACGGCAGTAGAAACACCAGACCCACGCTGCGGCCCAGGAGCCGGTGTCCGTACTCCCAGTAGAAGATCCCTTTGAACTCCTCGAGGGTCATTCCTCGATTGGTCTCGAGGTACTCCGGGTACTCCTGGTACTGCGCAAAGGTCTTCTGCCAAGCGGTCTCGTCGAGCGGGGGCAGCACGCCCATGATCGGCCGCCAGTCCACCATCGACAGCCCTGAGTGGGTGAGGCGGGTCACGCCCCCCACGACGACCATGGCGAAGACGAAACCGCAGAGGATCAGGAGCCAGAGAACGACCCCGCGGTCGTACGGCGGTCGGGCGGAGGTTGGGGAGTCGGCGGAGCTCACAGGGTTCGTTGCCTCTCGATTCGACCGAGGCTCGACTCGGGGAGCGCGTCGCCCGAGCGGCCCCGGTCAGGGTACGGGGAAGGCGAGAATCGAGCGACGGATCTCGCCGAGCGTCGTCACCCGGTAGCCGCCGAGTTCTCGATCCGAGTCTGTCGCAACTCGACAGCCTCGTCTACCCTAGATCGAACTCCAGGCCGTGAGGTTTCCCGACTCGAAACCGTCGGAGAAGACTCCTTCGACTCCGAACTCGTAGGCTCCCTGGTCGGGATCGCCGTCGCGTGGGAAACCCCCGATCTCGATCGGGCTCGAGAGCGTGGGATGCCCGCGGTCGACGACGGTGGCCCCGGCTCCGGCCGGCCGGAGGTCGGCGGCCGTGGGATCGGCGAAACCGGGGTCGCTGACGAGGGAGGAGGTGTCGAAGCCCGTGGCGACCTGCCATTGGGCCAGCGTGCCGAACCCGTTCGCCCATTCCGCTCCGGTCGCGTTCGGGAAGTGGCAGACGTTGGCGTCGATGTCGGTGTAGCTGCCGACAGGCAGGTCGGCGTCGAGGCAGTTGAACGAGGTGTTGACGCCCGCGTAGTGCACCGCATTGCTGGCGATGACGTGGTCGTCTCCTTCGGTCCTGACTCGGATCGCCGTGCCGCCGCTCGAGGACCCGAGGAAGATCGAGTTGTTGCGGACGACGATCGCGTCCTGCGGCGCATCGCCGGCGCCGCGGTCTCGATCGGGGGCGGCAATCGCCACCATACCGAACGGGTTGCGCTGGACGACGACGTTGTTCTCGATCAGGCAGTTGCTGCAACTGGCCACGCCGATCCCCACGTTGCCGACGTCGTGGACCCGGTTGCCGCGGATCGTGACGTCGACGAAGGCCTCGGCGGAACCGTAGCCCGGGTCGACGGCGATTCCCCAACAGCCCTGGCCAGCGAGTCCAGGGTCCTCCCAGACCTCGTTGCCCTCGATGAGGAGGTTGGAGTGCTGGCCGTGCACGACCAGCGAGACGGCGCGACAGACGCCGGATCCATCGAGCGCCGAGCGGTAGAGCCGATTCCCTACCACCCGCATGCCGCTGGTCATGCCCCCGTTGGATCCACTGATGTAGATGTTGTGGTCGAACACGGCGGTGGTGCCGTTGCCCTCGAAGTACGAGTCGAGGATCTGACTTCCGCTCGAGCCGCCGAGCCATCCCTGGGCTTCGTTGTCCACGATGGTGGCGCGCTCGACCACCAGCCGTTCGTTGCGTCCGTCGCACTGGGGGTCGCTGCTGCATGCGTTCGAACCCGCCAGGTGGACTCCGATGGCGAAGCCGGAGATGGCGACGTCGACGATATGGACGTCGTCGATGTCGTTGTACAGGAAGAAACCGTGGCCGGTGTGGGTAGTGCTCCTCAAGTCGAGGGATGCGAAGCGATAGCCTTCCTCGTGCTCCGCGTTGCCTCCGTCCTCGAGCGCGAAGCCGTGGCCGCCGTCGAGCCGTCGGAGGATCGGGCGCGGCTCCTGAGCGCCTCCCCAGGGCGGGTCGTAGGCTTCCACGGTACATCGATTGGCGGCCGTGCAATTGCCGTTGACCCACCGGGTTCCGGTGCCGGAGATGTCCCAGGCGCCGCCCCGGCAGAAACGGATGCGATCGCCGGGCGCCAGCGTCGAGAAGGTCTGTCGGGCCTTCTCGAAACCTTGCCATGGTGCCGCCAGGCTGCCCGAATCGTTGTCGTCTCCGCTTTCGCAGGTCGGTACTGAGCCGGAAGCACAGTCGCAGACGTACCAGTCGGTAGCACCGGCCGTCGGAGGAAAGAGAGCGAGCGTGAGGAGGAGGATCGAGAGTTGGCGCACGGGAGCTCCGATCGGAAAGGGATCCTGGCCGAAGAGTCTGGAGAGAAGGCCAGACTACCCGCTGGGGGCTCGGGAAGCTGTGAATCGCTTCACGAAGGCACAGGTGGGCCGACCAGGTCGCGGCTATTCGGCGTGCAGCGCTTCGATCGGTTCGAGCTGGGCGGCTCGCTGAGCCGGCAGGGCGCCGGCGATCAGCCCGGTGAAGAGACTGACCGCCAGGGCCGCCACCACGAACTCGAGGGGCGTGTGGATCGGCAGCCCGGGAACGAGCGCCCGCAGTAGGGCGCAACATCCGAGGCCGAAGCCGAGGCCCAGGGCTCCACCGACGCCGGCGAGCAGGGAAGCCTCCGAGAGGAAGAGGAACCGCACCTGACGGCGGGTGGCGCCGAGGGCCCGTACCAGTCCGATCTCGTGGATCCGCTCGCCGACCGAGATCCACATCATGGTCAGGATGCCGATGGCTCCGACCAGGAGCGAGATGCCGGCGATGGCACCCACCGCCATGGTGATGACGTTCATGACGTTGCCGAAGACGTCGAGCATGGCGGCCTGGGTGGTGATGGTGAAGTCTTCGTTGCCTTCGTGGCGTTCCGTCAGCAGTGTGCGGACCGCTTCGACCACCCGCTCGCTGTCGGCGGCGTCGCCATGGATCACGTCGATCTCGAACAGTTCGTCGCGGTTGAAGAGGCGCTGGGCCGAAGCCACCGGGATGAAGGCGGTGTCGTCGAGGTCGATGCCGAGCAGGCTCCCTTTTGGCTCCATCAACCCCACGACGCGAAACCGCGAGCCGCCGATGCGGACCAGTTCTCCCAGGGCGTTGGTGTCGTCGAACAGCTCACGCCGCAGCGAGGGGCCGAGGACGGCCATGGGATACGACCGTAGTGAATCGCCGTCGGGCCAGAAGCTTCCGCTCTGCACGTCGAACAACCAGACCTGGCGCACGGCAGGAGTGATGCCGTACACGTTGACCGAGCGGCTGCGACCGTCGGCCTCGACCTTGGCCGTGCCGATCGAGATCGGCATCACGGCGTCGACGCCCGGGAGCCGAGCCAGGGCTTCGGCATCCTGGAAGGTGAGTTTGTGGGTGGTCCCACCGAGGACTCCCGGGACGCCGAGAGTCTGCGCCTTGCCCGGGTTGATCGCGATGATGTTGGTGCCGAACTGCGAGAACTGGCCCAGGATGAAGCGCCGGGTTCCCTCCCCGATCGAGGTCAGCAGGATCACGGATGCGATGCCGATCCCGATGCCGAGCATCGACAGTAGGGAGCGCAGCCGATGACCGGAAACGGCGCCCAACGCGAGTCGCAGCAGTTCCCAGTGCACGGCTATCTACCGTTGAGAGCGGTGACGGGGTCGAGCCGACTCGCCCGACGCGCCGGGAGGACGCCGAAAGCCAGCCCGACGACCAGCGCGGTGGCGAGAGCGGCTGCGATGGCCCAGGTCGGAGCGGCGGCGGGGAAGGCGGGGTAAACGAGGCGCAGCACCCGCACCCCCACGAGTCCGAGGCCCGTACCCACCAGCCCGCCGAGGATCGAGAGCAGCGTAGCCTCGACGAGAAAGACCCCCACGATCTGATCACGCGATACGCCCAGGGCTCGCAGCAAACCGACCTCGGTGGTCCGTTCCGAGACCGAGACCAGCATCACGTTCATGATCCCGATGCCGGCTACCGCCAGCGAGATGGCGCCGATCGCGCCAACCGCCAGGGTCAGGGCGGTGAGGATCTGCGAGAAGGACGAGAGCATCGCCTCCTGGGTCAGGCAGGTGACGTCTTCGTCGCCGTGGCGTTCGGTCAGCACCTCGATGACCCGTTGGCTGAGTCGATCCAGGTCGGTGTGACTGCTGCCCTCGACCAGGATTCGGAAGAGCGAGCTGCGGTTGAACAAGCGCATGGCCGTGGCCACCGGGATGACCGCGACCTCGTCTAGATTGAGACCCATCTGCACCCCGCGCGGTTCGAGGACCCCGATCACCCGCACCCTGAGTCCGCCGATTCGTACCACCTTGCCCAGGGCATCCTCCCCGGGGAAGAGTTCGGCGGCGGTCTCGGCTCCGAGAACCGCCACGGCCGAGCCGCGCCGCAGTTCACCGGGGGGGAGGAAGGTGCCGCGACGCATGGCCAACTGACGGACCTCGAGAAACTCTGGGGTCGCGCCGACGACGGCCACCTGACGGCGTCGTTCCCGGTGAGCGACGGCTTCGGTCGCCATGGCGATCGGAGCGATGCGTCGGATCTCGGGAATCTCCCGCCGCAGGGCTTCCGAATCCTCCAGCGTGAGGTCCTTGGGCGTACCGCCGATGCCGGGCAGGGCCCCCACCGTTTCGACGCGGCCCGGGACGACGATCAACAAATGAGAGCCGAGGGACGCGAACTGATCGGTGACGTAGGTCCGGGCACCCTCGCCCAGGCCGGTGAGCACGACCACCGCCGCCACCCCGATCGACATGCCGACCAGACTCAGCAGCGACCGGAGACGGTGGGCGAAGAGCGCCTCGAGACCAAACCCCAGGAGCGAGCGCAGTCTCACGAAGTGCTCTCGGGTGGGGTGGGAAGGCCCAACGCCGCGAGGTTTCCTGCCGGTAGTTCAGAGCCCCGGAAGCTCTTCGCGATCTGGCCGTCCACCAGCAGGAGAACCCGGTCCGCGCGGCGCGCGACCCTGGGATCGTGGGTCACCACCACCAGGGTCAGGCCCTTGGCGTTCATGGTCTCGAGCACCTCGAGCACTCGTTCGCTGGAATCGCGGTCGAGGTTACCGGTCGGTTCGTCGGCGAGCAGAATGCGCGGTTCCATGACGGTGGCCCGGGCGATGGCGACCCGCTGCCGTTGCCCGCCCGAGAGCTGGTCCGGTCGGTGGTCCGCTCGGTTGGAGATGTCGACGGCGGCCAGTGCGGCTTCGACTCGTCGGCGCCGTTCGCGTCGTGGCACTCCAGCGAAGAGCATCGGCAGCTCGACGTTGCGGGCCGCGGTGAGTCGGGGCACCAGGTGGAAGAACTGGAAGACGAAGCCGATCTCGTGTCGTCGCACCAGGGTCAACTCGTGGGAAGAGAGGTCTCCAACCTCCCGTCCGGCCAGACGGTAGGTCCCGGCGTCGGGCCGGTCCAGGCAACCGAGGATGTTCAAGAGGGTCGACTTGCCCGACCCGGAGGGACCCATCAGTGCGATGTACTCCCCGGCCTCGAAGGAAGCGTCGATATCGACCAACGCTCGTACCTCCTGATCGCCGACCCGGAAGGTGCGACGGATCCCGGCGAGTTCGATCATCGCGATCTCCCGTCGTCGGTGCCGGCGGCGGTACCCCTCACGGTGCCGGAGTGGCCTCCGAGTTGGCCTCCTCGACGGCCAGCGCTCCGTCCTCGACCTCCGGTCGGTCGAGACTGTCGACCACTCGATCGCCTTCCTGGACCCCTTCGACGATCTCCGTGAAGTCCCAGTTCTTGAGTCCGGTGACGACCGGTCGCGAGACCAGGCGGTCTTCCTCGAGAAGCAGCACCCGCCGTCCCTCGATCACGACCGAGGTGGGCAGCCGCAAGGCGTTCTCCCGCCACTCGAGGAGGACCTCGATGTCCGCTGAAGTGCCGGGCAGGAGCTGTCGTTTGGGACCCTCGTCGAGAAGCTCGACCTCCACCTCGACCGTGCGGTTCTGCTGTTCGAGGTCGAGAACGTAGGGGGCGACGCGCCGGATCTCTCCCCGAAAGGTCTCTCCAGGATACGAGTCCGCGGTGACGCGCACCTCCTGGCCGACCTCGAGCAGGGCGGAGTCGACCTCGTCCATGGGAGCGGATACGTAAATCGATGAGGGATCGATCAGATCGATCACCGGGGGCACGGGCATCGCCGCCGGCGACGGTGTCGCCCACTCTCCGACCTCGACCGCGAGATCGGCGACCACGGCATCGAAAGGGGCCACGACCCGGGTCCGGTCGACATCGGCGCGGGCCAATCCCACCGCGGCGCGGGCCGCCTCCAGCGCTCCACGAGCCGCGGCACAGCCGGCACGCCGAGCCTCGGCCGCGCTCTGAAGGCGATCCTGTACGTCGGTGGAGACGATCCCCTGCTCGGCCAGACCCTGGTTGCGGGCCAGTTCGCGCTCGGCCTGGTCCGCGGCCAGACAGGCTTCCTCGGCGCGGGCACGGGCGGCGGTCAGTTCGCGTTGGGTCACTTCAAGTTGCGCCGCGGGCACGTCCGAGGCCATCCGCAGCAGCACCTCCCCCTGGGCTACGCGGTCTCCTTCCCGAAAGGGCAGCTCCACTACTCGCCCCCCGATCTCGGGCGACAGCCGAGCCCGCCGGCCGGCGCGGACCGTCCCCGCCCGCGTGTTGGTCACCGAGTGTTCCACTCGGCCCTTGGCCACCGCTACGGTGGTCACGGGGATCGGGTCGGCGGCGAAGAGCGTGGACTTGAGTCCCCAGACCAGTAGGACCAGGCCACCGAACAGGGCGAGATAGCGGAGGACACGCGTCATGGCGGTCAATCTAGCAGAGTCGTGGGTTAGCAGGCTGGTCTCAGTGGACTGCGATCTCCACCGTCTCGCCCTCGACGACCTCGAGGGCGTACTGGCTCAGCCGGCCATCGAGTTCCTCGAGGCTGAGGGTGTAGGAACCGGGGGCGATGTGCCGGAGTTCCGTACGAGATCCCTGCACTGCAAAGGCAGAGATCTGATTGCACCAGCATTGGACGTACTCCTCGCCGTCGGGCGCGATCAGTCTCGCGACTCGGCGGTCCAGGGTCTCGGAGTGGATGACCGCCGTGCCGCCCGGGGTGAGGCCGATACGCACGGTGTCGGGGGTCGGACTCTGGGCCCGCACGGTCAGCGAGGCGTAGCCGGTAGCCGAGGCCGACACCTTGTACCGACCCTCTCCGAGGGGGATGCGAAAGCCCTCTTCGTGGGGGGAGGGGCTGCCGTTCCAGAGCACGCGGTTCTGCAGGTCTCGCACCACGATGGGACCCTGAAGTCGAGCGCCGGTGCCCGCATCGACGAGTTCGACCACCAGACCCGGGGTGGGTTCGAGCGCGATCTCGAGGGGGGTGCTGTCTCCCGGGGGCAGGTCGAGCTCGATCAGTCGAGCGGCGAAATCGGGATGGGTGGCGCGCACCAGGAGGAGACCGGCCGGCGCCTCGGGCAAGGAGAAACTACCGTCGGCCCCGGTCTCGACCGAGCCGAACCGAGAAGCGGCGCTGCCGTCGACGCGCTGGGCGGTGATCAGCTCGACGGTGGTGTCGGGGATGCCCTCACCGGTCCAGGCATCGACCACGCGTCCGCGCAGTTCCACTCCCTGCAGTTCGATCTGCAGCACGGTGGGCTGTTGGATCTCTAGACGACGGCGATAGGGAGAACCGGAACTCGAGCGCACCGAAACGTCGTGCGGTCCTGCCGGGACCGAGGTCTTGAAATATCCCTCGCTCGAAGTGCGGGCGGTGGTGTCGTGCGCTCCGCGCACCCCCTTCAAGCGAACCGAGACGCCCATCTCGGGCTCGCCTCCCCGAGTGACCCAACCTTCGACCGGGATGCGCTGTGAGAGGTCGAAGTCCACCCGGATCGCTTCGCGCTCGGGGACCAGTGCAGATCGTGACTCGGAGATCGACTCGCTCCTGCGGTGACCGTAGAGCTTGACCGTCACGTCGCCCGCCGGGGCTTCGTCGGTCTCGAAGGATCCGTCCGCCGCGACCTGGGTGGTGACGGCGGTACCTGATCCCTGCACCGAGACCTGGAGATTTGCCAGCTGTTCGGCGCTCGCTCCGCGGATCGCGCCGAACACCGTTCCGGTGGGCAGTCTCCGCAGGCGGAGCTCGAACGGACCAGCTTGCGGATCCACCTCGGTGAGGGTTTCTGAACCGTACTGGTTCTTGTAGCCGGTGACTTCCCAGAGCTGACCCTCCGGCAGCCCCGAAATCTCGAAGGAACCATCCTCTTCGACCAAATCCGATCCGAAGTACTCCTGCGCGCTGGCGCGGACGTGCATCTGGGACAGCGGGCTGCCGGTTTCGTCGACCGCTCGCCCGACCAGGACGTCTCCCCGCGACAGGACCACGTCCATCGCATGCTCGCTGCGATCGAGCTCGACCGGAAACTGGCGGGTTACGAAACCGTCGGCCTGCACCTGGATCCGGTGGGGTCCCCGCGGCAGGCCTTCCAGTCGGAAGCTGCCGTCTTGGTCCGATAGCGCGGCGGGCCAATCGAGGTCCGCAGCCTCCAACACGGAGATCGACGCCGCCAGGATCGGAGTTCCCGATTCGTCGGAGATCTGACCCACCAGGGTCGACCCGGCGGTCAGCTGGATCTCGACCTCGGCACTTGGTCCCTGCGGACCGACGGAGAGTTCCGAACTCTTTCCCGACACGAAGCCGTCGGCCTGGGCTGAGACCAGGAGCCGCCCCTCGGGGAGTACTTCGAGCTCGAATCGGCCCTGGTCGTCGGTAGTGGCCGAGCGGCTGATCCGATTCGTGGTTCCGACGGGCAACGAAACCACCTGGGCTCCGCTGATGGGCCGGAAGCTGCCTTCCTCCAGCACCACGCCACGTACCGAGTACCCGCGATCGACCGTGATGAGCAGGTCCTGGCTCGGTGCCGACACGCGCCGTCGGGCGACGGGCAGGGCCCCAGAGGCGTGCAGTTGCAGCGAGTAGGTGCCGGCGGGAAGGTCGGTGACCTCGAAGCCACCCCTCGAATCGGTAGTGGCCCTTCGGTCGTGCTCGTCTCCCGAGATCATGACCATCGCTCCCGGCAACGGGTTGCCGTCGGCGAAGACGACGTGGCCCCCGATCGCCGCGCTCTCCTCGAGCACGACATGGAGTTCGCCAGCAGTGCCCCGGGCGAGCCGCCAGAGTTCGACTCCCGCCGGGGCATACCCGGGGGCTGCGACGCCGAGATGGTGGGGACCGGGCCGGAGCCGGAGGTGCCGAGTTCCCTGCTCGTCGGTCTGGAAGAACCAGCGAAGTCCGAGGTCCCGGGAGGCCAGGGTGCTGGCCGTGGCCCAACTCGGTGCCCCTTCGACGATGGCCACGGTGGCCTCCGAGATCGGCTCTCCGGCGCTGTCTTCGACGTACACCGTGGCGGCCACGCCGGGGGTGAGTCGGACCTCTGTTTCCTCGGCCTCGGGGCGCAAGATGGTCGGGGCCCAGCCGTCCCGCCAGACCGTCCACTCCGGCTCGTGGGTCCCGGACGCCGAGTCTCCCGCCGGGAGGTCGAAGCGGCCGTCGGCGTCACTTTCGGGCACTCGCTCGAAACCAGCGGGCAGGCCGTACATGAGCTGCTCACCTCCCCAGTTCGGGAAGACCCAGGCCCCCGCCAACGGCTTCCCTTCGCTGTCGCGCACGAAACCTTCGATTCGAGCCTGCGGGGTCGCCACGAAGCGCGTGCTTTCTGCCTCCGAACGTCGCAGATCGAACTGTCTCGAGTTGTCGTCGATCGAGTACCCCGGTGCTTGCGTCCACAGGGTGGTGATCCAGGGTAAGGCTAGCGTCTCGAAACGGCCCTCGCGGTCGGTGACGAGGCGCCGCGTCGAAGCGAAACGTCCATCCCGTCCCGTGGACTCGCGTGCGTGCAACTGGACCGTGGCGCCGGCGATCCCTGCGCCGTGTCGATCGCTGAGCCTTCCGCGAACCGCCCGGGCCGGGAGCAACTCGAGCGTGACGGACTCGCCACTCTCCACCCGAGCCTGCGCGATCTGGTTCCCCAGACGGGCTTGGACCACCGTCGGCCGATCCCCTAGGGTGACGGTGAAGCGGCCCTGCGGGTCGCTGGTCGCGGCGGGCCAACCCGAGACCCAGATCTCGGCGTCCGCTACCGCTCCGTCGGCGTCGACGACCCGGCCGCGCAGTCGGCGGCCCTCTGCCAGTTCGAGGTCAGCTTGGGGCGCGGTCGAGCCGCCCCCTTCGGTGAACTCGTTCCAGATCACCTGAGGGTCGAAACCTCCCGCCTCGTCTCGCACCCCGACGATCGGGTCCAGGATCGCTACGGTCGAGGCCCAGGTCGCCGGATCCGGGACCCGGTATCGACCTCGGGAATCGGTCTCGGTCACCCACCGCGGTTGTCCCTTGCGGTCGCGCCAGACGACCCTGGCTCCGGGGCGTGGTACTCCCGACAGCGTGAGCCGCCCATCGCGCATCGGAGCGCGCTGCAGAAGGGCTGCTCCGAGTGCTTCGCCCGCGAGAAGCTCGGTCGACCACGGGGCCGCCCCCTCGAGGTCGATGACTACCTCGATGACCTCGGGTCCTTCTCCGGAGGGGAGGTCGAACCGGAAACGGCCTTCGGCATCGGAAACCACTTCGGCGCGCGGTGAGCGCGGGAGACCAGCGGCCAGACGCCGGGCGCGCTCCAGATCGCCTTCGGGCCAGTACGCGGAGATGGTGGCTCCGGCGGCGGGCAGACCATCCGTCCAGACCACGCGCCCGGTGGTGGTCGACGCGGCCCCGGGGACGGCGGCGAGGACGACGAGAGCGCTGACGGTGGTGAGAAGTGGTCGTAGGTTCATGGCAACCTCCGGATGGGCCTACTGGTGTCGGTGCTAGTAGCTTGGACTCGCGGGACGGTCTCGTAGCTCCCGGAGAGTCTTCGCTATCAGTGTGGCTCGGTGGTGGCGGCGGGGAGGCAGCCGTGGCCCGGTCGAGTTCGGACCTTGGCGGAGTGGGCCCAACGGCGGATGGGGTGCGCGGACTGTCCCTTCGATTCTCTCGACCTCTGATGGGTGCATACCCCTTCTAACCAGAGCGGAGCGAGCGAGATTCCTCGCCGTCCGGCTCCGTCCCGTGGCCGGCGGTGTGCCAGCGGCTCGTAGAGGCTTTCCCGGGCCTAACGGGGAGGAGAGCCATCGCGGGGTTCCGCGATCCGTGATTGTAAGTCTCTTTTCGTCTTGGCGATATCATTGGTACTGAGGTCGTAGTATTGCCTTCTCGAGACCGGGGGCGTAGACTGGGACTCGGTCGTCGCACCGTTGGCGACGAGATCGAGAGTTTGTTTTCTTTCAGAAGAGGAGTGAGGACATGAAGAGGATCCGTCGGTCGTGGACCGTGGGTTTGTTCTTGGTCGTAGTTGCGGTTGGTCCCAGCGCGGCGGCCAGGAACGTGGGAGTCGATTCGGGAGTGACGGTCAAGGTGCAGTCGGCCTCGAACTGGACGGTCGACCTGGACGAACAGTTGGCTGACTGGAGGGTCGGCGGTATCTGGGCTCCGACTCCTCAGGGAGAGAACGAGGCACTCGGAGAATACCGGGCCGGCGAGGCGCGCGATGCGGTTCAGTCCCTGCTCGCCAGCCATCGGGTGACGGTCGAGACGAGCTGGTACGAGTCATCGCCCAAGGAGACACTCAGCGTGCGGTTGCTGATCGACATCGCGGCCGGCGAGTCCCTGCTCATCCCCAACGACCAGTTCGCCGGCGGAGCGGTCGATCTTGCGGTGCTTCTGGCCTGGCACGGCCTCGCCCTGTGTGATCGCACCACCGCCGAAGACAACGAGCACGCCGACACGATCTGTGCCGCCGAGCGGGAGGCGCGCCGCTATTCTCGGGGCATTCACGACGGCGGGTTTGCCGATCACGACCGCGAGCGTCTGGCCCTGATCGACATCGGTCGGCTCGGCGTGGGGCAAGGCAAGAGGGTGTACACCGCGCAGAGCGGGAAGTCGGCCAAGGGTGGTGAATGGTGGACCTCGTCGGGCGGGACCAAGGCGATCCGCCACGACCCGAGTCGGACCATCCGGGACTACGGTGCTTCGATGGGGTTGCCGCGGGACAGCTCGTCGCGAGGCCACTGACTTCGGGAGCGATCGGACGCGAGCCCAGTTGCTGATTGGGATCCTGGTGCGATCAGGAGAGTCGGCCGGGGCGAGAGACCAGATCCCGTAGGTTCCGCTCGAGTTCGTCGACGATCGAATCGTCGGTCGCTGCGATCGCGTTCTGTCGACCGGCTCGACCCATGCTCTGCAGTGCCTTCCGGTCCCGAGCCAACTCGACGACACCGTCGACGAAGGCCGTTTCATCGTCGAGCGGAACCGTCAGCCCGTGGATTCGCGACTCGACGTACATCGCGGCGGCGGCATCGTGGAAGGCGACGACCGGCAACCCGCTGGCCATCGCCTCCAGTACGACGTTGCCGAAAGTATCGGTACGCGACGGAAAGAGGAACAGGTCGGCTGAGGCATAGTGGCGAGCTAGGTCGTGGCCGGTACGACTGCCACAGAAGACGAGATCGGGGTGGTTGCGTCGCAGGGTTCGGCCGGCCGGTCCGTCGCCGACCAGGACGAACCGAGCCCGCGGTTGCTCTCTCTGCACGGCGCGAAAGGCCTGGATGGCGAGATCGAGGTTCTTCTCGCGAGCCAGGCGACCCACGTAGAGTACGAACAGCCGAGAAGGATCTCCCTCACCCCACTCGCGACGCAGCTGGTGGTCGCGGTGCACCGGAGAGAACCGACTGCCATCCACGCCCCGGCCGACAATCGAGAGGCCGCTCAGTCCCCTGGCCGCCAGGCGATCGCGGACGGTAGGGGTCGGCACGAAGGTCCTCTGGGTTCGGCGGTGGAACCGGCTCAGATAGCGCTGGGCGAACGGGAAGAGCAGCCCGAACCCGTAGTAGCGGCCGTACTGGTGGAAGTTGGTATGGAAGCTCGAACTGACGGGAATACCGAGCCGACGGGCGACGCTGACTGCGCTCCAGCCCAGGGGGCCTTCGGTGGCGACGTGGACGAGGTCGGGGCGGGTCTGTTGCCAGAGCTGTCGCAGTCGTCGGGGGCAAGGCAGTCCGAAACGAAGTCCGCGGTAGCCCGGGAGCGGTGCTCCCGGAACCACGGTCTGAGGGATACCGTCGACCCGTTGGCCTCCCGCCGCTGGGCCGGCGTGGTGGCTGGCTTGCTTTGGGCGCACCACCTCCACTTCGTGCCCTCGACCCGCCAGCCCGGTCGTCCAGGTGGCGAGCGTCTTGGCGACCCCGTTGATCTCGGGCGGGAACGTCTCGGTGACGAAGGTGATGCGCAAGCTGCTGCCTCAGGCGGTACGGCGGGCCGGCGCACCGGTGGACTCGTACAGGCTCGTCAGTTTCTCGACCAGACCGGGCACGCCCCACTCCTGTCGCACGTACTCCATCCCCTGTTCGCTCAACTGCTGACGAGTGGCCGGGGAGCGAAGGAGCGCGACCGTCTGGTCGGCGAACTGGTGCTGGTCCTCGGCGACCAGGATGGCACCGGACTCCGGTCTCAGAACGTCGACGGTTCCCAGGGCGACGGTGGAGACGACTGGGATGCCCCGCGCCATCGCCTCGAGCAGGACGAGTCCCTGGGTCTCGGTGCGGGAAGCGAAGAGGAAGAGGTCGGCGGCGGCGTAGCAGCTGTCGAGGGGAACTCCGCGGTCGAGGTATCCGACGAAGCGAACACTGGGCATGAGGTCGAGGCGGTAGCAGAGGCTCCGCAGCGAGGTCATGGCGGGCCCTTCTCCGGCCAGCACCAGCACCAGGTCGGGAATCGATCGCCGGATGCGCGCCACGGTTTCGACCAGGAATCCGATGTTCTTCTCGTGGGCCATCCGACCTACGTGGAGGAGTACCGGGGCACCCTCGTCAATATCGTGGTGCCGTCGGAACGCCGCGCCGTCGGCACCCGGTCCGGGTTCCGGGATCGGAGTTGGAAGGACGGAGATTTCGGTCTGCACCCCATACTCGAGAAGCAGCCGATGCATCGCGGTCGAGGGGACGATCACGTGGTCGGCATGACGACACTGGCTGGAGCTCAGTCGTTTGGAGATCAGGTAGGAACCCCACCGCGTCAGCACCGGCAGATAGTGGTGCAGGTAGCCCTCGAAGTAGGTGTGGTAGCTGGTCACCAGTGGGCGAGCGAACCGGGAGGCGATACGGCGTCCCAGGCGGTGGGCCACGAAGGGGGTATGGACGTGGATCAGATCGTACTGGTCGGCTCGCCGGATCGCGTCGAGTCGGAGGGCAGCCCGCAGAGACATCCAACGGTCCTCCCGGTCGAAGGGAACCGAACGGCTCGCCACGCGGTGAACCCGTGGGGTCTCGGGGGAACTCGAGGGAGAGGCACCGTAGTCGGGGCAGACGATGTCTACGCGGTGCCCCGCGTCTTGCAGGCCGTGAGCGAAGGTCTCCATCGAGGTCGAGACGCCGTTCACCCGAGGATGGAAGACGTCGCTGAGGAACAGGATCTTCACAGCAGCGTGTGCACCGCCACCGGTATGGCCAGGCCGAGTACGGTTCCCGCCAGGACGTCCGTCGGGTAGTGCAGCCCCAGGACCACCCGGGACGCTGCCACCAGCAGCGTGAAGGGGAGGACCCAGACCGCCAGCCAAGGGAGGTGGAGGGCCAAGGTCGTATTGATCGCCACCGCGTGCAGAGTGTGGCCCGAGGGGAAGCTGTAGAGATCGAGTGCCGGGACCATGGCGTGCAGACTACGGCTCACGGAGTACGGCCGAGGGCGCGCCGTTCCCCGCTTGAGTAAGCGGTAGCACAGTAGGCAGAGGGCCACGACCCCGAAGAGTTCGAGCAGGGTGGAGAAGGCGCCGAGGGTCACGAGGAGGAGGCCCAGTACCAGCCAGAACCAGCCGTTGCCCAGCCAACTGACGATGGCGAAGCCCCGTCGGAGGGTTGCGGTCGAGCGGTGTTGGGCCAGGATGCAAACCGACAGGTCCCAGGCGTGGAGTCGACCGAACCAGGAGACCGAGGGGCTGGATTCGATGGGTTTCATGGTGTTCACCCCGCAGTTCGCTGTGGGAAGTGGCGAGTGGTGGTGGGCTGACCCGCCGCGGCTTCGCGTGGCTGGGTCGAAGTGCTGCCGTCGACCTCGGGTCCGTGGGACTTCGAGCGCGGTGGCGAGAGTTCGGAGGGCGGGTTAGCGGTGGGTCCCACGAGGTCCAGGATCCTCGAGAAGGTCTGATGCCAGGTCTCGAAAGACTGGGCCGTCAGCAGGGCTCGACTCGCCATGGCGACTCTCTCTAGTCCGTTGACGACCAGGAAGCGCAGGTGTGCCTCGATGTCGTCGAGCGAGGGCTGGGTCACTCGGCCACAATCGGCTTCGAGGACCAGAGCGGCGGCACGACTGCCTTCCTCGACCAGACTCGGAGCTCCGCAGGCGGCGGCTTCGAGGACCGCGAGACTGAACTGATCGCCCCTGCCGAGTGAGATCGACAGGCTCGCTCCGGCCAGCAGCCGCGCCACCTCGATCTCGTCGAGTGGCCCTGCAAAGAGGACTTCGGGGCGGGCGAAGCGAGACCGCAGCAGGTTCGACCAGGGACCCTCCCCCACCACGACGATCTGCATCGAGAGGCCGGCGTCGAGGAGGCGGCTGGCGGCACCCAGGACGAGTTCGACCCGAGAGTCCGACCGCAAGGTCCCGCGAACCACGATGCGCGGTCCACCTCCGAGATCGAACCGTGTCCAGTTGTGGGGTGTCCCGGCGTCGGGTCGGAACCTGCCTCGGTTGACCGCAGGTGGTACCCAGCGGACTCGATCGGGGCGGACACCGCGAGCGCAGAGGTCGACTCGGGCCTGTTCGTTGGCCACCACCACCCCGTCCGCTCCCCGGAGCCAGAGGCTTTGCCATCGGCTGAGAATCTCGTGATCGGCCGAATCGATCGGGTCCAGGCGGATGTCGCTTCCGGTATCGGTCAGGTCCTGGACATGGACGGCGACCCAGGGGATTCCCAGCAAGCGAGCGACTAGCGAACCGGTGATTCCCATCGGTCCCGGCGTGGTGACCACGATCTCGTCGAACCCCTCGGACTCGCAGTAGTCCACGATGTCGAGGAGCGGGGGTAGAGCGACGGGCGCTTCTCCCGACGGTGCCGTGACGGAGGTCGTGAGCGGTGGGAAGTTCTTGGCTCGGATCGTCTTGTCGGGATCGACCAGGCAGGTCAAGGGACTGATGCCGGAGGCCCCGGCACCCGTACTCTCCCAGCAGGAATGCAGGAAGCGCCAGGCCGGTGCGTCGGGGGTCGGCTGGTCGACGAACCAGGCCTGTCGACCGGAACGGCGCCGGAGCAGTCTTGTCGCCGAGAACTGGTCTGCGATCTCGCGCAAGAACCCTTCGTTCTGGTGTTGGCTCTTGAAGGCCGCGAGGTAGGGGACCATCGAGACGAGGGCAGGCAAGGCTGCGGCGACGGTTTCGCCCGCGGCCTTGGTCTCACCTTGGTGTAGGCGAGCTACCACCTGAACCAGGGTCTCCGCGAACAGGGACTGTCCGAACTGGCGCGCGAGCCCGAAGCTACGGCGTGCCGGCGTCGTGGTGCGATCGGGAGTCTCAACCAGTCGTCCGACCGCCTCGAGGAAGAGGCTGGTCGCGGATTCGGACTGAGTGAAGAGTCGGAGTCCTCTCAGTTTGGTGCGGGTCAGCGCGGAAGGCGGCTGACCGGACACCAGCCGTCCGAGCATTTCGCCCACCAGGTCGTGTTTGGCACCGCTCGGCGCGAGGTGGCGGTGGTAGTAGTGGTGCGCGATCGCGGCCAGGCTCCTCCCCAGTTCGAGGCTCGAGCCGGGGCTGCCGGCGATGCGCTGCTGTCCCTCGTGCACGAACTGAAGGAACTCGTCGACCGTGCGGGCGGCGGGCGTCTCGGTATGGGCGCAAGCGATGTAGAGGCCGCCATGGTCGTCGCTGCCGGCGGTCAGCGACTTCCTCCAGGGATCGCGGTCGTAGGGTTCGAGCTGGTGCAGGTCGGCCAGGCGCTCGACGGTGACGCGGTCCAGGTTGCCCAGGATCGCCCGCGTCAGCTGGGCGGCACGCGGCTCGCGGGATCCGTTCAGGCCCTCGAAGTGGCTGAAGAGGAGGAGCAGCTTCTCGAAGTGCCAACGCGAGAAACGCCGACTCACGGGGAAGAGCGGGTGGGCGACCGCGTGCAGGATACGCTGGGAGCGCAAGAGGTCGCAGAAGGCGTAGAGATCGGTTCGCCGACGCTGCAGTTCCCGGAACTGAGCTTCGGTGATTCCGTACACGAGGCAATGGATGGCGCACCCGTCCTCGGGAAAGAGGACCGTGAACTCGCAGGAGAGGAAGGTACCCGGGAGGTGAGCGATTTCGAGCGCGCCGTCGATGGTGTCGTGGTCGGTGATCGTCACGTAGTCCATGCCGCGGGCTCGGCAGGCCTCGTAGACGGCGAGGGGCTCGGTGTAGCACTCGGCGGCGTTGAGCTTGCGCAAGAACCACTCGGAGGGACGGTCCGAGTGCTTGCTGTGGACGTGGAGGTCGGCGCGGGATTCCATGGGCGGTTCCTCTCGTTGGCTACGACACCAACCTAAGCGAGCCCCATGGCGGAGGCGTCACGGTCAGCGTTCGGAAGCGCAACGGCTCGGCAACAGCCGCTGGGCGCGAAAGCACGCACTCCACGACCGACGGACTTCGGTCCGCCCGAATCTCGACACCTCTGATTTCGACCTCGAGGTCGGACCCACACAGAGGGGAGGTGGGTACCTGCCGCGCAGCGGCGCCGGGCGGCTTCAGTCCGGAGGCATCGACTCGATCTCTACCGGCATCACGTTGTCGGTGCGGTTGCGATCGATGCGCCGCAGGAAGGGATCCAGGCTCACGTACGCTGGCAACTCCGGCGAGTCGATGTGGATGGTGGTCTCTCCCTGCAAGCGGTGTTTCGTGGTCCGCAGGAGGTCACTGGTACTAGAGCTGGTACGGGGAAAGCTCGAGTAGAGACCAACTTCGATCTCCTCCTCGAAGGAGAGAGGCCGATTGCCTTCTTCCGAGACCTCGGTCCGGGCGGCGGTGGTCTCGATCGAGACCCGGAAGGTACCGTCCTCCAGCGGCCGCGCCGTGGCGGAGCGGATGCCCAGATCGTAAAGCACGACGCGACTCCACCAGTCCTGCAGGAGGTCGCGATTGGCTGGACTGGCCTCCTGCTGCAGGGCCTCCAGGAGATCGAGGGAGGTCAGCAGGGCACCGTGGCGAGATTGAGTCGCGAGATCCGCCAGCGCTCGATTCACCGCCGCTTCACCCAGCAGGTCACGCGTCGCCATCATGACGAGAGCGCCCTTGGCGTAGTACAGGAACGGTTCTCGCTGAGTCTGGACGAGGGGTACCTCGGTCCGCCCGGCTCGCCCCGTCAGATAGCGTTCGAGCTCGAAGGTAAGGGCCGTCGTGGCGGCGGCCTCGCCGTACTCCTGCGCCAGCATCAACAGCTCGCAGTAGCGGGCAGTGGTCTCCACGAGCAGGCTGGCCCCAGGTCCGGTGGCCGGCTCGATCTCGAGGCCCCACCACTGGTGGGCCACTTCGTGGGACACCCGTTTGGTCACGATGTCAGTGCGTCCGCTCGTGGTCAGGTCGGTGAGGAACCCCGCGGTTTCGACGTAGTAGGTCGTACCGGGCGCGGCCATGCCGGTGAAGGTGGGGCCAGCCGGTACCTCGACGATTCGGAAGGTGTCGTACGGGTAGGGACCGAACAGTTCGGAGAAGTGTTGCAGGGCGTTCTCGGCGGCGGAGAGGAATCGCGGTACGTTGGCTCCGTGCTCGGGGTGGTAGTAGGCCTCGATCTCGATCCCGTGGTGGTGACGCCGGGCGACGGCGAACTTCGCCGAGACGTAGGCCAGAAACGGTCGTACCGGGCGCTCCATGCGGTAGCGAGAGTATCGTCGCCCCTGCTCCACCCAACTCTCGACCAGGTCTCCGGGGATGATGGCCCGCTGATCGGCAGCGGTCGAGATCTCGATCTCGAAGGTAGCGCGCGGCCCCAGCTCTTCCATCACGCCATGGTCGAGTGCGTCCTCTACCGTGGTGGGCCGGTTGCGGGGAGGCAGACCTTGATCGCGGCGCTCGGCTGGGTCCGAGAGCTCTCGGGCGGATCGGTAGCCGAGTCGCGGAAGATGGTCGGTGCTGTGGAGAAAGGAGCCGTTGCCCACGATATCGGTGGGCGTCGGACCTGCGGCCACCGAACCCCGGTCGAAGGCGAGGGTGTACTCGAGGTCCTCTTCCTGTCCCGGCTCCAGCGCCGGGTCGAGGTCGAATCGCCAGGTGCGGAAGCGCTCGTCGACCGCGGTGGCCGGACGCCCTCCCAGGGTGACGTTCGAGGCCACGGCATCCTCGGTCACGGTGAACCACACGGCGGGGATCGCAGAAGCGGTGAGGTTCTTCAGACGGTAGCGGCCCGCGATCTCGTAGCGCCGGTCCTCCGGGTACAGGTCCACCTCGAGGTCCATATGAGTCAAGCTGGGTTGCGGAACTCGATCGAGGTGCCGGTAGGACCGCTCGTAGTCGGCCCGCCACAGCCGCGCCTTTTTCGGCGTCCAGTACTGGTTCGCAGAGTGGATCTGGTGGAGCAGACCCCCGGCACAGAGCAGCCACCCGCCGCCGAGTATCCCGGCGGCGAGCCGGGCCCGGGGAGTCCAAGCGCGCCGCAGCTGTTCCCAGCGCTGGCGCCATCCCGGCTCCGCACCGCGTCGCCAGATGCCGTGGGCTAGGAGCAGCAGGAGTGCGGTCAGGAGGCTCCAGTAGAGAGAGAGCCAGCCGAACTTGGCGAGAGCGGGATGGAAACCGCGCATCGCGGAGTAGGAGACGTCGGGCAGCGCGGCGAACCTCGAGAGCGGATGGCTGAGCAGCCCGAAGGCGCCGAGGGTCGAGGTCACGACCACGGTCAGACCGGCGAACAGTCCGGCGTAGCGGTTCGGACAGACCTGGTGCACGACGAGCAGCAGCAGGCCGACGAGGACGAGTGGCAGGGCCTGGAGTCCGATCCAGGCCAGGTGGACCCCGAGTTCCAGAGGTCGGTAGCCGCCGGACAGCTGGAAGAGGAGGGCGACCCCGCTGGAGACGATGGCCAGGATCAGGGCGACGAAGGCCAGAGTGGTGGCTTTGGCGGCCAGGAAGAGCCCGCTCGGAGCCGGCGTCGCATCGACCAATGGGTCGATTCCGATCCGTCGTTCGCGCCACAACACCTCCGTGCTGTAGAACACCAGGACGACCAGGCCGACCAGTCGCAGGGGCTCCGAGATCCGACCGAGGACCAGGGCTGCCGTGGCGAACACTCTGGTTCCGTACTCGCCGTGGTTGAGGAATTCACCGAGTTCGATCGCGTTGATGCCGGCCCAGATGAGGAGAAGGACGAGAAAGGGCCAACTGCGGAGAACCTGCTGGCACTCGAGCCGGACCGTCGACGGGAGGGCGGCGAGGGCGCCGCGGAGGCTCGGGCCGGCGGGACGAGGCTGAGGCAGGGTTCGGGCTCGGGGATTCGAACTCCGCGATCTCAGATCCCGACGGTTCTCTGGCAGGGACCGACGCCTTCGATGGCGCCGCTCGGTACGAAAGTCGAAGCGCCGATGGACCACGGCCAGCAGCAGGCCCGCCAGTCCGAGCCAGAGCAGGCGGTTGAGTAGGAGGAGCCCTCCGAGGCTCAGGGGATTGGTATTGCGCTCCCACGGTGTCCAGTAGTGGGTCTGTTGGAAGAAGGCAGCCAGTCCGAAGGGATCGAGGAGCGCCGCTCGCCACAGACTCTCGGGATCCGGGGTGGTTGCCATGGCCATCAGCGGAGAGTTGGTCAGCATGGCGGTCGCGATGTAGACCATGTAGGCCAGGACTCCGCTCACGTAGGTGGCCAGGGTGTTGCGGGTCGAGATGGCGACGCTGTAGAGCAGCGCCCCGACGATCATCAGGTTCGGGAGTGCGAGGAAGAGGAGGGGCCGGAGGTAGCTGGAGATCTCGAAGTTCAGGACCAGCTCGGGATCGTGGGCGGGCAGTCGAACCCCCAGGAACATCCCGACCACGGCGGCGGCCAGGACGAGGCAGGCGGTGGCCAGGGTGCCGCCGAACCCCACGCCGAGGTAGCGGGTCTTCGCGACCCCGGTGCTGAAGACGATCTCCGTCATCTGGTGCTCGGCGTCGCGCAGGGCGGCCTGGGCGCTGAAGACGGTGAGCAGGAAGACGGTGGCCAGAGAGAGTAGGCTGAAGGCGAAGCCGAGGGCGTAGGGCGAGTTGATGGCGACCTCCGTGCCGTGCCCGCTGTTGGCCGTGAGTACGAATCCGAAGAGGAGAAACACCGCGGCCGCCACGTAGAAGGTCGCCCGCTGGGCGTGGTACCGAGCCTCGAAGGCGATCAGATCGATCAGCATGGCTGGACCTCGGCCAGTTCGGCCCCACGCAACACCGTGAAGTAGACGTCCTCGAGATCCGGCGTTTTCGGTCGGAACTCCGAGTCCGGAGCCACGTCGGAGAGCACGCGGACCTCGGTCTGACCAGCGCGCAGTCGCGTCGACAGAACCTGGAGCTTCGCCAGATACGTTGCCAGTTCCCCGCGGCGTACGGTCTTCTGCCAGATCCGACCCTCGAGTTCAGCGATCAAAGTCGCCGGCTCCCCTTCGGTCCGCACTTTGCCGCCTTCCAGGACGGCCATCCGCGGGCAGAGCTGGCTTACATCTTCGACGATGTGGGTCGACAGCAGGACGACGACCTCCTCGCCGATCTCGACCAGGAAGTCGTGAAACCGCTGTCGTTCTTCGGGGTCGAGTCCCGCGGTGGGCTCGTCGACGATGAGGAGCTTCGGGGAACCCAGGAGGGCCTGGGCGATGCCGAACCGGCGTCGCATTCCTCCCGAGAAACTACTGACCGCCTTGCTGCGGTGTTGGAACAGGTTGGTCTTGTGCAGCAAGGCTTCGATCTGCTGGCGCCGGGCCCCGGCCGGTTCGAGGCCCTTGAGGAGGGCGAGATAGTCGAGGAGCCGGTAGGCCGAGACGCCTGGATACACACCGAAGTCCTGCGGCAGGTAGCCGAGGAACCGGCGGTGCTGTCGAGGGTCTGCGAAGATGTCCCTCCCATCGAAGGTGATGGAACCGGTGTCTGGAGCCTGCAGGGTCGCGAGGGTTCTCATGAGGGTGGATTTGCCGGAACCATTGGGGCCCAGTAGGCCGAACAGTCCGCGGCCGACCGTCAGGTCGACCTGTTGTAGCGCCTGGACGCCGTTGGAGTAGGTCTTGGAGACGTTGGTGATCTCGAGCACGGGTGGATTCTCCTTGGGCAGGGCCCTTCCCTGGGGCCTGGTGAGTTGGGTGGACTCTGCAGTGTGCAGGAACTGGGCGTAGGGGGATCCCAGCCGTGGTCAAACCACAGTTCGAGTCAGAGGTCCGGAGGCCGTGAGGCGTCGCGGAGTTGGAGGATGCGGTGTCTTGGGGTCGAACGAGCGTCAGCCCGTGTCGAGCGCGCGGGAGCTGGCGGGGTCGCCACGAGGAGGTTGGCCCCGCGGCATGAGGAGGAGACAACTGATGAATCCTGGCCACCCGGTGAGGAAACCGGCCGCGATCCACCATCCCCGCTGTCGGCGCGGAACTTGCCGCCGGCGGGTGAGCCAGGCCGTCGCGGTGGCCGCGAGGAGGGCGGCCAGGGTTGCGAGGCCCAGGACGCTGCTGGGAGGTTTGGATCCTCTCAGATCTCGCCAGGTCAGCCGCTGGTCTTCGGGGCCCACCGCCGACCAAGCGAGGTCGTGGAGCGTGAGCAGGACCGGCGACACGATGAACCGACGGTGCCGGGCCCAGGCGGGGGGGCCCTGGCCCAGCTCGCGATCGAGGAGCACGGTCGAACGGCCGTCCTGGTCGACCTCCAGCAACAGCTCGCGGGCTTCGAGGTGGTCACGCTCGCTCAGTACGCCGAAGGTGAAGGCGACGATCTGTCGGCGATCGGAGGCGCCGACGACGACCCGAAGCAGGTTCCGGGCTACACCGGGGAGTTCGATCGCGGCCGAGCTGTCTGGATCACCCTGACCGGACTCCCGGTGATCGGCATCGAGGAGGTAGAGGCGTTGGTCGGTCAGGACGGCGATCCGATCGCCAGCACGCACCGCGGGGGTGATGACGAGTTCGTCGGGTCTCCCGGCGAACCGGACCTCGAATCGGTCGCGCTCCGAGTCGTACCGATAGATCCGGCGAGCGGTCACGACCTGGTGGTCGCTGGTCACACGGAGGACGCCTTCGAACGGCTCGATCGTCGATGGGTCGGACGACTCGGTGCTCCCCGAGACGCCGAGCCATCCTCGCGCCGTCTGCTGCTCCCGGTGCCAACGCTCGAAGCGGAGTTGGTCGTGGCTGAAGCGATAGGCGTAGGTGCCGGTCGGCTCCCAGAGCGTCTGCCGGACGTCGTGCGGCAACGGCCGATGGCGCCGCGCCGCAGTGAGCCACTGCGGTCGGAGCTCCACGACACTGTCGCGGTCCAACGAGGCGAGCAGGTCCGAGCTGTGCTCGGTGTCTACGGTGCGTAGGGCAGAGGTCAGGACCTCGGATCGGGAGGCGTAGAAGGACCGGTCGTAGGTTCCCTCGGGAAAGTAGTCGTTCCAGGCGTGGACGGCGAGGCCCTTCCAGTGGAAGCCGTGCTCTTGCACCACCACGCCGACCGAGTAGCCCAGAAGCAGGAGGAAGCCGAGTCCGAACAGGGCCAGGTATTGGATCGGCACCGCGAGGAGGGCGAGGGGAAGTGGTGCGCGAGCGGCAGCCCGCAGGTCGGGGGTGAAGCTGGCTGCCACCAGGGCTCCGATCCAGGTGAGCACGATTCCCAGAACCAGCAGGATCCACCACCCCGGGGCTCGTTGCAGCAGGAGGAGGACCGGCAGGAGCAGGATCACGAAGCGGGATCGGTGGGGCGTCAGCGTGACGACGATTCCGGCGAGGTAGCCGGTGACGGTCACACCGAGGCTCCACGCGACCAGACCGTAGTGTCGGGTGTCGATCCAGGAACCCGCCCCGAGGTCGGTGAGCCAGGTCACCAACCACAGCGGCAAAGGCACTGCCACCGCCAGGAGTAGAACCGCCGCTCCTCCCATGCCCACCAGGATCCGGCTGGGCGGCAGAGGCCGGTGGAGAAGGAAGATCCACAGTTCGGACCGGCGGTAGGGCCGCCACTGAGCGATGCCGAAGAGGATGCCGGTCGCCAGCCAGGCCCAGGGCCAGAAACTCAGGAGGCCCCGGTTCAGAGTCTCGGACGAAGGGCCGTAGAGGGAACCCAGACTGGCTTGGGACCAGAGCAGGACCAAGTGCACGGCGGCCGATCCGGCGACGAATCTTCGAAAGCGGCGGATCTCCTGGCGTAGCAGTTGTGACATGACGACTCTCCTAGGCTCCGGGCTGACTCAGCACCGCCTCGATGGCACGGTCCAGGCTCAAAGCGCTGCGGGTTACTCGCGTCGCTCCGAGGCCGCGGAGCTCTTCGACCAGGTTGGGATCCCGGTCGACCGTGACCAGGTGCAACTGATCGTCGATGGTTCGGCAGCGCACCAGGCCCTCGACCGAGCCGACGCTGGAAGCGGGGATGCCCTCGGCCACCCAGGACGAGAAGCGGTCGCGAAACGCCTCGGGCTCGCTGGCCGCGACCAACCGTCCGCGATTCAGGATGATGAGTTGATCGGCCAGACGCTCGACTTCGTCCATCTGGTGCGTGCAGAGGATGACGGTGCGGTCCGGCGGTTCGCTGGCGAGCAGCAGGACCTCGAGGATCGCTCGGCTGGCGACGACGTCCAGCCCGAGAGTCGGCTCGTCGAGCAGCAGGATCTGGGGTCTCGTCGCCAGAGCGAGAGCCAAGCAGAGTCCGGCTCGTTCGCCACGCGAGAGCTGGTCGACGCGCTGGGTCGGCGACGACGAAAACAGGTCGACGATCTGATCGAACAACGTTTGATCCCACGTCGGGTAGGAGGCCCGCTGCAGGCCCACGAGCTGTTCGGCCGAGAGCCACGGAGGCAGCGCGTGCTCGTCGCTGACCAACGCCACGCGACCGCGGACCGCGGCCGGCAGCTTCCGGCAGTCCTCGCCGAGCAGTTGGCAGCGGCCGCGGCTCGGCTGGACGAAGCCGGTCAAGATCCGCAGCAGAGTGGTCTTCCCCGAACCGTTGCGACCGACGATCGCGTGCACTCCTCCCTGGGAAATGCCCAGCGTGAGGTCCTGGAGGGCAGGTTGGTCCCCGTACCAGTGGGACAGGGCCGCCGTTTCCACGGCGTTGGGTACCGAGAGGTCAGAGGGAGTCATTCTGGGTCTCCTGAGTTGGGGTGTCCCGCGGCGTACTGCTCGAGTCCTGCTTCCACCTGACGGATCAGCTCGTCGTCGTCGAACCCGAGCGAGTAGGTGCTGTTGACGAACTGCGAAACCGCCTCCTCGAGCCTTCGCTGACGCTCCTCCAGGCTCAGAATCTGGCGCGGTTCACAGACGAACACGCCGACCCGGTCCCGGGACTCGATCAACCCCTCGTTGGTGAGGACGGCATAGGCCTTGGCCACCGTGTTGAGGCTGATGCGCAGCTGCTGTGCCAGCCCCCGCACACTCGGCAGGCGCGATCCCGGAGGCAGCTCGCCACCGGCGATCTGGCGGCGGAGGCCGTCGACGATCTGCCGAAAGATCGGGCGCGAGTCTCCCGTGACGATCTCGATCAAGGTCGCCTCGGTTCGGGAGTAGGGTGTTCGAGGGTCTGTATCATTCTGTATCATTACAACTGATACAGATGCGGTTGTCAAGGACCCACTCCGTCGAGGGAGTCACTCCAGCCGTCGATCGAGGACGGTTCGCAGGTCGTCGGGGACCAACCGCACCTGGCGGGCCACGATGCGGCCTTCGGGGTCGAGCACGAACGCCCGGGACGAGGCTGCTCCCCAACGCTCCTGGGCGAGTTGTCCAGGGCATCGCCGAGACGGGTCGGGGCGGGACTTTGGGTCGTCTGCGGTTCGGACCGCGGAAGACGATCCGCTCGAACGGACGGAACAGCGGTGCCAGGAACGGCGGATTTGACGGGGCCGGGGCCGGGACGGCATGATTCCGGCAACTTTCCGATCTCTCTGAGCCGCCTGAGAAGGAGCGCGACACCGATGGCCGACGCCGACGCACAACCCACCAAGAAGAGCCTCATGCATCGTTTCCTCGACTTCGTCGAAGTGGCGGGGAACAAGCTGCCCGATCCGGCGATGCTCTTTCTCATCTTGCTCTTCGTGACCTGGGGCCTCTCGGCCCTGCTGGCGCCCGTTGCCTTCAGCGAAGTGCACCCGTCGACCGGAGAACCGATCCGGGTGATCAATCAGTTGAGTGGAACGTCGCTGGCGGCCTTCCTCTCGAATATGGTGAAGACCTTCACCGGGTTCCACCCCTTGGGAGTCGTGCTGGTGGCGCTGCTGGGAGTCGGGGTTGCAGAGCACACCGGCTTTATCAACGCCGGTCTCAAGTGGATGCTCGGCTTCACTCCCAAGAGTCTGTTGACGCCGATGCTGATTCTGGTGGCAGTGGTCAGCCATACCGCCGCCGACGCCGGGTACGTGCTGGTGATTCCGTTGGGCGGTGTGATCTTCTACGCTGCGGGCCGCCATCCGCTCGCCGGCATCGCCGCCGCCTTCGCCGGGGTTTCGGGCGGGTTCTCCGCCAACTTCATTCCTTCGGGAATCGATCCGCTGCTCCAGGGTTTGACCCAGGCCGGCGCCGCGATTGTCCAACCCGACATTCAGGTCAACCCGCTCTGCAACTGGGCCTTCACCTCCGCTTCGACGCTGTTGGTGGTCGGCGTGGGGTGGTGGCTGACCGATCGCGTGGTCGAGCCACGGCTGGCTGGGACCGAGGTCGACGGCGACCCCGACGAGATGCCCAAGATGGAGGAACTGACGCCCCAGGAACGAAAGGGTTTCTACGCCGGCTCCATCGCCCTGGTGGTCTGCCTGGCTCTCTTGGTCCTCGTTACCCTCCCGGTCGACTCGCCGCTGCGCTCGCCCGATGGCCAGATCACCGCTTTCGCGGCGCCCTTGATGCAGTCGATCGTGCCGCTGATCTTCATCTTCTTCCTCATCCCAGGTGTGGTGCACGGCCTGGTGGCCGGCACGGTCAAGAGTTCGAAAGACGTAGTGGACGGGATGTCGGCGGCGATGGGAACCATGGCCTACTACCTCGTCATGGCGTTCTTCGCCGCCCAGTTCATCGCCGCCTTCGCCCAGTCCAATGTCGGCGTTCTCCTGGCGGTGAAGGGAGCGAACTTCCTCAAGGACGTTGGGGCCTCGGGAGAGGTCACGATCGTCGGCATCATCCTACTGACCGCCTTCGTGAACTTGTTCGTCGGTTCTGCCTCGGCCAAGTGGGCTCTGCTGGCGCCGATCTTCGTGCCGATGTTGATGGCGCTGGGCTACTCGCCCGAACTCACGCAGGCGGCGTACCGGGTGGGCGATTCGACGACCAACATCATCACCCCCCTGATGCCGTACTTCCCGCTGGTCGTCGTGTTCGCCCAGCGCTACGTCAAGAAGACCGGCATCGGCACGATCACGGCGATGATGCTGCCGTACTCGGTGACACTGTTGATCAGCTGGGCCCTTTTCCTATTGGCCTACTGGGCCCTCGGGCTGCCCCTGGGACTGCAGGCCGGTTACGTCTACCCGCCGGCCTGATCCCGCCGCTAGCCGCCCAGCCAGTCGACCAGCGGGAGGACCTCGCACGGTTCTCCCGCCTCGGCGGCCTCGGCGTGGGCGGCTACGCGCACCAGCGCACTGCCCCGGCCAAACGAGGCGAGATCGTGAGATCCCTGCGGATGGATCGGTCGGGCGAGGAGCTGGCCGCGTTGGAAGGTGATTTCGGCCGGCAGGAACCGGTCTCGAGCCTTGGCGGCCGGCAGTCGGGCCGTCAGGGTGGCGGAGAGGGCGCCCTGCCAGAAGCCGTCCTGGTAGCCGAGCATGCGACGCAGCACCGGCCGACCGAAGAGCCAGAAACAGCACATGACCGATGCGGGGTTGCCGGGCAGTCCGAGGATCAGCGTGTCGTCGATGGTGGCTGCGACGAGCGGCTTGCCCGGCTGCACCGCGACGTGGTCGAACAGAAGCTCGGCGCCGAGTTCGGCGAGTACCCCTTCGACAAAGTCGAACTCGCCCATCGATACGCCTCCCCCGAGCAGCAGGAGATCATGGCCGAGCCCACTCTCGATCCGTTCCCTGAGCTGGCGGGGGTCGTCGGGCGCAATACCGAGTTGAGTCACCTCGAGGCCGAGGGTCGCCACAGCGCTGGCCAGGAACGTGGAGTGGCTGTCCCGGAGCTGGCCGGGGCCGGGCTCCTGGTCGGGCGGCACGACCTCGTCACCCGTGGTTAGAACGGCCACCGTCGGGGGAGCGACGACCGGGACCTGCATGCAACCGTGGGTCGCGAGCAGTCCGAGGGCACCGGCGGTCAGCGGCGAGCCGGCTGCGAGCAGCAGATCGCCGACGGCGTGCACTTCGGCGCGCCGACGGATGTGGGCTCCGGCGGCGGTCAAGCGCTGAAAGAGCACCGCGGTCTCTCCGCCGTTCGAGAGTTCCACCGGTACGACCCGATCCGCCCCCGGCGGCACGATGGCTCCGGTCATGATGCGGGCGATCTGGCCTGGTTCCAGGGTCAACCCGGGGGCATCGCCGGCGGCGATCGTCCCCAGAACGGGAAGCGAACGCTCGGTCGCCACCTCGCCGGCTACGGCATAGCCGTCCATGGCCGAGACGTCGGCGAAGGGCACGTCGACCGTGGCCCGGATCTCCTCACTCAGGACGCGCCGGAAAGCTTCGCCCAGCCGCACTCGGATCGCGGGACGCGGTGGGCAGTGGGGGAGCAGTCGGAGCCAGGCGTCCTCGGGGAGAATCATGGTCGGAATGCTATACTGCCGCGGTTCACGGCTGGGAGTTTCTCCCGGTCCCCACGCCCTGCCGACGCACCCAAACCATGCCCGAGACCGAGAAGAAACACCAATACCGTGGTGATCTGGCCCGCACAGCGCTGCCGGAGATGCTGCACACGATCTTTCTGCATCGTGTACCCGGTGTGATCGAGTCCCGCCGCGGCGAGGTGTCCAAGCGCATCTTCCTGCGCGACGGCGCCGTGGTGCACGCCTCGTCCTCCGATCCCCATGATTGGTTGGGACGTCACCTGCTGAGCAAGGGAATCATCACCCAGCAGGAGTTCGACACCACGATGAAGGAGCGCGAGGAGGGCGGTCGCCGGTACGGCGAGATGCTGGTCGAGCGCGATGTGGTGACGCCGGGCGAACTGTACGACTCGATTCAGGAGCAGATGCGAGGCATCGTCTGGAGTCTGTTCTCCTGGACCCAAGGTCAGGTGGGTTTCCAGATCGGAGACTTCGAGGACCGCGACATGGTCCGCATCCACCTACCGATGCGCCAGGTGATCCTGCAGGGAATCAAGCGTGCCCCGGACGCCAAGGCGCTCGTCGCCCGCTTGGGACGCAAGGACACGGTCTTCGAGCCGACGTGGGTGACCGAGACCCTGATCGAAGCGGCGCTGAACGAAGACGAACTCAAACTCCTGCGTCTGGTGAACGGGAAGCGAACGCTCTACGAGTTGTGTACCACCGGCCCGTTCCCACCGGCGGAGAACGCTCGCATGATCTACGCGTTCCACGTGCTGCGTCTCATGAAGAGGCAGCAGACCGACCCCAGCGCCGGAGTGATCAAGATCCGACTGAAAGCCTGAGTTCTCCGTCGGAGAGCTCTGACCCGCGCCCGGCATCGAGCGTACTCTGCCGGGTATTGGAGGAAGAGACCATGCCAATCTACGAATACCAGTGCCAGCAGTGTGGCGCCCATCGCGAAGAGCTTCAAGGAATCAACGATCCGCATTTGACCGAGTGTTCGGCCTGCGGGGGAGAGTTGAAGCGACTGATCTCGAGTCCCGCCTTTCAGTTCAAGGGGAGCGGTTGGTACGTCACGGACTACGGCAAGTCGGGTAGCGACAAGAGTGGCAAGGGGGAGTCCAAGTCGGGCGGCAAGGAGGAAACCTCCTCCGGCACGAAGGGAGGCGGCGACTCGTCCAGTTCGACGACTGGGTCGGGCGACGCCGGAGCCAAGTCCGGATCCAGCGCCAAGGCTAGCTAGGGCCGCGCGGCTCCGATCTGGATCAGACGTCCCATCGAGGGGACGGTCGACTCGGATTCGGAGGACGGCAAACCCGTCGATGCCGGGCGGCGTATAGAGGATCGATGGGCACACTCCTTGCTTCCTGCCACGGCGTGATCAATCCTCTCGTCTCGCCGTTTCGCCGGCGGCCGCTCAGCCTGGGCGTGCTGTCGATCCTCCTCCACCTCGGAATCGCGGGCAGCGTCACCGCCGACGACCCACTCCGCTGGACTGCCGACGAGCAGGCCTTTTGGTACGACGGGCCGGCCTGGCTGATGCCCGAGCCCGAGCGCGACGGGCTCTTGCAACTCGAGCCGCAGGAACGGTCACGGGTGATGGCCGAGTTCCTGGATCCCCCCGGAGTCAGCGCCGAGGATCTGGAATCGGCGATCGAGCGCCGCCGCCGCCTCATGCTGGAGGAGAACCTGAGCACGCTGGACGAGCGCAGTCGGCTCCTCTTCCTCCATGGTCCCCCGACGGTGCGGCAGATCGTCGACTGCGCCGAGGCGTTCCAGCCGATGGAGATCTGGCGCTATGGGAACTCACACCCACTGGTTCTCTATCAGCCCAAGTCCTCGCAGCTGTTTCGCATCTGGTTGCCCCTGGAATCCAAGAAGGTCCTCTACACGCAGGAACTCCGGTTCTGGCTCGAGGAGTGGGAGATCTTCAAGAGGCACCTGCGGGGCAAGCGGGTCGATCGGATTCTCTGCCCGGAGGCCGAGCAGGTCGACCTGGTGACAGGGGTCGATGGCCTGGGAGCTCCGCTGCCGTCGCAACCGCTGAGCAAGGATCTGGTGCAGTGGCTCGATGCGCCCGAGAATCTCGCAGCCTGGACCGAAGCGGTCCTGGCGGACCCCGTGGTCGAGGGACCGGGTGCCCTCCCGCGGCCCGAAGTTGAGGCCTACTATCCCGAGCGAGCGGGGCTGCGGATGAAGACGAAACTCCTCCTCACTCTGCCGGCCGATACGCCCTTGGTTCCGTTCGTCGATGGCGAACACGAGGAACTGCGGATCGGTATCGAGGGAGTGGTCGAGAGTGATGGTCGGATCTTCGATCGGTTTCGGGTGCGCTACGTGATGGATTCTCCCGAGGACGGCGTGCCGATCCTGTTGGCGTTAGAGCGCAATCTCCGCCCCGGCAAGCTGGTTCGCATCCGCATGCGTCTGTACGACGAAGTCGGCGAAACCGAAAGTCTGATCACTCAAAGCCTCGAGATCCCGCTGGAGCCCGATCCGCTGGAGGCGGAACTGGCCGAGGCGGCGATGGCGCCGAACGAGAAACTCGATCGCCAACTCGAGACCAGCGCCGATGGCCTGGTCCTGTTGGTGCCGCCGCGGGAGGTCGTCTTCGGGAATCTGCGCGCGCAAGCGGTGGTGCGGGGCAATCGCATCGCCAGTGTCACCTTCGGCGTCGATGAGCAGGCCCAGTTGACCAAACGCTCGGAGCCGTGGACGGTCGACCTCGTGGTCCCGAACATCCCGCGGGAACTGACCGTCTGGGCCGAAGCCCTCGACGGCGAGGGCGAGGTCATTGCGCGCGACGAGGTGGTGATGAACCAACCGCGGGGCGAGCTCTCGGTCGGCATCCTCGCCCCGGCGCGGGGAGCCCACCCCCGGGGCGAGTTCACGGCGCGGGCGCGGGTGGTGGTGCCCGAGGGAAAGCGCGTCGACTCCCTGGAATTCCAGATCAACAATCAGGTCGTGGCGACACTGACCTCTCCTCCCTGGGAGGCGGCGCTGACGATGCCCGAGACGAGTGATCTGACCTACCTCACCGCGGTGGCCCACCTCGACGACGAGAGCCGGGCCGAAGATGTGCGGTTTCTCAACGCACCCTACGAGATGAGTGAGGTCGACGTGCAGCTCGTCGAGCTCTATACGACCGTGTTGGGTCGGGATGGCGGATTGGCGCGAGGGCTCGAGAAAGACGACTTCGAAGTGCGGGAGGACGACCGTCCGCAGCGTCTCGAGAAGTTCGAACTGGTCACCGATCTTCCCCTGACGATCGGCGTGACGATGGACACTTCGGGCTCGATGATCGCCTCGCTGGGAGAGGCCCAACGCGCGGCGGTGGAGTTTCTGGAACGGATCGTCGATCCCCAGGATCAGTGCTTCGCCGTCGGTTTCAGCGACGAACCCAGTTTGATCATGCCCCGCACCCACGATGTCGGTGCGGTCGCCGAGACTCTCCAGGGCCTGCGGGCCGACGGTTGGACGGCCTTGCACGATGCGGTGGTTTTCTCCCTGTATTACTTCAGTGACGTGCACGGTCGCCGCGTGCTGATCCTGCTTTCGGACGGCGACGATACCGACAGCCGGCTGGAGTACCAACACGTGCTCGAGTACGCCCGCCAGAGTTCCGTCGTGATCTATACCATCGGCCTGAAAAACGACGCCCTGGACACCAAGGCCAAGCGCAAGCTCACCCAGCTGGCCCAGGAGACCGGCGGTCGGAGTTTCCTCATCGACCGAGCCGAGGAGCTGTCTTCGGTCTATCAGGAGATCGAAGAGGAGCTTCGGAGTCAGTACCTACTGGCCTACAACTCGGACAGTACGAGCCCAGCGGGTACCTACCGGCTGGTCGAAGTGGAGGTCAAGAAGCGGGGCCACCGGGCCCGCACGATCCATGGCTACTATCCCTGATTGGCGGTCGCCGCGGTCTCCGGCCGTCCGGACGATCGGCGGGACCTCTCAACGCACGAGCGCGTGGAGAAGCTCGCCGGCCCGCTCGTCGATCCAGGCGCGCGGTATCAGATAGGTCGAGCCCGTGGCGTCGAGTGGGACCCGCAGATGGTCGAGGCTGTTCGCGAGTCCATCGCAAGCGGGACTTCCCAACACGGCCAGGGTCCGGCAGCTGCCGACCAGCCGTTGGCCAAGTGCGCTCTCGACTCGAAGTTCGATCGCGCTCGGTAGTTCGAGAACGGTGACCGCGAGGCCGTCGTCCCGCCACTCGAGGCGAATCTGGGCCGGCAGCCGCAGGGTTTGAGGGGGAAGGGTGACGTCGTCTCGGAGCGAGGTGGCTGCGGCCAACAGCGCGAGTTCGGCATCGAGGGTGCCCTGACCCGACAGCGTGACCTCGAGAATCAGGTCGAAGGTCCGATCGGTCCGCGGGCGGAGCTGAATCTGGTGACTGATGAGTTCGAGTTGGCCCTGGGGTACCCGGGGCGTCAACTGTAGGGGGCCACGGGCCATCGTCGGCAGCGTGAGACCGGTGATCAGATACTCGCGATCGAGCGCCGGCAGTGTCAGGGCCTGATAGGGCGTGGCATCCTGGGCTGGTAGCGCTTCCCCTACGGCCAGGAACCAGCAGGTCAGGCCCAGCCAGAGTGTGCGACCGGAGTGCCACCGGCGACGGGGCGGCCGTTTAGACATCGTCCGGAAGCGACAGCTGGTGTCGCGTGGCGGCGGTCACGATCAGCTGGTGTTCGGGGACCTGCATCAGGAAGCTAGACCGTGCTTCCTGTTCGAGGTCGGAGGTCTTGCGGAGCAGATCGCGGTACGCCCGTCGCAAGTACTGCAGAGGGGGGGCGGGCGGTTCACTGCCGCGCTCAGCCAGCCAGTCCAGGGCAACGTAGAGCCGGAAGTCGAGCAGCTCTCCGCGGTCGAGTTGGACGATGGTCTCTCGCAGGTCGGTCAGCCGGCGAACCAGGACCTCCACATCTTCGCGAGCCCGTCGTTCCTGAGCTTCGATGAGCTGCCAGGAGAGATCGCGAGCCAGCTCGCCATCCTGGCCCTGCTTGCGGTGGAGCTCGCAGGCGCGCTGGAAGTGTTGACGAGCCGATTCCCCATGATGCTGCTTGAGGTCGATGCGGCCCAGCAGGCGCTCGGCTCGGCCGAGATGAGGAGACTGGTCGATCAGGCTGAGTCGGAAGTGGGCGCGCCGGGCCTCTTCCTGAGCCTGACCGAACTGTTCGAGGTCGAGGTGGTTTTCGGCCAATGCCAGTCGCACTACCGCCTCTCCCACCGTGCCTTCGTGCGCGGCTCGCAGGTCGACCGCTTCTCGCAGTAGGGGGGTGGCCAGGGTGGGTTGCCCCAGACGGGAGCGGATCGAGGCCAGGCCGGCCAGGGCGAAGCTCACCTCACCCTCCCGACCGTGGTGCAGGAGGTGTTCGCGGGCGGCCTCGAAGAGCTCGAGTCCCTGCCGGTACTCCCCCAGGGCTCGATGGGTGGCAGCTACGGCACAGAGAGAGGCCCCGATCGCCGGATTGAGCGCACGTCGCTGGCGTTCCTGGAGGGCCGCCCGATGCAACTCCAGAGCGTCGCGGAACCGACGTTGTCCGAGGGCGGTATTGCCGAGATAGAAGCGACAGGTCGCGGCCAGGCCGGGATTGTGGTGGGCGCCAGAGGGATTGTCGATCTCCTCCAGCAGGCGGTCGAGGAGTTGACGCGCCTCTTCGAGTCGTCCCTCGCGTTGCAGTAGACGCCCGAGTTGTACCCCGAGGAGCGGCTTGCGCTTCGGGTCGCTCGCGATGGCGATCTCGAGGGCGCGCCGCAGAGAGCGTTCGGCTTCGCGGGGGCGGCCATCGTCGAGGTCGAGTTCGGCCAACAGGGTGGAGATCGCCAGAAGCTTCTCGGGGATGTCCTCGCACAGGACCCGAGCACGATCGAGTTCCGAGCGGATGTCCCGGAGTCGCCCGATCTTCCGCGCCAGGGGCAGCAGGGCCCAGAGGAGGCGGACCTCTTCCGACTCGCTACCTCCGCCGCGACGCAGCTCCGCCAGCTCGTGGCACACCGCCGCGAACAGGGCTTCCCGGCGTTCGGTCGACGAGGACTCCTTGAGACACTGCAGGAGCACCTCGGTCGCACCCGGAGCACCGGCCATCAGTTCGTAGCCGATCCAACGGGCGTCGGCGTCACTGCTCGCGTGCGATCCCAGCCAGGCGCCGAGGCGGGCGCGCACCAGGCGTCGGGAGGCGGCGACGAGGAGGGCGTCGAAGGCATTGCGAACGCTCGCCGCGCGGAAGTCGAGGGCGGGGCCCCAGGGGCTGTCGCATTCGGTCAGCCATTCGCTGGCCGGCGGTCGGGTCGACCAGCTGGCGGGGGGTGGGTCCTCCAGCTCCTCGGCCACCGTGGTGAGGGCCTCTCGTGGCAAGGCACGACCGGCGGCGGCCAGGGCGACCAGAGCGTACGTCGCCCCGGAACGGCGCCCCTCGGCCAGAAGGTGACCGACAAACCGAGGGGACGGGGTCAAGTCGATATCGTTCGGGGCGCCGAAGAAGAAGCTGCCGTAGACCCGCCGCAGGGCTCGCCGGTGGATCAGCTCCAGGATGCCCTCTTCGAAGCAGAACGGGTTCCCGCCCGCGGAGGTCGTGAATCGATCCATCACGTCCTGGGGCATCTCGAGGCCCTCGCAGACGCGGGCGGCGTGCAAGAAGGCCTCGTCGGAGGTCAGGTCGGGCACGTTGACGGTCAAGAGTTGAGCGGCTCGTTCCTGCCAACGAGTCCCCGTACGGCCGATCAGGACGAGCTGCAGCTGCTCGGGCGCTACCGGCAGGCGGAGCAGAGCGGCCAGGAGGTCGTGGTCCTCGGCGCTGGCTCTCTGCAGGTCGTCGAAGACCAGGCAGAGAGGAGTTCCCTGGCTCAGCTGGTCGACCCGAGCCGCGAACGAATCCGTGTCGGCGGCCTCCTGCAGGGGAGCCACCGCCGGGCCGTCGAGGGCGTGTTCG
>JAUIDB010000019.1 GCA_030429235.1 Thermoanaerobaculia bacterium | reverse complement strand
GCCCGCCTGGTGACCCTGGGGCCGTCCGGGGTCATCGAGACCGGCTCGATCGTGATCGAAGATGGGCGGATCGCCTGTGTCGGTTCCTGCGCTCTCGACGGTGACGAGACCGTCCTCGAGGCCGACGGGCTGACCATCGTCCCCGGCTTCGTCGACCTGCATGCCCACCACCACCGCGAGAACGTCGGGGTGTTGCGCCCACGCGATCCGGAACAGGCTATCTACCTCGCGTACGGCGTGACGACCTCGTTCAACCCCTACAGTTGGGCGCACGGAGTCTTTCCCACCGCCGAGGCGGTCGAGACCGGCGAACTGATCGGACCACGGATGTTCTCGGTCGGCGATCCGATGGAGTACGGCACCGGCTTCCGCAAGCAGCCGATCGAGAGTCTCGACGAGGCGCTGCGGGTCGCGCGACGGAACCGCGACTGGGGTGCCATCGGCCTCAAGGACTACGTCTTGCCTACCCGCTCGCAGCGCCAGTGGGTGAGCGAAGCGGGTCGCCAACTCGGCCTGCTGGTCACCGCCGAGGGGAGCCATCTGAACGGCAACCTCGGGATGATCATGGACGGGCACACCGCCTGGGAGCACAGCATCAGTTACGTGCCCCTGCGCGAAGATGGCGCGCGGTTTCTCGGCGAAGCCGGAGCGGTCTACTCCCCCACCTTCGTGGTCGGCGGACCCGCCTCCTGGGACGAAGAGTACTTCTACCAGCGCGACGACGTGTGGAAGGACGAGAAGCTCCGGAGCTGGCTGCCCTGGCGCGAGTCGATGCCCCACACGCGCCGACGGACCCTACGCCCCGAGTCCGACTACGCCTACCCGCTGGTCGCCGAAGGGCTGGCCGACATCATCAAACACGGAGGATTCGGCGTTCTGGGCTCGCACGGGCAGCACCACGGTATCGCTACCCACTGGGAGATCTGGATGGCGGCTTCCGCCCTCGGCCCCGAAGGTGCCCTGGAGGTAGCGAGCCTGCACGGGGCCAAGTACCTCGGCCTCGAGCAGGAGATCGGCTCGCTGGAGGTCGGCAAGCTGGCGGATCTCCTGGTACTCGACGCCAACCCGCTCGAGGACATCGAGAACACCAAGGCGATCCGCTGGGTCGTCAAGGACGGCATCGTGCGTGATGGAATAACTCTCGACGAGGTCTGGCCGCAGGCGACGCCCTTCGGTTTCCGATTCTGGGATCAACCGGGAGCGCTGATCCAGGACTCGGTGCCGATCGAGTAGCAAAGCCCCCGACGGCCTCACCACCGTGAGGTGTCTCCCGACTCGAATCCATCCGTGAACCGCAGATCGAGGTCCGGGTTTTCGTCGGAACCCAGGTAACTGATGTTGGCCGAGGCAGCCGAGGCAAAGACCCGAGGCTTCGAGGCGTGGACCAACGATTCCCAGACCGTCGAGCCCAAACCAGGCCGCGGGCGTCGACTCCGACAGTCCGAAAGGGGCGTCCCGCGGAGTCGTCGCCCGGGGACGTTACAGATTGAGCGTCGCCATCGCGTACTCTGGGTAGCGCAGTCCAGCCGTGGCTCCAAAGGGGAGAACGTCGTCCAGATGTCCGACCTCAGCGGCGGTGAGTTCGACCTTGGCTGCTGCCCGGTTCTCGTCCAGGCGTCGGATCTTGCGGGTCCCCGGAATCGGGATGACGTGGGGGGCCTTGGCCAGGATCCAGGCGAGGGCGAGTTGGGCAGAGGTCACTCCTTTGGAACCCGCCATCGCCTCGACCTCGGCCACCAGTTCGAGGTTCTTCTGGAAGTTCTCTCCCTGAAAGCGCTCGTTACCCCGCCGGAAGTCGTCCTCGGCGAGGTCGTCGATGCTCTTGATGGCGCCGGAGAGGAATCCCCGACCCAGCGGGCTGTAGGCAACGAAGGTGATTCCGAGCTCGGCCGTGAGGGCGAGCAGCTCGGCCTCGGGATCACGAGTCCAGAGCGAGTACTCGGTCTGTAGAGCCGAGATGGGATGGACGGCCTGGGCCCGTCGGATGGTGGCGGGCGCAGCCTCGGACATCCCGAGGTAGCGAACCTTCCCTTCCTCGACCAGACGCGACATCTCTCCGACGGTTTCTTCGATTGGGGTATCGGGATCGACCCGATGCTGGTAGTACAGATCGATGGTGTCGATCCCGAGGCGCCGAAGGCTGCCCTCCGCCTGCTTCCGTACGTACTCGGGGCGACCGTCGATGCCGTCGAAGGAGCCCCCGGGGCCGCGGACGACCCCGAACTTGGTGGCCACGAAGGCCTGGTCCCGCCGACCCCTGAGAGCCTCGCCGAGCAGCTCTTCGTTGTGTCCACTCCCGTACATGTCGGCAGTGTCGAGGAGGTTCACGCCGTGGTCCAGGGCATGGTGGATGACCCCGATACTCTGCGCGCGATCCGCGGCACCGTAGAACTCGGACATTCCCATCAGACCGAGGCCGATGGCCGAGACGCTGTCCGAACCGATGTTGCGTTGCTTCATGTGTCGTTCTCCTAGGTTGGGTTTCAATCGTGGGCCCAAACTACCGATCGGGAAGCAGAGCCGGAAGGGGAAATCCTCCGAAGACCTTGCCCGATTCTCCGGAACGACCTCACAGACCGCCTAGGCGACCCAGGATTCCTACTAAGATCCTCGCATGAACGAGACTTCGCCGGCGCGATCCGGCCCCCCGCGCCGCCGCCAGGTGGAGCGACTCGCTGGGCTGATCGGCCGCCAACTGCCGTCACCGGGCCACACCACCACCTCGATCGATGGGCTCTCCCTGTACCGAGCGGACCAACCGACGCCGATTCGCTGCGCGCTCTACGATCCCTGTCTGATCCTCGTCGCTCAGGGCACGAAGCGGGGGCAGGTCGGCGAGGTGGTCTACGAGTACAGCCCAGCCCGCTACCTGGTCCTCCCAGTGTCGCTCCCGATCGAAGCTCAGGTGGTCGAGGCCAGCCCGCAGCGACCGTTCCTGTCCCTGGCCGTCAGAATCGAAGCCCAGACCCTCGGCGAGATCATGGTGGGAACCGGAACGAGCCCTCGACAGACCCCGGAGACGGGTCCGGGCATTGCGGTGTCCTCCACGACCGACGAGCTGCTGGACGCGGCGGTGCGGCTGCTCGACTGCCTCGATTCCGAAGCCGACGGCCGAGTCCTGGCCCCCCAGATCCAACGCGAGATGCTCTATCGGGTCCTCAACGGTCCCCAGGGTGACCTGCTGCGGAGTCTGGGCTCCCAGGATTCCAACCTGGCCCAGATCTCGCGGGCCCTCGGGCTCATTCACGCGCAGTACCAGCGGGCGCTGTCGGTACCCGAACTGGCCAGGGCCGCTCACATGAGCGAGTCGACGTTCTATGAGGCCTTCCGCACCGTGACCACCCGATCTCCGCTGCAATACCTCAAGGAGGTTCGACTGAACCGGGCGCGACAGATCCTGCTCTGGGAAGCGACCGGGGCACAGCAAGCCGCGCTTCGGGTAGGGTATCGGTCTGCCTCTCAGTTCAGCCGCGAGTTCAAGCGCCGGTTCGGCCGGGCGCCTAGCCGGGAACGCCAATGGGCCCTGAGCACTGGTGAACTGGGGGAACCGCAACCGGGCTAATCCAGAACGACCGCATCACGAGAAAGATCGGGGCTCCCATGAAGCTGTTCTCTCCCTTCGCCGTGGCCACCTTTACGCTCGCACTGCTCCCCCTGACCGCCGCGGCGAGGGATCAAGGCTCTATCGTAGTGATCGGGGGGACGGGTGCCAACTGCCGGGAGGATCCGGGCTGCATCAACCGGCTCCACCCCGAGATTCCGATGGCGGCCCGGGCCAAGGCTGGCGACACGCTACTGTTTCGAACCCGAGATGCGGCGGACGTTCTGGGCGTCGTCTCGCAGCAGGTCGACGGACCTCCCACCGAGTTCGTGCTCGACCTCGCTCCCGTGCACCCGATGACCGGCCCGGTCTACATCGAAGGCGCAGAAGCGGGCGATGTGCTCGCGGTCTCGATCACCCATATCGACCCCGGCCGCTACGCCTGGACCCTCTCGAATTCCGGCTTCGCCGCCGACCTCTTCGGCATCGAGGGTACCGTCTTCTGGGAGTTGACGTCCGAGTCCGCGGTCAGCCGCGGACTGCCCGGAATCCGGATACCCAACGCCAGTTTCCCGGGAGTCGTAACCACGCTACCGGGTCCGGAGCAGTGGGAGGAGATGCTGCGTCGCGAGGCCGAACTGCTGCAGGCGGGCGGCGCGGTCCTGCCCCCCGATCCGACCTCCGCCTCGCCGGCCGCCCTGTGCGGGCCGTCCGGTACGGATCGGGATCGCTGCCTGCGGACCATTCCCCCCCGGGAGCACGGTGGCAACCTGGACATCCGCTACCTCCAGTCGGGGGTCACGATCTACCTGCCCTGCTACATCGACGGCTGCGGTCTGGCGATCGGCGATCTCCACTATGCGCAAGGAGACGGGGAAGTGTCGGGGACCGCCATCGAGATGTCGGGCGACGTCTGGGCCAAGGTGCGCATCGTGAAAGACGGCCCCCGTCTGACTCGCGGTCCACACTACGAGGGACCCTCTCGACTGCTGGATATCCCCTCGAGGACCTTCTACGCCGTCACCGGCTTCCCGATCAAGCAGGCTGGATCGACTCCTCCCGACCTGAAGTATCTCGACAGCGACAAGGTGGCACCGCTCTCTAATCTCTCGAACGACATCAACCTGGCCGCGCGCAACGCTCTGGCCGAGATGATGGACTACATCATGACGACCTACGGCTACGACCAGAGCCAGGCCTACATGATCGCCAGTATCGCCGTAGATCTTCGGATCGGTCAGCTCGTCGATGTGCCCAATGTCGGGGTGACAGCGATCTTGCCGCTCGACATCTTCGAAGATCGCTAGCTCGACCGACGGTCCGCGACCGCGGTCGAAGAGTCTTGGTTTACCAAAGGGGGTGCCGCTCGGGAGTGCGTCAGCGACCCGCGCTACCCTGTTTGGCCGGCGCCGGCTTCAGGTTTGGGTCGATGCGGATCAGCACCTCCTGCTTGTCCCAATTGTCCTGGCCGTGCAGGCGCAGGATGATCACGTACTCGCCCGCCGGCAGTTGCGTCGAGCCCGGGGTGCGGAAGTGGTCTCTGGCGCGCAGCTGCCAGGTGCCGTCCCGATAACCGTCGGCCTCGGCCGAGAAGCCTCGCAACGGTTCGATGCGGTTGCCGTCGAATTCCGGGTCGTACTCGTCCAGGGGAACGAGAATCGCGCCGATCGACTTCAGCTCACCGATGAAGTCGGGCTGCAACCCACCCCCGCGGGCCTCGACCCGAAACGCCGAGGAAACCGGCGCCTCGATCTCCCAACAGACCTCGTCCATGTCCGGCAGTTGGGTGATGCGTTGGCGGTTCTCCCGGCTGATCGGACGGGTCGCTTGCCCGTCGATGCTGACCTCGACACACACCCCATTGCGATGAATGCAGACCATCCTCCGGCTCCCCGGCTCGCAGTCCTCCATCAGGTTGCCCCCGAAAACGGGTGCCGCGGTCGCCAAGGCCAGAAACACCTGAAGAGCCTTCATAGCATGATCCCTCCTACCAGGGCTCGCCACTCGCCGTCACCGCCCCGGCGTTCGAGCCGATAGCTCATGTCTCTCTTGCGAATAACGCATCGATAGTGTCCACCGTCGAGATCGTGTTCGAACACGTAGCGTTGGTCGTTTGGAATCTCCCGGGTCGTGATCCGCGCGACCAGTTCGTGGTCGATAAACGAGCCATCGGTTGCCTGGGAAACCTCCTTCTGCAGAGCGTACAGGCACTTGCGGTCCAGCTCTGCCGGCAGATGGAGCGGTTCGCCCTGCGGTGCCGTGAACGAGAGTCGCAAGCCCATGGTGCCGCAGTTCACCGAGGGATCGGCGTCGTCGCAGACCTGACAGTCGAAGCGCCCCTCCGAACCAGTGAACTCGAACTGGTAGCGGCTGGCACTGAGCTGTCGACTCGACATCTCCAGTGCATCGAGGTCGTCGGTGTACCCGCTAGCCTCGACGGACGCAAGGCACCGCTCCTGGAGCTGGATCTCTACGAGCTTGCGACGATCTACCTCCTCCGGAGTGATCGACTCGCCCAGGCTCGAGAGGAGCGACGAATCGGCCGTCCGCTGCCAGCTCAGGCCGACGACCCGCTGAGCCTCCCAGAGTGCGGGTCCGGTGACGGTCACGGCGAGATCCCCGTCGGTCCTCGTGACCTCCTCGAGGTCGCCGAAGGCCTCGAACAGACCCTCCGGCAGCGAACGCCCCTGGGCCCTGAAGGTCGCTTGAACGTAGGTTTCGAGAGTATCGATCGCCTCGGCCCGCACGAGAGCGAAGCCTTGAATCGAGAGGCCCATCGCCACGGTCTCGCTCGCCGGGTCGACGGACACCCGCGCGGCCCGAACGTAGGCCGTAGTGCCACCGAACTCGTCGGCATACTGGCAGAGAAAGGCCTCCCCCTGCGGCACCGGGCCCCACTGGAACTGAGCCTTCATCCCCAGCGAGGCAAAGTACTCACAGAGTTCCTTCGGCTGGTCCAGAAGGTCCTCGGCGGACACACCTCCGGCGACGAAGCAGAGGGCGAGGGCGACGAAGGCACGAAGCATGGGCGATCTCCTACGACGAACCGGCGGCAGTTCGATGGAACTCCTTCGACCCATCCTACTAGAGCCTCGAGAGCTGGTACACCTGAGCACCCCGCACTTTCGGCTCCCCGACTCGGCGACCTGCTCCTCTGTTTCGGTTCTGGGGCAGATGCCCCACGTGACACCGCCGGAGTGGCTGGTCGTCGGAGGAATAGGCCCACGAGCCGAGGCGTATCAACCTAGGACGAACGGCCGTTGGCACCACGCCCAAAGCCCGGCCCCACCCTGGAGAGAACCATGACCGAAGGCAAAGACCGCAAGAAACCGCATCCGAAGGGTGCCGCCATCGGAGCTGGCAACGCGATCGGTGTCGGACTCGGCGCCGCGCTCGGAAACGTCGGAGCTGGGGTCGCCATCAGCCTGGCGCTGGGAGCAGCGATCGAAGGAAGGCGGAAACGCGACCAGGGCTGAGGACCCAGTTTCTCCACACCGACGGAGTCTTCGCGCTGGTTCACCCCCGGCCTCGCGAGGCGCTCTCGACCCACCGTCTCGTGGCGCGGCACGCTTGGCGACGATGCGGACGGGTAGTATTGCCCCAATGATCGGTCGGACCTTGGGGCAGTACGAGATCCTCGAGCACATCGGCGCCGGTGGCATGGGGGAGGTCTATCTGGCCCGCGACCGCGACCTCGATCGCCGGGTGGCGCTCAAGGTACTCCCGGAGCAGGCCACGGACCGCGTCGAGCGGCTCGAACGCTTCCGCCGCGAGGCACGAGCAGTCGCCGGTCTCAACCACCCCAACATCGTGACGATCTTCGCGATCGGCGAGGATCGAGGGGTCCACTACTTCACGATGGAGCTGGTCGAAGGGAAGCCCCTCGGTCAGCTGATTCCCGCCGCAGGACTGGAAGCGGAGCGACTGCTCGACCTCGCCATCGAGATCGCCGACGCGCTGGACGCGGCCCACTCCCGCGGCATCGTGCACCGGGACCTCAAACCCAGCAACGTCCTCGTCAACGGGGCCGGCCACGCCAAGGTCCTCGATTTCGGCCTGGCCAAGGTCGTCGAGCCAGCCGAGATGGCCCTGCTGACCCGCAGTGAGGACGACACCCTCGACCAGGTGACCGCCCCGGGTATGCTGCTCGGTAGTTTCCCCTACATGTCGCCGGAGCAAGCGCGTGCGCAATCCGTCGACCAACGCTCCGACCTCTTCGCCCTCGGAGCGCTGATTTTCGAGATGGCTACGGGAACGGCAGCCTTCCGCCGTGCTGCCCCGATCGAGACCCTGCACGCGATCCTGCACGATCCTCCGGCTCCGATCCGTGAGCTGCGGCCCGAGCTTCCCGCCGCTCTCTCCCAACTGATCGAGGAGTGTCTGAGCAAGGACCCCGCCCTTCGACCGGTCTCGGCCGCCCTGGTCGGGGCCCGACTGCGGTCGCTGCGTAGCGACTCGAGTTCCGACGAGGATCCGACCCCATCGGCCAAGGTCCGCTCGGTGGCGGTGCTTCCTTTTGTCGACATGAGCCCCGAGCGAGACCAGGACTACTTCTGCGATGGTGTGGCCGAGGAGATCACCAACGCCCTCGGTCATCTCGAAGGCGTGCGGGTCGCGGCCCGCACCTCCGCCTTTCAGTTCAAGGACCAGTCCGAAGACATCCGTGAGGTAGGCCGTCGACTGGGCGTCGCCTCGGTGCTCGAAGGCAGTGTACGCAAGGCCGGGGATCAGCTCAGGGTCAACGCCCAGCTCATCGAGGTAACGACCGGCTACCAGCTCTGGTCCGAGCGCTTCGACCGCACCCTCGACGACGTCTTCGCGATCCAGGACGAGATCGCCGAATGCACCGCACGCTGCCTGCGGGGTGTGCTGACGGACTCCGACCGGGAACGGCTGCAACGTGACCGACCGGCCCAGATCGATGCCTACGAGTACTACCTCCGAGGACGGAAGAATCTCCACCAGCACCGAGTGGGCAGTTTCGACCGGGCTCACGAACTCTTCGTCAAAGCCACCGAACTCGATCCCGGCTACGCTCCTGCCTACACCGGCATCGCCGACAGCCTGTCGTGGAAGGGGATGTGGTACGGCACCGATCCGGAACTGGTTTCGGAAGCGTTGGCAGCAGCCGACCGGGCCCTCGAGTTGGCCCCCAAGCTTCCCGAAGCGCACGTCTCTCGAGGGATGATCTTCTCCCTGATCGGTCGCAACGACGAAGCCGAGGAGGAGTTTCGTCTCGCCGTCGCGCTCAACCCCGGACACTGGGAAGCCCACCATCTGTGGGCCAGAACCTGCTTTAGCGAAGGCCGCAACGACGATGCCATCCGCCACTTCGCCGACGCGCGGCGGGCCAACCCGCTCGACTTCCAGAGCCCCCTGCTTCAGTCGATGGCTTTCGACATCGCCGGCCGCCAGGAGGATGCGGTCGAAGCCCTGACCGAAGGGGTCAAGCTGGCCGAGCGTCACCTCGAACTCAACCCCACGGAGTCGCGCGCCCTGTACTTTGGCGCCATCGCGCTGCTCAAGCTCGGGCAGGAGGAGCGCGCCTTCGACTGGGCGGATCGGGCTCTCGAGGTAGCGCCGCACGAGCCGCCCTGTCTCTACAACCTCGCCTGCTTCTACGCCAAGGCCGGCCGCAAACAACAGGCCCTCGAGTGCCTCGAGACCGCGGTCCGAGAAGGTTTCGGTCAGTTCGAGTGGATCACCAAGGATCCTGACCTCGATTCCATTCGAGCCGAGCCGAGATTCGAGGAACTACTGGCCATCCTGCGATCACGCGAGGAGACCCGTCAGGTTCGAGATTCAGGCTGAGACTGCTCCCAAAAGAGAGCCCCTTCCCGCCTGTGTCGTCGTTCATAGCCGAGCCTCCGCATCGGGGTGGACACTATCGATATGCCATCCTCCCGGCCGGTAGCGGCGACCAAGATGTTCCTTCCACTCGCTCTGGCTTCTGGCCTGGCCCTTGCGCAGACCAGCGTCTCGCTAGTCGATCTTCAAACCTACGGCACCTTCCACGCCGGCGGGGTCGAAGTCACGATCGCCGGCGACAGTGACGAGGATGCAACCGTTGCGCTCGAGGTGCGATCGCCAGGCGGCGCGTGGCAACCCGCCCACCCCTTGAGCCGGGTCGCCGCGGACCGTTTTCTGGGCAGTCTCTTCTGGTTGGCCCCGGGAACCCACTACGAGGTACGCGTCACGCTGGCCGATCCCGACGGCGTAGCGGGAGGCGCTACCCAGTCCGCTCCGTTGGTGACACGTCCCGACACCTTGACCGAACCCTCGGTGCGGACCCTGTACGTCGCGATCGGAGGTGACGACAACGGTCCTGGCACCACACCGGGAGCACCCTTAGGGTCGATCCAGGAGGCGGCCGACCGGGCACAACCCGGGGACCTGATCTCGATCGCCCCTGGCACCTACCACGAGAGCGTCACCGTGACCGCTTCGGGGACCGAAGACCAGCCGATCGTCTTTCGGGGCAGTGCGCCGGGGGTCGTTCTCGACGGCGCCGACGAGACGATCGCCGGTGGTGTCAACTGGACCCCGGAGGGCGATGGCGTGTTCTCGGTCGTTCCCGGATTCACCACCGGGCACATCGTAACCGAGGCCGGTCGCCTCTTCCGATACGACAACCTGGCCGATCTCCAGGCTTTGCCGACCGGCCCACCGGGAGGGTTCTGGAGCGGTAGCGGTGGTCGCGTCTACGTCAAGCTCGCCGGTGGCGACTCCCCGGAACTCCACTCCATCTTCATGGCTCGATACGAGAACGGCCTCTACCTGGACGGTGTGCAGCACGTCCGCATCGAAGAGGTCGAACTCCGACACTACGGCGCCGGGGACTTCGGCAAAGGTGTCTACCTGCGGTTCGCCGCTCACTGCGCGGTGCGACGCACCAACATCCACGAGGTGGGATCTGCCGGCATCTGGATCAAGGGGGGAGGCCCTCATCTGATCGAGGAGAACACGCTGTGGGACAGCTCGATCGTCGATTGGCCGTGGGACTGGACCAAGGGGTCGAGTTCGGAGAACAACGCCATCACCCTCACCGACGACGTGCAACGAGGCAACGTTATTCGGCGCAACCGGATCTGGGGTACCTTCAACGGCATCGGAGCCTGTGGTAGCGATCCACCTGCCACCGGTTTGGCGGTCGAGACCGACCTCTACGACAATGACCTGTCCGCCCACACCGACGACGCCTTCGAACCGGAGGGCCACTGTGCCAACGTGCGACTCTGGTCCAACCGGGTGCAGGACGTCCACATGGCTTTCGCGGTAGCCCCGGCCGCTCCGGGACCGACCTACCTGCTGCGCAACATCGCCTACAACTTCGGCAATACCCGCAGCAGCCAGATCGACGGTTATTCCGCGAGTGCCCTCAAGATCAATAGTGGGTTCCCCGTACCGGTCGGGCCACTCTACCTCTACCACAACACGTGGCTGACCGAAGCACCCGACACCGATGCCCTGATCTTGCTGAACCCAGGGAACAACACCTACATCGTCGCTCGCAACAACGTGTTCGCCGGCACGCGCCACGCCCTCGACAAGGTCAATCCGGTCACCCTGGACTGGAACTACGACAACCTCTACACCTCGCACCCCAGCCGCTTCGTTCGCTGGCAGGGTACACAACTCCCCGATCTCGCCAGTTTGGTGGCGGCGACGGGCCAGGAAGCGGCAGGTCTCGAGGGACCACCGGATCTCGTCGATCCGGCCACCGGCGTCTTCGAGCCAAGGGCGAATAGCCCCCTCGTCGATGCCGGACTGTGGGTGGCCGGGATCAACGACCACTACTCCGGAGCAGCTCCTGAGATTGGAGCGATCGAAGTCGGACCGATCTTCGCTGACGGCTTCGAGTCCGGCAACACCCTGGGCTGGTCGGGAGGAGGCTAGTGGGACAGGACCTCGAGCGGCGAGTCGTCAAGCGTCGGTCTTGTAGAGATGGACGTCGCGCTGAGGATAGGGAATCGAACACCCGGCCCCCTCGAGTGCCACCTTGATCGCACGGATGAGGTCCCACCGGACGGCCCAGTAGTCCTTGACCTGGCACCAGGGGCGAACCAATAGGTTCACACTCGAGTCTCCGAGGTCGCCCACCGCCAACACCAGAGCGGGCTCGGCCAACACTCGGCCGTCGGCCTCCACCACGCTACGAATCGTGTCGAGGGCCAGCCCGATGTCGTCGTCGTACGAGATGCCGATGACCAGATCGATGCGCCGCGTCTCGTTGGCGGTGTAGTTCTTGATCACTTCACCCCACACCTTGGCGTTCGGCACCACGATCTGCACGTTGTCCGGGGTGTGTAGGGTGGTCGTGAAGACGGTGATGGCATCGACGACCCCCATCGTGCCGCCGATCTCCACGAGGTCGCTGACCCGGAACGGACGGAAAGCCAGGAGCATCACCCCCGCCGCGAAGTTCGACAGGGTACCCTGTAGCGCGAGTCCGACAGCCAGTCCAGCCGCGCCCAACACCGCCACGAGAGAGGCGGTGGGGATACCGAACAAGCCGAGTACCGAGACCACGACGAAGGCCAGGGCGGCGTAGTAGGCGAGATCGGAGAGAAAGGGAACCAAGGTCTCGCTGACTCTGGCCCGGGTCAGGCCGCGACGCAGGCCTCGACGGACCCAGCGCGCCGCGACGACCCCCAGCACCAGCACCGCGAGGGCGCCCAAGACGCGCAAGCCCCAGGTCGTAGCGATCTCGAGCACGGAATCGATGACTTTGTCGGAATCGAAGTTCATCCCCCAACCATAACAAGTCGAACTCCTTTAGGGTCGACTCGGCGCGAGAACTACTCCCCGCTGCTCTCGGAAGGGAGGGCCGCGGGCTGGGAGCCGCGGTCTCTCGACCACGGCGTCCCGTTTCGGCCTGAAACACTTTGGCCGGTTTTCTCACTTCTAAGTAGAGGCTATGGAAATCCTCTGCTTGCAAGTCTCGATCTGAGTGGCCGCTGGGCCATGGAGAACGACAGACCGGCTCCGCCGGCTGGAGGTACACGATGCGCGCGAACCACGAAGTCGTCAATCGCACCAGGGGTGAGAGTCCGGAAAACGCCAATCCCGAGCTCGCTCCCAAGGCTCACGACACGACCCTCGCCGAGGTCAACGTATTCCACCCCGAGCTGGTGGAACTGGAGCGCGACCTCGAATCGGTGGTAGCCGTGCTCTGGGAGACGTGTAGGAACGGTTCGGGCGAGGAGAACCTCTCGGTACGCCGCTCTCTCGAGGACGTCCGCCACGAGCTACGCGCCCTCTTCCATAGGTAGGTTCGCCACCAGCAAGCCGAGGTCCGTGCCTCGGCTCGCCCGCACCTATCGACGCAAACCTTCTTCGAGACCGTGCTCTCGGACCAGGGCTCGAAGTGCGGCCTGCTCCCAGCCGATACTCTGGAGCTTCTCGACCAGCGGTTTCGCCGCCTCGACCTGTCCCGTGAGCAGGAGAGCTCGGGCCTGCAGGTCGAGAAAGCGCGGCACAGGTCCCTGATCCGGAAGGCCCTCGAGGAGTTCGATGGAGCGCGACCAGGCCGCTCGGGCCGCTTCGAGATCGCCCCGAGACCGATACAGCTCACCCAGTCCGAGGTGAGTGTCCGCCAATCCGGCCGCACCACTGGCAGCCCAGGGGAACCGCGCGAACAACCGCTCCCAGCCCAGTCTTGCTCGTTCGAAGGCCGCTTCTGCCTGATCGAGCTCACCCAATCGGGTCTGAACCCAGCCCAGGACACCAGCATTGGCCAGCACCCGCCGGTTGTCGGGTCCGTAGATCTGCGTCAGCATGGCCTCGGCCTCCTGCAGTACCGGAAGGGCCGCCCGGTACTCGCCGCGAGCAAACAGGATCTCGCCGCGGGTTGCGAGCAGCAGGGCCAAGGATGGGTGACTCTCGGTGCGAGGGATCTCGAGAGCGGCGAAACCTCGAGCCAGCGTCGACTCCGCGCGCTGCAAGTCCCCCTGGTCTCTATGCAGCTCGGCCAGCTGTGCCCAAACGAAGCTGTGGTCCGGCTCAGCCGAGGCCTGCAGAACCTCGAGAGCTCGCCGTCCGAGTCGTTCTGCCGATTCGAAGTTGCCTAGGTGTCGATGGGAGTCCCCGAGGTTCGCGAAAATAGTTCCCAGCAGTGCCTCGTTGTTCGTATAGATCTTCTCGCGAATCTCCAAGGCCTGCTCCAAGTGAGGCAGCGCCTGCAAGTACAGTCCGTTCTTTCCGTAGAGAACTCCCAGGTTGTTGTGAATCGTGGCCATCGCGGGATGAAACGGAGCATAGTCCCGCTGGAAGATCTCCAGCGTGTGGGTATAGGCGTCGAGGGCCTCATCTAGGCGACCGCTGTACTCGTACAGTATTCCCAGCAGCATCTCGTCGTGCGCAACCTCGACGTGGTCGGCCCCGTACTCCGCCTTTTCGATCTCGAGGGCTCTGGTCCAGGCGACCTCCGCTTCCTGGAATCTACCTTCCACCCAGTAGGCTCCACCGAGCTGTTTGAGGTTTGGCACGATCGAAACGTGGTTCTCTCCCAGGGCTCGTTCACGGATCCCGATCGAGCGCTGCAGCAGCGGTCTCGCGCGGTCATACTCGGCCCTCGTATGGAAGACCGACGCGAGGTCGAGCAGGCTCGCCGCCACGTCCAGGTGATCGGGTCCCAGTGTCTCTTCCCGCAAGGAGAGAGCCTCGGCGAGAAGCGGCTCGGCCTCGTCGGATCGTCCCAGGGATACGAACGCGTTGCCGATCGACTGCAGCACCGTCGCCCGAACCTCCGGCTGCAGAGAGTCCTGCGACTTGATTCGCTCTGCACTCTGATCGAGGAGTTCTCGAGCCGTGATGTCCTCACCCAGAGCGTTGTGCGGATCGGACTGTTCGAAGATACCCGTCATCACCGCGGCGACCTCTTCTGCCTTCTGCTGTTCGATGGCAGCCAGTTTCCGGGAGGTATCGGCTCGATCTCGTTCGGCCGCTAGGCGCTGGGTCTGAAACATCAGGTTCGTTCCGAAGCCGACCAGCGACAGCAGCAACGCAAGCCCGACGAGCACCGTCGCGCGGTGGCGTTGGACGAACTTCGTGGTGAGATAGGTCAGAGTCTCCGGTCGAGCCAGCACCGGCCGAGCTTCGAGATGCCGCAGCAGATCCTCGGACAACTCGTCGACGGCCTGATAGCGACGGTCCGGATCGTTGCGCAGGGCCTTCAAGAGGATGGTGTCGAGATCACCAGAGAGCTCCCGGCTCAGCTGCTTCGCGGTACATCCCCAGCGTTCACTGATCGAGGCTCCTTCCTCCCGCCCCCCGTCCAAGACGTCACGAGACCGTGCAACGGAGTCCGCGACCACTCGACTCGGCGGAAGGACCTCGTCTTCCGCCACGGCGCGCAGCATCTCGACCGGGGCCAGCCCCGCGAGCGGTCGGGGGAGCTGCCCAGTGAGGAGCTCGTAGATCACCACCCCCAGCGAGTACACATCGCTGGTCGTTCGAATCGCCAGGCCCTGGACCTGTTCGGGGCTCGCGTAGTCCGGGGTCATCGGATGAAATCCATCCCGGGTCCCGGTGATCGTGGTGGGAAAGCTCTCAGGATCGAGCGGTTTGGCGATGCCGAAGTCGAGGAGCTTGGGTTCCCCATCGGCCCCCACCAGGATGTTGTTCGGCTTCAGATCTCGATGAACGATCAGACTCTGATGGGCTTTGCTGACCGCGGCACAGACCTTCAGTACCAGTTCCAGCCGTTCGCGAACTCCCAATCCTTGCTGGTCGCAATAGACATCGATCGGGATTCCCTCGACGAGTTCCATGACAACGTAGGGGCGGCCCTGGTCGGTGGCACCCACATCGATCAAGCGAGCGATATTGGGGTGGTCGAGACTGCCCAAGATCTGTCGTTCCTGGCGGAACCGCCGCAGAGTCTCGCGCGATACCAACTCGCTGCGCGATACCTTCAGTGCCACCTGTCGAACGATCTCTTTGTCGTCTCGTTCTGCCCGATAAACGCTGCCCATTCCTCCGTGCCCCAGGAGTCCGAGAATCCGGTAGGCCCCCACCCTGTCTCCCGGTCGAAGGTGGCTCGATCCCGGGTAGGGATCGAAAGGGTCGACCGTGCCGGATCGAACGCCTTCGCGCGACCCACTGCGCTGGTCAAGGAATTCGGCATCGGCGCCGAATTCCTCGAGTCCTCCGAGCAAGTTGAGGTCCTGGGCCTCCAGATCGAGGAGTCGCTCCACCTCGGATCGAAGGTCGGAGTCGTCGCCGCACGCGACCTCCAACAACTCGTCGCGATCCGACGCGTCGCGATCCAGGGCAAGTTGAAGGATCGAGTCGATCTGACGCCAGCGCTGAGTTTCCATGCCGATCCCGTTCCTTCGATTCGAGGCCTCACCCTTCTGTCGGCGACCACGATCCTGATCACCCTTCGAGAGGATTCTTGCATCACGCGGCCTGGTCCTCAACCGCTCCGGCGAACCGCAGGCCACTGACGCCCAATCGACCGACCCCAGTAACCCAGGCAGAGGAGCCGTTCCCAGAGATCTCATTCCTCAGGATCAGTCAGCGGCAGTCCACGCGACGGCCGAAACACTCAGGGCTGACAGGCGTAGTCCTGCACTGATCTGGACCCGAACCACCGAACCTAGACCGCAAGGAACCGAACTGTGCTCGAAAGCCCTGGACCAACCCTCCGTCTCGTGATTCTCCTCCTGTCGACGATTCTCGCCCCCACGCTCGCGCTGTCCGAGACCGACCTCAGCGTCGCATCCGAGACCTTGTGGATCCTGGGAGCGCAGCGGGTCGACGTCGACCTCGGAGACTCGAGTCAGGAGGTCGATGTCGCTCTTCGCGGCGACCGCATCGTGGCGGTGCTCCAGGCGGGTTTGATCCAGCCTCCGAAAGGGGCAGCGGTGGTCGACGGGACCGGACTCTGGCTCGCCCCAGGAGCCTTCGACAGCCACGTTCACGTCTCCTCGACCCCCGCTCTCCTGTCGCAGGACACCCCCGAACTGCGGGCGCTGGAGACTGCCTATCGCAACCAGGCAGGACGCAGCTTCCTGCTCCATGGCTTCACCCAGGTGGTCGATCTCAACCACCGGGACGAGGGTTCGATCGCCTGGTTCCGGGAGAACGGCCCCGCTCCCGACCTCCTGCATGTGGGCACCGCCCTTACGATGGCCGGCGGCTACCCCCTGAACTGGGTCCCCGAGGACGAGAGGTGGAGCTACTCGAACTATCTGCTCGACCCACTGCATCCGGTTCCCAACCAACCCGCTGGCGTCGATCCCACGCAGCACACCCCCGAGGCGACCGTGGCTCGGGTCGAGTCGAGCGGAGGAGTCGCGGTCAAGCTGTTCTGGGAGAAGGGCTTTGGAGGATTCTCCAACCTCCCCACTCCCAGCCGGCCGCTGTTGGAGCAAGTCGTCGCCACGGCCCACCAGCGCGGCCTCCCGGTCGTCGTCCACGCCAACTCCTTCGAAGCCTGGGATTTCGTCACTCAGTCCCCGATCGACGCCCTGGTGCACGGCATGTGGAACTGGGACCAGCACCGCGGTTCCGCCGGACTTCCCGCCGAGATCTCACAGGTGGTCGATCGGGCCATCGATCGAGAGATCGCCCTGATGCCCACCACCCGGGTGCTGGGAGGACTCCGGGATCTCTTCGATCCAACCTTCCTGTCCGATCCGCGGCTGGCCGAGGTGTACCCGCCTGCCTTCCTCGACTACCTGCAAGCCGGCGGCGGTGGCGGCCTACGCGACGAAATCCGTCGGGAAGACTTCGACGACTCTCCCGACGATGCCATGATTCGGCGCCAGATGGAGGCCGGGCGCGGCCAGGGTGATCGAGTCCTTCAAGCCTTCGTGGCTCGGGGCGGCAACTTCGTTTTCGGCAGTGACACTCCCTCCGGCCCCTTCTACACCAATCCGCCAGGACTCAACGGACGGCTCGAGCTCCAACATCTCGCGACCCTCGGGATCGACCCATTGGCCATCGCTCGCGCGCTGACCCTGGCTCCGGCGAAGCTCTTTGGAGTCGCCCACGAGTACGGCGAGGTCGCGGTGGGCCGGAAAGCGAATCTCCTTCTCTTGCGCTCTGATCCGCTGCAGTCCGCCCTGGCCTGGGGAGAGATCGAGCGGGTGATCGTGAGCGGCACGGTACTCCAGCCGGTAGACCTCGCGGCCGCTCGATAGCTCAAGACCCGCCTTCGAGTCGCACCCGAACCGCGACGACCTTCGACGCGAACTCGCATCAACGTGAGAAGATCACGACATGAGGTCGATTGTCGCTCTGCTTTTTCTCGCCAGCGCGGCGCTTCTCCCGGGTTCGCAGCGAGACGAGGTCCAGGGAATCGAAGCCAGGAGCGAGGACTCCGCCTACGACCTACAGTGCGCGTACACGGCACGCAGAGATGCCCCGGACCTGTCCCCGAACCAGGCCGACTTCGAATGGGATCACTACGAGGAGTGCGCTCGCATCGACGAGAACGGTCAACTCCGTGTCGCCCCGAGCCATCTGCGACGAATGGTCCTCTCGGACGGCTTCGGCGACCTGTTGATCGAAGGGAGCGGTTGGTACTACCTCACACCGGAGGGCCGATCGCTGCAGGTGGTCATCGTCGACTTCGGACCCGATCCCTGGTCAGAGGGGCTCACCCGAGGCTGGCAGGATGGTGGTGTGGTCTACTTCGACCGAGACTTCCGACCCGTGACGGGCATCCGATACGACTTTGGATGGCCTTACCGGGAAGGCCGTGCCCTCGTCTGCCAGGGCTGTGAGATCGTCGGACCAGACCGTGACCACCCGAGGATTGCGGGAGGGAGGTGGGCCTTCATCGATCGATTCGGGGTCGAGTTCGAGGAGGCAGAGCTGAGCGACGAGCAGGTCCGGGTCCTGCAACGGTGCCAGGAACTCGGGTGCCTCCGCTGAGCCACGATCACCTCAACTAGTGTTCCCGTCGTCACCGGGGACGTCGCAACGGGCTTCTGGGAGCCGTGCTCCGAAGCCCGCGCAGCCCGGGCGTCAGATGAGCTTCAGTCTGAACTCGTCCACCAGGTCGCGTCGCTGCGGCAACAACTCCTTGAAGTCCCGAAGATTGGCCACCAGACCCTGCAACACGATTCTCGTCCGGTCAGGCTTGGCGAGCTCTTCACGCAGCAGCTCGACGGTGTCGAGGATCTAGCGATCGCGCGGGCGTTCTTGGCCGACCCCCAGATCCTCATGCTCGACGAGGCGACCGCCAACCTCGATGCCGCCTCGGAAGAAGCTGTGCAGCAAGCACTGAGCGAGTTGATGCAGGGTCGCACCACCATCGTCATCGCCCATCAACTGTCGACGGTTCGATCGGCGGACCAGATCGCGGTGATCGAAGGCGGTCGCGTCACCGGGGTCGGAACCCACGGTCAACTGCTGGACCAGCACGCGGTCTACCGCGGCCTGGTCGAGCGCCAGATGGGCACCGCTCGCCCCGCGGTGGCGTAGGCCGAAGTCCTACTCTGTCGGCACGCGGGAAGGGACGCGACACCTCGGGCGTCATCGTGAGTCCGGCCTGCGCCAGAGGTTGGCGGAACGGAGGCCCTAGATCTCGATCTCGTAATCGAGATCGGCCTCGTCCCCGGTCATACCTCGGAACCCCCAACAGTAGGCCGGTTGCTGGTGCACCGTGATTTCCAGGTCGATCGGAGAGATTCCTACCTCGCTCTCGACCTCGCGAAAGAGCCTCTTGATGAGCCGGCGAATGGCCGTGCGCGACCTGCCCTCGATCAGATGGATCTCGATCACGGTATACGCCCGGGTCCGACCGCCGGGGAAGTAGAAGTCTTCGGCGTCCATCGGGACGAAGCGGTGGGCCCGCTTGTCCTCAGGCAGCCCGAGTTCGGCTGCGAGGCTGCGGTGGATCGCGTCGGACAGCGCAGCTCGCCGGGGCACGAGCTCCTCCCGGATGCCGTAGATCAGAATCACCCTTGCTCTCTGCTCCTCGCGGTCAACAGGGTTGCGGTTCCCTCCGCGTACGATCCGCCGCCGACTCCGTCCAATGGTCAGGTCGACTCCAGGAGGCCGAGGTCCTTGAGTCTCCGGTACAAAGTCGAGCGGCCGATGTCGAGTCTCTTGGCAGCTGCGCTCATGTTGCCGTTCGTGAGTTCGAGCGCCTGCTGCAAGGCGCGGCGCTCCGCACTGCGCAGAATCTCCTTGAGGGTGTCGCCGGTCGGGCCATCTCCCGCTCCCGAGGCCTCCAGGGCCAGGTGGTCGGTACGCAACAGCTCCCCTTCCTGTAGAAAGAGGACTGCCCGCGCCATCTCTCGCTCCAACTCCCGCACGTTGCCTGGCCAGTCGTGGGCCAGAAGGGCATCGACCGTCGCCTTCGAGATACCAGCCACCCGCACCCCTCGACGTGCTGCACTGCGTTCCAGGAAGTAGGCCGCCAGGTTGGGGATATCACCTCGCCGCTGCCGCAACGGAGGGAGTTCCACCCGCCAGTCCGCGATCCGGTGGTAAAGATCCGAACGGAATCGGCCCTGTGCGAGGAGAGCATCGAGGTCGCGGTTGGTCGCGGCGACCACTCGGACCCGGGCTGGCCGCGGCTCTCGCCCTCCGATCCGGTAGACCTCTCCCTCCTGCAGCACCCGCAGGATCTTGGCTTGCGTCTCGGGAGCCATGTCCCCGATCTCGTCGAGAAAGAGGGTTCCCTGGTCTGCTTGTTCGAACCGCCCAGGTCGGGAATCCACGCCGGTGGCCACCCCTCGTTCGATTCCGAAGAGCTCCGACTCGAGGAGGTCGCTGGCCAGGGCAGCGCAGTTGAGGGCAACACAGGGACGGTCGCGCCGTGGCGACGCCGCGTGGAGATAGCGAGCCAAGATCTCTTTGCCGGTGCCCGACTCGCCGCAGATCAACACTCCGACGTCACCCTGAGCCACTCGGGCTGCATCGTCGTAGATCCTGCGGACCACCGGGTCTACGGTCGGCGGATCGGGGAGTCGAGGCGGCAGCGAATCGGGAGGGGGCCGGCGCACCGCAATCGGACGGGCCAATCCAATCAGCCGTGTCGCCGAGTCGATCAGAGGGAGATAACCACTCGCCTGCGAGGAGTGAGGAAAGCTGACCCGAGTCTCGACATCGCCCTGTCGGGTACTGGCGACCGGGCTGCCCTCGGCGACCTGACCGTACTCGGCCAGAAAGAGAAGGCCCGAGCCGCTGGTCTCTCCACCGTGCCGCACGATCTCGAGTCGCAAGCAGGGCAGAGTCGAAGCCAGAGACTCCCCCACGGCCTGCGCCATGGTGGCTTCGTCGACCCCTTCTTCGAGTCGCCGTAGCAGATCCGGGAGTTTCTGGAGTGCGAACGCCCGAACCGACCCGACCGAGGCGGTCGTCCTTCGCGGTTCGTCGGGTTCCAGCGGCGCTGCCAGCGGCCGCGGGTCCAGGGTGATACCCGGCTCCAGATCACGGTCGGCCACCGATTCCAGAGTGGCACGGATCGAGCCGAACAGGATCTCCGTACCGGGCTGCAGAGAGACTGCACGCTCCAGCTTCTTTCCCGCGACCCGCGTCCCGTTGCGCGAACCCACATCTTCGAGCTCGACCACGAGATCGGTCGCTGACGGGGACGTCTTGACGGTGATCAGGGCATGCTGCCGCGAGATCGTCGGATGCCCCAGGCGAATGTCGCTGGTCGAACTCGAACCCACCCGGTACTCTCCACCCGTGAGCGGAAAGCGGAGGGTGCGGTCTTCCTCGTGGGCTACCAGGACCAGGGTCATCGTGGCGAGGACTCTAGCACCGAGGTCCGCTCGCGGCACCCTGAGGGGTCGTTCGACGGGCGGTGGCTGGCCCGCGGGACGTACCCCGGTCGGCTAACGGCCGACCGAGACGAACAACGGATCGAACGACAAGAGGGGAGCGTCGGCCAGGGCTCGCTCGAGCTGCCGCTGGGCATCCCGTCGATCCGGAGGGTCCGAGGCCAGGAGACCCTCGCAATAGGCAGCCAGCACCCGAGCTACAGACGACGGACGAGCCTCGAGCGACCGACGCCCGGCGTCGAGACAGTCCCGAGCCCTGCGTTGCTGAAGAGGCCCTACCGCCAGCGCCGCGAGCCGTGCCTGGCGCCAGGCCGACAGCAGCGCGGCCACCGACGAGTCTTGACCACGGAGTTCATCCTCGACCCTTTCCACGGCGCGTTGGGTCTCCAGATCGGCGGCATCCGCCAGGAGATCGACCGCGGCCATGCCGAACCGGCAGCGCAACAGGTTGCCCTCGGCCTCGAAGCAGGCTGAGAAGTACCTCCGAGCCTCGGCCAGAGCCGGTTGGCCCGAGGCTCCTCGCGATCGCTGCCAGCGAGCCCGGTCGAAGGCGAGTTCGGCAGCGACCAGGTTGGCACCGCCGGTGGGGTCCAGCTCGAAAGCTCTTTCCAGTGCCTGATCCGCAGCCTGCCACGCCGCCGTCGGATCCCTCGACTCCAGCCACGCCGCCAAAGCCGACAGTCGCAAGGCCGTGGCCTGGTTGTACCAGATCGGGGCGATCTCCGAGTTGACTTCGAGTGCCGCCTGCGCCTCCTCGAGGGCCTGCTCCAGCAGGTCCTGGGACCGCTCGCGGTCGCGGCGAAGCCACCAGGACAACTGTTCGATCGTCAGCAGCAGACTGTGATTGAGGGCGTTCCAATATCTCGGATTGCGTTCTCGCGCGGCGGCGAGATAGGACGCCGCCTGGTCCCAGTAGCGATGGGGGTCAGCACCGCGCTCCTTCTCCAGAATCCCCAGTTCTCGCAGCGGCAGGGAGATGTTGGAGAGCGGGAGAACATACTCGGGGTCGACCTGGATCGCTTCGGAATAGGCCTCCACCGTTCGCTGGAGACTCTCCGTGGGGTCGAGGCCGTTCTGCGATTCCCACTCGGAGAGCCGAAGCAGAACGTTCCCTCGGTTGTTGTAGGGATGGCGGTATCGCGGATTGGCCTGGAGCGAGCGGGCAAAGGCCTCGAGCGCCTGCTCGGCCGCCTCCCGGGGATCTCTACCATGCTCCTCTTCGAAGGTGGCTCTTTGCAGCCAACCGATCCCCAACAGGTTGGGAGCCAGGTGGTCTTCACGGTCGAGGTCAGCCGCCTGCTGAGCCGCCGTTCTCAGCTCATCGAGCACCGGGTGTGGATCTTCCCCACGCTGACGCTGACGCTCGGCCAGGATCCAGTGGGCCCTGGCTTGCTGATACCAGGCCGTGGCGGTCTCCGGATCGGCGAGCAGGGCCCGACCACAGGCCTCGATCACCCCCCGGTGCGCCGCCTCGATCTCGCCACCGGTGGCTCGATGGAGGTCGAGGAGTCGAGACCGGTACGAACAGTGGGCCATGTGCGTCCGGGGGTCGCTACGACCCGTGCTGATCGCGTGTTCGAGCGAGGGCGCCGCGCGATCGAGAGCGGCGAGAGCAGCCTGGTGCTCACCGATGGCTTGCTGGTCGGCGGCGGCAAAAAGATGCACCCGGGCCACGACCAGATCGGCTTCGTACAACCAGGGAAGGGCAGACAGAGCACTGCCGGCTTTGGCCAGCGCGTCTTCCCACCGCTCTTCGAGGAGAGCAATCCGGGCCTCGACCAGTTCAGGCGGCCGCAGTGAACTCTCACGATCGACCTTCAGGTAGCCGAGCGCCGGGTCGCGGAGTTCGGTCGCCAGGCGAGCCATCTCGAGCTCGCGCTGTTCCGGGTCACGGGTCCGACGCGCCTTCGGTACCGCCTCCTCGTAGAGCTCCGCCAGCACCCACCCGAGCGCCATCGGCAGTTCTGCCGGAGGATTCGGAGCCTGGGTAGCCGCCTCGAGACTGGCTCGCGCCCGCTCGAAGTCGCCCAACGAGGCCGCCACCCGCCCTCGCACGTAGGCGGCCAGTCCCGGTGACAAGGACTCCTTCTCCAGCCGAGCGATGAGTGCCTCCGCCCGACCCTCCACCTGGGCGAGGACAGGGCGCCGATCGTGGGTGGGGCTCAGGTGCGTCGCGAGGATCGCGGCGTCGATCTGCTCCAGTTCACTCCCGATTCTTCGGGCCAGGTCCTGTCGGCGCTCGGCCTGCCAACTCTCCCGAGCGGTCCATACGCTCAAACCCGCGATCGCGACCAGAGCGATGCTAGCGGTCAGCGCGACCGCTCGGTGACGAACTACCCAGCGGCCGAGTCGACGCCGCAGCCGCACCGGCCGAGCCAGAATCGGCTCTCCCGCCAGGTACCGATCGAGGTCGTCGGCCAGGGCCTTCGCCGAGGGGTAGCGGCGCCCTGGATTGCGCTCGAGACACTTGCCGACGATGGTCACGAGATCGGCCGGAGCATCGGGAGCGACCCGGGACAGGGGCTCGGGGTCCGACTGCAGCGTTTGCACCAGCACCGCCACACTGCTGTCGCCTCGGTACGGTGGCCGCCCCGCCAACAATTGGTACAGCACCGCGCCCAGGCTGTACACGTCGCTCCGACGATCGAGCGCCTCGAGGTCGCCGCGGACCTGCTCGGGCGACATGAAGCCGGGGGTTCCGATCGCTTCGCCGGTAGCCGTAATTCCGGGGGCATCGTGTTCCCGTGCGATGCCGAAGTCCAGCACCCAGGGGTGCAGCGCCCCGTCTTCGAGTCGCTCGACGAGGATATTCGCCGGCTTGAGATCGCGATGGATCAGGCCGGCTCCGTGAGCCGCCTGCACGCCGAGGCAGATGTCTCGAACCAGGAGCGCCTTCGACTCCGCCGACAGCCCCTGCGACGCCTGGTCGAGCACCTCGCCGTCGATGAACTGCATGGCGATGAACGGCCGACCGTCGGTCTCTCCCACCTCGTAGACCCGACACACGTTCGGGTGGTCGACACGCGCCTGCGACCGAGCCTCCCGCAGCATACGGGCCACCGCGTCGGGATCGGTACGAGAGAGGATCTTGAGCGCGACGTACCGTTCGAGTGACGGATCCCAGGCCTTGAGAACCTCGCCGGTTCCTCCCTTGCCGATCGGAATGGCGGTATCGAATCTCATCGCGTCAGACCCGCGATTCTACATGTGCTGTTCCCCGAGTCGGCCTGCGGTAGTCAGGCCGAAGGACTCGGCGGGGCTGACCAGCCGCCTGTCTACTCGACGCCGAAGCTCTGGAGCTCGACCGGCACGAGCGAGGGGCCGGCGAAGGCATCGTCGATGATCGCGGTGAACAGGTTGTCGCTGGTGTTGTTGCAGCTGATCTCCAACTCAGCGTGCGTCGATCCGCTGGTATCACCACTCGCATCGAGCCGGAGAAAACCGGACTCGTCCACCGGGACGAAACCGGTCGTCAGAGCCGTCGCCGTACCACAAGCTGCGCTGCCAAAGAGTCGGAGGTTGACCGTACAGGCCGTACCAGGAGCACTCGAGGTCAGTCGAAGATGAGCTCCGAAGCCGTAGTTGGCGTCGGCAGTGATCGGAGCACACGAGCTGGTAATCGATCCTCCCCAGAAGGAGGGGGCAAAGGACTCGGAAACGATTTGACCGGCGGCCGCACCGTTTCTGAAGATCGACGTGTTCTGCGAGAACGTTCCGAAAGGCCCCTCGACCCAACTGGCGGGAGGATTGCCCGTCTCGAAACCGCAATTCGCCACCTCATTCGACGGGGGCCCAGGACACTGAGCCCAGATGGGCCCCAGCCCGAGTATCCCCATGGCGACTACAACAGTACCTACCGAAGTCCAACGCACAATTCGCCCCCCTGGCATTCAGATGTCACTTCAAGGCATCGGCATCCTAGCACGCCGATTCACCGACCCGCGATCTCTCGCGGACTGACCCACAGTTGCCATCGCTGACCACTCGGCCAGATCGACTGAGTTCAGCTCAGCGACCGAAAACTACCTCGCCCCCCACGATCGTCTTCAGTACCTGCGCCTGCCGTAGGCTCTCGGGCGACACCGCGGTGAGGTCGCGGTCGAGGAGGACCATGTCCGCCAGGCGGCCGACGGTGAGGGTCCCTTTCCGATCCTCTTCGAACGAGGCGAAGGCTCCAGCAAAGGTGTAGCCGCGCAAGGCCTCTTCGACCCTGATCCGCTGCTCCGGAACCCAGCCCTCGGGGTTGGCGCCATCGAGGGTTCGACGCGTCACCGCAGCGTAGATCCCCTCGATCGGCGAAGCCGGGGCTACCGGCCAGTCGCTCCCCATGGCCACCAGAGCACCTCGATCGAGAAGACTGCGGAAGGCGTAGGTCGTCTTGGCTCGCTCAGGTCCGATCACGGTCTCCGCCCAACGACCATCGTCGATGGCGTGGTAGGGCTGCATGCTGGCGATGACGCCGAGTTCCGCGAACCGTGGAAGGTCCTCGGGGTCGATGTGTTGCGCGTGCTCCATCCGAAAGCGTCGGCCCCGAGGGTCGCGATCAGCCGTCACCTCGGAGTAGATGTCGAGCAGTTGGCGGATGGCTCGATCCCCGATGGCGTGGACGACCAGATGCAGGTCCGCCGCGTCGGCTCCTGCGATCCACTCCGCCATCTCCTGGCGCGAGTTGGTGAGGAAGCCACTCTCTCCTGGGGTGTCGCTAAAGGGCTCGAGGAACGCCGCGGTGTGAGAGCCCAGCGAGCCATCCATGAACCCTTTGACCGCCCCGATCCGGAGCCAGTCGCTGCCACGCCCAAACGCGGCCACCTCGCGCTCGACCCGCTCCCACTCGGCCAGCGGCGGCACCGAGTAGATGCGAGTCCGCAGGGCGCCTCGAGCCTCGGCTCGACGGTACGTCGCTAGGCTCTGCCAGCTATCCGACCCGTCGGCGAACACGTCGTGCACAGTGGTCACTCCGAGACTGGCCACATAGTCCATCGCCGCCTCCAGGTAGCGGTCGAGCTGCGCGGTGCTGGGCGGCGGAACCTGGGCGAGCACCGGCGACATGGCGTTGTCCTTGAGCAGCCCCGTGGGCTCCCCGGAGGCGTACCGCACAATTGCGCCCCCCTCGATGTCGGCTGAATCCTCGTCGAGCCCCGCGAGTTCCAGGGCCCGCGAGTTGGCCAGGCCCATATGGCCATCGAGGCGCATAACGAACACCGGATGGTCCGGCGTCACCGAGTCGATCCAATCCCTCTGCGGCAGCTCCCCTCCCCAGAGGGTGTGATCCCAATTGCCGTCGAGAATCCACTCGCCCGGCTCCAGGGTCGCGGCAAACTCTCCGATCCGATGGGTAAACTCCTCGGGCGTCGCTGCATCGCGCAGTTGCACCGAAGCGAGGGAGCTTCCTCCGGTCAGGAAGTGGATGTGGGAATCGATGAAACCCGGCACTAGAAAGCCACCGGGATGCCGCACCACCTGGGTCGCCGGACCGATGTAGGGCTCGATCGCCTCCGCCGAATCCACCGCGACGATGGTATCGCCGCGACAGGCCACCGCCTGGGCCCAGGGCACCGCCGCATCGCCGGTCCAAACCCGCACCCCCGTCACCACCAGGGTGGCAGGCTCGGGTGGCGGAGCCGACTGACAGGCGATTCCCAGCACGGGAAGTAGTGCCGCGGTGAACAGGGAGCGAGAGCCAGGGCCTTCCATCGGGACCTCGAGTCGGGACGACGAAACGTTGAGCGAGGCCGCAGCTTAGCACTCACCAGCGGCCACTCCGCCGACTGCAGGAGTTTCCCCTCCCTCGGAGTACGGTCGTCTGACCCTGCTACCATTGCGCCGCCATGAAACGAGTACTCCCCTTGGCTGTGGGCTGGCTGGTCTTCCTCGGAGCCATGGCGGCCGCCCAAGACCCCCAGGACGAGGTCCGCCAAGCGATGAACCAGTACATGGCCGCAGCCCTGGCCCAGGACGGCCCGGCCGTCGCCGCTCTGCTGAGCGAAGGTACGGTGGCAACTTACGACCGCTTCCGCGGGCTGGCGCTGGAGGCGGACCGCGAAGAACTCGAAACCCTCGGTCCGTACGAACTCTTCAGCGTCCTCCATCTGCGCCACCGGCTCGACGGAAGCGAGATCCGTGCGCTATCGGGGCGCCAATTGCTGATTCGAAGCTACGACGAGGGTTGGAACTCCAAGCGAGCGCTCGAAACGGTGCGGGACCTCGGAGATGCGATCTCCATGGAGGTCTCGATCCATGGAAATCAGGCGGAACTCGAGATGCGTATCGGCGACCAGGCCCTACCCCCTGCGTTCCCCCTCGTGCTCGAGTCCGGCGGCTGGAAGGTCGACATGGCCGCCATGTTCCCGCACTTCGACGCCCGGCTGCGCCAGGTCATCGGCGACGAAGGCTCGGGCGCCGAGGTACTCGAGCTACTGGAGTTGGCCACCGGCACGCCCCCCGACCCGGAGATCTGGAAACCTCTGTCCGACCGATGAGCCCAGACCGGCGCCCTGCGTAGGCTCGCTAGACCTCGACGGCCAGTCAGGTCGCGGTTTTCCAAAGTCTGAGTCGCGGCCAGCGCGCAGCTGTCGTAGGATGGTGGCCACCGTGCTGCCGATGAGCGAGTTCCGCCGTCCGTTCCTCCGGGTCCTGTCGAGCCTCTGGCTGGTCCTGGTGACGGGTTCGGTCGGCGCGCAGGCCCCCGAAGAGAGCTTCATCGACGAGCTCGAGGTTCGCGACGTCCGCATCGATGTGGTCGTGAGCGGATCCGCCGGCTATCCAGTGCTCGGTTTGACGCAGGGAGACTTCGAGCTCCTGGTGGACGGCCAACCCACTCCGATCAGCCAGTTCGTGGCCTTCGAGAGCGAGAGCGCTCTCCGGATCGAGGGTTCGAACCCCGGGCGTCGGACCCCTCTGCAAGCCGACGAGCGGCTGTTCGTCACGGTGCTCATCGACCGCACCTTCCTGGCCCCGGGCGATTTGAGCCATACCGTCGACCTGCTGCGGGAGTTTCTGACCACACTGAAGAGCCGGGACCGGGTGATGTTGGTCACCGCCGACCCCAGGGCCGAGTTGCTCGAACCCTTCGAGTCCGGTCCACCCCGGAACATCATCGATACGCTCGACGATCTCGTCGACCGACCGGGATCTGGCCGGTCCTTTGTGACCGACTATCGAGACCTCCTGGACGAACTGGGTCCGCAACGCAACTACGGCTCGCAGGCCGAGCATCGAGCCAAAGCGACGCTGGCCCGGGTCGAGGCCTTTGCGGCTGAAGGGCAACTGCGCATGCAGCGAGTCGCCGCCAACCTCGACCAGCTCATCCGACAGATGGCGGGACTGCCCGGCCGACGAGTCCTGGTCTACGCCGGCGGTCGGATTCCGATCGGTATGGGGCAGGAGCTTCTCGGCGCCTGGGAGCAAAGCTACGGGGAGAACTCCTCGTTCGCCCGGCTGCCCGAAGGAGAGGGCGGACTGGATGCCGACTCGGAGACCATGCTGTTCAAGACCGCGCCGCGGGTTCCCAGCCCGGGCGACGATCGCGAGCTCTTCGCCGGCATCATCCAGCACGCCAACCTGGCTCAGGTCGTCCTCGTTCCGGTCGATGGAGGGCGTTCGAGGACCGGAGTGACTTCCCGCAGAGGCGGACTCGGTTCTGGGCGCGGATCCTCCGCCGTCGCGGGAGCGAACAGTCTGATGCTCGCTGACTTCGCCAACTCGACCGGAGGCCGCGTCCTCGCTGCCCACGGAAGCGATTCGAGAGTCTGGGAGCCTTTGACGCGCGAACTCGCCAACTTCTACCGCCTGACCTTCTCCCCTTCGCGCGCCACAGGAAAGCCAGCGTACGAGATCGAGGTCCGGCTGCGACCGGAGCGTCCCGGGGTCGAGATCCGGCACCCCGCCGCCGTCGCCTTCCCGTCGCTCGATCAGGAGGCGATCGACCGCATCCGAGCTGCCCTCGTCCTCGGCGCCGAACACAACGTGCTCGGCATCGACCTCGAGGTCCTCGGCGTCGAGCACGGAGACTTCGGTACCAAAGCCAGCATCAGAGTGCGGGTACCGATGCCCAACCTGGCGCTGGTGCCTTCGGGCGAGCACCACCTCGGCCGCCTCACCCTCTTTGCCCTCGCCGCCGACTGGGACGGTCTGACCAGCGCGCCGGTCAAGGCCGTCGTACCGATCCGACTGTCGACCGACGAGCTGCTGACCGCGTTGGCCGGACCAGTGGCGCTCACCGTCGAGATCCTGCTGCCGCGGGGCGCCGACTCGGTCGGCGTCGGCGTCCGCGATCACTTTGCCTCCCAGTTCTCTACCACCGTGGTCGAGCTCCCGTCCGCTCCGTAGGCCGATGAGGAGGCGCTCCACGGCTCGCGCCAGACCGTGGACGACCCGTTGGCTCGCGGCCTGGTGGCTCGGCCTCTCGGCGACGGTAGCGGCAGCCATCGAGGTTCCCACCTTCGGCACGGCCGTCGTCCACGCTCGATCCGCCGCTCTTCTCATGTCGGGCCAGGAGGGCGGCGAGCTGCCCATGAACCTACTGGCCCTGCCGACTGCTGGTTGTGGCCAGAGGCCGAACGCGGTCACCGTCTGGCTCGAGGTGGCGGGCGATCAGCTCCTGGACCTGGCCGGAACGAACGGAGGCGAACTGGACATCATGGCCTACATGATCGACGCCTCGGGAGCCGTCGTCGATCGCGAGACGCGTCGACTGTGGATCGACCCCGCGCGCCACGAGGCTGCGCTCCGCGGCGGTGGGTTGGTCGTGGCCTTGCAGATGGAGATCTCGAACTCGGAGGCGAGCGAGGTCCGTGTCTTGGCCCTCTGGCCCGAGGGGCCGTTCGGAGTCCGGTCGCAACGGCTGAGAGCACAGCACCATCCGGCGCCCTGGCCAGCTCTCTTCCCCCGCGCGCCGACGGACTGGGCCCTCAACCTGCAGCCCGCTCCCCAACGGCAGTCGGTACCGCCGCTGGGGGGATGGCCGGAACAGTGGATCCCTCAGGCTCGCCCGATGATCCGAGGGCCGTCCGAGGTCTACCTGTTCCTACCGGACGCCGCCGAGACAGCCCTCGGAACCCTCTACTTCCAACCTCGCTTCGGTGGCGAAGCGGTCTCGGTGCCCCTGACCCGCGCCGCCATGGACCCAACCGACGACGCGACGAGTACCTCTGCGCTTCCCGGCTGCGTGGTGCAGCGCGCGACCTTCGATCCGAGCCCCCTTCCGAGCGGCGTGTACGACGTGGTGGTTCGACCGCTGGCAGCTGCAACGATCGAGCCCAGCGCCCCCTTCCCGGCGATCGAGGTGTGGGTCGGGGAGGCGTCGTCCACCGCACAGTTCGAGAGCGGCCCCTCCGGTGCCCAGGCAGCCGTCCCCGAACCACACGCCCCGGAAGTACCGACTGATCCCGGCGGCTCCCTGCGCCGTGGCTACCGCCTGGCTTTGCTGGCGGGGGCCCAGAACCGAGACGCTACCGATGGCCGCGAGCTGGTCTCGTTTCAGAGGAGAGCCTTCGATGACCTCGGAAGCCTGGTCCTGTTGGAGCGCGTCGAGAGCCGGGCCCTGCACTCCCTGACCCAGGACGGATCGGCGACGACCCTGGCGATCGCCCAGCTCCACGCCGAAGCCGCCCTTGGTCACCATCGCGAGGGGAACCCGGGCCTCGTACGCCATGCCTTGCGCAGAGTTCTCCAGCTCTTGGCTCAGGGTGAGGCCGACCAGCTAGAGGTCGCCGAAGTGCTGGGTTCGATCGGGGCCTGGGCCCTGCGGCGTGGCTACATCCACGACGCCCACGACCTCTTGACACGAGCCGTGGACCTGTCGCCGACACAGAGTGAATCACAACTCCTGCTGGCGGCACTGGAGGAGAAGACCGGCCGGCACGCAGCGGCGGTGGCGCGGTTGCAAGCCTTGGCCACGGAGAACACGGAGGAAGGAACCGATACCCTGGCCGAGGTACGCCTGCGCTACGCGGTCAACCTCGCCCGCACCGGCAACGCCGGCGAGGCGCTGAAGACCTTCGGCCAGATCGCGGAAGCGCCCGGCCCACCGTGGGTTCGCCAACTGGCCGCGCAGGAGGAGGTCCGGCTCCTCCGCCGATCGAATGCGGGGTCCGCCCAACGGAAGGCTCAGGAAGCACTCGACCGATGGCCCGACCAACCGGAACTCCTGATCCTGGTGTCGTTCTTCCTCGAGCAGGAGGGGCACTACGAAGCGGCCCGGGAACTGGTCGCTTCGCTCGCCGAGAACGCCCACGAAACAACGGCACCCCGCTCGCGCTACGAAGAGTGGCCAGACGTCGCTCGCTCGCCCCTCTCCGACCTCGCCCAGCAGACCCTCGAGCGGCAGCGCCTGGAGCTCATCGCTGCACTCGAGAGGAAGACGGGACCATGAAACCCCACCGACGTCGGTCTCGGTGGACTGAGCGCTCGTGGCTGGTCGTCGCGATGGTGTGGGCCCTGATCGGGGCGCCGCCGACCCAGGCGCAGCGAGCGCCAGAGGTGGCCATCGTCTCACCGGAGCCGGGGACCGTCGCTTTGGGTACGGTCCAGCTCGAACTTCGAGTCTGGGGAGATGCCGAAAGCGTCGAGGTCTTTCTCGACGGCCAGTCGCTGGGAGTGCTCCGAACGCCGCCCTGGCAGATGCACGTCGAAGTCGGTGCCTCGGGCCGAGAACACGTCTTCGAAGCCGTGGCCCGAGCCGCCGACGGACGCCAGGATACCGCTCGCGTCCGTACCGGATCGTTCCGCGTCGATGAGGTCGTCGATCTCGAGGTCATCGAGCTCTACGTCACCGCCACCCAGGGTGGCCGCCGGGTCGAGGACCTTCTACGCGAAGACTTCGTGGTCGAAGACGATGGCGTAGAGCAGGCGATCGCCAACTTCTACCGAGGCGACGCCCCCCTGACGGCCTGGCTGCTGATCGACACCAGTGGCAGCATGCAGGGCGACCGGCTGCGGGCAGCGATCGCCGGAGCCGACGAGTTCCTCGACGGACTCGAGGATCAGGACCGCGCCCGGTTGACCCTGTTCTCCGACCGCGTGCAATCGGTGTCACCAATGACCAGCTTCGTCGACGTCCTGCGCCTGGGCCTGGACCGGGCCGTCGCCCGGGGTGCCACCGCGATCAATGACCACCTCTTCCTGGCTTTGCAGCAGCTGGCCGGGCTCCAAGGGCGGCGGACCATCATCCTCCTGTCCGACGGGATCGATACCGTTTCGATTCTCGGCATGGACGACGTCCTTCCGTTGGCCCGACGCAGCGGCGCCCTGATCTACTGGATTCGCCCCGAGCGCCGAGGCCCCGAACTCTCGTCGTCTTGGCGGGATGGCAACGACCTCGAGCACGAAAGGAGGCTCCTCGAACAGGTCGTTCGAGAGTCCGGCGGTCGCATCGTAGAGGTCCCTTCCCTGGCCGAAAGCCGCGGTGGTTTCCGCGAGATCCTCGACGAGATGCGAGACCAGTACGTCCTCGGGTTCTACCCGACGGAGAATCGCAACGACGGGAGCTGGCACCGCGTGCGGGTCGAGGTACGGCGGAACGACCTCGAGATCCGTACCCGCTCTGGGTACCTCGATGCCGTGCCGGCTCCCGACGCGCCCTAGTCCGAGGCGTCCTAGTCCGTCGCCCCCGGTCCGGCCTCGATCTCCGTTCGACTCGCTCCGTCGATCGGAGCGGGGCTCGCCCTCGATCCCACTTGCGCCGCCACGACCTTCGCCAGCGCCTCGGTGTAGATCGCAGCCCCCGACGGATTCAGGTGGAGGTGGTCCACGAAGTAGCGGGGGTCCTCCAGGAGGTCCAGGATCTTCGAGTCTTCGAACCATTCGACCCGGCGACCCTCCCGTCGGAGTTGGACCACGGTCTCGCGCAGCGTATCGATCTCTCGGTGGCGAAAGACCGCCTTCATTTTCGGGAGGATGGCGATCAGAACCGGAACTCCCCGCTCGTCCATGGTCTCGACCAGACGCTCGAGCATGCGCAGCTTCCGAGGATCGAACTCGATCCTCTCGTCCGCCGGCCGGCGGCGGTTTCTGAGCCACCGCTCCAGGTCAGGATGCAGATCAGGGCGCTCACGCAGGTGGGGCGGAAGGTCGGAGAGCGACAACCGCCCCTCGCGATCCAGCCGCACCGCCGTCATCGAGCGTTCCGTCGACTCGACGGATCGCCGAGTCTCGGACGGCCTCCCTGCCCCGCCTCGGGCCCGAAGCTCGCGCCGCCGCTGGGCTGGATGCTCGAGGTAGTCGCGGAGGTCCTCCCGAAACCAAAGGACTCTCAGGAAGCTGCCGAAGCGTACGAAGAGCCGTTCCTCGAGCGTGGGGTAGGAACCAGATAGGACCCAACTCTCGACCCACCCCAACTCGGTCTTCAGAATCTCCAGGTCCGGCTTCGGTTCTTCGAAGATCCGCAGGGCGGTCGGTAGGACCCCCACCACGACCAGAGCCGTCGACGAAGCGTCGAATCGCTCGTCCCGGACGAGCTGCTGCCAACTGCGGGAGGTGGAGCCCGGCTGCGAATAGTTGAACGCCGTGACGTCGTACCCTTCCGAGTCCACGCCCAGAGTCAGACTCGCGGCGTCGATGGCGGCCTTGGCCGTCGAGTCTCCGACCACGAGCACCAGCCGTTCACCCGCCCCCGCCCCCGCCCTGACTTCGTCCAACCGATCCGACGACTCGAGCAGCCGACCGGAGTAGGACTCGGGCTTCAGCTGATCGAAGTACCCTCCGGCATGGAAGAGCAGGAGATCGACGGCTCCCACCACGAGCAGGGCCAGAAAGACGTCCAACAGGCCCAAGCTCCGCCCCTCTCGACCCGTCGCTCCCGGCACCCTCGGGATCCGATCCGTACGCGGTGTCGTCATCGCAGATAGCCTAGCCCGCGCAATCGAGCGCGCTGCTCGCGGTCGAGCTCCGGAATCCGAAACGAACTTCCAGGCCCCTTCAGGGCCAGGGTCAACTCGACGGGACCCATCGCGGACGGCGTCGAGCAGTGGCCGGTCCCGGGGTCGAAGAACCACTGGTCGGTCGGTGCTCCCGACGGCTCGACCCGACAGTGGTACTCCGATGTGGACAGCGTGAGGCCCGGCGATCGCAAGGCCAAGGGACCGTCCAGACGCAGCCAGAGCGCGGTCGCGGGTGGGATATCCAACCGCAAGGAGTCTTCGGTATGCCGCGTGACGACGCCGGCCGGCAGGTCGACCACTTTGACGTACTGGATGCTGGCTGGCTCCAAGGAGAGCTGGAGGTCGAGTTCACTTCGGTTGTCCAGCCGGAGATGACGCCCTGCGCTGGACCCCAGCTTGGCTTGCACTCTCGCCAGGAGCTCGGCCGGGATCTGGTCCGAAGACAGAACCTTCGATTCTCGGGACCGAGGACCCAGGTCGAATCCTTCGAGGCTTCCTCGCGCCGCACCGACGGCCGAATCGCTGAGGATGAGCGCCAGCCGATTGCGATGGAGCAAGCCGACCCCCAGGTTGGTCGATCCGGCGTACGACCAGAGATCGTCGGGCGTCCGCGCCTCTCCTCGGAGCATCGGCACCAACGAGCGCCCCCGACCCTGTCTCCAATCCCTCCCCAGGGCGATCTCCACCAGAGTAGCGGGAAGGTCGGCGAGGGAGATCGCCTGGTCCACGCTCACGGGAGCTTCTACCAGTTGCGGCCAACTGATCGCCAGCGGTACCGCGAGGTTGAAGTCGTAGAGGTGAGAGTGGACCGCGAGTCCGCGCTCCCCGAGAGCCTCGCCGTGGTCGGAGGAGAGGACGACGACAGTGTCTTCCAGGGCACCGACGGCCTCCAGGCGCTCGAGCCACTGAGCGATCCGAGCGTCGACGTAGGAAGCTCCGCTGTCGTAGAGCGCTTCGAGGGTGAGCAGTTCCCACCGATCCGGCAGCCGATAGCCACCCCGTGTCGCAACACCGTACCGCTTGATGTCCTGCAACTGCCGACGTCGTTCGGTCTGGTCGAGGTAGACGATCGGGGCCTCGGCTCCAGGGGCTCCCCCAACCGTCTCGATGCGCTGTGAGAACCAGGGTTCCCGGCGATGGAAAGGAGCGTGGACCTCGTAGGTATGGAATAGCGCGAAGAAGGGGTCGTCTGCATTCTCTAGCAGCCAATCCGTGAGGACCTCGATTCCGCGGTCGAGTTCGGAGGCGTCTCCGAGCCGACCCGACCAGCTCCAGAACCGGTCGAAGCCGAGATCGAGACCGAACGCCGGGCTCACGTAGCCTCCACCGGTAGCGGCCAGCGTCGCGTATCCATGTTCTCGAAAGGTCCGAGGAGTAGTGTCGAGCCGCGGGTCGAGTACCGCTCCGTAGTTCGAACCATGCGTCAGCGCGTCCATGCCGGTCAGCATGGTGACGAAGGAAGGGAGCGTCCAGGGCGCGGCCGCGTAGGCCGACTCGAAGCGCGTACCCCGGGTTCGAAACCACTCCCAGAGCCGGGGCATCACAGCTGGGGAAAAGCGATCCGCCCTCAGCGTATCGATCACGATCCAGAGCACGTTGGGCCGACCATCTTCTGGCCCCCCAGCCCCTCTTCTCCCGGTCAAACGAGGATTGCCGACTACCGTGAGACCCCGAGTCTCGTGGGTCGAGAACCAGAGCTGTTGCTTCCCCGCATGAGCCGACAGATCGACCTCGAGTTCTCGCCATCGCCGACCCGGCCGCACCGAGCGAAGCTCTGACGATCCGATCCCTACCGAAAGCCCTGGGTTCCCCAGCGATGCCGCGTGAGCCAGCTCCAGCCGTGAACCCACCTCGACTTCCACCTCGAACTGCACCTTCTGACCGGGAGCCAGAACCAAGGCGCGACGAGAGGTCTCGCCGATCGAGACCTGCCAGAGCCGATCGGCTGGGGAGCCCCCGCTCTCTAGATCCCAAGTCAAAAACCGAACTCGCTCGACCACGGGCGGCGGCGACGTTCCCGTGGTGATCCAGACCTCCCCGATGGAGCCAGTCCAATCCTCCTGCGCCGCGACTCTGAAGGTCACGCTCGTATCGAAGTCACTGACCTCGGCGCGAAGCCGAGAACCAGGAGTGGGTGGCTGGCCCTCGACCACCCAACCCAGCTCCAACCCGCCGCTGAACTCGGATCCAAGAGAAACTTCCACCTCGTCGATCGTCGCGGCTCGACGGCCGAGAGCGCGGTGGAGAAGAACCGTAGGCGAGGGCGCGTTCGTCGGCGCCTCCTGCATCGGCCTATCTTCGATGCCGAGGGCTCCCACCGAGTACTCCTGCACGATCGTCCGAGCGAAGAGTTCCTCCGGTGCGAGTCTCGCCGCGGGCCGGGCCCCGAGCAGACGAAGCCGTCGCTGGGCAGAAGCCTCCTCGTTCCTGGTGTCGTCGGAACTCGAACAGCCTCCGACGCCCAGCAGGAACACCAACAGGCCCCAGAAGGCTCTCCTAGCTGACCTGGAGGGGGGAAATGTCGGTCTGAGAGACTGGTTGCCCATCGTCGGTCCCTAGAACTGAAAGTAGAGGAACGGCTTCGATTCTGCCGCGGCGAAGAGCACCATCCCCCAGGCAGCCACCACCAAGAAGGCGGTCCGCGCCACCAGCGGCCATCGATCGAACGCTTCCACCAGATCGAGTCGCTCCTGCACAACGTGCGCGGCGTAGAGAACTCCGCAGGCCAGCAGGACACCACCTCCCTGCGCTGCCCCGCCGCCGGCGAGGCCAAACATCCTCCGCCACAACACCCAGGCCACGTCGATGCTCGCGGATCGGAAGAGAACCATACTGAGGGTCCAGCAGTGGAAGGTCAGGAGAACCAAGATCGGGGTCGCCCAGGGATGCCCGACTGCCCGACCCCAGGACGGCCAGCGTTCCGTCGTCCACCGCACCCAGCGGTGGAGCACCAGATACGCGCCGTGGAGTGCTCCCCACGCCAGCATGGTCCAGGCCGCCCCGTGCCAGAGTCCTCCCAGGACCATCGTGATCATCAGATTCCTCGCGGTCGCCAGGCGACCAACTCTCGAACCACCCAGTGGAATGTAGAGATAGTCGCGGAGCCAGGTCGAGAGGGTGATGTGCCATCGGTGCCAGAAGTCGGCGATGTTGCGGGCGCAGTAGGGTTGCCGGAAGTTCACCGGCAAAGTGAACCCGAGCAAAGCCGCCAGCCCGATCGCCATCTCAGAGTAGGCTGAGAAATCGAAGTAGATCTGAAAGGCAAATGCGTAGGCCGTAGCCCAGAGATCGAGCGTCGGATAAGCCAGGGGCTCCAGGTGGACCCGGTCGACCCAGAGAGCCAGATTGTCGGCGATCACCAACTTCTTGAAGAGTCCGATCACGAAGAGTTTCAGTCCGAACCGAACCCGATTCTGGGTGAGCCTCCTCTCGGCATCAAGCTGGGGGAGAAAGGTACCGGCTCGGACGATCGGCCCCGCGACGAGTTGGGGAAAGAAGGAGACATAGAGGGCGAAGTCGACGAAGCTCCGAGTCGGCTCGAGGCGCCCACGGTAGACGTCGACCGTGTAGCTCATGCTCTGGAAGGTGTAGAAGGAGATCCCTACCGGCAACAGCAGATCGAGGAAAGGGAGCGAGATGGGGAGTAGAGTCTCGAGGCTCGAAGCGAAGAAGCCGTAGTACTTGAAGGTCCCCAGGATACCGAGGTTGGCGAGCAGACTGGTCGCGAGGAGCAGGCGTCGGCGCCGTTGGTTCAGGGCCTGGCGGATTCCCAGGGCGGCACCGTAGTCGATCGTCGTCGAGGCGAGGATCAAGAGCGCGTAGCGACCGCTCCAAGCCCCGTAGAAGAGGTAGCTCGCGACCAGGAGGACGTACCGTCTCGCTCGCTGTGGCACGCACCAGTAGAAGGCCCACACCGAGGCCATGAACAGTACGAACTGGTAGGAATGAAACACCATGGTCGGGTTCAGTCCGGCGTACCGCCCCCGACCCAATCGCTCGATCGTCCCGACCAAGCCAACGAGCCGCTCCGTTGGCTACCTTGGCGCACGCTCTCGGTCATAGCCAGCCGTGGTGATGGGTCGCAGGACCTCGAGACCCTTCTCTCGGCCATCGCGGGCTCGTCGACGAAACGCGTCGGAGACCCGAATCAACAGCTCTCCGGCGTAGCCGGGGATCACCAAATAGTAGGCGAGGTCCTGACGGTGTTCGAGGAGGAACTGGTTTCCGCTTCGGTAGTTCTCTGCCATCCAGGTGAATCCATCGACGAGAATGAAGCGCGATTGTGACATGGCCTTCTCGAGATCTTGCCGAATGCCCACCTCGTCTTGCTGCCCGTCGACATGCACCAGGTCGTACTCCTCACCTGGGAACCGAACCAAGGCCTGGGAGTCCGCTTTCAGGAACTGCGTATCGAAGGCCTGGGTGATGGCCTCAGCCCACCCTGCGGCGGCGAGCCCAGCTCCCCCGTAGTCCTCGGATCCGTTGTCGATTCCGCAGTAGTGCGCCGATGGACTGGCCTCGAGGAATGCCCGCGCCGAGTAGCCGTAGCGGACTCCTATCTCGAGAATCGACCGGGGCTGCAGGACCGAGGCGATCGCGTACTTCATTCGGTAGTAGTCGACCCAGTCGGCGAACAGGTGCCGGAGTGGATCCGCCGGATTGGCGGTCCGACGGAAGTCGTAGCCGCAGGTTCGAGCGGCCGCCAGAATCCGCTCGATCATGCTGCTACCCCGCGCCTTCCGAGCATCCCCCGACCTCAGTATCCAAACTCGGCGAACGGGCTCCCGGCCAGCGTCCCCAGCCAGTCGAGGAACTCCGGAGCTTCCCGCCAGGAATCCCTGGGACCGCATCGGTAGAACGTCCGCTCGATGTCCGAACGGACCACGTTCTCGAAGTCGAGCAGACGATGGACGAAGGAGGCTCTCAGCTTGGGGCGAAGCTCCAGGAAGCTGCAGATCTGGTCGAGAGGTTCGACGGAGCCGACCAACTGTTCGTAGCGCAGGACCAGGGTCTGACCCGGACTGGCCGCACGCACCCCCAAGGCCCTGCGATAGAAGTGCTGATAGCGCGCCCACTGCTCGTCCAACCAGCGCCCGGGGTCGACTACCGGCGAACCGAGCCGATCGCCCTGCAGGCGAAGCCAACTGTAGAGCGTGGACCGGGGATCGCGAATGAGGATCATGGTTCTCGACCCGGTTCGGTCGGGAGCCTGATGGACCCCGAGCGGAGTGTGATCGAGGTACAGGGGTTGAAACGGCACGCCGTCTTCGCGCAGCTTCAGCGCGTACAGCACCCAAGGCTCCAGCTCGTCGCTCCGTGAGGCGACCTCGGCGCTATCCTGTCCCTCGATCTCGAAGAAGACCAGATCGAAGAGACCGGTCAGCAGGTAGGAGAGGTAGTGCGATCCGGTCCGCGGAAAGGCGAAATAGTCCACCCTGGTCGCGAACCGGGTTCCGAAGAGTTGGTGCCCCATGACGGAACCAACCTAACGACGAGACCGGCGTCCGTGGCGGCCGCCCACCAAGTGGGCGGCGTGACCACTCGATGGTCCTCGGCTCCGGTGGGATGGAACCTGGTGCGCGCGTCGAAGGCGCTGTCTAGGCCGGGCAGACTGCCTGGCTCTCGGCCAAACGGCGGACCAGCCTGGGATGGACGAGCCCAGCGGCCCTGTGCTGCGCGTCGTCCACGACGGCACACGCCTCGACCCCGCGACCCAGTTGGCGGAGAAACACCGCCTGCTCTAGGGTGGTGAGTGCGAAGTCGTCGTATCGACCCTCTCTCCAGGCCGACTCCCGGGTGCCGGCGAAAATCGATGGGAAGTCCGTCGAACCCGCGAGAGCCCGATGGAGACGGCCGGCCTGGTGCGAACCGCGACGCCGCTTTCCGTTGGAGCCCGTGCTGAGAATGGGAGGGAGGACCTCCTCGAGGGTCCGGGCCGCTTCGGCCGGACGATCGAGTTGTTCCAGGATCACCGCCAGGTCGAGCCGAGAGGAGATCGCCAACGCCCCTCGACCCTCAGCGAGCGGATGACGCTCGACGATCGCAGCGACCGCAGGATAGGCATCCAGGTAGCGTCCCTCCGCAGCCTGGATGCGAGCCAGGCGCAAACGGTCCCAGTCCCTCTCGGAATCAGTTGCCGCCAGTTGCAAGGCTTCCCGACTCGCCGCTTTCGCCGCCTCGAATCTGCCCCCGGCCAGGAAGACCGTCGTCTGCAGTTCGAGAGTCTGATGCACCAGCCATCGATCTCCGAAGCTCCGCGCCTCGCGGAGCGCCTCCTCCGCCAGGTCTTCCGCCAGCTCGAAGTTCCTACGGTTCCGGTGGAAGCGCGCCACGTTGCCCAGCGCTTTCGCCAGGTCCCTGCGGCTACCCAGGTCGCGGAAGAGGACGACCGCCTTCTCGAGCAGGGCCAGGACTTCGGTGGAGGTTCCGTAGTGCTGAAGAATCAGACCCAGATGCATCGAGTAGCTGGCGATCAGCCGCTGGTCTCCGCTGGCTTCGGCGGCGTGGAGAGCCTCTTGGAAGCCCGAGATCCCCCCGGACTCGTCTCCCCCCGACCAGCGAAGAATGGCTCGGGTGTTGAGGGCTTCGGCCTCGGCCCGAAAGCTGGAGATCTCGCGAGCAATCTCCAGCGCTCGATCTACCGAGGGCATCATCGCGATCGGTGTGGGGTGGGAGTTGATCTGGCTGCGGGTCGCGGCGGCCAGCAGTCGCGCTTCGCTCTCCCGGTCTCCGACGCCACGGAAGACCTCGAGGGCTTCTTCGACCGACAGCAGCTCATGCTCCGCCAGAAACCAGAGATCGAAACTCAGCGACGCCTGCGCCCGACTCCACAGATCGCCACCGGCGGCGAGTTCCTCCAACGCCTGGCGAGTGATCTCGGTGGCCCGCTCCGTCTGGCCGAGGCGGTAGAGGGCGGACCCTTCGAGGACCCGTGCCCGAGCGACCCCGAGCGGATCCAACGCGGCGTCGCCGTAAGCGACCGATTCCGCGGCCGCGCGATACTGGCGCTCGTAGTCTCCCGCCCTCTCGGCGACCCGCGCCTCGGTGAGGGCCAACTCTGCGATCTGCCGAGAAGTGGGGGGCGCAGCTTCACGCATCCGCCGAACCAGGGAGAGTGCCGCACTGGCGTCCCCGGCGGCGGCTAGCGCTTCGACCTGCCGCAGCCGATAGCCGAACTCCCCTTGCCGGCCGCGTGTGACCTCCTCGTACCGCAGCTTCGCTGCTCGCCAACGCTCGCTGGTCTCGGACGCCTCGTCGGCCTCGACAGAAGGCCCTCCGACCTTCGGCACCGAGAGCCAGAGTCCGCTGACCAGGAGCAGGACTCCGAGCAAAAGCCCCACCCTCGAGGAGGGTCGCGGACGACTTGGGAAGAGGGCGCTCACCACTTCGCCGGCCGTGGCATACCGCAAGCTAGGACTGGTTTCCTTGCACTTGCGGAGGACCTCTCGAACCATCGGCGGCAGGCCGGCAGCGACGGCAGTCGGATCGTCGCTCGCCCGCGCTAGCCGCCCCGTGAGCATGTCCTGGACGACAGCCCCCAGGGAGAAGATGTCGGCTCTGGTGTCACCCTCGACCCCTCGCCGGACCTCGGGCGCGGCGTAGGCCAGCGTGCCCTCGAAGCCGAGTACTGCGCCGCTGGAACCCGTCGATCGGGCGAGGCCGAAATCGGTGAGGACCGCCTCCAGTTTCCCCTCCCGGCGGCGGAGGACGATGTTGGAAGGCTTGAGGTCGCGGTGTGCTACTCCCGAACGATGGGCCGCATCGAGAGCCGCCGCGATCTGGCGGATCAGCGGCCTGGCCATCTCGAGCGGCAACGAACCCTGTCGCTGAATCAGCGACGCCAGGGTCTCGCCATCGACCAACTCCATCGTCAGAAGCAACAGGGGCTCGCCGCCGTCACCCCAGGGGGAGCTGGTCGGTTCGACCAGGAACAGATCGAAGACGCGACAGACGTTGGGATGAGTGACTCGGCGAGCGATCTCTACTTCGGCCCGAAACCGCCTCTCGAGGTCCCCCTGATCGATCCGATCGGGACGTACTACCTTGATGGCAACCTCAGTTCCGAGTTCGCGGTCGAAGGCTTCGAAGACCTGGCCCATCCCTCCCTGCCCCAGGAAGCGACGGACCTGGAAGCGACCCGACACCACCTCCCCGTCGAGGAAGATCGGAGGTAGAACACCTCGTTGCTGCGCCCCCTCGCCCGCGGACGAACCGAGGCGCGTGGCACTCGGTGCACTACTGAGGTCCATCGGCACCCTTTCGTTCTCGGTCGATCCCCAGGCGCCGCATCTTCTTGGCCAATCCGTTGCGGGACAGCCCGAGCAAACCCGCCGCCTGGCCCCTCAACCCGCCGGTTCGCCGCAGGGCCTCGCGGATCAAACGACGCTCCAGGGCATCGACGCGAGGCGCCAGTTCGACGTCGCCCCCTTCCGACGTCATCGGCGAGGACCCGAACCACTGGACCGCGTCCGACAGCGACGCCGAGTCGACCAGACCGCCCTCCGTCACCGCGAAGGCGAGGCGCCTCATCTCGTGTTCCAACTGTCGGACGTTGCCGGGCCAGTGGTAGTTCGACAGTAGGCGTAAGGCCCCGACCGTCACGCCCGCAATCGCGATTCCCCGCTCGCTGGAGAATCGACCCAGGAAGTGCTCGATCAGCCCCGGGAGGTCTTCCTGGCGTCGCCGCAAAGGGGGGACGCAAACCACTGTCCCCGCCAGACGATAGTACAGATCCTCCCGCAGGCGGCCCTCCGACAGAGCTCGTTCGAGATCCTGATTAGTCGCCGACAGGATCCGAACATCGACCGGCTCGGGGCGACCTCCGAGCGAAGTGACTCGGCCCTCCTGGAGCGGTCGCAACAGCCGACTCTGGCACTCCAGGGGCAACGCAACGAACTGATCGAGAAAGAGTGTGCCTCGGTCGGCCTGCTGGAAGAGACCCTCCCGGGGTTCGGCCCCCGCCACGCCCGGCGCCACCCCGAAGAGATCGGCGGCAAACTGTCGCTCAGTCATCGCGGCGCAGTCCACGACGACCCACGGCCCGTCGGCCCGGTCCGAGGAGCGGTGCAGCGTGCGGGCAACTCCTTCCTTTCCGACTCCAGACTCTCCCGTTAACACGACGGGAAGTCTCGATCTCGCCAGCGGTCGAAGCTGGTCGTAGACCGCCTCGATGCGGGGGGAGGATCCCGGTACGAAACCAGCGGGGAATCGGAGCGACAGATCGGACCCGCGGCGAACCGACCGGGAGCGCGGGGTCCGATCGGCCGCCAGCACGAGACTCCCGAGACATCGAACCAGCCCCGGTTGAGCACCCCAGGCTGGACTCGCTTCTCCGAACCAGAGGACGAGCGCCCTCGGTTCGATCGCCGGTCCGCTGACCGCGGCCACGACGATGGGAGGCGAGAAATCAAAGACCGTGGCGCGGACCCGACCGCGGGACATCTCCAGGCCGTCGGCGGGGACCTCGGCCTCCAAGTCCAGCGAGTCGAGGCCAAAGAGGAGTTCCGAGGCCGGCACCCTACCGACGATGCCGTCGGCCGATCGCGCCACCGGTTGCTCACCCTCCCACCCCACCAGAGCGACCCCTTCGAGCGCCAAACCCGCACGCAGCGCCGGCAAGAGGGTGGCGGGTTTCGGGTCTTCCTGCCCTGCCAGTCGAAGTACCAGATCCTCGAGCAGTGCGAGGGCTTCGGCCGGGAGGATGCGGCCCGGCTCCGAGGGCGCCACGATTGTCGACGCCTCCTCCGCCACCAGCAGCGGCTCCGCGGTCTTCGGTGCCAAGGAGATTGCCACGCGGACATCGTCTGGGTCCTGCCGCTCCACGCCCAGTCGAAAGGAACCCAGCCGCAGGGAAGAACCCATCTCCAGGATTCCACGACGAATCCGGTGACCGTTGATGAACGATCCGTTGGTGCTACCGCGATCCTCGACCACGACCCCGTCCGCGGAGACGGTCAACAGGGCGTGGTGTCGCGACACCAGTCCGTCCGCCAGACAGAGGTCACTCTCCGGGGAACTCCCCACCCTCACAACCCCCGAATTCAGGGCGAAACGGATCGCTCGGCTCTCGTTACCACCACAAAGGTAGAGACCCGAATCGGCGCAGTCTTCGGACGCGGTTGGAATGCTGTCTGACATGGGCGGCTCGCGCAGGCGCTTGGCATTGTACCAAGCAGCCTAGGCGGTAACCGTTGGCCAGACTTCGCGTTCACTGGATGCCGCTCCCCTGTCCCAGCGGAGTCGATGTCGTTTCGACTCTCGGCGTGGACGACGACCCGCCGACGAGCTCGTCACCGCGGTGCGCCGACCCAGTTCCTAGCGGAGTTCTCCCGAGCCCGAGTACTGCTCTATCTACTGCCAACCCCGCAAGATCTTCTCCGTCTCCTCGAAGTGGTGGGTCTCGTCCTCTACGAGGGTCTCGAGTCGGGCCGAGAGCCCTACGTCACCGAGCTCAGCTGCGTCGCGGGAACGCTGCTTGTACGCCGAGATCGCCGCGCGTTCGGCTTCGAGTACGTTGGCCAGCATTTCCCGTGGCCCTTCGGCCGCGGGCACCGGTTTCGGTTCCGTAGCCGGTACCCCGCCGAGACTCGCCACCTTCTCAGCCAGGAACTGGGCATGAGCCAACTCCTCGGGGATCTCCTGCTCGAAGAACTGCTTCAGCATGGGCCGATGAGGACCCGTCGCGGCCGCGGCGTAGGTGATGTACATGATGATCGCCTGATATTCGCTCTTCAGGTCGTCGTTGAGCTTCTCTGCGAGTTGTTTTCTGGTCATGCTGTTTCCTTTGATAGGTGTCCGACCGGGTCGGTCGTTGCGAGCCCTCGAGTCCCCTGGCGCACTCGGAGGAGACAAGAGTCAGGGCGCAGGCCCGAGGGAGGATGGGCCACGATTCAGTCATCGAAGAGGACCAGAGATCGTAGGGAGTGCGGAGTAGGAATCAAGGAAGTCCTAGAATGCCCTGATCCAGTCGACCTCGAGCTCAAACGCACCCTCCTGCTTATCAGCGATCAGAATTCCGATCGTTCTGATCTCCGCCGAAGCCACGGGGGGAACCCCGGTGAGTTCTCGGCCGCGAAGGGTGGGTCGGAAAGCGGCAAATGGAATCTCGAGAACCGTCCAAACACCCTTCGGTGGCTCGATCTCCATCTGGTAGCTGGGACCGTCGAAGGCACCGTCAGTCCGCAAGCGGAGTTGATAGGTTCGACCATCACCGCGCAACCTGAGTGCAAGACCCTCCGCGCCCGCCAGACTCTCGGTCAGGAGATCTGACCGGACCGAAGCAAATCCACCGTTGTTCTCGAGCGATAGCCGACCACGAAACCGCGCCTTGCCCCGGTCGACCTCCATCCAGCTCGACGAACGCCCCCCCATCACGACGTCATCGATGTTTCTCCATGCATCGTCTGCCCGCTCGAACTCGAAGACCTCGTGCGTGGCTGGCTGTCTCTCCATTTCTACACTCCTCTCGTTCGCTCCGAGTTCAGGGCTCGTCGATGCGATGAGCAGGACGATGGCGACGCTCGTCCAAGCCGACCTCAGGTCTAGGTCTTCGCCCCTCATCTGTCGGATCTGGCGGCGCGGAGCGCATCCAACCGCCGACCCAGGTCGTCGACCTCAGCGGTCAGCACGGCATACCGTGGCATGTTGCCCGAGCGCTGAGCGTCTCGCGCTTGCGACAACTTGGCTGCGACGAGTCTCTCGAGTTTTTTGACGGGATCGCGCTTGAAGAAGTTCAGCATTCTGGCACCTCGAGGGCCGGGTTGTGCCCACGGCCGTCGTAGGCCCGAGAACACCGCCGAGAGGATGGAAGGAGGCGGGACGATCCGCCGTTGACTTGGAAATCATCTCAGACTGTCTAGCTTTTGTCAAGATTAATTGAACTCCGCTCCGTTGCCCCGAGAACATTGGCATGAAGCCAGGAACTGGCCGCCGGCCACCCACCAGAGGCACCGCCCGAGATCGACCTATTTATTGACAAAGAATGGACAGTATGACTACACTTTCCGGACGGGGCCTGATCTCTACCCGAGGCACCAATCCCCCCCGAACGCATCGTTCCGCTAGGCAAGTGAGGCGACTCCCGATGAACCGACCTTCCAGTCTGCATCAACGCGCGGCCCTGTCGTATTGCGGGTTGCTCCTCCTCGCCTCCGGCCTCGTCGCCCAGAGTCCAACTCAGCTGAGCGTGCGGCTAGAAGTCGGGCCGACGTGGCAGAGTCGTAACGACGTCCAGATCCCGAATGACGACAGCGGGGATCGTTTTTCGCTGACCGACATTGCGGAGGCCGGACCCTGGTTGAGTCCGCGACTCGAGATCAACTGGAGAGTACGATCCAAACAGGAGCTACGAGTCCTCCTCGCCCCCCTCTCCTACACGGAAACGGGAACCCTGACCCTGCCGGTCGACTTCGTGGGTGAGACCTTCTTACCAGAGCTGCCGACCGAAGCCACCTATCGATTCAACTCGTGGCGGCTGACGTACCGCTTCCGAGCCTTCGAATCGGACCGATGGACTTGGTGGGTGGGCGGAACGGCCAAGGTCCGCGACGCCAAGGTCCAGCTGCGGCAATCTGTCAAGCAAGCCGCGGACAGCAACGTCGGGTTTGTACCGCTCCTACACGTCGCTGGTACCTGGCGCTGGGCCGAACGCTGGCAACTGGCCATGGATCTCGACGCCCTGGCCGGAGGACCAGGTCGAGCCGTCGATCTTGGGCTCGCGATCGGGGTGGACCTCAACGATCGCTGGACGCTGGCGGCCGGCTACCGCACGCTCGAGGGAGGAGCCGATACCGATACGGTCCACAGCTTTGCTTGGTTCCACACAGCGTACTTGTCAACCACCTATCGATTCTGATGTACCGGTCGGTGCCGTCAGGATTCGTCCGGGACTCGACGCCCTGCACCCTGCTCAGAAGTTCCAGCTCAACCTCAGGACCAGGAGGTCATCGTCCTCCAACGCCGCGAGGTCGCCAGCGGGAGCGACGTCGAGGAACGACCTACCCTCGAACTCGAGGGTGAACTGCTGCCCGAGTCGCCGTGTTGCCTCGAGGAGCAGAACGGTGCTGCCGTCGCCGCGATCCACCAGAGCGCCGGCGAGGATCGAGGTGTCCTGAGAGTCGTTCAGTGCGAGCCGACCGCCAAAGAAGAGATCGCGGTCGTAGATCGTCGGCGGCTCGGTCTCCTCTCTTCCGTCGTAGTGGAGCTCGAGGAGCAAGCCGAGATCCGCGCTGGAGCCGCCGATCTGATAGAGCGTCCGCTCGAACCCGGCGACGACGGCTCCGAAGGTGTCGTCATACCCCTCGCGCACCAGGGCTTCGGCTTTCCACAGCCAGGCGCCCCGCGTGAACTGCAGGTCGACGCCGACCTGGTTGATCACGTCGTAGTACGGAACCAGCTCGACTCCGGGGTCGGCTCGCGACGCGGCCGGGACCAGCCGAGGCTCCCGCGATGTTCCATGAAACGCATGAGCCCCAAGATCCCAATCCCCCAGGTAGTGGCTCCAGCGCAGCGCGAGGTCGAGGCGCTCCTCGCCCGCCGCGGACTCGTACACAGTTCGGTCACGATCGACGACGAGCGGAGGTCGCAGTCGACCGGCCGGCCCCGGGAACGTACGCTCCCGAAATCCCAGAAGAGCGAGCAGTTCGATCCGGCCGAAGCCGCGGTCCCAGCCCACCTTGACCATCGGCTGACCCAGCTTGTCTTCATCGTCCAGGTCCTCCACGAGGTCGGTCTGGTTGACGATATCCACCAGATGACGGGACTCGGTGACCCCCCAGAAGACGCGGTCGACCCCGAAGAGCAGTTCCCACTCGTCCCCGACGTAGCGGTAGTACCCCTCCCTCAGATCGAAGTGGGTGCGCTCGTCGTCCTCTGCGTCCCAGCGTACGAACGGTGACAGCGTGATCTGGTGGCGTCGATCCTCGCTCCGCCAGCGAAGCTCCGGGGCGAAGAGACCAGAACCCTGCACCGTCTCCAGCTGACCGTCGAGCACCGGGGAGTTGGCGAACCAGCGGACCTCCGCCGCCAGCGAACCCGACAGGCTCCAGCCGTCGGCCAGGAGGGGGCAGGAGACGAGCAGCCCCAGCCCTACGAGGACGAGAGCCCTACGAAAGCGCATGGTCAACGAGCACGTTCGAGGGCGCTCTTCACGAAGTCGCTCTCCGAGAGGTCCGTGCCGAACTCGAATGTGTCGTACAGAAGATCGGTGCTCTTCCCCGATACGTGGTTGACCATGGCCAGGCGATGAGCTCGCCAGTACCCACCGTCGTACTGCCGATACTCGTCGAGCGTGAGGGTCTTCAGCAACGATCCCTTGCGGTCATAAAACTCCACCTGGCGGACCTGAAAGACGGACTGATCGACCCACGATAGTTGTCTCGTGTAGCCCGAGTGCTCGTAGCGGGGAGTCCTCTCGACCACGTCGCACACGAACTCGCCACAGGCCTCCTCACGGACCCAGCGGTAGGTGAACTTCTCGAGTTCCAGGGCCGTGAAGTCCTCGAAAGCAAACTCACTGCCGACGAACGGACCCGACTTGTTGACCGAGGAGATCCGCTTGACCCGCTTCAGGGCCGGCAGGTAGAGCCACTGGTCGTCGGCCTCGAGGATCCTCGCGTGCGACAGCAGCGCGGTTCCTTCGATGTCCGCGGGATCGTCGAACACGATGAGGCTCTTGTCGCCGACGCTTTCGTCGGGGTTCTCGAGCGTGCGAAGACTCAGAGTGCGCCGCGCCTCTTTGCCCGCCTTGTTGCGCAGCACCATGGTCATCCCGACCGAGCTACTGGTGAAGCCTCGATCGCTTCGGTCCGAGCGAGCGGCGATGGCATAGCCCTTCTCCTCGGGAGTTTCGGCGGCGACCGACTCGAGGCCAGTCAGGAGGAGAATCAGACTGAGGCAGAGGCTACGAAGCACGAACGAGGTCTTGCGCATTGGTGGTGTCCTTGGATGCAGTGTGGTCGGGTGAGTTGGCAAGCCCTTGATCCTTCTCGTGTCGCCACAGGAGCAAGGCTGGCAAGATGAAGAAGTCGGCGAGCAGTGCGATGACGATCGCCATGGCGGTCAGAAGACCCAGTTCGAAGTTGATGCGGAAGGTCGACAGGGCGAGGACCAGGAATCCGGCCGTCAGAATCACTGTCGTGACCACCAGCGCCACTCCTACCGTCCGGAAGGCGTAGCGTACGGCATCGGGGCGGTCGAGTTTCCGCTCGCGACGGGCCCGCAGATACTTGGCCAGGAAGTGCACCGAGTCGTCGACGATGATGCCCAGCGACGAGGCCGACACGGTGGCGGCCGCCATCCCGACCTTCCCGACCAGGAGCGACCAGATTCCGAGTGTGATCAGAATCGGAGCCGCGTTCGGCAGAACGCTCAACGCCCCCAGGCCGAAACTCCGCAAGGACAACATCATGATGCCTGCGATGAGGAGGATCGCCAGGACGTTGCCCCGCAGCATGCTCTCGATGTTGCGTTCCGAGATGTAGGAGAACATCACGCTTGCTCCGGTCGGACGACTCTGCATCGTCGCCGGCAGGTTGTCCCCGATCCAGCTGCGGATCCGGTCGAGGAACTCCCGCGTCTCGACGGTGGAGATGTTCTCGAGGGTCAAGCTGACCCGAGTGGCGGACTTGTCGACGTTGATGCGATCGTTGAGATCGAGCCCGAAGGGCAGCGAAAGCTCGTAGAGCAATAGATACTGCGCCGCCAGATCCCGTTCTTCCGGCAGGCGGTAGTACTCGGGATCGTCACCGTGTAGGTTCTTGTTGAGCCGTTTGATGATGTCGGTATAGCTCACCACATGACTGACCTCAGGCTGCTCTCGAAACCAGCTCGTCAGACGATCGAGGTCCCGCAGGTAGCGGGGCTCGCTGATCCCCTCGCTCTCTCCGGCGGGTACCGAAAGCTCGACGAGATAAAGACCATTGAGGTGTTCGATGGCGAAGTCCGTGTCGTTGCGGAACTCCACCCGGTGATCGAAGTACTCCACCCACTGATCGTCGAGCTGAATCAGCGGCACCGAGAGCATCAGCGCGACCGACACCACCCCGCCGATCAGCAGGATGCGGCGGTGTCGACGCACCACGAACTCGGCCAGTCGCTCGAGGCCGGCCTGCAGCCCTCGGGAGCCTTCGCCAGCCGGGCGGACTCGGACGGGGAGTAGGCTGACCAAGGCGGGCAAAAAGGTCACCGAGTAGAGAAAGGCCGCCGCGATCCCCATCGCCGTGATGTTGCCGAGGTCGTGGAACGGTGGCGCGTCCGAGAAGTTGAGGGTGAGGAAACCGATGATGGTCGTGACGGTCGTGACGCCAACCGCCAGCAGGTTGATCCGCATGCTCTCCCGCATCGCGTGCGGCTTAGGTACACCCTGAGCCATCAGTCCCAGCATCGTGACCAGGATGTGGACACTGTCGGCAATGGCCAGAGTCATGATGATGACCGGCCCCGTCATGGCGATCGGCGTGAGCTGGATCCCGATCCAACCCGCCAGCCCCAGCGCCGTCGCCGCGGCCAGGAAGATCACCGAGAGGGTCGCTAGCGTGGCCGCCAGGCTACGCAAGGCAACGATGGTGAAGAGCACGAGGATCAACACCATGGCCGGCATCAGGGTGCCGGCATCCTGCTGCCCCGATTCCGCGAAGGCGTTGTTCAACATCGACACGCCGGTCACCGCCACCGTCACATCGGGGTACTCCGTCTCGATCTGGCGAGCCAGAGCGCGGGCGGCGGCGGCAGCCTCTGGCACCTCCCCCAGGCTCTCCTCCGGATACTGCAGGGTGACGTTGATTCCGGTGGTGTCGGCATCCGGGGAGATCAGACGATCCCGCAGCAGTGGCTCCGAAAGCGCGATCTGCTGCTTCTCCGCCAAGGCCTTCGCATCGAGACCGAGCGGGTCCCGAACCAGATCCTCGACGGTCAGATCGTCGTCTTGTGACCAGGTGTGCTGGAAGTTGGTGATCGAGTCGACGCGGCTCGCGTAGGGAATCGACCAGGCTTCCTCGGTGAGCGAGACCACCGCCTGCAGGATCCTGGGCTCGAACACCTGTCCTCCGTCCGGCTTGAGGACGAAGAGGATGTTGTCGTTCTTGCTGTAGGTCGCTTGAAAGTCCTCGAACGCCAGAAGGTCCGGGTTCTTGGGACTGAAGAAGACCCGATAGTTGTTGGAGAACTCCAGAAACCGGACCCCCGAAGCCGCACTCAGGGCAACCGCGAGAACGAGGAGGATCACCCACGCTCGATATTTGGTGACCGCATCGACCAGCCAGACGCCGAAACGATCGATCCGTTGATGGGTGGGGTCTCGAGGTGACATGGCGACGCTCCTAGTAGCTGAGGTCCGTCAAGGACAGGGGCCAGGCAATAATGGACCATTTGGTCCAGATTCCTACGCACGATGAGGAAGAAGGTTCTCGCACCCGATGAGCTAACGGCCGGCGCGGATGAGCGATAGCGAATTGTGGGCGACGCTCCGAACCAATTCGCGGTGGGGCTGGATTTTGCTCAGTAGGGCCAGGCCCTGGGTGGTGACGAGCAGTACTTCGGCCAACTGCGCGGGAGCCGCCGCCGGAGGGAGTTCCCCCAGCTCCCGGGCCCGCTCCAGCGTCTCCTGGAACGCAGCGCGAATCCGGTCGAGAAAGCTGGTCAGGATCTCCGAGACCTCGGGATCACGGTCTCCGAACTCGGCCAGCGTGTTGCCCACGAAGCAGCCACAGAATCCTGCCTCGGCGCTGCGCTCCATCATCATCTGAAACAGGCGACTCAGATTGCCCAGCGGCGATCCGCTCTCGGCGAGGGTTGATCGGGCCATGCTGGCTCGCTCCTCGAAGTAGCGTCGCAGGGCCTCGAGGTAGAGAGAGCGTTTGTCGCCAAAAGTGTCGTAGAGGCTTTGGCGGCCGATCCCCATGGTGTCGAGCAGTTCCGCCAAACTGGTAGCTTCGTAGCCCTGTCGCCAGAACAACTCCATCGCGCGACCGAGTACCTCGTCACGATCGAACTGTTTGCTGGGGCCACGCGGCGTCACATCGACACCCTACACCAACCTGGACCAACCGGTCAAGATAACCCGAGGCCTTGTCGGTGAGGTGCTCACCGCGGTTCGGAGAGCTACGGTGGCGCTCAGAGGCGCAACCCTGGACGCTCCACGGACGTACCTGGCGTGAATCCCCTGGCGCCCGAACCTCTTTCTGAAAGGAACCCCCACCATGCGGAAATCTCTGTCGACACGCTGGATCCACTGCAGCCTAGGCGCTTTGCTGTTCTTCTCGCTCACCGCGAGCGGAGGATGGGCGGCGGACTGGACCCAATGGAGAGGGGTGGATCGCAACGGAAAGTCTCTGGAGACGGGGCTGCTGCAATCCTGGCCCGAAGGGGGACCCAAGCTCCTTCTCCAGGCTTCCGGCCTGGGAGCTGGATTCTCGAGTGTGGCGGTCGTCGGGGACAGGGTCTACACGCTCGGTGACTTCGGAGACGAGCAGCGAGTGCTCGCCTTGAGCGCCGCCGACGGCAAGGTCCTCTGGCAACAGCCGCTCGGCGCCGCTCACGCGGACCAGTACGGTGGACCCCGATCGACACCCACTGTCGTCGGCGACCACCTCTACGTACTGTCGACCGAAGGCGTGATCGCTTGTCTAGAGACCGCGACGGGCAAGGAGGTCTGGCGACGCCATCTGGCCGAGGAGTTCGACGGCGACCTAATGAAGGCAATGGGCACCACGGACTGGCGGTTCTCTGAGTCTCCGCTGGTCGATGGTGACCGAGTCATCGTGACCCCCGGCCACGTCGGAGCCCTCATGGTGGCCCTCGATCGGACGAACGGCGAAGAGATCTGGCGCACCCAGGGGGGTCAGATCGGCCCCCTGGGTGCGGACGGAGCGGGCTACTCTTCGCCGGTGGTCTCCACCGCCCGGGGAATCCGACAGTACGTCCAGTTCGTCGGCCGCGGAGTCGTCGGCGTGAAGGCCGAGACCGGCGAGATGCTGTGGAGCTACAACCGGGTCGCCAACGACGTCGCCAACATCGCCACGCCGCTGGTCTTCGAAGACCGGGTGTTCGCCTCCTCCGGCTACGGTACCGGGTCGGCGCTGCTCGAGATCGTCGAGGGGGCCGAGGGTCTCGAGGCCCGGGAGCTCTACTTCCTAGAGGCTTCGACCCTGCAGAACCACCACGGAGGCCTGATCCTGCACCAGGACGTGGTCTACACCGGGACCGGACACAACAAGGGCTTTCCGATCGCGGTCGCCGTCGACTCGGGCAAGGTTCTCTGGGGTCCCGAACGGAACGACGGAGACAGCTCGGCCGCCGTGACCTACGCCGACGGCCGGCTCTACATGCGCTACCAGAACGGCACCATGATCCTGGTCGAGGCCAGCCCCGAGGGATACCGGGAACAGGGCAGCTTCGAGATCCCCAACGTCACGCGCCCCAGTTGGTCCCATCCAGTGATCTCGAACGGACGTCTCTACCTGCGTGAACAGGACACCCTCTACGTCTACGACATCGAGGCTCCCGAACCGGGCTGATCATCGAACGCACGTCTCGCAGTCCTTCTAGGGCGGTCGCAGCTAGGACCTGCTCTGGCCCGTAATCGGACCGAGACTGACCGCCTACTAGCGCTGGCGACGGCGCCAGGCGCCCGGGCTCACACCAAGGTGCCGTTTGACGGCCCGAGAGAAGTGGCTCTGGTCGGAAAATCCGTGAGACTGCGCGATCTCGACCAGCGACGCGTCGGTGGCCAACAGATCGGCGATGGCTCTCTGCACGCGAAGACTCCGAGCGTATTCCCCGGGACTGGAACCGAAGTACCGACGGAAAACCCTGGCCAGGTAGACAGGATGGACCCCCGCCTCCGCCGCGAGGTCGGCGATGCGCAACGACGAATCGAGGCAACGGTCGTGCAGCAGTTCCCGCACCCGCTCCAACCAGGGTGGAGGGAGTCGCTCGATCACGGAGAGACTCCGACTGGCCACCCCCAGGAGCTCGAGGCCGAGTCCCTGCAACGTCAGCGTCGAGAGGTCATCTCCGACCGACAGTTCGCGGTGGATTCGTCGCGCCACCCCAATCGACTCGCGGTCCTTGAGCTGACGGATCCCATCAAAGACGCAAGGTAGGCCGCGGAGCCGGTCGAGGTAGGTCTCGTCGAACTCCAGCACGAGATTGTGGGCTCCGACGCGACCCAGGCGGTCTCGATGGCGCGCGCCCGGCGGCCGGAAGTGTACGGCTGGAGCCACGCAATGGATCGACCGAGTCCGTGGGTAGTCCTCCTCGAAGGATCCGTCGAGCAGAATCGTCACCGTGGCGCGCTCATGCGCGTGACTGGGAATCGTCGATTCTGCACGGTGCCACGATTCGGTCAGGCGCAGTCCTTCGGTTCGGGATTCCCGCAGCAACTCGCGCCGCAAGACCGGCACCGGAGCGTAGCTTGACCACGACATCGCACCCACGCTACCCGAAGGCCCCAGGTAGCCCTAGTTCCAAACGTTCAAAACGGCTCGGTGCGTGCAAGACGGTGCCGACGATCGACTCCTAGTCTGGTCTCCCACCCACGAGGAGACCGCCGATGCCTGCCAAACCGCCTGCTGCCTACCAGAAATCTGAGACCGCTCGACGCGCCGCCGACCAGCCTGACCCTGTGCCACCGCACAGGCCGGAGCTGACTCTCGACCCACCTCGGTGGGAGCCCTTTGCCGCCACCGCCCACCGCGCCCTGAACGATGCGATCGATCGAATGCGCACCATCGGTCGTCGACCGCCGTGGCGACCGGTCCCAGAGGGCGTCAAACAGAAGCTCTCGACGGCGCTTCCAGAGAAGCCCCGGGGCCTCGATGAGGTCTACGCGACCTTCCGCGACCACATCGCGCCGTACCCCACCGGCAACGGACACCCCCGCTTCTGGGGATGGGTGATGGGTACTGGAACCGCGGAAGGGATGCTGGCGGATCTCCTCGCCTCCTCGATGAACCCCCATCTCGGCGGCTACGACCAGAGTGCCACGCTCGTCGAGGAGCAGGTGATCGACTGGCTCAAGGAAATCCTCGGCTACCCGGCCGCCGCGAGTGGTCTTCTGGTCTCCGGGGGCACTGCCGCCAACCTGACCGGCCTCGCGGTGGCCCGGGGAGCCAAGGGGCCAACTGGCCTCCGAGAAACCGGCCTCGCCAGTGGCCCCCGACTCTGTGCCTACGGGTCGAGCGAAACCCACAGCTGGGTCGAGAAGTCCTGCGATCTCCTGGGTCTCGGACGCGACGCGTTTCGGCGTTTGACGGTCGACCGCGAGGGTCGTTTGGATCCCCGCGCCCTGCGCTCCGCCATCCACGAGGACCGTGAGCTAGGTCTTCGACCCTTCTGTGTCGTAGCCAACGCGGGTACGGTCGACGGAGGCGTGATCGACGACCTCGACCTCCTGGCGGATCTCTGCCAGGAGGAAGACCTGTGGCTTCACGTCGACGGCGCTTTCGGGGCGCTCGCCGCCCTCTCGCCCCGCCTCCGCCCCCGCCTCGCCGGTCTGGAACGAGCCGACTCCGTGGCCTTCGATCTCCACAAGTGGGGCTTCCTGCAGTACGAAGTGGGGGTCGTCCTGGTCCACGACGCCGTACAGCACCGGGCTACCTTCTCCACGAGAGCGAGTTACCTCGACTCGCCGGGACGAGGCATCCAACCCGCTCCCCTACCCTTCCCCGAGCTCGGCCTGCAACTCAGTCGAGGCTTCCGGGCCCTCAAGGTCTGGTTCTCTCTCCAGGTCCACGGCACGGAGCGCATCGGGCAGGTGATCGAACAGAACGTCGACCAGGCGCAGCACCTGGTGGCCCGTATCGATCGCCATCCCGACCTCCAACGACTCGGGCCGGCTCCCCTCAACGTCGTCTGCTTTCGGTACATGCCCGGAGGCCACGCGGGCCAGGCCCTCGATCAGCTCAATCGGGAGATCCTGGTTCGTATCCAAGAGCAGGGGATCGCGATCCCGTCGAGCACACGCCGCGAGGGTCAGTTCTGCTTGAGAGTGGCGATCACGAACCACCGTACCCGGACCAGGGATCTCGATGCCCTGGTGGAGGCCGTCCTCCGAATCGGCCAGAAGCTGGTAGCTGAATCGGGGCGTCGCAGAGGATGAACCCAGGCTGGCTCGGAACGCGAGCCTCGCTCTCCTCGCGTCGCACGGGACGAACGACGATCGAGGATCGCCCTGTCCAATGACCTGGCCGGTTGCACCCGGGGAGTAGAATCGACCCTCTCAGAGAGTCTGCTGAAGTTCCAGGCGGACCAAGACCTCCGAAAGCGATCGACTTCATTCCGGAGACCCTGTTGCTCACCCGACCCATCCGACTCAGCGCCGTCCTGGCCCTCTTCCTCCTCGCTTCCGCCGCCAGCGCTCAGCTCGCTACCCCCTCCGAACCTGCCGAGCACCGAACCGTCCACCTCGAGCCGCTGACCAGTGTCGGCGACGTCTCGCTGCGCGGCGTGGCCCTGGAAGGTTCCACCACCGTCTGGATCTCGGGTTCGGCTGGCACCGTCCTGCGGTCCACCGACGGCGGTGCCACCTGGCAGTCGGTAGCACCCCCCGACACCGAGCAGCTCGATTTCCGCGACCTCGCCATCCTGGAATCGGGAACCGTGCTCGTGATGAGCGTGGGGCCCGACAGTGCCTCTCGGATCTACAAGACCACCGATCACGGATCGAGCTGGCGGCTGGTGCTGCAGAACGACATCGAGGGCGCGTTCTTCAACGGCATAACCTTTCGCAACCCACGGTCGGGTTTTCTCACCAGCGACTCGACGGACGGACAGCTCTTGCTGCTGCGGACCGACGATGGGGGCGAGACCTGGCAACGCTTCGGCACCGGTTCCCTCCCTCCGCTGGCGGCGGGAGAGGCCGGCTTTGCCGCCAGCGGCACCGGGATCGTCGGCCGCGATGAGCATCTGTGGGTCGGCACCGGCGGAGGAGCCGCTCGCGTCTTCCGATCGTCTGACGATGGCGAGAACTGGCGGGTCAGCGCGACGCCCCTGCCCGCGGGCAGGTCGTCGGCCGGCATCTTCTCGCTCACCTTTCGCAACCCCGAGATCGGAGTGATCGTGGGAGGCGACTACCTGGAGCCGGAGGCCGACGACGGCAACATCGCCTGGACGAAGGACGGGGGAAGATCCTGGACGATGGCCGAGCGGAGCGACCCGATCTCGCAGAAAGCCTGTGTCCGCTTCCTGGACGATCGCACGGTACTCGCCGTGGGGCAGAGTGGGCTCGCCCTATCTCACGATGCCGGCCGTACCTGGTCGGTTCTCGACGGGCCACCCTACTACGCGTTCGACTTCGACGAATCCAGCGCCTCCGGTTTCCTGGTGGGATCGGACGGTCGTGTCGGACGACTGGTCGTCCATCGCTAGAGCGAAGAGCTTCTCGGGTCCCCCTCTGGTTTGATAGTCTCTAGCCGGCGGGACTCACGCCTCACCCCCTGACCAGGTACTCATGCCGCCTGGCTGACGCGGGGGCAAAGGGAACCCAACTGTTCTCGAGTTCGAGCGGTCGCCTGCGGCTCTTACGGCCCAGACACCATCTTCCGACCTTCATTCTGACGACTTTCGCCGGGGTCGAGGCGCATGGGGTTTCGATCGGAACGGCAGAAAGGCAAGTCATCATGACGGTCCGAAAGAAGTTCAAGCAGCTGGTGCGCCACCGCATGCAGCGAACCGGCGAGAGCTACACGACGGCTCGCCGGCAGATCCTCGCCAAGCGGCAGCCGCTCGTGACCACGATCCCGGCGCCGAGTCACCTGGCGGGCAGCGTGCCCGCCACCACGGTTCTCCGCGTTCTCCTGACGCACGCCGGACTCCGCGACTCCGACGGGCAACCGCTCTCGGAGTCGATGCTGTTCGGGCTCGCGGGAGGCATCGGCCTCGGCGTCTTCCAGTTCTACTACGAGAAGGAGGACATCGGTACCTTCTTCCTCGCCGGTCGAGCGTCGTGGCACGACGATCTCGACTACGCCCAGGGCCTGACGACTCGTTTGGGTCTTGTCACCGAAGTCGTCGAGACGTCGGGGGCATCGAAGGCCAAACGGCAGCTGCGCCAGGCCCTGGAGCGGGGAGGACCCGTGATGGCCTGGGTCGACGCCGAGGGGCTGCCACATCGCGCGACGCCGGATACCATGGGAGGAGGCAGCTACCACGTGGTCACGATCTACTCGATCGACGACGACCGTGGAATCGCCTGGATCGGCGACAGCGCCGATCGACCGATGGCGGTCTCGCTGGCCGAACTGGCCCGGGCCCGGGCTCGCATCGGGAAGCAGAAACACCGCCTGCTGTGGCTGCCCGAACAGGAGGGACGAAACCTCGAGCCGGCGGAGTTGGTCGACCTCGTCCGATCGGGCATCCGTCGATGCCACGAGTTGCTCGACCAACCCAAGATGCGCCACATGGCCGAGAGTTTCCAGCTCGCGGCCCTCGAGACCTGGGCGGACCGCTTGTCCACCACCCCTCGAGCCAAGAACCGGAAGACGAGCTGGTCCCGGGTCTTTGCCAGCGACTCCAACCTCTGGCGCGGCCTGACCTGGATCTACGACTCCATCGAGCACTACGGCACGGGCGGAGGGCTCTGTCGACCGCTGATGGCGGACTTCCTCTCCGATGCGGCGGGACGGCTCGACCAGCCGACGCTCCGCCGGCTGTCGGAGCGGTACCGACAACTGGGCCAGCGGTGGACCGAGCTCGCCCACACCGCGCTGCCCGACACGGTCGCGGGCCTGAAGCGCGCTCGAACCCTGCTCGGCCGTAAGGCAGAGCTGCTCCACGACGGAGCCCCGCCGGCCGAGATCGCTGCCGTCTGGGAGGAGTTGCGGGAACATCGAGACCGGCAGTTGCGCGACTTCCCCCTCGACCAGGGCGCTCGCGAAGAGCTGCGGCTCAGACTCCGAGAGCACGTGCTGGCGATCCATCGAGACGAAGTCGAGGCACTGGCCGAACTCAGGGCCTTCAGCGAGGACCACTGACCGAGGCACGGGGTGGTCCGAGGGTCACCCCGTCCCCCTTCGGCCGGCCAGTGGGTACCGCCCCCACCTCGGTGCTTCGGAACAAGGTACTCACCTCGGCCGTAGTCATGGCGTCCCCCCACTCGACCCGGAGAAACTGATGCCCGCGACTCACGATTCCTCCCCTTCCTGGTCCGTTCGGCTCTGGCCCGGCGTCCTGTTGGTCTGCCTACTCCTGGCTGGCCGATTCGGCCTGAAGCTCATGGTCCCCGGCTTCGACGGATTCCTGAAGGGCATGCTCACTACTTTCGGAGCGAGCGCGGTCTTGCTGCTCTGGTGGCTGTTCTTCAGCCGGATCCGATGGTCCGAACGAGCGGAGGCCCTCGGCGTCGCGGCGGCAGGGCTTCTCCTCACCTGGCTACTGAAGGACGAGTCGATGGGGCCGCTCTGGTTCTTCGGCTACGCCCTCCCCTTCTTCTGGTTGGGGTTCATCCTCTGGGCGCTAGTGGTCAGAGGATGGACTCGACCACGAAGGCGACGGGCCCTGGTTGTCACGGTGCTGGTGGTCTGCGGCGGATGGACCGCGGTTCGGACCGAGGGGATCACCGGGGACCACGTGGCCGAGTTCGCCTGGAGGTGGAGCGAGACCGCCGAAGCCCGACTCCTATCGGACCGCGGCGAGAATCGATCCGACGCACAACCCGCTGGTCACCTGGACGGACCCGCCGACTGGCCTGGGTTCCGGGGTCCCCGCCGCGACGGACTGGTCCACGGTACGAACCTCATCACCGACTGGGATACCGACCCTCCGCACGAGCTGTGGCGCCGCGCCGTGGGCCCGGGATGGTCCTCCTTCGCCGTTCGCGGAGGCCTCCTGTACACCCAGGAGCAGCGTGGCGAACACGAGGTCGTTGCCGCCTACGAGATCGACAGCGGTCGCCCAGTCTGGATCCACCGGGACGAAGTGCGCTTCTTCGAGTCGAATGCCGGCGCCGGGCCCCGAGGGACCCCTACCCTCGCCGGGGAGACAGTGGTCAGTCTCGGGGCCACCGGCATTCTCAACGCCCTCGATGCCGGGGACGGCAGCTTGCGCTGGACTCGGAACGCGGCCACCGACACCGAGGCCTCGCTACCGACCTGGGGGGTATCCGGCTCTCCGCTGGTCTTCGGTGACCTGGTGGTCGTGGCCGCGTCCGGCTCCCTGATCGCCTACGACCTCGCAACGGGGGAGCGGCGTTGGCAAGGGCCCGCCGGAGCCGAGAGCTACAGCTCGCCGCACCTCGTACAGCTCGGTGACGTGCCTCAGGTGGTTCAGCTCCGTGGCGAGGGAGCGATCGCCGTCGACGCCACGACGGGAGGATTGCTCTGGCAGCACGACTGGAGCGGCTTCCCCATCGTGCAACCAGCCCAGATCGGGAGCCACGATTTGCTGCTCTCGGTGGATGGAGACAGCGGGGTCCGCCGCATCGAGCTGCGCCAGCAGGGTGGGGAGTGGACGGTCGAAGAGCGATGGACTTCTCGCGGCCTCAAGCCGTACTTCAACGACTTCGTGGAACATCAGGGCCACCTCTACGGATTCGATGGGCGGATCCTGGCCTGCCTCGACGCCGCGAGCGGCGAGAGGAGGTGGAAGGGCGGGCGCTACGGCAATGGCCAGCTGCTCCTGCTCGCCGAGCAGGATCTACTGCTCGTGATCTCGGATCGGGGCGATCTCGCCCTGGTGCGAGCGGATCCGGACGGTTTTGTCGAGCTGGCCCACCAACCGGCCCTCCAGGGCAAGACCTGGAATCACCCGGTACTGGTCGACGACCTCCTCCTCGTGCGCAACGGTGAAGAGATGGCAGCGTTCCGCCTGCCCACCGAGTCGAGGGATCGGCCTTAGGAAAGACCACCCGGGCTCGGTTATGATGGGGCCACAACATCCACTGTCTTGTGCAAGGAGGCCCCATGAAAGAGGGACTGGTTCGCGTCGTTTGGCTGGCGACCTGTGTATTGGTGTGTTTCGGATCGGCCTGGGCTCAGGACTCTGAGGAATCCGAGGCCCAGGAGCGCGAGGAGTTCGGCGAGACCGTCGTCGTCACCGCCTCGCGTTCCGCCCAGCCTCTCCACGAGGCACCCGCTACGGTCTCGGTGCTCACCTCGGAGCAGATCGAGAAACTGGCGGGTGACGACTACGGCGACCTGCTGCGGAACGTACCCGGCCTCAACGTCTCGCAAATGAGTGCCCGCGACATCCAAATTTCGGGACGGCAGGCGACCTCGAGTCTGGCGACGAATCAGTTGGTGTTGGTGGATGGGCGAACCCTCTACCTCGACTTCTTCGGCTTCGTGATGTGGGACTTCATGCCGGTGAACCCGGCCGAGATCGAACAGGTCGAGGTCGTCCGCGGTCCGGGCAGTGCCGTGTGGGGCGCCAACGCGGTGAGCGGCGTGATCAACGTGATCACCAAGAAGCCGCGCGATATCGCCGGCAACTGGGTGCGTCTGGGTGGCGGTGAGCTCAGTACCCTCTTCGGCTCGTTGACCCACGCCGGCGCCACCGACAAGGTTGGCTACAAACTCTCGGCCGGTTACTACGAACAGGACCCGTACGATCGACCGACCGGCCTGATCCCCGGGACCAGCACGCCATACCCGGACTTCGCCAACAAAGGAACGGCTCAGCCCAAGCTCGACGCGCGCGTCGACTTCGACAGCAATCCGAGCACCACCTGGACCGTCTCTGGCGGCTACGCGGAGACCGATGGGATCATCCACTCGGGCATCGGTCCCTTCGATATCGAGAAGGCCGATCTGGGGTACTTCAAGGTCGGGCTGTCCAAGGGTGTTCTGCAGGCCAACTTCTACGCCAACGTGCTCAACGGCGATGCCAGCAACCTGCTGACGGTCGGTCCCGACGGACGACCGATCCCTCTCGACTTCGCCTCCGACACCTACAACCTCGACTTCAGCTCGACGGCGGCATTCGGGGGCAAACACGTGCTGACGTACGGCGGCAACGTTCGCCGCAGCACCTTCGACCTGTCGATCGCTCCCAACGCCGAAGATCGTGACGAGGTGGGACTCTTCGTTCAGGACGAGATCTTCTTCAACGACCTTTTCCGCTGGGTAGTGGGAGCCCGCTGGGACGACCTCGACCCGATCGGCTCGGTCGTTTCGCCACGGACGGCACTGATCTTCTCCCCCTCTTCGGACCATACGATCCGCTTGACCTACAACCGAGCCTTCCGCTCTCCTTCGGTGGTCAACACCGACCTCGACATCGTCATCGTCAACCAGGCGTTCATCGACCCGGCACCGTTCCAGGCTGGACTGGTCGCGGCCGGGCTCATCCCGCCGGGGATACCCTGCGCGTTTGTCCTCACGCAGTGTAGCCCCTTCCCCTACGTCTTCACGTCGGATGCGGTGGGCAACCGAAACATGACGGAAGAACAGCTCGATGCGTTCGAAGTGAGCTACGCGGCGACCTTCGACAAGGGCTCGTTCACGATCTCCGCGTACCACAACGAGACCAAGGACCAGTCGGACTTCTTCCCGCGCGACTTCTACGGTGACAGCAACCCGCCTCCCGGTTGGCCGCTGGGCCTGATGGCCGCCCCGGGGGTCGTTCTTCCGCTCTATCCGCCCGCCGGTTCACTGCCGTCTGCGTTCAGCTACCGCAACGTGGGTGAGGTCACCGACGAAGGGCTCGAGGTGGGGATCCAGCTTCAGCCCAGTCCCAACCTAAACCTCTTCCTCAACTACTCCTACCAGGAGGATCCGGAGGTAGAGGGCATCGATATCAGCGAGACCAACATCCCGCCCAACCACCGCGGCAATCTAGGTCTGTCCTACGACTCGGGCGTCTTCTTCCTCAACGCCAGCCTGAACTACCAGGACGAAGCGTTCTGGACCGATGTGCTCGATTCGCGATTCTACGGACCAACCGACTCGTTCACCCAGTTCAACGTGGGCGCCGGCGTACGACTCGCTGGCGACAAGGTGACGGTCTCGGTCAACGGGCAGAACATTACCGACGAGACGGTGCAACAACACGTCTTCGGTGATCTCATCAGCCGCAAGGTCACGGGCCAGGTCTCGTTCAGCTTCTGAGGCCCGACGACGTACACCTTCGGGTGGTCGGTGTCCGACGGACACCGGCCATCCCGTCGCCGGGACTCTGAGCTAGGGTCGAACCCGCCCAGCGGTACGGTCTCGACCGACCGCGACTAGTCGATCGGATACCCCAAATCGCGGATCAGGGCACCCCATCGGGCGTCGAACTCGCGCCGCACGACCGGCGTGAAGTAGCGCCGCCACTGACCCGAGGAGGCGTCCCGCACGTGCGGATCGACGCCCGAGCGACGCCGACGTGCCGACAGTGAATGTCGACGCGCCAAGACTCCACCCAGCGCACGCACCGGCCAGGGTAGGCCGTAGTGCTCGAGGATCTTCTTCAGAGCGGCCGCCTGGTCCCTGGCGATCTCCTCGTAGCGAAGTACCAGGATGTCGGGATGGTCTCGCGGCCAGGCGGCCATCGACTCGAAATGGGGATGCCTCAGTTCCATCTCCGCCAGCAGCCCCTCCTCCTCGGGCACCGACTGTAGGTACTCGGAGAGCGAGCCGCCGGCTCGTCGCAGTCCCTCGGGAACGACGGCGTTCGCGAAGTACCACCCTTCGTCCGACGGCGAGGGGTCGCGCGTCCAGGCTTCGGCGCCGCGACGGTGATAGAAGTACCCCGAAACGATGAGGTCCCGCGGGTCGCGGAGAAACCGTGAGAGTCGAAAGGGCGCCAGTCCGTCGAGTTCCAGCGCTCGATTGTTGATCGACGACAGGCGATCGGCTCGGAACCCGGCGAGAAAGTCTTCCAGATGGCTGTTGTAGTGCCGATACCCCGAACTCCAGGGAGCACAGCGATTGAAGAGAGTGTCCATGACGCGCCGGAAGTAGACCGTCAAGCACTTGTGGTACGAGCAATGGATCAGCTGAATCGGCGGCCCCTTCATGGTGCCGACATCGTAACCCTCCCGGCAGCAGGCCGCCGCGTACTACGGGTATCCGGGCGAAGCGTTCAAGGTTCACGACTACCTGGCCCTTCGATCTCTCGCCGCCGCACCTCGGGGCTGCGATCCGACTCCGAAGCCGCACTCACGGTCAGGCCATCGGGTATCGCTCGCCACCAGGGTAGCTCGAGCAGCGGAAGGTTCAGCCACTGCCGGGGGCCCCGATCGTTGAGAAAGGCCGTCGCGTAGTTCTGGACCACGACTCCGAACCAGAGCACGCAGACCAGGCCGACGCTGGGAAGCAGTGCAACCCGGCGGAGCAGCGCGGAGGGTGCCCGACACGGCGACCGTCGATCCAGCAGACGGCGTTCGGTCGGATGCAACAGAGACCGCGGCAAGCGCCCCGCCAGAGCAGCCGAGCGCAGCGCGCATCCGTAGAGTCGGCCCGCGGCGAGGTGCAGACCGAAGTAGAGCGGCCAACCGAGGGCGGTAACCCAGAACCAGTATCGCGCCGCGATCTGCCGGAGCTCGGCGACCGAGCCCTCGAGGTTCTGGCCGAAGAACAGCGGCGCCACGATGAGGACCGTCAACGGTACCGTCGCCAGCCCGTACCCGAGTGCGAGAACGGTCGAGGACCAGGGACGCTCGGCGAGGAGTCGCCACAGGACCGGCAGTTCGACTGCCGTACGCCAACTGTCGGTGACGGCGTGTCGGGCCTGAGCCAGCACGACCAGGGGCGCCGTCAGGAGGAACAGGAAGGTGCCCGCACCCGCCGTCAGCAAACCGATGTCCGACTGCTCGTAGACCTTGGCAAAGGAGACGTGCCAGCCGGCGTACCAGGAGAAGGCCCAGAGGATCTGCGCCGGTGCCAGAAGCAACCAGGTGGCGGACCAACTGGAGGCGCCCTGGCCCATCAGGTGGAGAACGCGCCGCGCCAACCGCAACGGACTCGCGGGGCGCCCGCCAACGTCGGTCGACGGGACCAGGATCGGGTTGGTCGATGCCTCGGCTGTCGGGTCGGCGGCCTCGAACGAGCCCGCGCTCGACCTGTCTGCTCCTCCCCAGCGGACGAGTACCGACCGCCTCACCCGTTCCCGAGTCCAGCCGACCGCCAGCAGCGCGCCGAGCGCGAACTGACACAGGATCGTTCCGACGAACCAGAACCCGATCCACCGCAGCGATCTCCAGGATCGAGCTCCCGACCCAGGCCGGACCGCGGCGGGGACCAATCCAGGGGCAATCGCGTCCATCAGGCCCACACCTCGGCCAGCGGCTCGTCCACCGCGAACGACGGGCTGAAACCCATCAAGTGGGCGATGGTCGATGCCACCGAAATCTGGTCGACGGGGCGATCGACGACCACACCCTTGGGGACGCCCTTGCCGAAGACGAGGGCGAAGATGTCGTGCGACGACCGGCTGTTGAAATGGTGCTGGAAGGGCACGCGAATCAGCGGGTTGTCGTCCCTTCCACAGTCGGGAACGATCACGAAGACCGTGTCGCCACGGTAGTAGTCGTCGGATTCCACCGCCTCCACGAGGCGGTGCAATCCCTGATCGATGACCGCGATCCCTCGAGTGTAGTGGGCCGGGTTGCCCCAATGGACATAGTCGGGGTCGTTGTAGTTGATCATCATCAACTGCGGACGCAGCTGGCGTAGAGCCCGCACCGCAAGCTCGGTCAAGAGCGCATCACCGCGCGGGTTGACCAGGCCGCTCTCGCCGTAGAACTCGCGCCAGCCTTCCCAGAATCCCTCGATCGCTGAACTCTGCTGCTGGGACCGTCGTTCCACTCGGCGATCGAGAGCCTCGAGTTTGCCGAGGTCGCGCCGGATCTGTTCCGCCTCGATTTCGGTGAGTCCCCCCAGCCGGAGAGCCCGTCGCAACAGATACGTCTTGTATCGATACAGGCTCAACACGCTGGACCGGTACTCGACACCAAACAGGTGGTGGTTGCTGAAGGTGTAGAACTCCTCGTCGGTTCGGTCCTCGCCGTTGACGATCAGCGTCTGGTGCTCGGGAACCTCGAACGCCTCGCGGAGGTACTCGAAGAGGGTCGGAACCTGAGCCTCGAAGCGCTCTCCCAGGAACCGCCCGTCGACATCCTGGTAGCGGTCGTAGCGACCAGTGAGGAGGTAGAGAGTCCCCTGTCCGTGGCTCGTTTCGATCCCCTCCAGCTGAGAGATCTCCATGCGCGGGAAGAAGGTGCCGCGAGGGACCAGCTCGTGAAGGAAGTAGGGCGCATGAGTCGTTCCCGATTCGATCGTCTCGCGACGCCGGACGCCGCCGCCGAACCGCACCAGGAGCACCTTCGGCCCTCGGTAGCTGGGCCGAGAAGCCACCTGAGTCTCTGCCCGCAACCGACCGGGAAGCAGGGTCCCCATTCCGGCCAGGGCCATCGAAGTCAAGAAGTCGCGTCGTCGCACTGGGCTGCCTCCCTTCAGGGTCGCTGGTTCGAATCGCCTCTACAGAGTGGGACGCAGCGGAAGGCCCCAGTGTTCCTTCGCGCCCTTGTCCCTCTCGTTCACTCCGTCCCGAGACCGGGAACCAGACTGCTGACAGCACGCTGTCAGCAGCGAGCTGTCAGACTGACAGCCAGACGCACCGACCACGAACAGAAGGAGACCCAGAGGTGACGCACCACAAGATCAACTACGTGGAGTTCCAATCTTCCGACCTGTCTGCCACCAAGGACTTCTTCCAACGCCTGTTGGGCTGGGATTTCGTGGACTACGGCCCCGACTACACCGCCTTCTCGGACGAGGGACTCGACGGTGGGTTCTACCGAGGCGACAAGAGCTCACGGTGCTCCGACGGAGGAGCCCTCATCGTGTTCTACAGCCGCGACCTCGAATCGACCCAGGGCCAGGTCGAGGCGGCGGGGGGAGAGATCATCAAACCGATCTTCTCCTTTCCCGGCGGGCGACGCTTCCACTTCAGCGAACCCGGCGGCAACGAGTTGGCCGTCTGGTCGGACCGGTAGGGACACCAGAAGTGTGCGGCCGAAGAACTCGTCCCGCGCAGGGCCCCGGGCACTTCGCGCTCGAGTCGGTTCTCGAACGAGCCGGAAGGTCGGGGTAGGGTACGAAAACCCAACCCGCTGCCAGGAGGAGACCCAATGCGTCCCAAGGTACAGTGTGTCGTCAGGCTCCCTTGGACACTCGTGCTCCTCTTGCTCGTCGCTCCCGCGACGCTAGGCGCTGAATTCAGCTCCGATCCCAGCAACCTACTACAGACGCACGACTGCGACCTGGATAGCGGCTCAGCGGCCGCCTGGACCGTGACACCTGCTGGTAGTGTCACGATCCAAAACGACGTGCAGTGCCCCTTGACCGCTCCGCCTCCGGTCTTCTCGCTGAGCCCAGCCACCGGAACGGCTCTGGGCCGCAAATGATCGTCGCCTGCATCGTGGGAGGAACCAACATCTGAGCCGACAACTGGTTTCTCCTCCCGGGCTCTCCATCGATGCCGGTCGAACTCCTCGAGATATCGGTCGACTAGAAAGCCCAGCCGAGCCACAGCGCGAACGCCGACCTCCGCATGCTAGCCTCGGCCCGTGATCAGGGTCTTGAGGAGCGGTATCGCAGGCTGCTTGGTACTTCTCTTCGCCACCGCTGGGCCCGCTAAACCGGTCGTCCCGCCCGAAGCACCGACCTCGCTACGTCCTCTGGCGGCCTACTCACTACAGACCTTCACTACCCGGGATGGGCTGCCACTCAACTACGTCCCGGAGATCGTCCAGGACCCGAGGGGCTTCCTCTGGTTTGGCTCCGCCGAAGGTTTCTCGCGTTTCGATGGCAGCCACTTCGAGTGGATGAACCGGCGGACGCTGCCCGGTCTCACCAGCGACAACGTGGGGACGCTGGCCATCGCCGCCGACGGCTCACTCTGGATCGGTACGGCGGGAGGCGGCGTCTTCCGCTTGCAAGAGGGACGCATCGTCGAAGCCATCCCTGCGTCTGCTCTGCCCAATCCCGAAGTCGTCGACCTCGCCCCATCCGCCGACGGCAGTCTCTGGATCAGCTTGCGGGGGGGACTCTGCCGCTGGGCTGACAGCTCTCTGACCTGTTTCGGACGGGAGAGCGGAGTCCTCGACCCATGGACCGGTGATCTGCTCGTGAGCCGTGTCCCGGGTCTCGGCGAGCGCCTCTGGGCCATCGTTGGCAACCGCCTGGCCGTCGGTGGCCCTCATGGGTTCGAGACGCTCTCGCTCGGCCTCGAGCCCACCGAGCTACCCGAGACCCTCGCTCTGGCACCCGATGGAGTCGTCTGGCTCGGTACGTCCAGCTCGCGCGTGGGTCGGCTCGTTGACGGCACTTTCGTGGCCGAGGTCGAACTCGACGCCGCCGGGAGAATCATGGCCCTGGCCTTCGACGACCAGGGAGCACTGTGGATCGGCACCGGCGGCGCCGGGCTCTTTCGCTGGCATGCCGAGACCATCGAACAGCTGTCGGTCGCCAACGGACTCTCCAACGATCGCGTGTTGTCTCTCCTCTTCGATCGCGAGGGGTTCCTCTGGGCCGGGACCTTCGCCGGCCTCGTGCGCATCGATGACTCCCTGTTCTCGGTCTACGATCGACGCCATGGAATGACGCCGGACACCGTGGTCGGAGTCACCGCCGGCCCCGACGAGCTGTTCGTGGCGACCGACGGTGGCGGCCTGTTTCGCTTCGATGGTTTCGGACTCGAGCGCCTCTCCGACCCTACCGAAGCCGATCAACAGGTTCGCAGCCTGCTGGTGCGAAGCGACGGGTCTCTCTGGGGCGGCTCTCGCACCGGAGTTCAGCGTTGGGATCGCGACCGATGGCGTCCCGTTCCTACGCCCGCCGATCAGGCAAGGGTCACCGCGCTCTTCGAGGACTCCGAAGGCTGCCTTTGGATCGGCATGACCCAGAGCGGTGTGCACCGAAGCTGTGGCGAGGGTTGGCAGACCTGGGGAGAGGGGCACGGGCCGAGACTGAGTGGGGTCTACACGTTCGTCAACCGCAGCGCTGGGGGCGTGTGGATCGGCGGCCGAGACGGGCTGGTGCAGATCGACGCTGAGGGTGAAGCCACCCTGTACGGGCTCGATAGCGGACTCCCCGATCTCCTGGTGACGGCGCTCCACGAAGATCCCGAGGGAGCCCTGTGGCTGGGCACTGTGAACGCCGGTCTCGTTCGGTTCCTCCACGACCGGTTCGTTGCCATCGACGAAACGTCCGGCCTCCCGTCGAACACGGTCTGGGCGATTCTGCCGGACACCAACGGCCACCTATGGCTCAGTTCGAACTACGGGGTGAGTCGTGTCGCCACGGAAGAGCTCACGGCGGTCGCCGAGGGCCGGAGCAGCCGTTTGAACGCCGCTCGCTACGGACCATCGGAAGGGTTGATCGATCCCGAATGCGTCGGCGGCTCCATCAACGCTGGAACCCTGACCCCGTCGGGCGGTTTGGCGTTTGCCACCTCCCGCGGTGTGGCGATCGTGGAGGAGCCCGAGGCCGCCGCCTTCGATCCCGCGCCTCCCGAGGTCTTTGTGACCAAGGTTACGGTAGATGGGCGGCGCCTGCCTTTGGGACCGCAGCTAGAGTTGCCGCCCCAGGGGCGTCGCGTCGTCGTGACCGCCGGCGCGCCTACGGCCGTCTCAGCCCAACGAGTCCAACTTCGCTACCGGCTGATCGGCTTCGAAGAGGCCTGGCAGATCGTCGGAACCGAGCGACAGATCACGTTCACCAACCTGCCCCCGGGCGGCTACGAACTCGAACTCGCCGCGACGCGCGATGGACGATCCTGGGGCAAGCCGTCGATCCTGGCCGTCTCGGTTCCCGCCAGGTGGTACCAACGGCTGGAAGCCAAGACCCTGGCGATCTTGCTGCTCGTCACCGCCTTCACTCTCTTCTATCGCTTGCGCCTACGCGAGTTGCGGCGCCGCGAGGCCGAGCTCGCGGCGATGGTGGCCGAACGGACGGAGGCGCTCCGACTGGCGAACGACGAACTCGAACGCCGCAACCAACAACTCGCTCACCTCTCGACCCGGGATCCCTTGACCGGCCTTGCCAACCGCAGGCGCCTCGAGAGTGCCTTGGCTACCGAATGGCGCCGGGCCACACGTCATCGTCACCCCCTCAGTCTGCTGATGGTCGACGTCGACGAGTTCAAGGCGTACAACGACAGCCAGGGACACCCAGCGGGCGACAGCTGCCTGCGGGATCTGGCCGAAGTGCTGCGGGCGGTCTCCCAACGGTCGGCCGACGTGGTCGCTCGGTACGGCGGAGAGGAGTTTGCTGTTTTGCTCCCGGAGACGGCGCGCGAGGATGCCCGCCACCTCGCCGAGAGAATCCGAGTCGAGGTCCAGGCCCGCGCCATACCCCATCCCGAATCACCAGTAGGGAGCGTGGTGACGGTCTCGGTCGGTCTCGCTTCGATCGTTCCCGACGGCGGTGCGCACGAAGGCCAGGCCACCCTGGTGGAAGCGGCGGATCAGGCCCTGTACCGAGCCAAGCGGCAAGGTCGCAATCGCGTGGTTGGCTAGCCCGGCGAACGCCCCTCCCGCCGAGGGTAGCTCAGGGGTTTGTGAAGCAGTCCATAGATCGATCCCCAAACCACCGCTATAAGAACGGCAGAGAACAGCAACTTGGCTGCCAGGGCAAACCGCAGGTGACTGCGAGACGCAAAGCCACGGGCCTCGATCAGGAGTTCGCCGGGCCGTCAGCCTTCCCATCGCAACCGAACGGCGGCCCGTTCTGGTAGCCGGGGTGAGCAGCCACGTTCGCCGTGGCGATCTACCGACCCTTCGAGGAAATCCCATGCACCGACGCCTCACCTTGACCCTCGCGCTCCTCGCGCTGTGCCTTGCCTCGAGCTGGCCCCTGGCCGGTGGCGTCCCGCCGGTCGTGCCTGGTTTTCCGACCGATCTATCCTGCACCCCCGGGCAACTGCTCTACCGGCAGGTCGACCTCGGCCGAGTCGCCAACATCATCTACCACAATGGACGCATCTACTCGAGCAACGTCGGAGGCGGATCGCCTCGCGAGTGGCTCTTCACCGACCCCAGCAACCCCGCCTCGTTGGCCATCGTCAACACCACCGGTCTCCCGGTGCTCACCGATCAGGGAACACATGGACACGGCAAGGCGGGAGACTGGGCCGGAGGCGGAGAATACGAGATCCGTCGGGTATCACCCGGCGTCAACACCAGGGAGCAGATGCCGGCGGCGGACCGTTTCCTCCTCGACCAACAGCCTCCGACCGACAGTGGCCTGCACCGGCTCTACTACCCCTGGGCCGTTCCGTTCAACTGGCTCCAGTACGGTCCCACGCCAGCCTCGGCGCGTCTCTACCGTGCCGACGAGTTCCTGGCCGAATGGGAGCCCCTGGCCGAACACGGAATCGCCGGCAACTCGATCCTGCTCGGCAACCTGCTGTTCATCGTCTCCGACGCCTCGATGCTGGGTGTCGTCGTCTACGACATCGGTCCGACCTTCGACGACCCACCGGGCGACCCGATCTTGCTGGACAAGTTCACCGGCTCGGTCGGTGCCTACCTCGGCATGGTCTGGGAGAACTACCTGGTCCTGACCGGTGGCGAAGACCGCCGCATCATGTACGTGCTCGACTACAGCGACCCCACCGATCTGCAACTGGTCACCACCATGGACCTGTCGGGAGATCCGGACCTCGACGCGGGGACCAACGTGCCCTACGTCCAGATCCAGGACGAGTACGTGTTCGCGCGTCGCCAGAAGATCAACATGGAGAGCCTCTCCTTCGAGCTCGAGCTCGACGAGGTCGGAGACAATCGTCCCCCAGGGAGCGTGGCCGGAGCCCTCGACGTCAGTCAATACACGATGCCGATCGGCAACCTGCTGGTCAGCGGGTCGTACAGCTTCGCGGGCCGCGACGGCGTCGGCGTCTGGTGCCACCAAGCCACCCCCGACACGCGCTCACCGTACGTCGGCTACCACATCCCCCGTCCAGGACAGACCGACTATCCGCTCGGCGCACCGGTCAGTTTCGTGATTGCGGAGACCCTGGAGTCCTACACCATCATCAACGGCGAGACGGTCATCCTTCGCCCCCTCGGCGGCTCGCCGGTCGATGCCTGGACCTCGTTCTCTCACGACGGCATCCTGACGGTGACGCCGAAGCAGTACCTACAGCCCGATACCACCTACGAAGTCGTCATCGTCGCCGACGGCATTCGTGACGCCGCCAACAACGGCATCGAGGGCTACTCCTTCACCTTCTCGACGGGAGGCAGTGTGTCGGGGGGCAACGCCTCGCCGATCATCGACGCGGTGAACACCACCCCCGTGACGGTGGCGCCGGGGGAATCGGTCGCCATCTCGGCCAGCGCGAGCGACCCTGACAGCGACCCCCTCGAGTACAAGTTCAGCTTTGGCGACGGCTCACCGCCGAGAGACTGGCACGCTGCCGCCAGTACGAACCACACGTACTCCCAGCCGGGGCACTATCCGATCAAGGTGCAAGTCCGCGACCTCCAGTCAGGCGGTGGCTCCTCCGTGGTGTCGACCGTGCGCACCCTTACCGTCGCCGAGCCGATCACCGGCCCCCGACCGCTCCACTCTTCACAGATCGCCCTCGACAGCAACGACCGGATCCTCTGGACCGTCAACCCGGACAACGACTCGGTGACTCGCCTCGATGCCGATACCGGAGCGCTACTCCAGGAGATCGATCTGCGCACCCTGCTCGGCTTCGACGACACCGTGGACCCGGTATCGATCAGTCTCGACGGCACCGGGCACGCCTGGGTCGCCACGCGAGACGCCGATCGCCTGATCGTCCTCTCGCCCGGCGGGAGTCTGGCGAGCGACATCCAACTCGGCTACGGCGTCGCCCCCCAGGCCGTCGTCGTGCACGGTTCCTCAGCCTTCGTGTCGACGAGGGGGAGGAACTCTACGTTCTCGGGGGACGGCCAACTCCTGCGTTTCGATACCTCGAGCCGGAGTCTCACCGGCGCGGTCGATCTGGGACCCTTCCCAGGAGCGATCGCGGTCACCGCTGACGGTACCCGAGCCTATGTCGCCCGGTTCCTTTCGGGCGAGCATTTCGGCGAAGTCTGGGAGGTCGATACCGGATCGATGACACACACCCGAACCGTCGACCTGCTCCGTGACCGCGGCTTCGGAGGTCTAGACTCCGGGGGAGCGGATGGCCCGGGCGTTCCCAACTACGTCTCCAGCCTCGTGCTCAGCCCGCAGGAAGACTGGCTCTGGTACACCGCGATCAAGACCGACACCAACCGCGGCCTGTTCTTCCGCTTGGACACCGAATTCAACCTGCCGATGACTCCGGACTCGACCGTGCGCGCGGTCTTGGGGCGAGTCGACCTCAGCGACCCTGGAAACCCCACGGAACCGGGAGTCGGACAGGCGGGTACCGGTCGGGCTCGCGTCGACGTCGACAACTCGGACTCACCCTCTTCCCTTGTCTTCTCACCGCACGGCGACTACGTCTTCGTGGCCCTTCAGGGCAACGACACGATCGCGGTCTTCGACGACCTGGCGATTCGCGATGGCGGCGGTCGCAGCTCGATCTGGCGTTTCGAGAGTGGGGGCGGGGCTCCCCAGGCGCTGCTGCTCGATGAAGCGACGAACACGCTGTGGATCAAGAACTTCCTGGGGCGCTCGGTCACCGGGATCCCCCTCGGTGACTTCTTGGCCAGCGGCGCGCGCGCCGTGACCCCGACCGTCAGCCCGACCACCACCGGGGAACGGCTCGCACCTGACGTCCTCGCGGGCAAGACGCACTTCTACTTCGCCGGCAACGCCACCGATGGACAGAACGAGATGAGCTTCGAGGGCTACATTTCGTGTGCCAGTTGCCACTTCGATGGCGGCCACGACGGTCGGGTCTGGGACTTCACTCAACGGGGCGAGGGGCTCCGCAACAGTACCGCCCTGAACGGGCGAGCTGGGATGGCGCAGGGCAACGTGCACTGGACCGCCAACTTCGACGAGATCCAGGATTTCGTCAACGACATCCAGGCGGAGTTCGGCGGTCGAGGATTTCTCCCCGACGGAGAGACGGCAAATCCTCCCCTCGGTACGCCGAACGCGGGCAGGAGCCAGCCCCTGGACGACCTCGCCGCCTACCTGGAATCCCTCGGCGAGGCGACTCTGGGCCGGAGCCCCTTCCGCACCACGGACGGAGCCCTGACCACGACCGCCAACCAGGGGCGGCTCGCCTTCGAAGCTGCGGCTTGCGGTACCTGCCACCATCCTCTGACCGGTTTCACCGACAGCACCCTGGGCCTCGAGACATTGCACGACGTCGGCACCCTCCGCACGAGTTCGGGGCAGCGACTCGGGGGTCCGCTGACGGGAATCGACACGCCGACCCTGTTGGGCGTCTTCGATGGGGCTCCCTATCTCCACGACGGCTCGGCGGCGAGCCTGGAAGAGGTCTTCTCGGCCGCCGGTGGAGAGATCTACCAGATGGAGGACGGAACGCTCGCCGGGGACGCGCAGCTGCCGGGTTTTCCGACCTACAACCAGGACAGTAGCGCCCACGGTACCCTGGTCCAACTCGATGTAGGCGGTTCGGTCACCCTCTCCGGTATCGACGGTGGAGCCGGCGGGCCGAGCCAACTCGAACTCCGCTTCTGGCCGGCGACTCCCGGCACCCTGCGGCTGACCGTAAACGGTGCCGACGTCGAGGACCGAGTGTTTAGCCAAGAGCGGGGACAGTTCGAGTGGCAGCGGATGCGGTTCTTCGACGTTCCGCTCAACCCGGGCGCCAGCAACACGGTGCAGGTCACGCTCATCGCCGCCGGGAGTTGGCAGGATGTCGGTGTCGACGACCTGACGGTGGCCACCGCCGACCTCCTCCTGACCGCTCAGCCCCACCGCACGGCCCTCAGCCTAACGACTCAAGAGAGGTCGGCCCTGGTCGAGTACCTCTCCAGCCTCGATCGCTCGACCGCCGGCGACCCACCCCCCTTCGTCGGCCTATTTGCCGACGGGTTCGAAACCGGTGATACCAGCGCCTGGTGAGTCGCCTTCTGGCGTCCAGGCCCCCTAGCCGATCTGTCCAGGCGCCCCACCGCCGAAGAGCGAAACCTCGGGGAGGACCAGAGTGCACTAGGATTGGACCACAATGTCCCAATCCGGTGTGCCATCGTCGGCCGAGCTGCAGCTCGAAGTCGAAAGACTGACCCGTGAACGGGACGCTGCGCTCGAGGCAGCGCAAGCGGCCACCGAGGAACGCAACGAAAACCTCCGACGGTACCGCCGGATCTTCGAGCGTTCCAAGGACGTCATCATCGTCAGTACGCCCACCGGCGACCTGATCGACATCAATCAGGCGGGTCTCGACCTGTACGACTATCCCTCCAAGGAGACGATGCAGGCCCTGGACCTCAAGACGACGTTGTGGGCTCATCCCGAAGATCGGGAAGAGTACGTGCGGCAACTGGGCGAGTTCGGTTTCGTCAAGGACTTCGAAGCGGACCACAAGACGAGGACCGGAGAGATCATCTCGGTCGTCGGCACGAGTTCCATCGTCTACGGCCCCGACGGGTCGATTCAGGAACTCCTGACGATCCTCCGCGACATTTCGGAACAGAAGCAGCTCAGCCGCGAACTGGAGCGCCTCGCCCGCACCGACTCGCTGACCAGCCTGTCGAATCGCCTGGTCTTCCGCGAACGCCTGGAACTGGTTCTCGCCGAATGGCGACGACACCAGAAGTCGTTTGCGCTGATGATGTTGGACATCGACAACCTGAAGCAGGTCAACGATGCGCACGGCCATCCCGCCGGTGATGATCTGCTGAAGGGCGTTGCCGACCGCTTCTCGAAGTGTGTCCGCGAAGTGGACGTGCTGGCGCGTTTTGGTGGAGACGAGTTCGCGCTGATCATGGCCGAGGTCCAGGAGACGGCACGAGCCGAAGAGATGGCCCATCGGCTGGTGTCCTCGCTGCACGCACCGATCTCCACGACGGCGGGACCGTTGCACACCTCGGTCAGCGTCGGAATCGCCTTGCCGATCGGCAATCCGACTCCGGACCAGCTGCTCCAGCGAGCCGATCGGTCGCTCTACCGTGCCAAGGGGCGGGGCGGCAACCAGTACGCCATCTGACCGACATCCGTCGAGCGCATCCTTGCGGTCGGCACGGGTTCGTGGCGGTGGTCAGGCCACCGAAGCCGACGACGAATCGCGACGCGGCATGCGCAGTTCTGCGCCGTCGGGCTCGGTCAGGAGCAAGCTGGCCAGGTCGAGCGAACTGACGATGCCCAGAAGCTGATCGTCCCGGGTCACCAGCACCCGGTGGTGTCGTTGGGTCACCATCACTCGGGCGATCTCCGACACCAAGGTGTCCTCGGCTACCGAGTAGATCAGAGACGACATGATCTCGGCCACCGTGTGGTCGCCCATCTCTCCCTCGAAGGGCGCTTCCAGCGAGTCTTCCGCCACGGGGACGTTCCACCCAACCACCAGGTGCAGCTCTCCAGGCCTGAAGAACCCATCCCCGGGCTCTCGCGTCGTCAACCCCGCCAGCAGGCCCGCGGCCCGGGCCAGGTCGTTGACGGAGACCACTCCCACCAGGAGCCCGTGGGCGTCGACCACCGGGGCGCCCGAGATCTGTTGTTCGACCAGGAAGGCGCCAAGTTCTGGCAGCGAGAGGTCGCTCCGTACCGTGATCGGATCGGGGGTCATCACGTCTCGCGCTCTGAGTTTCCGTGGGTCCATCGCGTTCGCTCCTCTCTCGGTGGTCCGTCCTGCGGTCAGATTCAGGCTACGGGAGACGAGTCTCTCTGGCGACACCCCAGGGGGTAGGGAACGGATCGACATCGATCGGATCCGGTGGCCCCGGCCGCTCCTCGGGTATGCTCCCGCCCCGTGACCAGAGCAGCCGAGCCCGGCAGACCCGAGACCACCGCCACCCCGTCGGCGCCGCCCCACGGTTCCTCCCTCGGACTCATTCTCTTCACGGTCTTCATCGACCTGATCGGCTTTGGCATCGTCATTCCGGTACTGCCGTTGTATGCGGAACGGTTCGGCGCTTCGACGTTCGCCATCGGAGCACTGATGGCCACCTACTCGGCCATGACCTTCGTCTTCTCGCCGATCCTCGGCCGCCTGTCGGATCGCTTCGGCCGTCGCCCCGTGCTCTTCGTCAGCATCCTGGGAACCTCGGCCGGGTTCTGGCTCATGGGGGCCGCGAACAGCCTCGCGCTGCTGTTTCTGGCCCGACTGATCGACGGCGCGAGCGGCGGCAACATCTCGACGGCCCAGGCCTATATCGCTGATGTGACCCCTCCGGAGGGGCGAGCTCGCGCTATGGGGTTTCTGGGAGCCGCCTTCGGGCTGGGGTTCGTGCTTGGTCCCGCAATCGGGGGCACCATGAGCCTCATCTCGCTGAGTGCTCCGTTCTACTTCGCCGCCGCTCTGGCCGCGGTCAATGCCCTGCTCGTGTACTTCCGCCTGCCCGAGAGTCTGGAGCCCGAGCATCGCTCGCAAGACCGCCGTCGTCCTCACTTGACCGATCTGTGGCGCCGCGTCCAGGGGCGAGCCTTCCGCGCGATCGTGGGCACCTACTTCATCAGTACGGTCGGCTTTGCCATGATGACCACCCTCTACGCCCTCTTCGCCAGCCACCGGTTCGGTTTCGACGCGGTGCACACCGGATACCTCTTCGCCTTCGTGGGTCTCATCGGCGCCGCGATCCAGGGAGGGCTGATGGGACGGCTGGTCGCGCGCTTTGGCGAGCGTCTTCTTGCCAGTGGGGGAGCCGTAGCCCTCGCGGCAGGTCTGTTCCTGCTTCCACTCTCGCGCTCCCTCCTCCATCTCTTGGTGGCCAGCGCCGTCGTGGCCATCGGCAACAGTCTGATGACTCCGACGCTGAACGCGCTGGCGTCGCGGTCGGCCGACGCCACCTGGCAGGGGCGCGCTATGGGGCTGATGCAATCGGCCGGTAGTCTCGGTCGGATCTGCGGCCCGCTCCTCGCTGGCTGGCTGCTCTCCTTCGATCTTGGCGGCCTGGTCGACAACTACGCGCGCACTCCGCTGTGGACCAGCGCCGCTCTCTTGTTGGGCGCCTTCCTTTACTCTCGAGCCATCCCGGTGCCCAGACCAACGGAAGGGTCCGCGGGCGGGAACTGAGTCGACCTAGTCGAGCCCATACTCCTCCACCAGGTCCTGGTAGCTGCCGTCTTCCCGCTTGTCGATCAGGCAACGATCGAGGCGCGTCAAGAAGGTCGCCGGATCGCTGATCCGGCGTGTCCGCTTGCTGACCGCAAAGAAGTAGTCGCTACTCTTGACGGCGAAGGGGAGGATGACGATTCGCTCACGAAACCCCAGTTGCCTCGACAACCAGGTGGTCGTCGACGTCAGGTTGACGAAGACATCGATCTCGCCACGGAACAGCAGGTCGAAGAGCTCTTGGTTCTCCTCCACCTCGACGAGTCGGCCCGCCGCCCGTCTCTCCTGCACGTAGGCCAGATACTCCTCGCTGTAGCGCAGGCCCTTCAGATGGCCGAGGCGCCAGGGCTCGAACTCCTCGATCGATCGGATCTCGATCGCCGATCCGGCCACCACGATCGGATGGTAGGCGTCGTGGAACAACGGTTCTTCGCCGTAGTCCAGGAACACCTCCCGATCCTCACGGTAGGAGAAGACGTGCCCGTCCAGCAGGCCACTCCGCAGACCAGCGTATGCCTCTTCGATGCCGATCGGAGCGAAGTTGATCTCGTACCCTTGACGGCCCAGGCAGTCGACCAGAAGATCGCGGGTGAATCCTCGTTCATCGACGAAGTAGGGCGGCCAGGATCCCGAGCTCACGTTCAGGGTCTGACCCGCAACCCCAGATACGACGACGAAGGTCGCCAGCAGGGTGGACACGGCCGCCGCTCTGACGAAGAGCATGAACTCATCCTACCTGAACTCTCACGGCGGGGTGGGAAGCCGGCCTTGAGTGCGGTTGTGCAGTAGGATGAGCCACCGATGGTGTGCCGGATTCGACCCTCCTGGCGGACGCTCTGCGTCCTACTCGTCCTGCCCTCGACTTTGGCTGGGCTCTCCGCCCCGCTGGCCAGCGACGACGACTCGATCCACGGAGGAGCACCGCAGGCCATCTCGCTGCTCGGGGTTCCGCTGGTCAGTCCGGAACCCTCCCCCTCGAGCCTGGAGAACCTCGACGTCGCCCGCGAAGCGTGGATGAGCGATCCCCGCGACTTGGAGAAGGTCATCTGGTACGGCCGCCGCACCGCCTATACCGGCGACTACCGGGGAGCGATCGCCATCTACTCCGACGGCCTGGAGCTCTTTCCCGACGAGCCGCGCCTGCTGAGGCACCGTGGACACCGGCTCATCACGCTCCGGAAGTACGACGCGGCCATCGCAGACTTCGAACGAGCCCTGGTTCTGATTCGAGGCACCGAGGACCAGATCGAACAGGACGGACTTCCCAACCCCCAGAACATTCCGATCTCGAGCCTGCACGGCAACATCCGCTACCACCTGGGCCTCGCCTACTACCTGACAGGACGGTTCGAGGAAGCGATCGAGGTCTACCGCCACGATCTGGCCGCCGCCCGCAACGACGATCAGTTGGTCTCCACCAGCCACTGGCTGTACATGGCGCTACGGCGGCGGGGGCGTCACGAGGCAGCGCAACGCACGCTCGAGGCGATCACCGAAGAGCTGGAGATCATCGAGAACCACGCCTACCACCGTCTCTGCCTGTACTACCAGGGTCTTCTGACCGAAGAACAGCTGCGTTCCGATGGCGCCGCCGGCAGTCCCACGGGCGCCGCCACGGAGTACGGGATCGCCAACTGGTTCGCTTACACCGGACAGCCGGAGGAAGCCAGACGCCGGCTGCAGCAGATCGTCGACGGACCGGGCTGGCCGGCTTTCGGCTTCGCCGCGGCCGAAGCCGATCTCGCCCGCGAAGCGCCATAGCCTCGATCCTGTTGGCCCGCCACTCCTGACGGGTCGGGCGGGTCTCGCGAGTCCGCCGCACCTATTCGGTGGGAGGAATCTCGAAGAAGCTCAGCACGTGAAGATCGATCAGTTCCCAAGGGCCCTCCGGCCTGGGCCGTAGCTCCACCACCACCGGCCGGCCCTCGATCTCCCGGTGGTCGACCGCCACCGAACCGAAGTAACGCACCGCAAAACGAGCCGGACTGTGAATCCCGAGAGAGAGTACGCCCCCACGAGGCGACCCCAGAGCACGCCCGCGGGGCCTTCCGAACCAGCGATCGACCTCGATCGCGACGGAGTAGGCGGCTTCGATGTCGATCGGCACGATCTTCGTTTCTGCCGTGGTTCGATCGCCGAAACCAACCACGGTACCGTGGACGGTGACCAGTCCATCCGTCCCCGAGTGTCGCCAGGCTTCCAGTTGATCCGGGTTCTCGGAGCGCCACGCCGACCAGATGCTGTCGAGCGCCTGTTCCACACTCGCTCGCACCTTCGCATCCTCGTCCGAACGGGCAAAGAGCAGGGCCGGTACGGCCGAGTGTGCGTTCTCACCAAGGTTGCCGAGAATCCGTGCAGCGCTACGGCGAAGGCCGGGTTCGTCGACCTCCAGGAGATCGATCATCGCCTCGACCACCTCGGCCTCGGTGCCACCCGACAGGTGAAGCGCGGGGCGTCCGTCGTCGCCGAAGAGCCAGAAACCCGGCCAGAAGTCCCCTTCCTGCCGCTCCTCGCCGCCTCTCTCCCCAGCCGCCGGCGCCATTCCGGAGAACGAAGCCAGGAGCTGAACGAGAACCAGCCCGGCGGCTCCCAACCTGAACTGAGTGATGCTGCCGATCCCGCGTCCTCCTTGGTCTGCGATCGTCACTTGTCCCACTATAGGACTCCTCCGGGGCCCGATCGATTCCCTACCAGGTCCGAGACTAGAGTCGGGAGCAATTCGACCGATCGAGACATCGAGCGCCATAGAAGCGTCACGGGTCGCAACCAAAGACCGAGCACGGGAGAAGCGGAAGAGCCGGCAGGTCCCTGGGGGCCCTCCGCAAGCGGCGGCAAGTCAGCTCCACGGGGAGGGAGACCACAGAGCGTCGCGGAGCACAGGCGGCGGCCTCCCTCACGGTGGGCAACCAGCCCGGCACCGGCCCCGAGGACCTGCCGGATCCGTAGGGTCCGGAGCGGGCGGAGAGTCTACAACCTCACCAGAACTCCGTTCAGCCACGCTGGATCCGGCCGGGACTCGAGATCGAAAGAGCAACAAGGACAGTATCCACTCGGGGCTTTCGGCAAAGCTTGCGCCGCCCACTTTGCCAGCTGGGCAGCTGGCGCTCCACACGATGAGGGCCCGACAATTCGGCGGAGGAAGGCCTACCGACCAGAAGTGATACTGACCTCCAGTTCGACCCCAGTGTCACAGACTTGTCGCTTGGCGACCGGCTCCTCGGGTAGACTCAGATCTCATCTGCTCCACTGCTAGAAAGTCCCCAGCGTCTGGTCTTATCGAC
>JAUIDB010000070.1 GCA_030429235.1 Thermoanaerobaculia bacterium | reverse complement strand
ACCGTGCGGTTGAAGGTTCGCCGGATCGGCTACTACCTGGTCCTGGCTCTCGGGATCTGGTTTGCCGTCTTCTTCTCGGGGGTTCACGCCACGGTGGCCGGGATTCTGGTGGCCATGCTGGTACCGGTGAAGGTGAAGAGCGAACCCCGCGAACTGGTGCAGATCGCCAAGGAACGGCTGGCGGCGCTGGAGAAGTCCGAGCTCACCGCCGACAGTTTGATCCTGGAGAAGGACCAGTTCGACAACCTGGTCGATCTGGGGGATGCCGCGATTCGGATGATGCCAGCCGGCCTGGTATTCGAACGCTACCTACACCGCACGCAGGCCTTCGTGATTCTTCCCCTCTTTGCCTTCTTCAATGCCGGAGTCAAGCTCGACGGTGAGAGCCTGACCTGGCCGCCTCACGAGATCACCCTCGGCGTCGTGCTCGGCCTGCTGATCGGCAAGCAGGTCGGCGTGACCTTGGCCAGCTGGCTGGCCGTGAAGGCGGGTCTGGCCGACCTCCCCGAGGGGGTGTCCTGGAGCCAGATCTACGGAGCAGCGTGCCTGGCGGGAGTCGGGTTCACCATGTCCCTGTTCATCGGTGAACTGGCCTTCTCGGATCCCGTGCACATCGGGGAAGCCAAGATCGGCATCCTGGTGGCGTCACTGGTGGCTGGGCTCTGGGGATTCCTCACGTTGGCCAGGGCGCTGCGTTCGCGTCCGGAAGCACCGGGTACCTCCTGAGGGTCGGCAGTCCCTAGCGCTGCGCGAAGTCAGCGCGGAGCCCCTGGCGCTGCCCGGAAGGGAGGCGCTTGGCGCCTTCCCGGAGGGTCAGGCCGGAAACCCGGTCGATCCGCTCCCCCAGCCACTCCGCTACCCAATCGGGCCGCTGTTTCGAGATCTCCCTCAGGACCCAGCCGATCGCCTTGCGAATGAAGAACTCCTTCTCCTCCAACATGCGGTCGGCGTAGCGCGCAAAGCGATCGAGGTCGCCGGCGCCGCGGCGGAGATCGAGCAGGGGAGCCAGCAGTGCGGAGCGACGAAGCCAGAAGTCGGAATCGTGCGACCAGGCGTCGAGGTAGCGATCAGCGATCGCCGGGTCTCGAGTCAGGGGACCGACTACGTGCACCGCGAGATTGTCGACCAGGGCCCAGGTCCTCGACTCCCGGATGTACTCCTCGATCCGAGCGAGGTCCGGTGGGCCCAGCCGTTCGACCCGGCTTCGAAGGACTTCGGTAGCCGCCACGCGGAGCTCGTGAATCCGCCGTCCCCACAGCTCGTCGGCGAGCCCTAGCAGCTGGTCCCGTTCGTCGAGGTCGAGCCGGCGCACGAGGCCCCGGGCGGCTCGTCGCGTCGCCGGTACTTTGGCGCCGAGAAAGTCCAGGCTGCTCTTGAGATAGCCCCGCTCGAACTCGGCTCGCTCTCGCGTTCCCATGGCCCGCAACTCGGTTTCGAGGTCGTCGACGTGCGTTCTCAGGTCTGTGGTCTGCATGCGAGCGCTATGTTACGTTTCGCCCATGGCCCGCATCCAGCTACTTCCCGACCACCTGGTGAGCCAGATCGCCGCCGGTGAAGTGGTGGAGCGCCCCGCCTCGGTGGTCAAGGAACTGGTGGAGAACAGCCTCGACGCCGGGGCGCGAGAGATCGCGGTCGAGCTCGAGGTCGGGGGCAAGCGGCGGATCCGGATCAGCGACGACGGTAGTGGTATGGGGAAGGAAGACGCGTTGCTGGCGTTCGATCAGCACGCCACCAGCAAGATCCGCGACTTCGAAGATCTCCAGCGAGTGGCGACGCTCGGTTTTCGGGGCGAGGCACTGGCGTCGATCGCCGCGGTGGCTCGGGTCGAACTCCTGACCGCCGAGGCTCCGGGCGAGGGGTGGCGCGTGCGAATCGAGGGCTCGCGAGTGCGTTCGGTCGAACCGGCGTCGAGGGCCCGCGGCACCACGCTGGAGATCGCCTCGCTCTTCTTCAACGTCCCAGCCCGTCGCAAGTTCCTGAAGCAACCGAGGACAGAGCTTCGTCGCTGCGTCGAGGTGGTTCAGGGGTACTGCCTGGCCTGTCCTGACATCACCTTCCGCTTGAGTCACGAGGGACGGTCGATCATCGACGCGACGGCGACGTCTGCCGACGGAGAGGGTCTCCGCGAACGGATTCGCCAACTCTTCGGGGACCAACTGGCCGACGCGCTGGTGGAACTCCCGGCCGGCGGAGCGGCGGGCGAATCGATTCGGGGATTCGTCGGCAAACGCGAGACGGCCAAGGGGCGACGCCTCTTCATCTTCGTGAACGGTCGGTTGATTCGGGATCGACAGGTGCTCGCCACCTACTACCGAGCCGTTCGTGACGAGTGGAAGCACGACGAATATCCCTCGCTGTTCCTGTTTCTCGGAGTGCCTCCCGAAGATCTCGACGTCAACGTCCACCCCCAGAAATCGGAGGTGCGATTTCGCGATGCGTCGTTCGTGCACCGCGTTTCCCGGGTGCTGCGGGAGGGTCTGGTGTCCGCTCGGGGCGAGGAAGCGGCGCCGCTCCGAGAGGCCTGGGGGGCGGCCGAGCGTCCGCTGGCCTGGAGCGGACTGGGGGCGGTGTCGGAGCCATCGATCCACGAAACGGCTGCAGCGTTCGATACTCGGGACGCGGGCGCCGACGCCCAGTCAGGGGTCTGGGACTGGCGCCGCGACGGTCGGCAGAAGATCGCCGAGGCTGCCTACGATCGAGCCTCACCCAGCGAGGTACCGCTCTCTCGCGGCAGCCGCGATCGAGCCGTGAGGATCCTGGGGCAGTACAAGGGCGCGATCTTGCTGCTCGAAACGCCCCAGGGACTCCTGTTGATGGACCAGCACGCGGCCCATGAGCGCGTGCTGTACGAGAAGCTGGCCCGGGCGATGGAGGCAGAGGAGCCCAAAGTCCAGCGCTTACTGGTGCCGCAGCTGTTGGAACTCTCGCCCAGCGAGCGCCTGCAACTCGACTCCCTGGTCGAGTCGCTGCAACCGATGGGGTTACAGCTCGAGCGGCTTTCGGGTGGGGACCTCGCGTTAGTCGGGGTACCGGCCGTCCTGAGCGACCAGCAGGCGCTCTCGCTGGTGCTCGAACTCGCCGCCTCGGAAGAGCAGTCCACCGATCCGGCGGCCCTCAAACGACAGATTCTCGAGTCGGTGGCCGCCGATCGAGCCTGCAAGGCAGCCATCAAGATCCATCACGCCCTTCCGATGGCTCAGATGGAGCAGCTGGTGGCAAGCCTGTTCGCCTGTGACGATCCCTACTCCTGTCCCCATGGCCGTCCCACTCTGTTGGAGATGAGCGATGCCGAACTCGAACGACGGTTTGGCCGGCGCTGACCTCGATTCCGGTCGGGGCGACGGCTCTCCGCCGCGGGCCGAGGAACTGGACGGTGTCGAGACGCGTCTCGGCTACCGGTTCGACGAGCGGAGCTGGCTCGACCGAGCGTTGACGCACGGTTCCTGGGCCAACGAAGCGGGGAGGCGAGGACACTACGAACGTCTCGAGTTCCTCGGCGACTCGGTCCTGGGGTTGATCACGGCCCAGTGGCTGTTCGATCGGTACCCCGAAGGGAGCGAGGGGGACCTGGCTTCCCGACTGAGCTACCTGGTAAGCGCCCCGGTACTGAGTTCGATCGGGCGGCACCTAGAACTCGGCCCGGTGGTGCGTTTCGGTGTCGGTGAGGAGCGAGCCGGAGGCCGCAACCGAGACGGGCTCTTGGCCGATGTCGTCGAGGCGGTGCTGGGCGCTCTTTATCTCGATGGCGGTCTCGAAGTGGCACGGACCTTCTTCCGGCCTCATCTCGAACGGGAGGCGGCGCGAGCTGCCGAGGACGACCTGTTGTCGAAGGACCCCAAGACGCGGCTTCAAGAACGCCTGCAGGGGGCCGGGCGGGAGCTGCCTGAGTATCGTCTGGTGGCCGAAGAGGGACCGCCCCACGATCGGACCTTCGTCTTCGAGTGTTGGGTGGAGGAGGAACGGCTCGGCCTGGGCCGCGGCTCGACGAAGAAGCGAGCGCAACAGGCAGCGGCGGAGAGGGCCCTGGATCGGCTCTGACGCGCCGGCGGTGTCCGATGAGTCGGCGCTGGGAGGTCGCTCCCCGGTGGTCGCGAGTTGCTGTAGACTTTGCGGCTCGATCGCGGACCACCGCGGCCTAACGAGGAGAGGACCGATGACTACCGAGCCCAACCAGCCCACGATTCGTCAACTCGCCGGCCATGGTGGCGAGACCGTCCAGCTGCGGGGCTGGCTCGAAGGGGGCCGATCGAGCGGCAAGATTGCGTTCGTCCAGCTGCGTGACGGAAGCGGCGTGGTGCAGGTCGTGGTGAGTCGGAAGGAAGTCTCGGAACAGGCCTGGGAAGCGGTCAAAGGCGCGACCCAGGAGTCGACGATCCGGGTTTCCGGCCGCGTCAACCTCGACGACCGCGCGCCGGGCGGGGTCGAGATCCACGCCACCGACTTCGAGGTGTTGTACGCCACCGAGGACTATCCGATCACCCCCAAGGAGCACGGCGTCGCCTTCTTGATGGAGCACCGCCATCTCTGGCTGCGGTCCCGCCGCCAGCGGGCCGCGCTGCGGGTGCGGAGTGAGGTCTGCCAGGCGATCCGGGATTTCTACTACGAGCGCGACTACACCCTGATCGACTCGCCGATCCTCACTCCGGCGGCTTGCGAAGGCACCTCGACCCTCTTCGAAACCGACTACTTCGGCGACCCCGCGTTTCTCAGCCAGTCGGGCCAGCTGTACCTGGAACCAGCCGCCGCCGCCCTCGGCAAGGTCTACTGCTTCGGGCCGACGTTCCGAGCCGAGAAGTCGAAGACGCGGCGTCATCTCATGGAGTTCTGGATGGTCGAACCCGAGGTCGCGTTCCTCGAGTTCCCGGGCCTGTGCGATCTGGCTCAGGAGTTCGTGCAGTACCTGATCCAACGGGTGCTCGATCGCTGTGCGACCGACCTCGAGATCCTGGAGCGCGATCGCTCACTCCTCGAAGGATACGTGGCCGAACCCTTCGCTCGCACCACCTATACCGAAGCGATCGAACTTCTGCAGGGTATGGGGCAGTCGATCGAGTGGGGCGATGATTTCGGGGCCGAGCACGAGACGCTGGTCGGCGAGCACTACGGCCGGCCGGTGATGATCACGCACTTTCCGGCGGCCATGAAGGCCTTCTACATGCAGCCGGATGCCGACGACGACACGTTGGCCCTCGGCCTGGACATCATCGCGCCCGAGGGCTACGGCGAGATCGTCGGCGGTTCGCAGAGAATCCACGACCACGACCTGCTGCTGCGGCGGATCGACGAGCATGAGCTGCCGCGCGAAGCCTTCCAGTGGTACCTCGACGTGCGACGGTACGGGACCTATCCCCACAGCGGATTCGGCATGGGGCTCGAACGGTTCGTGGCCTGGATGTGCCGCATGGACCACGTCCGCGAGACGATTCCCTACCCGCGCATGCTGAACAAGATCTACCCCTGAGGTCATGAACGACGCGGAGCGGACGGCGGCGGGTCGTCCTCCGGCTCGCCAGATCGATCGGAAGGCAGGAGAGGCCTCGAGCTGGTTGCCTCGGAGACCCTCGCCTTTCGTACAGTGGCTTTCGTTGGCCCTGATGGTGGTCATCTGGGGCACCACCTGGGCGGCGATCCGGGTCGGCCTGGAGTTCGTTCCCCCCTTTACCGGTGTCGCCATTCGGTTTGCCGTGGCCGCCGCAGTGCTCGCGGCCGCCGGTCTGCTGCTCGGGATTCCCCTGACCGGTAGTCCACCTGAGCGGCGGCTGTGGGTGGTGCACGGAGTGTTGACCTTCTGCGCTTCGTACACCATCACCTATTGGGCCGAACAGTACGTTCCTTCCGGCTTGACCTCGGTGCTGTTTGCGACCTTCCCTCTCTTCGTCGTGGTCTTGGCCCACTGGGTCCTGCCGGACGAGCGGCTGCGCCGGGCTTCGATGCTCGGAGTGGTGGTCGGGTTTGCCGGGGTCGCGGTGATCTTCTCCGAGGATCTGACCGCGCTGGGCGGGCCCGAGGTGCTGATCGGGTCGCTGGTGATGCTGCTCGCTCCGTTCGCTTCCGCCATCGGTAACGTCGCCGTCAAGCGCTGGGGAAGTGCGGTGCATCCGCTGTCCCTCAATGTCGGAGGCATGACCCTCACCGCCGTTCTGGTAGGGGGTCTGGCTGCGGTGGTGGAGCGCGACCAGGAGGTGGTCTTCAACGCGACCTCCGTCGGATCGATTCTGTACTTGGCCCTGTTGGGGTCGGCCTTGACCTTCTCGCTCTACTTCTGGCTCCTACAGTCGATGTCCGCGACGCGTCTGGCTCTGATTGCCTATGTCATTCCGGTGGTGGCGGTGGCGGTCGGGACGTTGGCTTTCGACGAACCCCTGACGGCGCGGCTGGTGGGCGGCGGCCTGTTGGTGCTGTTCGGAGTGGGTCTGGCCAGTCGTCATTGACGGGGACTGGGTTCGCTCGACCCGGCCGAGTGGCAAGTGGTGTAACATACGCGGCGCCGTGCTGTGTCCACAGCGTACCGGCTCCCACTTCGAGATTCGCACCCGTACTAGGAGACTCCATGAAGAAGAGTGTGCTCGCTATCAGTCTGTTGATCCTCGGCCTCATCCTGACCCTTCCGTCGGCCAACTTCGCGCAAGAGGCCATGGAAGCACCCGAGGTCGACACCGTCCGTCGAGCGCGCATCCTCGACAACCTGCGCTTCGAATTTCCTCAGCTCTCCAACATGAGCGTCGCCTTCGAGAGTCTCGAGCCCTCCGGCTTCGAGGGCCTCGACCAGGGGGTCCTGGTGATCCAGGGCCAGCAGCGTCAGCCCTTCTTCATCTCGAACGACGACACCAAGTTCTATTTCCTCGGCGATGGTCCCTTCGATCTCTCTCGCAGCTCCGAAGAGATTCAGGCCGCCATGGCAGAGCGCAAGGCAGCCGAGAACAAGGCCAACGCCGATCGCATGGCCAAGCTGGACGCTTTGACCGTCGGTCAGCCCTTCAAGGGCGACGCCGATGCCAAGGTCACGATCGTCGAGTACTCGGACTTCCAGTGTCCGTACTGCTCGCGGGCGGCAGGAACGGTCGGTGAGATCCTGGCCAAGTACCCCGAAGATGTAAAGGTGGTCTACCTGCATCTCCCACTGACCAGCATCCATCCCTGGGCGATGGGCGCATCGGTCGCATCGGTCTGCGCCGCGGAGCAGAGCCACGACGCCTTCTGGACCCTCCACGACGGTTTCTTCGCCAATCAGCGCGCCGTGAACGTGGGCAACCTGGTCGAAAAGGCGGGCGAGTGGCTGGCCGACTCCGGAATCGACCTGGAGAGCTGGAAGTCGTGCTCGAGCGATACCGCTAGCGAGGCCTACCAGGCCGCCAAGGCTCAGGTCGACGAGCAGATGAGTCTGGCGCAGCAGCTGGGAGCGACCGGGACTCCGGCCTTCTTCGTCAACGGTACCTTCCTCAACGGTGCGCAGCCGCTGGCGAGCTTCGTCCCCGTGATCGACGGCATCCTGGCCGAGTAACCGGTTCGACTCGACGAGCAAGTGAAAGGGCGCCGTTGTGACGGCGCCCTTTCTGTATCCGGGGGGCAGAACGAGTGATCCAGATGGCCCCCAGGGTCCCCTGAGAATCCGAGCCTTCTCGGCTCACAGGAAGGGCCGGGAAACCTTGCTTCACCTAGGCGACGTTGCTACCATCTCAGGCCTCGAGCCACCGTCTGCCCAGCTCCTGCGCGGGCGCTGTTAGGGCTCACAGAACGCCGGGTCGCGAAGGGCCCGCTTGATCACGCCGAGACGCTCGGTCCGAGGACCGTGCCGCAGATACGGAGACCCCGACCATGAAGATCGAACTGCTCGAAGAACAGAAGATGCTGCAGGAGATGGTGCGCCGCTTTGCCCAGGAAGTGGTGCAGCCCAAAGCCCGCGAGATCGACGAATCGGGCGAGTTTCCGATGGAGTTCTTCAAGGAGGCGGCCGAGCTCGGGCTGGCGGGGGTGGCGGTACCGGAGGAGTACGGTGGTTCCGGGATGGACACCATCGCCTACTGCCTGGCGATCGAAGAGATCAGCGCCGCCTGTGCCAGTAGCGGCGTCATTCTGTCGGTCAACAACTCTCTGGTCTGCGATCCGATTCTCAAATTCGGCACCGAAGCGCAGAAGAAGGAACTCCTGACGCCGCTGGCTTCCGGCGAGCAACTCGGCTGCTTTGCCCTCACCGAACCCGGTGCCGGAAGTGACGCCGGGGCGATCAGGACCACGGCGGTGCGCGACGGCGACGACTACATCCTCAACGGCAACAAGGTCTTCATTACCAACGGGACCCACGCGGACGTGGCCATCGTCTTCGCGACGACCGACATCGAAGCCAAGCACCGGGGCATGGTGGCCTTCGTCGTCGACATGAACAGCCCCGGCTTCGAGCGGGGTGGTCACGAGTACAAGCTAGGAGTCAACGCGTCGGGGACCACGGAACTGTCGTTCACCGACCTGCGGGTTCCCGCCTCGCGTCGCCTCGGGGAAGAGGGCGAGGGATTCAAGGTGGCGATGGCGACCCTCGACGGCGGTCGCATCGGCATCTCGGCGCAGGCGGTCGGGATCGCGCGTGGAGCCTTCGAGGAGGCCCGCTCCTACGCTCAGGAGCGGGAGCAGTTCGGTCGTCCCATCTCTCGGTTCCAGGCGATCCAGTTCTATCTCGCCGATATGTCGACCGAGATCGATGCGGCCCGGTATCTGACCTGGAAGGCGGCCTGGACCAAGGACCAGGGAAAGCGCTACTCGCTCGAGGCCGCCCAGGCCAAGTTGTACTCGTCCCAGATGGCTCAGCGGGTGACCAATCTCGCTTTGCAGATCCACGGTGGCTACGGCTACACCAAGGAGTACAACGTCGAACGGTACTTCCGTGACGCCCGGATCACCGAGATCTACGAGGGCACCAGCGAGGTCCAGAAGATGGTGATCGCTCGGTCCGTGCTGCAGGGCTGACCTCGGATGTCGACCGGACCGTCCTTCGCTCCGTCCGAGGAGCAGCAGCTCCTGATCTCGGAGGTGCGGCGCTTCTCGACCGAACAGATCCTACCTGGCGCTGCCGAGCGCGATGCGGCGAAGAGGTTTCCTCTCCGCTTGCTTCGCGAGATGGGGGAGATGGGCCTCCTCGGCATGTTCGTGCCGGAGGAGTACGGCGGGGCCGGTTTCGACATGGTCTCCTACGTCATGGCCGTCGAGGAGGTCTCCCGCGCTGACGCCTCGGTCGGGGTGACGATGAGCGTCACCAACTCGGTGTGCTGCTGGCCGATTCTCGAGTTCGGGAGTGACGACCTCAAGGCCCGAGTCCTCCCGGAACTGGCGAGCGGCGAGGAGCTCGGCGGGTTCGGTCTGACCGAGCCGGGCGCCGGATCCGATGCCGGCGGACTACGGACCACCGCCGTGCGCGAGGGCGACCACTGGATCCTGAACGGGGAGAAGGCCTGGATCACCAACGCCGGAGAGGCCAAGTACTTCGTCGTGGTAGCGCGAACCGATCCGGACGCCGGCAATCGGGGCCTGACGGCCTTCGTGGTTCCCAGTGACGTCCCCGGCTTTTCGGTGGGTCTGGCGGAGCACAAGCTGGGCCTGCGCTCGTCGCTCACCGCTCCCCTGTTCTTCGAGAACTGTCGCGTCCCCGCCGCCAATCTGCTGGGAGAGGAAGGGCAGGGTTTCAAGATTGCTATGGCCACGCTCGATCACTCCCGTCTCGGCATTGCCGCGCAGGCGGTAGGGATCCATCAGCGAGCCCTCGAGTTGGCGCGCGACTACGCCCGAGAACGCGAGCAGTTTGGTCGCCCGATCGCCGACTTCCAGGCGATTCAGTTCACGCTGGCCGACATCGCGGTCGAGCTGGAGGCGGCCCGGACCCTGACGCGCTGTGCCGCCGCCGTCGCCGAGGCGGGGAGTGCCAGCGGCGATGCGGGCCGGTTGGCGTCGGAAGCCAAGTTGTTCGCCAGCGAAGCGGCCAACCGCGCCTGCCAACGCTCGCTGCAATTGCACGGCGGCAACGGCTTTCACGAGGACTACGAGATCGCTCGCCTCTACCGAGACGTTCGGGTGACCACGATCTACGAAGGTACCAGTGAGATGCAGCGGCTGGTGATCGCGCGCCGTCTGTTGAGCTAGCGGTCCGCCGTGGAACCACGGTGCTTGGTCACAGCGGGAGCGACCGCCCGCTGCGCGGGGCTGTGCCTTGCTCCTCCGAGGTCGATCTCAGGTCGAGTATTGACGGCTCAGGCTGTTTGCCTGATAATGCTCAGGCAAACAGCCTGAGTAGGAGTCCCAGATGACAGTGATGCCCCCGGTCCGGATGAGTCGTACTGAGCAGGAGCTGATGGTGCGCCTTTGGAAACGCGGCCCCTCCTCGATTCGCGAACTGACCGACCTCCTGTACCCAGGAGGGACCCACTCGGAGTACGCCACGGTCCAGAGCTTGCTCGACCGACTCGTCACCAAGGGCTACGCGCGGCGCGAGAAGCAGGG